>NZ_JACDSF010000003.1:1353-123219 GCF_013449685.1 Pectobacterium brasiliense | reverse complement strand
CTTTTTGCTATGGGAAATTTGGGAGGTTATTTGCAACGATTTGCTCACCGTTGTGGATCTATTGCGGTGTATCAGATAGATAACCTGACCGCCAAGAGATATGGGGGCGAAAATCGACATCCTACTAGACATTACCCAATGGTTCAGTGTGAGCGGTAGTCTATTCCGCACTACAGACTGTTATTTTTGAGCCATTTTCGGATAAAAGCAGCAACCTGTTCTGGTTGATTGATATCGAGCACAGGAAGTCGGGTGTCTATCTCTGTATCTGCTGCAATCGCAATGACATATTCATCGATCAAATCACTTAATTCTCTACCCAACGATTGGCGAAACAAGGCTATTTTAGCGATCTTCTCGTGTTTGAACCCCTCAACCAGCACTAGATCGAGAGCTGATGCATCCATTTTCCCTGCTAGATCGTAAATATTGGGTTCTTCCTGATCAGGCGTCTCCGTCATCAGCGCCCACCTTTGGCTGCTGGCGACAATCGTCTGTGCTGCGCCTGCCTTACGGAGCTCATAGCTATCTTTACCTGGCGTATCAATATCCATCTGATGATGTGTATGTTTAATAAGCCCGACTCGAACACCATGATGCGTCAGCAGTGGGATGACGTGTTTAAGTAATGTCGTTTTACCTGTACCGCTATAAGCAACAATAGCGAGCAAGGGGACACAATTAGGATTCACGGTGTTGCTCCTCCCAATTGGATAAATCTTCAGGCGAATTCATATTGCGAAAAGCTTGAGACTGATCGCTAAATGAAACAGCGTTTGCTCCAACCTGTTCCATAAATAGCATCAGCTTACGGTTTCCGAGATGCAGATAGGTCTCTAGTGATTCAATAAGGTTTTTATTGATTAAGAGTAATGTGGGATGTGGCCGTTCTCCATCAGTGGCATAAGCCGCATTGGATTCCCCACGTGCTTGCCACAAGCGGTTTACCAGATCGCAAGGGAGCACAGGGACATCGCAAGGGACGAATACAACCCATTCGGATGGAGAGGCATGTAATCCGCTCAGAATACCCGCCAGCGGGCCTGGAAAGCTTGTATCAAAGTCACTAATAATGCGGCAGCCACTTTGTGCATACACAGCCTGATTGCGATTAGCGCTGATCATGACTTCATTGACCTGTGCTTTAAGCCGAGACAGAACATGCAGATATAGCGGCTCACCGTTCAGTGCTATCAGACCCTTATCGTGCCCGCCCATGCGCGTTGCACGCCCGCCTGCGAGTATAACGCCTGTAATCATTTCACTTTCCAATTATCGATACCCACTTTCCCCTACCGAAAGTTCGTGTGGCTAAACCATACGCTATTCTCTGAAAACTTTCGCAGAAGACCAAGTTCTTTCCTCATGTGAGCAAGGCTGTTATTTTGATCGCTATATACTCAATATTGCTCAAGTCGCTTCCTGCATATTGAAATTTATTGAGTACAAATCGTTTTTAAGGAGAAAAAAATGAAATGTCATCGCGTTAATGAGTTGATTGAACTGTTGCACCCAGCCTGGCAAAAAGAGCCCGATTTAAATCTGGTGCAATTTTTACAAAACCTTGCACAGGAGGCGGGGTTCGAGGGGCAGTTAAATGAACTGACTGATGATATCCTTATTTACCATCTAAAAATGCGTGATGCAGATAAAGAACAAGTCATCCCCGGTTTGAAGAAGGACTACGAAGAAGATTTTAAGACAGCTTTGCTTCGTGCCCGGGGAGTTATTAAAGACTAGTGGAAAGGAATAACACGTTCATGATGCTAACTACTGCACGCATATCTCTTACGTCGCCTCTAACCATTTGTGGCCGTGATGAATAGTTCGATATTTAATTTTCAGACGCTATTCCCAGATCTGATCGTGGATGCCTTGCTGGATGTTGGGCTGCGCGTTGATTCTGGTTTGACGGCATTAAACAGTTATGAGAACCGGGTGTATCAGTTTGCGGATGAAGATCGTAAACGATTTGTGGTGAAATTTTATCGCCCGGAACGGTGGAGCGCAGCACAGATTCAGGAAGAGCATACTTTTGCCCAGCAATTGGCAGAAGATGAAGTCCCTGTTGTCGCGCCCGTCTCGCTTAATGGGCAAACGTTGAACGTCTATGAAGGGTTTCATTTTGCTGTATTCCCCAGCGTGGGTGGGCGGCAGTATGAAATGGATAATGAAGACCAGCTAGAGTGGGTCGGTCGTTTTCTCGGCCGGATTCACCAGACGGGGCAGAAATCGTTATTCACCGAGCGTCCTACGATCGGGGTAAATGAATACCTGCATGAATCTTATCGGTTGTTGGAGACATGTCCGCTAATACCGAAAATACATCGACATGATTTTTTACAAGCGACCCGTCAACTGATTGATACAGTTGAAACTTATTGGCATAACGACTGGCGACCACTGCGTCTGCATGGGGATTGTCATCCAGGCAATATTTTGTGGCGTGATGGCCCGCTATTTGTGGATTTGGATGATGCCCGTAATGGCCCGGCAATACAGGATTTATGGATGCTGTTGCACGGTGACCGTCGTGAACAACGTATTCAACTGGATATCTTGTTAGAAGCCTATAGCGAATTTGCGGAATTTCAGGAGAAAGAGCTCTCGCTGATTGAGCCTCTTCGCGCGATGCGACAGGTTTATTATTTAGCTTGGGTTGCCCGTCGCTGGGAAGACCCCGCTTTTCCGAAAAATTTCCCCTGGATGACGGATGCTGATTTCTGGTTGAAGCAAACGGCAATATTTATTGGGCAAACTCAGCTGTTGCAGGAACCTCCTCTACAGCTAATGCCAATGTACTGAAATTAAATGGAGAGAGTGACATTTATGAAAAAATTATGGCTTGCGCTGATTGGCGTTGTTCTGGCATTTAGTGCTTCTGCTGCAGAGTTTTCTGACGGCAAGCAATATGTAGAATTAGATAAACCTGCAACCCAAGAGCCTCAGGTTCTTGAGTTCTTCTCATTCTATTGCCCGCACTGCTATCAATTTGAACAGGTTTACCACGTTCCAGATGCAGTAAAAAAAGCGTTGCCAGAGGGGACGAAGATGACACGTTATCACGTGGACTTCTTGGGCCCATTGGGTAAAAACCTGACGCAGGCATGGGCTGTTGCTATGGCGCTGGGCGTTGAAGATAAAATTACCCCGCTGATGTTTGATGCGGTTCAGAAAACACAGACTGTACAAAAACCGGAAGATATTCGCGAAGTCTTTGTGAAAGCCGGCGTGAGTGCGGAAGAGTTTGATGGTGCACTGAATAGCTTTGTTGTGAAATCTCTGGTTGCCCAGCAGGAAAAAGCGGCCGCCGATTTACAATTACGCGGTGTTCCAGCCATGTTCGTTAACGGTAAATATATGATCAAGAATGATGGTCTTGATACCAGTTCAATGGATGGGTATGTAAAACAGTACGCTGACGTGGTGAAGTTCCTCATTGCTAAGAAGTAATTATTTAATAAGTCATGCGGGTAAAACCGCATGACTTTATACCTTCCCGCAGTTCATCTTCTTATCTTTTATATCTCATTATCTCGCAATATCTATTTATCTGTTTGTTTATATCCACAAATTGGATGACGGTTTATCACGCCTTAAAAATAAACAGGTTATATTATAACTTCATGAAATTAATGGATATAAAAAAATAACTTAAGATAATAGGGGAAATCAGCAATTAAGCGGATAAAACTATTCACAAAGTTATCCACAGGAAGATCTTGCGAGGATCCATGCAAAATCAGCCAATATCTCACGTTAAGGATCGTCTCTTTCCCTGACCTATGGCATGCTTAGCGCTATGACAGACCACAACGATCATGGCAGGCTATGGCTCAGATTGCAGAAAATCCTTTAATACTGGTAGACGGTTCATCCTATTTGTATCGTGCTTATCACGCTTTCCCACCGTTAACAAACAGCGCGGGAGAAGCCACCGGTGCAATGTATGGTGTACTGAATATGCTACGCAGTTTGTTGTTGCAATATCAGCCCAGCCACGTTGCCGTCGTTTTTGATGCGAAAGGGAAAACGTTTCGCGATGAACTGTTCGAAAATTATAAGGCTCACCGCCCACCGATGCCGGAGGATCTACGCGAGCAAATAGAGCCTCTGCATAAGATGGTGAAAGCAATGGGGCTGCCGCTTCTGGCGGTTTCCGGCGTAGAAGCGGACGATGTGATTGGTACGCTCGCCGTTCAGGCGGAAAAAGCGGGTAAGTCGGTGCTGATTAGTACCGGCGATAAAGATATGGCGCAGCTGGTGACGCCGAGCGTGACGCTCATTAATACCATGAATAACTCGATTCTTGGCCCACAGGAAGTGTGTGATAAGTACGGTATTCCTCCTGAGCTGATTATCGATTTCCTCGCGCTGATGGGGGATGCATCAGATAACATTCCCGGAGTACCTGGCGTGGGTGAAAAAACGGCCCAAGCGCTATTGCAAGGGCTCGGCGGGCTGGATTCGCTCTATGCCAATCTTGATAAAATTGCTGGGCTTTCCTTCCGTGGTGCGAAAACCATGGCGCCGAAGCTGGAGCAGCACAAAGACGTGGCCTACCTCTCTTATCAGCTGGCCACCATTAAAACGGATGTCGAGCTGGAGCTTAGCTGCGATCAGCTCACCGTTAACGAGCTGGATGTAGATGAGCTACATCGTCTCTTTGCCCGTTATGAATTTAAACGCTGGTTATTAGATATTGAATCAGGCACCTGGATGCAGGGTAAAAAGAGCAGCCAGCCTGTTCAACCAACAACAACAGCATCGCATAAGAGTGCCATTAACCACAGTAATCCGTATTGCAACACGGTGTCACCGGCGATAAGTTTGCCAAAGACGGCTGCAGTCAACCACAGTAATCCGTATTGCAATACGGTATCACCGGCGATAAATCTGCCAAAGGTGACTGCTGTCAACTCTAGTGATGTTGATGGCAATATCGAGGCATCGACGCTTTCTGCCGACGGTTATGTCACGATTCTTGATGAGAAAACGCTGTTGGATTGGATTGAGCGTATAAAACAGGCTGGGGTTTTCGCTTTTGATACGGAAACCGACGGGCTGGATACACTCACCGCTAATCTGATTGGGTTGTCATTCGCCATTAAGCCGGGTGAAGCCGCTTATTTGCCGTTGGCGCATGACTATCTGGATGCGCCGGATCAGTTGGATCGCACCAAGGTGTTGGCCTTGTTCAAACCGCTGCTGGAAGATGAGAAGCTGCTGAAGATTGGTCAGAATCTCAAATTTGATAAAGGCGTGATGCAGCGGTATGACATCGATTTACGCGGCATCGCGTTTGATACCATGCTGGAATCTTATGTGCTCGACAGCGTGGCGGGCCGCCACGATATGGATAGCCTGGCCGAACGCTATCTGAGCCACAAAACCATTACCTTTGAAGAGATCGCGGGTAAGGGAAAAAATCAGCTGACGTTTAATCAGATTGCGCTGGAACAGGCTGGGCTTTATGCGGCCGAGGATGCAGACGTTACGCTGCATCTGCATCAAAAGCTCTGGGGAAAACTCCAGCCGCATGCCGATCTGTGCCAGGTTTTCCAGACTATTGATATGCCGCTGGTGCCGGTTTTATCCCGCATTGAGCGTACAGGCGTGCTGATCGATCCTGTTATTCTCGCGGAACACTCAAAAGAGCTCACAATCCGTCTGGCAGAGCTGGAAACACAAGCCTATGAGCTGGCGGGCGAAGAGTTCAATCTCTCATCGACCAAGCAGCTACAGGGTATTCTGTATGAAAAACAAAAGCTGCCGATTCTGAAGAAAACGCCAAAAGGCGCACCGTCAACCAATGAGGAAGTGCTGGCCGAACTGGCGCTGGATTACCCTCTGCCGAAGTTGATCTTGGAATATCGTGGGTTGGCCAAGCTGAAATCTACTTACACCGATAAGCTGCCGCTGATGATCAATCCGGCGACGAAGCGTGTTCATACGTCTTATCATCAGGCTGTTACCGCGACCGGGCGCTTGTCCTCCAGCGATCCGAACCTGCAAAATATCCCAGTGCGTAATGACGAAGGGCGCCGTATTCGTCAGGCATTCATTGCACCGAAGGGCTACAGCATTGTTGCGGCGGACTACTCGCAAATCGAACTGCGTATCATGGCGCACCTATCGGGTGATAAAGGGTTGTTGAACGCGTTTGCGAACGGGTTGGATATCCACCGAGCAACGGCGTCAGAAGTGTTTGGCATCGCACTGGATAAGGTGACATCGGAACAGCGTCGTAGTGCGAAAGCGATCAACTTTGGTCTGATCTACGGCATGAGCGCATTTGGTCTGTCGCGTCAGTTGAATATTCCCCGTAGCGAATCGCAGAAATACATGAACCTGTATTTTGAGCGTTACCCAGGTGTGCAGGATTACATGGAGCGTACGCGCCAACAGGCCGCAGAGCATGGCTATGTGTCCACGCTTGACGGTCGCCGTCTCTATCTGCCTGATATCCATTCTCGTAATGCGATGGCGCGTAAAGGCGCAGAACGTGCGGCGATTAACGCCCCAATGCAGGGCACCGCTGCTGATATTATTAAGAAAGCAATGATCGCGATTGACGATTGGTTACAGAAAGACACGCCGAAGGTGAAGATGATCATGCAGGTTCACGATGAATTGGTGTTCGAGATTCATGATTCGGTTATTGAAGAATCCATTAATAAAATCAAAGCATTAATGGAAGGTTGTATGCAATTGAATGTTCCCTTACAGGTAGACATCGGTACGGGCATGAACTGGGATGAAGCACATTAATGGCCGATTTTTGCGCTATTTCTGTAATTAAATAACAGTATTGTGTGACCTGGTTTAACTTTGTGTAATCGATAACCATTTTCTATGAAAGTAAACAACAAAAAAGCCTTTGTTCCCGTGAAAAAATAGGGTAGAGTTAAAGACGTAGGGTACAGAGGTAAGATGTTCTATCTTTCAGACCTTTTACTTCACGTAATCGGATTTGGCTGAATATTAGCCGCCCCGTTCAGTTTTGAGCGGGGCGTTTTTTATGGGCTTTATCCAGGATTTTTACCCTCAAAACGCCGGTAGCCGTGTAGCAGACAGCAACATGTCAACACGGTTACGCGTGTGAAAATAACGTTTCTGGTGGGTGATCATTGCGGGAAAGTAGGGGGCGTGATGCGAGTGATGATACTCTGCACCACGCGAAAGGATTACTCTGCTTCTTGTTCTTCTTCAGCGTGTTCCAACGTGCTGAACCAGTTATCCAATTTCTGCCGTAGTTTATCGACGCCGAGCTTTTTCAGTGACGAAAATGCTTCGACCTGAATATCACCCATAAATGGTAAGACTGCCTCGCGAACCATGTTCAACTGTGTCTTACGCGCGCCTGAAGCCAGCTTATCGGCTTTGGTCAGCAGCACTAAGACTGGAAGCTGGACATCAACAGCCCACTGAATCATTTGCTGATCGAGATCTTTCAGTGGATGGCGAATATCCATCAGCACAACCAGACCCTTAAGGCTGTTACGCTTTTGCAGGTATTCACCGAGCGCACGTTGCCATTTGATCTTCATTTGCTCCGGCACTTCGGCATAGCCATAGCCGGGAAGGTCGACCAAACGCACGCCGTCTACCACCTGAAACAGGTTAATCAACTGAGTACGGCCTGGCGTTTTACTGGTTCGTGCCAGGTTTTTCTGGTTGGTCAGCGTGTTCAGTGCGCTGGATTTTCCGGCATTAGAGCGCCCAGCAAAGGCCACTTCAATACCGCTATCTGTTGCCAGATGGCGAATATCCGGGGCGCTGATGATAAAACGCGTCATGTGGTAGTTATATTGCTGGGTCACGATGGTTATCTCTATCTGGATCTCTGTCTGGTTGGGGATTATACCTGTAACTGACAATAAAGGCGGCTTTATCTGTGGTGAAATGCAGCAGACTGATGCGAAAAGAAAAGCTCAGCTGTCTGATGTGGACGCTTTTTTATTCGCGGGCTTTCTGCTAGATTCCGCCGCACTTCCCTTATATCTGTGTACCTGAGAACAATCTTATGAACCGACCTGTCAAAGGGGCTGCCGACAAGGCAGGGAAACCCAAAGTAAAAAGAAAGACCCGCGAAGAGCTGGAGCGTGAAGCGCGCGAGCGGAAAAAAGATAAAAAGCATCGTGGCAACGCGTCGGGCAGCCGGACTCAGGAAAAAGCGTCCAACGATCAGCGTTCTGGTCAGCGTAACGTTGCCGATCCGCGTATCGGCAGCAAAAAGCCGGTACAGCTTGGCGTGTTAGAGAGCGCTGTGGCTAAGCCGAAGCCTAAATCGAAGCCTTCTGAACCAGTGGAGAAAGTCGTTGCTGCGAAGCCGACAATGTCGCCTGAAGAAGAGCTGGAAATGTTAGAAAACGATGCGCGCCTGGATGCTTTGTTGGATCGTTTGGATAGCGGCGAGACGCTAAGCGCTAAAGATCAGTCATGGGTTGATGAAACGCTGGATCGTATCGACATCCTGATGGAAGAGCTTGGAATTGAGCTGGGTGATGATGACGAAGAAGAGCCGCAGGAAGATATGTTGCAGCTTTTGAAACGTAATAACCCGAAAGACACGTTCTAATCAATGAAATGGCTGTTTCTGTTCCTGATATTGCTGGTTGCGTTTTATCTGCTCTGTCTGTTCAGTAAACTATGGCTATTGTCGAAGCGTAAGCATCGGTTGCACCGCGCCCTGTTTAACGGGCGCATGAATCAGGTGCGACGCCTACGCCCAAGACAAAAACGCCGGGAGCGTTTTTGAACGTCACAACGTGACGGCCCTTAGGGCGAGTCTCAGGGATGAGACGAGTAGCAAAACGTAGGAAACGCTTTTGAACGCCATTTTGGTGGTCTGAAGGAGGGGAAGGATAACCCACCGAGTAAAAACTGGAAGGAGTGAGCGAATATGTCGATACCGTCCGTTGACTGGGATCTGGCCCTGATTCAAAAATATAACTATTCTGGGCCGCGTTATACGTCTTATCCCACAGCGTTAGAATTCAGTGAAGCTTACGATGAGCCGGCGTTTCAGCAGGCCATTGCCCGTTATCCGCAGCGACCGCTGTCGTTGTATATCCATATCCCTTTTTGCCATCGGCTGTGCTATTTCTGCGGCTGTAATAAGCTGGTTACGCGTCAGCAGCATAAAGCGGATGAATACCTTGATGTGCTGGAGCTGGAAATCCGCCAGCGTGCGCCGCTGTTCGTTGGGCGAACGGTGACGCAATTGCATTGGGGTGGCGGTACACCAACCTATCTAAATAAAGTACAAATCAGCCGACTGATGTCGCTGCTGCGCGAGCAGTTCTCTTTTTCCGATCAGGCTGAGCTGTCGCTTGAAGTCGATCCGCGAGAAATTGAGCTGGATGTCCTCGATCATCTGCGTGCCGAAGGGTTTAACCGCCTGAGCATGGGCGTGCAGGATTTTAATAAAGACGTTCAGAAGCTGGTCAATCGTGAGCAGGATGAAGACTTTATTTTTGCCCTTATTGAGCGGGCAAAGGCGCTGGGTTTCACTTCAACCAATATCGATTTGATTTACGGCTTGCCGAAACAAACGCCGGAAAGCTTCGCCTTTACGCTACAGCGCGTTGCGGAATTAAGCCCACATCGGCTTAGCGTCTTTAACTATGCGCATTTACCCAGCCTGTTCGCCGCGCAGCGCAAGATTAAAGAAGCGGATTTACCGAGCGCGGAGCAAAAGCTGGATATTCTGCAACAGACGATTGGGTCGCTGACGCAATCGGGCTATCAGTTTATCGGTATGGATCACTTTGCTCGCCCGGACGATGAGCTGGCGGTGGCGCAGCGAGAAGGGAAACTGCATCGCAATTTCCAGGGCTATACGACGCAGGGCGATAGCGATCTGCTTGGGATGGGCGTTTCGGCGATTAGTATGATCGGTGATAGCTATGCTCAGAACCAGAAAGAGCTGAAGCAGTATTATGCGCAGGTCAAAGACCAAGGGAATGGCTTGTGGCGTGGGTTACAGCTGACGCGTGATGATTGCCTCCGCCGCGATGTGATTAAGACGCTCATTTGTAATTTCCAGCTCAGCTATGCGCCCATTGAGGCGGAATATGCTATCGATTTTAAAACCTACTTTGAGCAGGATTTAGCACTGCTTGCTCCGCTGGTGGCCGATGGGCTGGTGGATAGTCAGGAAGATGGGCTGGTGGTGACGCCGAAAGGACGTTTGCTGATCCGCAATATCTGTATGTGCTTTGACGTTTATCTACGTAGCAAGCTCAGAACACAGCAATTTTCCCGCGTGATTTAGCCAAAAAAAACAGCCAGTCGATATTATTACCGACTGACTGTTCTCTAATTTTTCGATGATTAACTAAAGAAGTTAATCAGTGCGGCACACAAAACGGCGGCAATAGCAGCCTGCGGCGAATGGCTTGCCGCAGAGCCAATTTCAGCGCCGTGTGTTGTAACGGAAAGCGTTGCCGCAGAAATCAGTGAATCCAGCATGGTGTTCCTCCCGAATCAGCGACACGATCATACTGCTGACTCGAGGCAAGTAAAGGACAAATTAATGACAATTTCGTGCGCCAGATTGTATTTTTTATCACCAGTTTGTTTGTTAACAATTGAGCAATAAAAAAGCAATCTTGCTACTCCATTCCCAGCTCTTTTAATTTACGCGTCAGGGTATTTCTGCCCCATCCCAACAATCTTGCCGCTTCCTGTTTATGCCCCTGCGTATGTCGCAGGGCCGTCGTCAGCAACGTCCTTTCCATTTCTGGCTGTGCCTCTGACAACAGGTTTTGATGACCGGAACGCAGTGCGCGATCGGCCCATTGTGCCAACAGTGTGGCCCAACTGTCAGGCAGAATATGCACGGTGGAATCAGGCGCGGTGGTCTCGAACAGTTCAGGCGGCAGATCCTGGATCAGCACTTCCTGACCCGCGGCCATGACCGTCAACCAGCGGCAGGTATTTTCCAATTGACGCACGTTGCCGGGCCACGGTAAACGGGTTAGCGCCGTTTCCGCTTCTGGGTGCAGATTCTTCGGCTCAACGCCCAGTTCTTTGGCGGTGGCCTGTAAGAAATAGCGCACCAGACGAGGGATATCTTCTCGGCGTTCGCGCAGCGGCGGCAGATGGACGCGGATCACATTCAGGCGGTGGAACAAATCCTCACGGAACTTGCCTTCTTGCACGCGTTGTTCAAGATTTTGGTGCGTTGCCGCGATAATACGAACATCCACTTTTACTGCGGCATAGCCGCCAACGCGGTAAAACTGTCCGTCTGCCAATACGCGCAACAGACGTGTTTGTACGTCTAACGGCATATCGCCGATTTCATCCAGAAATAGCGTACCGCCATCGGCTTGCTCAAAGCGGCCCTGACGAATCTGGTTTGCGCCTGTAAACGCGCCTTTTTCATGGCCGAACAGTTCTGATTCGATCAGATCCTTGGGAATGGCCGCCATATTCAGCGCGATAAAAGGGGCTTTGGTTCGTGGGCTATGGCGATGCAATGCGTGCGCTACCAACTCTTTACCCGTCCCCGATTCGCCATTAATCAGCACGCTGATCGACGAGCGAGACAGGCGACCGATGATGCGAAAGACATCCTGCATCGCGGGGGCTTCGCCGATAATGTCCGTCGTTGGGCCATTCATCGGCTGGTTACGTACCGGCTGCTGCTGTTCCAGATAATGGCTGATCGCGCGCTCAACCAGCGCAACGGCTTCATCAATATCGAACGGTTTCGGCAAATAGTCGAACGCACCCTGTTGATAAGCGCTGACGGCGGCATCCAGATCGGAGTGTGCCGTCATAATGATGACCGGGAGCATTGGGTGGCGCTGTTTGATTTGCTGTAAGAGCGCTAATCCATCCATCCCTGGCATACGGATGTCGGACAGCAGAACGTCGGGCGTTTGTGTCGCCAGCGCATGCAGTACCTGATTTCCGTTCTCAAACGTTGCGCAGGTTAAACCCGCACCAGCAAGCGCGCGCTCAAGCACCCAACGGATGGAGCTATCGTCATCGACAATCCAGACTATCCCTCGTTGCATTGTGAACCTCACTGGCGAATGGGCAAGTAAACCGAAAATTCGGTGTGTCCTGGCCAACTGTTAAATTCAATTTTACCGGAGTGTTGGTCGATAAGACTGCGGGCGATGGAAAGCCCCAAACCCGTGCCCCCTTCGCGTCCGCTCACCATCGGGTAAAACAGTGTGTCCTGTAGTTGAGCAGGTACGCCGGGGCCGTCATCTTCCACGTCAATACGCGCGGCGAGACGATAGCGCACACCGTGTAACGTAAGCTGAAAAGCCGTGCGGGTACGTATCGTAATCGTCCCGCCTTCCTCGCCCAGCGCCTGTAGCGCGTTGCGGGTAATATTCAGCAGTACCTGTTCAATCTGATCGGGGTCGTGCGTCAGCTCTGGCAGGCTAGGGTCATAGTCTTTCACCAGCGTCACGTTATCTGGCTTTTCCAGAGAGACAAGCTGACAAACGCGTTCAGCGACCTGATGGATGCTTTGGGTGACGTGCAGGCCGGGCTGCTGTGGCCCCAGAAGGCGATCAACCAGATTGCGCAGGCGATCCGCCTGTTCAATGATGACCTTGGTATATTCCGTCAATGCTGGGTCGGGCAGTGCTTTAGCAAGCAACTGCGCGGCACCCCGCAATCCGCCAAGCGGATTTTTTATTTCATGCGCCAGACCCCGGACCAAATCACGGGCGGCCTGCTGTTGTGCATGTTGAAGCTGCTCCTGACTGAGGCGGCGCTGGTTATCCATCGGTGCCATTTCCAGTAGGATAAAATCGTTTTGTACCCGCTGAGCGGTGAGCGACATGATGTGCGCTTTACCATCCACAACGAGGGTGACTTCGTTATCCGTAAAACCTTGCCCTGAATCCAGACTTTCACGCAGTAAATCGATATTCAGAGAAAAGTATCCCAGCAAATCGGGCAGCGGTGTGCCGGATAATTTACGCGAGCTTTGTGCCAGTAATTGCTGTGCTGCCGGGTTGGAATAGTGAATCGCTAGATCGTTATCCAGCAATAAGATGCTGTTTATCAGAGAATTTAGGATCTGCCCAGCATCGGGCAGCGTGCCTGTTGCCATAACGCAGACTCCCGCACCGTCGTGGTGCATTGTAGTGTGAATGATGGATGTTACGTCGCAACGGCCAATGCCGATGGTGAAAAAAGCCCATCCGAAGATGGGCTGAAGCGTTTCCACGGCAACAAAAACAAAATTATTAGTATTCTGTTGTTTATCGGTCATGGTCGGGTATCAGCACACCCAACCACGCCGAGGTAGAGATTAGACGCTGTAGTTACTAGACGCTTAGTTATTAAACGCTGTAGTACAGTTCGAACTCAACTGGGTGCGGCGTCATGCGAACGCGGTCAATCTCAGATTTACGCAGTTCGATATACGCTTCGATAGCGTCGTCGGTGAACACGCCACCACGGGTCAGGAACTCGCGGTCTTCGTTCAGTGCAGCCAGGGCCTCGTCCAGAGAACCTGCAACTTTTGGAATCTCTGCTTCTTCTTCCGGCGGCAGGTCGTACAGGTTTTTGTCCATAGCATCGCCAGGGTGGATTTTGTTGATGATGCCGTCGAGGCCAGCCATCAGCAGTGCAGCGAAGCACAGGTACGGGTTAGCGGCTGGATCTGGGAAGCGCGCTTCGATACGACGTGCTTTCGGGCTCGCAACCACTGGGATACGGATTGAAGCAGAACGGTTACGGGCAGAGTAAGCCAGCATAACTGGGGCTTCGTAGCCTGGGACCAGACGCTTGTAAGAGTTGGTCGTTGGGTTTGCCAAGGCGTTGATGGCTTTAGCATGCTTGATAACACCGCCGATGTAGAACAGCGCCATTTCAGACAGGCCGCCGTATTTGTCGCCAGCGAACAGGTTAGTACCGTCTTTAGACAGAGACATGTGACAGTGCATACCAGAACCGTTATCACCGAACATTGGTTTTGGCATGAAGGTCGCGGTTTTACCGTAGGCGTGAGCCACGTTGTGCACGACATATTTGTAGATCTGAATTTCGTCAGCTTTTTTGGTCATGGTGTTGAAGCGGGTAGCCACTTCGTTCTGACCAGCGGTAGCCACTTCGTGGTGGTGAGCTTCAACAACCAGACCCATTTGCTCCATGGTCAGACACATAGCAGAACGGATGTCCTGTGATGAATCGACTGGTGGAACTGGGAAGTAGCCGCCTTTCAGACCTGGACGGTGACCTTTGTTACCGCCTTCGTAGGCTTTACCGGAGTTCCAGTAAGCTTCGACATCGTCGATAGCAACGTGGGAACCGGACGTGCTGCTGCCGAAACGGATGTCATCAAACAGGAAAAATTCTGGCTCAGGCCCGAACAGGACGGTATCGGCAATGCCGGAAGAACGCAGGAAATCTTCCGCACGTTTCGCGATAGAACGCGGGTCGCGGTCATAACCTTGCATCGTGCCTGGCTCGAGGATGTCACAACGAATGATCAGTGTAGAATCTTCGAAGAACGGGTCGATCATTGCGGTGCTGGCATCAGGCATCAGAACCATGTCTGACTCGTTAATACCTTTCCAGCCGCCAATCGAGGAACCATCAAACATTTTACCTTCTTCGAAGAAGTCGGCATTGACTTGATGAGCCGGAATGGTGACGTGCTGCTCTTTACCTTTAGTATCAGTGAAGCGTAAATCAACAAACTTCACTTCGTGCTCATTCAGCATCGTCAAAACATGTTCTGCGGACATACTTGGTTCTCCCGATTGGTCATTTATCGTCGTGGAACGAATATCGTTGTGGATTGATGTTGTTGCCGTGAGTAGACTAAAGCTAAAAGTGTGCCAACTTTTTAAATGTGTGCAATGTGTTGCTCCGTGGGGCTTTCTCACGGAAATCCACTGCACCATTATAGTCTAAAGCACCAAAATGGTGCTCCATATGTGAATTATTGCACTTATTTAGTGCATTTGTGTTCGCTTGTAGCGCTTTTGCACCGTGAAAGGGATCACAAAGCAGGCAGCTCTAGGTTGTTTATCATAGATGCTTGTGATCTTGTTTAGTCCCTCGATTAATACGTGTACAATAGCGCGCTATTTCTAAATGCCTGAGGCAAAGCTGTGATCGAAAATTTGCGTAACATCGCCATTATTGCGCACGTTGACCATGGGAAAACCACCCTGGTTGACAAGCTGTTGCAACAATCCGGAACGTTCGGTGAACGTGTCGAAGCAACCGAGCGTGTAATGGACTCCAACGATTTGGAGAAAGAGCGTGGAATTACCATCCTCGCAAAAAATACCGCCATTAATTGGAAAGACTACCGTATTAACATCGTGGATACCCCGGGACACGCCGACTTCGGCGGCGAGGTTGAGCGTGTAATGTCGATGGTTGACTCGGTACTGCTGGTTGTTGATGCGATGGATGGCCCGATGCCGCAAACGCGTTTCGTGACCAAAAAAGCATTTGCCAATGGTCTGAAACCGATTGTGGTTATCAACAAAGTTGACCGTCCTGGTGCGCGTCCTGACTGGGTTGTCGATCAGGTATTCGACCTGTTCGTGAACCTGGATGCGACTGACGAGCAATTGGATTTCCCGATCATTTATGCTTCTGCGCTGAATGGTATCGCGGGTCTCGACCATACCGACATGGCGGAAGATATGACTCCGCTGTATCAGGCGATTGTCGATCACGTTTCTCCACCTCAGGTTGAGATGGATGCGCCGTTCCAGATGCAGATCTCTCAACTGGACTACAACAACTATGTTGGCGTTATCGGTATCGGCCGTATCAAGCGCGGTAAAGTTAAGCCTAACCAACAAGTGACTATTGTTGATAGCGAAGGCAAAACCCGTAACGGCAAAGTCGGTAAAGTTCTGACTCACCTGGGTCTGGAGCGTATCGACGCGACTGAAGCGGAAGCAGGCGATATCATCGCGATCACCGGTCTGGGCGAGCTGAACATTTCCGACACCATCTGCGATCCGCAGAATGTCGAAGCGCTGCCAGCACTGAGCGTCGATGAACCTACCGTTACCATGTTCTTCAACGTCAATACTTCACCATTCTGCGGTAAAGAAGGTAAGTATGTTACGTCGCGCCAGATTCTGGAGCGTCTGAACAAAGAGCTGGTACACAACGTTGCCCTGCGTGTTGACGAAACCGAAGATGCTGATGCATTCCGCGTTTCTGGTCGTGGTGAGCTGCACCTGTCAGTTCTGATCGAAAACATGCGTCGTGAAGGCTTTGAACTGGCCGTATCACGTCCGAAAGTTATCAACCGCGTTATCGACGGCCGTAACCAAGAGCCGTTTGAAAACGTGACGCTGGACATCGAAGAACAGCACCAGGGTTCAGTCATGCAAGCCATGGGTGAGCGTAAAGGTGATGTGAAAGACATGATCCCAGATGGCAAGGGTCGTATCCGTCTGGATTACCTGATCCCTGCTCGCGGTCTGATCGGTTTCCGTACCGAATTCATGACCATGACCTCTGGTACAGGCCTGCTGTACTCCACGTTCAGCCACTACGATGACGTGCGTCCGGGTGAAATCGGCCAGCGTCAGAACGGCGTACTGATCTCTAACGGTCAGGGTAAAGCTGTCGCGTTTGCGCTGTTCAGCCTGCAGGATCGCGGTAAGCTGTTCCTCGGACACGGTGCAGAAGTGTATGAAGGCCAGATCATCGGTATTCACTCACGTTCTAACGATCTGACAGTAAACTGTCTGACTGGTAAGAAACTGACCAACATGCGTGCATCGGGTACCGATGAGGCCACTACACTGGTTCCGGCGATCAAAATGTCTCTGGAACAAGCGTTGGAATTCATTGATGACGACGAACTGGTTGAAGTTACGCCGCAGTCTATCCGTATTCGTAAGCGTCACCTGACCGAAAACGATCGTAAACGCGCTAGCCGCGGCAGCAAAGACGTCTAATTTCAGACGGATTTGGCTTGTTACGCAACAGGGCACCTTCGGGTGCCCTGAATTTTATGCGCTTTCTTCCATTTTAATTTTTCCTTTATATTTCCTCCCTGTTCAGTTTCGCCATTTCCCGCTACAGTGAAAATCCCACGATTACGTCAGGAGGTCACTGCCATGCTGTATATCTTTGATTTAGGCAATGTCGTCATAGATATTGATTTCAATAGGGTATTGGGTGTCTGGAGTAATCTGAGCAGCGCGCCGCTCGCGACGTTGCAAGAGCGTTTTGTCATGGGCGACGCGTTTGAACAGCATGAGCGGGGGGAGATCAGCGACGAGGAATTTGCCACCAGACTGTGCCAGGAAATGGGCATCGCTCTGAGCTTCGAACAATTCACCGCTGGCTGGCAGGCCATTTTTGTCGCGCTGCGTCCCGAGGTTATCGGCATCATGCGGCGCCTGCGTCAGCAAGGGCACCGTGTGGTGATTTTGTCGAACACCAATCGCCTTCATTGTGCACATTGGCCTGCACTATTCCCTGAAGTGGAGACGGCGGCCGACAAGCTCTACCTGTCGCAAGACATTGGATTACGTAAACCGGAACAGGCGATTTATCAATACGTCTTGACGCAAGAAGGCGTGACGCCTGCGCAAGCCGTCTTTTTTGACGATAATGCTGCGAACGTCGATGCGGCACAAAGCCTGGGCATTCACAGCATTCTGGTGACCGATCGTCAGGTGGTACCGGATTTTTTCGCCATGCAGGCGACGACGGCTAAAGCATAATTTATATCGCAGGGGCGGACATCGCCCCTATTGGGAATGATGACATCAGGAGTAGTCGGGTTTTATGATTGCGCTAATTCAGCGAGTATCCAGCGCCAGCGTTACGGTAGAAGGCAGTGTAGTTGGGGAAATCGATAAAGGTTTACTGATCCTGCTGGGCGTTGAGCAGGGCGATGACGAACAAAAAGCCACGCGACTCTGCGAGCGTGTGTTGGGTTACCGCATATTCGGTGACGATGACGGGAAAATGAATCTCAATGTTCGTCAGGCTGGCGGCAATGTGCTGGTGGTTTCGCAGTTTACGCTGGTGGCTGATACGCAGCGTGGCATGCGGCCTGGGTTTTCTCGCGGGGCGCATCCTTCAGAGGCCGATCGTCTCTACCAATATTTTGTCGGACAGTGTCGTGAGCAAGGCGTTCACACGGAAACAGGGCAGTTTGCAGCGGATATGAAAGTGGCATTAGTGAATGATGGCCCAGTGACGTTCTGGCTACAGACGTAGGGTTGTGACGTCTGGGGTTGTAATGTCATAGGTTTGTAGCGCCATTGTCTTATGGCGTGCTATCGCCGTTGCTGCTTCGCGTATAAATTTGCTTCAACAGTTTGGTCTTATGAACCCCGATGCCATGAGGCATCTCGGTATAGAGGAAGGGTTATGTATCATTTGAGAGTACCTGAAAGCGCGGAAGAACTGGAGGCGTACTATCAATTTCGCTGGGAAATGCTGCGTAAACCTCTACGCCAGCCACTGGGTTCTGAACGTGATGCTTACGATGCTTTGGCACATCACCAAACTGTGGTGGATGAACAGGGAAGGCTGGTCGCAATTGGGCGTCTTTCTATCAATGCAGATAATGAAGCGGCAATCCGTTTTGTCGCCGTTCATCCTGACGTCCGAGGGAAAGGGTTAGGCACGCTGCTGGCGATTACTCTGGAGTCAGTCGCGCGTCAGGAAGGCGCCAAGCGTGTGGTCTGTAGCGCCCGTGAAGACGCAATAGATTTCTTCTCCAAACTGGGTTTTGTTAACCAGGGGGAGATCACTGCGCCACAAACCACACCTGTGCGGCACTTTCTGATGATTAAACCGGTGGCGACGCTGGATGACATTTTGCATCGTCCTGACTGGTGTGGACAGTTGCAGCAGGCGTGGTACGAGCATATTCCCCTGAGTGAAAAAATGGGCGTGCGGATAAGCCAGTACACCGGAAAGCAGTTTATTACCACCATGCCTGAAACAGGCAACCAGAACCCGCACCATACGCTTTTTGCCGGCAGCATGTTTTCTCTCGCTACGCTCACGGGGTGGGGATTAATCTGGCTGTTGCTACGTGAACGGCACCTCGGTGGCACGATTATTCTGGCGGATGCGCATATTCGTTACAGTGCGCCAGTCAGTGGCAGACCAAGTGCTATTGCTGATTTAGGGTCGCTGAGTGGCGATCTGGATCGCCTCGCGCGTGGGCGCAAAGCGCGTGTGCAGCTTAATGTTGAGCTCTTTGGTGATGACAATAAAGGGGCGTTGTTCGAAGGGGTTTACATCGTGCTGCCTGTTCAACCGGATGCGCCACTGGAAGAAGGCGGGTCAGAAGTAGATTAGCCTGCCGCTGAGTATTATGACGGTCTTTTCATCAGTACATCACGCTTCACAATCTCTGGCAGCACCCTCGAAACAAGTCGTACCCCGTGATTTTCACGGGGTTTATGATGCTGTTTCAGCACGCAACAACGTTGCGGATGTTTTGAAAACGCTTATTAAAAAAACCGTATTTTGAAAACGTATAATTTTGAAAACGTAATAATTACGGCGTTTCTGTCACAGTGCCCTGATGCATTTGCTGTCTGATGGGATGATCATTGCTATCCACACCTTGTAGCGTACCGCTTAGCGTCGGTTTCAGTGGCGTATCAGCGGCAAGCTGTCCACTCAGTTGCAATTGCAGATTTGTATTGCCCGTCGGTGCGGTTGCGGGTTCTGGCCATCCCCAACGCGTCAGAACATCCAGCGGGACGGCGCGTCCTGTCAGTGACAGAGAAAAATTGCGTGCCGGTTGCTGGTTGATCGTTGCCTTGGCATCCAGCATGCCATTTTGCGTAAACGCGCTGAGTTCGTTAATGGCGATCTGATTATCGTCGGCTACCAGTGCCATTGAAGGACGGCGGACATCGACTTTATTAAACGTCGCATCGCTGGCATTAAGATTCAACGATCCTGTCCACATTCCCCACTGGTGGTTGCGAGCCAGTAGCAAATTGCTGCCGTAGCCATCTAATGCGGTTAGCTGGAAGGGAAAATCCGGATTGATATCAATCAGCAGATTGCGGTTCGCCGTGAATTTTCGCACACTCACTTCTGCCAGCCATGATGGCAGGGGCGTTTGCCACCGCTGACGCCAGTCGCTGGGGAGCGTGTATTCCATCCCTGCGACAACAAATTCATTCAGCGCTAAACGGTGGTGACTACGCTGCCAACTGCCGTTGGTTCGCAGTAAACCGCCTTCCCAGCGCGTAGAAAACTGCTTGATGTTAACGCCCGCCGGTGACAAGTCCAGATTCACGATAGGGTCGATAAGGTGCATGTTGCCGTTCACAATGTCAGTCGCATTGAATGACAGCGTTCCACCCTCGCTCTGCCAGTCATTCTGCTTAAACGTGACATTTTGTAGGGCAACATCAAGGTCGATAAACGCCCATCCCGGCCCTTCAATACGGGCATCAATCAGATCAAAGCGGTCAACGGTCACAGAAGGCAGTTCGGTAACGGGCTGCCAGAAGGCCTCCGGCGTTCTCTGCGTTTGCAAACGGACATTGCTGAGTCGCAGGTTACCGATCTGCCAACTGCCGTCTTCTGCGCGGCTGGCATTGCCCGTTAGCTGCCCCTGAGCGACATCCGCGCCGAAATTGCTCAGAATCAGCTGATTGTGGTTGATTTCGCCCTGAACCAATACCTGACTGGCGGGAATATCGTTGAGTTCGAGTGAGCGGGCGCTGAGCTGGAACTGTCCCTGTTTGCCCAGCAGATAACCTGCCTCAGGCTGCCACGGTATCATGCCGCCGTTAATTTGTTGACCATTCAGACGCCAATCGCCGTCCTTTGCCTGCAGTGCCATTGTACGCAGCTGTAGTACATCGGCTTCGATAGGGAGTGTGGCGGCCTGTGAGGAAAGGTTTAGCGTACCGCCTTCCAGTCCGAGACTGGCGAAGTGGCGCGGATCGGTAATTTGACGGGTACTAAACCCGGCTGAAATCTGCTTTGCAGTGAGTGTCGGTGGCTGATTTTTCTGGCCAAAACTGACATCAGTGAGTTGGATATGATCGGCTGTTGACCAGTCATGATTAATTTTGCCCAGTGACAACTGGTAGCCAGTATTCTGGTTTACCCAATTACTTATCCAGCCTGCCGCCCAACTGGTTTGTAGTAATACGTATACGACTACCAGCGCTAAAAAGGCCAGCAGTAGTAGGGTCAGCAATAATTTCCCGATAAATTTCATCGTGTCAGTCCATGCCAATCGTCAGGGAGAACTGTTCTTATGCCGCAATTTCCCTGAAGGCTCAATAGGTAATGCTGTTACAGACAGTAAAAAGCGAGCGGTGTTGCATCCCCGCTCGCTTTTACATGAACTGAACTGAAATTATTGCGGGCTGGCGCTATTTTTTTTCGTGTGGGAAGACAATATTCAGCACGATTGCCGTAATCCCGCCAGCGGCGATACCGGAGGACAGTAATGTTTTAATCCAATCCGGTGCGAACTGCAGAATCAGCGGCTGCTGCGATACGCCAAGACCTACAGCCAGCGACAGTGCAATAATCATGATCGCACGACGATTCAGCGGCTCACGGGACACAATGCGCACACCAGAAGCGGCGATCGTACCAAACATCACGATAGTGGCACCGCCCAGAACCGGCTCTGGAATATGCTGCAC
This sequence comes from Pectobacterium brasiliense, assembly GCF_013449685.1. Lineage (GTDB taxonomy): Bacteria > Pseudomonadota > Gammaproteobacteria > Enterobacterales > Enterobacteriaceae > Pectobacterium > Pectobacterium brasiliense_A. Next base: position 101,593 of record NZ_JACDSF010000003.1, on the reverse strand, counting down.
AAATCCGCTAACGGCAGGGAACAGCCCCAGTGCGATCAGCATCAGCGAAACCACAAAACCCACATAGCGGCTGGCAACACCGGTAAGCTGGATGACGCCGTTATTCTGGCCGAAGCAAGAGTTGGGGAAGGTGTTGAATACGGCAGAAAGGCAAGAGTTCAAGCCGTTTGCCAGCACGCCGCCTTTTAAGCGTTTCATGTACAGCGGGCCTCTGACCGGCTGCTCTGAAACGTCGGAGGTCGCGGTGATGTCACCGATGGTTTCTAACGATGTCACCATGAAGACCAGCATCAGCGGAATCAACAGATTCCAGTCAAAGCCGAGACCGTAATGCAGCGGTGTGGGCACCATAATGACCGTGTCGTTTTGAGCTGGCGCATTTTCCGGCAGCATGCCCATCAACCAAGCACCCAGATAACCCACCGCCATGGCAATTACCAGCGACGCGACGCGCAGGTAAGGGTTACGCTGGCGGTTAAGCAGAATAATAACCAGCAACACCACACCCGCTAAAAGTAAGTTCTTGGGGGCGCCGAAGGTGTTATTACCCATTGCGGCATAGCCGCCGCCGATGGAAGTCAGGCCGACTTGAATCAGCGACAGCCCAATGATCATCACCACAATGCCGGAAACCAGCGGGGTAATGATGCGGCGGGTTAAATGCAGGAAGCGTGAAAGAATGATTTCGGTGAAGGAAGCGACCATCAGCGTACCGAACAGTGCAGCCATCATCGTGGGAACATCTGCCCCGCCGTTTTTCAGCGCCAGCCCACCCATAATCAGTGGCGTCACGAAGTTAAAGCTGGTGCCCTGAATAGACAGCAGACCAGAGCCGACAGGACCCCAGGTTTTTATTTGTAGAATGGAGGCCAGACCGGAAGCGAAAAGCGACATACTGATGATGCGCTGCGTATCCTCTGCGGGTAAACCTAATGCCTGACAGATCAGTAGTGCGGGGGTAATCACCGCAACAAACATGGCAAGCAAATGCTGACTGGCGGCGAACAGCGTTTGCGGCAGCGGCGGGCGGTCTTCAAGATGATAGATGAGTTCACTGCGCTGAGGTGCGGCAGCGGCTTCTGTTCGGGACGTTTCCGTGGTGGTATTCATGATGTAAGTTGGCGTTCCTGAAACGACAAAGAGCGCATTTTAATGATCTCTTTGCTGAAAGCAAACGTTTGCCAACTCATCTTTTCGATATGAATTTTGTCCGACAAGCAAGGATTTATTATTTAAAGGGATATACGCATCATACTTCACTGTGCATGTGTGTTGGCGGCGAGGTTTTAAGAGAAATGAAGAATACGTTGTTGCAATCAAGCGTTGGTGTAACGTGCGCGTTCTGGTAGCCAGCGTTCGATGAGTGCAACGGCATGCTCGGGATAGTGTTCATGCAGGTGGCGAGCAACGCGCTGTACCTGTGGAATCAGGTCCTGATCGCGCAGGAGGTCAGCGACTTTAAACTCGGCATTGCCCGTCTGGCGCGTACCGAGTAATTCTCCCGGCCCGCGAATTTCCAGATCGCGCTGCGCGATAACAAAGCCATCGTTGCTATCGCGTAGAACCTGAAGCCGTTTTTGTGCTGTCTTGCTCATTGGTGTTTTGTAGAGCAGCACGCAGTGAGATGCCACCGCGCCACGTCCGACGCGCCCGCGCAATTGGTGCAGTTGCGCTAATCCCAGACGCTCTGGGTTCTCAATGATCATCAGGCTGGCATTGGGTACATCCACACCTACCTCGATGACGGTGGTCGCTACCAGCAGTTGCAGTTCGCCCTGTTTGAAAGCCTGCATCACCGCCTGCTTTTCCTGCGCCTTCATGCGGCCGTGAACCAATCCAACCTTGAGATTCGGCAGGGCAGCCTTCAGCTCTTCGCTGGTGGCTTCTGCTGCTTGCGCTTCCAGCAGGTCGGATTCTTCGATCAGCGTACACACCCAATAGGCCTGTCGCCCTTCCTGCTGACAGGCATTATTCACGCGTTCGATAATGTCGCTGCGGCGTGAATCGGGTATGGCGACAGTGGTGACGGGGGTTCTGCCCGGCGGCAGCTCATCAATGACGGACGTATCCAGATCGGCATAGGCCGTCATCGCCAGCGTGCGGGGAATCGGTGTCGCGGTCATAATCAATTGATGGGCATGAAAGCCCTGTTCTTCGCCTTTTTCCCACAGCGCAAGGCGTTGATGCACGCCAAAGCGGTGCTGTTCGTCAATGATGACTAATGCCAGCCCGTTGAATTGTACCTGCTGCTGGAAAATAGCGTGCGTCCCGACAACCATGGAAACCTGACCGCTGGCGATGGCATCCTGCTGCGCCTGACGCGCTTTCCCTTTTTGTTTGCCAGCCAGCCAGCCGACGTCAAGCCCTAGTGGTTCAAACCACTGACGGAAACTATGGGCGTGCTGTTCGGCCAATAGCTCTGTGGGTGCCATCAGCGCGACCTGCTTGCCGTTGGCAATGGCGCGTAATGCTGCCAGTGCGGCGACCAGCGTTTTTCCTGAACCCACATCGCCCTGCACCAAACGCATCATCGGGAAATCTTTCGCCATATCCGCTTCAATTTCGGCTACGACACGTTCTTGCGCCTGCGTGGGTTTGAACGGCAGTGCAGCGAGCAACTGTTGCTTCAAACCGTCTTGCGCCTGTAGCGGCGAGGCTTTATGCCGTTGTTCCCCCGCTCGCACGGCGAGCATACTCAGGTTATGTGCCAGCAGTTCTTCCATAATCAACCGCTGCTGTGCCGGGTGTTTCCCGTGCTCAAGCTCGCTGAGCTGCATATCCGGCGGGGGACGATGTAAGGTGCGTAGCGCGTCGGGCAGACTAATGAGCGATCGGCTTAGAGATTCAGGCAGCAGCTCATCGATGTGGTTGGCATCGAGCAACGCCAGCGCCTGATCGGTCAGTTTGCGGAGCGTGGCCTGACGAACGCCCTCTGTGGAAGGGTAAACCGGCGTGAGCGATTCTTGTAACTCGACCTGCGTACTATCCCCCTGAACTCGATATTCAGGATGGATGATCTCCGCGCCGATTTTGCCACGCTTGATTTCGCCATAAGCGGTAACGCGCTGTCCCGGTGCGAGGCTGTTTTTCATCGCGGCGCTGAAATTGAAGAAACGCATGGTCAGCATGCCGCTGCCGTCACTGATTTGGCAGGTCAACATGCGACGGCTGCCAAAGGTGATGTCGTTGCGTAGGATTTCACCTTCCACGGTGGCATACATACCGGGGAGGAGGTCGCCAATCGGGTAAAGATGCGTGCGGTCTTCGTAGCGTAGAGGTAAGTGCAGGAGGAGATCCTGCACGGTTTCCAGCCCGAGTCGCGCGAGCTTCGCTGCCTGATTTGCACCCACGCCAGTAAGTGTACTCAGCGGTTGGGTGTTCAGCAGGCGGCCTTTCATCAGCACTCCGATGATTGCATCGCGGCCCACCACGGGGTATCCGCTACAATCTGACCCTGATGGTCAATATAAGGACGAGGCAGCCCTTTACGTTTTGCGACGCGTGCCAGCACCGGGTAGCCCCCTTCGAAAAGCAGGCGCTGCTGCTCTTCTTCATCTAACGGGCTGTCTTCACGCTGGTACATGCCGGCTATCTGGCGCTGGCGCTGCGCTTCATACAGGATCAACGCTGAGGCTACGGACACATTCAGCGACTGTACCATGCCAGTCATCGGAATGATGATATCCCGATCGGCCAGTTTGAGCGCTTCGGCAGTAATCCCAGTTTTTTCTTGCCCGAGCAGAATACAGGTGGGGCGGGTGTAATCAATTTCCCGAAAATCGACCGCGTGTTCAGACAAATTAGTTGCCAAAACCTGCATGCCTTCAGCCTTCAGGTGACCAACCGCATCACCGATATTGCGATGAGTTTTCACCTGCACCCAGCTATTGCTGCCTGCGGCGGAGGAAACCAGCGTTTTCATCCGGCTGGTGGGCCAAATCGCATGAACCTCATGCACACCGACAGCATCCGCAGTGCGGATAACCGCAGAAACGTTATGAGGTTTATGCACCTGCTCCATGCAAATCGTTAGATCGGGCTGACGACAGTTGAGCATTTCTTTTATACGTGCATAACGTTGAGGGGTCATGACGATTAATTTCGGTTACGGTTAACTTTGATGACATCCGGCATCACGCGGATTTTACGCATAATATTGGCTAGATGAACGCGATCGAGAGTAGTGAGACGGATAAAGGCACTGTATACGCGGCCGTCCTTCTCTTCCGTATTGATGCTCTGAATATTGGAGTTCGCGGCGTTGATCGCTGCCGTCAGGTTCGCCAGCGCGCCCTGATGGTTGAACATATCGACTTTGATTTCGGCGATGAACTCTTGTTCCGTCACCTTATCCCACTCTACCGCCATGAATTTTTCAGGTTCTTTCTGATAGCCGCGAATATTGCGACAGGATTCATGGTGAATAACCAGCCCTTTACCGGGGCTGATGTGGGCAATAATCGGGTCACCGGGGATAGGGCGGCAGCACTTGGCAAATGAGAGCATGACGCCATCTGCGCCTTTGATCGGCAACTTGCGTAGCCCAGTGGTTCCCAGTTCAGATTGTTCGTTCAGCAGATTTTTCGCCACAACGACGCTCATTGCATTACCCATACCAATTTCCGCCATCAGATCGTCCAGCGTGGCGAGCTTCATGCGCTCAAGCTCAAGCTGAATCGACTTTTCAGGGATGTCGGAGAGTTTGCGACCGTTGCCCAATGCGTGGTTCAGCAAACGGCGACCGAGGCTTACGGAGTCATCACGCTTGAGGTTTTTCAGCATCTGGCGAATTTTGGAGCGTGCTCTGGAACTCACCACGAAATTAAGCCATGCGGCGTTTGGTCTGGCACCCGGCGCGGTAATGATTTCAACGGTTTGGCCGCTGGTGAGCGACTGTGACAGTGGGTAAGGCTGGCGGTCGACGCGAGCGCCGACGCAGGCATGCCCGATGTCGGTGTGTACCGCGTAGGCGAAATCGACGGGTGTCGCGCCTGCGGGGAGTTCCACAATACGGCCTTCCGGCGTAAAGACGTACATCTCGTCAGGGAAGAGATCGGACTTCACGCTTTCGATAAATTCGAATGAGCTACCGGCGCTTTGCTGGAGTTCCAGCAGGCTTTGCATCCAGCGTTGAGCGCGTACCTGTGCGGTAGTGCTGCTTTCGCCTTCTTTATAGGCCCAGTGCGCGGCAACACCCATTTCCGCCATTTGATCCATGTCGTCGGTCCGAATTTGTACTTCGACCGGCACGCCGTGCGGACCAATCAGAGACGTGTGAAGCGACTGATAGCCGTTAGCTTTAGGAATGGCAATGTAGTCTTTTACCCGACCTGGGCGGGGCTTATACAGGCTGTGAACCTGACCGAGCACTCGATAGCAAGTGTCCAGTTCTTTCACGATGACCCGAAACGCGTAGATATCCATGATGGAATGAAAGCGCTGCTCTTTCAGGTGCATTTTGCAGTAGATGGAATACAGGTGTTTTTCGCGACCGCTGACGCGGCAGGCAATCCCGGCTTCGGTCAAACGCCCTTCGATTTCCGACAGGATTTTTTGAATCATTTCCTTGCGGTTACCGCGTGCGGCCTTGACGACCTCTTTAATGACGCGATAACGGTTCGGATACAGCGCCTCAAAACCCAGTTCTTCCAGCTCGGTTTTGAGGTGATGGATACCCAGTCGATGTGCCAGCGGGCTATAGATTTCCAGCGTTTCACGGGCAATACGGCGGCGCTTGTCTGGGCGCAATGAGCCCAGCGTGCGCATGTTATGGGTACGGTCTGCGAGTTTGATCAGGATAACGCGAATATCTTGCACCATCGCCATGATCATTTTGCGAAAGTTTTCAGCCTGCGCTTCTTTCTTATCGCGGAACTTTAACTTGTCCAGCTTGGACACGCCCTCTACCAGTTCAGCAACGCTTTTACCAAAAAGCTGTTCCATGTCCTGATAGGTGGCGGGGGTGTCTTCTATGACATCATGCAGCAGTGCTGCCATCAGCGTTTCGTAATCGAGACGCATCTCCGCCAGAATACAGGCGACGGCAACAGGGTGTGTGATGTAGGGTTCACCGCTGGAGCGAGTCTGCCCCTCGTGAGCATCACGTGCAACTAAGTAAGCCTGCTGTAAACGTTTGATCTGATCTTCTGGCAGATAACGTTGAATCAGCAGATTAAGGCTTTCAAAAATGTACAAGGGCGACTCGTGGTGTGATTAACGACGGCCTTCAGCAATCGCGGTAACCGCCTGAATCTCTGCGGCTTCCTGCTCTTGCTGTTCCTGACGGTCACGAACATCCAGAATCTGGTTGTTGATCAGACCTTCTTCGATTTCACGCAGTGCGATCACGGTGTACTTATCGTTTTCTTCAGGAACCAGCGGATCTTTGCCGCCAGTCTGGATTTGACGGGCGCGACGAGCAGCGACCAACACCAGGTCAAAACGGTTACCAATTTTCTCTACAGCGTCTTGAACAGTTACGCGTGCCATAATGTGCTACTCCACAGGAAATAAAATGACTGCGCATCATACTGAAAGAGGCGTCAGTCTGCCAATAGTTTGGTGATTAATGCATCATGCCGAACCTTTTGTCTGCTTAAACGCAGACGTTCGGCGCGAATAATGGTTTTTAGATCGAGCAGCGCCAGATCGAAATCATCATTCACAATCAGGTAATCATACTCGCCGTAGTGCGTCATTTCAGCCACTGCCTGAGACATACGACGGGCAATGACTTCATCGCTGTCTTGTCCACGGCCACGCAGGCGGCGAGCCAACTCTTCTTTTGACGGCGGCAGAATGAAAATACTGCGCGCGTGCGGCATCTGGGCGCGGATTTGCTTGGCTCCTTGCCAATCAATATCCAGAAAAACATCAACGCCAGTCGCTAATACCTGCTCAATTGCCGGCCGGGATGTACCGTAGTAATTGCCAAAGACTTCAGCGTATTCCAGAAACTCGTTATCCTGAATCATACGCTTAAATTCATCGACTTCGACGAAGAAATAGTGTTCGCCGTGGTTTTCTCCTGGTCGTTTCGCTCGCGTGGTATGCGAAATCGATACCTGAGTGTCGTAAAGCGGCTGAGTTTTTAATAACGCCTGAATCAGGCTGGATTTCCCAGCTCCACTGGGAGCAGAAACGATATATAACGTGCCTTGAGCCATAATGAAGTTTTATTAACGGTTACGGTGGTGAATGGTGATATGCAGCAGAAAAATGTGCATTTCTCCGCATTATACACGCCTCTACGTCATCAGTCGCGCTGCGATAAATTCTCCGCTGACTGTTTTTTCGTTATGGCATGGGGAAAACTTTTTGCCAACGTTTCTTTTTTAGATTGCGAAGCGCGTTCCCGTCTTTTTTATCGCTGCTGCAAACGATGAATCATCTTGTGGCGCGTTTAGCATTTCTCCTTTTTTTGCCTCGTATTTTCCTCTCCGTTGCTATGTACTGCGGCCCTTCGCTAATGGATGGCAGGAGGGGTTATGTGGCTCAGGATTCGTACATTTTTAATCATCATCGTCATGGGGAGCATCAGCAATTTCCCTGCCATGGCTGCGGTGTGCCCCGATTGGGATAGCACGCGTTCCGGCAAGGAAATTGATGCATTGCGTCACCAGCTAGAACAGTGGGATGACGTGTATTACACCGAAGGGAAAAGCCCGATAGAAGATGACGTTTACGATCAACTGCGGGACCAGTTAAACCAGTGGTTAGGCTGTTTTCAGCTTCAAAATGCTATTCCTGCTCGGTTGCCCGATAATGGCAAGCAGCCCCACCCCGTTGCCCATACGGGACTGAAAAAATTGTCCGAGCGTCGACAACTGGTGCAATGGATCGCATCGCGTGAGGATGTATGGATTCAACCAAAAGTTGATGGTGTGGCTGTTACGTTGGTCTATCAGCACGGTAGGCTCGTGTCTGCAGTTAGCCGGGGTAACGGCCTGCAAGGCGAAGACTGGACGGAAAAAGTGCGCCTGATTCCGGGAGTTCCTCATTTATTAACTGATGTGCCTTCCTCATTGGTATTACAAGGGGAGCTTTTCCTGAAGATGACCAATCATCAACAGCGCACCCAGGGCGGTGTTAATGCCCGCTCGGTTGTGGCAGGTGAGATGCGTCGTCATCAGCCATCTCCCGTGTTGTCGCAGATTGGTCTGTTTGTCTGGGAATGGCCGGATGGCCCAAAGACGATGCCCGAGCGTCTGGAAAAATTGAAGGAAATGGGGTTTGCGATGACGGCGGACTATACCCATGCCATTGGGTCATTCGCCGATGCGGAGAAATGGCGTCATCACTGGTATCACAGTCCGCTGCCGTTCGTGACGGATGGCGTGGTGATTCGCCAGACTAAAGAGCCGCAGGGGCGCTATTGGCGTAATACATCAGCCGACTGGGCGATCGCATGGAAATACCCACCTGTTCATCAGGTTGCGGAAGTGGCTGATGTGGCATTTTCTGTCGGACGGACGGGTAAAGTCGCCGTCGTACTGAAGCTTCATCCTTTGAAATTGGATGATAAATCGGTCAGTCGGGTGAGTGTGGGCTCGTTGTCGCGTTGGAAACAGTGGGATGTGTTGCCCGGCGATCGGGTGAGTGTCAGTCTGGCAGGGCAGGGGATTCCACGTCTGGATAATGTGGTATGGCGTGGCACTGAACGGCCTGCCATCGTTTCCCCTAATGAACATGATTTCCATGCTCTTAGCTGTTTTCGGTATAGCATGGCTTGCCAGCAGCAATTTTTGGCGCGCTTAGTCTGGTTGAGTGGAGAGCACGGCTTAAATCTGGCGGGAATGCGTGAAGGGATGTGGTTGCGCCTGATACAGCATGATTTACTGGAGGATGTGCTGTCATGGCTATCTCTGACGGAGGCACAGCTTAATGCGGTCGATGGTATGGGTGATAAGCGGGCACGAGATATTTATACAAGTTTGCAGTCTGCACGGCAGATGCCACTATCCCGCTGGCTGCTTGCGCTGGGTATTCCTGTGCCTCGTTCCGCCAGTAGTGCATTGGATAATGTGGGGTGGCTGTCGTTACAGCAATGGACAGCGCAACAGTGGCGACAGTTCTCCGGTATTGGGGAGCGACGTGCGGAAGAGATTATGGCGTTCCTGAAGCAGCCTATCGTGGTGGAATTAATTGCCCGATTAGGTCGTGAAGGCGTACATAGATAAGCGGTGGTGATTTTTCATAACAGATTGGGATCGCACCTTTTATTTTTTCGTGGATTCATTCACATAAAAGGACAAATTTTTTCTGTCCTCTCCACTTAATCATAAGTAAAATTTACAAATTAAATGTCTACGCCTATTTGCTGTTTTGCGATATAGAAATGCCTGTGAGTCTGATTATTTATGTTGAACTTGGGCATACGGATGTTGTCGTATAGCTTCAGATAATAAGAAAGGTTTGTTGGAGCACTTGTCATAATGAAGTTTGTAGCATCTTTTTCGCAACCCAAATTATCGTTTGTCCTGGCAATTTATATTGGTCTTTTTCTCAATATCTCAGTGTATTATCGCCGATTTGATTATTTTTCACTCTCTGCTGGCAGTCAGGTTCCAACGTTCATTCCCGCTCTTGTCGAATTGACCGCGAGTATCTTATTTACCTTTTTCCTGATGAGGATTATTTCGCTCGGGGGACGCCGTTTTTATCGGATAATTGCTTCTCTCTTGGTCTTGATCTCCGTTGCTGCCAGCTATTACATGACGTTTTTTAATGTTGTGATTGGCTATGGCATTGTTGCAGCGGTCATGACTACGGATATTGATCTTTCTAAAGAAGTGATTGGTTTTCGTTTTTTCCTGTGGATGCTGGTGGTAAGTGCGCTGCCGCTGTTTTTGATCTGGAAGAACTCGCTACGTGACACGCTGATCGAACAGCTTAAATCACCGGGAAAGCGGTTGATTCCTCTTCTGGTTCTTATCGCCGTTGTTGCGCTGGTTTGGATGCCGCTTCGCTATATGGATAACGTTCAGTCAGTGTCCGAGCGTGAATCGAATGTGGACTTGCCCAGTTATGGTGGCGTGGTGGCTCACTCGTATCTGCCTTCTAACTGGTTGTCTGCATTAGGATTGTTTGCATACACCAAGTATGACGAGAGCCAAGATTCTTCTAATCTTTTCGATCCGGCTCAGCATTTTACCTATGTCCCACCGAAAGGCATTGACGACACCTACGTTGTTTTCATTATCGGTGAAACAACCCGCTGGGATCATATGGGGCTGTTGGGCTACGAGCGAGATACGACGCCGAAGCTATCAAAAGAAAAAAACCTGGTCGCATTCCGTGGTCAGTCGTGTGATACCTCCACCAAGCTTTCCATGCGCTGTATGTTTGTGCGAGAAGGCGGTACGGAAGACAACCCGCAGCGAACCCTGAAAGAGCAGAACATCTTTGCCGTACTGAAAGAGCTGGGCTTTACCTCTGAGCTGTTTGCTATGCAGAGTGAGGTGTGGTTTTACAATAGTATTGAGGCGAATAACTACTCTTTCCGTGAAATGATTGCGTCAGAGAAACACAATGATGGCAAGTCGGTGCAGGATATGTTGCTGGTCGATGAGGTCAAGGAATCACTGGCACGCTACCCCAAAGGTAAGCATCTGATTGTGCTGCATACCAAAGGTTCCCACTATCTGTATTCCATGCGCTATCCCCGCAGCTATGCGCGCTATCAGCCAGAATGTATGGGTGTTGATGCCTCTTGTACGCGTGAGCAGTTGATTAATGCTTTCGATAATAGCGTGCTCTATACCGATAGCTTTATTGATAGCGTGATCGATCAGGTGCGGGATAAGAAAGCGATTGTGTTTTATGCCTCCGATCACGGTGAATCCATCGATGATAACTATCATTTGCATGGCACGCCGCGTCAGATGGCACCGCCTGAACAGTTCCGTTCACCGATGATGGTGTGGACATCGGATAAGTTTCTGGCTGATCCCGATAACCAGCATGCGTTTGAGCAGTTGAAGGCTCAGCAGCGCGTTGGCAAAACACATCGCCATGAAGAGCTGTTTGATACGATTCTTGGATGTGTGGGATACACATCGCCTGACGGCGGTATTAACCCTAAAAATAACTGGTGCCAGAAACCCGCTAATTGACATGAATCACGGACAAGGACGTCGGTTTCAGGCTGTAAATACAAAGAATGGACACTTTAACGGCAGCCGAAATCCTTTTGCTAAAAAGGTATTGACGCTTCAATGGGGTAGCAGTAATATGCGCCCGCATTCGGCGAGTAGCGCAGCTTGGTAGCGCAACTGGTTTGGGACCAGTGGGTCGGAGGTTCGAATCCTCTCTCGCCGACCACCTTTCCTCCTCAGTAAGTCATCCTCAACTTTTCTCCTGTTTCGATCATCGTCTATTCAAACTATCGGTTCAAAATTAATCTCGTTTTAAGCGCGTTTTTGTTTAAAAATAGTCGCTTTGAAAATTTTTCCTTTATGAGTGTAGGGCTTTTCCTCAGTATTCTTTGGCGTCGAAAATTTCCATATTTCCTCGGTCTTCAGTTCAGAATGTTCCCAAAAATAGTGTTAAACGGCGCACATTAATTACCATGAGTAATATCTATATTTTTGTTTTTTAATGATTTAAATAAATTTCAAGCCGATTGTTTAAAAATAATTCTGACTTTACCTCTTCGTATTTAAATGTAATTTTATGTGCGGAAAACATTTGCGAAAATTATATATTCGCTTTGTTGAAACCGGCTTTTTATTCAAATATGGAAGATGTTTCGATCATGAAAAAAACAACACTGCTACTCTCCACTTTGATTGCTTGTACCATGGGAATGTCTGCTGCTCAGGCGACACAAACAGTGTCTTTGGGTTATGCTCAGGCGAAAGTCGATGACTTTAAAGATCCAAAAGGGATTACGGCAAAATACCATTATCAGGGCGATACTGCGCTCGGTATTATCGGTTCTTTCACTTATGTGAGCGCGGAACAAACTGAGTATTATCAGAATTCAAACAGTGATGTTTATAAGCTGAAATACTATTCACTCATGGCTGGTCCATCTTACCGTTTTAACGACTATGTCAGTGTTTATGGGTTGGCGGGTATTGGCCGCGGTAAATCAAGTTGGGAAGAGGGAGGTACTGTCCGTGAGTCGGGTAGTGAAAGTAAATCCAGCTTTGCTTATGGTGCCGGTATTCAAATTACACCAGTAGCAAACTGGGCGATTGATATTGGCTACGAGGGCACGAAAATTTATGAAACGCGTGTAGACGCTTTTAATATTGGCGTCGGTTACCGTTTCTGATTTTCCTATTATTGAATGCCGGTGGATAGGCTTCCGCCGGTTATTACTGCTTTTCTCCTTATTTGTTTTTATTCATAAAGCTCTCAATCGATTTATTGCCATTATAGTGAAGCCAGACCAGCAACAATTCATTGTCCATTGGCTTGGCATAAAGGAATCCCTGTATATATTTGACGCCACGCCGTTGTAAATACAGGAGCTGTTGCTCGGTTTCCACGCCTTCCGCTACGGATTGAAGCTTGATGCGATGGCTCAAAGTAATAATGGCATCAAGAATAGGGGCTTCTTCATCTGGTGATGAAACCGCGCCAACAAATCCCTGGTCTATTTTCAGGCAATCCAGTGGAAAATTTTGCAGGTAAGAAAGTGAACAGTGGCCGGTGCCGAAGTCATCAATGGCAATCATAAAGCCATCTTCACGCAGTTGATGCAGGCGCTGTATGATTTCAGGGCCGTTGCTAATGAGGTTACGTTCTGTCAGTTCCAGCGTAATGTTTAATGAATGAGCGGCGACTTTCTCTGCGAAGCGGTGTACGTCTGATACGAAACTTGGGTGATGCAAATGCTCTGCTGCAACGTTGAGCCCCAGATGGAAACCCGGTTTTACCTGCCAACTGGCGATATCTGACGCTACCAGCTCAAATAAATGCCGTGTGATGGGAATGATCATACTTTCTGCTTCGGCGGCAGAAATAAATATATCGGGTCTAATCCACTGCCCGTCGCTGCGTCGCCAGCGCAGTAGCGTTTCTACTCCAGTGCAGGCTCGTGATTCCGTGTCATAGATAGGCTGGTAATAGACGGAAAATTCGCCGTTAGCGATACCCCTACGGATTTCTTCGCGGAAGAATAATTTACGTTTTTGCCAGTACCACATTGCCGTAGTGAAAAGCAGAGAGAGAATAATGGCCAGTGGCAGAAACGTGAAAAATGCCTGCTTCCAGTTGGTGATTTCCTGAGTGGCGGGGGCGGTAACATTGAGGGTAATTGGAAAGCGGCTCGACTTGATTTCAAGCGCAGAGGTAGAAAATAGGCTTCTGTGCGGCGTAATGGTTGGACCCGTTTGAATCGGATGGCCGTTATCCATTTGTAGGATAAGTTGATAGCCCCGAATCTTGCTAATTGCAGTCATGAGATCGATCAGATATTGCGCATCGACCATGGCATAAGCGCCGTAACCCGTAGGAGGCATCTGGACGAAGATCAGCGCCGGGCGTTCTTTCACGTTATCTGAACCGGCAATCGACAGGCTCCAGCGTTCAGAATAGGTCTCCGGTAGCGGCTGTTGAATGACGCGGCTTAGTAGCGTCAGCGTGGTGCCAAACGTTGAAGAGCAATAGACGTCGGTATTATGGATAACGCCGATTGCGCGAAAGTAAGAAAAGACCGAACCGAGACGTTGTAGTTCATCGCCGATGACGTTGCAGGGCTGACCCTGAAAGCGCTGGAGGCGATCCACCATCTGCCATGCCTGTGTCGAAATATTCTCGGCATGATTCATTGCGATTTGCGCGGTGGATTCCAGATCGCGCTTTACCATTAATCTGGACTCAACAAACGTGAACAATAAACCAAGCAGCAGTGGCAGCATGCCTGCAACCAGCAACTGCAATATGTTGATTTTAGGTTTACTACGTCTAGGGCTCATCCACATCTCCTTTCTGGCAGCAGAGGCCTATGTAGAGACGTCCTTTTCTCCGTGAATCAAAGGAGAGTGCTGAATAGAGATTATTATAGTGCCTATTTGCTAAAAGGGATTCGGTGACAATAAAGTTTGTAACCTGAATAAGCGGGGATTGGATTGCTGTTCACACCTTGAATGTAAATCGTGGCGTCGTGTAGACCGTTTAAATCCGTATGGCGTTCGGTCACTTCCCGCCATGTTATGGCCTCACGTCATTATCCAGTGCCACATTCAGGTAATGAGGCAGAAGGATTACATTGTCGCGGGTAACGAGCATGGGTGAAATAAGCGAGTTTCTACACTGACAGCCACCCTCTCAAGATATTAACCAACACGGGGGCGTAGGGTTCAAGCATGCCATCCTTAGGTATACAGAGATCGTTAATGATGGATTGCAATAGCTCGTCATCCTCCAAGCCTTCATCAGGATCAATTCCATCCCTCAATAATAGGGTGTTGATAGCCTGCTTGCGTATTTCAATCAGTTTTTTGTTATGAGTTTCATTATCACCGAGATTAAGCACCCGAATGGTTTCTTGTGCACGAGATGTGGTGCTAGTGACGCGCCCGCTGATCATAAATTGCAACTCTGTTTCACACGCTGTCATTAATGGCGTGAGTGAAAAATATTGTGAACCGTGGGCTGCATCGCACTGGTTTGGCGTGGTGCAACTCGCCACGATGTTGGTGAAGTCGAGGCTGAGTTGTGGTGCGGAGTTACGAGCCTGAACATGTTCATTCATGGTGTCATGGCTACCACCACTTATCGGTTTACAACAGTAGGCACACAGGCCAAATTGCTCTTTGGTACAGGCGTCACGGATGTCCTGACGAACGGCTGGTGTCAGGTCATCATAGTGACCAGTAGGATTGGCACGTTTCCAGGCTGTCAGACAGGCAGGCTCAACGCTTTTAGTTATTTCTCTCACCGCGTAACTCCTGTTTGCGCAGTAATAGGCGAGCTTTGGTTAGCTCCAAATTAGTGGCAGGTAACTCTTCTGTCAGTTGGTTCAACAGCGTTTTGGCTTGTGCTAACTGCTTGCGCTGGATTAAATCCAACAGATCGTTAAATTTTAAGGCGATATGCGCATTGCGGATATCTGTATCCATTACATCCAGTAAGACGCTGTTGGCATCCTGACCATATTGGGATTGCACCTCAGTGAGCTTGCCGTCATCCAATAAGTACACCAACACATCTTTGCTGTCGCTGATCACCAGCGGTGAGTGGGTGGTCAAAATAAACTGGCAGTGTGGGAAGGTGGTGGTCAGCCGTTCAATGATACTGCGTTGCCACGAGGGGTGCAGGTGCATATCTACTTCATCGATCAGAATAACGCCTTGCCCATGCAGCGGGTTATCTAATGCAGGGTTCATCATTGCCAGACGGCGTGCTATATCCCCCACCAATGCCATCAGCGACTTTTCACCCTGAGAAAGTTGCAGTACGTTGAAGGTTTCACCGTTTTTATCGACGGACATATGCAACCGAGGCTTACGGCGAACTCTTAGGTTAGAAAAGCCTGACATAAAGTGGTAAATGGCATGTCGAACAGCATCAAGCTGTGGATCTTTATTAGATTTTTCAGATAGTTTTAATTTGGATAGTACATTTTTTAGCTTCGTTACTTCTGCTTTAATATCGATATCTTTATTGTCATCAGGATCAAGGGCTTGACTAATAAATTGTTCAGGGTTGCTGTTAAGTATATTATAAATGGTATCCGTCAAGGATGGTATCGTCTCATTTTCAATATCTTCTCGTAACCGAAACCATTCGAAAAATCGACGAAAATCTACGCCTTGATTGAGCGAATTATCGTATCCATCCAACTGTTGGAAACGGTGCTTGCCTTTTATTTTCAGCGGAATATCCAGCACGCTGCGTTCAACCGGATAAAACGCGATTAGCGGCAGGCTGCTTTCATCATTTTCAGTTAACGCGGTGCGGTAACGATCAGACAGTGCGGAGAGGTCATTCAACTGGCTGACATGCTGCCCTTTTTGGCCGCTACGTGCCTTCGCTAGCGTCCAGCTATAACTCGCTTCTTTTTCCCCATCAGGCTCTGGATGCTGTGCACCACCGTGAACCGTAATCTCAATGGCGGCGGAAGGCTGTCGGTTAGTGATGGTGTTTTCGCTGATAGTGGCGCTGGTGCCTTTTTCGCTGCGTATTCGTGCCACTAACCAACCGAGCGACGTTGCCATTGCTTTTAGAATAGATGTCTTTCCTGCGCCGTTGTTACCGACCAGTACCGTGATATTGGAAGGATAACCAGCCGTTGGCGCGATGGGGGCATCCAAAGACGCAAAACGCCCGACATTGTGCAACTTGACTTGCTTTATTTTCATCATCCGTTCCTTAGGTAGACATTATTCGTCACACGGTGAAGTGTACAAATCTTCAGGCAATGATACATCCCTTTGTACGACTAATGGGTGGTATTAATTCTCGCGAAGGTGACCTGAATGTCGAATCCATTGGAACGGTTGTGGTTGTGATGTTGCTCCTGATGAAATAAGGGAAAAGGTTACCGTTCCTGCATGGCTTGCAGTGCCTGCGCGCACGCCCATGCTGAGCTCCACGCCCATTGGAAGTTATAGCCGCCGAGCCAGCCGGTCACATCGACCACTTCGCCGATGAAATACAACCCCGGCACCGCGCTGGCTTCCATGGTTTTGGAGGACAGCGCACGGGTGTCAACGCCGCCGATGGTGACTTCGGCAGTGCGATAACCTTCCGTACCGTTTGGCTGCACGCGCCACTGTTGCAGGCTTTGTT
Source organism: Pectobacterium brasiliense (assembly GCF_013449685.1). GTDB lineage: Bacteria > Pseudomonadota > Gammaproteobacteria > Enterobacterales > Enterobacteriaceae > Pectobacterium > Pectobacterium brasiliense_A. The sequence continues at coordinate 84,847 of NZ_JACDSF010000003.1, read as the reverse complement.
CGATCTGCGTTTGCTGTGCGCTGTTGAGCTGTTTCAGTGTGACGTCCGGCAGTTGTCCTAACGCCTGTAAGCATTCAACCAGTCGTTTAGGTAGCCACTGTGCCAGCGTGTTTTTCAGGCTTTGGTTCGGGTGAGCGGTGCGCTCGTCATTAATAAGCGGGGTGAGATCGCGATCGGGTAGCAAATTGATGGTGACGAATTCACCCGCTTGCCAGTAGCTGGAGATCTGCAAAATAGCCGGGCCAGAAAGCCCACGGTGCGTAAACAGGATATTTTCACGGAACGTCACGCCGTTTTCTGCGGTGATGACGGTCGGCACGGAGACGCCGGAGAGCGTTTGCAACTGTTCGAGCAGCGGTTTGTGTAGCGTAAAGGGCACTAGCGCAGCGCGAGTTGGGAGCACGTTGATACCGAACTGCGCGGCGAGCTGGTAACCGAACGGCGTCGCACCTAGGCCGGGCATCGACAGGCCACCGCAGGCAACGACCAACGATGGACTCTGGAATGCTGTGCCGTTGCTTAGCTGGACGGTGAACCGATCGTCTGATTTCTCCACCGAGGTCACTTCACTGCGCAGACGGAGGGTGACATTCGCCTGCTCACATTCTGTTACCAGCATGTCCACGATTTGCTGTGCGGAATCATCGCAGAATAGCTGACCGAGCGTTTTCTCGTGATAAGCGATGCGGTGGCTGTTGACCAGACTGATGAAATCCCATTGGGTATAACGTGCCAGTGCTGATTTACAAAAGTGAGGATTGTGAGACAGATAGGCCGCCGGCTCTGCATACATATTGGTAAAGTTGCAGCGCCCGCCACCGGACATCAATATTTTCCGGCCAGCCTTCTTGCCGTTATCGAGCAGTAGAACACGCAGTCCGCGTTGTCCTGCCTGTGCCGCACAAAACATGCCTGCTGCACCGGCACCGATGATGACAGCGTCAAACTGTTCCACAATGCATTTCTCCGATGAGTGATTTTATCTTCTTGGATTGCCACAGGCCGATAAGCCATAGGGCGGCAAATTGTAGTGTTGGTTTTTGTTCGATACCAGCGTAACAATTTGCATATTTTAGTAAAAATATATAATTATTTGATTTCTATTGATTAAGTGATTTATCCACCGATCGTCGTCACATATTAAGTCAAAAAAATGTCATATTTCGCTTTTCCAGACCCCTGCTTGTCGCCGATAATGCGCCGCGTTGATGACCACTAAATGGCCTAACGTTTATGCTACATTTATTTGCCGGTTTGGATTACTACACTGGCCTGATGTTGATATTGGCTTTGTTGTTTGTACTGATGTATGAAGCCATTAACGGTTTTCACGATACTGCGAACGCCGTTGCCACTGTTATTTATACCCGCGCCATGCGTGCCGAGTTTGCTGTTGTTATGGCGGGTGTCTTTAATTTCTTCGGTGTACTGCTGGGCGGCCTGAGCGTGGCCTATGCCATTGTTCACCTTCTCCCCACGGATTTATTGTTGAACGTGAGTTCGGCGCACGGTCTGGCGATGGTCTTTTCCATGCTGCTGGCCGCTATTATCTGGAACTTGGGTACCTGGTACTTCGGTATTCCTGCCTCCAGTTCTCACACGCTGATCGGCTCCATTATTGGTATTGGTTTAACCAATGCGCTGTTGACGGATACCTCCGTTGTGGACGCGTTGAACGTGCCGAAAATGATCAGCATTTTCCTGTCGTTGCTGCTCTCGCCGATTGTGGGGATGGTGGTGGCAGGTCTGATGTTGCTGGTGCTGCGTCGGTTCTGGAACAACAGCAAAAAACGCAAGCGCGTGCATCTGACGCCTGTCGATCGCGAAAAGCAGGATGGCAAACGTAAGCCGCCGTTCTGGACCCGTACCGCGCTGATTTTATCAGCGATTGGGGTGAGCTTCTCTCACGGTGCAAACGATGGTCAGAAAGGTATCGGCTTGATTATGCTGGTGCTGATTGGCGTCGCGCCTGCTGGGTTTATTGTCAACATGAACGCGTCTGGCTATGACATCAGCCGTACCCGTGATGCCGTTGTCAATTTGCAGGAATACTACAAGCAGCACGGCGACGCGTTGACGCACGTTATCGACCTGTCTCCACCCGTTATTCCTACGCCAGAAAGCACGATTCCCGGCAACGGTCAGAAAGAGTTTCACTGTGACAGTTCACGCGTGATGATTGCGATTGACCGTACACAGGGTCTGCTGAATAACCTGAAAAGTTACGACCAGTTGAACCCTGACGATCGTAGCAGAGTGCGTCGTTTGCTGATGTGTATCTCTGACACGATGGATCGGGTGATCAAGCTGCCAGAAACGTCGGGCGAAGATAAGCGTTACCTGAGCAACCTGCGTAAAGATATGCTGCAGACGGTTGAGTATGCGCCTCTCTGGATTATCGTCGCTGTCGCATTAGCGCTGTCTCTGGGCACCATGGTGGGCTGGAAACGCGTTGCAGTGACCATCGGTGAGAAGATTGGCAAGAAAGGCATGACCTACGCACAGGGCGTTTCGGCGCAGGTGACGGCGGCCCTGTCGATTGGTGTCGCCAGCTATACCGGTATGCCAGTTTCCACCACGCACGTATTGTCCTCGGCGGTTGCTGGGACGATGATTGCGGACGGTGGTGGCGTACAGGGCAAAACGATAAGAAGTATTCTGCTTGCCTGGGTGTTGACGCTGCCTGTCTCCATGCTGATGTCCGGTACGCTGTACTGGCTGGCGTTGAAGCTGATCTAATTGCGATAATTCATCACGTATAAATAAAAAAGGCGATTCTGTGGGGAATCGCCTTTTTACTTTTTATCGACGTTCATGGTTGTCATACCAATGATGGTTGTAATACCAGAGAATTGTGTAAGTACCCGCATTTAATACCATATTGTCATCGCAAACAGACTGATGACGATAAGGCCACACAGGGCGGTCGTAAGCAGAAACTGTCCCCGCACTCGCTCGCAACGGCGAATAAACTCAGGGTCGTGATGATCAAGATAGCGTTGCGCGTAGATATAGCGTACCAGCCGGATTTGTTTACTTGGCTGGCCGTGCGAGGTAAAGAAGCCACCCCCGTCAACGTATTGGTAAAGCAGCGGGTCACAGTCACGCAAAATCAGCAGTAACACACGTAATGAAGAGTAGTACCTCGCCATATTGATGATGCAGACGATACATAAAGCCCAGAAAAGCGCAAATGTACTAATCATGCTTCCCTCCCGGTCGTTCTATTCGTCAGATTCGATGGCCATACCTTCCCGTTGTCCACCTGTCACCGATGATAAGCGTTACTATTATCCGCGACGCTTATCTACGACGTTTGTCTGTGACATTTTTCTACGAATAGTTATGCCACGCGCTTGCGCACGATTTTATTGTCATTTGGGATAGCCAACAGCATCACGGCTAGCCCCATTCTTGTTTTCCATCCCAGGGTGCAGCGCACAGGCTTACCGCGCCCTACTTGTAGTGTAGAAGAAGAATGTTCGTTTGTGCCAGAGAGGCAGGCGCAATCGGCATGAAGGCCGATTTTCGACGAGATAATGCCCTTTCTGAAAGGAGAAGCTGCGTGATTTAACTGTGAAAAGGAGCGGTTTCTACTACACTGATCAATAGAATTAACAGGTTTGAAAACGGGTTGTGATCGACTGAACAGTCCGATAGCGTGGACGAGTGCTACCTTATACCCGTCATACTTCAAGCTGCTTGTGCGTTGGCTGCCCTTACTCACCCCAGTCACTTACCTGAGTAAGCTCCTAGGGATTCACGCGGTTGCCGCCTTCACGCAACTCGAATTATTTAGGGTATATGATTCGCTGTTAAGTATCCGATTGGCAGGGGAAATATCTGCTAACCCTTAATTAGTCTTTACGGAAGGAGTCTTATTATGGCTTACAAACACATCCTGATTGCTGTTGACCTTTCTCCAGAAAGCAAAGTGCTAGTGGAAAAAGCCGTTTCAATGGCAAGACCGTACAATGCGAAAGTGTCGTTAATCCATGTCGATGTGAACTACTCCGATCTCTACACTGGGCTTATTGACGTCAATCTGGGTGACATGCAACAGCGTATCTCCGAAGAAACTCAGAATGCGTTGGCTGAGCTGTCCCAGAATGCGGGCTACCCTATCAGCGAAACGCTGAGCGGCAGTGGCGATTTAGGGCAGGTGCTGGTTGATGCGATTAAGAAATACGGTGTTGACCTCGTGCTGTGCGGTCACCATCAGGACTTCTGGAGCAAACTGATGTCTTCTGCTCGTCAACTGATTAATACCATACATGTCGACATGCTGATCGTGCCGCTGCGTGATGATGAAGACGAATAAAAATTAGCTTTTTTTGCATTTTTTTTCAGTGATGAAAGGCACGGCTTCTTAGCTGTGCCTTTTGTTATATAACAAAAACTTATAGCAAATTTCTCTTCTAAAATCGCCCAAAAACCCTTCCTATCCCATTGGATTATAACGTTTATCTAAAAAGAAAACGCTTGCTTAAATATCCATCGCCAGTGTTATAGTCCAGAGGACACAACATCATTTTCACCGATCCCACAAGCTTCTGCGTGTCTAAAAATAAAGAAGCAGACGGGGACTTATTCGTTCAATCAGGAGCTGTTCATGGCACAAATCGTATCTCTGGCAAGTTTTCTTGATTCTGTTCAACAACGCGATCCGCATCAGCCTGAGTTTCTACAGGCCGTTAATGAAGTCCTTTCCACTCTGTGGCCTTTTCTGGAGCAGAACCCTCACTATGCGGATTACAGCCTGCTGGAACGATTGGTAGAACCGGAACGTGTGATTCAGTTCCGCGTCGCATGGACGGACGACAAAGGTCAGGTACAGGTGAACCGCGCCTGGCGCGTCCAGTTCAGCTCCGCAATCGGCCCGTACAAAGGCGGCATGCGTTTCCACCCGTCCGTTAACCTGTCGATTCTGAAATTCCTTGGGTTCGAGCAGACGTTCAAGAATGCGCTGACGACGCTGCCAATGGGCGGTGGTAAAGGCGGCTCGGACTTTAACCCGAAAGGGAAAAGCCAGGGTGAAATCATGCGTTTCTGTCAGGCGCTGATGACGGAGCTGTATCGTCATCTGGGCGCGGATACGGACGTTCCGGCGGGCGATATCGGCGTGGGCGGCCGTGAAGTCGGTTTCATGACCGGCATGATGAAGAAGCTGACCAACAACACGGCGTGCGTCTTCACGGGTAAAGGATTGTCGTTCGGCGGCAGTCTGATCCGCCCTGAAGCGACGGGCTACGGCCTGATCTACTTTACGGAAGCGATGCTGAAACGCCACGGTTTGGGCTTTGAAGGTATGCGTGTCGCGGTATCCGGTTCTGGTAATGTGGCGCAGTACGCGATTGAAAAAGCGATGGAACTGGGTGCTCGCGTGGTTACGGCATCGGATTCTAACGGCACGGTAGTGGATGAGAGCGGGTTTACCCCAGAGAAACTGGCGCTGCTGGAAGAGATTAAAAACAAACGCTATGGCCGCGTGGAAGATTACGCGCGCGAAGCGAAGCTGACCTACCTCGCAGGCAAAACGCCGTGGGAAGTACCGGTAGACATCGCGCTGCCGTGTGCGACGCAGAATGAGCTGGATCTGCCTGCGGCGCAGACGCTGATTGCTAACGGTGTGAAAGCCGTGGCAGAAGGCGCCAACATGCCAACCACGATTCCAGCGACCGACGCGTTCCTGGATGCAGGTGTACTGTTTGCGCCGGGCAAAGCGGCCAATGCGGGCGGTGTGGCAACATCCGGTCTGGAAATGGCGCAGAACGCGGCACGTTTGGGCTGGAAAGCCGAGAAGGTGGATGCGCGTCTGCACCACATCATGCTGGATATTCACAATGCCTGTGTGCAGTACGGCGGTGAAAACAGCCAGACTAACTACGTGCGCGGTGCTAACGTGGCGGGCTTTGTAAAAGTGGCCGACGCGATGCTGGCGCAGGGCGTCGTGTAACGCATAATGTAGCTAAGGTGCCTGTATTCGCAGGCACCTTGATTTTTCAATTATTTTTCTAAATTTTAGCGACATTTCTTGCTGGACACCGCTTCCTGCCTTTCTTTATCTTAATCAGCATTGCGTATCGTCAGTCTTCTGGTACAACCCGTTTTCTTCAAGGCTTACACCATTGTGAAAATCAAACATCTTCCTTTCGATCAGAATCGTAATGGCTGGTCGGCAGATCTTATCGATAAACCGAATTATCCTCAGCAGCGTGGAAAAACAACGGCGGACTGGCTGGTGATCGGCGCGGGCTATGCGGGGATTGCCTTTGCACAGCGTTTGGCTGAACAGCGCCCGGATAAACACATTATTCTGCTGGATGCGGGTGAGATTGGTGACAATGCCTCTGGGCGTAACTCCGGTTTCGTGATCGATTTGCCGCACAACATCGGCAGTTCGACGGCCGAACTGGAAAAAGCGGCGGCGTATCGTCGCCTGTTGCAGTCCGGCGTCGCACATCTGAAAGAGAAGGTGGATCGCCATGCGATCGCGTGCGACTGGAGCGTGGCGGGGAAATATCACTGCGCGGTCAGTTCAACGTTTGACGGCCTGATCGATACCTATGTCCGTGAATTGGATGATTTGGGTGAATCCTATCAGGTGGTGGAAAAAGACGAGCTTGCTCGCCGCCTCGGCACATCTTTCTATCATCGTGCGGTGTACACCCCCAATTGCATTCTGCTAAACCCGGCGGCGCTGGTGGTCGGGCTGGTGGCGAACCTACCGAAGAATGTGACGGTCTACGCCCATTCTCCGGCGTTGAATATCGAAACGGGATCGCGGATTCGCGTGGAAACGCCGTACGGCGAGATTCATGCGGATAAGCTGATGATGGCGATTAACGGCGCGGCGCGCGGCCTGCCGCTGTTCAATGGTCGGGTGTTTGCCGTGGCGACTTTCGCGACGCTGACGGAACCGTTAAATGTGGAACAGCTAGCTCGTATGGGCGATATGCCGGACTGGGGGCTGACGCCGGTGAATGCGCTGGCCAGCGCGACGCTGCGCTATACGCGCGATCATCGCTTCCTGATTCGGGAGCATGTGAAATTTACGCCTGAGTTGGTCAATAGCGCTGTAGAAACCGGACGTCACGCGCGTCGTCACGCGGCTATTTTTGCCCGGATGTTCCCGCAGTTGAGCGACGTGAAGATGGCGCATACCTGGTCAGGCTTGATTAGCGTCACGCGCAACGGGGCACCAATTTGGGGGCAGCTAAGCGATAATGTGTACGCGTCCGCAGGCTGTAATGGGGCGGGGCTGTCGAAGCAAACCGCTGCCGGGCATATTCTGGCGGATTTGGCACTAGGTGAAGACAACCCGCTGATTAGCGATATGCAATCGCTCGGGCAGGCAAATTACTTGCCGCCACGCCCTTTGCTGGATGTGGGTGTGAACGGCTACCTGGCGAGCGAACGCTGGAAAGCCCGCAGCGAAAGATAATACAGCCTGCCAATGGCAGGCTGTGCAGCGTCTTTACGATCTATCCATTATCAGCGCTCGACACACGCGGTCAGCCATTTCGGCTTCCCGCGAAGCGTCGGTTAGTTAATGGCCGCGATAATCGTCAGTTGATCGTTCAGCCGCTGTTTGGTCAACGCGTCGGTGGCGCTGTCGCGCTGTTGCGTCAGCTCCGCCACGCGTTTCTCCCTCTGCGCGGCATCCGGCAGCAGCAGTGCTTTTACATTGATGGATTGCACATTGCTGTAGCGACCGTCGTCTGACGTCGGCACGCTGATTTTTCCGCTGTTGAGCAGCGATTCGACGATGTGGCGTTCGCGCTCATAGCCCTGCAATCCAGCCAGCTTCCAGCGCAGCGGTACCGTACCCTCGTATTGGCCTTTTTTCACCTCGGTTAGATAGCGGATGGTCAGGTTACGAATCGTACCCGCCTCTTCGCCATATTCCGCTTTGGTGTCTGACAGTACTGGGAACTGCTTACCTTCCAGCACGCCGCCTTTCTGCGTCAGGTGGCCCATACGGTAGCTGTTCATGCCTAGACGAATCGGCATGTCGCCGGTAACTGGCATGCCGTTATTCATTTTCAGGTCGGTGATGCGCTGCCCGGCGGGTTTTGTCAGGTCGATGGTGTACGTCACGCCGTCGAAGAAATCATTGGTGGAATACTTGGACGCGCGGCGCTGCCGATTGAAGCTGTAAGTCACATCGCCGTCCTGCAACTGGTTGAAGTAACCCGCAGACCATTCCATGTATTTCTTCAGTTCTTTACCGGTGAGCTGATAAACCGTGATCTCACCGCCAGCGTATTGATAGTTAAAGGCAATGTCCTTCGCGGCGATGGTGCCGACGTTCAGCTTGGGCCGATCGTTATCAATTTGCAGCGCGATGACCTGCGCTTTAGGGGCATAATGGCGGCTGGCTTCCTGGAACAGGGCGCTGATACCCGTGTCCTGTACGTGTACCTGAGGAATGCCTTTCACGGCATCTTGCGGCACCAGATCGTGCCCAAGAAGCTGCGCAATCGGGCGGTTAGCGTTGGCGCGCAGGGTATTGTGATAAGGCTCGTAGATGTCTTCCATCTTGCGGTCAGAATCCACATCCTTGATCGAATAGGTATAGCTGTCTTTGTTGATCAGCACGTACTTGCCGTTTTGCTGCTCAAACTGCAAATCGATGCGCGACAGTGCACGACCATATTTGTCTGGTTCGGTGACGATCACGCCATTTATCACCTCTTTATCCACTTTTACGTGCATATGGCCCGCGACAATAGCGGCTAACTCAGGGTTCGCGCGAGCAATGTCGCCCACGCCGGTGCCCGGCCGCTGGTTCTCGTTATCGATGCCCATATGGGCAACCAGCACGATGGCGTCGACCTTATCGTGGATTTGCTGGATCACGGTTTTTACTGCCCCGACGGGATCGATGAAGTTCAGCCCTTTCACGCGGTCAGTGCCTTTGGCGAATTCCGCTGTCATCGGCGTATCCATCCCGATGATGCCAATCTTCACGCCCTGTCGTTCGACAATTTTATAGGCGGGTAAGTAAGGTTTACCGCTCTCCCAAAAAATGTTGCCCGCCAGTGCGGTGCCTTTGAACTGGTCAAGCGAGGTGGAAAGCACGTTCAGGCCGAAATCGAACTCGTGGTTGCCCAGCACCCAAACGTCATAATTCAGGGCGTTAAAACCGAGGATCATCGGGCTGGTTTTGTCATTTTTGAAGGTTTCGACAAAGTTGCCCTGAATCGTATCGCCCGCATCAACCAGAATCACATTCGGCTGCTGTGCGCGAACCTTATGCACTTGCGTGGCGATCTGGCTCAGGCTGCCCGCCATGTTGGCGGTATCGGTGGCGTAATCCCAGGGAACAAAGGTACCGTGCAGGTCGGATGTCCCCAGAATCGTAATATTGACGGGTTCTTGAGCGGCCATAGCAGAAGTACTCAAACAAAGCAGAAGTGACAGAAGCGTTTTTTTCATTATGTCATCTTAGTGTCATAAAAGGTGATGCGCGGAATTATGCGATTTGCTTCTCATTAGTGCCACAGACTTTGCAAAAGCAGCGTAGGAAATGCGAAGCAGGCTAAGTTTTTAGTCGCCGATACGCTTAGCGTCGCGGCGACGAGATTGTTCAGGCGGGAAGATAGAAATCGAAGCGGTGGCTTTTGGTTTCCAGCATGGACTGTGCCGGTACGCCAGCCAGCGGCGGCGCATAGTCTGGCCGTTTCACCACAACGCGTTTTTTCGCCAGCGCGCGGGCAGGGTCCAGCAGCGCATCGGCATCGTCATCCGCACCCACCAGCGACTGAAATACCCGCATCTCTTTCTTCACCAGCGCGCTCTTTTGTTTATGTGGGAACATCGGATCGAGATAAACCACATCCGGTGGCGGTGTGATATCGCGTAGCGCGGTCATGCTCGATGCGTGCAGCAGGGTGAGCCGTTCTTGTAGCCACGGGCCAATTTCTGCGTCCTGATAGCCACGCTGTAACCCGTCATCCAGCAGCGCCGCAACCACCGGATTGCGCTCCACCATGCGTACGTGGCAGCCTAATGCGGCCAGCACGAAGGCATCGCGCCCCAGCCCGGCCGTCGCATCCACGACATCCGGCAGGTAATCTTTTTTGATACCGACGGCTTTGGCTACAGCCTCGCCGCGTCCGCCGCCAAAGCGGCGACGGTGCGCCATCGCCCCACCAACGAAATCCACGAAAATAGCACCGAGCTTCGGTTCGTCCTGCTTACGCAGTTCCAGACGTTGGGCTGTTAGCACCAGCGCCATGACCGCATCGGGATCGGAAACCAGCCCCCAGCGTGCGGCCAGAGAAGATAAGGCGCCACTATCGGCGCCTTCCTCTGCGATTAAGCAGATGCTCATCCTTTGATGCCGTAATGCGCGAGCATGGCGTCTAACTGCGGTTCACGGCCACGGAAGCGTTTGAACAGCTCCATCGGCTCTTCGGAACCGCCGCGGGTCAAGATGTTATCCAGGAAAGACTGGCCGGTTTCACGGTTGAAGATCCCTTCTTCCTCAAAGCGGGAATAGGCATCCGCTGCCAGCACGTCGGCCCACAGATAGCTGTAATAGCCAGCGGCATAGCCGCCCGCGAAGATGTGACTGAACGCGTGCGGGAAGCGGCCCCAGCTTGGGCTTGGCACCACCGCCACCTGCGCTTTGATTTCGGCCAGCGTCGGCAGAATCTGTGCGCCTTTCGTAGGATCAAACTCGGCATGCAGACGGAAATCGAACAGGCCGAATTCCAACTGGCGCAGAATGAACAGTGCAGCCTGATAGTTCTTCGCCGCCAGCATCTTCTCCAGCAGTTCCTGCGGCAGCGGTTCACCGGTTTCGTGGTGACCGGAGATAAAGGCCAGCGCTTCCGGTTCCCAGCACCAGTTTTCCATAAATTGACTTGGCAGCTCGACCGCATCCCACGGTACGCCGTTGATGCCCGCCACACCGGCGGTATCGATCTGGGTCAACATGTGGTGCAGGCCGTGACCAAATTCGTGGAACAGCGTGGTGACTTCGTCGTGAGTAAACAGCGCGGGTTTGCCGTTGACCGGGCGGTTGAAGTTACAGACCAGATAGGCGACCGGTTTTTGCAGTTCGCCGTTGCCTTTACGCAGTTTACCCGCGCAATCATCCATCCAGGCTCCGCCGCGCTTATGTTCACGGGCGTATAAATCGAGGTAGAAGCTGCCGCGCAGTTCGCCGCTTTCATCGAACAGATCGAAGAAGCGAACGTCTGGGTGCCAGACATCGACGTCTTTACGCTCTTTGGCGGTGATGCCGTAGATGCGTTTAACCACTTCGAACAGGCCGTTCACCGCGCGTTCTTCTGGGAAGTACGGACGAAGCTGCTCGTCGCTGATGGAATATCGATGCTGCTTCTGCTGTTCGCTGTAGTAGGTGATATCCCAGGCCTGCAATTCCTCTACGCCGTAGTGTTCTTTGGCGAAGGCACGCAACTGCGCGAGTTCTTCTTCCGCCTGTGGACGGGCGCGTTTCGCCAGATCGGTCAGGAAATCGAGTACCTGCTGCGGGTTTTCCGCCATTTTGGTCGCCAGCGATTTGTGCGCATAGCTGTCGAAGCCCAGTAGCTGTGCCAGTTCGTGACGCAGTGCCAGCTCTTCTGCCATCACCTCACTGTTGTCCCACTTGCCTGCGTTCGGCCCCTGATCGGAGGCGCGCGTGCCGTAGGCACGGTACATCTCTTCGCGCAGTGCCTGATTGGTGCAGTAGGTCATCACCGGCAGGTAGCTTGGGATATCCAGTGTCAGCAGCCAGCCGTCTTGTTCTTTGGCTTCAGCCTGCGCTTTGGCCGCTGCCAGCGCGCTTTCCGGCATGCCATCCAGCTCGGCGACGTCGGTGATCAGCTTGCTCCAGCCCATCGTAGCATCCAGTACGTTGTTGCTGTACTGCGAGCCAAGTTCGGACAGGCGAGCGGAAATTTCACCATAGCGTTTCTGTTTTTCCGGCGACAGACCGATACCAGACAGTTCAAAATCGCGCAGCGCGTTATCAACGGATTTCTTCTGCGCCACGCTCAGTGCGGTGTAGTGCTCGCCGTCGCGCAGGCTGCGATAGGCCTGATAGAGTCCGGCATGCTGGCCGACCCAGGTACTGTGTTCGGACAGCAGCGGCAGACATTCTTCATAAACCGCACGCAGCTCCGGGCTGTTCTTCACCGCGTTCAGGTGGCTGATAGGGGAGAAGATGCGGCCAAGACGATCGTCGCTGTCTGCCAGCGGCTGGCACAGATTATCCCATGTAAATGGCCCCGCTTGCGCCACCACACGCTCTACCGTCTCGCGGCATTCATCCAGTGCGGACTTCACCGCTGGGACAATATCTTCCGTTTTGATACTGGAGAACGGGGGCAGGGTAAATGAGGTCAGTAATGGATTCGTCATGGTGCCGTCCTGATAATTGTGGGTGATCTCGTTGCCGGTAAGTGGAATCTGTTGAATAAAGGCCGGCAAGGCGGATATCTACTGCGGATTAATTACTAAGATGAGGTCAAGCGCCGTGAAAATCAATGGCAGAGGGATTATCGCTCGTGACCAAAGGTGCGTTTTGTGGCCTTGGATAAGCCCCGTTTGTTACCTGAACACGGCGGCGAATGCCGTGTTGAATACGTTTTCCTGAAATTTTTTGCACTTTCCCTGCCCGATTTGGTTTTTCGCGTGACCTACCTGGTGTGTCTTTTTTTTCAATACTTCAGGGGAATGACAATGGCGATAAACAATCATAAGGGCGGGCGCATTGCGCACAAACCCGCCTTGACGGTGGCGCGGGCAGTGCATTTGGCGCTGTCCGGCGTGTTGATCTTGAGTGCCGGAACGGTCAGTTCGGCGCTGGCGGCGGAAACGCCGACAGCTGTCGCGGCGCCGACAGTGACGTTTTCTATCCCCGCTGGGCAACTAGGAACCACGTTGCAGGCCGTTGCCAGCCGCGCCAATGTCATTCTCACGTTTTCTCCCGATCAAACACAGAATAAAACCAGCGGGAGCGTTCAGGGAAGCTACACCGTTCAGGAAGCTTTTGCGGCTGCGCTGGCGGGAACGGGACTGAGTGCGGTACAGACGGCCACGGGCTATCGGCTGGAATCCGCGCTTGCCGCCGAAGGAAGCGACGGCAGCCTGATGATCCCGACGCTTTCGGTTGTTGGTGGCACATCGGACAGCGCCGCCGCCGGACGTTCGGTGTTGCGTCAGGCCGATGTTGACCGCGTGCAGGCCGATAATATTGCCAGCCTGCTCGATAAACTCCCCGGCGTATCGATGGCGGGGTCACCCCGTCCGGGTGGGCAAAGCCTGAATATCTGGGGCATGGGCGACATGGAAGACGTCAAAGTCGTGCTGGACGGCGCGCCGAAAGGCTTTGAGAAATACCGCCAGGGCTCGGTATTTATTGAGCCTGAGCTGATTAAGCGGATCGACGTCGATAAAGGCCCGCATGACATTCGCAGCGGCAACGGCGGCTTTGGCGGTACCATTCACGTTGATACCAAAGACGCTAGCGATCTGCTGCTGCCGGGAGAAAATTTCGGTGGGATGACGAAATACAGCTATCACACCAACGATCGGCAAAATATCTACAGCGGCGCGCTGTATGGCCGCACGGAAGACGGGATGGCTGACGGCCTGCTCTACATGAGCAAGCGCGATGGCGACAACATCGAACGCCCTGATGGCACGCGTTTTGTCTATTCGACCAGCGACATGGCGTCCTATTTACTGAAGACCAACATCTATCTGACGGATTCACAGACACTGACGCTCTCGGCCATGCGTTCCGAATCTGATGGCTGGCAGCCGTTTGCTGCGAAGCGTGACGATATGACTGCACCTTCACAAAGGGACATTGATCTCTACGGTTGGGAAGAAGCCTGGCTGCGCAAGCTGGTTTATCGCGATCAGGTGGATAAGAACTACTCGCTGAAATGGAATATCGCGCCGGAGGATAAGCCGTGGCTGAATCTGACGGCGTCATTTGCCACCTCAAAAACCGAACAGCATGACAAACGCCCTGATTCGGCGTCACAAGACAGTTTTCTGGGGACGCTGGGGAATGAAAGCTGGGTGAGCTATAAAGATCAACTGGCGGAGGTCAGTAACGAAAGTCAGTTCACCACTGGCCCGCTCGATCATAAGCTGCTGGTGGGTATGCGCTGGCACCAGCATAAGCGCGACACGCTGATCTATTATCCGTCCGGTAAGAATAGCGTTGAGTATAACTATGGCTATTTCCAGCCTCACTATATGCCGGCAGGCGAACAGGAAACCCGCAGCCTGTATCTACAAGATGCGGTGACGTTGGGCAGAGTGACGATCACGCCGGGCGTGCGTTATGACCATGTGACTAACACTGGTCAGCCCAACGTTGCCCCGCGTTATAACAGCAGTAGCCCGTCCGCAGGACATGATTACAGCAGCGTGACCTATACCGGCTGGTCGCCACGTATTGGGGCGTTGTGGAAGGCGACGGACAATCTGTCGCTGTTTGCCGATGCCAGCCGTACCTGGCGTGCGCCCGTCATTGATGAACAGTATGAAGTGCAGTCAGCGACCTCGGGTGTGCCGGGAAGTAGCCGTAATCTGGATGTGGAAAGCATCAAAGGCATCCGTCTAGGGGCGATTCTGGATTTCAACCACCTGGTGCTGGAAGAAGACAGTCTGCAAATTCGCACCACGCTGTTCCGTAACCGTGGCAAAAACGAAATTTTCAAACGCACCGGTGTTTATTGCGCGGCATCTTCCCAGACGGGCAGCAATTCTTCCTGCGCTGGGCCGTTGTCGGTTTACCGCAACCTGCCGGGCTATACCATTGAAGGGGTTGAGATTGAATCCTTCTACGACAGCCGCTGGCTGTTTGGCAGCCTGTCCTTCTCCTCGATTCGTGGAGAACGTGATGCATCGCCGCGTAACCCATGGGGCAATAAAACCTGGATCGCCGAAATACCACCGACGACAGCACACGCCACGCTGGGTACCAAAATCCCGAGTCTGGATATGGCCGTAGGTTGGACGGGGGATTTTGTGCGCAAGCAGGATCGTTCACCTGCCGATGGCGACCCGCTCGCTTCTGGTTGGGCGTTACCGAAGACGAAGGGATATGTGCTGCATGGTCTGTTTGCCAGTTGGCAGCCGCAGACGATAAAAGGATTCGAAGCGCGTGTGACGGTTGATAACCTGCTGAATACCGACTACTACCCGTATCTGGGCGAATCGGTGTCCGGCGTAGGACGTAACGTGAAAATCAGCGTGTTACAGCGTTTCTGATTGCGATGCTCGGGGCGGCTAGCCTTGCCGCCCCGTTCGCGAGGGGTGTTGCATGGGCGTAATGTAAATTCAGCAAATTTGAATAATTTTCGTTTCGGAACTTGACAGTCAGAGGGAAAAAACATAAATAAGAACGATTATCATTCTTATGTTTAAATAGTGCTCTGGGGTAAAGTTCGATGGTGAGGAAAGCGACGGCCAGCGTTAATGACTTTGCCCAGCAGCTCTATTTCGATCACCACCGCTGGTTGTGTAACTGGCTGCGCCATAAACTGGACTGCGCTCAGCATGCGGAAGATCTGGCACAGGACACGTTCCTGAGCGTGCTGATGAACCCAGAACTGCTCACGATTCGCCAGCCGCGCCCGTTTCTGGCTACCGTGGCTCGCCGTTTGGTCGCCAACCATTACCGCCGTAAAAAGATTGAAGATGCCTATCTGGATGTGTTGAGCACGCAGCCGGATGCCTGTATGCCCTCTCCAGAAACGCGTCTGCTTACCCTCGAAATTCTTGAACAGCTTGATGCTGCATTGGACGGCCTGCCAGCGCCGGTCAGGGAAGCGTTCCTGCTGGCGCACCTCCACGGTATGCGCTACAGCGATATCGCCGAACGCTTGCGGGTTTCCAGCAGTTCGGTGAAACAGTATCTGCAACGCGCCA
The DNA here is from genome assembly GCF_013449685.1 of Pectobacterium brasiliense. Lineage (GTDB taxonomy): Bacteria > Pseudomonadota > Gammaproteobacteria > Enterobacterales > Enterobacteriaceae > Pectobacterium > Pectobacterium brasiliense_A. The sequence goes on along the minus strand of NZ_JACDSF010000003.1, from coordinate 68,938 downwards.
ACCTCCAGTGTTTCTTTGCGCTGCCACTATGAACGATCGCACTTTTTATCGTGACCGACAGGGTCAGCCGATTCAGCCGGACAGCGCGCGTGAAGCGGTGGCGTGGCTGACTCAGCTGATGTCCGACAGCGTCACGGAACAGGATCGCCGCGAGTGGCAGCGTTGGCGGGAAGCCTCGCCGGATAACGAACAGGCGTGGCAGCATATCGAATCCGTGTGTGCCAATCTGGGCCAGCTTAACGCACGGGCAGCACACCAAAGTCTGTCGACGTTTAACGGTATGCAGCGTCGCAACGTACTCAAAGCGCTGGCGATTCTCTGTCTGACCGGCGGCGCTGGCGTGGCGGGATCGCGCACCGACCTCTGGCAGTCGTTGACGGCGGATTACCAGACGCAGGTCGGTGAACAGCGCCATGCGGTATTGGACGATGGTACGACGCTGCTGCTGAATACGCAGACGGCGCTGAATGTGGCCTACGGTGACGATCTACGCCAGCTCACGCTGATTCGCGGTGAAGTCATGATCGAAACCGGTCAGGCGGAGAAGGTCGCGTTGTATCCGCGTCCTTTCATTGTGACGACGGCACAGGGAAAAGTGCAGGCGCTGGGGACGCGTTTCAGCCTTCGGGTGCAGGATGAACACACGCAGGTAGCTGTGTATGACGGTGCGGTAAGGCTTCATCCGCAGCAGAACGGCCAGGATATACAGGTGGTGAAAAGCGGACAGACGGCGACGTTCACCACGCAGCGCTGTGGCCAGATAGCGGCGGCGAAGGCAGAGCCTTCTTGGGTGAAAGGACAACTGCTGGCGGATAATCAGCGTCTGGTGGATTTTGTTGATGAACTGAGCCGCTATCGCAGCGGTATCATTCGTTGCCAGCCAGAGGTGGAGAGCCTGCGATTTTCCGGCGTCTTCCCGTTGTCTGATACCGATAATATTTTAGCGGCGCTGGTGGAGGCGCTTCCTGTACAGGTGCGTTATTTCTCTCGCTACTGGGTTCAGATTGCTGAGCGATAAAATATCCTGCTAAAACGTAATAACATTACTTTTTATGCTGTTTTCACTTTTTTTCTGCCCGATCCCCGTAGCTGAACGACCTACTATTATCTGCTGTCCGTTTTATACCTAACGATGTGATGAAGAACGCATGATGACCTCCTCAGAGCCCCATTCATTGAGAGTGCAGCCCCTGTCTCCACGGCGAGGGGCAGTAGGCTAATGGCTGCACAGACGCTGCAATACAATACGATTCAGCCCGCCACGACGGTTCGTTGGGGGAGCGGCTGGCTGCTGGCATTGGCGTTACACGCGGGGCTGATTGTCTGGATTAGCTACCATGCGCTTGATTCCTCCATTGAAGCGCCGCCGCCCGCCATGATGTTGATGGTGGCGGATAGCGTGCAATCGACTCCCAGCCCTCAGGATGCGCCTGTCGGCCCGCAGCAGACGCTGTCCACGCCGCAAGAAGCGGCGACTCAGCCGGAAAAAATGACGCAGGAGGTGCCTCTGCTTGCGCCCGCGCCGAAGCCGGTGATGGCGGCGGCACAAAAGGAAAAGCCGCAGCCGCAGAAAAAAGTGCAGAAAAAAATGGAAAAACCGGTGCAGGAGACCACGCCACAGGAAGAGATTGCGCCATCGGAAAAACCGCCCGCGCCCGTCACCAGCGCGCCGCTGCCTGGCAGCAGCCAGCAAGTCGCTGCGCCGTATAACAGCGATGCCGCGCAGATGCGCAAAGGGGTGGCGGACTGGAGCAGCCAACTGCTGGCACACCTGAGCCGCTATAAACGTTATCCGGCACAGGCGGTGCGGCAGCGATTACAGGGCGTCGCCCAGATTCGCGTGACGTTGGATCGGACGGGGAGTGTGCTGGACGTCTCGTTAGCCAGCAGCAGCGGTGTGGTGCCGCTCGATAAGGAATCTGTCACTTTACCGCAGCGTGCTCAGCCGCTTCCGGCTCCGCCAGCAGAGGTGATAGGGGATAATGCGCAGCTCACCATCACCATCCCCATTAGCTTTGATTTACGGGAAGTTCGCCGCTAACTGGCATCCACTAGCGCGGCGTGTGCGCATCATAGCCTGCATAAAAAAGAGGTATATTATTGCCCTGCTCGCCGAACGGGCTATTGATCTGCGCCTGATGGGCACTCTGGGAATCGGTAGTGCACGCGGAATGGTTAATAAGGAAGAACAGCATGACGCACCCGCAAGACGCTTCTTTGGCGATTGATTGGTCTCGATCTGGGCACGACGAACAGCCTGATTAGCGTTTGACAACATGGCGAGGCCCGCCTGATACCAAATGCGCTGAATGATAACTTCACGCCCTCGGCCGTCAGTATTGATGAAAAACGGCCATGTTTCTCAATTTACTGATTTAAGAGATAAAAATGGCTGGTTTGCGGGGCGGCTCGCAGAGGGGAGCGTTTGACGGGATATTTTCCGTCGCAGGCGGTTATACTGTCGGTTAATCGACGTTATTTATGAAAACTTCACCGGAAAGCAAGCATGCTAAGTTACCGCCACAGTTTCCATGCCGGCAATCACGCCGACGTGCTGAAACACACCGTTCAGAGCCTGATCATCACTGCCCTGAAAGAGAAAGAAAAACCTTTCCTGTATCTCGATACTCATGCGGGTGCTGGCCGCTATCAGCTCAGCGGCGAACACGCCGAGCGCACGGGGGAGTATCTGGATGGCATCGCGAAAATCTGGCAGCGTGATGATATTCCGGCTGAACTCGAACCTTACATGCAGGCCGTGCACACCTATAACCACAATGGGCGGCTGCGCTATTACCCCGGCTCCCCGCTGATTGCCCGCCAACTGCTGCGCGAACAGGACAAGCTCCACCTGACCGAACTTCACCCCAGCGATTTCCCGCTGCTGCGCAATGAATTCCAGAAGGATTCGCGCACCAAAGTGCTGCGTGACGATGGCTATCAGCAGTTGAAATCACAACTGCCGCCGCTTTCCCGTCGGGGATTTGTGCTGATCGATCCACCTTATGAGCTGAAAACGGACTATCAGGCCGTGGTGAAAGGCATTCAGGAAGGGCATAAACGCTTTGGCACAGGCGTATTTGCGCTGTGGTATCCGGTGGTGCTGCGTCAGCACATCAAACGCATGCTGAAAGAGCTTGAAGCTACGGGCATTCGCAACATTCTGCAAATTGAGCTGGCGGTGCTGCCGGACAGCGATCGCTACGGCATGACGGCGTCTGGCATGATTGTGATTAACCCGCCGTGGAAGCTGGCATCTCAGATGAAGAGCGTGCTGCCGTGGCTGCATAGCGTACTGGTACCAGAAGGCACCGGACATACGCTGGTGGAGCAAATCGTACCGGAGTAATGCGCCCCGTTGCGGTGGGTGACCCGGTTGATTTTTCTTATCGCAACCATAGGCATAACCTTTATTCAGCGTATGGCTCTGGCGTTACACTCTAGGCAAATTTTATTCACTTAAGCATGGATACACTGATGACCAAACACTATGACTACCTTGCTATTGGCGGCGGCAGCGGCGGTATCGCGTCTATTAACCGCGCGGCGATGTATGGACAAAAATGTGCGTTGATCGAAGCAAAATATCTGGGTGGCACCTGCGTCAACGTCGGCTGTGTGCCGAAGAAAGTGATGTGGCATGCGGCGCAGATTGCCGAAGCGATCCATCAGTACGGGCCGGATTACGGGTTCGATACCACGGTAAACCAGTTTAACTGGGGCACGCTGGTTAAGAACCGTAGCGCCTATATCGATCGTATCCACCAGTCGTACGATAACGTGCTGGGTAAGAATAAAGTCGATGTCATCCACGGTTTTGCCCGCTTTGTCGATGCGCACACGGTGGAAGTGAACGGCGAGAAAATTACGGCTGACCATATCCTGATCGCGACCGGCGGTCGTCCGGTTCACCCTGCTATTCCCGGTGCGGAATACGGTATCGATTCCGACGGCTTCTTTGAGCTGGATGCGTTGCCGAAGCGTACGGCTATCGTCGGTGCAGGCTATATCGCGGTAGAGATTGCCGGCGTGCTAAACGGACTGGGTTCTGAAACTCACCTGTTTGTGCGTAAACACGCACCGCTGCGCAGCTTCGATCCGCTGATTGTCGACACGCTGGTGGAAGTGATGAACACCGAAGGGCCGACGCTGCATACCGAAGCGATCCCGAAAGCGATTGTGAAGAATGCCGATGGCAGCCTGACGCTGGAGTTGGAAAACGGTCAGTCACAAACTGTTGATTGCCTGATTTGGGCGATTGGTCGTGAACCCGCGACGGATAACCTGAACCTGAGCGTCACTGGTGTAGAGCTGAACGACAAAGGCTACATCAACGTCGATAAATTCCAGAATACCAACGTCCCCGGTATTTACGCCGTAGGCGATAACACCGGTGCCGTCGAGCTCACGCCGGTTGCCGTGGCGGCGGGGCGCCGTTTGTCCGAACGTCTGTTTAACAACAAGCCGGACGAGCATCTGGACTACAGCAATATTCCAACCGTCGTCTTCAGCCACCCGCCGATTGGCACCGTTGGGCTGACCGAGCCGCAGGCGCGTGAGCAGTACGGCGACGATCAGGTGAAAGTGTATAAATCTGCCTTCACCGCGATGTACACCGCCGTCACACAGCACCGTCAGCCGTGCCGTATGAAGCTGGTCTGCGTGGGCAAAGAAGAAAAAATCGTCGGCATCCACGGCATTGGTTTTGGTATGGACGAAATGCTGCAAGGCTTCGCGGTCGCCGTCAAAATGGGCGCGACCAAAAAAGACTTCGACAACACCGTCGCCATCCACCCGACCGCGTCGGAAGAGTTTGTGACGATGCGTTGATGGTGTAGGGAAGCGGGTTTTACTGCTTTTCTGAAAACGAAAATGTGCTGGTTGAATAGTGAACTATTTGGCCAGCATTTTTTTATGTTCAGGTTAATGCGGTTATCTCATTCGCTCACTCGCCAGATGATAAACGCCACTGCGCTCACGTTTACCTACCGCCACTACGGCGATAATCAAGATGTCGTCAATGACTTCATAAACCAAACGAAAGCCTGATGCTCGGAGCTTTATTTTGTAGCAGTCCTTCATCCCCCGTAACTTTGCCGATGGAATATGGGGATTTTCACAGCATTTTTTTAGTTTTTTGGCAAATTGCTGCTGGATGGTTTTATCGAGTTTGAGCCATTCTTTCAGCGCATCTTCCCTGAATTTGACGCTATAGCTCATAAGAAACTATCCAAATCCACGTCAACCAGTGGCTGGTTTTTGCGTTCACCGATTAGCTTAACCAGTTCCTGGTCGTCCAGCGCATCCAGCATTTTTTCGTAGAGATCCGCAGGAATGCAATAAAACGCAGGCTGGTTGCGGTTCAAAATAGCGACAGGTAGACCATCGCCAGCATTGACCGTCGCCATCGGGTTTTTTTTCAGTTCACTGACACTGGCACTGGTATCACTCAAGATAATATTCGGCATGACAGACCTTTAATGACCGGTTAATAGGTCTTTAAAATAAACAATCGAAGACCTGTTAACAAGTCTTTTTATGCCCGATCAGTATGGCCTCCGGCCTACGCAATGAAGAAAATGCTGCTTTTATCACGACATTCATCTGAATGGTGATAATGATTATCGTTAGTGTTTTGTTTATGGTAAGTTGCGGTGAATGGGGTTTATCCCGTGAACTGATTTTCCTTACAAAACATACGGTTTTCTCACTATGTCTTTAGCTACCCGCACAACGTCTTCCGCCTATCGGCTGTTCAACTTACGCTTAGAGAGTAAGACGTTACTCTCACCTTCATTCGCTCGCTGTGTGTTCACTGGCCCGGAAGTGCGCCAGATGAAACTGGATGCACCGGATCAGCGCATCAAGCTGCTGTTCGCCAGTGAAAGCGGGGAGCTGACGCCGATGGCCGTGAGCGATACCTGGTATCAGGACTATCTGGCGCTGCCGCGTGAGCGTCGTCCGATTTTGCGCACCTATACGCTGCGTTCCGTTTCACGCGAGTCACAGCAGGCAACGATCGATTTTGTGCTGCACGGTGATACCGGGCCTGCTTCAAGCTGGGCGGGCCACGCTAAGCCGGGCGATGCGCTACAGATTGTCGCGCCTAATGCAGAGGCTGATGGCGACAGCGGTGGCTATGAATGGGCACCGCATGAGGGCGTTGAGCAGGTGCTGCTGATTGCAGATGAAACGGCGCTGCCAGCGGCAATGGGAATTCTTGAACAGCTGGCTACCCAGCCTTCTCCGCTGTCGGTGCAGGCTTTTTTTGAAGTGCCGAAAGTGGCTGACTGCGTGACAGCAGGCGACTTCCCGTTTGCGCAGATTCACTGGCTGCCGCGTGAGGAAACGGGCAGCGCAGTATGGGGCGAACGCCTGCTGGCTGCGGTGCAGCAGGACGTGAAGATTCCCGCCAGCGCCTGTACTAACCGTGATGAGAGCGCACAGGAAACGCCGGAAGACGAGCTACTGTGGGAACGGGCAACGGCACATCGCCCGTTTTACGCCTGGGCGGCGGGAGAGTCTTCCGCCATCAAACGGCTGCGCCGCTATCTGCTCGACGAGCGGCACCTCGATAAAGAGACGATCAACTTTATGGCGTATTGGTCGCATCGCTAAGAGAAACGTCAGGAGGGAGATTCCCTCCTGTGCCTATTTCCCCATCATCTCCGCCAGCTGCTGTGCATCCGGCAGCCCGACGACCTGCTGTAGCTCATTCTTATCATTCAGGTAATAGATGGCGGGCGTGACGTTTGCGCCCAGTTCATCCATTAGCCGCTGATTATGCTGAATGTTATTCCAGATATTGCGTGATGAGTCCTTGGGGAACGGGGGCACCGTTTTGCCGTTCGACAGTTCATATTCATGCCAGGCTTTAGCCGGATCGCTGGTGGCAAGAATCGCGGCGGCATAACGCCCACTTTCCGGTTTGATGACGCCGACCAGCAGCGTTTGCAGTTGGACTTTTCCTGCTTTTACCCACGGCTGTGCCTGCTGCCAGAACTGTTTGCAGTACGGGCAAAACGGGTCGGCAAAGACGATGATTTTACGCGGTGCATCCTTCGCCCCTTCGGTAATAAACGACGCCTGCTGTAATTTCTGCCACATCTCCCGACCGGCAGGCACATACACTTCCTGCTGAATTAGCGATTCACTCAGGTTGTTGCCGTGTTCGTCATACATATAGCCCGAAATGGCATGCTTACCGTCCGGCGTTAAGTAGATGGTCACCCCTACGCCCTGATAACTACCCAGCCAGCCTTGCACGCCGCCGGGGGCAGTGAACGGTTTGATGATCGTAATACCTTGTTTTTCGATGCTCTTCACCGCCTCTGGCAGAGCATCTTGCGCCAGGGAAGGCGCGGAAAGCGTCAATAAAGCGAGCGTGAGGAAGACACGTTTTATCATGGTGTTGCACCTGTTTTGTGAGTCATTGCCTGCCGGATAGCGTAGCGGAAGGTCTGCGCCACTGCACCGATATCCGCAGTGACGAAGCAAGACGTTTGATTCTGAAGCACTAAATCCGTTCTGCATCGAGAATGCTCATAAGATTCAGGCGGTGTCGATAGCACCGCAGCGTTGTCTCAATAGCATCCGTAGGCATAAAGGAATCCCGATAGGTTGTTTCAACGCATTCAGCTTCTTTGAGGAAGTCTGCCAATAGCTTTTTGGTCAGGTTTTCACTCAGCCCGATACGCTGTCCGAACAGAATGAAATCCATACCAAGATATTCTCCGTATGCGGTTTCAAATCCTGGCGCGAGTGCCTCATCCCCCTCTTCTTGAATCAGAAGAGGTAGCGCCATGAAGCAGGAAGAAAAATAGGTGGAATAGGGGGCGACGGAAACAAAGTCATAAATAGGGGCCAGCATTAATTGGCCTGAGCGCGAATGCATCAGCCCAAAATTACGCAGGTGCATGTCGTTGTTACCCAACATGTAGGCGTAAGCGATGCGTCGAAACAGATCTATTTTGAAGACGATATTGTCATTAACGTGTTTGCTAAGGAATAAAGCCAGCCGCTCATAACTGACGTATTGTCTGCCATCTGTCTGTGTTTTACCGAATTTTTCACCGATCCCCATTGCACCGTCCAACTGTTCCTGATGGATAGGGTGACCCGTTTTTTCGTCGCGGTCGAAGCGCTTAATAACGAACGCGAACTCAGGTTCGTCATCCGCCTGTTCCGGTTTAAAACGGAGTAACCCGTGTGGTGGAACGGCAAATCCCAGACGTGCCATTAGCGTCATCGTGGCATGTTCATTTTCTGCCAAATGGGGAAATTCAATCGGAGAGGGTTTGAGGATGTATAGCCCTTGATGATCAACGACGGTAAACGTCCTGTCTTCTAATACCAACTGAATTTTGGGCTGATAGCCAGAGATACTCATGCCTTTCTGTGCTTGTGGCAGGTCGTGCATAAATTGCTGGCGGGTGAAACGTAAGTCTGGGGAAGTGTGCATTTTCCCCGCCAGATGCTTCAACCCTTTACGGCTATAGCCTGTGGCAATTTCTTCTTCGTGTGTCAGCGGTGTCAGCAAAATTCGACATCTTGTCATGCCTTATCCTCCGCGATCAGTTGCACGGCACCAATCAGGTTCTTACCGTTTTGAATGAGGATGCCAAATAAATCCTTCTCATCCAGATGCTGAAGCTGGCTGTACTGCCGCCGGAGCCAGCCTTCGGGAGCTAACGAGGCAAAATAAGGCGGTAATGTCCTGCTGCGAAATGTTCCGGTCTGTATCGGTAGGCTTAGTGATAATGGCGGGCCGATGTAGGACTTTTTATATTCAAACAAATAGCCTTTATCGTCCTGACTTAGCTGGCCGATGTGGACACCGTAAAGATAGACCTTTACTTGACGGCGCATAGTTTTATCCCTAACGCGGAACAGACGCTATAAACCGTGGAAAATTTCACCTGAGCGGGATCGTTGAATAAGCGCTTTAAGGTGGAGATCGATACACCAGTCTGTAATTCCAGCGTAGCGAGTTCTATGCCCAATGCCTTACGCCGCATATTTAGCTGAACGCCAAATACATCCAGCGAATGAATGTGGTCTTCCAGCACAACCTCTTTGCTGGCGGCATCACTACGCGCGAGTTCGTGCCGGAGTTCGTCGATAGCTTCGCTAATGGCGTCGAGCTTTAGTAATGTTGGTGCAGTGGCAGGAGTGTTCATAAATGGACTCTACCTTCTAAATATAACCGATTATCGGTTAAGTATAGCCCTTAAGTTTTCTTAATATCCATATGTAAGACTTCTTGTTAGTTTTTACTTAATTTAGTTCATTTATGAGCTAAAAGGTGTTTGATCGCTTAATCACTTAATAATCCTCATACCTCAGAGCCTGCCGAAGAGTAGCGCGATGAGCGTGAGGATCGCTTTACTGAGCGGCTGCCCTTTCTCTTCCGCTAACAGATAGAGTGGGGTGGTGCGCCTTTCCCCCTGTTGCAACGGTAATATTTGCAATTCGCCCCGCGTAATGTGTTCTGCAATTCGTGCTTCCGGCAGCCAGCCGTAGCCCACCTGATGCAAAACGGCCTGCGTAGCGGCTTCAAACGTGGTGAATGTCCAACTCTCGGCGGAGGAAGGCTGCGTATGCGGCGCTGTGCGCGTCACGATCTCTACGCAAGGGTAGTGAGACAGTGCCTCGTGGCTTAACGGCGTGGGGAGTGCGAAAAGCGGATGGTGGCAGTGGGCAACAGCGACAAAATCAACGTTCATCAGCCATTGCCCAGCGAGGCCGTCGAGCTCACGTTGTGTGATGACGTAAATGTCCGCATCGCGTGCCTTCAACTGTTCCGGCGTTTCATTGCGCAGCACTTCGGTCAAGTGGATACGTGTGGCCGGATGCTGTTTTTGAAAGGTGCTGAGCAGGTGAAATAGGCGATCTTTGGGGAAGGTGCTGTCAACCACCAGGTTGATGCTGGACTGCTCACCCATTTTCAGGGAATGGGCACGGGCCTCCAACGCATGAAACGAACGTATTACGGGCCGCACCTGCGCGAGTAGATTTTCGCCTTCTGGCGTGAGCTCGGCTTTGCGTCCGTGGATCGTGAGTAGCGCGATGCCCAATCGCTCTTGCAGCATAGCAAGCTGGTAGCTGACCGAAGACTGACTGCGATGAAGCGCATTTGCCGCCTGTGTATAGCCGCCCAAATCAATAACTGCCTGAAGGATTTCCCACTGTTCCAGTGTCGTCTTTGCCAGCATCTTTGATATATCTAAATATTGAATTATTTTTCCTGAAAAATAGCGTTATTCATCGAATTAATAAAGCTCTAAAGTGAATTCACACACTTCAGGAGAACGATAATGCCTTCATTCAATCAACACGATCTGAGCCATTTTGTAGGGAAACACCTGGTATATATCTATGATAATGGCTGGAATTACGAGCTGTATGTCAAAAATGCCAACACCATAGACTACCGCATTCATAGCGGTATCGTGGGTAATCGTTGGGTTAAGGATCAGCAGGTGTATATCGTGCAGGTCGCCCGCGAGGTATATAAGATTTCATGGACAGAACCGACGGGAACAGACGTCAGCCTGATTGCGAATATTGCCGATAAGATTTTCCACGGCACCATCTTCTTCCCGCGTTGGATCATCAATAATCCTGAAAAAACAGTATGCTTCCAGAACGAACACATTGCTGAAATGGAAGCCTATCGCGATGCGGGCCCTGCGTACCCTACCGAAGTTATCGATGAATTCGCCACTATTACGTTCATCCGCGACTGTGGTGAAAACAACAACGAGGTCATCAACTGTCCTGCCAGCGAATTGCCTGCGGATTTCCCTGCTTACCTGAAAAAATAAAGACCGAAGGGCGACACGCAGCCGTGCCGCCTGATTCTCTATTTCGGAATTTTAGTGGAGAGTTATTTTCATGAGTCAAGCAAGGAGATAATTTAATTATTTGATATATAGGTTTTTTTTGTTTTTATTGTCGACATTCATCATATGAGTCAAGCAACGGTCAAGCAAATTACGCCCAATGGGGAATGTAACGCATTGCTTTAGTTCCAGCATCTGGGTCATAGGGGCGCACTAAACCGACGTTAACAGTATCTTTAATCACTCTACTGACCATGGCGCTGTTTTTAACGTCAATCCCTAAGCGTTCTCTTAGCGACGTATTGTTCATATGTTCCCGATTAACGTAGCGCAGGCAGCAGTGTAGATAGCATGCTCTTACCCTGTCGCCTTTATCCATTTCCGAAAACTCTTTGTGACTAAAGAGTACTGCCCGCGTGTGTCTCTCTGTGACTTCAAAGATGGGCGCAGGTAGTTGGTAGAATTCAGTTTCAAAAACCACTTTATCCACGCCAGTTCCACGTTCTTCACAAATATTAATTCGTCTCATAAACGATGCTAGAGCTTCATTTCGACTTTGTGGTGGTGAGTCAATAAATCGGTCAATATCAACTAGCGGAATTCCTGGATTAGTTATTTCCATACGGGATTCGAAAATCTCGATCATGGGGCCTGTCCCAGTAATGGATAGATCTTGGTGAATAATGGCATTCGCCACGAGTTCTCGAATAGCCAATTCAGGGTACATTGGCACTTCCTTGCGAAAAGCTTTACCGATCTCTTCGTTAGCAGGTAATAGTGTTTTGATATAATCAATTAGGTTCTCGAATCCGACGGCGTAACCTTTGCTGCCTGGAATTTCTCGAATAGTTTTTATTCGGCTATTACCACTATACAAAATCAATCGAACGGCTTTACGACCCAAATGCTGAAAACTTTGTAACTTGCGTGCAAATAAAATCGCACCTAAATTGGTAATGTTCCAACGCCCTCCGGGAGCTTCATGGATCAGTTGATCGGCACTGAGAGCTGACAAGATCCCTGCTTTATTATCCGGTAAAGGCAAATTTATAAGATCGAAATATGTTGGATAATCTAGTAATGACAAGACGTCTTCAGCACTACTATTTTCTGTAGCAAGTAGACGTTCAAATGGGGTTTTATCGAAAGCTCGCCAAAGGGCGCGTTCTTTTTCTGGTAGTTCTCTTAGCTTTTTCTTATAAGAGCCAACCCGGATGTATTCTGTCCCATCGAAGAGTACAGGGGTATGGCTTGCGGCTTGAATCTCTAAAATAACTACGGGTAATTCTTCCTTATCCGTAGTGAATTCATAGAATCTGAAATGAATTTTCGGCGTGATTTTTTGTAGTAACCAGTTTTCAATTTCCTGCTGCTTATGTTTTTGCGTTGATGGACGAAAATGAGTACCAATAACATCATGAGAATCATCATCAAGTCCATACACTAGATAAGCGCTCTGTTTACCCAACAAAGCCGCAGAATTTGCTAGCGCAGATATGTATTCGCCAATTTTCTCCACGTCTGCATTATGTTTGAACTCTGCCCATTCAGTTTCCTTCGGTAAGCGACGTAACTCGTTAAGTAAGCTCTGTAAGTTCTCTTGAGACAATTCAACGGGCATGCTACCTCCATTTGGAATGGTATGATTCTGATAGTGTACTGGTAACTAAGCCTATCAAACAGTACGAATGTCATCAGGATCAGAATTCATTCCGAATGAGAGCGGTCTGTTCAAGATAGTGAAACAGACCGCTCGGGTATTAATGCTCCGGCCAGAACGGTTCGCCTAGCGTGAGCATCAGTCGGTTGGCCCATGAGAAGAAGGCGGCCGACTGCACCACATCGACAATCTCTAGCGTATCCAATCCCTGTTCTTGCAACTGTTTCAGGTCGTTTGCGTTGACCTGCGCGGGCGTGGCGGAAAGGCGTGCCGAGAAATCGATAATCGCCTGCCAGCGCGGGCTGTGGCCGATGCTCAAATCCCCGCTGGGGACGACATCCAGCAGCCGCTGTACATCGCCGTCCTGCTTGGAGAGCTGGCTGGCTTTACGCGCGTGTACCGAGGCGCAGTAGATGCAGCCGTTGACCTTGCTGGTGACGGCGGCGATCAGTTCACGCTCCTTGCGCGGCAGGCCGCCAGTGGTATAGAAAATCCCTTTATCCGTCAGCGTGCGCTGTTCCAGCACCGGAAGGTTGCGGCCTAGTAAACGGAAATAATCGGAATCGGTGTGGCCGAAGCGCGCCAGAATCGCCTGCTCATCGGCATTGAACTCGGCCAGCGGTTTGGGGGCGATCCACGGTTCCCAGCCCAGTTCTGCCTGAGTAAACGCCTGCGGCGCAGACTTACCGCTGTGCGTCTGCGGTTGGGTATGCCACTGACCTGCGACAGCGGCCTGAGAATGCGGTTGGCTGACGCGATGACCGCTAATCAGGCGATAGCCGCGCAGCAACCGGCTTTGAAAATTCACAAATGCAATGAGCTGCGACAGCGTCACGATGTCGTCTACCGACCAGCCCGCCTGTTCCAGCGTGTTGACGTGGGACGCCGAGGCTTGCACAGGCGTTTTCGTCAGGCGTTCGGCATGGTCTAGCGCCAGCTGTAGCGCGGGTGTCAGTGCGGGATCCGGGAAATCTGCCAGCCGCTCGGCATAAAAATGCTGTAGCTGATCGTCCTGCTGCCAGCCGCTGATTTTGGTCGCAAACCAGAAGCGCAGCGATAACGGCAATGTCGCATCGTCTGCGGCGTCGGCGTTAAACAGCGCGTCGTAGCTGCCCTGAGTGTGGCGGGTTGCCGCATCACGGGTTTTTCTGGCGGCGGCGAGGGCGGAATCCGGGTTGATTTCAGCCAGCGCATCCAGTACGTCCTGAGTGTGTAACGTGTTAGCGTGCGTCATGCAATCTCCTGCCCGAGCGGGCTTTTCTGTTTGACGGCGGGTCTCCAGCCCAACGCGGGGGCCACCTGAGTGGCAATCAGCTCAAGCGAGCGCAGAATCAGCGCATGCGGCGGATCGATGGAATGCACCTGGAATGTCACATCGGTCGCACGCTCCAGCGAACTGTCTACCCGCAGTGACGCGATGACATCCTGCGCGGTGCCGACATGGCTATCGAAGGAGGCGATCAGCGCGTCTATCGAGTCGTGAGGGATTGCACGGAACGTACCTGAGCGGGCGGCGGAGCGATTAAGCCCTTTTTCTGCCAGACTCAGCGCCAATTGGCGATCGTCAGCCACGAAAACGCTGCGTGAACTGAGGATGCGTGGTGTGACGCCTGCGGGCAGTGCAGCCAGATAGGCGTCGATCATCGGGTTTTGCAGGTCAGCCAGTGTTGCATCTGGGAAGTGTTCCGGGCGTGGCTGGGTGCGAGAGAGCATCAGGCCATCGCCTGCTTTACCGGCTCGTTCCGCCCCCTCGATGGAAAACGTGGCCTGCCAGACGCGCTTATCCAAATGTGGGGCGGCAGGATAGAGCCGGTTACCGTCTTCGCTCAGGGCTTCTCCCCGCCACGCGGCGCGCAGTTTCTCCAGATAGCGTCCGAGGATCTGCCCGCGCTGCGCGCTGTCATGACCGAACGCGGCAAATGAGGACGATGTACCGCCAGAACCTACACCGACTTCCAGCCTGCCGTTGCTGAGTAAATCGAGCACGGCGGTATCTTCTGCCACACGCAGCGGCTCCTCCATCGGCAGCGTAATCACACCGGTACCGAGTTGGATGCGCTGAGTGCGGGCAGCAACCAGAGCCAGAAACACCAGCGGTGAAGGCAGCCCGCCTTCATCAGCGTGAAAGTGGTGCTGTGCGACCCAGGCGCTATCGAATCCTAATTGTTCGGCTTTGACGATCTGTTCCGTCGCCAGCCGATAGCGCTGCTGGGCGGAGACGTCATCCAGCAATCGCGTGAAAAATCCCAGCCGTTTCGTTGTCATTCTACAGTCCTTGGTTTAGTGCGAATGGTGAATTTGAGCGTGGTGCGAGCGGGCAAAAACCGGGTGTTGCTGCCCGGGGATGGCCTCGATGAGTTCACGGGTGTAGCGATGTTCGGGCTGGGCGAAGATCTGCTCCACCGGGCCGGATTCAAGCTGTTTGCCGTGGTACAGCACGGACACGGTGTCGGCGATTTGGCGTACCACCGCTAAATCGTGCGAAATGAACAGGTACGTCAGCCCGAGGGATTCCTGTAGCTCGGCCAGCAAACGCAGAATTTGCGCCTGCACGGTGACATCCAGTGCGGAAACGGCCTCGTCCAGCACCAGTATCTGCGGTTCCAGCACCAGCGCTCGGGCGATGGCGACACGCTGGCGTTGGCCGCCGGACAGCTCACGCGGTTTGCGTGACAGAAGCGCAACCGGCAGGGCAACGCGCTCGAACATCTCATGAATTTTTCGCTCCCGCTGCGCGGCGGTATGGCGATTAAAATTGCGCAGCGGTTCCTCGACGATGTCGTAGAGACGCTGCGACGGATCGAGCGAGCTAAAAGGGTTTTGATAGACCAACTGGATTTTCTGCCGGAACTGCCGCAGCGCTTCACCTTTCAGATGCGTGATGTCGGTACCGTCGATCAGAATGCGCCCCGCGCTGGGGTGATGGAACCCGAGCAGACTGCGTGCCGTGGTGGTTTTGCCGGAACCAGACTCGCCAACAATGGCGTGCGTTGTGCCGCGAGCTACGCTGAAAGAAACGTCATCCACTGCCCGAAAATGTTCCCCTTTACGACCCGACAGGGGAAAGGTCTGCACCAGATTTTCAACCGAGACAATAATGTCAGGATCAGATGCATTGTCGCGTGGTAGGCGCGGAGTGGGATTAAGCGACGGCACGTTCGCCAGCAGCGTGCGGGCATAGTGGCTTGAGGGCGCGCTGAGCACCTCAAGCGTTGGCCCCTGTTCCTGAATGTAGCCGTTCTGGAAGACCAGCAGCCGATCGGCGCGCTCGGCCGCCACCCCCAGATCGTGCGTGACGAACAGCACCGCCGTCCCATTTTCGCGCCGCAGTTCATCGAGCAGATCGAGAATATGTTTCTGTACCGTGACATCCAGCGCGCTAGTGGGCTCATCGGCAATAATCAGCGCGGGTTTTAGCGCAATCGCAATGGCGATCAGGACGCGCTGTTTCATGCCGCCAGACAGCTCGTGCGGATACTGCTTTGCCCGCAGCTCCGGCTGGTTTAGCCCCACGCGTTCCAGCAGCGCCAGTGTTTTCTGGCGGATAGTCTGGCGATCTTCCCGCTGATGAATACGCAGAATCTCGTCCACCTGCTCGCCGATGGTCTGCACCGGGTTCAGGGAGCTGGTGGGATCTTGCGGGATCAGGCTGATCTGTGCACCGCGCACGCTATCCAATCGCTTCTGTGACCAGCCGCTGATATCCACGCCGTTTAGCCGAATAGCGCCGCGCGTAAGCCTACCGTTCTCGGCCAGCAAACCGATAACCGCCTGCGCAGTGGTGGTTTTCCCTGAACCGGATTCCCCCACCAGCGCTACCACTTCACCGGGCTGAATATGAAAAGAGACGCCTTCCACCACGGTCTGCTCACGATCGTCACTGCGATAGGCAATCGTGACGTTTTCCAGAGCCAGTACGGGCACGGCCGCGCTGGTTTGTAAGCTGGCTGACAGGCTCATCGTTCCGTCCTCCTGATCGACTGGCTGATACGGTTAGCGGACAGCACAACGAGTACGACAATCAGGCCGGGGAAGGTGGTTAGCCACCAGGCGGTTGCGATGTAGTTGCGGCCTTCGGCGATCAGCAGACCCCATTCCGGCGTGGGCGGCGGTGCGCCGTAGCCGAGGAAGCTCAGCGTGGAGATAGCCAGAATCGCGCTGCCGAATTGCAGGGCGGCAAAGGCGAAAACGGTAGTCAGTGAGTTCGGCAGGATGTGTCGCCACAGCACGCTGAAAAAGGTGCCGCCGCTGCCATAGGCGGCTTCGACGTAGTCGCTGTGGCGCACGCGCAGCACTTCTGAACGCACCAGTCGGGTGAAACTGGCGACGGAGGTGACGCCCACGGCAATCGCGGCGTTAACCGTGCCGAAACCCAACAGGATAATGACGCTCAGCGCCAGCAGCAGGCCGGGAATGGCCAGCAACACATCAATGCTGCGCATCACGACGCTATCCAGCCAGCCGCCAACCGCGCCCGCCAACAGGCCGAACAGGCTGCCGAGCACCAGACCCAGCCCGACGGCGATAACCGCGCCCGAAAGCGAGTGCACCGCGCCATAAACGATGCGTGCATAGAGATCGCGCCCCAACTGGTCGGTACCGAGCCAGTAGTCGGCGTCAGGTGCCAGCCGCTGTGCGCCCGCGATGCCTTCCGTCGGGCTATAGCCGGTAAACCAGCCGGGGAACAGTGCCCAAAGTGCGACGGTCAGCATCACCAGCCAGGCCAGCACCAGCCCCGGCTGAAAGGCGTAGCGACGCAGCAGAGGCCGCTTGCGCAGAAGAGGAAATGTAATTTTTTCCAACTGTACGGTAGTCATAGCGTGGCTCCTGGCGTGCTTTTCAGGCGCGGATCGAGAAGGGGATAGAGCAGGTCGACGGCCAGATTGACGACAACAAAGGCGGCGGCGGAAATCAGCACGATGGCCTGCAATACGCTGCTGTCCTGATAGTTCACGGCTTCCTGCGTCAACTGGCCGAGCCCGTTACGGCCAAACACGGTTTCGGTAATCAGCGCCCCTGCAATTAGCTCGCCCAACAGCAGGCCGGCGATGGTCAGTGTGGGCAGCATCGCGTTGCGGGCGATGTGTCGCCAGAGTACGCCGCTGCGGCTGGCGCCTTTGGCGCGGGCGACGGCAACAAACGGCTGGGTTTGTACCTGATCGATGCTGCGCATCAGCACCTGAGCAAGCGGGGCGGAAATCGGCAGCGCCAGCGTGAGAACAGGCAAAATCAGCCCTTCCCATTCGCCGGGGTTAATCACTGGAATCAGCCCCAGACGGAAAGAGAAAATCTGAATCAGTACGATGCCGAGCCAGAAGGTCGGCACGGAAATAAACAGCGACGGCAGCGATTGCAATGCGGTTCGCAGCCATTGGAACGGCGTTAACGTCGATAAGAACGCGAGGGCAAACGCCAGCAGCCCAGCGGCGATGAAACCCAGCACCGCGAGCAGTAGCGTAGGCGGCAGATTCGCGGCAATCAGCTCGGTGACCGGCACGCCCGCCTGAAGAGAGAGGCCGAGATCGCCCCGCAGGATCTGGGCTATCGCATGAAAATATTGCGTGAGTACCGGTGTATCGGCACCGTAGGACAAACGTAACTGCGCGATCTGCTCGGCGCTGAGGCCGAGCTCTGGGTTTTGGAACTTGATCAGTACCGCATCACCCGGCATCGCCTGAAGCAGGATAAAAGACAGAGTAAATGCCGCCCACAGGACGAGCAGTGCCTGACCGATGCGCAATGCCAGATATCGGTTCATGATGACCTCCTCCTTCTTTCTTCTGTGTTACTTATCCAGCCAGGTGTTGTAGAAGCTGGGGCGACCGACGGCTTCAAACGCGATGCCTTTTGTGGTGGGTGCGCCTGCAAACACCTGCGGTTCTTCAAAAATAGGAATGACGTAGGCCTGATCGATCAGGTAACTCTGCACCTCTCCAACCTGCTCCAGCCGCTTGCTGCGGTCAGTTTCAGCGGCGATGCCATCCAGCAGAGTATTCAGATGCGGATCAACAAAGTCCTTCACCTTGTCGCTGGAACCGCCTTTTTGCAGCAGGACGTTACGTACCGTCGGGTAATACTGGCTTTTCAGCACATCCGGGTCGGCACGGCCTACCATCGCCGGAGCCACGCCGGTTTTCAGCGGATCCAGGCTATCGACGGTTTTGCTGCCTGCATCGCCTGCCAGCACGTTCAGCTTCACGCCGACTTTTGCCCACTGTTGAGAAACCAGCTGTAAGGTTTCTTTGTTCTGTGGTTGCGGCAGGGATTCATAGGCGGTCAGTTCCAGCGTTTTGCCATCCTTTTGCCGTAATCCCTGCGAGCCGGTTTTCCAGCCTGCGTCATCTAACAGTTTGTTGGCCTGTATGGGATCGAACGTGAGTTTGCTAGAGAGATCGACATAGCCAGCGGCGGTTTTAGCCAGCGGTGATGTGGCCTGTGGGTAGTTGTCTGAGAACAGCGTATCGATGATCTCTTTGGTGTTGGTGGCGTGCAGCAGTGCTTGGCGCACGCGGATATCGGCGACCAGCGGATTATCCGGGCGGAAAACCACGCTGTTATTGACGCCGCGCGTCGGCGGGGCATAAAGATTGAAGCCCTGACTCTGCACCCGCTTCTCATCATAGGCCTGAATCTGACGAATGAAGTCAGCCTGACCGGATACCAACGCGCCAATACGTACGCTGTCTTCCGGGGTCACCAGATAGGTAATAGCGTCCAGATAGGCGCGCCCCTGATGCTTCGATTTAATCGGTGCCCAGTTGTAATCCTTACGGGCGGTCAGTTTCAGTTCGCGTCCCAGTTTCTCGCTGCTCACCACGAACGGGCCGGAGCCAATAATGTTTTTAGCATTGCCTAACTGATTGAAATTGCGCGCCAGCGTACTGAGAGAAACCAGACCGGAACCGATGGTCGCAGTCCCTTGCAGAAAGCCCGGAGACGGCTTCTTAAAGTAAAACTTCACCGTGAGCGGATCGATGACTTCACTGCGCAGGTAGTTATTGATGACCTCGGAAACCGGCTGGTTGAGTGCCGTATTCCCTAAACCGTAGGTATCGAAGTTTTTCGCTACCGCGTTGGCATCCAGCGGTGTGCCGTCAGAGAAGCTAACACCGGGACGAATCTTGAATGTGTATTCGGTGTTATCCGCGTTGACGGTCCAGGATTCCGCAATCCACGGCTCGACCTCCAGCGTTTCGGGGTTCTGATACGTCAGTTTATCGGTTATCTGATTGAGAATGCCGCCGTTCGGGTAAAACCCGCCTGCGGGCGTATAGAGGTTGGTGTGCGCCTGCTGTTCCAGATAAATCAGCGTGCCGCCGATTTTCGGTGTGTCGTTCGCTGCCTGTGCACTTAACGCACCGCCCATAAGGAGCAATGAGGCAAAAATAGTGAGTTTCTGATGAGGATGCAAAAAAGTCGCCACGATGGTTTTCCCTACAGGTAATGGTTTTTATTAAATTTGTTTTTTATCAGGTAAATACGCGTATCGATTACGTCCTGAAACGGGGAATACAGCAGAAGACGTTAACCGCTCGTTACAGCCGATACTTCCATAGGAGGTAGGAAACAGCAAAGAACAATACCGGTATTGGTTATCCAGTTTTTAGTTAGGAAAAAGCATGGTTTTTGCGAGAAATCGCCGCGTTTCGCGTGTGATGATGGGGTTGGTTCGTGGGGAAAAGCAGCGCTGCGAAAGCGTCGTCGCAGCGCTAAGGTCGACTTAAGGCTATTTCAAAACCTGCGGATTTACGCAGTTTTCTTTTACCTGGCCGCTCAGGGCAGCAATCAGGTTGTCAACGGCGCAGGCGGCCATGCCGTAGCGGGTTTCATGCGTGGCAGAACCGATGTGCGGCAGTGCAACGACATTAGGTAAATCCAGCAGTGGAGAATCGACGGGCAGCGGTTCTTTGACAAACACATCCAGACCTGCGCCCTGAATTGTCCCTTTCACCAGGGCTTCCGTCAGCGCGTCTTCATCCACAACAGCACCACGACCGATATTAATCAAAATGGCGCTGGGCTTCATTTTTGCCAACTGCTCGCGGCCAATCAGATGATGCGTTTCCGCCGTGAGCGGTAGCGTGATACAGAGGAAATCAGATTCAGCCAAGAGCGTATCGAGATCACAGTGGCGGGCATTAAAACGCTGCTCGGCTTCGGCGTGATGGCGGCGTGCGTTGTACAGAACCGGCATGCTGAAACCAAAGTGGGCGCGTTGCGCGACGGCCAGACCAATGCGGCCCATCCCCAGAATACCGATGGTTTTATGGTGAACGTCGGTACCAAACCAGTCGCTGCCTACCCCCTCTTTCCATTCGCCCGCCTTGACCCGCTCGGCCACTTCCACGACCCGGCGCGCGCTGGCGAGCATCAGTGCCAGAACCGTATCCGCTACCGTTTCCGTCAGCACGGTCGGGGTGTGCATGAGAATCACCCCTTTTTCATTCAGCGCGTCGACGTTAAAGGTGTCATAACCGACTGAAATGGTGGAGGCCGCGCGTAAACGCGGTGCGTGTTGTAGGAAATCTTTATCGACTTTACCGCCGGAACCAATAATGCCTTCGGCCGTTGCCAGAGCGGGGTGGTCGAGTGAGGGAAAGGCGTCAAGTTCAGTGACGGTGAAGTGTTGGTCTAAACGAGCACGCAGGTCGTCAGCAATTTTTTTATACAGGATAACGCTAGGTTTCATCACAAACTCCAGCAGATTAAGGAAGTTAACGTAGAAATAGCTCATCGAATAATCGCGTAGCTGGCGAGAGACTGCAAGCGATACCGCCCCCCGCATCTGCCCAAGGTTAACCGTGATTAATGGGGGATTTGCACGATTGGGATGATGAACGATCGCCTCCTCGCAAACACACAGGATGTTTCTGCGCCCACTGCATGATGAGTGCGGTGGCCTGTGTATCCTGATTGACGTTTTCCTCCACGATGACAAATCCCTGCTTATGGTAGAACCGGCAGGCGCGCGTATTCTGTTGATACACTTCCAGGCTGAGTAAGGGGTACTGTGCCTGAACATGCTGGATCAGCGCTGTACCAATCTGCTTGCCATAATAGGCGTGTTCCACAAACAGCGCGCCGATGAACCGTGCTTTCAGCACGCTGATAAAGCCGATGAGGCTCCCTTGTTCCTCATAAACCCAGGTTTGTGACTGGGGAATATAGATCTCACGTACCGCGCTGGCACTTTCTCGCCAGTAACCTTCACGAATAAACGGATGCGCCAGAGTGGTGCTCTTCAGCCAAAGCTGCATCAGCGGTTCGAGATCGGGGTCGCGGTAAGGTCGAATCATGACGTGCTTTCCTGATGACAAAAGCAGTCGGTGACATGGTCGTTGACCAATCCACCCGCCTGCATGAAGGCGTAACAGATGGTTGAGCCGATAAATTTGAAGCCACGTTTCTTCAGGGCCTTGGACATGGCATCCGAAACGTCCGTTTTGGCTGGCACCTCGGCGAGCGAAGCGGGGTGATTGAGGCGCGGTTGGTGTTCGACGAAAGACCAAATGAAGTGCGAGAAACGCTCTCCCTGACTTTCCATTGCTACCCACGCTTTTGCATTGGTGATAATCGCCTCGATTTTTCCACGATGACGAATAATGCTGCTGTCCTGCACCAGTCGCTCGACGTCATCCTGCGTCATCTGCGCCACTTGCTCAGGATCGAACTGGTGGAAGCAACGGCGATAGTGTTCGCGTTTTTTCAGGACGGTAATCCAGGAAAGACCTGCCTGCTGGCCCTCCAGACACAGTAACTCAAACAGCTTCTGGCTGTCGGTGCAGGGTTTCCCCCACTCGTTATCGTGGTAATCCTGATATAAGGTGTCTTGTGTAACCCAGCCGCAGCGTTGCATACCTTTCTCCTGATTAGGGTGAGCCGTTCATTGTAAGGCGTCTGTCGCAAGTAGGATTCGATCATGGCACTTATGTTGCTGTATATGCAACCAGTGTTTTGCGGGCGTGCTCGCAGATATGAAAGGTCGTTTGCGGATGGGGCAGAAAGTCGTCGCGGAATCATGAATAATGTTTCACCAACAGCTTAGGGCTATTTATTCGCTTTATTCGCTCAAGGCTGTTCATTAGCTCAGGGCTGTTCAATCGATCATAAGAAAAGTATAGACAGAGACAGGGGTACAGGGAATGGCAGTAGAGTGGGTAGCAGCCTATCTGGCATTAGGCGCGGTAGTTGGTTTTATGGCGGGGTTATTGGGTATTGGCGGTGGCGGTATTATGGTGCCAGTGCTAACGGCGCTGTTTGCTGCACAGGGCGTGGAGAATACGCATTTGGTGCATCTGGCGTTAGGTACGTCAATGGCGGCCATCGTCGTCACGGCAATTTCCAGCCTGCGCACGCATCATCAACATCAGGCGGTGCTTTGGCCTGTGGTGATGCGGATTACGCCTGCCATCCTGATTGGGACATTCGCGGCCACCTGGCTGGCGACGCTGTTGCCGACGCGGGCGTTGGCGATCTTTTTCTCCTGCTTCATGGCTTACGTTTCGCTGCAAATGGTGCTGAATATCAAGCCAAAACCGCAGCGCCAGTTGCCCGGTACGGCTGGCGTGTCGCTAGCGGGACTGGTGATTGGCAGCATTTCGGCGCTGGTGGCTATCGGTGGCGGGTCGCTCACCGTGCCGTTCCTGACGTGGTGCAACGTCCGTATTCAGCAGGCGATTGGCACATCGTCGGCGGTGGGGCTACCCATTGCCCTGTCCGGCGCGCTGGGCTACATGATTAACGGCTGGTCGACGACGGGGTTACCTAACTACAGCGTCGGCTATGTCTCTCTGCCTGCCGTTCTCCTGATTTCTGCTGTCAGCTTCTTCACCGCGCCCGTTGGGGCTCGTCTGGCGCACCGTCTGCCCGTGGCGACGCTGAAAAAGGCCTTTGCCGCGCTGCTGCTGCTGCTGAGCTTGAAGATGTTGCAGACCGTTTTTTCAGGCTGATCCTGAAATTTGAAAGATGATGACGGGGGATTTGCACTTGTTGCCGCATTCTGGCTGTATATCTTGCGGTCAGAGGGTATACTGGCGCATTCCTTATAAATCCACTTGTATCGCGCGCGAATCCAACATGCAAAAGTTTGATACCAAGACCTTCCAGGGCCTGATCCTGACGTTACAGGATTATTGGGCTCGCCAGGGCTGCACCATTGTTCAACCATTGGACATGGAAGTCGGCGCAGGCACTTCACACCCTATGACCTGCCTGCGGGCACTGGGACCGGAGCCGATGGCTGCCGCCTATGTGCAGCCTTCTCGTCGTCCGACCGATGGGCGCTACGGTGAAAACCCGAACCGCTTACAGCACTATTACCAGTTTCAGGTCGTTATTAAGCCATCACCGGACAATATTCAGGAGCTGTACCTCGGTTCTCTGAAAGAGCTGGGTATGGATCCGACCATTCACGATATCCGCTTCGTGGAAGACAACTGGGAAAACCCAACGCTGGGCGCATGGGGCCTGGGCTGGGAAGTCTGGCTGAACGGTATGGAAGTCACGCAGTTTACCTACTTCCAGCAGGTTGGCGGTTTGGAATGTAAACCGGTGACGGGCGAGATCACCTACGGTCTGGAACGTCTGGCGATGTACATTCAGGGCGTTGATAGCGTTTACGATCTGGTCTGGAGCGATGGTCCGTTAGGGAAAACCACCTACGGCGACGTGTTCCATCAAAACGAAGTCGAGCAGTCGACCTACAACTTTGAACACGCTGATGTCGATTTCCTGTTCAGCTGCTTCGAGCAATATGAGAAAGAAGCGCAGCACCTGCTGGCGCTGGAAAAACCGCTGCCTTTACCGGCTTACGAACGCATTCTGAAAGCGGCGCACAGCTTTAACCTGCTGGATGCGCGTAAAGCGATCTCAGTGACCGAACGCCAGCGCTACATTCTGCGTATTCGTACCCTGACCAAAGCGGTTGCGGAAGCCTACTATGCCTCGCGTGAGGCGTTGGGTTTCCCGATGTGTAATAAGAAAGAGAGCTAAGAGGCAGCAATGACTGACAAGACTTTTCTGGTGGAAATTGGCACGGAAGAGCTGCCGCCGAAGGCTCTCCGTAATCTGGCAGAATCTTTTGCCGCGAATTTCACGGCGGAGCTGGATGCCGCCAATCTGGCACACGGTGACGTAAGCTGGTTTGCCGCGCCGCGCCGTCTGGCGCTGAAAGTGGCACGCTTAAGCGCTTCTCAGCCCGATCGCGAAGTAGAAAAACGTGGTCCGGCGATCTCACAAGCGTTTGATGCTGAAGGCAAACCGACCAAAGCGGCAGAAGGCTGGGCGCGTGGCTGTGGTATTACCGTTGAGCAAGCTGAACGTTTGACGACCGACAAAGGCGAGTGGCTGCTGTATCGCGCCCACGCGAAAGGAGAACAGGCGCAGACACTGCTGGCTGGCATGGTAAGCACTGCATTATCGAAGCTGCCGATTCCAAAATTGATGCGCTGGAGCGACAAAGAGACGCAGTTTGTGCGTCCGGTGCACACGGTAACCATGCTGCTGGGTGAAGAACTGATCCCCGGTCAGGTATTGGGTATCGATTCCGCTCGTACTCTTCGCGGCCACCGCTTTATGGGTGAAGCTGAATTTACGATCGATAACGCCGAACAGTATCCGCAGATTCTGCTGGAGCGCGGTAAAGTCGTCGCTGACTACGATGCGCGTAAAGCGAAAATCAAAGCCGATGCAGAAGAAGCCGCACGCAAGATTGGCGGTAATGCCGATCTGAGCGACAGCCTGCTGGAAGAAGTCACCTCGCTGGTGGAATGGCCAGTGGTGTTGACCGCGAAATTTGAAGAAAAATTCCTCGCGGTGCCGTCCGAAGCGCTGGTTTACACCATGAAAGGTGACCAGAAGTATTTCCCGGTTTACGACAACAGCGGCAATCTGCTGCCAAACTTCATTTTTGTTGCCAATATCGAATCCAAAGATCCACAGCAGATTATTTCCGGTAACGAAAAAGTGGTGCGCCCGCGTCTGGCTGACGCCGAATTCTTCTTCAATACCGACCGTAAGAAGCGTTTGGAAGATCACCTGCCGCGTCTGGAAACCGTCTTGTTCCAGCAGCAGTTAGGTTCATTACGCGACAAAACTGACCGTATTCAGGCGCTGGCTGGCTGGGTTGCTGGTCAGATTGGCGCTGATGTGAATCACGCGACGCGTGCGGGTCTGCTGTCCAAGTGTGACCTGATGACCAACATGGTGTTCGAATTCACCGACACGCAGGGCGTGATGGGGATGCACTATGCGCGTCATGATGGCGAAGCGGAAGATGTTGCTGTGGCATTGAATGAGCAGTATCAGCCACGCTTTGCGGGTGACGAACTGCCGTCTTCTGCGGTGGCGTGTGCGTTGGCGATTGCCGACAAAATGGATTCGCTGGCAGGGATTTTTGGCATCGGCCAACACCCGAAAGGCGACAAAGACCCGTTTGCGCTGCGTCGTGCTGCCCTCGGTGTGCTGCGCATTATCGTCGAAAAACGTCTGCCGCTGGATTTGCAGACGCTGACCGAAGAAGCGGTGCGTTTGTATGGCGATAAGCTGTCTAATGCCAAGGTTGTGGATGACGTGATTGAGTTTATGCTCGGTCGCTTCCGTGCCTGGTATCAGGAAGAAGGCCACAGCGTGGATACCATTCAGGCGGTATTAGCGCGTCGTCCGACACGTCCGGCTGATTTCGATGCCCGCGTGAAAGCCGTCAGCCACTTCCGTTCGCTGGATGCCGCCGCAGCGCTGGCAGCGGCTAACAAGCGCGTTTCCAACATTCTGGCGAAGTCTACCGATACGCTGAACGAGAGCGTCAACGCTGCCGTATTGAAAGACGCGGCGGAAATTACGCTGGCCACGCACCTTGTCGTGCTGCGCGACAAACTGACGCCGCTGTTTGCTGAAGGTCGCTATCAGGAAGCGCTGGTTGAGCTGGCCTCACTGCGTGAGCCTGTCGATGCGTTCTTCGATCAGGTGATGGTCATGGCGGAAGATGAGCAGGTTCGAGTGAACCGCCTGACGCTGCTGAGCCAACTGCGTGAGCTGTTCTTGCAGGTTGCGGATATTTCCGTGCTGCAATAACGACAATAGCGTTACGTCATCCCCACCCCCGAGTCGGTTCGCCCGTTCGGGGGTTATTTTTTTCCGCGCCGCAAAGCGTCCCGCCTCACCCCGCGGTATCGATTTGTATCGATCCGTATCGACTGACGACTCCGTTGGTAAAATCCTATCGTCGCTCCGTGTATCCCGATGCTTAAACAATCGGTATTCGTTGTCAGAGCTGGCCTTTTTCTGCACAGCCAACCTGATTCGACTATGCTTATGTCGTAGAAAATCTTGTCATGGAAAATCCGTCGTCAGCGTGTTTTTGTTTGAATAAAGCATGGCTGGTGGGGCAGTAAGCGTAACAGGAGTAGGGAATGAGAAGGCTGATGACGTACCGTTCACGCTGGCTGCTGCCAGTTCTGGTTATTCTTGCGGCATTGCAGCTGGCTGCCTGTGGTGACAGCGAAGCCGATCAGCGGAAGGCATTCGTTGCGTTCCTGCAAAGCGTGCAGTCGCAGCAGGATGGGACATTGCCGACGTTGACGGAAGAGCAGAAGAAGAATTTTGGCAATTTCACTAACGATTACGCGATGTTAACCACCTTTTCTCAGCAGTTTAATCAGGCCGTGTCCGGCAGTTTAACACCGATGTTGGGACAAATTTCCCGTATTCGTGTTCCTAAAGACTATCTGACGCAGCGTGATGATCTTCGCCAATCCATCGGGGCAATGAACCTGCTGAGCCAGCATGTGCAGTCGGCGAAAGTGCAGGCGGACAACGCCCATCGGCTGCTAAAACAGCCCGAAGACGTGCAAATACCCTATGAGCGGTTGTATGCACGCACGGTAATACAGCCTACCAATGCGCTGCTACCTGCCATTCCGAATGCGATTGCCTTCGCACAGAGCCTGATTCAGATCGGCGATTTCCTTCAGGCTCAGGGCGATCAGGCGGTGTTTAATGGCACGTCTGTGCAATTCCGTACGCCGCAACAGGTGGCGCAATATAACAGCATGGTGGCAGCGTTACCTCTACAGCAGCAGAATTTAATGAATGCGCTCAGAGGAATAACTGGCGTGAACTATCCCTAACTGCGTCGTGCTCCGACGCTTTAGCGATGCGATATGGCAGAGAGGTATTCTGGATAAGATGCGTGTGGCTGGTGAGAGGGTAAAAAATAAATTGTGATTAACATCACATAAATAAAACAAATACAGACCTGAAAAGTGTGATTAACATCACACATAAGTCGCGGTGTTTGTCTAAAAATCTGTTTAGTTTTTCATTTTTAATGGTTTTTTGTGAAGTAAATCACCTATTTGTATCGTTGATGTAGGGTGGTTGTGTGATTTTTGTCACGTTACCGCCATGGAGTTGCGGTATGAAAACAGCGTGTTAGAGTCCGCGCTGCATACAGTAATAATGACGGAAGTCTTCTTGTGGTAATCGGTGTTTTTATTGCCACGCCGTCTCACGATAATTACCACGCGCTCTTATTGTCAGCGCGTTTCAATAGGGGTGTGTTTTTATGCTTTCACCAGATATTAAGATCAAGGTGCAAAACTTTGGTCGCTTCCTCAGTAATATGGTCATGCCCAATATTGGCGCTTTTATCGCCTGGGGTATTATTACCGCGCTGTTTATCCCTACTGGCTGGTTCCCCAATGCAACATTGGCGAAGCTCGTCGGTCCGATGATTACCTATTTGCTGCCATTGCTGATTGGTTATACCGGCGGACGTCTGGTATTCGGTGAGCGTGGCGGCGTGGTGGGTGCGATTACGACGATGGGTGTGATCGTCGGGACCGATATCCCGATGTTCCTCGGCGCCATGATTGTGGGCCCGTTGGGCGGCTGGGCGATCAAACGTTTTGACCGCATGGTCGACGGTAAAATCAAGAGCGGCTTTGAAATGCTGGTCAACAACTTCTCTGCCGGTATCATCGGTATGTTGTTGGCAATCCTGTCGTTTTTGGCGATTGGTCCGCTAGTTGAAGTCTTCTCTCAGGTGCTGGCTTCCGGCGTTAACCTGATGGTGCAGAACAACCTGCTGCCGTTTACGTCTATCTTCGTTGAACCGGCGAAAATTCTGTTCCTGAACAACGCCATTAACCACGGTATCTTCTCACCGCTGGGCATTCAGCAGGCGACGGAAACGGGCAAATCTATTTTCTTCCTGATCGAAGCGAATCCAGGCCCGGGTATGGGCGTGCTGATGGCGTACATGTTCTTCGGTCGTGGGAATGCGAAAGAATCAGCACCGGGTGCGGCGATTATCCACTTCCTGGGCGGGATTCACGAAATCTACTTCCCTTATGTGCTGATGAATCCGCGTCTGATTATTGCGGTGATTCTGGGCGGGATGACCGGCGTGTTTACGCTGAGTGTACTGGGCGGCGGTTTGGTTTCTCCTGCGTCTCCAGGCTCCATTCTGGCTGTGCTGGCGATGACGCCAAAAGGCGCTTACTTCGCTAACCTTGCCGCTATTGCAGCGGCTTTCGCGGTGTCCTTCATTGTGTCGGCGATTCTGCTGAAAAGCACCAAGCAAAAAGAAGAAGACCTGGGCGATGCAACGCGCCGCATGCAGGAAATGAAAGCGTCTTCTAAAGGTACGGCGACTAATGTCGGTGTCAGCGGTGATATGAGCACCGTGCGTAAAATCATCGTAGCGTGTGACGCCGGTATGGGTTCCAGCGCGATGGGTGCGGGTGTGCTGCGCAAGAAAGTTCAGGATGCTGGGCTGACCAACATTTCGGTGACTAACAGCGCGATAAATAGTTTGCCGGACGATGTCGATCTGGTGATTACGCACCGCGACTTGACCGAACGTGCGATGCGTCATGCGCCGCAGGCACAGCACATTTCGCTGACTAACTTCCTTGATAGCGGTCTGTATAGCGATCTAGTGGCACGTCTTACCGCAGCACAGGGTGCCGTGAAGTCTGAAGCCGTCGCGACGCTAGCACCTGCTGTCGCCGACGCACAGGCTAACCTGTTCCAACTGGGTGCAGGCAATGTGTTCCTGAATCAGCATGCGACAGACAAAGAGCAGGCAATCCGTTTCGCCGGTGAGCAACTGGTGAAAGGCGGCTATGTCGAGCCTGCGTATGTTGAAGCGATGCTGGAACGTGAAAAGCTGACCTCCACCTATCTGGGCGAATCGATTGCCGTGCCGCACGGTACGATTGAAGCGAAAGACCGCGTACTGAAAACGGGCGTTGTCTTCTGCCAATATCCTGAAGGCGTTCGCTTTGGCGATGAAGAAGATGAGGTTGCGCGTCTGGTTATCGGTATTGCCGCTCGCAACAACGAACATATTCAGGTCATCACCAGTCTGACCAACGCGCTAGATGATGATGCTGTCATTGAACGTCTGGCACAGACCCAGGATGTTCAGGATGTGCTCGACTTACTCTCCGGTAAAAAGAGTGCCTAATTGATGTGGCTAGGGCCGCCTGCGGGCGGCCTCTTTTTATGTTTTTTTAAGGTTATGTCTCATGAAAGCATTACACTTTGGCGCGGGTAATATTGGCCGTGGGTTTATTGGAAAATTGTTGGCCGATGCCAACGTCGAACTGACATTCGCTGACGTCAATCAGCCGCTGTTGGATGCCCTGAACAGCCGTACCAGCTATACGGTGCGGATTGTCGGCGATAACACGCAGGTTGATACCGTGAGCAACGTTAGCGCCGTTCACAGCGGCAGCCAGGATGCCGTCGCGCTGATTGCCGTGGCCGATCTGGTGACGACCGCTGTGGGGCCGCAGATTCTGGAAAAAATCGCCGGAACTATCGCTCAGGGGCTGGTTAAGCGTCATAACGACGGCAATACCCGGCCGTTGAACATTATTGCCTGTGAAAATATGGTGCGTGGCACCAGTCAGTTAAAACAGCATGTGTTGAAACTGCTGCCGGAAGGCCATCAGGAATGGGTGGTTGAGCACGTGGGATTCGTGGATTCCGCCGTGGATCGCATCGTTCCTCCTTCCGAAGCCGGTAGCGACGATGTGCTGGCGGTGACGGTAGAAACCTTCAGCGAATGGATTGTCGATAAAACCCAGTTCTGCGGTGAACCGCCAGCGATTCCCGGCATGGAACTGACCGACAACCTGATGGCATTTGTCGAGCGTAAGCTCTTTACGCTGAATACTGGCCATGCGATTACGGCCTACCTCGGCCAGCAGGCGCGTCATCAAACGATCCGCGATGCGATTCTCGACCCGAAAGTCAGGGCCGTGGTCAAAGGCGCAATGGAAGAGAGCGGCGCGGTACTCATCAAACGCTACGGTTTTGATGCAGAGAAACACGCGGCCTATATCAACAAGATTCTCAGCCGCTTTGAAAACCCGCATCTGCACGATGACGTAGAGCGCGTTGGCCGTCAGCCGCTGCGCAAGCTGAGTGCAGGCGACCGTTTGATCAAGCCGCTGCTCGGCACGCTGGAATACCATTTGCCGCATGACAACCTGATTACCGGCATTGCTGCCGCGATGCATTATCGCAGTGAACAGGATCCGCAGGCGCTGGAACTGGCTGAATTAATCCGTACTCAGGGGCCGCAGGCGGCGCTGGTGCAGATTTCTGGTCTGGATGCTGACAGCGAGGTTGTCGCGCAAGCAGTGAATGTGTATAACGCCATGCAGTAATCGGCGTGTCTCGTCATCAGGCAGGTGTGGTCTTTTCGACACTCTGTAAGGTATGCGGGCGACGTCGGGGATAGGATGTCGCCACACCTGCCGGTAAGCATGCTGCCGAGATGGGGATGCTGTGGGCGGGGTTAAAGGGTCGAGAAGTGACGATGGAAGAAACACAGGCGTTTGAAAACCGGGTTCTGGAAGCGCTGAACTCAGGGAATACCGTGCGCGACTTTATGCTCTGCGCCGTCGAGCTGCTGGCTGAAGCGGTCAGTATCCTGATGTTGCAGGTGTTCCGTAAAGATGACTATGCGGTGAAATATGCCGTTGAACCCCTGATGACGGGAACGGGCCCGCTGGGCGACCTTTCCGTGCGCCTGAAACTGATTTATGGCCTGGGAATGATCAGCCGTAAAGAGTACGAAGATGCGGAACTGTTAATGGCGTTGGGCGAAGAGCTGGCACATGACGATCGGCATTACCGTTTTACTGATGATGAAATTCTGGGGCCTATCGGCGAACTGCACTGCGTTGCGGCGTTGCCTACAGAACCCGCTTTGCCGCCGGGGGCAGACGATGCCGATTTGCTTTTGGTGAGTATGCAGCGGCAGCGTTATCAGCAGATGGTGCGCTCCACGCTGGTGCTATCCCTGACCACATTGATTGCGCAAATCAGTCTGAAAAAGGCGTTTTAATCCCATTCCGCTATATTATGTCACTGCGTCATGTCATGCGGTTCCCGCCTTCACGCAACTCGAATTATTTAGCGTATAGTGTATGCTGTGCCCCGCATTATTCTCCCGTTATATAGGTTATCTTTTATGAAAGAGCAGGAAAAAGCAGAGATCAAGCGCCTTAGCGACCAACTGGATAAGCTGACGCATAAGCAGACCACGCTGCTGGAACAAGGTGATGCTGAAGCAATCGCCCTCAATCTGGAGGCATGCGAGAAGCTAACGGCTGAAATCGAGCGCCTGCGTAACGTGAGAGAACAGAAGCTCAGCAAAGAAGCACAGAAGTTGGCAAGCCTGCCTTTCAAACGTGCGATTACTAAAAAAGAGCAAGCTGATATGGGGACGTTGAAGAAAAGCGTTCGCGGTTTGGTGGTGGTGCACCCGATGACGGCACTGGGGCGCGAGATGGGTTTAAAAGAGATGACAGGCTTCGCGCCGAAACCGTTCTGAGGTTTCTTCTCTGCGCAGGCCGATGCTGGTGATGGATTCGTTGATGAAGCCCCTGTTTAACAGGGGCTTTGTCGTTTTTGGTACGGTTGTTGATATTAGCGCGGCGCGCGCAGACGATGCGTTTGGTCGGCAAACGCGATACCCGCTGGGGTGTCATCATGCTGTGAGTTTGCCAGACGGAAGACAGAAACCGCCTGCTTCAGCAGTCTTGCCTGCTCTTCCAGCGAGTCGGCAGCGGCAGAGGATTGTTGAACCAGTGCGGCGTTCTGCTGCGTGGTGCTGTCCATCTCAACAATCGCCTGGCTAACCTGGCTGATTCCGCGGCTTTGTTCATCCGATGCGGTAGCAATTTCACCCATGATGTCATGCACCTGCGTGATAGAGGTGACGATATCATTCATCGTTTTACCAGCATTGCCAACCAGCGTCGCTCCGCGTGATACCTGAGTAACCGATTCAGAGATCAGGCCTTCGATTTCCTTCGCGGCCTGAGAACTGCGCTGGGCAAGGCTACGGACTTCGCTGGCAACCACGGCAAAGCCGCGGCCTTGTTCACCAGCGCGAGCGGCTTCCACGGCGGCGTTCAATGCCAGAATGTTGGTTTGGAAGGCGATGCTGTTGATGACGGACGTGATTTCCGCGATACGTTTAGAACTGCTCTCAATCGCCGTCATGGTTTGTACCACGTTATTCACCTGCTCACCGCCTTGTTTCGCGGTTTGAGATGCGCTGATTGCCAGCTTGTTCGCGTGGTGTGCGTTATCCGCGTTTTGCTTAACCGTCGCGGTGAGTTGCTCCATGCTGGCGGCGGTTTGCTCAACGGCAGCGGCCTGCTGCTCGGTACGCGATGACAGGTCTATGTTACCCGCGACGATCTCGCTGGACGCGTTAGAAATCTGGCTTACGCCGACGCGAATTTCATCGATCATATTGTGCAGGTTGTCATTCATTTTCGACATTGCACTCATCAACTGACCCAGCTCATCCTTACGCGTCGTGTTGATGGACATGGTGAGGTCGCCTGTTGCGATTTTTTCAGCCATGCTCAATGTATTGCCAAGCGGAGTGGTGATTTGGCGTGAAATGAACCAGGAAATCAGCAGACCAAGCAGTAGCGTAATCAGTGTTGCGATGCCCATTTGTAGCGTGGCATTGCGAATATCTTCCTGCGATGCTGCCAACTGATCGTTGAGCAATGATGTGATAACGCTATTCAACTGATCGGCAACTCCCCGCATTTGCCCCGCCTGCGCCATTTCTTCTTCATAGGCCGGCATATAGGCCAGAACCTGCTCTTCATAATTGTTCATTATTGTCAGAACGGGAGCCAGCGTTTCACGCTGTTCGGCAGACAGGCTCTGATACAGGAAGGTCAATGACGTTTGTGCTGCGTTGATGGCATCCGTCAGCTTTTCTTCAGATTCTTTATTGGTAGACAGTAATAACCCACGAACGTGGTAGCGGACGGCAATCAATTTTTGGTTCAGGTCAGAAAGTAATAATTGAAGAGTCGTGCTGTTGTTGTCCGTCTTTAATTGATCGTTGAGCTGTTCTAGCGGTTTTTCTGTTGTTGAGATATTCCAGCTTTTTCTGACGGCATCCTTTTTTCCCACTGCATTAATATAATTACTTTGCTTTTCCTGATAACTACTAATTAATGCTGGGATGCTGGCTATTTTCTTGGCATCACTTTCTGGCCAGTGAAACTCTTTTGCTTTTTCAGCGAGTTTACTCACATTGGCAATGTGCTCAACGTTCTTTTTTATATCATCAGGGTTATAGGTGGTGCCGTATAATGCGCGGTAATATTTAGCCTGGTTAATTTCATCATTAATATCGTTGCTTAAGTTAACTTTATTAATACTGTCTTTCAGTGAGCCAATATGCATAATGCCTGCACCTGCAATCACCATGGTCATCAGCAGAATAAGGAAAAAGCCTAAGCCTAATTTCTTACCGACTTTTAGATTGTCAAAATTCATCGCCATCACATCCCACCACTATATCGTATTGAGTCGAATTCACTATCCTGATGCACACTTATTTAGCCGTGTTAGCATCTCGGATTGCCGCTTACCAAACTTATCCCTGCACAATAATATAATAAAAACCTGCAATGGATATCGGCACACTACTCCGAAACTTTATGCGCCAGTGAGAGAGGAATGCCAGCGTACATGCGGCTCGATGTCCAGGTAGGGATAATAAAAAACTGGAATAACAGACTGTTATTCCAGTTTATATTCAAACGCAGAAGAGGCCTGATGGTATCAGGCACTCAGCGTTTTTATTTTTTTGCGCTAGCAAAACGGGCAGCGGCTTCGTCCCAGTTCAACACGTTCCAGAATGCTTTAGCATAAGCTGGACGAAGGTTCTGATATTTCAGGTAGTAAGCATGTTCCCATACGTCCAGACCGACGATAGGGTAGCCGGATGTGCCAGAAACGGCTTCACCCATCAGCGGGCTGTCTTGGTTTGCGGTAGACACAACGGCCAGTTTGCCGTCGTCTTTCAGTACCAGCCACGCCCAGCCAGAACCAAAGCGGGTTGCTGCTGCTTGCTCAAATTTTTCTTTAAACGCGTCAACGCTACCGAAATCACGCTCGATGGCGGCTTTCAGATCGCCAGTCAGCGTCGTGCCGACTTTCAGGCCTTTCCAGAACAGGCTGTGGTTAACGTGGCCACCCGCGTTGTTACGCAGTGCCGTTCTTTTTTCCGCAGGAACTTTATCCAGTTGAGCGATCAGCTCTTCAGCAGACAATGTAGCCAGTTCAGGCAGAGATTCCAGCGCGGCGTTAGCATTATTGACGTAAGCCTGATGGTGTTTGGAATGGTGAATTTCCATCGTTTCTTTGTCGAAATGCGGTTCCAGTGCGTCATAAGCATAAGGCAGCGATGGCAGTGAATAACTCATGTTTAGCATCTCCATGGTAAAAAAAATGTTACGGCACTGTGTTGTGAGTACCGCGTAAGCAATACCTTCATTATAGTTAATTAAATGATATTGAAAATGATTATTCTCGAACGGGTAGCATGAACCAGATTGCTTTACTTCATGATAACAAACGCTTATGTCGTTATTGCACTATGTAAAAACAAATTAATCTATACCCGTCGCCTGCAAAACGCCACGACTTGGGTGGTGTTTCTTACGCGCTCAGACGCTGCGGATACGTGTAGATAGTCGCATGTCCCGGCCGACAAAAACCGACCAGCGTCAGGTTGCAGCGCTGCGCGACCTCCACAGCCAGTGAGGTTGCCGCTGAGACAGCAAACAGGATTTCCACGCCGCACATGGCGGATTTTTGGACCATTTCATAGCTGGCTCGACTGGAAACCAGCGCAGCGCCTTGCTGCCACCCCTGTTTCGCTCGGGTACCCAGCAGTTTATCCAACGCGACATGGCGACCGACGTCTTCACTTCCCCCAGACAGCGTGCCGTCTGGCGCGATCCAGCTTGCGGCGTGAGTACAGCCTGTCACTTGACCGATCTTCTGCACATCGCGCAGCCGCACCAGCGCGTTTTCAAGCTTGCTAAGGGAAAATGTCTGTGTGAAGGGCAGAGGTGTGAGCGGTTTGCCGATTTCCGCGAGCTGCTCTACACCACATACGCCGCAACCTGTGCGACCATCCATCGCCCGGCGGCGTTCTTTTAGCCCCGCGAAGCGTCGGCTCGACAGCTCAATCTGTACTTCGATGCCATTACAGGCAGCCTGTACATCGATGCCGTAGATATCAGCGGGTGATTGAATAATGCCTTCAGATAAGGAGAACCCGAGAGCGAACTGTTCCAGTTCCTTCGGCGAGGCCATCATGACGACATGCGATATGCCGTTATAAACCAATGCAACGGGAACCTCTTCCGCCAGCCAGTCAGACTGGGGTTGCTGCAGCGAATCGGGATGATAGACTGAATGTTGCGTCGCGCCTTCAAGGGCGGCATCCGCTGGTAAATGAACCCCTTCCACCTGAAATACCTGCATGTTAGTAACCCTGGAAATTAAAAGTATTATACCCGTCATACTTCAAGTTGTATGTGCGTTGGCTGCGCTTAGTCACCCGAATCACTTACCTGAGTAAGCTCATCGGGATTCCCTCTCTTGCCGCCTNNTTCTCTTGCCGCCTGCCTGAAACTTGAATTATTTAGGGCATACCTCACCGCGCCTGAAGGGAGGCGACTTTTTCTCGCAAAAAACTGTGCGTCAACTCGAAGAGTTACCTTCTTCTCTGGCCGAATCCTGTCGTTAATCCCATACCCCGTATAGGCTTAATTTAACTGCTTACTGTTTACCTCTTTTTTCACTGCGGCATGGCCGCTCACTCGGAAATGAAAGGAGACTGAAATGGCGCACGATAATCTCGAAGGCCGATCCGCATCTGGCGAATACGGTTCTCTCAATCTGAAAAAACGCTATGACAATTTTATCGGCGGAGCTTGGGTTCCACCTGATGCTGGTCAGTATTTTGTCAATTTGACGCCAGTAACTGGTCAAGCGCTGTGTGAAGTGGCCAGTTCGTCAACGCGGGATATTGATCACGCGCTGGATGCCGCTCACAAGGCAAAAGCGGAATGGGGCGGCCTGTCGGTGCAGGAGCGCGCGTTGGTGCTTAACCGAATCGCCGACCGGATGGAGCAAAATCTTGAGCTGCTGGCGCAGGTGGAAACTTGGGATAACGGTAAACCGATACGCGAAACCCGTGGGGCGGATGTGCCGCTGGCGATTGACCACTTCCGCTATTTCGCGGCCTGTATCCGCGCGCAAGAAGGAGGGATTAGCGAAATTGACGGCGATACCGTGGCTTATCATTTTCATGAGCCGCTCGGCGTTGTTGGGCAAATTATTCCCTGGAACTTCCCGCTGCTAATGGCCTGTTGGAAGATGGCACCCGCGCTGGCCGCCGGCAACTGTATTGTGCTGAAACCCGCCAAACTGACGCCGATGTCGGTGTTGATTTTGATGGAACTGATTCAGGATCTGCTGCCGCCAGGCGTTATTAATGTCGTTAATGGGTCGGGTAGCGAAATTGGTGAATATCTGGCGACGTCGAAACGCGTTGCGAAAGTGGCATTCACCGGATCGACTGAGGTGGGCCAGCAGATCATGAGCTATGCGGCGCAGAACGTGACGCCGGTAACGCTGGAGCTGGGCGGTAAATCGCCGAACATCTTCTTTGCCGATGTGATGGACAAGGAAGACAGCTTCTTTGACAAAGTGCTCGAAGGCTTCACGCTGTTTGCCTTCAATCAGGGCGAGGTCTGTACCTGTCCAAGCCGTGCGCTGGTGCAGGAATCTATCTACGATCGTTTTATGGAACGGGCAATCAAGCGCGTTGAGGCTATCCGCATCGGTAACCCGCTGGATAGCAAAACCATGATGGGCGCGCAGGTATCCGCAGGTCAGCTTGACACCATCCTTAACTATATTGATATCGGTAAGAAAGAGGGTGCACGCGTGCTCACGGGCGGTCAGCGCAAGGCGATGCCGAGCGGGCTGGCGGAAGGATACTATCTGGAGCCGACGATCTTGTTCGGTAAAAACAGTATGCGCGTCTTCCAGGAGGAAATTTTTGGACCGGTGCTGGCGGTCACGACCTTCAAAACGATGGATGACGCACTGGAGATCGCCAACGATACGGAATACGGTCTGGGGGCTGGCGTGTGGAGCCGTAACGGCAATATTGCTTACCGGATGGGGCGCGGTATTCAGGCCGGACGTGTCTGGACCAACTGTTATCACGCCTATCCGGCGCATGCGGCATTTGGGGGTTATAAGCAGTCCGGTATCGGGCGTGAAAACCATAAAATGATGCTGGAACACTATCAGCAAACCAAGTGCCTGTTGGTGAGCTACTCTGATAAGCCGATGGGGCTGTTCTGATTCACGAACGCCGTGCTGTTCTTGCCTTTTCTGGTGAGTACGCATGGCGTTAACCCATATGATTTGCCTGCATTAATCCGTCCTTATCACTCAGATTTACCCGATTGTTGATAGCCGATCATTGATAGTTGCTGGTTGTTAATAATCGATTGTGCCAGCGCTTAACAACGGCTACGCTGTTTTGAATAGCGCTTTTCTTTCAAGAGGTTGTGCATGACGGATAAGATCGGCTGGATTGATAACCTGCGGGCGTTGGCCTGCATGATGGTCGTTCTGATTCATAGCACAACGTACTCTATTACGGCGGGTGGCACGCCGGGCGACGGGCACTGGGATGTGGCGAATATCCTGAATTCTGCCTCGCGCGTCTGCGTTCCGCTGTTTTTTATGATCTCGGGCTATTTATTCTTTGGTGAACGTCGCGCGGGGAAGAAGCATTTTCTGCGTATCGGCTTATGTCTGCTTTTCTACAGTACGGTCGCGCTGATCTATATTGCGACGCTTACGCCGATTAATGGCCTGAATTCATTGCATCATGCGCTGCAAAAACCGATCTTTTATCACTTATGGTTTTTCTACGCGATTATCGTGATTTATCTACTTTCTCCACTTATTACTATCAAGCCGGTATCGGGTAAATATTTAGCCGTCTTGATTATCTTGCTGGCCGTTGTCGCTAACCCCAATACGGGGCGAGTGGAATTTGAAGGATTTAAATTACTGCCCGTGAATCTCTATATTTACGGCGATACGTTTTACTATGTGCTGTACGCCGCACTGGGGCGTGCGCTGGGCATGCTGGAAGTACCAAAGAAAGTCGTGCTAGCCGCTATCCCCTTTTTCATTGCGTGTGTCGCGTTGATTGCGATGGGAACGAAGCACCACACATTATTGAACGATTCGTTCACCCAGACATTTTACATTTACTGTGGCCCGCTGGTGTTTCTGGCTGCGGTCAGCCTTCTGGTAGTGTTTAAGCATTACGGAAGCCAGCGGATTTTACCGGGCTTTGCCACCATTTCGCGCCACTCGCTGGCGATTTACGGTTTCCACGCGCTGTTCATTCACTATCTGCGCACGCATGATGTGATGCTGCCATCCCACCCAGTTCTCGACATCTTTTCTGTTTTCGCCATCGCGCTGGGGGCCAGCCTGCTGCTTTCGATGGCGCTACAGAAAATCGATGTGCGTCGCTGGGTGAGCTGATGATTGGTACTACATCAGCGGACTAAGCTGCTGGTAGAGCGCTTTAAATGTACGCCTCCGCTCGGCATAGTTTGCGTGACGCTGGGGGGCGGGGTGATGAATCTGTTCCAGCGGTAGCGGCGGCAGGAGTTCTGCCAGTGGCGTATGCGGATGCATGGCGATTTGCGCCAGACGTGCCGCACCCAGCGCAGGGCCGACATCCCCTCCCGTGCGGTACTCCAGCATTTGACCGCTGATATCCGCCAGCATTTGCCGCCAGTAGGCGCTGCGTGCGCCGCCGCCAATCAGCGTAATACTATCGGGCTTAAGCCCCGTCATATGCAGTGCATCCATGCCGTCGGCAAGCGCAAAGCCCACCCCTTCTAATACTGCTTTTGCCAGTTCCGGGCGTCCGTGCTGATGGGTGAGCCCCCAGAATGCGCCTTTGGCATCGGGATTATTATGCGGCGTGCGTTCGCCAGAAAGGTAAGGCAAGAACCACACTGGTGTTATCGTGTCATCGGCTGGTGTCGAGGCGATTTTCTGCAGCAGCGCGGGAACGCTCTCCGCGTGCGTCAGACGGGCGACCCAGTCGAGACAGGATGCGGCGCTTAACATCACGGACATCAGGTGCCAGGTATTCGGCAGCGCGTGGCAGAAACTGTGGACGGCATGCTGCGGATTGCTGAGAAAGCCATCGCTGACGGCGAAGTAAACGCCGGATGTGCCGAGAGACAGCATCGCCTGACCCGTTTGATACAGCCCGACGCCAATCGCACCTGCTGCGTTATCCCCACCGCCAGCAATGACGGGGACAGGATCCATGCCCCAGTGGCTGGCGATGTCAGCTCGAAGATGGCCGGTAATCTGGCTGCCTTCATACAGTGTGGGCATATGCTTGCGGCTCAGCGCGCAGGCTTCCAGCAGGGTATCGCTCCACTCTCGTTTGGCTACGTCTAGCCAAAGCGTTCCAGCCGCATCGGACATATCGCTGGCAAATTCCCCTGTCAGACGCCAGCGGAGATAGTCTTTCGGTAGCAGAACTTTATCGATTTGGCGGAAGATCTCGCTTTCGTTTTCTTGCACCCATTTCAGCTTGGGCGCGGTAAAGCCCGGCATCATCAGGTTGCCGGTAATCTGACGCGATGTTGGTACCTGTTGTTCCAGCGTTCGGCATTGGGCTGCGCTGCGTCCGTCATTCCAGAGGATCGCGGGTCGCAGCACATTCTGGCGTGCATCCAGCAAGGTTGCCCCGTGCATTTGCCCGGTCAGCCCCAGTGCTTTCACGGCACGAAGGCTATGTGCTACCGCCAACCCGTGTAATGCCTGATCGGTTGCCTGCCACCAGTCTTCAGGCGCTTGCTCCGACCAAAGCGGATGCGGACGGGAAATGCTCAACGCGGCGCTATGGCTGGCAACCACCTTGCCTGCTTCATCCAGAAGGATGGCTT
Source organism: Pectobacterium brasiliense (assembly GCF_013449685.1). GTDB lineage: Bacteria > Pseudomonadota > Gammaproteobacteria > Enterobacterales > Enterobacteriaceae > Pectobacterium > Pectobacterium brasiliense_A. The sequence continues at coordinate 28,067 of NZ_JACDSF010000003.1, read as the reverse complement.
TCACTCCGGAAGTACCCAGATCAATACCGATATACATAGTGGCTCCTGATAAGCCTCTGCGACAGGGTTTAGTCTGTCGCAGGGGGGGGCGTACCGTTTTAGCCAAATTACCCGTCATACTTCAAGTTGCNNTGAGTAAGCTCATCGGGATTCCCTCTCTTGCCGCCTTCCTGAAACTCGAATTATTTAGGGTATAGGTGGCGGTTAACCAGATTTTCCAGCAATTCCTGCTGGCCACTCTGGTGCTGTGGTGCCAGTTGATGGCTTTCCGCATATTGAGCAAGCGATTCCAGCGAGGCCTTACCTTGTAGGATTTGCTGACCCAGTTCCCCGTTCCATCCCGCATAGCGTTTAGCGACTAGCTGATTGAGCTTATCATCTTCAATCATTTTGGCGGCAACCTTGAGCGCCAGTGCCATCGTATCCATCGCGCCGATATGCGCATGGAAAAGGTCATAGCGATCGGTGCTTTGGCGGCGAACTTTGGCATCAAAGTTCAGGCCACCCGTTGTGAAGCCACCCGCTTTGAGAATTTCGTACATGATCAGCGCGTTCTCTTCCACGCTGTTAGGGAACTGATCGGTGTCCCAGCCGAGCTGCGGATCGCCGCGGTTCGCATCGACAGATCCGAAAATGCCCAGCGCGACCGCGGTGGCGATTTCATGATGGAAGGAATGGCCTGCCAGCGTAGCGTGGTTGGCTTCCACGTTGACTTTAATCTCTTTTTCTAGCCCAAACTGCTTCAGGAAGCCATAAACGGTGGCGACATCATAATCGTATTGATGTTTGGTCGGTTCCTGCGGCTTCGGTTCGATGAGCAGCGTGCCCTGAAAGCCGATTTTGTGTTTATGCTCGACGACCATCTGCATGAAGCGGCCGATCTGTTCACGTTCCTGACGCAGGTCGGTATTGAGCAGGGTTTCATATCCTTCACGCCCGCCCCACAGCACATAGTTTTCACCACCCAGTTTTTGGGTCGCGTTCATGGCGGTGAACACCTGCGTGGCGGCCCAGGCAAAGACGTCTGGGTCAGGATTGGTCGCTGCGCCTGCGCCGTAGCGGGGATGGGTGAAGCAGTTGGCGGTGCCCCACAGCAGCTTCACACCGCTATCCTGTTGTTTTTCCGCCAGTACATCAGTAATGACCGCAAAGTTATGCAGATACTCTTTCAGTGAGTTCCCTTCCGGCGCCACATCGACGTCATGAAAGCAGTAGTAAGGCACGCTGAGCTTTTGAAAAAATTCGAATGCGATATCCGCCTTGCGCTTCGCCAGCTCCAGTGCATCGCCTGACTGCTGCCACGGCCGGGCAAAAGAGCCGACGCCGAACATATCCGCGCCGTTCCAGCAGAACGTGTGCCAATACGCGACGGCAAAACGCAAGTGGTCCGCCATACGTTTACCGAGTATTTCCTGATCGGGGTTGTAGTGACGAAAGGCGAAGGAATTGTTGCTTTGGCTACCTTCATAACGGACTTTTTCGATCTGTTCAAAATAGGCTTGCATCGTTAACTCCTTAGAAACCACCCAGACGGAAGAGACGGGAATGGGATTAATTTTCGGAGTGGATGAAGGTTTCCTCAATTACGTTATTTCACACTGAAATTCAGAGAATTATTAAATGTGCGCTGTGTCGCAAAAATAAGGGGCTTTTACTCTGAATACGCTTCGCAATAGGTAACAAAATGAAAATGTGACTCGACAATAAAATATGACCCGTATCAAAAAACGGAAATTAAACCAAAAAACATAATTGGAGGATAAAAATCTGTAATTGATGGAGGGATGTTTAGCGACAATACTTTGCTGGCGATTGGAGTCTTAGGCCCTGCATCTTAAATAAAAAAGGTACTCTATGATGAAAGTTAACCATTTTTTACTCTCAGCTTGTGCCGTATTCATTCTTGCTTGTCAGCCCGGATTCGCGAAGGACGTTAAAATAGGTATGGCGATTGATGACTTGCGTCTCGAACGCTGGCAGAAAGATCGCGATCTTTTTGTTGAGCAAGCCAAAAAGCAGGGTGCTGATGTTTTTGTTCAATCAGCAAACGGCAATGAAGCGACGCAAATTTCTCAAATAGAAAACATGATCAATCGCGGTGTCGATGTATTAGTGATTATTCCTTATAACGGTCAGGTACTTGGTAATGTTATTGCGGAAGCAAAACGTGAGGGAATAAAAGTGCTTGCTTACGATCGCATGATTAATAATGCGGACGTGGATTTTTATATTTCATTTGATAATGAGAAGGTTGGAGAACTACAGGCGAAATATCTCGTCGATAAGGTACCTGGCGGGAACTATTTCTTAATGGGAGGTTCACCGGTCGATAATAATGCGAAGCTGTTTCGTCAGGGGCAAATGAAAGTGCTCACGCCGTTGATCGAGAGTGGGAAAATAAAAGTGGTCGGCGATCAGTGGGTTGATGCCTGGCTACCAGAGAATGCGCTGAAAATTATGGAAAATGCGCTAACGGCGAACAGCAATAAGATTGATGCGGTTGTGGCATCGAACGATGCTACGGCGGGCGGGGCGATTCAGGCGCTTGCCGCACAGGGATTGGCAGGGAAAGTGGCGATTTCCGGTCAGGATGCCGATCTGGCAGCAATCAAACGGATTGTGGCAGGCACGCAAACCATGACGGTCTATAAACCGATCAGCAAGCTGGCGAAAGACGCCGCAGATATCGCCGTGGCGCTAGGTTCCGATAAAGCGCCGGAATCCAACGCTAAATTAAACAATGGGTTGAAAGACATTCCTTCCTTCTTACTGACTCCGATTCCCGTCGATAAATCCAATATCGATTCCACCGTTGTTGCCGATGGTTTCCACAAAAAAGCGGATGTGTATTAACGCACTCCACCGCCAATAGATTTCAGGATGTAGGAAAGAAGTTTACGGGCCACGACATCACGTTGTGGCTCGCCACTGTCGCAGGCGAGGCCTGAGACACCTGAATCACGGAGGCCAATGATGCCGCATCTGTTGGAAATGAAAAACATCACCAAGGCGTTTGGCGCGGTGAAAGCCGTAGACAACGTTAGCATGATACTGGACGCGGGTCAGGTCTTGTCGCTGTGTGGCGAGAATGGCTCAGGGAAATCCACCTTAATGAAGGTGCTGTGTGGCATTTACCCGTATGGCAGCTATGACGGGCAGATCGTGTTCTCTGGTGATGAACTACGCGCCAACCATATTCGCGATACGGAGCAAAAGGGCATCGCGATCATTCATCAGGAACTGGCGCTAGTGAAAGAGATGACGGTGCTGGAGAACCTCTTTTTGGGCAACGAGTGGACGCGTTTTGGCGTGATGGATTACGACAATATGTATCTCCGCTGCCAGCGCATGCTGGAGCAGGTCAAGCTGGCTGTTGACCCGAATACCAAAGTGGGTGAGCTTGGATTAGGTCAGCAGCAGCTGGTGGAAATCGCCAAAGCGCTGAACAAGCAGGTGCGCCTGCTGGTGCTGGATGAGCCAACGGCCTCATTGACCGAACGGGAAACTGCAATCCTGCTGGAAATCATTCAGGATCTGCGCGATCACGGTATCGCCTGCATCTATATCTCGCACAAGCTTAACGAAGTTAAAGCCATTTCTGATGTGATTTGTGTGATTCGCGACGGGAAGCCGATTGGTACGCGTCCGGCTGCCGAGCTGAGCGAAGACCAGATCATTGCCATGATGGTGGGGCGTGAACTGACGGAGCTTTATCCCAATGAACCGCATGTCATTGGTGAAGAAGTACTGCGCGTAGAACACCTGACCGCCTGGCACTCTGTGAATCGCCATATTCGTCGGGTGGATGATGTCTCGTTTGCTCTACACCGAGGCGAAATTCTCGGCATTGCCGGGCTGGTTGGATCAGGGCGTACCGAGACGGTGCAGTGCCTGTTTGGTGCCTATCACGGCCATTGGCAAGGCGACATCTTTATTGACGGTAAGCCAGTGACCATCAGCAATTGCCAACAGGCGATGGTACAAGGCATTGCGATGGTACCGGAGGACCGTAAGAAGGACGGCATCGTCCCGGTGATGAGCGTGGCGCAGAACATGACGCTGGCGGCACTCGACCAATTCACAGGACCGTTTTCCATGCTGGATGATGCCCGTGAGCAGGACATCATCCGGCAGTCGCTCGCTAACCTGAAAGTGAAAACCTCCAGTCCAGAGCTGGCGATTGCCCGGCTCAGCGGCGGCAACCAGCAAAAAGCGGTGCTGGCGAAATGTCTGCTGTTGAATCCCCGCATTCTGATTCTCGATGAGCCCACGCGCGGCATCGACATCGGTGCTAAATACGAAATTTATAAGCTCATTAATGCGCTGGTAAAACAGCACATTGCCGTCATTGTCATTTCTTCTGAATTGCCCGAAGTGCTGGGGTTGAGCGATCGGGTATTGGTGATGCATCAGGGGCGGATCAAAGCGGATTTGGTCAATCGTGATTTAACCCAGGAACAGGTTATGGAAGCTGCATTGAGGAGTGAACATCGTGCTGAAAACATCGCAGTCTGAACAACAACATATCGCGGGCTCTGCCTCGATGCTGCAACGGTTGAAAAGCATCAATCTTCAGGTCTACGTGATGATTGCCGCCATCATCACCATCATGCTCTTTTTCACCTACATGACCGACGGGGCGTATCTCAGCGCGCGTAACCTCTCCAACCTGCTGAGGCAAACGGCGATCACTGGCATTCTGGCGGTCGGTATGGTGTTTGTCATTATCTCCGCCGAAATCGATCTGTCGGTCGGTTCGATGATGGGGCTATTGGGCGGTGCGGCGGCGATTTTTGATGTCTGGTTTGGCTGGCCCTTGCCGTTGACCATCGTTGTGACGCTCGCGCTGGGATTATTGCTGGGTGCGTGGAATGGCTGGTGGATCGCCTACCGGAAAGTCCCTTCTTTTATCGTGACACTGGCGGGGATGCTGGCTTTTCGCGGCATTCTGATCGGCATCACTAACGGGACCACGGTTTCTCCGACCAGCGAGGCGATGTCGCAGATTGGGCAAAGCTACCTGCCTTCCGGCATGGGTTTTATGTTCGGTGCCATCGGACTAATGGTGTTTATTGCCTGGCAGTGGCGTCGGCGCAGCAGCCGCGCCCGATTAGGGTTACCGGTAAATCCGCCTGCAGGCGATATTGGCCGTCAGACATTTACGGCACTGGTGGTGCTGGGCGCGATTTATCTGCTGAATGACTATCGCGGTGTGCCAACGCCGGTTCTGGTGCTGACGCTGTTGATGCTAGGCGGTATTTTTCTGGCGACGCGAACCGCATTTGGTCGCCGCATCTATGCTGTGGGCGGGAATATTGATGCTGCCCGCCTATCGGGCGTGAATGTCGAGCGCACCAAAATGGCGGTGTTCGCGATTAACGGCCTGATGGTCGCGGTTGCCGGGCTGATTCTCAGTTCACGACTGGGGGCGGGGTCGCCATCCGCCGGGAACATTGCCGAGCTGGATGCGATTGCTGCCTGCGTGATTGGTGGCACCAGCCTGGCGGGTGGCATTGGTAGCGTCGCGGGTGCGGTGATGGGGGCATTTATCATGGCATCGCTGGATAACGGGATGAGCATGCTCGACGTGCCGACGTTCTGGCAATACGTCGTAAAAGGCGGAATCCTGCTGTTGGCGGTGTGGATGGATACCGCAACAAAGCGGCGCGTATGATGCGACGTCGAGTCTGCGAAGGAAATACGTGGCGGCTCGCAATAATCAGCGAATTATTTTGGCCTCTTGGGGCGCTGTGCTATTCAAGGAAGAAGACTTTATTCAAGGAACTTGCGATTAATGAGCGCCAACTGCCATGTTTGAAAAACGCTATCGCATCACGCTGCTGTTCAACGCCAATAAAGTGTATGACCGTCAGGTGGTTGAAGGCGTTGGCGAGTATTTACAGGCTTCCCAGTGCGACTGGGACATCTTCATCGAAGAGGATTTCCGCTGCCGCATTGATAACATCAAAGAGTGGCTGGGCGACGGCGTGATTGCCGATTTTGACGATGGCGAGATCAAGCGGCTACTACAGGATGTAAACGTGCCGCTGGTCGGGGTGGGCGGTTCCTACCATCAGCCCGAGGATTATCCGCCCGTGCATTATATCGCGACAGATAATTATGCACTGGTGGAAAGCGCGTTTATGCACCTCAAAGAGAAAGGGCTGAACCGCTTTGCTTTTTATGGCTTGCCGGCATCGGGCGGGAAAGGCTGGGCGCAGGAACGGGAGCACGCTTTCCGGCAGCTGGTTGCGGCAGAAAAGTATCAGGGCGTGGTGTATCAGGGAATGGAAACCTCGCCGGATAACTGGCAATACGCGCAAAATCGGCTGGCTGACTGGGTGCAGGGGTTACCGCCGCAGACGGGTATTATTGCGGTGACGGATTCCCGCGCGCGTCATCTGTTGCAGGTCTGCGAACACCTGAATATTGCCGTACCGGAAAAGCTGTGCGTCATCGGGATCGATAACGAAGATCTGATTCGCTACCTTTCACGTGTCGCGCTCTCGTCAGTGGCGCAGGGTACGCGGCAAATGGGGTATCGCGCAGCGAAACTGCTGCACCAACTGCTGTTGAATCAGGCCGATGTGCCGCTGCAACGTATTTTGGTGCCGCCGGTTCGGGTGGTTGAACGTCGCTCAACGGATTATCGCTCTGTGCACGATCCTGCCGTTATTCAGGCGATGCACTTTATTCGCTACCACGCTTGCAAAGGGATTAAGGTTGAGCAGGTGCTGGATGCGGTAGGGATTTCCCGCTCGAATCTGGAAAAACGCTTCAAAGACGAAGTCGGCCAGACCATTCACGGCATGATTCATGAGGAGAAGTTGGATCGGGCGCGTAGCTTGCTGATATCGACCTCGCTCTCGATTGGTGAGATCTCGTTGATGTGTGGCTATCCTTCGCTGCCCTATTTTTATGCCGTCTTTAAGAAAGGGTATGACATCACGCCGAAAGAGTACCGCGAGCGTTATGGAGAAGGTTATTGAGACTATTAATAAAAGTCATGTTGTTCACTTAAGCGTGGATTTAGGGGGAAACACGGTGATGAGGTTCCCGCAGGGATACCTTGCACCGTGGTAGCCCTCGGTATCTCGATTCTTAAACGATCGGCATTAGTTCATAAAAGAAGGTCACGCAGGAAGGCGCGACGGTGCGCGCCTTATCATTAGGTTGGTGAACAGTTACGCTGGCACGCGCCAGTAATCGTAATCGATGTGCTCAACCTGGAAGTTAGCGTTTTCTTTGTCACCGGTCAGACGGCTGGCGAGGGTAAAGGCAAAGTCGAATGTGACTCCCAGCCCTTTGCCGCTGATCAGATTGCCGTCTTCCACGACTTTCTCGTCAACATAAACGCCATCGGTCACGTCCTGCCATAAATTCCCGGAGCAAACGTAGCGGCGGCCTTTCAGCAGTTTGTTACCACCCAGCACGCGGGCGGCGGCGGAGCACAGTGGGCAAATCAGTTTTCCCGCGTCGTCGTGGCGACGAATAAACTCGACGACCATCGGGTTTGCGGCCAGATTTACTGTTCCCTGTGGGCCGCCAGGAATAACTACGGCATCAAACAGCGTGTCCTGATTTCTTTCCAGCAGAGCATCGGCAAACATGCGAATATTGTGATAACTGTGCAGCTCCAGTCTGTCATAGCATGACAGCATAGTGACTTCTATCTTCATACGGTGCAGTACATCAATCACCATAATCGCTTCTGCTTCTTCAAACCCAGGAGCCAGCAGAACGGCGACTTTCTTAGACATAGCATCTCCAGCAATATGCAAGGGAAGGTGTTAACCGCAAGAGAATAGCAAAGAAATATCGCCAAAATGAAATGGTGTTTTATTAATGTCGGGTGGGTCTCGTAAACGATTTTTCCTGCTTAGCCTGAAGAGAAGATAGCGCTATACTTGCTAACTTGGTCGTGAATTGGCCACGAATTTTTTTGCATGAAAGTATGACTCTTCTCTTCCTGTCCCGCCAAAAAGATGTTTAAATTATCACTCATTTATTTTGCATAAATATGCATTTGTGAGTATGTCGATGTTGGTCATCGACCGGCCCGTTTGATGCAGGATGTGCACAGGGTCCGAGCGCTCATGAGTGTATGGCGTAACATAATGGTGTGGGCGACTCAGCTTATCTCCAGAGATCTTTCGAGCAGGGATATATATATGACAACGATTCTCAAGCATCTTCCGGTTGGTCAGCGTATTGGTATTGCGTTCTCGGGTGGTCTGGATACCAGCGCTGCACTGCTTTGGATGCGTCAAAAAGGCGCGGTTCCTTATGCGTATACCGCGAACCTGGGGCAGCCAGACGAGGATGACTACGAGGAAATCCCACGTCGGGCTATGGAATACGGCGCAGAAAATGCTCGCCTGATCGATTGCCGTAAGCAACTGGTTGCTGAAGGTATCGCTGCGATTCAGTGTGGCGCATTCCACAACACGACGGCGGGCGTGACCTATTTCAACACCACGCCGCTGGGTCGTGCGGTTACCGGTACGATGCTGGTTGCTGCAATGAAAGAAGACGGCGTAAACATTTGGGGCGACGGCAGCACCTATAAAGGCAACGATATTGAGCGTTTCTATCGTTACGGCCTGCTGACCAATGCTGAACTGAAGATTTACAAGCCGTGGCTGGATACCGATTTCATTGATGAGCTGGGCGGCCGTCAGGAGATGTCCGAGTTTATGTCACAGGCAGGGTTCGGCTATAAAATGTCGGCCGAGAAAGCCTATTCCACCGATTCCAACATTCTGGGTGCGACGCATGAAGCGAAGGACCTGGAATTCCTGAATTCCAGCGTCAAAATCGTTAACCCGATTATGGGCGTGAAGTTCTGGGACGAGAACGTCAAAGTACCAGCAGAAGAAGTGACCATCCGTTTTGAACTCGGTCACCCGGTTTCGTTGAACGGCAAGACCTTTGCCGATGACGTTGAACTGATGCTGGAAGCGAACCGCATCGGCGGTCGTCACGGCCTGGGCATGAGCGATCAGATCGAAAACCGTATCATTGAAGCGAAAAGCCGCGGCATCTATGAAGCGCCGGGAATGGCACTGCTGCACATTGCCTATGAGCGTCTGGTTACCGGTATCCACAACGAAGACACCATCGAGCAATACCACGCCAATGGCCGTCAGTTGGGTCGTTTCTTGTATCAGGGGCGCTGGTTCGATTCTCAGGCACTGATGCTGCGTGATGCTTCTCAGCGTTGGATCGCCAGCGCCATCACTGGCGAGGTGACGCTGGAGCTGCGTCGTGGTAATGATTACTCCATCATGAACACTGTGTCTGACAATCTGACCTATAAGCCAGAGCGTCTGACCATGGAGAAAGGCGACTCGGTCTTCTCGCCAGATGACCGTATCGGCCAGTTGACCATGCGCAATCTGGATATCACGGATACGCGTGAAAAACTGTTTAATTATGCTGAAACGGGTTTGCTCTCTTCCTCCGCCAGTACGGGTCTGCCGCAGGTAGGACAACTGCAGGATAAAACAGAGAAATAACGCCCAGATTGGATAATATCAAAATCCGGAATCGTCTCTCGCTTCCGGATTTTTTTTATCCGTTTATCATATGTTTAGATTTGTTCTTCTCGCTGTATTTTTTCATGTGTGAACTCTTGCTGACAATGCAGGTTGCATCTGTACAACCGTCGTAGAAAGCGACAGAATACAATGACAATAAACCGAGATAATAATCTGAAAGCGAAGGAGCTGTGGGATGGCGTATCGTTTTTTGAGATTATGTATTAACTTTTCAATGGAGGAAAAATGTTAGAGATATTTGATGTAAATCACACCTTGTTGTCAGAAAAAAAATCAGAAGAGCTATTTACCCTAAGAAAAGAGACGTTTAAAGATCGACTGAATTGGGCCGTGCAATGTACTGATGGAATGGAATTTGATCAGTATGATAATAATAATACGACTTATCTTTTTGGCATAAAAGATAACACCGTTATCTGTAGTTTGAGGTTTATCGAAACAAAATACCCTAACATGATTACTGGAACATTTTTCCCTTACTTCAAGGAGATCAATATTCCTGATGGAAATTATCTTGAATCTAGTCGGTTCTTTGTCGATAAATCACGAGCGAAAGATATTCTCGGTAACGAATATCCGATTAGTTCGATGTTGTTTCTTTCGATGATTAATTATTCAAGGGATAAAGGTTATGATGGAATATATACAATAGTAAGCCACCCTATGCTGACGATATTAAAACGATCTGGCTGGGGAATTCGCGTGGTTGAACAAGGTTTGTCAGAAAAGGAAGAAAGAGTGTATTTGGTTTTTCTTCCGGTTGATGATGAGAATCAGGAAGCGTTGGCTCGTCGTATTAACCGCAGTGGGACATTCATGAGCAATGAACTGAAGCAGTGGCCTCTGCGAGTACCGGGTGCTATTGCACTGGCTTGATAAGCTGTAACTCAACGCCGAGCCTGATAGCATGCTTGGCGTTAAGAACCCCAAGTTTTTTCACAACGTTGCCAATATGAAATTTTACTGTGCTGGTTTTGATACCGAGAATAATCGCAACTTCCAGATAGGTTTTACCCATGCTAGCCCAGTAAAGAATTTCATTTTCTCTCTGAGAGAATATCTCTTTATTATCTGGTTTTTTTTTGCTTTCAACCATATCTCTACAAAGGGAGATGATTTTTTCATATGCTTCAATTAATAGCATCTGAAAGGTGTCTTTTTTTTCTTCAATGAATACGTCAACATCATCTGGATATGAGCTATCCACAATAATCGATAACATGGAAAGATTGTCTCCATGATCGTGAAGTACAAAAGTATACCCGTTGATAATATTATATTTTTTAGAGAGATCGAATATCTTGGCAAGCTGTAGTTTCGTGTTAATAACCAGGCTTTTATCCCAAGAGAAGGGCGATATTTTATTGAATGAAGCAAGAACCACAGGATCAATGTGTTGGTATTTGTTCTCCTTATATAGGTCAACCCATTCATCGGGATAACTGGAAATGATGATCATCTCAGAGGGGTTCTTTTTATTGAGAACCATAAATGAGAATTTGATGCCATCATAGTGATCCAAGTTTTCATTAAAATGACATTTGATTACCCTGCTTATTATTTCGCTGTTGGAGAATAATGGCGACATCTCATGACCTCGGTCTGAAGAATCAACATCCGTGTGACGGAAAAGTATATACCTACACCTGTACCTAAGTCTAATTGTTATGGGGGCGTGAAAAAACATACAATCTAATGACGATACTAAGGGCGTAAAGCAAAAGAAACAAACACCGCTCAGGATAAGCGTGATGATTCGCTAACATCAGGGAATGCGAATTAAGCAAGATTTATCAATAGTAAAATAACTTTTCCCTTCTATGGCCTGTATCGTTTTACAGGCCTATCAGACCTCAACCACATTAGTTTTCTTCTATAAGCAACATGTGCTTTTCGTATCATGCTATCCCTTTCGTTGTACCTCACGCCTCGTCGATATTATGGTATTCCCACAGCCGATTGAAATGCACATCGTTGAGATGGCGTGCTGAATCCGCGTTACCCGCAAAGGGCCGTGCGGTGGTTGCCGCAGCTCCCCACGGCCGTTCTCTGTCATAGCTAGCGTCAATCGTGCTGTCGCGAATCACTAACTGACCGTTTGCCGTCTGACTCGGCTGATATCCCGTCTGCCTTGCTCCCTGATCCCAGGCACGCCCCAGTTTGGCCTTTTTTCCTCCATTGAAGCCTTCGTCTCCCGTGAAACGACACGCCACTGCCAGAAAGCCGTATTGCACCCACGGCATGCTGTCAGGTGCGAAGACGTGAATATCTTTCGCTCCACGGCTGGAAACCGTATGAAAGTGGACGCGTTCGAATACCGCGGTCGCGCGCCCAAAAACGTAATCGACATCACCCTCAATGTAACTGTCTGTAATGTAGGCCCGGCTGTAGCGGTCCGTGACGTACTCATTCTGCAGGTTGCTGGTATTGACGAAAAACGTATCCTGACGACCGATGAGGCGGACCTTTTCAAGCTGAACCTTGTCGCCGTCGGTGCGCAGCGCCACGGCCTGATGGGCGCGATTATCTACGGAATCCAGCAAGGTATTCACCACCGTCAGGTTCTTCATCTGGAAATTGTCGCTTTGCGACCAGACCACGGCGGCACAAATGGTATCAATCGTGGCGTTTTGTTTTGATGCACAGAGATCGTACATATACCAGGCAGGATCGCCGGGCTGATATTCATCGTGTGGGTTCACCGTTTCCCGGTAGGTTGCCGGTGAAAACATCGAATCCAGCGCGAGTTGAATCACGACGTCATCCGGTTTTTCTCCCGCCCCACATAGCGTGAGCGGTGGCGCATCAGCGGGGATGTAGACCGTGCCGGTATAGGTGCCCGGCAGCAGTTTAATCTCAATCCGCGCCCGACCTTGTTGCGCCCGCAGCGCGGCGTTCACCGCCTGTTGAACATGAGCGTGCGTTGCACCATCCACCCCCACGTGCGGCCCGACAACCCAGGGCGTCGCCGGATCGACCTCAATCGGTGCGGGCTGCCAAACGTCAGCTTCTGTCTGAACATCGTGCCCACGCAGCGTGAAATAGTGTGGGAGCGTGAAGCGTTCGGCTTCCTGCGCGGAGAGAATGGGGCGATAAACTGTGCCGGGGTACGTCGTTTTTGTCATGATTTTATCCTCTCTTAGCGGCAAGATTATCTGGGATATGATTGGTTCTCTGCCCGAAACGCAACCGATAAGTTGAGGGCGTGAGCTGTAGCTGCTGGCGAAAATGATGGCGTAACGAGGCTGCGGTACCGAATCCTACCGTTTCGGCGATTTTCTCGATCGATAAGCGCGTGTTTTCCAGTAAATCGCGCGCGGTATTCAGCCGTTCTGCCAGTAACCAGCGCGCTGGCGTCGTACCCGTAGCGGCAGAAAAACGGCGAAGGAACGTGCGTGGACTCATACAGGAAATTGCCGCCAGTTTCGTAACGGAATACTCTTCCGCGAGGTTGGCGCGGACATGATCGATAAGCGGCCCGAGACGTGAGCGTTCGTAGTCGACCGGTACCGCTTTTTCAATATACTGTGCTTGCCCACCATCCCGATGCGGTGCGACTACCAATCGGCGAGCCACTTGATTGGCCGCTTTGCTGCCGTAATCCCGACGGATGAGATGCAGCCCCAGATCGATACCCGCAGCACTCCCGGCTGACGTAAGCATGGTTCCCTCATCAATATAAAGAACGTCTGGCTCGACGTTGATATCAGGATATTGCATTTTTAACGTGTCGCTGTAGCGCCAATGCGTCGTGGCGCGTCGCCCGGAAAGCAGGCCTGTCGCCGCGAGGACAAAAACGCCAGAACAGATAGAGAGCAGTCTGGCACCCTGCTGATGTGCTTGACGTAATGCATCGACCAGATGGGCGGGGACAGGCACATCACTGCCTTTCCAGCCGGGAATGATAATCGTCCCTGCCTGTGTCAACAGCTCAAGGCCACCATCGGCAACCACATGGATGCCACCCGTTGCCCGCATCGCACCACTGTCTAAACCCGCGACGGCAAACTGATACCAATTTTCACCCATTTCCGGACGTGGGAGGCCGAAGACTTCAACAGCGATACCAAATTCGAAGGTACACAAGCCATCATAAGCGAGTACGACAACAAGCGGATTGAACATCGATTTCCTCACCCCAATAACTTGTCATGATATTGACGATATATGGCAATAATGCCATCTGCCAGCCTTTATGTATCCGTTTTATAGTCGAGTCTCATTCCAATCAGTGAGAAAAATCGATGAGTTACGTGACTGACTATCCCTTTGCTGCTTCTGATATCGCCCTATCCCATTTTTCACGTCGTCTGTCTGTGGAAACAGACTGTGCGGATGTGGCGGGCTCGCTCTCTGACACTCAGCAGGACTTTGTGTTACTGCATGTGGTGGGGTCGACGAAGCACTTTAGCGCGCGCCATATACCGGGGGCGATTCATCTGCCGCACCGTGAAATTACACCTGAGCGTATGGCCGAGTGGCCCGCTGACACGCGGTTTGTCGTCTATTGCGCGGGACCACACTGTAATGGCGCAGATCAGGCGGCATTAAAGCTGGCACAACTCGGTCGTCCGGTAAAAATTATGATAGGGGGAATCACGGGATGGGAAGATGAGGGCTTTGCCTTCGCCTGATATTCCCTGCCTATGGCAGAGGTGGCCATCCCTTCTGCCAACCCCTAATTCCCCTGATACCACGCCCAAATTTTGACCAGCAGTGCCGCTGATACACTCCAACACACGACTGCCGCGAGCAGCGCCTGTGGCAATTTCATCCACGCGGTAAAGTAATAAAGTGAGATGAGATAAACCAGATAAGGAATAACGGACCAAATGCCAAACAGGATGGTGGCGCGCAGCGCTTCCAGTCCACGTTCGGTGCCAACGATATAATGGGCGATCAGCGCGAATGTAGGAAATAGCGGCACCAGCCCGGCAATATAATAGTTTCGGCTTTTTGCCAGGACGCTGATGAGCAATACGATCAGCGCGCCAATAACCGATTTGATAAACAATGACATAAGTATAACTTCTGGCTTAATTAAGCATCGCGAATACACAGAGAATAGCGAAAAAGTGTCGGGATGGAATAGAGTGACTGCACAGCTTAAGATTTCAATTCGTGGTGATTTCGTTATTCTTAGCAACAGAATGAATAAATACTGTACGTGATAGCCTGCTCGGTACAGCTAAAACGATAATAAATCTGGAAAGGATTGATATTGAAGATGCAACGTCACGCATTCACTAAGGGATTGGTTCCGCTAAAGATTATTTCTACCGGCAGCGCGCTTCCTGCGCAGCGGGTGACGTCGGCTGAATTAGATGCGCGGCTCAATAAGCCCGCCGGCTATGTCGAAAGTCGTTCAGGCATTATTTATCGCCACCATGCGGACAATCATGCCAGCCAGGCGGAACTCGGCGTGGCGGCGTTAAATGACGCGCTGGCGCGGGGTGTTATTCCGCCAGCGTCCATCGATCTGCTGCTGTTTGCTTCCGCGATTCCGATTCAGGCGCTGCCTTATAGCGCCAGTCATTTATTAAAAACGTCGTCCCTGCCAAAAGGGACGGCCAGTTTCGATATTAACAGCAGCTGCGTCAGCTTTATTTCCGCGCTTCAGGTGGCGGCTGGTCTGTTAAATACCGGCGCTTATCGACGCATTGCCATTGTGTCTACCGAACTGGCTTCGCGCGGTATCGATTGGGATGACGAAGAGTCGTCGCTGATTTTTGGCGATGGTGCCGCGTGTGCGATTGTCGAACGCGGCGATGGGCGCAGCGGTATTGCGGCGTGTCTGCTGGAAACCTACCCGAAGGGCAACGAACTGTGCCAGATCCGCGCTGGCGGCACCTTGCGTAACCCGCGTGCGGGGATGGAACTGCATGATTTTCTGTTCCATATGCAGGGGAAACGGCTCTTCAGGCAGGCTTCTGCCCTGATTGAAGGCTATCTGCAACGGCTGCTGGAGGCCAGCGGTTATTCGCTGGATCAGATGGCGGCGGTGGTTCCGCATCAGGCCAGCCACCTGTCGCTGGAACACATGCGTAAGCGACTGGCGATCCCGACCGAAAGGCTGATTGATATTTATCGCTATCACGGTAATCAGGTGGCGGCCTCGATTCCGACGGCGCTGCATCATGCCATCGTGACGCAGCGTCTGCCTGAGGGTGAACCCGCGATGCTGGTCGGTACGGCCGCTGGGTTGACGCTGGGCGGGATGGTATTGATCCCATGAGCGTCTTCGTCACGGGCGCGACCAGTGGACTGGGGCGTAATGCGGTGGAATGGCTGCTTCAGGCTGGGCATCAGGTGCTGGCGTGCGGGCGCGATCGCACGGTAGGCCGACAGCTTGAAGCACTCGGCGCGCAGTTTGTCGGTATCGATTTGGTGGACACCTCAGTAGACCAGTTTCGAACGCTGATGGCGGGCTGCGACATGGTCTGGCACTGTGCCGCGAAATCATCGCCGTGGGGCCAATATGATGATTTTCATCAGAATAATACCGAGGTGACAGCACGGCTGGCCGACGCTGCCGGTCAGTTAGGTATCCTGCGCTTTGTCCACATCTCCACGCCCGCGATTTACTTCGACTATCAGCACCACCTGAATATAGATGAAAGTTACCGCGCGGCGCGTTTTGCCAATCATTATGCGCAGACCAAATTTTTGGCGGAAGAACGGCTTCAGGCGCTGACCTTGCGCTACCCGCAAACCACCTATGTGATTCTGCGCCCGCGCGGCCTGTTTGGCCCCCATGACCGCGTGATTCTGCCGCGAGTGCTGGAACAGATCGCGGTGGGCGGTGGTGTGCTGCGGCTCCCGCGCGGCGGTGAGGCGCTGCTGGATCTGACGTTTGTCGGCAACGTGGTAGAAGCGATGGCGCTTGCCAGCCAGCGCACGGGGTTAGTGTCTGGCTCGGCGTATAACATCACCAATCATGAACCTGCCCGCCTTGCAGATATGCTTGAGCAACTGCTGGCCGGGCAACTGGGGATGAACTATCGCGTCAGGGCGGTGCCGTATTCGCTGTTGCACGCGGTGGCGGGTGGCATGGAGCTGTTCTCGTGGTTTAGCCGGAAAGAGCCGCTGCTGACGCGCTACAGTGCAGGCGCGGTGAATTTCGATATGACGCTCAGCGCGGAGAAAGCTAAGCAGGAGCTGGGGTATCAGCCGCGTTTCTCCCTTCAGCAGGGCATCGAGCTAACGGGTAACTGGTTCAACGCGCACCTTGCGCAGCAGAGGAATGGCGGGCATGGCTACTATTTCAACGTTTGAAGTCGGGTACTGTCTACATCCCGGCTGCATGGCGCTACGTGGCGCAGGGTGGAAAGTGTGCCGTTTTCCGGCACGCGTCTGGATGCTGGAAAGCCAGGGCAAGCGCTGGCTGTGGGACACCGGCTATGCCCAGCATTTTACCGATGCCACGCGATCGGGTTTGTTTCAGCTATACCGCAGAATGACGCCGGTGCATTTCGAGACGAAAGATGCGCTGATTCACCAGCTACACGGGCAGGGGATTCAACCGGCGGACATCGACGGTCTGATTATTTCCCATTTTCACGGCGACCATATTGCAGGGCTGCGGGATTTCCCCGATGTGCCGTTTATCTGTTCGGCGCTGGGATGGCAGCAGACGCGGAATCTGCGCGGTTTCGCGGCCTTGAAGCGGGCGTTTGTACCCGCGCTGATCCCCGAACATTTTGAGCAGGCGCTCCAGTTTGTCGAAAACTTCCCGCTTACCGACCTGCCAGCCGAGCTGGCACCGTTTACGCAA
Organism: Pectobacterium brasiliense; assembly: GCF_013449685.1. Classification (GTDB taxonomy): domain Bacteria; phylum Pseudomonadota; class Gammaproteobacteria; order Enterobacterales; family Enterobacteriaceae; genus Pectobacterium; species Pectobacterium brasiliense_A. The sequence goes on along the minus strand of NZ_JACDSF010000003.1, from coordinate 10,733 downwards.
GGCTATGCGTTGCCGGGTAGCGATAAAGAGATCGTGCTGGTGCCGTTGCCCGGCCATGCTGCCGGACACCTCGGCGCATTTGTGCTGACGGAAAACGGCTGGGTGTTGCTGGCAAGTGATGCTGCCTGGTCGCCGCACAGTTATCGCGAAGGTCGTGGGCCGTCGCGATTGGCGAATCTGGTGATGGACGATCCAAAAGCCTATTACCACACGCTGGACCAACTGCACCAGTTGCACCTGAACGGGCAAATCGAGATTCGGCTGTGTCACGAGGGCGACCTATGATTCCGCTGATGACGCTCTGGCACTATTTCCGTGCCAGACGCCTCACCTTTGCCACTCGTCAGGCGCTTGAGCGCCATCAGCAGCGCCAGCTTTCTCGTTTTGCTCGACGGGTGCTGGCTCGCAGCCCCTATTTTCGACCTTACTGCCAGCTCCCCATGACATCCTGGCCGATGATGGATAAAGCCGTGATGATGGCCGAATTCGATCGGATGAACACCGCCGGGCTTAAGCGGGATGAACTGCTCGCCTGCGCGCGCCGCAGTGAGGACGATCGCGACTTCACGCCGAAGGTGAGTGGATTCAGCGTCGGGCTGTCGTCCGGCACCTCTGGGCAGCGCGGGTTATTTGCCGTCAGCCCACGCGAACAGCAGGTATGGGCGGGAGGCATGCTGGCGAAAATGCTGCCGGACGGGCTACGCGCTGGCGAGCGGGTGGCGCTGTTCCTGCGGGCGGATAACAATCTGTATCACAGCGTGGATAACCGCTGGCTCAGCCTGTCGTTTTACGATCTCTTTGCGCCGTTTTCCGAGCATATTTCGCGACTGGAAGCGTGGTCGCCCTCAATTATCGTCGCTCCCGCACAGGTGCTGCGCGAACTGGCGCTGGCGGTACAGCGCGGTGAGTTGCGGCTGACGGTCAAAAAGGTGATTTCCGTGGCCGAGGTGCTGGAACCGCAGGACAAGCAATTGCTCCAGCAGGTTTTCGGGCAGGTTGGGGAAGTGTATCAGGCGACGGAAGGCTTTCTGGCATCGACCTGCGAACACGGCACCTTGCATCTCAACGAAGAATTTATTCACATCGAGCCGCAGTGGCTGGATGACGAGCGCTTTACGCCCATCATCACCGATTTCACCCGCAGCACGCAGCCGATTGTGCGCTATCGGCTGGACGATGTGTTGGTGAAGCAAAAAACGCCCTGTGCGTGTGGTCGGGTGACGATGGCGATTGCCCGCATTGAAGGGCGCAGCGATGACAGCCTGAGACTGCCGAACAGTAACGGCGAGCCTCAGACCGTGTTTGCGGATCTCTGTAGCCGGATTATCGCCAATGCGCTGCCGCTGCATGCCGACTATCGACTGGTGCAGCAGGGAGACGCGATGCTGCATTTATCCGCCGCGTGCAGCCTGCCGGAGCTGGAAGCCTGTCGGGACAGCCTGTTGCAGCACTTTGCGTTGCAAGGCATTGACGTATCGCGGCTACGGTGGCAGTTAAGCGCCGGTGAGATTGCGCCGGCGTTTACGCAAAAGCGCAGACGGATTACCCGCCTGAAGGAGCGTGCATGAGGCTATTTCCGCAAAAAACGAGGCTGCTGCGGCTGAAAGCGCTGCTCTTCGGCTGGGGAACGGTCGGGGTGGTGTATCAACTGAGCGCGCAGTTTCAGGGGCGGGGAACGGTGCTGCCGACGTCGTTCGTTGATGAGTGGATTCCTTTTAGCGCTTCGGCGATCTGGCTGTATCTCTCGTTTTTCATCATCGTGCCGTTGTCTTACTTATCCTGCCCGATGACGCGTTTGGCGGGGCTACGCCGCGCAACGCAGCTTACCGCGCTGATCGCGGGCGCGGTGTATCTGATTTTTCCGACCACGATGGTATATCCGCAGGTCGTCGGTGACGATCTCTCCACGCGTGTGCTACAGCTTTTGCTGCGTATCGACTCGCCGCAGAATTGCCTGCCGTCGCTGCATATTGCACTAACGGTGCTGGCGGTATGGGCGATGAGCGATAGCCAACAGAAGGTGAAAACGGGCTTGTACCTGCTGTGGGGTGCGGCGATTGCCCTGTCTATCCTGCAATTGCGCCGCCATCTGTTCATCGATCTGGTGACGGGCGCGATGCTGGCGGGGATCGCTGGGTGGATTTTTCTGCGCAGCCGGGAGGTAGGAAAGGCCATGTTGCCACCGACTCCGTTGCCTAACGATAAGCGCCAGCAGGAATGACATTATGATCGATTTAGCATTACCCATTGTCTTCATGCTGGTTGTGGTGATTGGCGAAGCGCTGGTTTTACAGTGGATGCAGCGCGAGAAAGTGAACTGGCATGATGTGGTGTTCAACCTGAACTCAGGGCACATCATGCTGTGGCTTTTTCGCAGCGTGGAAATTTTTTGCTATGGCTATGTCGCGGCGCATTTCAGTTTTGGCTGGGTGGAAACCTGGCCGCCGGTGCTGATGTGGCTGTTCGCGCTACTCGCCTGGGATTTCGGTTTCTATTGGCTACACCGCCTGCACCATACCTTCGGCGTGCTGTGGGCGGTGCATGTGGTTCACCATCAGGGTGAACATTTTAATCTGTCGCTGGGCGTGCGTAACTCCTGGTATTCCTCGCTGACCTCGATTCCGTTCTTCCTGATTCTGGCGCTGCTCGGCGTTCCGCTGTATGTGTTCGTCACCGTTTCCATTCTGCATTACAGCGTTCAGCTCTTTAACCATAATGCGATGACGCCCAAACTGGGCTGGCTGGAAAAGGTGCTGGTGACGCCCGCACACCATCGCGTACATCACGTGAACGACCGTGCGTACGCCGATAAGAACTTCGGCGGCACCTTCATTTTTTGGGACAAACTGTTTGGCAGCTTTTGTCCGCAGTTGCCCGACACGCCTTTCCGCTACGGTGCAGGCAGAGAAACGCCATCGAATAATCCGTTTTGGGCCAGTAACCTGCCTTTTCTGTCGTACCTGAAACTGTCGGTGCGTCGTACGCGTCAGGCGACGTTTCACTGTACGCCGGTGGTGTTGATTGCCGGGGCGATGCTGCTGTTTGCGCTGGTGGTGGGATACGTCTACCTGTATGGCTACGGCTATGATGCCGCCGATCTGTCGCAGGCGGCGCTCTTCCTGCTGCTGGTGGCAGGTGCGGTTGCGCTGGGTGGGATTTCTGAAGGGCGGCGCTGGGGTATTTATGTTTGGCTAGCGGTGGTGCTGCTATTCCCTGCCGTGTTTCTTGTCTATCTGGGCTGGGAAGCGCTTTACTGGAAGATTGCGATGCTGATGCTGGCGCTGCACGGGCTGGCGATGGCAGCCGGCTGGGGCCGACGCCCTCTGACCGAGGAGCCTGAAAATGTCTAGTGTGCTTCCCACCAAACCGTATCCCGCGAAGGGCGAACAGGCTTTCCATCGGGCATTACAGCGGGAAACGTCGGCCTATCTCCGCGCTAATCACGATCATCGTTTTGCCGATAGCGGGCAGTTTGTGAAGGCCGGGATACTCTTTTTATGCTGCCTCGCCTGTTATGCCCTGAGCTTGATGCAGCAGGCGGCATGGGCGTTCTTCCTGAGCTATTTTGCTTTCATCATGCTGTCGATGTTATTGAATATCATCGTGAATCATGATGCTTCCCATAATACGTTTTTCCGTAATCGAACGCTCAACCGCATAGTCGGGCGCATCGTCACGTTGCCGTTAGGCATCGATCCTGACTACTGGCGCTTGCGTCATGTGGACTTCCACCACATCTATCCAAATGTGGAACATTACGATCTGGATACGGAAGAGAATGGGGTTTTCCGCCAAACGCCTTTTCAGCGCCACCGTCCCTACATGCGTTATCAGCACCTTTACTGGCCGCTGGTGGCCGCGTTCTCGCTCCCTTATATCGCCTGGATTTTTGATTGGGCCGATCGCTTGGGTAAAACCCCCGTCAATGCCCGTTCAGTACAGTTAGGCTACCGCGGATGGATGATTTTTATCGGCAGTAAAATCGGCCATATCCTGCTGTTATTGGTGATTCCTATCATGGTAGGAGCGGCACACGGCATTAGCCCAGGCATCGTGCTGTTAAGCTATTTGTTGGGGCAGATGTTGGCCTCGTTGCTGGTGGTATTTTTGCTGCTGGGCACGCACTGGGCGGAGGCGGAATTTTATGCCGTTACCGATACGGAAACGATGCCTCAGGGCTGGTATCAGCACAACTTTGCAACCGCCTGTGACTGGCTGCCGACGCCGCGCTGGCTTGAGCGCTGGACGGGAGGGCTGCACTTACATCTGACGCATCATCTTTTTCCGGGATGGCATCATCGTCATTATCCTGCGTTAGCCGATATCTTACGGCGTGTGGCCGCCGAGCATGGCATGAACTATCGCTGTATTACCTATCGTGAGTTACTGGCCAGTCAGCGCCGGTTTTTAAAATTGATGGGTGAAGGTAACGACCGGTGCACTGTGCAACGTGCCGTGGAACAGGGAAGGGAGGAAGGATGATGCCCGCACCGCTAAAGCCGCTCCGCTATGAACAAAGCCGCGATCTGGCGTTGCATCGGGCGTTGATGAAGGCGGCGAATGACTATCTGGCAGAAACGGGCGACCACCGTTTCGCCAATGCCGGATTTATCGGCAAGATGCTGTTTCTGGTAGCGCTGTGCCTGACGTTTTATGGTTTCAGCCTCTGGCAGACGACGCTGTGGGCTTTTGCGGGCTGCTACTTTGGCTTTATTTTTACCGCCATGTTTCTGGCGGTGAACGTGGTGCATGACGCCTCGCATAACGTCTTTTTCCAGCGACCGTGGGCGAATCGCCTGCTCAATATCGTCGTCAGCATTCCGCTCGGTATGGATTCCGACTGCTGGCGGGTGCGGCATGTGATTTTTCATCATGCGCACGTCAACGTGCAGCACTACGATTTGGATATCGAAGAGAACGGCGTCCTGCGGCAATCGCCCTACCATCGGTTTCGCTTTTTTATGCGTGCCCAGCGCTACTACTGGCCGATGGTGGCGTCGCTGACCTTCCCCTGCATCATCTGGTTTTTTGACTGGCTCGATCGGGCGGGGAAAACGCAGGTGACGCGCAATATGACATTTCAGGGCGTGAAGGGCTGGGGTGTGTTCCTGCTATCAAAAGCGCTGCATACCCTGCTGGCGCTGGCGATCCCCTATTGGCTGTTGTCACCGACCATCATTAGCGTTGGATCGCTGCTGCTGGTTTATTTGCTGAGCCAGATGCTGTCGTCGCTGATTTTTGTTGTCCTGATTCTGGGGTCGCATTGGGCAAAAGGGACGTTCTATCAGGCACCGGAAGACGGCTTATTCCGGCATGGGCGCTATCAGCACACCTTTGCCACCACGGTGGACTGGGCTACGCGGCCCGCCTGGCTTGGCTATTGGTTGGGGCAGCTCAACATGCATCTGACGCACCACATTTTCCCTAACTGGAATCATCGGCACTATCCCGCATTGTCGAAAATTATTGCGGACGTCGCCCCGCATTACGGTATTGATTATCAATGTATTACGTTGAAAGCGATTTTGGTTGAGCAGCAGCGCTTTCTTAAAAAGATGGGAAATGGCTAAAAATAGCCTGTTATCCATTTTTATCAATGCCTGAGATTGGTCATAGGCGGAGCCTTTCCATCTCAACGATTTTCTCTGGTATGCCATAGCCGCAGTACGTAGATGGTCGCATCAAGGATTTCATAACGAACCTCGTATTCTCCAACTAAAATCCGCCTAACCTCGCGTGGATCGAACTGGAACAACTGCTCTCCAATGCGTGGATTGGTGATCAGAGTGCTCGGGGACTGGGTTAACGCCTGTATCACTCGTTTCGCAGCAGGTTGATTAGCCAGAGCCAGAAATTCATACAGGCGTGCCAAATCTGATAGTGCTTTGCTGGTCCACTTAATTTCCATCAACGCGGCGCCGGCAGTTGCTGGTCGGTGCCAAGACTGTCAACCCAAGCCTGTACCGCTTGGTGATCGATAACTTGCCCCGCATCCACGTCTGCTAATGCCTCTTGGGTAAGTCGGTCTCGTTCCTCCTCTTGGGCGATCCAAGCGGAAAGCGCCTGTTTCATGATCCAGCCGCGTGAACGTTCAAGTCGAACTGCCATCTGGTCAATTTTTTCAGCCATCGGTAGTGGCACATGTGCGGTCAGTACTTTGGTGGTTGCTTGTGTCATGTTGCGCTTCATTTACCGACTCCAAATTATTTAATTCGATTCAAAATTAATCATAGTGATTTACATTAAATCAATCAAGGTAGTGTCAGTTTGAACTACACCCTATTATCAGGATGTACCTATCAAAACAGGCAATTTCACCGTTTAAATTTATTCCCACGTATCAGTCGGCAAACTCGCGATCCAAAATCTCCGATACTTTGCAAAAGTGTTACGTCAGGCGTGCGCAATATGACTTTTTTGCCATGTGCCAGACTGAGGTGGCAGCCATGAAAAGGTAAATGTCGCGCAGAACGCGCAGCATGGCAAAACTTCACAAAAAAAACGTGTTTCGTTAACAACTCGTTTATGCGTTGTATTTCCTTACCCTATTTTGGAGACGCCTGACATGAGCATCACCCAGAAACGTATGTACATCAACGGTGAGTTTGTTGAAAACAGAAGCGGGAAGTGGATTGATGTGGTGAACCCGGCCACAGAGCAGGTTATTTCACAGATTCCGGAAGGCTCCGCTGACGATGCGAAGAGAGCGATTGATGCGGCAGAAGCCGCACAGCCGGGCTGGGAAGCGCTGCCTGCGGTTGAACGCGGCGTTTGGCTGCACAAAATTGCCGACGGTATCCGCGAGCGCGAAGCCGAACTGACCGACACCATCATTGCGGAAGGTGGGAAAACGCACGGTTTGGCGCAGACGGAAGTGCTGTTTACTGCTGACTATCTTGACTACATGGCGGAGTGGGCGCGTCGTTACGAAGGTGAGATCATTCAGAGCGACCGCCCAAACGAAAACATCTTCGTCTTCCGCAAAGCGATTGGCGTCACGACCGGTATTCTGCCGTGGAACTTCCCTTTCTTCCTGATTGCGCGTAAAGCAGCACCGGCGCTGATCACCGGTAATACTATCGTCATCAAACCGAGCGAGATCACACCCAATAATGCGGTGATTTTCGCTGAAATCATTCACAAAATCGGTTTGCCGAAAGGCGTCATCAATTTTGTTACCGGCTACGGCCCGACGGTCGGGCAAGAGCTGGCTGCTAACCCGAAAGTCGGCATGGTCAGCCTGACCGGCAGCGTGGCAGCGGGCATTGCAACCATGACGGCAGCGGCGCAGAACGTCACCAAAGTGTCGCTGGAACTGGGCGGCAAAGCCCCAGCTATCGTAATGGACGATGCCGATCTCGATTTGGCGGTGAAAGCGATTGTCAGTTCCCGCGTCATCAACAGCGGGCAGGTGTGTAACTGCGCCGAGCGTGTTTACGTGCAGAAAGGCATTTATGACGAGTTTATCTCCCGTATTAAAACCGCGATGGAACAGGTGACTTTCGGCAATACGGCGGAGAAAAAAGCGCTGGATATGGGACCGCTGATCAGCGCCGCGGCGTTACAGCGTGTGGAAGACAAAGTGGCGAAAGCGGTATCGCAGGGCGCGAAAGTGCTGCTCGGCGGCCAGCGCGAAAGCGGCACGGGCTATTTCTATCCGCCTACGCTGCTGGTGGACGTCAAACAGGACATGCCGATCATGCACGAAGAGGTGTTTGGTCCGGTGCTGCCCGTCGCGACCTTCGACACGCTGGAAGAGGCAATTGCGATGGCGAACGACAGCGAATATGGCCTGACGTCGTCGATCTATACGCAAAACATCAACACCGCAATGAAGGCGCTGAAAGGGCTGAAATTCGGCGAAACCTACATCAACCGCGAGAACTTTGAGGCGATGCAGGGCTTCCATGCGGGTTGGCGTAAATCCGGTGTGGGTGGGGCGGACGGCAAACACGGCTTGCAGGAATACCTGCAAACGCATGTCGCGTACCTTCAATTTCACTAAAATCAGTTTCACTAACAGACAATTTCACTAAAAGTGGCTTCACTAGAAAGGTCATTTCATGCGCGGTCATTCTATTGACCGCAAGAATGGCACCAACAAGAAGAAGGATGGGAAAGGACGATGATCATCTCTGCTTCAACGGACTACCGGGCGGCGGCGCAGCGTAAGCTGCCGCCGTTTCTTTTCCACTACGTCGATGGCGGTGCATATGGCGAGCACACGCTCAGGCGTAATACCGCCGATCTGGCGGATATCGCGCTGCGTCAGCGTATCTTAAAAAATGTCTCCGACCTGAGTCTGGAAACGCAGTTGTTCGGCGAAAAGCTGGCGATGCCAGTGGTGTTGGCACCCGTTGGCCTGACTGGGATGTACGCCCGACGCGGCGAAGTCCAGGCTGCCCGTGCGGCGGCGCAGAAAGGGATTCCGTTTACCTTATCCACGGTTTCAGTCTGCCCGATTGAGGAAGTGGCACCTGCAATCAATCGTCCGATGTGGTTCCAGCTCTATGTGTTGAAAGATCGTGGTTTTATGCGTAATGCGCTGGAGCGTGCCCAAGCAGCAGGAGTGAAGACGCTGGTGTTTACCGTGGATATGCCGACACCGGGTGCGCGCTATCGCGATGCGCACTCTGGTATGAGCGGACCGAATGCAGCGGCGCGTCGTATTTTACAGGCCGTTACCCATCCACAGTGGGCATGGGACGTTGGCCTGAACGGTAAGCCGCACGATTTGGGGAACGTCTCCGCCTATCGCGGCACGCCGACAACGCTGGAAAACTATATCGGCTGGCTGGCCGAGAATTTCGATTCCTCTATTTCGTGGCAGGATTTGGCGTGGATCCGCGAGATGTGGAAAGGGCCGATGATCATCAAAGGCATTCTCGACCCCGAAGATGCCAAAGAAGCGGTGAAATTCGGTGCAGACGGCATCGTGGTCTCCAATCACGGCGGTCGACAACTGGACGGCGTGCTGTCAACGGCACATGCGCTGCCTGCCATCGCCGATGCGGTGAAAGGCGATATCACTATTCTGGCAGATTCCGGTATTCGTACTGGGCTGGACGTAGTGCGGATGATCGCGCTGGGCGCGGACGGCGTGATGCTCGGGCGCGCGTTTGTCTACGCGCTAGCGGCGGCGGGCGAGGCGGGTGTGGTTAACCTGCTGAACCTGATCGAAAAAGAGATGCGTGTGGCGATGACGCTCACGGGTGCCAAATCCATTGCCGATATCACCACAGACTCACTGGTGCAGGCGACCCAGCGGCGATGGGATGGCCTGTAAGCACGGATGACGTGGTGGGAGACAAAGTTGCATTACTGTCTCCGTACCACGTTTTCTTCGCCTGTTTTGCTTACTGGAGAGATTATTACCCTGC
>NZ_JACDSF010000003.1:1023-1200 GCF_013449685.1 Pectobacterium brasiliense | reverse complement strand
AAATTTTGCTTAAGGAAAATTTGACTTAAGTAATTTATCATTAAAAACAACAAGATAAAAATTGGCATGAGGATTGCTATACGAACAGTGAAGTTATTCAACTCGTTCAACAACAAGGAGCAAGACTATGCCAACTCCATGCTATATCAGCATCGAAGGTAAAACGCAGGGCAACAT
>NZ_JACDSF010000003.1:0-833 GCF_013449685.1 Pectobacterium brasiliense | reverse complement strand
GATGTACAACGCCCTGGCTTCCGGCGAAATGCTGCCGACCGTGACCCTGAAATGGTATCGCACGTCGGTTGAAGGGAAACAGGAGCACTTCTTCTCTACCATCCTGACCGATGCCACCATCGTCGACATCGACTGCAAAATGCCACACTGCCAGGACCCGTCAAAATTGGACTACACCCAGTTGATCGAAGTGTCGCTGGCCTACCGCAAAATCGACTGGGAGCACACTGTTGCCGGTACGTCCGGCTCTGACGACTGGCGTACACCGGTCGAAGCGTAATCGTTCTGTTTCTTTACCCGGGCTTGTCCCGGGTTTTCTGCGTGCGCTGTCCTGAGGTCTGATTTTCCCAGACCTGAGTGCAGACAACACGGTTTTCATCACGGGAAGCGAGGGAATAAACGTGGCAAACAGTACAGGATTACAGTTTACGGTAAAGGTCGGTGCATTGCCCGCCGCGACGTTTGCCGTGGTGGATTTTCAGCTCAGCGAGGCCCTTAACCAGCCGTTTGCCCTGTCGCTGAATTTGGCGAGTGCCTTGTCGGATGTCGATTTTGGCGCCGTACTCGACCAGCCGTGCGAACTGCTGGTGTGGTACGAAGGCGAACTGAAACGGCGCGTCAGTGGGATTATCAGCGCATTCGCCCAGGGCGACACCGGCTTTCGCCGCACACGCTATCAAGCAGAGGTTCGCCCGGCGCTGTGGCGGCTGGGACTGCGTACCAATGCCCGCCTCTTCCAGGCACAAAAGCCGGAGGCCATTATCGGTACGTTGCTGGAAGAGTCTGGCATTACCGATTATGCCTTTGCACTGCGTCACGACCACGCCCCGCGC
>NZ_JACDSF010000029.1 GCF_013449685.1 Pectobacterium brasiliense | reverse complement strand
AGCGCTTTTGATCGGTAACGCCGATCGATACGATCGCATCGATCTATCAAAACGATTATCTTTTGATCACCACCGTCGATAAGCTATTGCCGAGAATAACCATAACGTAATGTTTTATCTGTTTTTATTTCCATTATCGGGAAGGACTGACTATTGCCTGTTATCTGGTAAATCAATAATCAGCAGATAAAAATCATTCCATTGTTTTTGCCAAATCAGGACTGGTGCGCAATGACTCCGATTACCTCTCTTCATTTAACGATACGGAATCAACAGGATAAATCGGCCACCCGATTGAGCCAGGCGATTGAACGGCTTTCTTCGGGTCTGCGCATCAATGGTGCGAAGGACGATGCCGCTGGTCAGGCTATTGCCAACCGGATGACCGCTAATCTGAATGCCAACAGCGCCATCACTAACGGAATGAAAGATGGCCTCAGCCTAATGCAAACGGCTGAGAGCGGGCTTAATGCCATCAATAATCTGCTACAACGTGGCAGGCAACTCGCGGTGCAGGCGGCAAACGGTACGCTGTCCGATACAGACCAGACCAGCCTGAACGGTGAATATCAGCAGATTAGGGAAGAAATCGACCGTATCGCTTCATCGACTCAAATCTTTGGTCGTTACCCGCTGGCCCCTGCTGAACCGGGTCCTCAGCCAGCCAAACTGGGCGACACGTTGCCACTGGCTGAAAAGTTTCCTGTCCCCAATATCAATCATCAATTTCCTTCTGGGGTGATTTCGCTGGCTTACATTCCTGCTGGCGCAAAAAATATTACCATCACCATCGACTCATTAAGCGCCGATGACGATATCCAGCTATTTGCGCGAGATGGCAGGCATCTGGCCGGTACGCCCGCAGAAGGCGCAGACGCCGATATTGTCTGGTCAGCAAACGGCGTAACGGATGAAAGCACCATGAATACCGCCGTGATTACGCAAGATAACGGCTTTTTACCCAATGCCACCTACTCGGCAGATTCGCTGCTGCAAGCCGGGGAATACAATATCAACACAGGGGCGCAGACCACTTATCAGGGCATGACCATCACCTACAGTGGTGATGGTGACCGCTTTGAAGATGCCAACACCGGGGGATTTAACGATGGGAATGTGGGGGCAGCAAACCGACTGGAAAAAATTCACATAGATGAGGTGACGGAAGATCTGATTATCATAGTGGTTGGCAGCGGCGTATTTAATAGCAGTGCAAGCTGGGATGAACTTCCCACACCGACAGAGCCTGCACCGCCACTGCCGCCCTCAGTGCCGATCAGCAAAGAAACGACGTTTGTCGTCGGAGCGAGTTTCGGTGATGCATTGCAAACGGTCACCCTCAACCCAACGCCAGCAGATAGCCAATCGCTGGGGCTTTCTTCTGTGACGCTGGGTACACCTGAACAGGCCAGAGCGGCATTAGCCACGTTCGATAATGCGCTGAAAAAACTGGACGGTTACCGCAGTGAATACGGCAGCCAGATGAACCGCTTCGAATCAGTAACCGCCGTACTGTCACAGGAGACAATTGCCACCGCTGCCGCCCGCTCTCGCATATTGGATGCGGATTATGCCCTTGAGGTTTCCGCGATGACAAAAGCCCAGATCCTACAGCAGGCATCGATGGCCGTCTTGTCGCAAGCCAATCAGCAGTCGGGAAACGTATTAAAGCTGTTACAGGGATGATGCGTCGTCAGATATCACTTTGCTATTTTTCCACTGAACCACTATCGCCATGAGCATTGAAATATTCAGCCGCTGCCCTTTCACCACGGCGGCGTTTACCTGTCTGGGAAATAAGGATGGCGGTAATGTACCCATCACTGTTGTTGATATTGAACACGGTATCGACATGACGCTACTGACTCACATCATTACCGACCATCAACGGGCATTCATTATTATTCTAAATAACCGTAAACATACACCCTTGATGGTGGCTAAAAAGGTGTTGCTGTTATCAAAACATGCACCAATTAGCACGTTCGAAAAAGTGATCTCTGCCCTGTCATCGTTCAGGGAAATAAAAGGCAAGATGATATCGTTATCACCGAATGAGAAAATATTTTTCGGCTACTGGCTGGATGGTGTTGCAATAAAAACCATCGCCAAAAAGATGGCGATAACCCATAAAACCGCCAACAATATGAAAAATAATATCTACAGAAAATATGGCATAAAGGATCTGCTCACCTTTTTACTCATCGCCAGAATCTCACATATGCAAAGTATTACTGACGCCGAAAATCACAAGGTTATCTACGTTGATAAGGTGGCGTGAGGTAAGGTCTGAGAGTGACAGGACGCTTGAATCTCACTGATTTTGCGAGCATTATCGCAATATATTCCCTTTCTGTTTGTATTGCGTATGCCATCTGTCCAGGAACTTCAAACCGCAATTTCCAATATATCTATATGGCGTAAAGGCGATCAACGTGCGCCTCATAAGCCATTGTTGCTGCTTTATGTCCTATCGGCCTATCAGCAAGGACACCCTCGCCTGTTTCACTATGGCGACGAAATCCGTCCGCAACTCTTGGCGCTTTTAAACAGCTTTGGGCCACAGCGGCGTGCTCATTACCCTGAAATGCCATTCTGGCGGCTGAAGGGAGATGGTTTTTGGCAGTTGCAGAACGACGAGCATTGTTCACCGCAGAAAGGGAATAGAGAGCCGCCAAACCGCGAGCTGATTCAGCACGGTGTCATGGGGGGATTTAATGAAGCCAGCTATCAACTATTATGCAAACAACCTCAACTTATCGATAAACTCGCTCAGCAGATTTTAAGCGAGCATTTTCCTGAAAGTGTTCAGGAAGTCATTGCCAACCGTCTGGAACTATCGCTAGATGATGTACGCAAGTCTCGCGATCCTCATTTCCGTCAAACGGTACTACGTGCGTATCAATACCGCTGTGCGGTCTGCGGTTATGATTTACGGCACGATACAACGCCTGTCGGCCTCGAAGCGGCACACATCAAATGGAAACAATACGGTGGCCCTTGCACCGTGACCAACGGGCTTGCCTTATGCTCGGTACATCATTCTGCATTTGATATTGGCGTTATCGGTATTGATGACAGTATGAAGTTGATGGTTTCAGAAGGCGTGAACGGCAGTAGGATCGTCGAAAGGCTATTCTGGGATTTCGAGGGAAAACCGCTGTTTCTGCCTAAAAAGCGGGAGTATTACCCACTTGAACAGTTTGTTGAATGGCATCGGGAGCAGGTTTTTAGAATATAGATACCCATTTAGAACCTGTCCTGTAGGTTTTTCTTATTTTTATCAGGCTTACTATTGACCTATATTTATTGGCGCATTGAGCCATTGTAAAAAAGGAGTTGTATCTGAATGAGTGATAACAGATTAGCCAAAAATAGTTTATCCATATCGCTTGCTAGTGTTATCGTAGCTTTATGTGCGCTAGGATTGTCTGTTTATCAAGGTTATTTACAGAAGAAAAATTATGAGATTTCCGTTCAGCCTTACATAACACTTGTACCAACGATTGATGGTAGTAAAAATGAGTATGGGTATTATATTTACAATGCAGGACTGGGAAATGGATATATCGATAAGATCCAGTATTTTATTAATGGCCGTGAAATAAAAGGTGATAACATCGGTTCATTGAGACAAGTCGTTCATCATTTTGGATTTCTCGATGAATGCTTTGCTTATGGCAACCCACGAAAAGGAGACTCAGTTGCATTAGATAAGATGAATGTACTACTGTCGATCAGCTCCAGTGCATCTTCGATAAATGAATGCAAAAATACGATTGATAATTTTCACAAAAACCTTAGTGAATCACAACCAAACTTTACAGTTAAAATATGGTATAATTCCATCTATAACATTAGATATTTATATGACTCAAGTAAAAATAGCCAAGAACTTCTTTGATATATGAAAGATCTCCCCACGTAATTAACAGTGAAATTAAATCACCAAAAAACATTAAAGAATGCAATTGAAAAATTAAATTACCTTATCACAACACAGCTAAAGCACTTATGAAAACTAAAAGATCTCAATGTTTGAGACCTAAATATTGAGATCTTATGGAAGTGTTTATATTAATGACCTGAGTAAAAACTTAGCACTCTAATTCCTTCGCCTATCTTTAAAATAAAAATCATGTTTAGTACTCAACTATTCAAAGTAGTCCATATCCAATTTAGGCACTTTAACCAAGCGGAAAGATACACCCACCTCATTTTCGATCATCAGATGGACCAAACGTTCACCATCAACTAACACCATGCCTTCAACGGAGTGAGCAAAATCTCTCGCCTGTGCAGTGAAACCTGATGTAGTGATAAATACACCACGCTTTGCTTTTTGTCCCGCTAATGCGCCATAGAAAGCCTGAAGTTCTGGGCGGCCGACGGTGTTCTGCCAGCGTTTGGCCTGCACATACACCTTTTCTAGCCCCAACTTATCAAGCGAAATAATGCCATCAATACCTCCATCCCCAGTACCGCCTACGCGCTGAAGATCGTCGCGATGTCCGCCATAGCCCAGTCGGTGCAGCACATCCAAAACAATGACCTCAAAACGTGCCGGAGAAACCTGTAATAAATTTTCTAGCACTTCAACAGCAACAGCGTCACGTAGCTCTTTTAACGCTTGATCGAGGCGATCGTCAGGGCTGCTTTTCGCCAATTCTTCATTCGTCAGCAGCGCTGGACTTTGATCCAATTCTACGGCATCAGATTGTTGCTTGAGTTTGACATCCATGAAATCAAACGCCAGATGATTCACTTCTTCTTCCGTCAGCGGTTGTGGATGAGCCAGTATCCAGTGAAGTCCTTCCGTGGTTAAACACCACTTTCCTCTTGATAGGCTTTGAGATAACCCCGCACGTTTCAAGCGATCATGCGCCCAGCCAGTTCGATTTTTATACACCAACTGACCGCTAGCAATCATCACCGCACGCTGATTATCATCAAGGCCAAGCATATCAGCAGCGGCTTCGTGCGCATCACGCGCAGGCACCCCCTCGGGCTTAGTAGCTAAAAAACGCAGTACAGGCTCAATAAATTTATCGTAGGTTGGTACAGTCATAGATACATCCCTGCTGATATTTTCTAATGATTAGAGACCAAACAACTGAATCATTACAGTATGCTAGATAAGACATTGTGGATCAGTGTGTTGTACAACAATTTCACCGCCAAGCTAAAGTATGTACCCGACTAGCATAGACCGGAAAATATGGCTCCCGCCATGCCATCCAGACGTGCTTTTATCGTTTCCCATTCTGACATCACCTGTCCCATTAGCCGATAAAAACGTTCGCTATGGTTATGCTCAGCGATATGACACAGTTCATGTAGAATCACATAACTACTCGGCAATCTGAATGTACTTTAATCAGCACGCATCACACGGGATGCAGCCGAAACCAAGCTTGTAAGTCATGTCAGTGCATGAACCTCCATGCTTTATTCTGCCTTGAGTTTGCGCATGCGGAATACTTATGGCACATCCTTAGCTTTCGGGCTGGTTTGCCACTGTAATAGTTCAGTGATATCCCGTTCGCCCTCTGCTTCTTTTAAACGGCGCTGTTGCTCGGCAAAGTGTTCATATTCAGCCAGAGCCTTGTCATCTGCCATTTTCTTGCTGATCGTACCTGCACCTTTTAATACATCACGATCGTTGAATTCTAGGAATTGATCTAATTTTTCCTGCCAGTCACGTAGAAATATCTGCTGACGGCGTCTAGCCTGATCTTCAGCAAAATCCAGCCACATATTGACCACGCGGTTCAGTTCATCGACTTCGCGTTGATTGAGATAATTTTTGGCGACGGTGACATCGCCTTTGCGCACTTCATCGCCCTTGAAGCTGGTCAGCCCCATATGCGGAAGAGTGGCATCGGCGCGCTGGTGGATCAGCTCAGCGGCTGTTTTGCCGGTACAGGCGAAATGCAGTTTATTCTGGATAGTCTGGAAAAATAGAGTGGTATCTTTCAGTGAGGGTTGATAATCCGCTGCAAGAGCAAAGATTTCCCGTACCCGTAAATAAACGCGCCGTTCACTGGCCCGAATATCACGGATGCGTTCCAGCATCTCACCAAAATAATCAGGTACAACTGACGGGCCGACGGGTGGATTTTTCAGCCTCTCATCATCCATTACAAAACCTTTAATCAGGTATTCCTGCAAGGTCTGCGTAGCCCATTGCCGGAACTGGATACCTCGGGTTGAACGGACGCGATAACCGACGGCCAGTACCAATGACAGATTAAAGTATTGAACCTGATAATTTTTTCCATCGCTGGCAGTTGTTCGGTAAAACCGAACAACTGAATTTTCATCCAATTCACCGTCTTCAAAGATGTTTTTGATATGCTCGCTGATAGTCGATTTGGCTTTACCATATAGCTCACCGATCATCGCCTGCGATAACCATAACGTATCGCTTTCGAAACGGCATTCAATACGTATTTTGCCATCCTGACTGGTAAACATGATGAATTCACCGGCAGGGGCTTGAGGTAAATATTTATCTGTCATACAGCCTCCGTTTTTATGGTCCATCAGCCAGACGGTGATATCCGGTCAGTGAAAAACTCAAGCTCCTTTCAACATATCAAATACCACTCGGGCAAACCCTCTTGCCAGTTCAGGATTAGACAGATATTGCATCATCATGTCCTGCTGGGCGTCATTGCTATCCAGCACCGCGTCATCAATGGCTTTAGGGAAATCGCCCAGCATAGCCTGTTCGCGCGTGTTATTCGCAATCTGCGTCATCACCGCCTGATTTTCTGATAACTTATCTCGCACGCTAAAAGCATAATTAATCATGTCTTTATCGGTCAGATTGTCAGTAATGAACAGCTCGTTAAGGCGTGCCAGAATATGCGAGAGAAATTCTTCTTTCTTATCCTTCGGCTTGGCAGTGCCAATATCATTGCCCGGCTTTATTTTGTATTCTTCGGCGTCTTCCTGAAGTTTCAGATGTTGCTCATGAATTTTCGACAAGCGGTAATGGCTCATTTCCACATTGCTTAAATCAATCTCATCTTCTTCAACATTCTGTTCATGTAGCAAGGGCCGTAAATGACGGGCAAACAGACTGAGTTTCTCCAGTTCCTTATCATCGAACTCCACGAGTTGTGACATAAACTCGTAGAAACGGACAAAACTACCGAGATCTTTCTTGAAGATGTCCAACTTGTCTTTCTCTTGCTTGCAGCCTTTAAAGCTGTTTTCAGCATTGGTGATCAGCACAACATCGTTGGTTTTCTTCGTACGTTCAAAAATTTCTTTTGCCAACACATAAGCATCAATGGCCGAGGTATATCGCTTTTTCCAGCGCTCAACAGCAGGTTTGCAAATATTGCTAATTGCCGCGTTGGATTTATTTTTGGTAAAGAACGCGTCGCAGAATTGCTCCACTTCATTCCACAAGAAAATACCGCTGGCGCGGAGCTTCTCGAATAGTTCGAAGACTAATTGTGGATCGCTGACATCTGTCAGTTCGGCAGTCTGATAATAAGGCTGGAAGGCCCCCAGAATATCATCCGGTTCGTTGTAAAAATCGAGCACGAAGGTGCCAGACTGCGCTTTGCCCGGATAAATACGGTTCAGACGCGAGAGTGTTTGCACGCACTCCACCCCGCCAAGGGGTTTATCCACATACATGGCGCACAGCTTGGGCTGGTCAAAACCCGTCTGAAATTTATTGGCAACCAACATGACCTGATAATCATCACTATCAAAGGCTTCGCGCATATCCCGGCCTTTCAGCCCTGGATTCATATTGATTTCAGTGAATTTCTTGTTCAACAATGCAAGGCTATTTTGATCGCTTTCAACAAACTCCACTTCGCCTGAAAACGCCACCATCGCGTTAATTTTCAGGTAGTGGTTCTCAGCAATATACTGATCAAACGCCAGCTTGTAGCGCACCGCCGCTTTACGTGAACTGGTCACGACCATAGCCTTCGCCTGTCCGCCGAGTAAATGCATAACGTTTTTTCGGTAGTGCTCGACAATCACTTTTACTTTTTGTGATACGTTATGTTCGTGCAACGTCACCCACTGGTTCAGCTTAATTTTGGCCTTTTTACTGTCCACTTCCCTGTCGGGATCATCCAGCTTTTGCAGCAGCTTATACGCCACTTTGTAGTTGGTGTAGTTCTTCAGCACATCAAGAATAAAGCCTTCTTCAATGGCCTGGCGCATCGAATAAACGTGGAATGCTTCCGGCTTATTCGTCTTGGATGCAGGTTCAAGTGGATTAAGACGACGACCAAACAGCTCCAGCGTTTTGGCTTTTGGCGTGGCGGTAAATGCATAAAAATTAAGATTATTACTGCCTTTTCGCGCGGCAACGGTGGCACCCAAAATATCTTCCGAAGACAGCACCACATCATCATCTGCTTCTTCGGTCATCAGTACTTCTTTTAGCTGACGCGCCGTGGAACCGCTTTGAGAAGAGTGCGCTTCGTCAGCAATCACTGCATATTTGCGCTGCTTGAGGCTGACGCTGTTTTCGATGGCTTTAAGCACAAACGGGAAAGTCTGGATGGTAACGATAATAATCGGCTGGGAGTTTTCCAGCGCACTGGCGAGTTTCTCTGATTTAGAGCCGTCGCCTTCTTTATTATTAATGCGCCCGACGACACCATCTGCATGTTCAAACTGGTAAATCGTATCCTGAAGCTGATCGTCTAATACGGTACGGTCGGTGACAACAATCACTGAATGGAACTGCTTCTCGCCCTTCTCATCATAGAGCGTAGAAAGCTGATGAGCCGTCCAGGCAATAGAATTGGACTTACCGGAACCTGCACTGTGCTGAATAAGGTATTTATTACCGGTGCCTTCTTCCGTGGCGGCGCGAATCAGTTTATTTACCACATCCCACTGGTGATAACGCGGGAAAATTAAACTCTCTTTTTTAACCTTTAATCCGTTCCAGTCTTCTTTTTCCTCAATTTGCAAATGTACAAAACGCGCAAGAATATTCAGCAGGTTGTCCGGCAGCAGGACTTCATTCCACAAGTAGCTGGTGGCGTACTCGTTGGTATCTTCGGGAATATCGTTCCCTGCTCCACCGTCTGCCGTACCTTTATTAAAAGGCAGGAAGAAAGTGTCATCGCCAGCCAATTTCGTGGCCATAAACACATCATATTGGCTGACGGCAAAGTGCACCAACGCACCACGTTTGAAGGTCAGCAGCGGTTCAGGCTTATTGGTTACCGGGTCTTTCGGCAAACGCGTTTTCTTATATTGTTTAATCGCGTTTTGTACCGCCTGCTTAAACTCGGATTTCAATTCCAGCGTCGCCACCGGCAGGCCGTTAACAAACAGCACCAGATCGATACGCCACTTTTTCGCCTTTGAACCGGTTTCTTCAAACACAGCCTTCGATGCATACGGGCTATAAACCAGCTCCGGCACAATACGGCAGATATTCTGCTGATAACGTGCCAGAGTTTCCGGGTTTAAATTATGTTCGGGTTTAAACTGACATAGCGTAAAACGGGCATTGCGGATCTTCAGCGCATTGCGCAATACACCCAGCGTACCGTAGGTGCGTGAAAGTTTATCGGTAGCGTTGATGTCGGCTTTTTTAAGCTGAGCCTCCAGCGCATCAAGGAAATGGCGCTCGGTATCGGTAGGGAAAACCTTAACCAGCTTTTCCCATTCCTGCGGCTGGGTTGTTTTAACGAAAGTCAGCACATCTTGCGAATACAGCGCACGTTCACGGTCATAGCCATCACCTTTGCCGATAA
This sequence comes from Pectobacterium brasiliense, assembly GCF_013449685.1. Lineage (GTDB taxonomy): Bacteria > Pseudomonadota > Gammaproteobacteria > Enterobacterales > Enterobacteriaceae > Pectobacterium > Pectobacterium brasiliense_A. The sequence continues at coordinate 77,595 of NZ_JACDSF010000029.1, read as the reverse complement.
TCCAGCCATGCTCAACCATCTGTGCAATCATCTCACGTTGAAAGATGGCTTCTTTGGTCGAGTCCATACTCATGCATTCACCTCCTGTGATTCCTCAATGCTCGCCATTTCGCTATTCGCTGGCGCGACCCAGTCACGTACGTCGATTTTACCGGTAACGGCTGCGGAGATAAGGGCGGTGCGGCGTTCCTGCATAAGCTGAATTGCAGTATTTGCTGAAAGAATTAAATGATCATATTTATCAGAGATCACTTTAATATAATCTAATATTACCTTTTGCTCGCTAATTGTCGGAACAGGTAATCGAATTCGTCCTAAGGTTTCAGTATTCAAGTTTGCCATTGTCGAGCCTTTAGACTCTAATGTGAGCTCTGAAACAACGCCATCTGAAGAAATTAGAATATATGCATATTCCGGAACTATTTTCTTTGTGAGTTTAGCTTTTAGACTACCGGTCCCGCATAGCCAACCTACATGTTCTTTTTTTACAACCGCACATCTCCCTAGCTCACCACGACGAGAAAAGATGATCTCCCCCTCTAATAACTTATGCCGCTCTAATCTTTTCTGTGTTGATTCATCAACTGTGACTTGCAAATCCGGTATAATTTCACCTGAATACATATGTGCTGGATTTATTAATGGAATACCGTCAACTATATAATCTTCAGCATGTAATTGGCTACCAAATGGACCTGTTTGCATTTCCAAAGTATTAAATTTTAATTGAGCGATAACCCAATGCTCAGGCACTTCCCCCAACCACTCAACACCAGAGTCTTTCATCGGCACATTTGGGTTTAATCCTTTGGTTACAGCATGGCTTATTACTGCCTGACGTTTTTCTTTTAGCAGTTCAATCAGTTGCTGTTGTTTCTCGATTAGGTCATCGATTTTTGTGGTTTCGTGATCGAGGAAGGATGCTATCGACATTTGCTCTGAAAATGTCGGTAGCGAGAGTCTAATATTTCCAAGAAGTCCTCGGCTAATTCTTTGCATGGTAGTGCCGCGTGCAAGGTTCCCTGTATGCTGGAAATAATCTTTACTTGAAAAAAGATAAATAAGATATTTTTTATTATATTCTTTATCGATTCGCAAGATTACATTGTCAACTGATGTAACAATCTTATATCCAAGGTTTGGAACTAAACATGCTCTTCCTATTGGGTTATTTAATCGGGATATTAAAATATCCCCTTCAAAAACCTCCGTGCAACTAAGTTTTTCGAAAGTATTCTCAGTTATAAATCCAGCCCCTTGTTCTTTGTAGCTACCTTCCCCTACATTACCTGTAGTTATATAACGAACTCCTGCCTCAGAAATGTCTTTACTTTCAATCCAGTCACCATCCAAAAATAAGGAACTAGCATCTAAGGCTAAGTATTTTATGGGTGCGACGGTCCAATGAGTAGGAGTATTCTCTAACCACTCAACCCCAGAATCCTTATATTCAGGATATGCCTTATATTTAGCCATCAGGAATGTACCTCCTGCAACAGCTTCATTATCTCGGCGCTGACCGCATCCAGATCGGCATCAATTTCTTCTAGCGGGCGCGGTGGCTGATAAACATAGAAATGACGGTTAAACGGAATCTCATAGCCGACAACACCAATATCACCATCTTTAGCATCGCGCTTATCGGCATTAATCCAGGCATCGGCAACATGCGGCAGTACTTCCACTTTGAAGTAGTCTTCAATTAGCGTGCTGGTAGCAATCTGAGGATTTAACGGTACGTTCTCGTTATCACGCAGATCGCCATCCTGCTCGAATTCCACCACTTTCCCCTGATACTCAAACGCACCGTACAGCGGCTGAGCCGCCTCTTTCAACACCTTCTTCACGACAGGCTCAGCAGCCGGATTTTTAGTGGTAATCGCGTCGATAAACTGTTTGTTCTCTTTCGTATCCAGCTTAACGGCAGCGGTTTTCAACGCGCCTTTCAGGGTAAGCTGAAACTGGTTAAAGTCGTCGCTGACCTGCGTTTTCCCACCGGCTTGTGTGCCTAACGCCGCTTGAATCTGCTGCGCTTTTTCCATTAACGCACGCTGCGCCAGCCACAGCTTGCTGTCCAGCAGGTCTTTAATTTGCTTCTCTTTCAGCTCAGAAAATTCCGCTTTAATGATGGCGCGGGCTTCTGCCTCAATTTCTTCAAAATCACCGTAGTGAGCGCCCTGCCACTGCGAAGCGAATTCGTCATACAAACGTTCCATCGGCGCGTTAAATGGCTTCGGCGCAAAGCGCAGGCTGGCAATGGCTTCATCGGTCACCTGTGCAGACAAACGCAGCGGACGCTCAATGGTCAGACGACGGTAACCAAAATCGGTACTGTTGAAGATTTTGCTGGCGAAGGTTTTCGGCGCTTCCGTTTTGGCCGTTGCAGACTGACGACCACGGTTGGATTTTTGCTCCGGTGCTTTTTCCAGGCCTAATGCTTCAAGAGAAATCGCCTCAACCACCTCAAAATCGCCAAACGTGCGGGTGATCAGCTTGATGTCCTCTTCACCCATCAGATTACGCTTGGAACCCAGCGACTTACGCATCTTGCCGCACAAATTGGTACCATCAATCAGTTGAACCTTGCCTTTACGCTCTGGCGCTTTCTTATTCGACAGTATCCAGATGTAAGTCGCAATCCCGGTGTTGTAGAACATATCCGTTGGCAACGCGACAATCCCTTCCAGCAAATCGGCCTCCAGAATATAGCGACGGATTTCGCTCTCGCCGCTACCCGCACCGCCGGTAAACAGCGGAGAACCGTTAAGAATAATACCGATGCGCCCTCCACCATTGATTGAACCATCTGGATTATGGGTATCACGCATTTTGCTGATCAGATGCAGAAGGAACAACAGAGAGCCATCAGAGACGCGAGGTAAGCCAGGACCAAAACGACCGTTAAAGCCTTTCAACTGATGCTCGTCGTTAATTTCACCTTCAATCTTTTTCCAGTCCACACCAAACGGTGGATTCGACAGCATGTAGTCGAACTGGTCTTGCGGTAGCTGATCGTTAGAAAGGGTGTTACCCAGTTTGATACGGCTAACATCTTGCCCTTTAATCAGCATATCGGCTTTACAGATGGCGTAAGACTCGGGGTTCAGCTCCTGACCAAACGCACGCATCACCGCATTCGGGTTAAGTTCATGCACATATTCCATACCCGAAGAGAGGAAGCCGCCTGTACCGGCAGTGGGGTCGTAGATAGTACGAATGATGCCGTCTTTAGATAACGCCGCATCATCTTCCATAAACACCAGCGAGGTCGTTAAACGTACGATATCGCGTGGAGTAAAGTGCTCCCCTGCTGTTTCATTCGAACTTTCCGCAAAACGACGAATCAGCTCTTCAAACACCAGCCCCATTTCATAGTTTGAAATGGCCTTCGGACTGAGGTCCGTAGTGGCGAATTTTTTAACAATTTTGAACAGTAAATTGGCGTCATCCAGCAGGCCAACAAACTCACTAAATTTGAAGTGTTCAAAGATTTCACGCGCATCCTTCGAGAAACACTGAACATAGTTCTCCAGATTCGCCTTAATGTCGTTCTGCCCCATCTTGCCGAGATCCATCGGCGAAGTATTGAAGAACGACAGGCCATTAGTAGCGCGTAACAGAAACTTCTCTCTCCCTTCTTCCGGCAAAGGGCTGGCCTTTAATTTTTCAGCCTCCGCTACCACTGCTTCTTTACTCGCGGCTAACACGCACTCAAGCCGACGCAGCAGAGTAAAAGGCAGAATCACACGCCCATACTGTGATTGCTTGAAATCGCCACGAAGCAGATCAGCGACTGACCAGATGAAGGCAGCCGTTTGAGAAAAGTTAGTGTTAGTCATGAAAATCCTTAGAAGAGATCACTGCCATAGCGCAAAGATGCTCAAGCATAAATTCAGTTTTAGAATGTAATTCACAAAATAATACCTGCAACGAAGGTTATCGCAAACGATACAGGGCAACGAAATGAACACTGAGGTTGGGCAATGACTTAACCAGCGCTAAGCATTCGACTGTTGCAGGCCAAAATGGCCGAATATTTCTAAATATCCTGAGCAGCATATTGATATAAAAAATCCGACAGTAACCACAACAAAAAAATAAACGACATTCTTCACCTACGCAAAAATCAGTGGAGAATGCCATTTATGTGAAATTTTTCAGAACAGATGCAGGAAAAGAAAAGTTTCTATTTTAGTTGATTACTAACCTTCCCAAAATCAAACGCACTAACCGCCTTCTCCCGGTTCGCATCCAGAAAATCCGCCCACCACTGCAGCATCAGTTTGCGCTCATCAAGATGCTCGGCTTTATGAATATACGCTGCTCGCACAGAGTTACGTTCCATATGGCTCATCTGCCGTTCTACCGCATCCCTCGACCATAACCCTGACTCAATCAGCGAGCTACAGGCCATTGTCCTGAAGCCGTGGCCGCAGACTTCAACCTTGGTATCGTACCCCATAACCCGTAGTGCCTTATTCACCGTGTTTTCACTCATTGGCTTACGCGGATCGTGATCGCCAATAAAGATCAGTTCATAGTCGCCACTGAATTGCTGTATCTGCTTCAGGATAACTAACGCCTGTTGGGACAGTGGCACCAAATGCGGAGTTCGCATCTTAGAACCTCGATGGGAATGTTTCACCCCTTCGATGGGTTCACGCTCAGGGGGAATGGTCCACATTGCAGTTTCAAAGTCGATCTCTGACCAACGGGCAAAGCGCAGTTCGCTGGAGCGGATAAAGATCAATAGCGTCAACTCGACCGCTAAACGCGTTAATGGCCTGCCGGTGTAGCTATCAATACGCTGAAGCAGCTCGGGAGTATGCTTTAGTTCCAGTGCAGGACGATGCTGTCGATTACTGGACGCTACAGCGCCCGCCATTTCCTGCGCGGGGTTGTAGTCAATTAATCCGCTTTGTACCGCATAGCGCATTATTGCGGTTGTACGTTGCTGAAGGCGTGACGCCACTTCAAGACGACCTGACTGTTCCACTGCCTTGATGGGCGCAAGCAGGTCACGGGTTTTAAGCTCGGCAATGTTGCGTTTGCCGATAGCGGAGAAAAGATTATCTTCCAGACTTTTCAGCACGCGGCGGCTGTGCTCTTCCGACCACTTTTTATTGGTGGCATGCCATTCAATGGCAACTTCTCGGAAGGTTAGCGCCTCGCTCTGTTCAATCTTATCGGATTTCTTTTTATCACCAGGGTCACTGCCGTTCGCCAGTAGCTTACGAGCGTCATCACGACGCGCCCTGGCATCGGCCAGAGAGACATCGGGATAGACACCTAGCGCCAGCATCTTCTGTTTGCCGCCAAAGCGATACTGTAAGCGCCAGTACTTTGAACCATTAGGATGAATCAGCAGATGCATGCCGTTGCCGTCGGTAAGCTTATATTGCTTATCGGCAGGCTTGGCTGTTCTGACTTTGATATCAGTAAGCGCCATGTTTAGGCCCTCCCTGTTGGTATATGCATTATCGAACCGGAAATACCATCATCTGTACCAACAACTGTTGGTAGATGTACGTTGAAGTCGGTTGACCCTGAGAGAGCTAATATAGCGGGAAAGGGGGATAAATACTGGATTTTAGGCATAAAAAAAGACCTCAGTTGAGGTCTATTTACATACTGTTGGTGCCGAAGGCCGGACTCGAACCGGCACACCTTGCGGCGGTTGATTTTGAATCAACTGCGTCTACCGATTTCGCCACTTCGGCACAGAAGTAGTATGCGGAAAACGGGTGCATTATACCGTTTGACGGCCCACGCGCAACGTTAATCCACTCTGCATTCGCTTAAGTGCTGAAAAAATCATCTCTAGCAACGTGTTATGCCCGCTTCACCTTAATATAAAGTGGTAATGAACGTTGCCGAAGGAAATTTGTCACGACCAATAAAAAACGCCGAGGGAATCATCCACTCGGCGCTTTCTCTAGTGTAGCTGGTGCTATCGACGTTTTAGCAGCAGCGCTACGCTGATGAACAGAAACACCGAACTCGGCAAGATCGCGCCCAGGATCGGTGGGATACCATAGACCAGGCTGAGTGGGCGGAAAATCTCATTCAGCAGATAGAAGAGGAAGCCGAAGCTGATACCTATCACGATGCGTGAACCCGCCGACACGCTGCGCAGCGGGCCGAAGATGAAAGAGACCGCCATGAGCATCATCACCGCCACTGAGACTGGGGCAAAGATTTTGCTCCACATGTTCAACTGATAGCGGTTCGACTCTTGCCCACTTTGTTTCAGATACTTGGCGTAATCATGTAACCCACGGATCGACAACGCATCCGGCTCCAGCGCCACCACGCCCAGCTTATCCGGCGTCAGGTTGGTTTTCCATTCTCCGCTGAACGTCTGGCTGCCGCCAATCTGTTTACCGTCGCTCAAATCAGATTCATCAACCTGCGAGAGCTTCCAGACATTCCTGTCATCTTGAAACTCGGCAGAGGCAGCATAGCGCACAGAGAGCAGTTTGTTCTTATCGTCGAAGTGGTAGATGTTGACGCCAGACAGTTCTTTATCGCCCGTCACTCGTTCGATATAGATAAAGTCATTGCCGTCTTTTGCCCACAGTCCGCCCTGCGTAGAGATCATCGACCCACCGGAGATCATCTGAGAGCGGTAGTTGCGCGCCATCTGTTCCCCTTGCGGAGACACCCACTCGCCAATCGCCATCGTCAGCAGCACCAGCGGAATCGCAGTTTTCATCACGGCCGTCGCAATCTGCAAGCGGGTAAAGCCAGAAGCCTGCATCACCACCAGTTCACTGCGGGTCGCAAGCTGGCCCAGCCCGAGCAACGCGCCCAGCAGCGCCGCCATCGGGAAGAAGATCTCAATATCTTTGGGTACGCTGAGCAGCGTGTACAACCCTGCGCCCAGCGCCGAATACTCGCCCTGCCCGACTTTACGCAACTGGTCGACAAACTTGATGATGCCGGAAAGCGACACCAGCATGAATAGTGTCGTCATGATGGTGGTGAAAATCGTTTTGCCGATATAGCGGTCTAATACACCAAACATCAGGCCGCTCCTTGTGTTCTAAGCGCAAGAGGCTTAAAGCGGGCGCGCACTTTGCGCATCGGCACGGTATCCCAGAGGTTAAGCATGACCGCGATACCGAAGTACATCAAGTTGGTCAGCCAAACCCAGACCATCGGATCGATTTTGCCTTTACTGGCGTTAGAACGCAGCGAGCTTTGCAGCAGGAAGAAAATCAGGTATAGCAGCATCGCAGGCAGCATACTCAGTACCCTGCCCTGACGTGGATTCACCACACTCAGCGGCACCACCATCAGCGCCATGATCAGCACCGAAAGAATCAACGTCAGCCGCCAGTGGAACTCCGCACGCGCATCGTGTGCATCCGAATGCCAGAGGGTCTGCATATCCATTTGTTGCACGTCGCTATTATTTAGCGTCACGCTCTGATGACCAATCACGGCCTGATAGTTGGTGAAGTCGGTGATACGAAAATCACGCAGCAGCGCCGTGCCTTCGTAACGCGAACCGTTATCCAAGGTCACGACCTGCACGCCGTCTTCGTTTTGCTTGATATGACCGCGATCGGCGACGACGACGGAAGGCCGTGCATTACCGCTGGGGCGCAGCTGTGCCAGAAAGACGTGTTCAAACTCCGACCCTTTGACATTGCCGACAAACAGCACCGCGTTGCCACCCTGTGCGGACTGAAACTGCCCTTCAACCAATGCCGCCATACCGGGGTTCGCCTTTGCTTCCGCCAGCACTTCTTCCTGATGCCGCGACGACCACGGGCTGAGCCACATGACGTTAATGGTGGCGACGATGGCAGTGAACACCGCCAGGACCAGCGCGGCTCTCAGCAGCACGCGTTTGCCCAACCCGCAAGCGTGCATGACGGTGATCTCGCTTTCCGCATAGAGGCGGCCAAACGTCATCAATACGCCAAGAAATAGACTTAATGGCAGGATGAGCTGCACCATTTCTGGCACGCCCAATCCCAACAGGGAGATAACCAAATTTGTCGGGATTTCACCATCAACAGCGGCGCCCAGTATCCGTACTAATTTCTGGCAAAAGAAAATCAGTAACAGAATGAAAAGGATGGCCAGTTGACTCTTAAAGGTTTCCCGTACCAGATATCGAATGATGATCACGCTTAATTACGCCTGTGAAAACTTGTCTTTTTGCAGGAAAATCGATAGTTTCTTCGCTAATGCGCCATTTATACTCATTTTTGGCTGCCTTCTTAGCTAAAACTGTATTACAACACACTGCGTTTGAGCTGTTGTATCAGAACCTGCTTATTAGTCACTAAAACAGGTTCGTTACGTCGTTAAGATTAACACAGGTTATGTTAACGCAACGGCGGGAAGTATTACGGAGTGTCACATTCTAGCCGTTGCCCCCGCGGTTGTCTTTAAGATTCAGGAGAGTACATGGAGTTCAGCGTAAAAAGCGGTAGCCCGGAAAAACAACGCAGTGCCTGCATTGTCGTCGGCGTGTTTGAACCGCGTCGTCTGTCCCCTATTGCCGAACAACTCGATAAAATCAGCGACGGCTACATCAGCGCGTTGCTTCGCCGTGGTGAATTAGAAGGCAAAGTGGGGCAATCATTGCTCTTACACCATGTACCTAACATTCTTTCCGAGCGCATTCTGCTGATTGGTTGCGGTAAAGAGCGCGAACTTGATGAACGCCAGTACAAACAGGTGATTCAGAAAACGATCAACGCCCTAAACGAAACCGGCTCGATGGAAGCGGTTTGCTTCCTGACCGAGCTGCACGTGAAAGGCCGTAACACGTACTGGAAAGTACGCCAGGCGGTCGAAACCGCAAAAGAGACGCTGTACACCTTCGATCAGCTTAAGAGCAACAAGGTCGAGCTGCGCCGTCCGCTGCGCAAAATGGTCTTCAACGTGCCGACGCGCCGTGAGCTGACCAGCGGCGAACGTGCCATTCAGCACGGTCTGGCGATTGCTGCAGGCATCAAAGCCGCAAAAGACCTCGGCAACATGCCGCCGAATATCTGTAATGCCGCGTATCTGGCTTCGCAAGCGCGTCAACTGGCCGATACCTATAGCCAGAACATCATCACGCGCGTGATTGGCGAGCAGCAGATGAAAGAGCTGGGCATGAATGCCTATCTGGCCGTGGGTCAGGGCTCGCAGAATGAATCACTGATGTCCGTGATCGAATATAAAGGCGATCCAAATCCGGAAACCCGCCCGATTGTGCTGGTCGGTAAAGGGCTGACGTTCGATTCCGGCGGCATTTCCATCAAACCTGCCGACAGCATGGACGAAATGAAATACGACATGTGCGGCGCGGCCACGGTCTACGGCGTGATGCGCATGGCGGCAGAACTGGCGCTGCCGTTGAATATCATCGGCGTGCTGGCGGGTTGTGAAAACATGGTCGATGGGCGCGCATACCGTCCGGGCGATGTGCTGACTACGATGTCCGGCCAAACGGTAGAAGTACTGAACACCGATGCGGAAGGCCGTCTGGTCTTGTGTGATACGCTGACCTACGTTGAGCGTTATGAGCCGGACGTGGTGATTGACGTTGCAACGCTGACCGGCGCGTGCGTGATTGCGCTGGGGCACCACATCACTGGGCTGATGGCGAACCACAATCCGCTGGCGCACGAGCTGTTGAGCGCGTCCGAGCAGTCTGGCGACCGCGCATGGCGTCTGCCGCTGACCGACGAATTCCAGGAACAGCTGGAATCCAATTTTGCCGATATGGCGAATATTGGCGGCCGTCCAGGCGGAGCGATTACCGCAGGCTGCTTCCTGTCGCGCTTTACGCGTAAGTACAGCTGGGCGCACCTGGATATCGCAGGCACCGCCTGGCGTTCTGGTAAAGCCAAAGGCGCAACGGGTCGCCCGGTCGCGCTGTTATCACAGTTCCTGCTTAACCGCGCCGGACAGAACGACGTAGAATAAGACTTTCACGTCAACGGCGATGACCAGCGCCAGCGATTGCCTTATTCTTATAAAGTAATTGCCGTCTTATGGGCCGGACTTCCGGCCCTTATCACTTTCTGGCTCTTAGCAATCAATAGTGTAAACAATGAAAAACGCAACGTTCTATCTTCTCGAACACGACAGCAAAAGCGGTGAGCTCAGCGCCCATGAGGCACTGGCATGCGATCTGGCGGCAGAACGTTGGCGAGCAGGAAAGCGCGTGCTGATTGCCTGTGAAGACGAACAGCAGGCCATCAGACTGGACGAAGCCTTGTGGCAGCGCGATCCCAACGCATTCGTGCCGCACAATCTGGCAGGCGAAGGGCCGCGTCACGGTGCGCCGGTCGAACTGGCCTGGCCGCAACGGCGTGGCAACGCGCCACGGGATCTGCTGATCAGCCTATTGCCGCAGTTCGCAGATTTTGCCACCGCTTTCCATGAAGTGATAGACTTTGTCCCTTACGAAGAATCCTTGAAACAGTTGGCGCGCGACCGCTATAAAACCTATCGCAGCGTCGGCTTCCAATTGACCACGGCTACGCCGCCAACTCACTGAATTTTGAGCATAATGGAAACGAAATATAACCCGCAAGATATCGAGCAGCCGCTCTACGAACACTGGGAAAAGCAAGGCTACTTCAAGCCGCACGGCGACACGAGTAAAGAAAGCTTCAGCATCATGATCCCGCCGCCCAACGTCACCGGCAGCTTGCATATGGGTCACGCTTTCCAGCAAACCATTATGGATACGTTGATTCGCTATCAGCGTATGCAGGGTAAAAATACCCTGTGGCAGGCAGGTACCGACCACGCCGGTATCGCCACGCAGATGGTCGTTGAGCGCAAGATCGCCGCAGAAGAAGGCAAAACTCGCCACGATTACGGCCGCGAAGCGTTCATCGACAAAATCTGGCAGTGGAAAGGCGAATCCGGTGGCAACATCACCAATCAGATGCGCCGTCTGGGCAACTCCGTTGACTGGGAGCGCGAGCGTTTCACCATGGATGAAGGCCTGTCCAACGCGGTGAAAGAAGTTTTCGTCCGTCTGTATAAAGAAGACCTGATTTACCGTGGCAAGCGTCTGGTGAACTGGGATCCAAAACTGCGCACCGCAATTTCCGATCTGGAAGTCGAAAACCGCGAAGTGAAAGGGTCGATGTGGCACCTGCGCTATCCGCTGGCCGATGGCGTGAAAACCGCTGACGGGAAAGACTATCTGGTCGTCGCGACTACCCGCCCGGAAACCGTGCTGGGTGATACTGGCGTCGCCGTTAACCCGGAAGATCCGCGTTATAAAGATCTGATCGGCAAAGAGGTGATCCTGCCGCTGATTGGCCGTCGTATTCCGATCGTTGGCGACGAACATGCCGATATGGAAAAAGGCACCGGCTGCGTGAAGATCACGCCAGCTCACGACTTCAACGACTACGAAGTCGGTAAACGCCACCAGTTGCCGATGGTCAATATCCTGACGTTCGACGGCGATATCCGTCAGAGCGCTGAAGTTTTTGATACCAATGGCGAAGCCAGCACCGCTTGCAGCAGCGAGATTCCAGAAGCCTTCCAGGGTCTGGAGCGTTTTGCCGCGCGTAAAGCGCTCGTCGCCGCATTCGATGAGCTTGGCCTGCTGGAAGAGATCAAAGCGCACGATCTGACCGTTCCTTACGGCGACCGTGGCGGCGTTGTCATTGAGCCGATGCTGACCGACCAGTGGTATGTGCGTGCTGCCGTGTTGGCTAAACCGGCGGTGGAAGCGGTAGAAGATGGCCGCATCCAGTTCGTACCAAAACAGTACGAAAACATGTACTTCAGCTGGATGCGCGACATTCAGGACTGGTGTATCTCCCGTCAGCTGTGGTGGGGTCACCGCATTCCGGCCTGGTACGATGCCAATGGCAACGTCTATGTGGGTCGCACCGAAGCGGAAGTACGCAGTGAAAACAACCTCGCTGACGATGTCGTTCTGAATCAGGACGAAGACGTACTGGATACCTGGTTCTCATCCGGGCTGTGGACGTTCTCTACGCTGGGTTGGCCAGAGCAAACGCCCGATCTGAAAGCGTTCCACCCAAGCAGCGTGATGGTCAGCGGCTTTGACATCATCTTCTTCTGGATTGCCCGCATGATCATGCTGACCATGCACTTCATCAAAGATGAAGACGGCAAACCACAGGTGCCATTCCATACCGTCTACATGACCGGCCTGATCCGTGATGATGAAGGTCAGAAGATGTCCAAATCCAAAGGGAACGTGATCGACCCGCTGGATATGGTGGACGGCATTTCGCTGGAAGCGCTGCTGGAAAAACGTACCGGCAACATGATGCAGCCGCAGCTGGCGGAAAAAATCCGCAAGCGCACCGAGAAACAGTTCCCGAACGGCATCGAGCCGCACGGTACGGACGCTCTGCGCTTCACGCTGGCGGCGCTGGCCTCTACCGGCCGCGACATCAACTGGGACATGAAGCGTCTGGAAGGTTACCGCAACTTCTGTAACAAGCTGTGGAACGCCAGCCGTTTTGTGCTGATGAACACCGAAGATCAGGATTGCGGCTTTGGCGCAGGTGAGAAAGTGCTGTCACTGGCTGACCGCTGGGTTCTGGCAGAATTCAACCGCACGGTGAAAGCCTACCGTGAGGCGTTGGATGGTTACCGCTTTGACATTGCGGCCAACATTCTGTACGAGTTCACCTGGAACCAGTTCTGTGACTGGTATCTGGAGCTGACGAAACCAGTGATGAATGGCGGTTCAGAAGCGGAACTGCGCGGTACGCGTCACACGTTAGTTACCGTACTGGAAGCGTTGCTGCGTCTGGCACATCCAATTATTCCGTTCATTACCGAAACCATCTGGCTACGCGTTAAAGCGCTGAAAGGCATTAGCGCCGCTGTTCGTACAAATGAAAGCATCATGTTGCAGCCGTTCCCTGAGTTTGATGCCGCGCAGGAAGATACGCTGGCGCTGAACGATCTGGAGTGGATTAAGCAGGCGATTATCGCCGTGCGTAACATTCGTGCAGAAATGAACATCGCGCCGGGCAAACCGCTGCAAGTCTTACTGCGTGATGTCACTGGTGAAGCACAGCGTCGCGTGGAAGAGAACCGCAGCTTTATCCAAACGCTGGCGCGTCTGGAAAGCATTACGCTGCTGCCTGCGGGCGATAAAGGTCCGGTTTCCGTCACTAAACTCATTGATGGTGCCGAGCTGTTAATTCCGATGGCAGGCCTGATCGATAAAGAGGCAGAGCTGGATCGTCTGAAGAAAGAAGTAGCGAAAATCGAAGCAGAGATTGAGCGCATCGAAAGCAAGCTGTCCAACGAAGGCTTTGTGGCACGCGCACCGGAAGCGGTCGTCGCCAAAGAGCGTGAGAAGCTGGACGGTTACGCCGTAGCGAAAGCCAAACTGCTGGAGCAGCACGCAGTCATCGCTGCGCTGTAACGCTCACCGATTTTCTAGCGGTAGTATGGTAAGTACGAAAGCCTCGTTGAAAAACGAGGCTTTTTACTTTTTATTCGCGTAAAAAGTAAAAAGTATTTCAATTACAATCTATTCGCTTAGCAAAATGCATGGATGGAGAACACAATGAGCAACACGAATCATGCTGAAGTCAGCAAATTTCTGAGCTACGTTTTACGGCACAAGCCCGAAGCCATTGGGCTCACGCTGAACAGCGAAGGATGGGCAAACATAGCGGAACTGATTAGCGGTGCGGCAAAAGACGGACGCCTTCTTACCAGAGAAGTGATTCAAGATGTCGTCGATAGCAGTGATAAAAAGCGCTTTTCTATTTCACCGGATGGGTTATCAATCCGCGCAGCACAAGGACACTCGTCATCACAGGTCGATCTGCGTTACGAGCCTAAAACACCGCCCGACTTTCTTTACCATGGAACAGCAACCCGATTTGTCGACTCAATAAATCAGCAGGGTTTGCTTCCTGGCTCACGTCAGTATGTGCACTTGTCTGCCGATGAAGCCACAGCGATAAACGTCGGCCAACGGCACGGCAAGCCCGTGGTATTAACAATAAAGGCGCGGGAAATGCATCAGCAGGGGTTCGTTTTTTATCAGGCGGACAACGGTGTCTGGTTAACGTTGACGGTTCCCGTGCCGTTTATCGATACCACACCATTTATGGATTGATGAGTGCGTACATGAATCGCCTGTCTTCGCTGCCCAACCAGCATGAGCGAAAACAGGCGATGGGGATCGGTTAACGATTAGCGCGCATCGGCCAGCGCAATGTTCCGGCGCAAACCGGGCAGCACATTGTCCAACTCCATGTTTTCCCTTGCGATCTGGAAACGGGAAACGGACTGTTGCAGATTAACAACCTGCTCCTGAAGTGAATTCGCCGAGGTCGCCACTTCTGATACCAAGGACGCATTCTGCTGGGTCACACCATCCATCTGATTGATGGCAATATTGATCTGCGAAATGCCGCGGCTCTGCTCGCTGGAAGCCAGCGTGATCTCATCCATGATATCGACCACTTTTTTCACATCCATCAGCACTTCGTCCATGGTGTTACCGGCGACTTCAACCAGACCCGCGCCTTTTTCAATACGGCTGAGAGAATCATCGATCATGGTGCCAATTTCTTTCGCTGCCGTCGCACTGCGCGCAGCCAGCATCCGCACTTCGGAAGCCACCACAGCAAAGCCTTTACCGTATTGACCCGCACGTGCAGATTCTACCGCAGCGTTCAGCGCCAGCAGGTTGGTCTGGAAGGCAATACCGTCGATTACACCAACAATGTCGGAGATCTTGGCAGAACTCTGCTTGATGGAACGCATGGTATCCACCACTTCGGAGACAACATTCCCACCGCGAGACGCGGAATTAGAGGCTTTCAGCGCCAGATCGTTGGCTTTACGCGTGTTGTCTTCGTTGTTTTTCACCGTCGACATGATCTGTTCCATGCTTGAAGCGGTTTCATCCAGCGAGGCCGCCTGCTGTTCAGTACGGCTGGAAAGATCGATGTTGCCGGAGGCAATTTCCTCAACACCGACGCTGATCGCATCGGTTCCGTTACGCACCACGCGCACCATATTTTCCAGCCCGTCGCGCATACGTTGAACCGCAGCAAACAGGTGCGCGATCTCATTTTTTCCGCTGCTATCAATCTGCGCCCGCAGGTCGCCTTCGGCGATGCGGTCAAAGACGGAAATCGCCTGATTCAGCGGTTTCACGATCATGTTGGTCATCACAGACCAGGCCAGAGCCGCCAGCAACAGCGCACAGGCGATCGCGCCGTACAGGATAGTTTCCATCAGTTGCACACGCCCATTTGAATCCGCGTAGGCTTCATCAATGCTCTTCAGCTTGAAGGCAACCAGCGCTTTAGAGGATTTATCAAACGCGGCATACAGCACTGTCGATTTCCCGGCGCGCTGGCGATATTCATCCAGATTCCCTGCGTTAAGCGCCGCAAATGCCGGATCGATAAACTCCTGCATCAGCGTATTGCGTTTCTCGGCCATGTCCGAAGAAATGACTTTTTCCGCTTCGGACTGCGGGTATTTCAGGTATTCCTGCCACTTTTCACTGGCACCGTCGACTTTGCCTCTGGCGCGCCCTAGCGCGACTTTAGCTGCCTCAACATCCCCTTTCCCCATTAATGATTCGTACAGACGCAAATCCAACCGACCACGCAACAGCAGTTCTGAGCTGTCATTCAGCGCAACCAGCCCTGGCAGCACTTCCATATCGACGCGGGCAAATGATTTATTCCCTGACTGAACGGCAACCAACCCTAACACGCCGACGAAAAGCAGTAACGCCGCTAACGAAAACACCATCATGCTGAGTGCAGTACGGATCTTTATCTTACGAAACATAAATTATCCCTGTGGCCTAAAATAAGAAAGGATGAGCTCCAGAGCAGAGCCGTTCCGTTATTTACGTAATAGTCGTTATTCATTTTCCAGACGAGTGAATTCCCACGAACTGAAATAAATCCGTTATAAAACCGTAATAAAATAAAGAAAGGTAACAAGTAAACGATGACCGACAGAAAGAGATTTTCTGCCGGTCATGAGTATTTATTTTTTATTATTTTTCTGAGACGGATTCTTTTCTAAGAAACGTTGTAGCTCATCTTTATAAAACTTCGCCGACATCATAGTGCCATGCCCACTGGTATCTTTGCTGGCGGGAATAAGGAACAACGTCGCCTGCTTAATTTTCTTCAGCTCATTATCCAGGATGCCTGTTTCAATAGGATTACGCTCATCATCCGCAGAGTTAATCACTAGCACAGGTGCCTTAATTTTATTCAGTTCCGGTGCCGCGTTATAATTTGCAGACGAGCCCCAGATATAAATAAAGTCATTCGCATCGCTGGTCGACGGAGCGGCAAGGCGATCTTCTACCAGTTTGTCCGCCTGCGCGCGCGTCGGTGCTTTGCTCTGATACGCGAGCGTGCCGCCAGTGGTGGCGATACTGAACATAATGCTGGCCGTTTTCAGCGTTGGCGGCTGCTGTGTGTAATCGCCGTTATTCCACGTTGGATCGTTCTTGATGGATTCAATCAAGATGCGGCGCATCATCCAGTTACGGCCAGACAGCTCATTTGGCAGCGATGCCATTGGCACCAGCGCATCCATCATGTCTGGGTATTTTTCACCCCAGAGCCAGGTTTGCATGCCGCCCATGGAATATCCCATCACCAGACGCAGGTGGTTAATGCCCAGCCCTTCTTTGATTAAGCGATATTGTGCCTGCACCATATCGTTATAGTCGTACTGCGGGAATTTCATCCGTAAGCCGTCTGACGGTTTGGACGATTTTCCAGAACCGATGCTCTCCGGCATGATAATAAAGTATTTGCTGCTATCCAGCGCCTGACCCGGCCCGAACAGCTCCCCGCCAAAGCCATTGGCTAGCAGTGATTTAATCGGCTGGTTCGTTCCATGCAGCAGTAAGACAGCGGGCTTGGTTTTATCACCGATCGTGTAGTAGTGAATACGCAGATCTTTTAATTTTTCGCCGCTGTTGAAGGTAAATTCTGGCGCAATCCAGTCGCCTTCTTTGGGCTCTGGGAAATTGGCCTGTGCATGCGTTAATGGTGACAGCATTAACAGAAATGCACCCAGCACCCCTGATAGAATTCGATTAATCATAGACAGCTCTTCGGTAATCGTGAAGCCGCGATTTTAATGTCTATTAGGAAAAATCCCAATAAACATAAGCGAACTAATAATAAAAAGAGATTATTGTCTGGTTTTTTTATTTATCGCGAGAGATTCTACAGATAGTTTTTAATAGGATGATATTTAACGTATTCCTGTTAATCGTCCGGCTACGCAGTTCATGCTTTTCACTCGACATTCACGTTTATAAAAACAACAAATCGCGCTTTTTTTGCTCAAATATCTAATCATACTCTAAATAATTCGAGTTTCAGGAAGGCGGCAAGCGAAGGAATCCCGATGAGCTTACTCAGGTAAGTGATTCGGGTGACTGAACGTAGCCAACGCACATGTAACTTGAAGTATGACGAGTACAGAAGGAGATCGTGTGCGGTGACACCGCACACGATCGACATAAGGCAGGGTTAGATCGGAGGTGAGAATCGAGACCTGAGGATTAGTACTTATTTATCTCGCTTTCAATGGCTTTCAGCCGCTCATCCATATCCGGGTGCGTACTTAGCCAAGCCGGTAAATCCAGCGAATCAATTTCATCCTGACCACGGTCGTTAGCGATCAAGGCCCGATACATTGCCTGCATCGATTGAAGCGAACGTCCTTGCTGCTGCATTTCGGCTATTGCCCATGCGTCGGCTTCCCGTTCCATATCGCGAGAAAACTGCATCTCGTTGATAAAAGCGGCAGACTGCAACAGGGTATCCCCGACGCCGCTGACATCTCCCGTCATCCACATGAACGTCAGCGATACCAGCGATGAACGCACCACCATGCGCATTGGGTGGCGATAGGCGTGGTGCCCCATTTCATGCAGCATCACCGCGGCCAGCTCGTTGTCATTTTTCGCCAGCTTCACCAGATCGTCACTGATAATCAGCGTGCCATCTGCCAGCATAAAAGCATTCGGCCCGATAGGCGCAGACATAATCTCCAGACGCAGTGGCGTTTTGTCTTCCCGCATGTCCGCGGGCATAACCTGTTGAAACAGCGTTTGCATCGCCTGCTGGCGCTCAACAGGCAGTTCAGAAGGCTTAAAATCACTGTGCCGTAACAGCTTTAGCGTATTTTGCCCCAGTTGCTGTTCGATAGCGCTAGGCATCCGTAGCGCCAGCGCGGAACTTGCCCACGGCAGTACCACGTAAACGTAGTTTATGACGAGCAAGATTGTGGCGAGTAGCGTGAGAATGACACCACGCTTATGGCGTTCCAGACGATGGACAAGTCCCGGGCGACGTCGTGCAGAATACCACGTGCGAAAAGTGGGATCGTCGGCAGGAACAAAGCGACCACCATCAGGAAAGGTGAGCGTTAGAGGAATCGAGCCCAGCGCATCGGAAACCGTGACCTGCTCTAATGCAAATGTCGTATTCGATGACCCGGTGTTCAACACCATCATCGAACCGTTGTCCGTTAAATGAAGAGAAGCGGCCACGCGGGCCGCCAATCCGGGGTATTGATAATGCCCCTCAATATTCATATTCCTGCCTTAGAGACCGACACCCAAATCGAGCGCCTGCACGGCTTCTTCGGCCAGTGCGCTGTTTGCTGTGTCCTGATGAGCCTGAACATGCAGCAGTGCCAGATCGCCTTCAACCGCTGTCGCATTCGCAATATAGCGCGCGTGACGAATCTCTGCCACCGGTGCAGCCCAACCCAAAGAGAAAATAGTGATCAGGCTATTGGTTATCAGCAGCCCCATGTAAGACAGGGTTTGCATGGAAGAATGCAATTTCACACCACCATTCAGCGACGTCTGATTAAACAGATAATTACGCTGTGCGACCACCAGATAACTGCTGGACACCAGCACACCCAGCAGCGCCACAACGAACATCATGACCATATTGAAGACATTGCTCAGCAGCAGCATCAGTACGAGATCTTCATTTCCGCCGCCCATCATAATAGTTTGGAACAGCGTGAAAAAGAATGAGCTCATGAATGACAGCGCGGCGATCAGGAAAGGAACAAAAATCAGCAGGCTAATCAGGGCGAACTTAATAAATGCTGCTTTTGCCAATTCCGCTTTAAACGCTGTGTTGCCGAAGAACAGATTATTAACATAGAAATCGAGCTGCATCATTTTCATGATGCCATTCACTGCGGCAAATCCGGGAATAGCAACGGCCAACACAATAAACCCAATCAGAATTGGGCTATCGCTCTGCGAACCAATCAACAGTGCTACAGCCAACACGGCATAAAACGCCAGCAGCAGCAAAATAGGACAAAGCAGCAACACCCAATACGCGCGGCCCGTCTGGCAGTGATAGTTAAAACGGATGCCGCGATAGCTGGACATAATGGCGTCATAACGCCAGTTGCGGATTACAATAATCGGAATCAATGCCGCAAATGCCAATGCGAGAATAGTTCCTAACGTCGGTGACATCGCTAATACGATATAAAACAGAACAATACCGGCTATAACCAGCAAACGTCCTTTGAGGATCTGAATGGGTTGTGCGTGGTAATCAAAACGGTCACCGTTAATTTCCGTGTTGCCGTAAAAATAACGGCGGCGGCGCACTGTCGCCCAGGCAGAATAAATACCTAAAGTGATAACCGTTAATAACGCATTCACCAACCAAATTGCAAAATATTCCCCAGCCTTGCCATGAAACTGCACGCGATGCTGCGCACTATTTTCTGAAGTATTGATAGTCATAAACCTTTCATCCTAAAAGAAATAAGCCTAATAAACGTTTCATTAGACACGTTATTGGCATACAAAAAGCGGCTTATTTAAGCATGTCTTGTTAACGACAACAATAAAAGTTAACAGTAATTAAACAACTGAGTAGTCTTATAAATCGTAAGGAATAGTGCTACCTAAATATTTATATCTTAAGATATTGCAGGAAATTTTACTTATATCTTAGATAATTCAATCCCCAGAGTGTCATATTATGGCATTAACAGGAGAAAATGCTGGCGCGTGAGTGTGGATATGGAATAAAAATCACCGCAGATACCACGTGAAGAACAGCAGGAAGAATGGGTATAGACGTTGCATCAATGTGGTCTGAAATGGTATTACAATCGGCCAGGATCATTCCCCTCGTAAACCGTAAGAGCAAGAGTACGTATTATGACAACCGCGACCTCCGCCAATCTTCAGGTACGCCCAATCACTGCGCGAGACGATGCCGCTATCGCTCAGGTCATCCGTCAGGTTTCTGCTGAGTTTGGTTTGACGGCCGATAAAGGCTACACCGTTTCCGATCCTAATTTGGACGCGCTGTTTGCCCTCTATAGCCAGCCGAAAAGCGCCTACTGGGTGGTCGAATATGAAGGCCGCGTGGTTGGCGGTGGCGGCATTGCCCCGCTGGTCGCAGGTGAAGAAGATGTGTGTGAATTACAGAAAATGTATTTCCTACCCGTCGTGCGGGGAAAAGGGCTGGCACGTCAATTGGCGATACAGGCGCTTGATTTTGCGCGTCAGCACGGCTTTCGCCGCTGCTATCTGGAAACAACCGGCCACCTGACTAGCGCGATCCGGCTGTATGAGTCACTGGGCTTCGAGCTGATTCCCCACTCAATGGGTAACACGGGCCACACCGACTGTGAAGTGACGATGTTGAAGGTACTGTAATAGGCTGAAAGTACGACAATCACGCGCTGTCATACCGAATAAAAAACGCCGCAGGGATTCCGGCGGCGTTTTCAGTGAGGCGTATTCTTTCGAGTTAATGACTCAATAATTAGTGGCGCTTGCCGTCATCATCTTCATCATAAAAATCTTCATCATCCACGTCTTCTTCGCCTTCACCATCTGGATCTTCGAAGTAGGTGCCCCAACCGTCGTAATTCACGCCGTGGCGTTCTGCCAGCGCCAGCAGTTGTTCTACCTGCGCGTCGATTATCTCGGCCTTCAGCGCAACTTCACTGATAGCATCGCAGCACATCAGCAACACGCCATCTTCCACTTCCAGTTCTTCCGCATCCGTCACTTCATAACCCAACTTGAAGGCTTCTACAGCGACTTTTTCCAACACTTCAAACTTCTCAGCAGAGAAATGGTGTTCAATGGTATAGAGCGCGTCAGGATCGCTGCCATCATCCAGCAGTTCTTCAATGATCAGGCGTGTCTCTTCCCGTTGCTCTTCCAGTAATTCGCGGTTTGCCATGCCTCAGTCCTCATTAAACGACGTAATATGACTTATTGTCCCACAGCCCTGCGGCTTGCTCCACCACAAAGTTTGATATCACCACTTGAATTTGAATAATTACACATATAAAGTGAATTTTAATTCAACCAATGGTGTTGAGCCACATGGAGAGGTACATCATGCAACCGTTCTATAAGCGTCACTTTTTAAGGTTAATGGATTTTACACCCGCAGAAATTGCCAATCTTTTAGCCCTGTCAACGAAACTGAAAGCCGACAAAAAAAATGGGACAGAAGCCCGTCGCCTGCAAGGTAAAAACATCGCACTCATCTTCGAAAAAGATTCGACTCGTACTCGCTGCTCTTTCGAAGTTGCTGCATACGATCAGGGCGCGCAAGTGACCTACCTCGGCCCAAGCGGCAGCCAAATCGGCCATAAAGAATCCATCAAGGATACTGCACGCGTACTGGGAAGAATGTACGACGGCATTCAATATCGCGGCTACGGCCAGCAAATTGTCGAAACGCTGGCGCAATACGCGGGCGTTCCGGTCTGGAACGGGCTGACGAATGAATTCCACCCTACGCAGTTGCTGGCGGATCTGCTGACGATGCAGGAACATTTGCCGGGTAAACCGCTGTCAGAGATGACGCTCGTTTATGTTGGCGATGCGCGCAACAACATGGGCAACACCATGTTGGAAGCGGCGGCACTGACCGGGCTGGATTTACGCCTCGTTGCGCCAAAAGCCTGCTGGCCGGATGCTGGTCTGGTGGCTGAGTGTCAGGCGGCGGCAGAACAAACCGGTGGCAGCATTACGCTGACGGAAGATATCGCCGCGGGCGTCGCGGGCGCAGATTTCATTTATACCGACGTCTGGGTTTCTATGGGGGAACCGAAAGAGACCTGGAAAGAGCGTATCGCGCTACTGAAACCCTATCAGGTGAACATGGCAATGATCGCCGCGACAGGCAATCCGCAGGTGAAGTTCCTGCACTGCCTGCCTGCGTTCCACGACGATCAGACGACGATGGGCCAGCAAATGGCGGAGCAGTATGGTCTGCACGGTGGAATGGAAGTCACGGACGAGGTCTTTGAATCCGCGCACAGCATCGTGTTCGATCAGGCGGAAAACCGCATGCACACCATCAAAGCGGTGATGGTCGCCACGCTGGTACAGGATTAGGACTAGGATTTAGCCCGCCTTTGATATGTTTTAAAAACAGATCAGAGGTGGGCAGTCCCTCAGGTAATCGACACATGCCCTTTTATCAGAAAAAAAGGAGGAATGTAGTTATCCCAACCTTTTTGGTTGCAGTGTTGGATCAGGGCGGTGCTGTTTGTCACACCTGCTTTATCACAGCAACGCGTTATTCTGTTACGAAGCGCTGAAGAACTTATACCGAGTATGTCCGGGATACGGTTCTGCTTCACCCCACTCTGCAGCAAAAGAACGACTTCCCACTCTTTGTCTGTAAAAATATTTGCCGGTCGGGTGAATACAACGGGCTTCCTTTCGCATGACATAAGAAAGGTTGAAAAGTAAACATTGGTGATTTCTATGTAAGTGCAAACAATACCGTCATTGCCATCATTGAGCCGCCAGGGGCGCTTCTCTACCAGAAACGACCGGAGTCTATTCCGTCTTCCGTAATCAAATGTTTTGAGGACGATACTCATTTCATTTGTGGTCAATATTTTTTGGTCGTCATACAGTATACGGTCGTAGTGCTCGCTGACATCGGGCGTTAAGTCAGTGTCGATACAGCCTAAAAATTTGTTTTCTGTTACGCCGAAATACTGACATACCATCTTATTGCCATAAACATACTGGGAGTTTCGATCCTTTATTGCCCAGCCAAACAAAGAGTGATTAAAGTAATACTCAACAGGAGTCAAATCTGGATCCATCAGGTTAGCCTCTGATAATGATATGTCCTTTTTTCAGAAAGAACAGCGGAATGTAGTTATCAAATTTGTTATCTCTACAGTATTCCTTTAAGCCTGAGAGTGAATTCAAGCCTGTTTTCCTGTAGCAGCTCCGGAGTCTGCTGTTAACGGCATCGACGGTGATTGAGAGGATACTGCTTATATCTTTAAGCATCATCCCACAGACCAGCAGGTAAATAACCTCCCATTCCTTCTCGGTAAATATTTTAGAAGGGGGCTCGAAGGTGGAATGTTGAATTATTGTTCCATTTAGCAACGAGGTCGGTGTGATGATCCTAACATGTCTGACGCTGATAACTGTGCCTACACAGTTGCGATGTTCATCATAGATTGGCTCCTGAATATTGTAGGCAGGCTGCATTATTTTTTCCGTGCCTTGAATATGCGTTGTAATGGCTCTCACCGCCTTACCTGTACGCTCTATCTCTCGTTCCTGCTGGTTAAAAATGTCTGAAAATTCGGCGACAGGAACAGGGATATCCCTAATATTCAAGCCTTCATAATCATAACGAGTTGATATAGTTTGCCAGGTTTTAAAGGTGTTATTGACATAAATAAAACGGGAGTTTGTATCTTTTACTGCCCAACCAACGAGAGGATCGCGTTCAAACATTGCGATTAATCTGTCAGGTAATGCAATTTTTTTCATCAGTGTATCCCTACATTAAAATTACCCTACATAAAATATGCCGTACCTGATATACACCTGTTTATAAAAACTAAAATAGAATAAAAAGTCTATGACAGGCCAATACCAAGGAAAACATCCTACATAGTTTAAAGTAATAATATACCTATAATCAAAAGTCATGAAGTTTTCTAGCAAGAAAATCATTTTCTGAATAATGCCAGTCAGTTAAGCAACTGACTGGCTGTTTTTTTTGCAGATCTTACCGTATTTACGTGTTTTTTCTTTTACTACTCGACCGAAGGGGGAAACTACCGCGAGGCATCTGAGGAATTATTGCTATTATTTTCTTCCATTTTATGGTGAACGTTCCTTGTTCACAAAAATCCTACACCAGTGACGCGTCGATTTTCACCACGGCTTTGCGCACGTGCGCAGGTTCGCCAACGGCACACAGCGGTTTATGCACTTCGCCCGGGAAGAAGACGACAAAATCCCCTTCCTGCATCACAAACTGTTTTTCCTGCTCGCCCGCAGGCAGGAAAGCAATGTCTTTATCCGCAAGCCAGTCGGTATCCGGCTTGCCCGCAGGCAGGTTACTGAACGTCATCCCTTCCACACCAGACAGCACGATCTGAATGTCCAGATATTTGGCGTGATACTCAGCGCGGCGTTTTTCCAGCAGATCGGTGCTGTCGTTGGAGATCAGCACAAACACGCTGTTGCCTTCGATATCATGCTTGCCCAGCGGCGTGTCTGCCGTAATGTTTTGCTTCACGTATTCAATTGCTTCGAGCAGTTTTGCAGGCAGATAAGGAACCAGTTCAAGGTGGTGGACGTTGCCAGTAATCATAAAAACCCTCATTGATATAAAAATGAAACCATGTTTTATAATCCTTATACTCTCCAAATGTGACGCCCGCCAGCGTGTTAATACGAAAAAGTGAACTGCCCACCACTCTTCCCCATTGGCCTTCTCCCACGCACGCACGTTATGCATACCGCACGCGACCCGCAACCGATTGCGATGCGTAAAAAACCACGTTTTCTGCTTGAAATAGCCTAGTCGGCGCGTATAATTCCCGACAGTTTGCTGGGAGGGGTCATGCACCGTTACACCAAAAAATCCGCTGCTTATGTTGGTTCTCAACCACAACTGCCATCCGGCAGCCAGCTAGCGTTTTCCTTTCCGTTGCTCAATTATTCAATGAAGAAAGCCCCTCAATGAGGGGCTTTTTTTTGGCCCACAATCTGGGCAACCCGATACGACATTTCCTGTGTACACGTTAGGAGAAAGACAACATGGTCAATCCGCTCTATCAAAAACATATTATTTCAATTAACGACCTCAGTCGGGAAGATTTGGAACTGGCGTTGCGTGTCGCCGCCAGCCTGAAAGCCAAACCTCAGCCTGAGTTGTTGAAACATAAAGTGATTGCCAGTTGCTTCTTCGAGGCCTCCACCCGGACGCGTTTATCCTTTGAAACCGCGATGCATCGTCTGGGCGCATCCGTCGTCGGTTTCGCTGACAGCAACAACACGTCGTTGGGGAAAAAAGGCGAAACGCTGGCCGACACCATTTCCGTCATCAGCCAATACGTGGATGCCATCGTGATGCGTCACCCGCAGGAAGGCGCTTCCCGCCTTGCGACCGAGTTCTCCGGCGGTATTCCGATTCTGAACGCTGGCGACGGCGCGAACCAACACCCGACGCAGACGCTGCTCGATTTGTTCACCATTCAGGAAACGCAGGGTCGGCTGAATAACATCAATATCGCGATGGTCGGTGATTTGAAATATGGCCGCACCGTGCATTCACTCACGCAGGCGCTGGCGAAGTTTGAAGGCAACCGCTTCTACTTCATCGCCCCAGACGCGCTGGCAATGCCGGACTACATTCTGAGCATGCTGAAAGAGAAGAATATTGCTTACAGCCTGCACAACAGCATCGACGACGTCGTCAGCGAGCTAGATATTCTGTACATGACGCGCGTGCAGAAAGAGCGTCTGGATCCGTCCGAATACATCAACATCAAATCCCAGTTTATCCTGCGCGCTGATGACCTGCACAGCGCCCGCCCGAATTTGAAAGTACTACACCCGCTACCGCGCGTTGATGAGATCACCATTGATGTGGATGCCACGCCTTACGCCTATTATTTCCAGCAGGCGGGCAACGGCATTTATGCTCGTCAGGCGCTGCTAGCGCTGGTCCTGAATCGCGAACTGGTTCTGTAAGAGGAAGAAGCCATCATGACACACGATAATAAATTACAGGTTGAAGCGATCAAACGTGGCACGGTGATCGACCACATTCCCGCACAGGTGGGTTTTAAGCTGCTGACGCTGTTTAAACTGACCGCGACAGACCAGCGCATCACCATCGGCCTGAACTTGCCGTCCAACCATCTTGGGCGCAAAGATCTGATCAAGATCGAGAACGTCTTCCTGACCGAACAGCAGGCGAATCAGTTGGCAATCTACGCACCGCAGGCGACCGTCAATCAGATCGATGATTATGACGTCGTGCGCAAGCTGGTGCCGACGCTGCCAGACCACATTACTGGCGTGCTCACTTGCCCGAACAGCAACTGCATCAGCCGCAGCGAACCGGTTTCATCGTCATTCAGCGTGAAGCAGCGCGACGGCGACGTTCACCTCAAATGTAAGTACTGCGAGAAAGAATTTGAGCGTCAGGCGGTACTGCAAGATCGCTAGTTTTCTGCGTTGCCCCGCGATGGACATTGCCTGTCGCGGGGCTTTTTTGAATAATGGCGGCGTCCGCGTTCCTTTTACGCCCCCATCAAGGAGATACCATGTCACGCATTATCAGCACTGAGCACGCCCCAGCCGCCATCGGCCCTTATGTTCAGGGCGTCGACCTTGGCAGCATGATCTTCACCTCCGGCCAGATTCCGGTGAACCCGAAAAGCGGTCTGGTGGCAGATAACATCACCGCCCAGACGCGTCAGTCACTGGAAAACGTTCAGGCGATAGTAGAAGCCGCTGGCCTGAACGTTTCCGATATCGTGAAAATGACCGTATTTGTGAAAGATCTGCACGATTTCGCGCTGGTCAACACCGCGTATGAAGCCTTCTTCAACGAACATAGCGCACCATTCCCGGCTCGCTCTTGCGTTGAAGTCGCACGCTTGCCAAAAGACGTGAAGATCGAGATCGAAGCGATCGCCGTTCGTCGCTAAGCACCATTATTGATCGTCACCTTCTCAAGACGCACCATTATGGCTGCGTCTTGCTGATTTCTAGCGCCTTTATTCTCCCCCCTCAGTGCAGACTTTCCTTGCTACGCACCAATTAGAGGAAAAAATCGGGCACCATCCTCACTACATCACGCTTTTCTCAAAATGGCGCATTTTATGCATTGTCCCATTATCGCTATTAAGCGTACTGCCTGGGGATAACAATGATAAAAATGAAACTTCCATCTGCGCCTTATTATGACGAGATGCTTTCGTCACAAGGCCAACAACGTCAACATTACAATTCCTATTGGCAATGGCTTCAACAAACCGACCAACAGGCCATTAAACAGAAGAAGGAACAGGCGGAACTGTTGTTTCACCGCGTGGGGATTACGTTTAACGTTTATGGCGAGGAAGGAGGCACCGAGCGCTTAATCCCCTTCGATAGCGTACCGCGCATTATTCCCGCCCACGAATGGCAATTGCTCGATCGCGGCATCCGTCAGCGGGTACAGGCACTGAACGCCTTTCTCTACGATATTTACCATCAGCAGCACATACTCAAGGCCGGTATTATCCCCAGTGAACAGGTGCTGGCGAATGAGCAGTACCAACCCTGTATGCAGGGTGTGAATCTACACAACAACATCTACGCCCACATCACTGGGATCGATATGGTGCGCAACAGCGACGGGCATTATTACGTGCTGGAAGACAACCTGCGCACCCCATCCGGCGTCTCCTACATGCTGGAAAACCGCAAAATGATGATGCGGCTCTACCCAGATCTCTTTGCCAGCCAGCACATCGCCCCTGTTGAACGCTACCCCAGCTATCTGCTACAGACCCTGCGTGAAAGCACACTCGTTGACGACCCTACTGTGGTTGTGCTGACACCGGGCCGCTTCAACAGCGCCTACTTTGAACACAGCTTTCTAGCGCAGCAAATGGGTGTCGAACTGGTAGAAAGCGCGGATTTATTCGTGAAAGAAGGAGCGGTCTATATGCGCACCACGGAAGGCCCCTGCCAAGTGGATGTGATTTATCGCCGCGTGGACGATGCCTTCCTGGACCCACTGGCGTTTCGCGCAGATTCGATGCTCGGCGTACCCGGCCTATTGTCTGTGTATCGTGCTGGTGGCGTCGTACTGGCGAATGCTATCGGCACCGGTGTCGCCGACGATAAATCCATTTATCCCTATGTCCCTGAGATGATCCGTTTCTACCTGTCTGAAGAGCCGATTCTCCACAACATTCCTACCTGGCAGTGCCGCAACCCCAGCGATCTGCGCTATGTGCTCGATCATCTGGATAGCATGGTAGTGAAGGAAGTTCACGGTGCAGGCGGTTACGGCATGTTGGTCGGCCCGCGGGCCACGCGTGGGGAAATCGAAACCTTCCGCCAGCGTTTACTCGCGCACCCGAACAACTATATCGGTCAGGAAACCTTAGCGCTCTCCACCTGCCCAACATTCATCGATGACGGTCTGGCTCCCCGACATATCGATTTGCGCCCTTTCGCCTTGTCCGGTGAGGAAATCCGACTGATTCCCGGCGGCCTGACGCGTGTCGCTCTCACGGAAGGTTCTCTGGTCGTCAACTCCTCACAGGGTGGCGGCACCAAAGATACCTGGGTCATGGAGGATGAATCATGCTAAGCCGTACTGCCAGTGAACTGTATTGGATGGCACGCTATCTGGAACGGGCAGAAAGCCTCGTCCGTGTACTGGATGTGACCTACAAGCTTTCGATGATGCCTCGCCACAGCCAGCAGCAGCGCGATCTGGCTCTGCCCCTGAATTTGACTGCCACACACGAACTCTTTCAGCAGCGCTACCCCCAATTTTCCATGAATAACCTGCTGAATTTCTTCGCGTTGGATAGCGAGAACCCCAGCAGCATCTACAACTGCATCGAAATGGCCTGGAACAACGCACACGCCGTGCGCGGCAGCCTGTCCTCCGAGGTCTGGGAGTGTATTAACGCCACACGCATCGACATTCGGAACCTGCGGCATCAGGGTGTTGATCATATCGGGATTGATGCGTTTTTTGACTGGGTGAAAGAGCGTTCCCATCTGTTTCGCGGTGCGATGTTCGGCACACTGCTGCGCAATGACGCCCAGTGCTTCATTCGTGTTGGCACACTGATTGAACGCGCCTGTGCAACCGCGCAGTTGCTGAAAGTGAAACACCAACAGCTCAATAACGACCCCGACCCAGTACGCGAGTATTATCGTCTGGATACCCTGCTGCGTGCAGTGAGCGCACGCGAGGCTTACCACAGCATCTATCGCCAGCCTATCAGCCCAGAAACCGTTACCGAACTGCTAGTCTTACGCGAGGACGTCCCGCGTTCGCTACACGCCTGCATCGGCGATCTGGTGCTTCAGTTGGAAGCCATCGGCAGTCAACGTGCCAAAGTGCCACATCGGCTCGCTCATCTGCTGCACGTCGAGCTACGTTTCAGTACGTTGGACGACATTCTGGCGCAGGATTTATCCACGTACCTCAACAATTTCATAATTAAAATCAATGAACTGGCAGACAGCATTCGTCATACCTATCTGGAGGCGCTATGAAACTCACCATCAACCATCTCACTCACTACCGCTACGATGAAGAAGTGAAGTTTAGCACCCAGTACCTGCGCCTGACGCCGCAAAACTCCGCCCATCAGAGAATACGGGAGTGGAAGCTAACGCTACCCACCTCAGCGGTTCAAACCACCGATGCGTATGGTAATGTACTGCATGTGCTGACACTCGATCACCCGCATCAGGACATCACGATTTATGCGGAAGGCGTGGTCGATATTCTCGACGGCGGCGCAGCAGAAAATCACGCAATACAGGATGGGCTGTCACCGTTAGTTTTTTTACGCCCGACGCCGCTGACCGAAGCCGATGGCGATATTCGAGCATTTGCACAACGCTATTACCGTCCAGATGCCGCAGAGGAAAGCCTGAATACGCTGATGGCGGAATTACGGCTGAAAATGCCGTATACTCCCGGCGCGACGCAGGTACAGGATACCGCGGCGGCGGCATTTGCCATGCAGAAAGGCGTTTGTCAGGATCACACGCATGTGTTTCTCGCCTGCTGCCGAAGCCTAAGTCTTCCAGCACGCTATGTCAGCGGTTACGTGTACAGTCAGGATACCCACCATGTCGCCATGCATGCCTGGGCAGAGGTGTGGCTAAACGGGTACTGGCAAGGGTTTGATATTACCAACAATGCCCGACAGCTCCATCAGCATCTGCGACTGGCCGTAGGCATGGATTATATGGATGCCTGCCCGGTTCGCGGTACACGACTGGGAGGGGGATGCGAAGAGATGTTTTCAGAAGCTGAGGTCCGCTTGTTTGAACAGCAACAGCAGGTGCAGCAGCAACAGTAGAATTTTTAACGAAAAGGTACCTTATGACGTACTGTGTCGCCATGTGTCTGTCTGACGGCCTGGTTTTTGCCTCCGATTCCCGCACGAATGCGGGCGTCGATCACATTGCAACGTTCAAGAAACTCTATGTTTTCCAGCATGAGAATGAACGCGTGTTAGTGATCCAATGCGCGGGAAACCTGGCGACAACGCAAAGCATTATCAGCCTGCTCAACGCCCGTATTGACGCGGAGCATACGCCCAATCTCATGCAGGTTAACTCCATGTATGACGCCGCGATGCTACTCGGGGAAACCGTGCGAGAAGTGATTCACCGCGATAGCAGCGCGCAGCAGAGCGGCAGTAATACCAATTTCGGCTGCAACCTGCTGCTAGGCGGCCAGATTGGTGGTGAAACACATCGACTGTTCCACATTTATCCTGAAGGCAACTTCATTGAGGCCACGCCAGACACCCCCTATTTCCAGATCGGCGAGAGTAAGTACGGCAAACCGATCATCGATCGCGTGTTGACGATGGATACACCGCTGGAGCAAGCCATGTGCTGTGCGCTGATTTCTATCGACTCCACCCTGCGCAGCAACCTGTCGGTTGGCCTGCCGCTGGACGTGATGATTTACCGCACTGGCAGTTTTGCCAGCACTGAACAGCAACGTATTACCGAAAACAACGCCTATTTCAACACGATCCGCAAAGCCTGGTCAGAAGGGCTAGTAAATACCTTCCGTCAGCTTCCCCCCTTCCCTGATAGTCAACAGTAACTCGCCCCTTCATCGGTCATCGGCATT
Source organism: Pectobacterium brasiliense (assembly GCF_013449685.1). GTDB lineage: Bacteria > Pseudomonadota > Gammaproteobacteria > Enterobacterales > Enterobacteriaceae > Pectobacterium > Pectobacterium brasiliense_A. The sequence continues at coordinate 46,405 of NZ_JACDSF010000029.1, read as the reverse complement.
CGAGAGTCAGCGCCACGCATGACGACGAATGCCGGAAACGGTATCGGGTATTTCAGATATTTCTGTATCGCTCTTCTCACTCACAATAAAAAAACACCCGACAGACCATCAGAGCACACCGTGTAAGCCTTCGCGCCCCCCGCACTCAACTTGGTCAAATGTTGTTCAAGTTCGATTTATCTACTAGGCGGGAATTTCTTTGCTCTACATCAATTTTACAGCGATAAAAGCGCAAACACCCCGACGCAATTTCAATATATAGTGCCTATCCTGTAAACATGAACTACATATAGTGTTTATCCACAGTGTCATCCACAGCCCTCTGTAACCCTTGTTAGTTACGGTTTTCGCCTGTGGATAACCTTTCCAGAGGAAGAAAACGTGAAACCAGTAGTGATTAAACGGGACGGTTGCCAGGTGCCTTTTGATGAAGTGCGAATCAAAGAGGCGGTCGAACGCGCGGCACATGCAGCCGGTGTCAATGATGCAGACTACTGTGCAACTGTGGCCTGTGCGGTCGCTCAACAAATGCAGGATAAATCGCGCGTAGATATCCGCGAGATTCAGGACGCGGTCGAAAACCTGCTGATGTCCGGCAATTATAAAAAACTGGCGCGTACCTACATCGAATACCGCCATGACCGCGATATTGCACGTGAACGCCACGGTCGTCTGAATCAGGAAATTCGCGGTCTGGTCGAGCAGAGCAACATGGCGCTGCTAAACGAGAACGCCAACAAAGACAGTAAAGTAATTCCCACCCAGCGCGACCTGCTGGCCGGTATTGTCGCCAAGCATTACGCCAAACAGTACATCCTGCCGCGTGATGTGGTACTGGCACACGAGCGCGGTGAGATTCACTATCACGATCTCGACTACTCGCCGTTTTTCCCGATGTTCAACTGCATGCTGATCGACCTGAACGGCATGCTGACCAACGGCTTCAAAATGGGTAATGCGGAGATTGAGCCGCCGAAGTCGATCTCCACGGCTACCGCCGTCACCGCGCAGATTATCGCGCAGGTCGCCAGCCACATTTATGGCGGCACCACGATTAACCGTATTGATGAAATTCTGGCGCCGTTCGTCACCGCCAGCCATGCGAAACATAAAGCGGTGGCAGAAGAGTGGCAGATTCCGGATGCGGAAAACTATGCCTTAACCCGCACGGAAAAAGAGTGCTACGACGCCTTCCAGTCACTAGAATATGAAGTCAATACGCTGCACACCGCTAACGGTCAGACGCCGTTCGTGACCTTTGGCTTCGGGCTCGGCATCAGTTGGGAATCGCGTCTGATTCAGGAATCGATCCTGCGCAACCGCATTGCCGGACTGGGTAAAAACCACAAAACAGCGGTCTTCCCGAAACTGGTCTTTGCGATTCGCGACGGCCTGAACCACAAAGCGGGCGATCCGAATTACCATATCAAACAGCTCGCGCTGGAGTGCGCCAGCAAGCGTATGTACCCGGATATCCTGAACTACGATCAGGTCGTGAACGTCACCGGTTCGTTCAAAACGCCAATGGGCTGCCGCAGCTTCCTCGGCGTTTATGAAGAAGATGGCCAGCAGATTCACGACGGCCGCAATAACTTAGGTGTGATCAGCCTGAACCTGCCGCGTATTGCGCTGGAAGCCGAAGGCAATGAAGACCGCTTCTGGACACTGCTCGATCAGCGTCTGGCGCTGGCGAAGAAAGCGCTGATGACGCGCATTGCGCGGCTGGAAAGCGTGAAAGCTCGCGTCGCGCCAATCCTGTATATGGAAGGCGCGTGCGGCGTGCGCTTAAAAGCGGACGACAGCATTGCGGATATCTTCAAGAACGGACGCGCCTCGATTTCACTGGGTTACATCGGCCTGCATGAAACGATTAACGCCCTCTTCGGCAGCCAAACGCATGTGTTTGATGACGAGACGCTACGTGCCAAAGCCGTGGCTATTATCGCCCGCCTGAAAGCCGCCACCGAACAGTGGAAAGACGAAACGGGTTACGGCTTCAGCCTGTACAGCACGCCGAGCGAAAACCTGTGTGACCGCTTCTGCCGTCTGGATACCGCCGAGTTTGGCGTCGTGCAGGGTGTGACGGACAAAGGGTATTACACCAACAGCTTCCACCTCGATGTGGAGAAGAAGGTGAACCCTTACCAGAAAATCGACTTCGAACTGCCCTATCCGCCGCTGGCTAACGGGGGGTTCATTTGCTACGGCGAATACCCGAACCTGCAACACAACCTCAAAGCGCTGGAAGACGTGTGGGATTACAGCTACAGCCGCGTGCCTTACTACGGCACCAACACGCCGATCGACGAATGCTACGAGTGCGGTTTCACCGGTGAATTTGAGTGCACCAGCAAAGGCTTCACCTGCCCGAAATGCGGCAACCACGATTCGGCCCGCGTTTCCGTCACGCGCCGCGTGTGCGGCTACCTCGGCAGCCCGGATGCACGCCCATTCAACGCCGGTAAGCAGGAAGAAGTGAAGCGTCGAATCAAGCACTTAGGTAACGGTCAACTGGGATAATCCCTTCCGGGCCGCAGCAATGCGGCCCACCTTTCGCGGCACCGTCAACACGCGCCCGCTTTACAACATGGGCTCTACCGTATGAATTACCACCAGTATTATTCCGTTGATGTCGTCAACGGCCCTGGCACCCGTTGCACGCTGTTTGTCGCTGGCTGCGTGCATGAGTGTGTGGGGTGCTACAACAAAAGTACCTGGCGACTCAACTCCGGTCAGCCGTTTACGCAGGAGCTGGAGGATCGGATCATCGCCGATCTCCAGGATACGGCGATCCCACGGCAGGGCATTTCGCTGTCTGGTGGCGATCCGCTTCACCCACAGAACATGCCTGACATCCTGCGGCTGGTCGAACGGATACGCACGGAATGCCCAGGCAAAGATATCTGGGTCTGGACGGGCTACGTGCTGGCGGAACTGACGCCGGAGCAACAGCGGGTGGTCGATCTCATCAACGTGTTAGTCGATGGAAAATTTGTGCAAGACCTGAAAGATCCCGCACTGATCTGGCGCGGCAGCAGCAATCAGGTTGTCCACCGTCTGCGTTGATCGACAAGAGGTTACTGAAGCGCCTGCTGCTTACCCAGTGAACGTAATTGATCGGATTCGAGCACGGTGACCCGCGCTTTGGGCTCGGGTGAGAACGCCTGATTCAGCAACGCCTGCGCGACCGTTTTCCCTTCAATGGCTCGCCATTTTGCTGGGAACAGGCGAAACAGCGGCGCGGCCAGACTTTCTAGCGGACGACTATCTTCTCTTTCCCCCAGCAGCATCGACGGCTGTGCCAGTGTCAGATGCTGCCAGCCTTGCTGACGCAGCGATTTTTCCGCTTCTCCCTTCACGCGCGAATAGAAGAAAGGCGACGTCGCACTCGCGCTCAGCGAACTGACGACTAACAGGTGCGTCGCGCCTAGCGCCAGCGCTACCTTTGATCCTTCCACCACCAGCGTGTAATCCACATAGCGGAACGCCTGCTTACTGCCTGCCGTCTTTAGCGTCGATCCCAGACAGCAAAACGCGATATCGACAGGCTCGGTCAATTGCGCCAGCGCGGCAGAGAGATCGGGATCGTGCGGATTGACCACTTTCTCTGACGGTGCCAGCGGCTTACGGGTTGGCGCATAGATCGTCTCTACCCGATTATTGGCTTTCAACAGCGCTAACAACTCGTGCCCCACTAACCCCGTTGCACCTAATAACAGTACTCGGCTCATCGGTTTTCCCCCCTTGCTCAGCGTCTTTCACTATCCCATCTTTTTACGTTGCTGTTGTTATGTATGGAAAATTGTTATGTATGGAAAATGTTAGTTATGACAAACGTTAGCGCTGCCAGTGGCGCTTCTTACCAAAGCCCAACGTATTGTCCGTCATTTTGATTTCTGTCAGATCGAGCCGCCAAATCGGCGCTTGCGATGCCCGGGCAATAGGGAAACGCGCGTTGTATCGCGCTCTGGCCTGCTGCGCGTCATCCCCTTCCAACTGCACCGCCTGCGCCCGAAACTGCACGCCCTTAATCAGCATGACGCTCTTCGGCTGGCCGCTCACCGTACCGGCCACCTGCGGCAGCCTTGCCATTATTTCTCCGTGGCGCGTCTGCAACTCCGTCATTAGATAGAAGGCTATCTGTTGATCGTCATAAGTATAGAAGCAACTCGCACACCATAATTCCGAATTTTCACCTACACATAACGTCAGTACGTGCAACTTCTTCAAATAGCGGGAGATTGCCTCAAGATCGCTACCTGTTTCTCTCAGTTTTTTCTGCATTACGCTGCCTCAATCCACTTTCTGAACGAACGTATCCTGCCCGACCACTAACTGCCCTTCCGCAGAGTGCGGCAGCATGGTTTGCAGAGGCTGGCCGGTGTGTTTATCCAATAGCAGGGAGTGCGGTTCTCCCTCTGCAAACAGCTGCTGTTCCCCCCACTGACGTAACGCCACAACGAGCGGGAATAGCTGTTCACCTTTTGGCGTCAGGATATATTCCTGATAGGCCGAGCTTTCGGAAACGGGCTGAACGGACAAAATGCCTTCCTCAACCAGGGCGCGCAGACGATCGGTAAGAATATTTTTGGCAACGCCCAAACTGCGCTGAAAATCGCCGAAACGGCGGCGATTGTCGAAGGCATCGCGGATAATCAGCAACGCCCAGCGATCGCCAACCACATCCAGCGCACGGGCGACGGGACACGCATCCTCTTTCAAACTTTTGCGCTTCACCATGAATACTTCCTCCCCTTTTTCCTGTTCATCCTGCCTGCCTTACCCACAGGCGGAAAACTGACCGCATGTTTTTTGGTTGCAGAATAAAACCAGAGTATTTATGCTTCAAGTGGTTTTATTTTGAAACCAAGTTGAGCCATGAAAGCCAATACGATGAAAACAAGCCCTATTCATACCACGTCATCCGTTACCGAAGGCGATCTTTACAGCACGCAGACGACATTGCCGCGTGCGTTAGTTTTGCTGTTTGCCTGTGCCAGCGCCCTCAGCGTCGCCAATGTGTATTACGCACAGCCGCTGTTGGATGCGCTATCGGTAGATTTTCACATCAGTATCGCCGCCGTTGGCGGCGTGATGACCGCAACACAGCTTGGCTGTGCACTGGCGTTAATTCTGCTCGTACCGCTGGGTGATATCCTCAATCGACGCTATTTGATGCTCGCCCAGTTGAGTGCGCTCATCGTAGCGCTGATCGCCGTTGGGCTATCCACCACGCCCCTGGCTCTATTGCTCGGCATGCTGGCCGTGGGCATGCTCGGTACGGCAATGACTCAGGGTCTGATTGCTTATGCCGCAACGGCTGCCGCACCGCAGGAGCGCGGACGCGTGGTGGGTGCAGCACAGGGCGGCGTGGTGATTGGGCTGTTGCTGGCGCGCGTGCTGTCCGGCTTTATCGCCGATGTTGCAGGCTGGCGCAGCGTGTACTTTTTCTCCGCGCTGCTGATGCTCCTGCTTGCCGTGCTTTTATGGCGCACACTGCCGCATCAGCCGCTTGCCCGGCAGCGCCCACGCTATTCCGCGTTGCTGCTTTCTATGCTGACCCTGCTGCGTCAAGAACGGGTGTTGCAAATACGCGGCACCATCGCTTTACTGATGTTTGCTGCCCTGAGCATTTTCTGGAGCGCACTGGTTCTGCCGCTGAGTCGCGAACCGTATTTCTTTTCTCATACGGTTATCGGTGCGTTTGGTCTGGTGGGGATTCTCGGCGCATTGGCGGCGGTAAAAGCGGGCTCATTGGCTGATAAAGGCCGCGAACAGTGGGTCAGCGGCATCGCCCTATTATTGCTGCTGACATCGTGGCTACCGCTGTGGTTAGCGCCCTATTCTCTCTTCGCGCTGGTGGCCGGCATTATCGTTCTCGATCTGGGCGGACAGGCCATTCACGTCACCAACCAAAGCATGATTTTCAAGACGCATCCCGATGCGCACAGCCGTCTGGTTGGCTGTTATATGCTGTTTTATAGCATCGGCAGCGGACTTGGCGCGATGGCAACGACAGCAGCGTATGACGCTGCGGGCTGGTCAGGCGTGTGCCTCCTTGGTGCAGCCGTCAGCCTGACGGCGCTGCTTTTCTGGAAAGTGACGCTGCACGCCTCAGTGCCGTCACCGGCCGCTTCCACGCCATCGTGATAGCGAAACAACGCTGCTTGATAAACACACAAGCCTATTGATAAGGGAAAAACATGAGCGAACTGACGTTACTGGCTGATGCCGACGAGCGCGGCCGACGCTATCTGGCTGAGACTGCACAGCGTCGGGTTTTCCCCGATGCCGCAGCCCTCGCCGCACTGGGACGTTTTGATGAAGCGCTGCCGCAACAGGGCTTCTCGCCCGAAAGCACGCTGACGCTGCTGGATGAGGTCGGCTCACCAGCCACCACCGCTTCCAATGGCCCGAACTATTTCGGCTTTGTTATCGGTGCCTCATTGCCGGTCGCCGCCGCTTCCGAGCGATTAATGATCGCCTGGGATCAGTGCGCCTCCACCTTTGATAACTCGCCGGTATCCGCCACGCTGGAACGCCTCGCCAGCCGCTGGGTACTCGATGCGCTGAACTTGCCCAAAGAAAGCGCCGTGGGTTTCGGCACTAGCGCCACCGTCTGCACACTTTCCTGCCTGGCCGCCGCACGTCGTGCTCTGCTGGCAAAACAGGGCTGGGATTTTGACAACGATGGACTGAACGGCGCACCTGAAATTAAGGTCGTGATTTCAGAACTGACGCACATCACCGTGAAGAAAGCGCTGCGCGTACTCGGCTTTGGGCTACGCCATTTACGTATCGCGCCCGTGAATGCGTTTGGGCAGATCGACGTAGCGCAGCTTCCTTCGCTGGACGACCGCACGATTCTTTGTTTGCAGGCGGGCGAGGTCAACACGGGCGAGTTCGATGACTTTGCGCAGATCATTCCCATCGCGAAAGCAGCGGGTGCCTGGGTTCACGTTGATGGCGCCTTCGGGCTGTGGGCCAGAGCCTCGTCCCACGCGGCGCTCACCGACGGCATCGAGCTAGCCGATAGCTGGACAACGGACGCGCATAAATGGCTGAACACCCCTTACGATTGTGCGATGGCGATTTGCCGCGATGCGGACGTGCTGGCGGAAGCGATGAACGCGGATGCCGTCTATTCCAGTGCGGCGCGAGATGCGCAGAAGAACCTGACACTCGAGTTCTCCCGTCGGCCGCGCGGCATTCCGGTGTGGGCAGCACTGCGTACGCTGGGGCGCGACGGCGTGGCAGAGATGGTCGAACGACACTGCCGACAGGCAACCTTCATCGCCGACGGCCTGCGCCATGCGGGTTTTGAGATACTGAATCGGGTTGTGCTTAATCAGGTTCTGCTGCGGGGGGAAACCGACGGCCAAACCACGGCGATACGAGAAGCGCTACAGGCGTCGGGCAAGGCATGGTTTGGCGGCACCGTCTGGCAGGGGCGTCCGGCACTGCGCATCAGCGTGTCATCCTGGCGCACGCAGGACGATAACGTGCAGGCGCTAATCACGCTGCTGACGGAAATCAAAGCCCGAACCCCACGTTAAGATAAGCCTAAAGCGCTGAGCGCGGTATAAAGCGACTATCCCCGCAAACGCGGGGATAGAAAAAAGGAATTTAGCAAATTATGCGTGCCGACATGCGCTAGACGTAAACGCTAATGCTGGAGACCTGTCCCTGAAAGCGGTTCAGCGCTTCTGCGGCACGTTGCAGGCTTTCGGTATTTTGCACTTCGCTACGGGATGATGCACCCGCGACGCCTTGCTGAATGGTGTCGAAGACATTAATCGGCTGGAACACGTTGGAAGGCGGAATACTTCCCCCTTCAGCTCTCGGCGACGAGACAAAACCCAGCAGCGCGGAACCTTCTTCACGTCCCAACCGCCCACTGCTGACAAGGCCTTCAACCGTTTCATACAGCTCGGCAGGGCTAATGCGGGTGAAATCATACCGCGTCGTCTGACCCACAGGAACGGCACCGCTGCCCGCCTGATAAGACTGAAGCTGTTCGGACAGCGCCGCTTTCTCTGCATGCTCTGTGGAACGCTTCGCCATCACCTGCTGGCTGGCAAAAACGGACGACTCTGCGGCTTCAACTTTCATATCACCTCCTTACGGGTAACGTATGGAAGACAAAATCATTGGCATCGCGCCTCACTGTGACGATGAGTGCAAAAATGGCGTGCTTTAATACTGACACGTAATCCCCCATCGCGCCAGCCAGAGGCGGGATTTGGTTCCGTGCGGGGGACATTTAGACCAACATGCAACAAGGGGTATAAGCCCAGTTTATCCCCGCTGGCGCGGGGAACACATTACGCGCAGAAGCTGGTGAGGATAGCTGGCCGGTTTATCCCCGCTGGCGCGGGGAACACGTCTGGAGGGTGGGAGTGATTCACTGATTGCACGGTTTATCCCCGCTGGCGCGGGGAACACAAATGATTACTGTATGCCGGATAGACATAGCGCGGTTTATCCCCGCTGGCGCGGGGAACACGGGAATTACTGCAAGTACAGATCAGTAAAAGGCCGGTTTATCCCCGCTGGCGCGGGGAACACTGCTCGCGTCCAGTTGCGGCGAAAGAAAGGCGCGGTTTATCCCCGCTGGCGCGGGGAACACTACACGCATACCACGCCGCTTGAGCCGATCAGCGGTTTATCCCCGCTGGCGCGGGGAACACGAGGAAACTCCTGTAATGAATGATCTCCCTACCGGTTTATCCCCGCTGGCGCGGGGAACACTTCCTCTCCGCGCAAAACACCAGAGGCAATACCGGTTTATCCCCGCTGGCGCGGGGAACACTATGTGGATGACAGAGGAACAGCAATGGTGTGCGGTTTATCCCCGCTGGCGCGGGGAACACCCAAAAGAAGAAACCGATCAGATAGGTTATGGCGGTTTATCCCCGCTGGCGCGGGGAACACGCGACGAACCCATACAGTAGGCTGACGACGCGCGGTTTATCCCCGCTGGCGCGGGGAACACCTGATTTTGGCATTTTATCTTCTCTTCCGTTCCGGTTTATCCCCGCTGGCGCGGGGAACACACGGTGATGAGGTGAGTTATTCAGTAGTTGCGCGGTTTATCCCCGCTGGCGCGGGGAACACTCTCATCATTGAGTGTAACTATACCGATAATCCGGTTTATCCCCGCTGGCGCGGGGAACACTTTTTAACATCACACAAGCCACGCGCTCAAGTCGGTTTATCCCCGCTGGCGCGGGGAACACGCGCGGTCGTAGGTGTTCTTGGTGCGAGCATTCGGTTTATCCCCGCTGGCGCGGGGAACACGGGGGAACGGCGCGGGATTCGATAACGTCATCCGGTTTATCCCCGCTGGCGCGGGGAACACATCGGTGGAATGCTCATGCCATGCGCCACGTGCGGTTTATCCCCGCTGGCGCGGGGAACACCCCACACCCAGAAAAATTTCATTTCTTCATAGCGGTTTATCCCCGCTGGCGCGGGGAACACCCAACGGAGCCAGAAGAAAAGCCAAACCTACGCGGTTTATCCCCGCTGGCGCGGGGAACACGTGAGCGATATTACGCAATACAAAACAATACAGCGGTTTATCCCCGCTGGCGCGGGGAACACGTTATAAATCCTTTGCCATTCGGATAACGTTAACGGTTTATCCCCGCTGGCGCGGGGAACACTCGTAACATAAACCCCGCTGGTGGCTCGGCATCGGTTTATCCCCGCTGGCGCGGGGAACACGTGTTCAGTGCGTGGGCAGCGCCTTGCGGCGACGGTTTATCCCCGCTGGCGCGGGGAACACTGGTCAAAAAAGCCAAGCCGACACTCGGCAGGCGGTTTATCCCCGCTGGCGCGGGGAACACAGCAGCGCAGCGATTCAGGCACCCAGCGATAACGGTTTATCCCCGCTGGCGCGGGGAACACTTTTCCGAGGATGGACTGAAACCACGGCGTTCCGGTTTATCCCCGCTGGCGCGGGGAACACTCTAAAAGTGGCCACATTTTATTGTTCTGGGCCGGTTTATCCCCGCTGGCGCGGGGAACACGTCCCGCCCAGAAATCGGCGGGATTTTTTTTGAGGTTTATCCCCGCTGGCGCGGGGAACACCTGAACGATGCTCATTTCTTTAGACTTGGCGACGGTTTATCCCCGCTGGCGCGGGGAACACAGCAATAGAAATACTTCAGGACGTGGCGCGATCGGTTTATCCCCGCTGGCGCGGGGAACACTGGTCTGGCCATTCCATCTCTGGAGTATGCCCCGGTTTATCCCCGCTGGCGCGGGGAACACTCAAGAGCCGTAACCTCACCACGCCGACCGCGCGGTTTATCCCCGCTGGCGCGGGGAACACCTGTTTCATCTTGATTATCTCCTATCGCGGCCCGGTTTATCCCCGCTGGCGCGGGGAACACACCGCTGGCAGTCAGGCGGGAAATAGCAACAACGGTTTATCCCCGCTGGCGCGGGGAACACGCATTGACGACGCAAAACCTATGTTTGCGCTGCGGTTTATCCCCGCTGGCGCGGGGAACACGGCGTTGCCACTGAAAAATGAACTTGTGTACGCGGTTTATCCCCGCTGGCGCGGGGAACACGGTTTGAGGAACCTCAACAAGGGGTATCCCATCGGTTTATCCCCGCTGGCGCGGGGAACACGCTGACGAGCTAGCGGGAAAAGGAAAACGAATGCGGTTTATCCCCGCTGGCGCGGGGAACACTCTAAAAATAGAGCATTGTTTTATAATACTTTTTTCGGCATAAAAAATCCCACCGATTTTTCCATGTTGTTAAAGATCGCTAACTTATTGATTTTCAATAGGTGAGAAAGAGACTAACCGTAGGCCATCCAGATCTACCGGCATTCGGCGGTTTTCTCCCCAGGTTTGGAACTCAAAACCGGATTCCGTATTCGTCGCCCACGCCATCACCACGTTGCCCTGTTCTGCCAGTTCGATAATCTGCTGCCAGATCATTTCCCTCACCCGTTGTGACGTATCACCGACATACACGCCTGCGCGGACTTCCAGTAGCCACACCGCCAGCCTGCCGCGTAAACGCGGCGGGACATTTTCCGTCACCACCACCAACATGCTCATTTAACCCTGCCCCCGGTGGCCGCTGTCACCAAACGGTTTCGGTTCTGGGATTGCAGGCGGCTGTGCATCGTCCGGCGGCAGCGGCGGCGTAATGCCCCCCGCAGACAAGACTTCCTCAATCAAGGGAATCAGTTTGCTCAGCGTTTTCTGGCTGCGGAAAATATCACGACAGGCAAGCCGCACTTCACGATCCGGCTCGGCAGGATTGCGGGCTGCAATTTCAAAGGCTTTCGCCACTACACCCTCGAATTTGATGATGTCGGCAATGTCGTAGACAAAAGAGAGCGGCTTGCCGCTGTGCACAAACCCGATCGCTGGCGCATACCCCGCCGCGAGCACGGCTGCCTCAGTAATGCCGTACAGGCAGGACGTCGCCGCGCTAATACACTGGTTAACCTTGTCGCCTCGTTCCCAGTCTTTCGGGTCGTAACGTCGGCCATTCCATTTCACGCCATACTGCTGCGCCAACAGCGTATACGTTTGGCGCACGCGGGCACCTTCAATTCCCCTGAGCTGATCGACCGAACGGCGGCTCGGCGCAGGTTCACCAAAGCGTAGCTCAAACATTTTGCGCACCACTTTAAGGCGCAGTTCCTCATCCAACGCCAGCTTGGCCTGATAGAGCAACTTGTCTGACCGCGCGCCACCAGGCTGGCCAGACGCATACAGCCGCACACCGGCTTCGCCGACCCACACCAGCAGCGTCCCGACCGTCGCAGCCAGACGCACAGCCGCATGAGAAATCCGCGTGCCCGGCTCCAGCATGATGCAGGCAACCGACCCCACGGGAATATGCGTGCGCACGCCGGTTTTATCCACCAGCACAAACGCACCATCAATGACATCAATCTGCCCGTATTGCAGAAAGATGAGTGAAACCCGATCCTTAAGCGGGATCGGGTTGAGCGGAACATACATCGTCAACTCTCCCTGTAACGGGGCAGGCTACGCCCGTTTCAATAGCAGCAGGCCACATCCCAATGCTTTACTTTTCCCTAACCCCTGCCGGACAGCCGTCGCAAAGCGTTCAGCATCTGTAATGTGGAGCACCCCATCATAATCCACGCTGCTGAACATAATCGCCGCCGACTGGCCGGGCTTGTTCAGGCGATGGCGTTGATAGCCATCGACCCGACACGACGACACCGTAAAGCCCGCGTATTCCCCCTGACGTACCAGCCAGTCATGAGCACGCTGCTGTTGATGCTGCCACAGTTCTACGCCAGATAGCCCGGCAGCTTTCGCCTGATGACGTGCATCCATCAACACATCGCTACGCTTGCCGTCCCGCGTGACCACCGGATTAGCTCGTAGCGAAAACGCCAGCATCATGCCGTTATGCCACTGCGGTTGATAGGGTTTGGTTTCCACCTGAAACAGGTTATGGCCTGCCTGCGGTGCCTGTTCAGAGAGCAGGTAAAACAGACTTTTTGTTTCATGTGCCTCTTCACGGAACAGGAACGATCTCTGAAGATGCTCGGGGAAGAGCTGCCAGAGCCACTGGTGGCTGGCATAGCCCCCCGCGTGCAGCCGCTTTTCCGCCATCACGCGCGGCAATGCATTGAGTTGCAGCGTTATTCTGGAAAAATACATCATTCCTCTCCCTTTTCACTGCCGGCATATTGCACGCGGGAAGTGAATTGCCAGCGCCGTCGATCGGCGGGCTGATCGTTCCGTGAGACGCGGTATTGCGCCGTTAATCCCGTGTCACTTTCCTGTTCCCAGTAGCACACGCCTTCGGCACGACCGATCGTCTCTAATGCAAGGTCGTTCAGTGCTGGCGTTTGCTTTGCTAACTGCCACACCTCAGCCAGCGTGCCGGCAAACAGGTGCGGTGCCAGCGGCAGCGCAGGCGGACAGCTTTTACGCCCGAAATAGAGCGTAAATACCGGTGATAGCAACGCATCCCGCAGTGCACTTAACGAGTAAGGTGCATCCGGTGTGGCACTAATGGCGATGTGGTAATAGGCATCACAGCGGTATTCGCGTGAGGTCAGCATGGTTTCGAGCGATTGCCCCGCCTCCGGCCGCAATTCATCACGTCTTGTGTAGCGCGGCACTTTGCGGTTTTCTTTCGGCATCTGCACCGTGTGGTAGTCATTCAGCCAGGTTTCACGATTGGAAAGCGGCCGCACCGCCACGTGGTAATGCTGGTTGAAAACCGTCAGCGCGGCCCTATCGTCACGCCGGATCCCCAACGCCGCTGCCAGCAACCCCAGCAACGCCGAGCGACTGGGCACTGTAGAGGTATGGCGCACTTCACCCACCGCCACTTCCCCCCACGACACCAGCGGGGCGTAGACCTGGAAGACCAGATAGTTATCCATATCGCGCTCCTACTGGCTGATGAAATCCAGTAACCCTTGCAGCGAACCGCCCTCGCTTTCGGCTTCAACGTTCAACTCATAGAAAGGAACGCTGCCCACAGAGGCGTACACTCGGTCAAATTTGGTTTTTTGTTTACGCAGCAGCTCGATGGCGTTATTGACCTGATCGTCACTGCGAATAGGTTTGAAAAACGCGACCGACAAGGTACGCGGCTGATCGCTTCCCTTTTCTGCCAGCGCATAGGTTGCCAGCGCCCGGCTGGCAAAGCTGTTCTGCTTGCCGCCCGGCGATACGGTCAGCGCCGTTTCCGTCAGCGCACGCAGGGTTCGCGCCACCAGCTTTTCATCGTTATTCAGGTTTTCCAGCAGCAGATCGCGGTTAATGCAGACATAGTGATAGAACAGCGCCGAAGCAAAGCTCTGTTCGCCCATATGCGCCGATCCGCTGTCGGCTGACGTATTCAGATCATCCACCGCCGTGAAGAAGTCGTCTTCGATGGTGACGGCACTCACACCCAGCGCGTGTGCTACCTGACAGGCTGCTTCAATATTGAATTCTGGGCTGGAAGCCAGCATACGACCAAACAGCGCGATATCGACGCTGGCGGCATCTTTGCGCAGCAGTTTCAGCTCTTCGCTATTTGGCTTACGTGATTCAGCAATCAGGCGAGCAACCAGTTGGTCGATCAACACCCTTTCCTGCACGCTGAAGTGAGCAAGCTGTTCGATATCGTATTTTTCCAGCGGGTCTTTACTGCCTTTCTCTTCTTTTTTCGCTTTACCGAACTGCTCAGCAATGCTCTTCGCCGCCTCATCGGCCAACTTTTCACTCATACCGCCGGCAATCAGCGCAGTGTAGATATCACGCCCAATGCGACGACTGCGGGTGCCGATATGGCCGTCCATTGCGGACTCAAACACCTCAGAGGTACGCCATGCACGTTTCAGACTTTGCGAGGACACCCGCAAACGCTCGATGCCGCCAACGATGGCGGTTTTCGGACGCCCCGCATCATCACGGTTCAGGTTAGAAGACGGATAAGCGGTTAAAAAATGAAGTTGGATAAAAGTGGTCATCAGTTATTCCTTGTCTGAAGCTGTCGTTGACGTTTCTGTCGTTAACATTGCTGTCGTGTCTGGCTCATCGGCGGTGATGTTTTGTGACGCCTGCGCATACTCGCACGCCCAGCGCACGGCGTTGCGTCGTAAAGGGTGAAGCGCCGGCGCGCGGTTTTCCTGCCGCGCCTGCCACTCGTCCACCCACAGGAAAATACCGTCCGCCAGTGAAGGGAGGTTGACACCTGCCTCACCGCGTATTTGCACCGCACGGAAAAGCTGGCGATACAGTTCTTCCGGCGTTTGCGCCCGCTGGAGCCGTTCAAAACGCAAAGGGGAAAGAAAAGGACGGTCGCCGCCCTGCTTTTCACCTAGCTGCGCGGCGAAGCTGGTCTTCAACGTGTTTTTCTCCGCATGTGCCGCGACAGAAACAAAAATCGCCAGCGCCACGATGTGGTGTTCCTTTTCCAGCCGCGCTGCCAGCTTCCCCGCCAGATCGTGATACCCCTGACAGGTCAGCACGCCATAAGGCGGTGTAGCGCGGCGCAACTCTGCTCGGCGCGCACGACCATTGCCCGCAGCACTATGGCGATTTTGTAGCACCTCGAACCAGTCACTAATTTTTTTTTCGTCATCCTTGTTGATGACCAAAAAATCAGCCGTGTTTGCCATCCACTGCCTCCTGCATTTGTTTAATGGTTTCTGACGCTTTTTGCTTATAGAAAAACGCGCTCAGCTTTTTCCGCGTTCCCGCTGCCTTCGCCAGATCCCGGTGTTCGTCTGGGTTGCTAAACACGCGGGCATCGTAGTTCTCCAACAGATAACGGTAGAGCGCCTTTTGCCAGGTTTTCAGCGCCGCAGCGGGGGCATCCCCCTGAGCCAGCGACTGATACAGCCGCATAAAATCAGGCTGCGTTTCCTGCCAGAACGCGACATCAATGGCACTGAAATCCCCTTTTGCGTCCTTAGGGCGCGAAAACCAGGCTTCTTTAATCATCTGACGCAGCAGCGTGGCACTGTCCCGCGCCAGTTCTACCGCCAGTTGCAAATGGTCTTTATATTCACGTAGCGCAAGAGGATCATCACGAAAACGGGCCAGGGCAAACAACTGCGGGACATGGTGCTCATACCAGCAACGCGCCTTCATGTTGTCCATATCGTAGCCAAAACACCACAGCCCCGATTCTCTACGCAGTTCATCTCGCTGGGCATTGTGGTGCACGACCGCAGCGGGATATGTGTGATTGACTTTATCCTCCACCGCCACCAGCAATCCTAGCCAGTCACGGTACGCCAGCCCGCCCGGTTGCCCTTTCACCGACAGAAAAGGGGCATCGCCTTTCAGCGCATGACGATAGGGAGTGAGCGGGTGCCGCCAGCTGTCATACTGAATGCCGTAGTTCTTGGTGCGATACTGCGTGAGCAATGCGGTCGATTCCGTGCCGCACAGATCGCATTCACCCGTCTGTAGCGTGGTGAAATCCAGCTCAATACGGCGCGGCATGCCCCAATAGGCTTGCAGCCGATGTGCATTTTCCGGCGTCACAGGCGGGTGAGTACCATCGCTGGTGGGCGTAGCCGCTAACCACGGGAACACCGTGGCATCGGGTTTACCCTTGGGCATCACCTCTTGCGTCACCACGTTCATCCAGAGCTTTTTCCACAGCGGCAGACCGGATTTTTCCGGCATAAGCAGCGTAGTGATTGGCCCACCGCCGCGCATCCCAGTGCGGTGCCCTTGCCCGCCGGATGGCGCATTGGTTTGCAGCGTGAACAGCGCCATTGCCGCACAGTGTGGGCACACCGCGCTGACCATGCCGCGCTTGATGAAGTGATCTTTATTTAGCTTGAGCGTATTGCCGCCGGGGGCATCGATCAGCAGTCCGGAAATCGGTGTCGGGTCGCTGTCGAGCGTGGCAAAATCCTGCATAAACGCGGGCTTCTGTGCGCCAAACTGCATCGCCGGTGCCAGCGTGGCTAACGCTTGCGAAAAGTCGGAGCCAAGCCCGCCCTCCCAGATCTCACTCCAGCCATCGTCATCGACAGGAGCATAGGCGGTTTGCAGCAGGCCGATAAGGAGCTGATAGCCCGCCACCTGCAAATCGGCACGCGGCCAGGCAAGATCGATAATAGTGTCGTCGGAGAGCTGCTGCGGGGAAATGTTATCTATCTGGCCATCCGCAAAGACGGCGGGCAACCAAGGTTCTTCAATCAATGAAAACATCGTACCTCCTGTGTACGCCGCGTCCTTGCGGCAAGCCGATTACGGCTGGTTCTACAGTCTCTTTTTTAACGCATTCAGCCCGCGACGCCAGAGAGATGGCTCACGTTTGTGGCTTAGCGCTGGGATAGTACAGGTGGGGTGCGGCGGCACTTGCAAAACCCCCTTTATATCTTTCCTTTGCCAAAGCAGCAATAACAGACAAAACACCTGTGATATCTTTTCGTGTAAAGTAATTTTTTGCCGTTGAAAGTTACCTGATATACATTACAAAAAGTAAGTTTACACGGAGAGCAAAAATGACAATGAAAATAACCGAGTTAAAAAACTATATTCAATCTGCATTAGGATTTAAAATTAAGGCTGCTAAAACAAAGCTCAATGTCCCATTCAGCATCCAGGATGCTTTCCAGTTCTTCGAATTAGACATCTACCTGCCAAACGGTGCACTCATACCTCTGTTGGCCATCATCCAGCACGATGGAGAATACCCAGGTATTGTTGCCCTAAAAAAACGCCTCGCTGTTATCGAGAAAAAAACGGAAAGGGTTGTCGTTTACGTTACTGATACGCTCTCCTTTGTAGAAAGAAAAAGCCTTATTGAACAACAAATTAACTTCATCTCCATTGACCGGCAATTCTTTATTCCTGAATTGGCTATGGATTTGCGCGAAGCATTCAGAATGAGGAAACAGAATCAGGAAAGGGGCACTGAATTTTCTCCCGCAACCCAAGCCATACTAATCCGGTTACTTTATGACGGATGGAACCAATCTGGTTTAGCCTACAACGCTTATGAACTCATGGCACCTTATAAGTACAGCAGGGTAACGCTTTCCAAAGTCACTACAGAACTAATCAACGCAGATATACTCATTCCTGATACTGAAGAGGCATTTACAACCAAACGTTATACTTTTACCCATTCGCAAAAAGATACCTTTAAAAAAGCCCTGCCGATGATGCGTAGCCCTGTTAAGAAAACGGTTATGGTGAACAAAATCCCAAAATTAGGTAAAGACGTATGTTATAGCGGTGATACTGCTCTGGCGAAATACACCCTACTTTCATCAGGCCGACACCCTGTATTCGCGATGACGCAGAAAATCTACACAACATTTTTGGAGAGCGGCCAGTTTAAAGAGGTGACGGATATTGACAGCGCAAAAGCCACTATCGAGATCTGGCGCTATCGTAGCCCTAAATCTTCAACTAATGTCGTTGATGAAGTATCCCTTTATCTGGCTTTTAAGGATAATCCTGATGAAAGAATTCAACTATCGCTCGATGAAATTAAGGAAAATTACCCATGGATGAAATTCGCGGACTAGGCCTTTTTGGTGAATATTTCAAGGATTATCAAGATCAATATGTGTTGATCGGCGGAGTAGCCTCCTGGATTACTCTCGATGAGGTCGGGGAGCCATTCCGATCGACTAAAGATTTAGACATCGTTTTGATCATTGAAACCTTGACCCCTGAGTTTTTGAATAAATTCTGGGAGTTCATCAAAGCAGGAGGCTATGAACATCGCCAAAGCGGTGGCGAAAAATCAATCTTCTATCGTTTTAAGAACCCTGAAGACAGCACTTATCCAGTACAAATAGAGATTTTTTCACGTTCACCAGAAGGTATAACTCCACCTAAAGATGCATCTATCATTCCCATACCAACGGGAGAGGATATTTCTAGCCTTTCGGCTATTCTGCTCGACGACAATTACTACGCTTTTCTGAAGAATGGTCTTCAACAAACTGAACACTTATCGTACATCGGTGCAGACCGACTAATTCCCTTCAAAATGCATGCTTGGCTCGATCTTTCAAATCGTAAAAAAGCAGGTGAAACCATCGATACCAAAACCATAAATAAACATCGCAACGATGTCATTCGGCTTTCTGGTCAACTAACTGAAAACGAAATAGAAATACCCGATGACATTCGAATCCACATGGAGATATTTTTAGCTGCTTTACCCAACGAAAACGTTAATTTAAGAAATTTGGGTATATCTGGCTCTATTAGTGATGTCATTTACCGCATAAAAATAGGCTTCGGTCTCGTTTAATCTTGCTATACCGGGCGTGAGCATCCGAATGACTTCAAAGCGTCACGCGATCGCTTAACGTCTGCCAGACTCACTCAGCAAGCGCTATTTAATTGGCAGAAAACACAGGGAATAGCAGAAAAAGATATTCCGCAAAAAGGGATATTTTGTATGTTAACAGCGCGCTCTGTGGGGTACCGAATGTGCCGTATTTTTTGCAATTATCGCAATTTGCGATATTATTAGGGAGCAAGAATGAGAGTCATCTCAGCCAAGGCCATCACCGATGCGATGAAAAAGCATGCGAAATGGAAAGTTGGTTTGAAGTTATGGCTGGATGTTTTTGACAAGCCATCACTGCGGTTTGAGTCCTACGAACAGTTATGTCATGTATGGCGAAATACATCTTGCTGGAATGTCGATCGCATACCTTTCACATTGCTAGAAAACGAAAGCCGCAAAGGACCACTTGATATATATGTATTTGATATACATGGTAACAATTGCAGAATCATAGCATGGTTAAACCCTAATACGGGTTCTTTGTATGTGAAAGACGTGTGCTCTCACGCCGAGTACGATAAGTGGTGGAAAGCTCAAACGAAGACAAAAAGGTGAATTATGCGAAATACATCTCTGGGTTCTAACAGTCCTGTAGGAATCAGCGGGCTCATCGAAAATTTACCTCTTCTGCTTCAGGAAGCCTCTGAGCAGCTTAGCAGTCTGTCTGTTTTGCTCACTGCCTGTATGGAACCTATTGAAGACGATAAAGATCTTCAGGAAAGAATGGAGTGCATCAATCAGCTTTACCTCTACTCTTCTGATGTCAATGATATTCCAGCCACTTTCGCAGAGCTCATCACAGACAGAGTCTATGAATATGAAAAGAAAAATCAGGATGTGCCCCACGTCAGTCAGGCTGAAGCCTTAGCTTTTTTTATTGAAGAAAGAGGGCTGAAGCAGTCAGATTTGAAGCAAATTGCAACGCAAAGCGTCATCTCTGACATTATTAACGGTAAGCGAACCATGACATTACAGCAAGTTAAGGACTTTTCTCGCTACTTTAATGTGCCTGTTGAGACATTTATTGACTGAGCATCAACCCCACCCGCTCGCTATAAAACGCGTGGGTTTCACCCCGATTCAGCAGCAGAACCTCGGCCTGTGGGCGGTGTAATTGCTGCTGAAACCGTTCTAACGCGTCACCTTCCAATATTGGCAATCCGGTTTTACGCTTCTGCCACCAGCTTAACCGCACCTGCACGCGGCTTTGCTCCCAGCCGAAGGTGTCCGATGTGGCGTAAGGCTGTGGTAGGTCGCCGTCGTTTTCCGGTTTCCACGCCAGATACAGATCCAGCGTTTCCTCTCCTATGCGGGTGGAGATATCCACCGCATCGCTCCAGCCAGAGTCGCTGGATTGAGCACAGTAACCGTGTACCAACGCCAGCGCAGACTGTAGTGCGAAAGAACGCTGGCCGTAGTTTTTCCCCAAAACCGTGCAGGCTATCGCTTCCAAGGCCGGAGGCACCGCGATCTGTTCTTCATACACGCTGTTGATCAGCTGTCGCGCCGCTTCCGGCATTTTTATCGCACCGTGGTCGCGTAATATCGCCTGCGTGCGCCACAGCGCAGCATGATCGGGGTAAACGTAGCCGCTATTGTGCAGTTCATCGCCTAGCCAGTCGGCTCCTGCTTCTGGTTGCCAGACCGGTGCCATAATGTACAGTACCGCCGCCGAGCGCTCATCCGTTAGCGGCGCCGTGTCCGACTCTGTTTTACGATGCCCGTCGAGAAACCGGATATGCCGCTGTAGCCGCCCTGCACGCTGAATCAGCAAATCGATCGGCGCAAGGTCGCTAATCATATTATCAACATCAATATCCAGCGATTGCTCAACCACCTGCGTGGCAATCAGTACTTTGCCACCACGCTGCTCCGGCGTACTGTCTTTGCCAAACCACGTCAGCGCCTGTTCCTCAATCGCCATGCGATCGCAAAAGGCGAAACGGCTGTGGAACAGCAATATATTTTCCTCTGCAATACCCGCCTCAATGAGTTGGCGGTACACGGCGATAGCGTCATCCACCGTATTCCGGATCCAACAGATCGATTGCCCTGCCGCCACAGCAGCCTTCACACGTTCGATGCCCTGCAACCGTTCCGTCAACCAGCCAATCTTGACCTCACGTCGCACTTCCGCCCGCGTATCCAACCGCGTTTCCCGTAGCCCCTCACGCGTTAACTGCGTCAACCACGGATAAGCCGCGTCAGGATTAAGCTGTACAGCTTCACACGCTATCCCCTGCGAAAACGCCCACGTCAGCCTTTCCCGCAGATTAAGCGGCAAGGTTGCGGTGAGGATAATCACGCTACCGCCCTGCTGAGCATGGAAACCAATCAACAACTCGATCAGCTTGCTCATGTAGGCGTCATACGCATGTATTTCATCAAGAATCAGCAGCGTGTTCTGTAACCCCAACACCCGCAGCGACTGGTGACGAAACGGCATCACCGCCATCAACACCTGATCGAGCGTCCCCACGCCGATATCCGCCAGCAGCGCTTTCTTGCGCGAGTCCGCAAACCAAATGTTGCAGTCTTTGCTCGCGGCGTTTTCCTTCTTGTCGTACTGCGTCTGCCCCTGACTGTCGCCCTCCCACAACGATTGCATAAAGGCTGACGACATATGCCTCGCTCCGTGCGCCAGCATCAGCGAAGGGCTGTGCTTTGATGAATATAATGCGCGGTAGGCCTTGGCAAGCCGCAGGTACATGGCATTGGCTGTCGCCATCGTCGGCAGGCCGACATAAATACCGCTCGCTTTTTGCTGCGCCATCAGCCGATGCGCCAGTACCATCGCCGCTTCTGTTTTCCCCGCGCCAGTCACGTCTTCCAGAATGAAAAGCTGCGGCCCGTCAGCAGAAATATCAGCCTCCAGCGCCTGCTGTTGCAGCGGCGTTGGGCGCTGGATAAACGGAAAGAGCTGTTGGATAGAATGGAAAGGAGCGGTAGACGGCGTTCGTGGCAAACGCGAGATGACCCTTTCTGCCGTCGGCAGCGCGTGTTCACGCCAATAGGTTTCGAGTGGCATCGGCGTGCTGCAATAGCAGAAATCCTGCTGGCGCGAGCCCAGCCAATCTGCCAGAACCGTCAAACCAGCCAGCGCCCAGCTTTGCTGCTTCAGCCGGTTTCGCCAGCCTTTATCAGCGAAGCAGGCAGGGAGCGTAGACGCATCGGGAAAACACGTTTCCAGATCATGCAGGTAATGCTCTACCGCCAGATAGTCATCACGATGAAAAGCCAGACTGCCTTTGCATTCCGCCGCCGGTTTGCCGTGGTGCCCGGTAACAATGTTCAGCCAGATCTCCAGCGTATTTTTCACCACCGAAGTGAGCTTTTTCGTCCCTAAAGGAAATAAATTGGGAATGTCATCACGCATCGTCCATAGCCAGAAGCCCAGATCGTCATGCCTGTCCCTCCCTGACTGCCCCGAATGCTGGACTAACGGGGAATCAGGGTTGGCATATTTGCCCTGAAAACCTCGGGCAAATTTTCCGATATCGTGCCAGGCCAGAAAATACGCAAACCACGCGGCGACATCATCATCGCCAGATGCCAGTTCACGCAGCACATGGTTAGCCTGAAAATAGTTTCCCTTTAATAAGAAATAACCACAGGCTGCCACATCCAAACCGTGATAAGGCAGCAGATGATAATCATCCCCCTCCAGCGCATCTGCCGATTTTTTTGCTTTTCCCCAATACTGAAAATAGCGCCGGCCGATACTGCCTTCCTTGTCCATAGACTTTACCTGTCAGAGTGACCGTTCCCGACAATATCACGCCATTGGCGCGTTACTCGCTAGCGCGACGACGTTCTCTTGCTCTGCGGGGGCTTTGCTGGTTTTCTCTTTTTTCTTTTCCACGTAGGTCAGTTTTTCCTGGCTCTGCGCGGGCGGGGTCAGCGGGTGGGATTGGCCGGTGAAGACACCGCCTTTTTCGATGGAGAGTTCATCGGTGAAAATGTCGCCGAACACTTTGCCCTGCGCCAGAATAGCGACGACGCTGGCGGCTATGCGTCCTTCAACACGACCATTGATGATGATTTGCTGCGATTTCATTTCGCCGTTAACCTGACCGGTGTGATCCACTTTAATCGTGTTATCACACTGCACATCACCTTCTACCCGGCCTTCCACGGTAATGTTGCCATCCACGACCAGAGAGCCCGTCATACACGCGCCCTGAGAAATGAAGGTGTCTTTTTTCACACGCACAGGGTTCACTGAATTAATCAACTCGTTCGATGGACTGATAGCGGGAGAGCTATTTATTTCACTGCGCTCTTGTGATTCTTTTGCGTCTTTTTTGTTTTTATCGAATGAAAACATCGTGTTATTCCTTTTAACAATATAGAAAAATGCGATCGTGGCACTTGCGGCGAGTACGGCTGCCACGCCCTGACCGTAATATCGAAGGGGAAATTCACTATAGGTATCAATCAGCCAGACGATAACCAATAAAGCCCATATCGCCCATATTCCCCACAGCAAGTTGTAATTACGCACGATCAGAACGCCGATTAAATTCAATTTCCAGGGTGGAAATATCAGGAATGGTAATACGAAGCGCTTTACGTCCACCTTCCAGATAGCGTATGTCAATCTGAACATCAGCACTATCACCAACATGCTGTTTAACCACTGTTTTTAATTCATCCAACATATTATCCAAGATTTTATGAGCCATGCCATTCTCTCCTTCTTGGTATCTTCCTTGTGACAGTCACGCAGTACCGCCAAACGACATAAAGAGTATCGGGCAAAAATGTATTTTATTTAGCCCGCGTGTTCAAAAACTCGATCGCGTTCACTTTCCTTTTTCTACGCCTTTATGTCAAAAAAAACATGATTATCCATACACTTAAAATATTCCTGTAACTCACCATCTCTTCCCCAGTGTATTTCCTCCCTGTTATTTTATCCTGTAGACATGCTCATAATGATATTGCGTAGCTAAACCGATTCTTTTATTTTAGCAAACAGTCTAATTATCATGGATAAGAGTAACGTTATGGCAAACAAAATTTGGGTCATGGGCGACGCCGTTGTCGATCTCATCCCAGAAGATGAGGAACGCTATCTGAAATGCCCTGGCGGCGCGCCCGCCAATGTGGCAGTCTGCATTGCCAGACTCGGAGGAAACAGCGCCTTTGTTGGTCGCGTTGGCGACGATGTTTTTGGCCATTTTCTGAGAACAGTGCTGGAACGGGAAAGCGTTGATACTCGCTACATGGCACACGACCAGCTACATCGAACCTCAACCGTGGTCGTGAGCCTCGATGAAACAGGGGAACGCACCTTCACGTTCATGGTGCGCCCGAGTGCCGATTTGTTTTTGCAGCCGGAAGATCTGCCGGTGTTCAGCCAGAGAGAATGGCTGCACCTCTGCTCCATCGCACTCTCGCAGGAGCCCTCGCGTAGTACCGCATTGGCGGCGATGCGGCAGGTCAAAGCCGCACAGGGATGGATCAGCTTCGACCCAAATATCCGTGACGACCTCTGGCAAAGCGAGCAGGAACTGCGCGACTGTCTAACACAGGCGCTGATGCTGGCCGACGTGGTGAAGCTGTCGCGTGAAGAACTGGCCTTTCTCTGTTCAACACCGGATGTTGAAGCGGGGATTCAGCAGTTTATGCAGCACTATCCTACCCAACTCTTGCTGGTGACGCTGGGCGGCGAAGGCGTCTGGCTACACGATCGCCATCAGCTACAACACTTTGCCGCGCCGTCGGTGACGCCCGTCGATACCACCGGCGCGGGGGATGCCTTCGTCGCCGGTTTGCTGCACGGCTTGGCGAAGTATGACGACCTGTCACAGCCGCTGAGCTGGGACACCATTATCGCGCAGGCACAGCGGTGCGGAGCTCTGGCTACCACGGCGAAAGGCGCGATGACCGCACTCCCCTACGCTCAGCAGTTACACGCCCGCCCTTAGCCAAGCCATAACCCCCTCCGTTTAATACGGTTACCGCCCGGTTTTGTAGTCAGGATCACAGTTACAGAATCGGGCGAGTAAAATTTCTTGCTAACCCTTCTGCTGGCTTTTATTTTTCCCATGAAAAACCGGTTTAGCAATTTAGCTAAACATGGGAAATCAAAAAACAATACATCGCCTTCACGACGAGAACGAAAAAATGAAACCAAGCCACCTTGCTGTGACGATAGGAGTATTACTCTCCTCCCCGTTTTATGTTGCTGCTGCCAACACCGACAGCATTGAAGCTCGCCTGAACGCCATGGAACAGCGTTTGCAACAAGCTGAAGCCCGCGCTCAGGCCGCCGAGGCCAGAGCTGACGCCGCTGAAAAGCAAACCCAACAGCTCACCACCCGCACTACGCAAACCGAACAAAAAACCCAGCAGGTGGAACAGCGCACAGCGGCACTGGCTAAGCAAAAAACATTCGCTGATGGATTTGAATTCCACGGCTACGCGCGTTCCGGTCTGTCGATCAATGATTCCGCCACCAGTTCCAAAACTGATATCGGGCCGGGGATGTCCCCTGCGGGCCAAACTGGCGGACATATTGGTCGTTTAGGCAATGAAGACGACACTTACGTCGAGCTCAAGTTGGAACACAAACAAAAGCTGGATAACGGCGCAACCACCCGCTTCAAGGTGATGATGGCGGACGGTCAGCGCAGCTATAACGACTGGACGGCGGCCACCAGCGACCTGAACATCCGTGAAGCCTTCGTCGAGCTAGGTTCACTGCCAACCTTCACTGGCGCCTTTAAGGACACCACGCTGTGGGCGGGTAAACGCTTCGATCGCGATAATTTCGATATTCATTGGCTGGACAGCGATGTGGTCTTCCTCGCGGGCACCGGCGGCGGGATCTATGACGTGAAATGGGCGGATAGCGCCAAGAGTAACTTCTCGCTGTATGGCCGCAGCTTTGGTTCACCAGATGGTTCGAACACGACAACCAACCAAGATATTAAGAACTACGTGCTAACCACTAATCACTATGTCGGGCCATTCCAGTTCATGTTGAGCGGTATGAGGGCAAAAGACAATGAAGCCCGTTCTAATACCGGTGCTACCGTCACCAACGTGAATGCGGGCGACAAAGGCTATCACGCGATGGTGGCTTACCACGGCAACAGCTTCTACGGCTTGCGCGACGGGACATCGAAAACTGCGATCCTCTACGGTCACGGATTGGGTGGTGAAGTGAAGAACATCGGTGCCGATGGCAACCTGACCAACGACGCTAACACCTGGCGCTTTGCGACTTACGGTACGACAGCGTTGAACAAGACCTGGAGCTTCGCACCGTCCATTCTGGCGCAAACCAGTAAAGACCGTTACGTCAACGGCGATAGCTACGAATGGGTGACGTTTAATGCGCGCCTGATTCAGGAAATCACCGAAAACTTTGCACTGGCCTATGAAGGCAGCTATCAATACATGGACCTCGATCCACGCGGTTATCGCAGCCTGAATCAGGTTAGCGGCGGCTTCTACAAGCTGACCTTCGCACCGACGTTCAAGGTCGGCGATATCGGCAACTTCTTTAGCCGCCCTGAACTGCGCGTGTTTGCCAGCTACATGGACTGGGATAAACGACTGGATAACTACTCCAGGGAAGATACGTTTGGCTCCACCGGCTTTAAAGCAGGCGGCGAATGGAACTTCGGTATCCAGATGGAAACCTGGTTCTAACCATTGTCCGGCCTTGGCGTCGACGATGCACTAGTCGGCGCCAAAGTGACGGTATACAAAGAGGAATAACATGGATATCAACAAAACCGCCGCCGCACTCATCCCCCTTCTCGGTGGGAAAGAGAACATCGCCAACGCGGCTCACTGTGCGACTCGTCTGCGTCTGGTGCTAAAGGATGACAGTCTGGCTGACAAAAAAGCGATCGAGAGCGTCGATGGCGTTAAAGGCTGCTTCCAGAACGCCGGACAAATGCAGATCATTTTCGGCACAGGGCTGGTCAACAAGGTGTATGCCGAGTTCATCAAAGCGGCAAGCATCAGTGAATCGAGCACATCCGAAGCCGCCTCGATTGCCGCGAAAAAACTGAATCCGCTGCAACGTCTGGCGCGCCTGCTATCGAACATCTTCGTCCCTATCATGCCGGCGATTATCGCGTCCGGTCTACTGATGGGGCTGCTCGGCATGATCAAGACCTACGGTTGGGTCGATTCCAGCAGCGCAATCTTTGTCATGCTGGATATGTTCAGCTCCGCAGCATTTATTATCCTGCCTGTTCTGATCGGCTTTACCGCTGCGCGGGAATTCGGCGGCAACCCTTATCTGGGTGCGACGCTGGGCGGTATCCTGACTCATCCAGCGTTGACCAATGCCTGGGGCGTCGCTGGGGGCTTCCAGACCATGCATTTCTTCGGCATGGACATCGCCATGATCGGCTATCAGGGCACCGTGTTTCCGGTCCTGCTGGCCGTCTGGTTCATGAGCATCGTGGAAAAACGCCTGCGTAAGATCGTACCGGATGCGCTGGACATTATCGTCACGCCGTTTTTAACCGTCATCATTTCCGGCTTTGTCGCCATGCTGCTCATTGGTCCGGCTGGGCGTGCACTGGGCGATGGCATTTCTTTGGTTCTCAGCACATTGATTGCTCACGCTGGCTGGCTGGCCGGCTTACTGTTCGGCGGCCTCTATTCAGTTATCGTGATCACTGGCGTCCATCACAGCTTCCATGCCATTGAAGCTGGGCTGCTTGGCAACCCGAATATTGGCGTCAACTTCCTGCTACCAATTTGGGCGATGGCGAACGTGGCGCAGGGCGGCGCGTGTCTGGCGGTGTACTTCAAAACGCGTGATGCCAAAACCCGAGCGATTGCCGTTCCCGCCGGGCTTTCTTGTCTGCTAGGCATCACGGAAGCAGCGATATTTGGTATCAACCTGCGCTTCATTAAACCGTTCCTGGCAGCGCTGGCAGGCGGTGCACTCGGTGGCGCATGGGTGGTTTTCAATCACGTCAATATGACGGCAGTCGGGCTGACCGGTTTTCCGGGACTGGCGATTGTGCAAGGGGGCTCGATGCTTAACTACCTGATTGGGATGTTAATTGCGTTCGGTGCTGCCTTTATCCTTTCCTTACTGCTGAAATATAAAACGGATAGCGAATAATGAAGGAAGTCCACTTACTAAAGCGCATGGCGCACGCCCTGATGTCAGGCCATTCACGGAAACAGGAAGATCCGTATCGCCCGGAATGGCACCTGTCTCCGACCGTTGGTCTGCTCAACGATCCGAACGGATTTATTCATCACAACGGGCGTTACCATCTGTTTTATCAGTGGAATCCTTTAGCCTGTGCCCACGGAGCGAAATTCTGGGGGCACTGGAGTTCCGCCGATCTGGTGAACTGGACGCATGAGCCCGTCGCGTTGGTGCCGAGCGAAAGCTATGAAAGCCACGGCTGCTACTCCGGTTCTGCCGTGGTGGATCATGGCGCGATCACGCTGATTTACACCGGTAACGTCAAATACGATGACGGCTCACGTACCGCATTTCAGTGCCTCGCCCGTGAGAATCCTAACGGTGAATATGACAAACTGGGAGCGGTTCTGACGCTCCCCGACGGCTACACTGGCCACGTTCGCGACCCCAAAGTGTGGCGTCATGACGACCACTGGTACATGGTGCTCGGTGCACAGGATCGCGATCTACAAGGTAAAGTGTTGTTCTACCGTTCTGCCGATCTGCTGGCGTGGGAAAAGATCGGCGAGATCGCCGGTTCCCGTTTGGGCGGGCTCGGTGATTTTGGCTATATGTGGGAATGCCCGGACCTGTTCCCGTTGGATGGCAAAGACGTACTGATTTGCTGCCCGCAGGGTGTTCCCGCCGAAGAGGAACGCTACCTGAATACCTTTCAGGCTGGCTATTTCATCGGCTCACTCAATTACGAAAACGGCGCTTACCCGCATCAGGATTTCCACGAACTGGATCTCGGCTTCGAGTTTTACGCTCCACAAACCACGCTGAGTGAAGACGGGCGACGCCTGCTGTTCGGCTGGATGTCGATTCCTGACGACAATGAATTTTTTGAACCGACGATCGAACATGGCTGGATCCATACCATGACCTGCCCGCGTGAACTCACGCTGCATGACGATCGCGTTTATCAACGTCCTGCGCGCGAGTTGCAGTTGCTGCGCAGACAGCATTACCGCTGGCAGGGTGCCGCAGACTACGCATCTCCGCTGAACGCTAGCAGCGCGGAAATCCTTATCACCGTGCAGGGAGAATTCCAGCTCAGCCTCGCTTCCCAGTTGGTTCTCTGTTGGGACGGTGAACGCGTCACACTGAGCCGACGTAACCGTCGCACAGGCGAGCCCGAGCATCGCTACTGGTGCGGCGATCTGAACCAATTGCAGATCCTGTGCGATCGCTCCAGCGTTGAAATTTTTATCAACGACGGTGAAGCCGTGATGTCTGCACGCTATTTCCCGGAAAGCGAGGCGATCATAACATTCAGCGGCTCGGGGCGATTAATGCTACAGCACTGGCTGTTAGCGCCATGCGTGATAGAATAACTTCCCTTTTTTCTGATAGCAGACCTCGCGGTGAAACCGACTAAACGCATAACAATCAGTGACATCGCCGCGCTGGCTGGTGTATCAAAATCTACCGCCAGCCTGGTGCTTAACGGGCGTAGCAAAGAGTTTCGCGTTTCTGATGAAACCCGCGATCGCATTTTAGCCGTCGCACATGAGCAACGTTATCAGCCCAGCATTCACGCACGTTCGCTGCGTTCCTCACGCAGCAACACGCTGGGGCTGGTGGTGCCGGAAATGACCAACTACGGCTTTGCCGTGATTTCCCGCGAGCTGGAAATGCTGTGTCGTGAAGCAGGGCTACAGTTGCTGATTGCCTGCACCGACGAAAACGCCAGTCAGGAGATGATGGCGGTCAACAGTTTGGTGCAACGTCAGGTCGATGGCCTGATTGTCGCTTCCAGCCTGTTAAGCGATGTCGAATATCAGAAAATTAATCAGCAGTTGCCCGTCATACAGTTTGACCGGGTGATTGGTGATTCCACACTGCCGATGGTGATTTCCGAAGCGGTAGAATCCACGGCGGAAATGGTCGAACGTATCGCCCGCCAGCATCGTGATGAATTCTATTTCCTTGGCGGCCAGCCGCGAATCTCCCCGACTCGCCACCGTCTGGAAGGCTTTCAACTTGGACTCACGCGCGCAGGTATCGACTGCAAGCCGGAGTGGATTATTCACGGCAACTATCACCCCAGCGCGGGTTATGAAATGTTTGCCCAACTGTGCGCAACGCTGGGTCGTCCGCCAAAAGCGCTGTTTGTCGCCGCCTGTGGCCTGATGGAAGGCGTGCTGCGTTATATGAACCAGCATAACCTGATGGAAAGCGGCATCCGACTATGCTGCTTTGACGATCACTATCTGTTTGACTGCTTACCGTTGAAAATCGACACCGTGGCGCAGGATTGTGAAAATCTGGCACGCAACAGCTTTGAGATGGTAACCAGCCTGATCGCACAGCAGCCGCTCGAAGAAGATCGACGCTACATCCCGACGCGGATTCACTGGCGTCACCCTGAATCGCGGGCGTAGGCTAACGCACAAAGCCTCCTGCTATCATCTCGACATCAATCTATAGACGTAAAAAAAGGAACGCGGTTTGGACATTCATCCCGCATTCCTTCTTAACACACAACCTTCAGCCGTTATTTAGCGGCAGCGGTTTCCGCACCGACCAGGCCAACCTTGAGGTAGCCCGCTTTACGCAGTGAATCCATCACGCTCATGATGGTTTCATAATCAACGCTTTTATCCGCCTGAAAGAAGATCGTTGTTTCTTTGTTAGCGCTGGTTTTTGCGTCCAACACCTGAGCCAGCGACTGCTCGCTAACGACCTCTTCTCCCAGAAACATTTGCTTATCCGCTTTGACCGTCAGATAAAGCGGTTTTTCCGGCCGCGGCTGCGGCGCTGCCGATGACGCAGGCAAATCGACACGAATGTCCACCGTTGCCAGCGGCGCCGCCACCATGAAAATAATCAGCAGAACCAGCATGACGTCAATGAACGGCGTGACGTTAATGTCATGCATTTCACCGTCATCACTCACGTCCTCCTTCAAATGCATCGCCATGACTTAACCCACCCGCAGTTTATGCGCTGCTGAAGACGCTCGGTTATCGTTGCTGGCAGCCACGTCGAGATCGCGACTTTGCAGCAGCAGCACTTGTGCAGCCACATCGCCGACCATCGCTTTGTAGCCAGCAATCGAACGCGCAAAGACGTTATAGATGACCACCGCAGGAATCGCCGCAACCAGACCAATCGCCGTCGCCAGCAGGGCTTCTGCAATCCCCGGAGCAACGACCGCCAGGTTAGTGGTTTGCGTCTGTGCGATACCGATGAAGCTGTTCATGATGCCCCATACCGTACCGAACAGCCCCACGAACGGGGCAACTGCGCCGACCGTTGCCAGATAGCCGTTACCACGCCCCATGTGGCGCCCGGTAGCCGCCACGCGACGTTCCAGACGAAACGCGGTGCGCTCTTTAATTCCGTTGTTGTCATCAGAACGTGCGGAAAGCTCCAGTTCGTTCTGCGCATCAACCAGCAATTGCTGTGCGACGCTGCCGGCTTTGAACGCGTCCGCAGTTTCCAGCGCGTCGTCCAATGTTTTCGCCTGTTCCAACGCCAGATACTCACGGCGCAGGCGGCGTTTCGCGCCAGACATCTCAACGCTTTTACTGAAGAAGATCGCCCAGGTAATCACAGAGGCCAGCAGCAAACCGATCATCACCGTTTTCACCACGGCATCGGCGTGCTGGTACATACCCCAGACGGACAAATCGGTTTTCATCAGGTTGTTGGTGCCCGGTGCCGCACTGGCAGGCAGCGCGAGGGCTGACGCTGGTGCCTGCGCATTGGTCGTCACAGGAGCGGAAGGCGACGCAGCGGAAGGCGACGCAGCAGCAGGCTGAGCGACGGGTGCTGCATTCTCTGTCGATAACGGTGCCGTTGCAGGAGCCGCAAACGCATTTCCACTTAGTCCCGCCGTACACAGCAGGATGACCAGCACGCTACGGGAAAATGCGCTGAACGTGCCACGTTTTTTTTGCCAGGTTGATAACACCTGTTGAGTTGTATTACTGACAGCCGTCTTCACGCTGTGCCTCCACCATTCATTCAGTACGATACCCGCAGGTACTATGACGCAATAACGCAGCCTGAAATGATACCAAACCCTGAACGAATTGATAGTCGTTCTCATTATTATTTACATCAGATAACGCACTTTCCTTGCGTTTTGACAGGGTTTCAGAGGGTATTGATCACACATCTGTAGGAAAAGCATAAGAACGACAAAAAGAAGAACATTCAGGAATATATCAGGCGGGAGATCCCTCTAAAACACGGTGCGATAGCCAAGATATTTACGATCGGTTTTTTGTGATCAACATTAAGTTATCACACCATTTCATGATGACTGGCGATAAGTTTACTGAAATAAACAGATACACAAGCACATAATAAAGAAAACAAAAACAACAATTTACGTATATTCCTATAAGTCAAATAGGAATTAAATCCATATAAAACAGCATTTCATATTAGCTTTTTCTTTTGTGACACGAGTCATTCTACGAAGTTGTATAATAGGTTAGCTTAACTCGCAGAGAATACTGACGTGTGCCACAATAATACGTAATAGGTGGTCGTCTTCTCATCATTAAACCCGCTATTCATTACGCTATTTTTCATGGGTTTATATTTTTAAATCACTATTTGATTATCGATAATGTCACCCCACCTCTGGAGATAATTCAATGAAGCTGTCGAAAACATTGATCGGCGTTTGTCTGGGTTCTACTGCACTCCTGATGAGCCACGCGATTCAGGCACAACAAATTAAAGCCTCTGATGTTCACCCTGAAGGTTACCCGAATGTCGTCGCCGTTCAGAAAATGGGAGAGAAATTAAAAGCTGCCACAAATGGCAGACTGGAAATTAAAACCTTCCCCGGCGGAGTATTGGGTGATGAGAAACAAATGATTGAGCAGGCGCAGCTCGGTGCTATTGATATTATTCGCGTATCAATGACGCCTGTTGCAGCGATTTTACCGGAAATAGAAGTCTTCACACTGCCCTATATTTTCCGTGATGAAGATCATCTACATAAAGTGCTGGATGGAAAGATCGGACAGGAAATTGGTGACAAGATTACCCAGAGTAGTAAATCAAAATTGGTTTTCCTGGGCTGGATGGACGCGGGAACGCGTAACTTAATCACCAAGGATCCGGTGGTGAAACCAGAAGACCTCAAAGGCATGAAAATTCGCGTACAGGGTAGCCCAGTTGCGCTGGCCACGCTGAAAGCGATGGGGGCCAACTCGATTGCCATGGGCGTCAGTGAGGTCTTCAGCGGCATGCAAACCGGCGTGATTGACGGCACCGAAAATAACCCACCAACGTTTGTCGCACACAACTACCTGCCTGTCGTGAAAAACTATACCTGGAGTCGCCACTTCATTATTCCTGAGCTGTTCCTGTATTCCAAAGCCAAATGGGACAAACTCTCCAAAGAGGATCAGGATCTTATCCTGAAGCTGGCGAAGGAAGCACAGCAAGAACAGCGCGTGCTGTGGAATGAATATACTCAGAAATCTCTGGATAAAATGAAAGCCGGCGGCGTTCAGTTCCATGAGATTGATCCCGATTACTATTTTAAAGCCACGCAGCCCGTACGCGATCAGTTTGGCGCTAAATATCAGGATCTGATTAAAGCCGTCGCCGACGTGAAATAACCGCTAAAAAGACGGGTAAATCACGATGCATTTACCCGTTCTTATCTTCATCAGGTAAATAAGATGGCAAATAAATATATTTTAGCCATGGATATCCTCTATAAAATCGCTATGTGGGTATCCGGACTTGCTTTACTCATCATGACTATAATTATTCCGATAGGCATATTCTCTCGTTACATCATGAATGAGGGAATATCCTGGCCAGAACCCATATCAATTCTTTGTATGGTCACTTTCACTTTTATTGGTGCTGCCGTCAGTTACCGTGCATGTACGCATATTGCTGTCACGATGTTAACCGATCGTTTACCAGAAACGATGAAAAAAGGCTGTGCTTTTCTTGCCGATCTTTTAATGATGTTAATCACACTATTTATTCTTTATTACGGAATTCAGCTTTGTCTTGAACTGTGGGAACAACAGGTTGCCGAATTTCCATTATTGAGTGCTGGGCAAACTTATTTACCTCTTCCGATAGGTTCATTTATCACTTTTTTATTCATCATCGAACGCATTTGCTTTGGTCCACAGGATAAACGCCCTGTGGTCATAATGGGCAATGCCTAATCTGGAGCGAGTATTATGGATGCCTTTGTTTTACTTGCATCATTAGCGATATTGCTCGCCGTTGGTGTGCCCGTCGCCTATTCCGTTGGCTTGAGTGCCATTATAGGTGCCTTTTGGATCGACATTCCGCTGGAAGCGGTGATGATTCAAATCACCAGTGGAGTCAATAAATTCTCATTACTGGCTATCCCGTTCTTTATTCTGGCTGGAGCCATTATGGCCGAAGGCGGCATCGCCCGCCGTCTGGTTAATTTTGCCTATATCTTTGTTGGCTTTATTCGCGGCGGCTTATCGCTGGTTAATATCGTCGCTTCCACGTTCTTCGGTGCAATATCCGGCTCTTCCGTCGCAGACACCGCATCAATCGGTTCAGTGATGATCCCAGAAATGGAGAAGAAGGGGTACCCGCGAGACTTCGCCGCTGCTGTTACTGCCAGCGGTTCCGTTCAGGCAATATTGATCCCTCCCAGCCATAACTCCGTTATTTATTCACTGGCTGCTGGCGGTTCAGTGTCTATAGCTTCTTTATTTATCGCAGGCATTCTACCGGGTATTTTACTGGGTTTAACACTCATGGTCATGTGTGTAGGCTTTGCGCATAAACGGGGTTATCCAAAAGGCGAAGTAGTTCCCTTTCGTCAGGCGCTGAAAATCTTTGTCGATACCCTGTGGGGACTGATGACGGTTGTCATTATTATGGGCGGGATCTTATCCGGTATTTTTACCGCAACCGAGTCCGCCGCTATCGCCTGTCTGTGGTCGTTCTTCGTGACCATGTTTATCTATAAAGATTACAAGTGGTCTGAGCTGCCTACGCTGATGTACCGCACGGTGAAAACCGTCACAATCGTGATGATCCTGATCGGTTTTGCCGCCGCCTTCGGGGCCGTTATGACTTATATGCAGCTACCGAGCCGCATTACCGCGTTTTTCACCTCCATTTCAGATAACAAGTACGTCATCCTGATGTGTATTAACATCATGCTGCTGATACTTGGCACGCTGATGGACATGGCGCCGTTAATCCTAATCCTCACTCCAGTACTTTTACCGGTAGCGGTATCACTCGGCATCGATCCGGTGCACTTCGGCATGATTATGATGGTTAACCTAGGGGTTGGATTAATTACGCCACCGGTGGGATCGGTACTTTTCGTCGCTAGCGCAGTGAGTAAGCAGAAGATAGAACAGGTCGTTAAGGCGATGCTGCCCTTCTACTGCGGGCTTTTCGTTGTCCTAATGCTGGTCACCTATATTCCGGCCATCTCACTCTGGCTGCCTAAGCTCTTTGGCGTCCATACGGGTTAACTCACGCCCCATTGCGCCATGCTGTTCAATGCAATGCAGAACAACATGGCGCTTTCCCGACATTTTCTGACCTGAAATATTTTCACCTACTTCCGACCTTCTCACCGCAGAACGGGCAGAAAGCCCGTTNNGTTCTCCACGGGTATGCCAGCGGTGCGGCGCATTTTCCCGCCGTGACAAAACCCGCCCACACGCCGTCCAAGCCGTGATAACGTAGACCTCATCAATCGAACGCTTATACATCCAATCATGCCCGCCCCACAATTCCCTCTGCATTCGCCGTTGGGAATCGTCGGTGTAGTGAGTCATCCGGCAGAACTGAACAGAAAAGGTGATAGTGGTTATGACAAGCAAAAAAACGGCAACAGCATTGGTCGCCGCAGGACGCAGCAAGAAATTCACCCACGGCTCCGTCAACCCCGTTATTCAGCGCGCGTCCTCTCTGGTATTCGATACCGTGCAGGACAAAAAAAACGCCACGATTAACCGAGCAAAGGGGGCGCTGTTCTATGGTCGCCGCGGCACGCTGACCCACTTTTCGTTTCAGGAAGCGATGGTTGAACTAGAAGGTGGCGTAGGTTGCGCACTGTACCCTTGTGGTGCGGCTGCCATTTCTAACGCCATTCTTTCTTTCGTCGCGGCAGGCGATCATATTCTGGTAACGGAATCGGCTTACGAACCTACGCAGGATTTCTGCACGAAAGTGCTCAACAAACTGAACGTCAGCACCACCTATTTCGATCCGCTGATCGGTGCCGATATCGCCGAACTGATCCAGCCCAATACCAAAGTCGTCTTTCTTGAATCGCCGGGCTCGATCACCATGGAAGTCCACGATGTCCCCGCCATCGTCCAAGCCGTGCGCCGCGTCAATCCCGACATTATTATCATGATTGATAACACCTGGGCAGCAGGCATTTTATTCAAGGCGTTCGACTTCGATATTGATATCTCGATTCAGGCCGGTACGAAATATATCGTCGGCCATTCCGATGCCATGATAGGCACGGCAGTCGCTAACGAACGCTGCTGGGTACAGCTGCGTGAACATTCTTATCTGATGGGGCAAATGGCAGACGCCGATAGCGCCTATGTCGCCAGCCGTGGCCTGCGCACATTGGCCGTTAGACTCAAACAGCATCAGGAAAGCAGCATCCGCATTGCGAAGTGGCTGGCGGAACGGCCAGAAGTCGCCGCCGTTAATCATCCCGCATTACCAGGATGCAAAGGGCATGAATTCTACGAGCGCGATTTTAACGGCTGCAACGGCTTGTTCTCATTCGTCCTGAAAGAGAAATTAAGCAAAGAAACGTTGGCGCACTATCTGGACCATTTTGAGCATTTCAGTATGGCGTATTCCTGGGGGGGCTTTGAGTC
Organism: Pectobacterium brasiliense; assembly: GCF_013449685.1. GTDB lineage: Bacteria > Pseudomonadota > Gammaproteobacteria > Enterobacterales > Enterobacteriaceae > Pectobacterium > Pectobacterium brasiliense_A. The sequence continues at coordinate 9,580 of NZ_JACDSF010000029.1, read as the reverse complement.
CCTAATTCTGGCAAACCAGCCAGAAGAACTGGCGGCTATTCGTCCTGTGAGCGGCGTGGACTTTACCGGCACACTTATTCGCTTACATATTGGACTTGAAGACAGTGACGATCTGATTGACGATCTTGCTGCGGGTTTCAGCAGGCTGAGCGCCTAGTCTGGCAAGGCGTCAGCAAGCTCACCGCTGGAAAAAAATACAGGTAGGAAATAAAATATAGAAAGTGTGACGGCCATAAAACCGTCGCGTATTGATTTCCCCTGCGGCGCGGTGGGTAATGCGTTATGATAATAATGAGTCAACGCTTACCCAAAAACCGCGTTATCTTAACCAAAACTAAGCATTAAGCCCTGTCGTATTCTCATTATGCGGCAAGGCGTTTTGCCCATACCGATTTTAGGGCTTGATAAGCAGTAGATTTCAGGTAGCCCAGCGTCCCACGCCGCAGCCTGAGAGATAGTGAATATCGTCACTGGCGGGAAGTAATATGAGTGTGGTTCACGACATTATTCAGGCGCTCTGGCAGCAGGATTTTAGTGCGCTGGCCGATCCCCACGTTGTTTGGGTCGTTTACGGCATTCTGTTCACGACGCTGTTTCTGGAAAACGGTCTGCTCCCTGCCTCTTTTCTGCCTGGCGATAGCCTGTTGCTGCTCACGGGTGCAATGATTGCTAAAGGCGTGATGAGCTTCTTCCCTACGATGATTCTACTCACCATCGCCGCCAGCCTCGGCTGCTGGCTCAGCTACCTTCAAGGACGCTGGCTGAGTGATACGCGCTTGGTAAAAGGGTGGTTGTTGCAGCTTCCTGCTCATTACCATCAGCGCGCCCATTACCTGTTCCACCGCCACGGCCTGACGGCGCTATTGGTTGGCCGCTTCTTAGCCTTTATCCGCACGCTGCTGCCAACAATGGCGGGAATTTCCGGGTTAAACAATACACGCTTTCAGATTTTCAACTGGCTCAGCGGGTTGCTGTGGGTCGGGGGGATTGTCACGCTCGGCTATGCGCTCAGCCATATCCCGCTGGTCAAACGCTATGAAGATCAGGTGATGACCGCCCTGATCCTGCTCCCGATTATTTTGCTGGTTAGCGGCCTGATCGGGATGGCTGTCATGGTGTGGCGCAAAAGACGTGCAGTCGCCTAATCGGGCAACGGCACGCTTTCTTCACGTCTTCAGCTTTCTTCAACTGCCATGTTACTGGCTTTTACTCTTGTGGCTTCATCGCTCGGCGTCGCACCGAAATAGCGCTTAAATTCTCGGCTAAACTGCGACACGCTCTCATACCCTACGCGGGCCGCCGCAACGCCTGCTCTCAGCCCCTCGTTGATCATCAGCACTCGCGCTTTATGTAAGCGGTAGGATTTCAGGTACTGCAACGGCGATGTGTTGGTGACGGCCTTAAAGTTGTGATGAAACGCCGAGACGCTCATGTTCACTTCAGCCGCCAGCTGTTCCACATTCAGGCTATCGGCATAGTGGTTTTCGATACGTCGCAGAGACCTGGCAATCTGGCTGAAGTGCGTGTGCCGATTCACCAGCGCCTGTAATGCCGCACCGCGTTCACCGCAGAGCATATGATAGATAATCTCGCGCACAATCGCCGGCCCCAGCACGCGGGCATCACGCGGGTTATTCATCGCATCCAGCAGCCGTTCAACGGCACATAAAATTTCATCGGTCAGCGGGGCACTGTTCACGCCGCACGTACAGGAGCAAGGGCGGATCGCGCTGTCATCGTCACCGATGTCGATCAGCAAATCCTGAAGCATCTGGATATCGATACGGATCGCCATCCCCACCAGCGGGTGTTCAACGCTGGCTATCGTTTCACATTCGAACGGCAGCGGCACCGTCATCAACAGGTAGTTTTCCGGGTCATACTGGAACGTTTTCCCGCCCAGATAACCAATCTTTTGACCCTGAAAAATGATGACGATCGTCGGTTCATACATGACTGGAACACGCGGATGGTGCTGTTCCGTATACAGAATTTTGACCTGCGGGACGAGCGAAGGCGTGGTCCAGCTTTTAGCTGAACAGCGTATTGCCTGCTGCACGATGCGCTGCCGCACGGTCTGTTCTGCCTGTTGCGGTGCGGCTGGTTCCTGAACCGTTGATTGCTGAACAAGCTGCCCACATGGGTTTTCCGTCGACATGCTTTGGCTGTCCGTTAACATGTATTGGGTGTGCGTCAAAATGGTGTTCTCTCGCTACGGGTTCGCTTTTCCTGTCCGAAGCCTCTCTCCTGACAGAATCAGCAAAATGACATATTTGCGAATTATTATCATCATTTTCTCCTGTATTTTGGAGAAATAGGCAATAAGCAAACAGAAATGTGCATTGAACGTCTTACGTGGGTTGATGACAATACTGAGCATAGCGTTATCCTTTCATCCCACGGGAAAAGACATGAATAAAACGATTGAACTGTTCACTTCACACCGCAGTGAACGTAGCTATCTTGATAAAGCGATTCCCGATGACGTGCTGGATGCCATTATTCAGTCTGCACATCTGGCACCGACGTCCGTGAACTCTCAGCAGGTCTCGCTCATCATCACCCGCGACCCAGAACGCAAAGCACGCATTGCCGAATTGGCTGGCGGCCAGCCGTGGATTGCCCAGGCACCGGTCTTCATCACCGTAGTGCTGGATATGCATAAAACGCAGGTTGGGATTGCCATGAGCGACAAGCAGCAGCACGCGCATGAAAGCCTCGAAAGCCTGATTTCCGGCACAACGGATGTCGGCATCGCGCTCGGCACGCTGATGGCCGCCGCACGCTCGTTTGGGCTAGGCATCGTCCCGATTGGCGGTATTCGTCGCGACCCACAGGCGATGATCGACTTTCTGGAACTGCCTGAACTGACGTTCCCCGTTGCAGGCGTTGCGATTGGCTATGTGGATACCCCTGCGCATCAGAAACCGCGCCTGCCACTGAATTCCTTCCGCCATGATGAAACCTATCATCAGGACGTTCTGCCTGCGGCGATTGAGCAATATAACCACACGCTGGTGGCACACTGGCAGCAAACCGGCCGCGCAGACGGCGACAACTGGGGTGATAACACCGCCAGCTACTATCAGCACATTTATTTCCCGAAAGTCTTACCCGCGATCCTCCAACAGGGCTTTAAACTGGACAAATAACCTATGCTAAATTTCACACTCCATACCCCTACCAAGATTTTGTTTGGCGAAGGCCAGATTGCTGAATTAGGCAAAGAAACTCCTGCCGATGCCCGTATCCTCATCACTTACGGCGGCGGCAGCGTGAAGCACAATGGCGTGCTGGATCAGGTCTATCGTGCCTTAGAGGGCCGCAATGTCCGTGAGTTTTCCGGCATTGAGCCGAACCCGACTTACGAAACGCTGATGAAGGCCGTCGAGGTCGTCCGGGCAGAGAAGATTGACTTTCTACTGGCAGTTGGCGGTGGATCTGTCGTCGACGGTACGAAATTTATCGCTGCCGCCGCAGATTATCAGGCCGCACAAGACCCGTGGCATATTCTGCAAACCGGCGGCGCGGAAATCGATCGCGGCGTCGCAATGGCGGCGGTGCTCACCCTGCCAGCGACCGGTTCAGAATCCAACAACGGCGCGGTCATCACGCGCAAATCGACTAACGATAAGCTCGCTTTCCGCTCACGCCACACTCAACCGCTTTTCGCCGTGCTCGATCCGGTCGTGACGTACACCCTGCCCGCTCGCCAGATCGCCAACGGCGTGGTCGATGCCTTCGTTCACACCGTTGAGCAGTACCTGACGTATTCCGTCGATGCCAAAGTACAGGATCGTTTTGCAGAAGGCTTACTGCTGACGCTGGTTGAAGAAGGCCCGCGCGCGCTGGCTGAACCGGAGAACTACAAGGTCAGAGCCAATGTGATGTGGAGCGCGACCATGGCGTTGAACGGCCTGATTGGCGCAGGTGTGCCGCAGGACTGGTCAACCCACATGCTGGGCCACGAATTAACGGCGCTGCACGGTCTTGACCATGCCCAGACGCTGGCTATCGTTCTGCCCGCCATGCTGGCGGCAAGAAAAGCCCAGAAGCGCGACAAACTGCTGCAATACGCCGAGCGCGTCTGGAACCTGCGTGACGGTAGCGAAGATCAGCGCATCGACGGCGCGATTGCCGCTACGCGTGACTTCTTCGAGAAGATGGGCGTGCCGACCCACATGTCTGACTATCAGTTGGATGGCAGTTCCATTCCGACGCTGGTCGCCAAACTCAGCGAGCATGGTCTGACTGCTCTGGGCGAGCATCGCGACATCACGCTGGAAGAAAGCCAGAAGATTTATGAGGCAGCACGTTAAACCCCTCTAATCCCAATCATTCGAGTGACAGGAGAAAACGCTATCGGTTAAACCACGCTTATATCACGCGATATACCCTCAATGCTGTGTCTGTTAAAGGGAGCCAATCGGCTCCCTTTATCATCAGGCACTGTATAGCCGACGAATTTTTCTACTAGAATGAAAGCATATGCCTGTTCCTGCGAGGGATCACGTTGCCCTATTTCCGTGATATGAACATGGCCATGAGGAGTAAGCGGATCGCCTTGCCGAGCTAACGGCAGGCCATCTACCTTAACTGTTGATGAACCTGAAGCGACAGACGTCGGCGGATGGCTACCGTGCCCTGTGTCGCTATCGCCTAATTTAACAGCGTTGCCCATTTTGATTTCCTTTCGATATTGGTGTCTTTCACAAATTACAAATACCATTCCCCGATAGATGATTATCCTTCGCACTTCTTTGGCATAACTGCCCACTCATAGCGGATTATCATTCCGATATTAAAGAGCCTGAGTAGTGCCAATAATTTGCGACAGATTTCATCGGTTCACGGACCAAAAGTCTAAGTCAGTACACCGCCGATCTTAGTGTTGTATGCGTACCATATTACTGCCCCTAAAACGCTATGGCTCATCGAGTTCGCAGATAAGTGCTACGTCAGCTTGAGCGAGCAGCGAGGATGTTATCCATCCCAATAACACCGTTAGTTTTGATAGCACAAAACGCCGAGTTAATATCAAATACGCTGCGAATTCGTAACGGTTCCTCAGCAGCATTGGCGGTAGACATCATGATTAGCCCTACAAAAACCACGTGCATACATTTACACCATTTCCCCCTCATGATTTCCCCCTAATTTTATCGATGACTAAAATAAAAATAGCAGCCTAAATTTTCTCATTTTCAATTTAGTATTACACATTATTTTAACGAATAAAAAATTAATGTACACAATTCCGTTATCAGCCAAGGATACTCATCACTAAACTTGTTATTTCCTCAACTAATAACATGACTATTTTTAGGTGTTAAATTAAAATACTGGAGTAAGTGGTTCACTTACTCCAGACATCCATATGTTTCAAACTTTACTAAAGACTAGATAACAGGAATAAATCTTCCATCAACAAAAGAGAAGAGAGGAGAGAAATAGCCAATTTGCTTAGTATCTTCATCGCTACCGATAAAATAAGATATAGGTGAAAATTTAGGGTTAGACTTATTAATAAAACGTACCATTCTACCTTTATTTAATATTTCAATCTCATAATCACCCCAGTCAATATTTATCATTTTGAATGAGGAATCTTTTAAATCCTCGTAAAAAATCTCATTACGGTATATTTCATCAACACTGTCCCCGGTCGTGACAGCCCATGTCTGTAATGACTCATTAAGGTATTTCTTTATTTTCTGATTATTTTTTTCAGCAAAAAGATGCCAGAGATCGAGATAAGCAATCTTTAATGCCTGAATCTGCTCCGACTTCCCAGTAAAGGGTGTAGCTCTTGTCCATTTCCACTCCGGGATATTCTTAAGATGGACTTTTTTAGTAAACTGATAGAGTTCCATGCCGACAGGGAAATTATTTTCTCTGAAATAATCATCAGGAATATGTCCCTTTTCAACCTGCTGTGCAGTAATTTTTCTTACCGTTACCTTTTCAGTTTTAGCGCTGTCCGCTTCTGCGCCTGATTGCACATAAGGAATACCGTCTTGACCAATAGCGATTGTGAGCTGGCTTAATACCTTCGACTGCTCGCCTTTAAATGCGGTCAAGGCGACTTTACATCTTGCATCCGGCTTAAACGCCTTGCGTGCATCATCACTGATAGCCTCTTTTGAGAACCAGCCCAGTGCGCCGATCTCAACCGTAATTTCATTTTCGCCGCTTTCCAGCACCATTAATGCGTTGGTGCTGGAGGTGCCAAATCCTCTTCCGGCCACCGCCGAACGGCGGTTATCCAAACCGATTACGCCATTGGTCTTGATGGCGCAAAACGCCGAATTAATATCAAATACGCTGCGAATTCGTAACGGTTCCTCAGCAGCATTGGCGGTAGACATCATCATTACTCCTGACAGTAGTAGCCATTTCCATTGAAAAAATTTGCCTATCATGTGCTTTCCTTGTTGCTCAACGTTTCGGATTAGAGCCCATGCCCCAGGGCTCCCGACTCGATTTTTGTACTGTATTATATTTGGGGTTCGATCCCATTGCCCATGGCTGGGCGGGGATCACTTCCGGCTTGGTAATGACCCGCTCCTTACCAAACAGATTAATACGCATTGCCGATTCATCCGCTTTTAAAGGCCCAGCTAGTTCTGTTGTAGATGTGTACTGGTACTGATTGCTGTCGACCTTTCCTTCTTTTTCACTTCGGTTAAAATCAGCCAATAATGCTACCTCAGCCTTAATCCCATCGTGATATCCCACCAAATCGATACCGTCCTTATGTGGATCCAGCTTCATTCCGGCTTCTGTTTTGAGGCTTCCTTTTGCCTTTAAGGTTATTTCAACAAAGAGTACTTTTGTTTCAAATGATTGGCTGACAACCCCTTCTAGAACAAAAGCCAGTTTATTGTTGTCGTCCTCTGGCGCGAAGGTCCACTGTGCTTGCTTATAGGCCGCGCCGACAGAAAAATGCAGCTCTGCCGTCAATTTTATATAACACTCGAGGGAACTGCCGCCCTTCGCGATATATTCCCGGCACTTCGCGGCAATACGCTCTACTTTACAGTAGGCCGCCAGAAGCTGTATCAGGTCTATTTTCATACTCATGCTAAGGAAGGGTGCCGCGTAAAGCCCCATAAAATGCGTGGCATCCTCAACACGGTCTTTGCACTGATACGCGTAGGATACCCCCAGATTAATTGGCTCAACGGAGAAATCAAACAGGCGATACTCGCGCGTTCCCTTTTTTTCGGGGTCGGGCTCAGGCAGGAGATATTTGTTGATGTTCGATAAAAAACGCTCCACTTTACCGATCTGTTCCAGCGTTTTAATCGTTTTGACTTTATTGCGCGTCATCTCCGCAAACTTGGCCGAATATTCCGTACCACCGATTTTCAGCCCGTACTCAATATTCAGCTTCTGTTCCTGCGTAATTTGAAACTGATCGGTCTGCAATGTCCAGCCACTCCGCAGTTTATTGCCGTTTTTAGGCTGGGTATTCTCCATCTTTTTTCTGGCCGCCGCCTGTTCATCCCGCCGCTCTTTCCAGGTGCGTTCTTTTCCCATTAGCGCATAGCTGAAACCGATAACAGCCCGTAGCTCCACTTCAGGATAAACATCTATTTGTGCATAACTCGCTTTCCCCGTACAGCCCTGTGTAATCAGTTGATAACGATGGGGAGCGGCAATCGCATCAGAGGGCAAATGAATACGATTGAAATAGGACCATATCGGATCGACGGGCGGATCATCCTGCTCACTATCAGCCGGTTTCTTGTAATAGAGCGTGATGGGGTTTGGCGTTCCGTTCTTTAACGCAATTTTCTCATTTCCACTCTCCAACGTGGCCTGCGGACAGGTTGGCTTCTCACACTTCCCTTCTATTTTTATCGTTCCCTGACTGCCGGTTCCATCATCTAAGACTTTGAGATGAATGTTCTGCTCAACAGGCCAGGCATGCGTTTTCTCATCGAATGCATCGAGCGTTATCTCATAAGTACAGGGATCGGGATGATTGCAATTTGCGCAGGCACTGCCCGCCGCAAGTGAGACTTTTCCTTCAGACATAGGCTTTTCCTTTAGCGGGGAATATATCCCAGAGTGTCTTTAAGCAAACGTTCAACCCGGTAATGGCCGGGAAAGTTTTCATTACTTAATAAATCCAGCCATAGCGGCGGGATTTTTTTTAATGAATACATCTCTTTTTCTATTAACAAATGCAGTAATCCGCGAATAGCGCGATCGTCTTCAATGCCTTTTGCCTTACAAAAATGATAACACTCGTTCACAGCCTCTTTGACTGTGAAGCGCTCTGGCTCATCTCGTGAGTCATGATAGCTCTCATCCGTCTGGCTCATTTTCCATTCGGGAGTATGCGGTACAACATATTGTATTTTTTCTGCGTATTGAGTAATCGTTTTAGTCGTTAACCCCCCGATGTATTTCATTTCCGCATAGTGATTCAGTAAATCAAGTTGTGGTTGGCTGATTCTGAACAATTTCATTCGATTTTTAGCCGTTGGCGGAAACTGGGCACGGACGGGCTGAAAATGCGCTTCCCGGATTATTGCATTATGGACAGTCATCATTTTTTCAATCGGGCCCATAAAACAATGCAATTCCCATTCACTCAAAACATGGCATAAATCCCAGATATTCCGTGGATCGTAAAAACGGAAAAACACGGGTTTATCTTCTGAGGGAAGAAGAACCTATAAATATTTACGCAAGTGTTGGCGTAAATCCTTCATGCTTACCGACGTAAATAAATAGATCCCCCACGGAGAAGTTTTATTCACCAGCCAGGATGAAACCTCCTGCGTGACTTCAACTAAATAGGGAGCCAACGGGATTAACTCCTGCTGCAATGGCTCTGCATATAAGCAACAATGCGGCGCATCGTGTTCAGCCAAAAAATCCAGTAGTCCCTCTTCAATGGAACCGTCGATAACGGCATATTGTACGATTTCACTCACTGTTTTCTTTCTCCTTTACCGGACAGTGCGCGACAAACATCGTCCCTGCGGCGGCGGCCGCTTTCAATATCGCCGGATCGGCAGGGAGTGCAACATCGCCCGGGCTGCCACCTGAATTCAGGTTAATCGCCGGTCCTTTGATGTCCACCCCACCAGCGTGGATGACCACAAAACTGCCCCCGACTCTGAGTGTCAGTTTGCTGCCGCTTTGCAGCGTCAGATCACCATTGCTGTCCACGCTGAATACGCCGTTGATTTTCTGCGTCAGATCGCCCTTAACCTGTATACCCTGATCGCCTTCGGTCAGCGATAAATGATGGCCTGTGGTTTTGTGATCCTGACTGCCTTCCACCGTGACTTTACGATTGTTGGCGACCACCAGTTCTTCATCATTTCCGATACTCGTGGTGCGGTTATAGTCCACGCGCTCATCTTTAGCATTGAGCACCCGCACGGCCATATTTTTCTGGGCGTGCAGGAAGATCTCTTCGTTATCGGTCGCATCCTCAAAGCTGAGTTCGTTAAAACCTTTGCCTTTATGGGTTTTGGAGCGAAGCGTGGTACGCGTTTTGTTAGCGGGCAGTGGATAGGGAGACGGATTGGTCGCGTGGAAAGTACGCCCGGTGACA
>NZ_JACDSF010000028.1:212754-212888 GCF_013449685.1 Pectobacterium brasiliense | reverse complement strand
TTTTTTACGGCAGTATTGCGCGAGCTCTGTTTCGCTGAGTGTATTGATGTGAATATTGATTTTTTATAAAAGGCGAACTGGAAAGGTGATCCATCAGCATCGTAAACTTAACACTAAAAACTGGGGGGGGGGGG
>NZ_JACDSF010000028.1:57297-212711 GCF_013449685.1 Pectobacterium brasiliense | reverse complement strand
TTTCCAGCGATTATTGTAGAAAAATAAACACGATGAGCAGAGCATCACTGATGCTGAAGATAATCGTGCGGCCGATATCATTCAGACTCACTCACCCGAATCACTGACCTAAGTAAGCTCATCGGGATTAAATGAGAGAGATTCTGTCTATCACCGAAGGCCAGTCGTTGGCTGGTCAAATTCGTTCCCGACGAATTTGACCTTCTCTTGCCGCGTTATTCGGCCTTTGGGGTCAGCACAAGCGCTGTTCAAAAACGCCTTGCCGTTTTTTTCCTGAAACTCGAATTATTTTGAGCATAATGTTATGGCACAGCCAACACCGCACAATTACATAAGTCATCACTTTCAAAGTTGGTTATATCACCTGCCTGCATGCCAGGAGCAGGGAAAACGCGAACAGTAAGTGGTTTATTTAGGCGAAAAGCCATCGTCCCAGTGTCTCTCATTAAAGCAGAAAGTTTATCAATAGATACATCACCGGGAACAGGAACAGTATCCAACCCAATTCCGCAAACCGCGCTGTAAGTCAGCAGTGCACGAATATCAAAATTTGATTTCACAGAGCCATTGGCTAAACCTTGATCTTCGGTTAATGCAAGCATTAATCCAGAAAAACCTACTAATTCTGTCTCTTTTACTGATTTAAATACTTTGGTTAATAGCCCTGATGCTTCAACAGTACCTGATGCACCAAAGTATTCGACCCCCATCTGTTCATAGACTTCTGCCATACTGGCACAATTTTTAGAGGGAGCTGCCGAACTATCGAAACCTGAAAATTTAAAAGGAAAATCCATTTCTGCATGTGTAATAATATTTTTAATTGCTGAGATATGATACTGAAGCGCTGTGCTCAGTATAGTATAATAATTACTGAATAGTTCATTATGATTTTTTATACCTTTCTCTTTATTGAAGGTTTTTAATGTATTAACCAGTAGGTCGGGGGTTTCAAGGCCAATGACAAAGCAATCCCCTAATTCTTTTTTGTGATATCCAGCCGGAAAGTAAGGAATCAGTGGTTTGCAATTGAAGTTGACTGTAAAATTAAAGTTTCCCTCACCCCGAGGAGTTATTATACTGATTTTTTTTACACATGAAGCGGCAGTTTTAATAAGCTCATTGTCGACAATGCCATAATCATCTAAGGGGATATTTACACAGGCATTACACAAATCGCCAAACTCATTGATGAGATCAGGCAGTATCTCAATTTCTCTTGTTGTTTTTGCTTCACCAATAGCAAACCTTACCCTTACTCCTGAGTGATTATTGTGAGCCAATAACTCGCTAATATAGTGTAAATCAGCTCGGGCATTCTCTATACTGCTTATATTGAGATATTCCCCAAATGGATTGGTGACAATGCGAATGGACTGTACCGTGTAGTGGTGACGTTGAAACTCTGCCATTAAATCTGATAAAAATTTTGAGGCTTTATTAATTTCTGTCTTCCAACTCTCTTTATCGTGACTTAATGATAGAAACGTTGTCACAGTCCGTATTTTACAAAGTGCTTTCTCTTTATAATCCACTAGGTTCTCCTTGGAAACTATTGCCATACAGTGAGTGATTCTGTCATATCATCCTACTCGCCATAGCAAAAAAAATACAATGGCATTTGATGTACACGGAGACATGTCCTGCTTTTTTATACGCATTAATATGTATGAGTCGCGATTGGAACTGAGGCATTATCTTGAAAAATAGCGTGTTGCTGGTTTTGATATGGATGCATACCCGATTTTCCACTATTACTGAAGTGCGCGAGGCGGTACGCAAGTATTCCCAATGGCGTGATGCCTCGCGCTGATCCCTTATTCTGCGCGTGATTCAATGGCCTGAGTTTTTTGCCAGCTCGGCAGATTTTTCAGGCGCTGTGAGTAGCGCTGAATATTCGGGAAGCGCTCGCCGGGAACGAGTCTCTCCACGACGGTGTTAATAACAAAGCCCAGCATAATATCTGCGCCACTCAGCTTATCGCCTACGATAAATTCCCGTGAAGATAGCGCATCGTCTAAGAATGAAAAGACTTTCTCGAATTCGTTGTCAGCGTAATCTTCGAGGAAATTTAGCGTGGTGCCGGTATTCTTTTCAAACTCGCCAAAGATCTTCAATAAAACCGGGAGCATGGCGGAGCTTTCCGCAAAGTGTATCCATTGAAGGTAGTCAATGTATTCGGCCGCGTTTGCATCTGGGGCCAGGTGTTTTGCGTGGCGATTGATCAGGTATTCAACGATAGCGCCGGATTCTGCGATGATCTTGCCATCTTCTTCAATCAACGGCGATTTACCTAAAGGATGGATCGCTCTCAAGGAGGCCGGTGCTAAATGCGTTTTTTCATCCCGCTGATATCTGACAAGCTCATAAGGTATCCCTGCTTCTTCAAGCAGCCAGAGGATACGCACAGACCGCGAATCATTAAGATGATGCAATTTTAATCCCATATCACGCTTCCTTAAGTCCTGATGGTTTGAGCTGATCGCTATGATGTTGTTTCCATTACGCGTATTGATCCCATATCACACAGGCAGAGTAGCGGTTCTGCTGGCTCACGGCTAACAAGGCTATTTTTGAGGGGGCATAAATATTTTTATGAGATGGTTATGCCCACGAATGCTGAATAAAAAATAGGACCCGCTATCACCGCACCACACACATCGGCTGTCCTGAGACGGGTTCGGCGTGGATCTCCGCATCAATGCTGAATACCTGCTGTAGCAATGTCGGTTTCATTACCTCGTGCGGTGAGCCCTGCGCCATCACGCGTCCACCTGCCAGCATCACCAGATGATCGCAGTAGCGGCTGGCCTGATTCAGATCGTGCAAGACGGTCACGACCGTTTTGCCCGCGTGATTCAGTTCACGCAGCAGCTTCATTAACTCGACCTGATGATTAATATCGAGATAGGTTGTCGGCTCATCGAGCAGGACGACGGGCGTATCCTGCGCCAGCAGCATCGCCAGAAATGCCCGCTGACGTTGTCCTCCGGATAAGTCGGTTAACCGTTTGTCGGCGAGGTCGACGATGTGCGTTTTCTCCATTGCGAGCTGCACGTGCTGGCGATCGTCCTGCGATAACCGTCCCCACAGTGACAGCCAAGGGCTGCGCCCGTAGGCCACCATGTCGCGCACGGTGATCCCCTCTGGCGTCAAATGCTGCTGCGGTAACAGCGCCAGATGGCGTGAGAGCTGGCGGGCAGAGAACGCAGAGAGCGACTTGCCGTTGAGCTGAATAGCACCGGACTCTGGGATAAGCAGCTTGGCAAAGCACTTCAGCAGCGTTGATTTGCCGCAGCCGTTGGGGCCGAGCAGGGCAGTAATTTTTCCGGCGGGTAGCGACAGCGACAATCCATCAAGAATACGCTTGTCGCCATAGCCCGCCGTCAGGTTTTGTGTTGTCAGTTCCATTTAGCGCATTCTCACGAGAAGCCAAAAAAACCAGGGCGCGCCAATAATGGCAGTGAGCACCCCTGCGGGTAATTCCATCGGGGGGTTCAGCGTGCGCGCCAGCAGATCGGCAAGCAGCAGTACCAATGCACCGGCAACAGCAGAGGTTGGGAGGAGCCAGCGGTGCTGTCCTCCCACCAGATAGCGGATCAGATGCGGCACCACGAGGCTGATAAAGCCGATAGGCCCGCACACGGCCACGCTGGTTGCGGCGAGTGCGACGGCGAGCGCTAACCCCCAAAACTGAATGCGTCTGATATTCACGCCCAGCGTGCTGGCGCGGTCGTCGCCCAGCGCGAGCAAATCCAGATCGCGGCAAAAGCGCAGGCTGAGTGGAATCAATACGCAGAGGACGGGCAGCGCGACCATGACGAATGACCAGTCACGTCCCCACAGGCTACCCGTCAGCCACAGCAGCGCGTTGTTGATATCCTGCGGACGGGAGAGAATCAGGTAGTCGGTGACGCTTGCCCAGGTGGCAGATAGCGCGACGCCGATGAGCGCCAGCCGCATCGGGGATGATGCTCCAGCAATGAGTCTCAGGAGCAGCAACCCGGCAATGCCTCCGATAAACGCGAGCAGCGGTAGCCAGATCACGGGCAGCGCAGGCACCAGCATCAGTGCGCCGACGGTCGCCAGACTCGCCGCGTGATTCACGCCGAGAATATCCGGCGATGCCAGCGGGTTACGCACAATCCCTTGCACCAGCACGCCGGAAATAGCCAGTGCCGCGCCGACGAACAGCGCCAGCAGCACGCGGGGCAAACGGTATTGGGTCAGGACATAATGATGTTCGCTGGTGCTGTGCCAGCCGCTCATCAGCGCCGACCACGGCAGCGGAATCGCGCCCATGCGCAGCGACAGAATGCTGGTGGCGAGTAACAGCAGCGTAATCGAGATGAACACAATCATGGGACGCATTATCCTCGCCTCCTTGCCAGCCACACGAAACAGGGAGCGCCGATCAGTGCCAGTACCGCGCCAGCAGGCAGTTCGCCCGGCCAGGCGAGCGCACGGGCAAGCAGATCGGCAAGTAACATAAACGCCGCACCCATCAGCATGCTCATGGGGAGCAGCTTTCTCTGGTCGTAACCGATCCAGAAACGCGCCAGATGCGGTATCAACAGGCCGATAAACGCGACCGGACCGGCGACGCTCACGCAGGCACCCACCAGAATCAGCACGGCCAGATTGAGGATTAGGCGCAGACGACCTAAGTTGACGCCCAGCGTGTGGGCACTCACGTCACCGATGTTCAGCAGATTAAGCTGGTTAGCCAGCAGCAGGACAACAGGAGTGACGGTGATGACAAACGGGAAGAGTTGCCAGAATTCCACCCAGCGCGCGTGCGATACGCCGCCTGCCAGCCAGTAAAAAATGCCATAGGCGTGATCTTCCGCCAGCAGAAGCGTAATCCGCGTTAAGGCCATGCACAGCGCAGAAAGCGCGACGCCCGCCAGAATCAGCCGATTGCGATCGAGCGTTTGTCGCCAGCCGCCGCCTGCGGCCATCACCATCAGCCAGCACAGGCCGCTGCCGCAGGCGGCAACAAAGGCGATAGGGTAACCGGAGAGTGAAGAACTGAATGCGCTGGTCAGCGCCATTGCCAGCGCCGCGCCGCTGTTGATGCCGAGCAGAGAAGGAGAAGCCAGAGGATTATGGGTCAACGTCTGAAGCAGGGCACCGGACAATGCCAGACTGGCGCCGATCAGGACGGCAACCAGACTGCGTGGCAGGCGCAGGTTGAGCACCAGCGCCTCGGGGAGCGAAGAGGGCGATCCCGTTACCAGTGCTTTGATTGCACTTAAGGCGGGAATGGGGATCGCGGAATAACAGAACAGGCTAAGCCAGAACACGCCCAGCAGTGCCGCTATTGGCAATCCCCAACGCCAGAATGGATGAAAACTTTGCCTCATTGCTCGCTGCTGACGCTAATGGGTTGATGCTTAAAAATCTTTACTGTATCGCTGCCGATGCGTTCCGCGGCAAAAATACCGCGCATCCGCGCCCAGGCATTGCTGTCAACGGCGGCAATCTGCTGTTTTTGCTGCGCTTCCAGCAGGTTCCAGAGCGTATCCTGCTGCCAACGTTTCACAATACTTTCTTCGCGATAGTGCGTCACGATCAGCCACTGTGGGTTAATCGCCAGCAACTGTTCCAGATTGATGGAAGCCATCGGGGCATTATTAATCGGTTTTGGCACGCTCAGACCGAGGGCGGCCAGCACGCTGCCGGTGTAGGCATCGTTGGAGTACAGGTTAAACTGCTGCTCGCGCGAGGTGCCGAAGACCACATTGGTGCCTTGGGGAAGCTGGGCGGCGTAGGCTTTCATCGTCTCGCGATGCTGGGCCAGACGAGCCTGCATCACGCTGTCTTTCCCCAACACCTTGCCGATGATCTCCGCAGAGTGCAGGTTCTCTTCATAGGTTTCGTTGCGCGATTTTAGCAGCAGCACCGGTGCAATCGCTTTCAGCGCCGTGTAAATGCCGCTATGACGGCTGCTGTCGGCGATAATCAAATCCGGCTTCAATGCGCTGATGGCTTCCAGGCTTGGCTGTGCGCGCGTGCCTACGGAATGCCAGGGTTTAAGATGTTCGCGGACTTCTGTCAGGATCCGATCGGGATCGTTGTCATCGGCGATCCCGACTGGGCTGACATCTATCGCGGCCAGCGCATCGGCAAAAGACAGTTCCAGCACCACAATACGCTGAGGTGGTGTGTCGAGCGTAAAGGAACCTTGTTCATCCTGCACGGTTACCGCATTGGCGCGGCCCAGTCCGAACAAACAAAGTGTTGCAATCAGTGCAACGCGAATTAGAGCAGACATAGCGTAACCCCATAGTGGTCATTATCGTGATCGAATAAGTCATGATCGTTAGTCAAGCTGGGCGGCTGCCCAGCGAGTGCGTGTGGCGATCAGAATTTCAGCGAGCCCTGCATATAGAAGGTGCGGGGCTGACCGGCATAAATCCCTTTGTTGTTGTCATCGCTGTTCGAGCGTGTGTAGTAATCGTGGTCGAACAGGTTTTTCACACCAAAGGCCAGATTGAGATCGGAGAACTGCGGGCCAAAGTCGTAAGCTGCGCGTGCGCCCCACAGCATAAAGCCGGGGAGTCGTCCGGTGCTGCCATCTGCGCTTTCGGCAACGGTGTTAGCGTTATCGGCGAACTGGCTGGATTGGAACTCGCTGTTCAGGTTGAACGTCCAGTTGCCCGGCTGATAATCGACGCCGAATCCTCCCCGATGTTTTGAAGAGAAGGGCACCTGATTACCGTAGGTATCGCCCGCTTCGCGAATTTCAGCATTCACATAGGCATAGCGCGCATAAACTGACACTGCGTCTAAGCGGGGTGACAACTCGGAGAGATGATAACGAGCCTGTGTTTCCAGCCCAGAATGGCGGGTTTTTCCCCGCGTGGTGACGGTGTTGTTGGTCTGATTGGAGTCATACTGGTTATTGAAGTTAACCAGAAAAACGCCCAATTCTGCCGTCAGCGCGCCGTCGTCGTAGCGGGAACCGACTTCCCAGGTGCGCGCTTTTTCTGGCTCCACTTTGCCGCTTTGAGCAGCCTTGCCAATTCGGCTGTACTGTACGGTGCCGAATGATCCTTCGGTGTTTGCATAAAGATTCCAACTCTCGTTAACGTGGTAGAGCACGTTCAAGGCAGGTAGCGGGGCGTTGTAGCTGACCGCTTCGCCCGTGCCTTTCAGCGTGTTGTCCTGATGAGATTTGATGTGCTCAACGCGCATTCCCGGCGTAATTGTCCAGTTGCCGATATCAACGCGGTCGTCGATGTACCAGGCGTGCGCTTCTGTACCCGCACGGGTTTCGCGGTCGATAGGGCTGCTGGCGCTTGGCAGCGTCTTGCTGGCGGTGCTGGTGAAGTAACGCACCTCATGGGTGGATTCGCTGACATAACGGTAGCCGACGCCCACTTCATGAGCGGAAGATCCGAGGGTAAAACTTTGGCTGTAGCGCGGTTCGATGCCACGTACCCAATATTCACGTGGCGACAGGGTAATGATCGAATTCTGTTCCAGATAGCCACTGCGCAGCGTGCGCGTGTAGAAGCCCTGAATATTGAATTTATGCTGCTGATCCGGCTGGTATTGATAGCCCAGACTGGCAAGCTGACGACGCCCCCAGAAGCGATCGTACGGACGCGTTGACTGCCAGCGGTCCGCATTGTAATCGGCACGCGACAGGCCGCCCGGCATATCGGCGCTGCCATCGTAATATTGCAGCAGGCTGTTAAACGTGTGCACGTCGTTTGGCGCGTAGCGGCTTTTCAGCATCACGTCGTCAATGCGCGTCGCGCTGTGCTCGCGCCAGTCGCTGCCGCGCGTGCCGGAATAGAGCAGCGCTGAACCAAAACCGTTATCCGCCGTGCCGCCAACCAGCAGGTTGTGCGTTTCTTTCGGGTTGTGCTGTGAGGATGTCGGGCTGTGTTGGCCTTCTATGCCAGCGCTCATGCCAAATTCTTTCGGGATCGCCCGGGTGACGAAGTTCACGACGCCGCCGACGCTCTGTGGTCCGTAGCGCACAGCACCGCCGCCGCGCACGACATCAATGGCGTCCATATTGCCAAGTGAGATGGGCGCGAGGGAAAGCTGTGGCTGACCGTAGGGCGCAAACGGCACCGGAATGCCGTCCATCAATACGGTGGAACGGCTGGCAAGGCGCGGGCTGAGACCGCGAATACCAAAATTCATGGCCAGATCGTGGCTGCCCGTGCCGTTATTTTCCGGCGCATACACGCCCGGCATACGGTTTAAGACATCGCGCATCGTGGTGGCACCGGTCTTGGCGAAGTCCTCACGACGGATCACATCGCGTGCGCCAGCGTGTTCAAAGACGTCATTTTCACGCGCTTCCCCCAACCAGTCGCCAACGACCGTCAGCGTTTCTTCCGCTACCGCTGGGATCGGTTCCAGCGTCCAGGCATTGTTGCCCAGCGCCTTCAGTTGCAAACCGCTACCCGCCAGCAGGGCTTTCAGACCGCCGTCAATGGTGTAGTCGCCGTGTAGGCCGTTGCTGCGTTTACCCTGCGTCAGGCTGGCATCGACCGACAGCGTAATCCCGCTGCGGGCGGCATAGTGGTTGAGCGCTTTGTCTAACTCGCCAGCAGCAATATCGTAGCGTGTGGTGGCGGGTGCCGTCGCGGCATGGGTCATCCCTGCCGTGAGACCGACTGTCGACAGCAGACTGAGCTGTATCGCCATGGCTAAAGGGGTTGCTTTACGAAAGGTGCGTAAGCGCGTCATTACATCTCCATCATCATTTTTGTTCTATACACCTAAGTCGAATGAGAGGGAGAAAAAGGACAATCAAGAATGATAATTTTTTTCGTTATCGTTTAGTGTGCGGGAAGGATATTGACCCAATAACGAGTAATATACTGAATTTTAACAGGAAGTGTTTTCTCGATGACCTGTAACACCGTATCGGTATTTTTCAGCGGGAAGGTGCCGCTTAACCGCAGCCTCGCGACCTCTGGGCTACAGCGCAGTACGCCGTGACGATAGCGCGATAGCGTCGCTATCACGTCGCCGAGCGGCTTATTGCTGAAACTGAGAATGCCCTGCGCCCAGTTGCTGTCTTCTTCTTCTGCGGATTGGATTTCACCCAGAGCCCGCGCGCTGAAGCGCAGGCTTTCGCCCTGACGCACGATGCGCTCTTGGGTCGGATCGTCGGCCAGTACGACTTTCACCGCATGGTGTTGCACGCTCAGTAGCGTACTGTCGGCTTCCTGACGGACCGTAAATTCAGTGCCGAGTGCGGTCAGCTTCCCGTGTCGTGTCTGCACGTAGAAAGGGCGGCTGCTGGCATCCTGTCCGGTGGTAATCGCGATTTCGCCGTACCAGAGGTGAATACGCCGCTGCTGTGGATCGAAGCGAACATTGACGGCGCTATCAGTATTCAGAGAAAGCAACGTGCCGTCTTCCAGACGCTGCTGACGGATTGTCCCTTTCGCTGTGGTGTAATCGGCGCGAAGGCCCGTTCCGGTGTCGGAACGCCAAAGCTGCCACCCGCCACCAACGCCCAACAGCAGTAAAAGACCTTTCATCACTCGGCGGCGAGTAAGCTGCGTATCCTGAAGGGCGCGGTGGGCGACGTTGCCAGGTACGATGTTCATCTGGCTGCGCAGATTTTCTACCTGCGACCAAGCCCACTGGTGATCCCGACTGTGCGCATACCACTGCTGCCATTTCTCGGCTTGCTGGGGGCTCACGCGTTCGTCGCTCAGGACCGCATACCAATGTGAGGCGGAGCGCAGAGCCTGACGCTGGGAATCGGTTAGCGGGAGACTCACAGCCCATGCTCCAGACGGAACAGCAGGCAATGCTCCGTGGCTTTGGCAACGTATTTTTTGACGGAGCTAACGGAAACATTCAGCCGTGTTGCGATCTCGCTATAGGCCATGCCATCAAGCTGGGAAAGCAAAAACGCCTGTCGTGCTTTGTGGCTCAGGCCATCGAGCATGAGATCCACCTGCTGGAGCGTCTCAAGCTGCTGTTGCTGGATCTCTGGTGAAGGTGCAAGCGCCTCCGGCAACTGCGCCAGCCTATCCAGATAGGCTTTCTCTAGCGCATTGCGGCGAAAGAGATCGACCATCACGCGTTTGGCAACGGTACATAGAAACGATTTAGGATCGCGGATTGCGGTCAATGACTCGCCGTTCATCACGCGCAGGAAGGTGTCCTGAGCAATATCATCGGCGTCAAAAGAGGATTGGAGCTTGCCCGTTAGCCAGTGCTTCAGCCAGCCGTGATGCGAACCATAGAGTGATTCAAGCGTCAGTTCAGCAGAGGGCGTGGCGTGGTCAGACATCATGGTCGAAAATAGAAACGTGTATCGGCGGTCAATAATAGGACGTTATATTAATATGATAATGGTTATCATTACAATTAAATCACAGGGCGATAGTGATAAGAAAAAAGTGATAGAAAGCAACTGGCTGTTTTTTAAGGTAAATAGGAAAGACAATGATGTTATTACCTTCTTATCCCAGAGAGGCTCTGTCATTCGGCAGTTACCGATGTCTTAAAATCAGAATTATTTGAGATATCGATACATTGTTGTAGGGGGGTTGTGTGCTATGTTGGATTTCTCATCATAATGATGCGTTGCTCCTATGAAAAAAAGCCTGCTAGCCTATTTTCAAAAGCTCTATTTTAAGAAAAGCTTTTTCTTATTATTCTCCAGCCTATTTTTTACTCTGGTGGCGCTTTTTGCGTTAGTGCTTGCGGTTTATTCGGCATTTTCGTTCAGACAGTTTGAACGCGAAGTGGATGATTTTTCTAACGTTACAGTTGAACATGCCGGGAAAATTATTCAGCAGGCCACCTCCGCACTTGATATTTTAGAAAAAAGCTATCCACCTTATTGTGATAACCTGCATCTGGATTTATTGCGTAAAATTGCTTACGACAATGATTATATCCAGGATGTGGTCTATATCGATGGGAATCGGCCTCGCTGTTCTTCGATGATGAACAACATTAATACGATGTTTCTTCCAGCCCCCGATTTTTGTTATAAACATATTTATAACATTTGGTATAAAATTGAAAGTCCGCTGAATAAAAATAAGCCGATGATTTATGTTGGTACCACGCGTCACCTTGTGGTGTTGAATCCTCGCTCATTTCTGGATGTACCCTCCTACAGCTATAATATCCAGTACGCATTACTGGAAAAAAATAAGCTGGACGGCCGTGTTATTCTTTCGGACTCGATGAGTAGTCATATTTATTCCCGTTTGACTTCAGGGGGTAATAACACCGATAGATTTTATATTGACGATAAATATTATGTCCTGAAACCCCTACCGGATAGCGATCTGACTTTAGTGGTTAGAGCGGATAAACCCGCGAAATTTTCATTTTACCTAACGATTTTTTTCTCTGTTTTTCCCATTTTTATGCTCATATCCCTGCTGTTGTCAGAGATTATCACCAGAAAATACTTGGTCATTCAAAGCCCGCGCTATGTTCTCAATCAGGCGCTAAGGCAAAAAGAGTTTGAATTGCATTATCAGCCGATTATTAAACTGGATACCACTCAGGTCGTGGGGTGTGAAGCCCTTATACGCTGGCGTCATTCGGATGGACGCCTGATTACGCCGGATTCTTTTATTCCCATGATTCGTCAGGTTGGGCTAATGAAAGACTTAACGTTTTTTGTTATCGATGAGGCGCTACAAACGGTCAGCGTGCTGAGACATCGTTATCCGGAGATGTTTGTCTCTATCAATCTTGAAGCGGCGGAGTTCGAAGATATTGCCGTTTTCAATTATCTCGTGGAGCAGATTGCCATATACAAACTCGATGGTGCTAATGTTAATGTCGAATTAACCGAATCATCGATGATTGAACCCCAGAAAGCGGCACCGATGGTAGCGCTGTATCAACAAAAAGGCATTGATGTCGCGATTGATGATTTTGGGACTGGCTATTCTGGCCTGTCCTATCTTGAGCGGGTAAAAGCCAATAAGCTTAAAATCGACAAGTCCTTTGTTGGGAATATTCGTGACCATTCACCGACTGATATTGTGTTATCTCATATTGTCAGCATGGCGCACTGCCTTAATTTGCATATTGTTGCCGAAGGGATTGAGACTCCGGCTCAGGAAGCCTATTTGAAAAGCCTTGGCGTCGCTTATGCACAGGGCTGGTTGTATTCCAAAGCGTTAACGCAAGATGCATTGATTACGTTTCTGGCGGCAAAAAGTGAAACCGCATCGGATGAGCCGTAAAGTCACGATAAACACGGCTTCACTATCAAAAATGTGCATAAAAGGGTAAAATATCGAAAATAGGGTAGTTACCGAATGATATTTATTACTTTTTTATTGTGAATTTTTCAGGAGTTTATCATGCAACAGTTACCTCATTGTCCAAAATGCAGTTCTGAATATACTTGGCAAGAAGGCGAGATGCTTAACTGCCCGGAATGTGGAAATGAGTGGTCGCCGGCAGGCGATGCACCAGCGCAGGATGACGGTTTAGTGGTGAAAGATGCCAACGGCAACCTGCTGGCGGATGGCGATACCGTAACGGTCATTAAAGACCTGAAAGTCAAAGGCAGCTCAACGCCGCTGAAAATCGGCACCCGCGTGAAGGGCATTCGTCTGGTGGAAGGCGATCACAATATTGATTGTAAAATCGACGGTTTCGGCCCGATGAAGCTGAAGTCCGAGTTTGTGAAGAAAAACTGATTCGGATGTAATAACGCGCGCGTCAGCCTTCTATTTGAGCGGCGCGCGGCATTTTTTCACCTCTGGCTGGTTTTTTCACATCAGACAATCCTTTACCATAGCCTGTATTGATTTCTTACCTGGCTATACGGATATCTGATGCGTCATTTGGTTCGTTTTCTCCCTCTGCTCGTTTTGCTCTCGGCCTGTAGCAGTCAGCCTTCCCCTCCTCCCGCAGAAGCGCCTTCAGGTAATCCTTTTAAAGGTGGCTTCCTGCTTGAACCCGCACACAATGTCCATCCGCTAGGCGGTGATTTTGCGACTAACCCGGCTACCGCGCGGTTTGTCGATAAAATGGTGCTGGAGCATGGCTTTAACCGCCAGCAACTGCATGATGTGCTCGTGCAGGCGAAAAGTCTGGATTGGGTGATCCGTCTGATGGATAAGCAAGCTCCAGCATCGCGCCCGCCTTCAGGGCCTAACGGATCTTGGAACCGTTATCGCAATCAGTTTATTACGCCAGACAACGTGCAAAACGGCGTGGCGTTCTGGAATCAATATCAGGATGCGCTACAGCGTGCTCAGAACATTTACGGCGTCCCGCCTGAGATCATTGTCGGTATTATTGGCGTGGAAACCCGCTGGGGCCGAGTGATGGGGAAAACGCGCATCATTGATGCGTTGGCCACGCTGGCGTTTGATTACCCGCGACGTGCCGATTACTTTGCGGGCGAGCTGGAAACCTTCCTGCTGATGGCGCGTAAAGAAGGCAACGATCCGCTCAGCCTGCGCGGCTCTTACGCGGGCGCGATGGGCTACGGGCAGTTTATGCCGTCATCCTTCAAGAACTACGCAGTGGATTTCGACGGTAACGGACATACCAACCTGTGGGATCCGGTGGACGCGATTGGCAGCGTAGCCAATTATTTCAACGCGCACGGGTGGGTGAAAGGCGCGCCTGTGGCAGTGCAGGCAAACGGTCAGGCTCCGCTGCTCCCGAACGGTTTCAATACCCGCTACTCGCTCACGGAACTCCAGGCCGCGGGATTAACGCCACAGCATTCTCTGGCGGGATACAGTGAAGCCAGCCTGCTGCGGCTGGACATCGGCACGGGTTACCAATACTGGTACGGACTGCCGAACTTCTACACCATCACGCGCTACAACCACAGCACGCATTACGCGATGGCTGTATGGCAGTTAGGTGAGGCTGTAGGCCGCGCGCGCTAGGGCGCGAGCGATTAAGTTTTCCATTTACAGACGGTCTCTTCGTCATATTTTCAATACAGACGCAGAGACAGTTTCGTGCGCTATAACGCTGCTATTCATAGGCTATACGCATAGGGGGAATCTGTCTCGGAGAAGCCGATACCCCCTATTATGGTCGTGAGTCAGGGCGACGGCAATCGCCCAGTCTGCGACTTACTGAAACTCCACGCGATTTCTGCCTTTTTCCTTGGCCTGATAGAGCGCGGCATCCGCGGCACCGTAGAGCGCATCGAAACGGGTTTTCTGCGGGGCCCAACTGACGCCGAAGCTGGCAGTGACGCGCTGTTGCGGCAGTACGCTGAGTGGCATTCTGTTGAGATCCTGATGCAGGCGGCTGGCGAGTGAAACGGCCTGCATGAGCGTGTGCCCTTCCAACAGGATAGTGAACTCTTCACCGCCGACGCGACCAATGCTGCTGGTGGTATTCAGCACGTTCTGCACGCGCGAGACCAGATCGCAGATCACGGCGTCGCCAGTAGGGTGACCATAGGTATCATTCACCTGCTTGAAGTGATCGATATCCAGTACGATGAGTGCGGCCTGATTGCGCTCCAGCGCGTGGTTGATGCGTTCAATAATCGCACCACGGTTATACACGCTGGTCAGCGGATCGTGGCTGGCTTTGTATTCCAGCTCGACGGCCAACTGATTGAGCTGTGCGTTCAGACGGTTCAGCTCTTTCTCTGCTCGGTCGCTGCGTGAAATCAGGCGGTGCGACTCGCGTACCAGCCGCTGATAGTGGTCGGTTAACGCCAGTAGCGTGTCACGATAGACTTCGGCTGGCCTTTCCTGCTGGTTAGCGATATTGCGCGCGGCGAGCAGAATGTCGTATTCCGGTGTAAACAATTCAATTGTGCTCATGATTATCACTCAACATGGTGCTGTGAAAGGTCAGGGCCGGGAAATCGATGTGAAGCTCTTCACCAAATTCTTCTGCAATGTCGTCGTCTTTGTCGTAATACCAATACAGCGCAATCGAGAGCGTCTGTTCCGCAGCCTGATTAAGCAGATTGAATAAACTGAACAGCATCTTGGTGCTCGAACTGTTGAAGTAAATCAGGGAGACGTGAATTTCGATGCTCGGCAGTGCGTCATCCGTCTGCATCGTTTCGGCGTAGGCCGTCAACGCGTCCAGATACGCCTGAATCTCGGTGAGCAGCGGGCGATAAAACGCCGCGGCGTTCTCAGGGTAAGATTCGCCGGAAAGATAAAGACGGTGTATGTCAAAGTGAAAATCAACCGTCGGGGTACAGGATGTCCCCGAAATATGGAGGTTGCTTAGGGTTGTTATATTTTTCATGTTAAATGATTGCCTTCAGATAAAACGTAGATAGCCCCGTTGATGCATCGGCCAGAAACGTAAACTGGAGTGGCTCACTGGCATCACGCGCAACGGTCAACAGCCCCATATCCGCGCCTTTGCTTGATGACGGGGTTTCATCACGCAGAGAGACTTTGTAGGCGAGGCGGATTTCATCAAGCGTCATGCCGCGCAGCGGTTCAAGACGTCCCCGCAGCGCCTCGACATCGTCGGGGTGTATCGGGTTGGCGCACAGCAGGAAGTATTTCCCATTTTCGTAACCCAGACACACGGAGCCATGACGGACTTCGACGGTGTGATCGAGCGCGGTTAACGGTGCAGCGGAATAGCGGGTAATGTTCTGCACCATTTCGACGAACGTAGAGAACAGTCGGCGACGGATGCCGGCAGGAAGCTGCTTTTTCTCCAACTGTAGCCGCATGGTTTCGGCCAGTGAACTGATGATGTTTTGTGAAAAATAGCCCACGTAATACAGCGTGATGTCATGCTGGTGTGAGGGCGAAAAAAATTCAGTGTATTTGATGTTTGGCATCATTCTGTCTGCCTGATTAAACAAAAGTCGAACAATGTCGGAAGCCCCAAAATGTTAAGTCGTCTCGCCGGGTCTGATCGCCCTGGTAGATCTTGTGTGCCGACAGGAGCTGGTTAGCCAGTTCGCGCATCGGCTGGTGTTGATGGTGCTGGAGGTACTCCTGTAGCCGGCGTTTACCAAACATAATCCGGCGTTCTCCGCCGATTTGATCCGTCAAGCCATCCGTGGTGGTGAAAAACATATCGTTATCATGAAGCGGTAATTCATAGCTCGACCACTGGTAGTCATAAGGCGTTTCGGTGTAGCCGACCCCCATACGATCGCACTGGAGCGGCGTCAGTTGTCCGGTATCGCGTTGCAGCATGAAGGCGGGCATGCGCGCGCCGGAAAACGTCAGCGTGTTGCGCGTCATATCGCAGAACACCAGCATCGCGTCGCAGCCGTCGTTAGAAGTAGAAAGCTGACGTGCTTCGTCACGCTGCCCCAGCGTATCTTTGATATGACGGTTGATCGCCTGTAATAGCTGCGCTGGCAGCATTGGGCCGTGCTGTGTCAGCGCCTGTTCCAGCGCGGAAGAGAAAATTAAGGTCATGAATGCGCCGGGTACGCCGTGCCCAGTACAGTCCGCGACGGCGGCAAGCCAGCCGTTCTGGTAGGTTTTAAAGGCATAGCAGTCGCCGCCGACACAGTCTCGCGGTTCCCAGGCTAGACACCAGTCGGCAAGCGTGCGGGACATCGCCTGCGTTGACGTTGTCAGCATCGCTGTCTGAATCACGCTGGCATATTCGATGCTCTGCATAATTTGCTGATGCTGGCGCAGATGCATATCGGAGACGGCCTTGATCAGATCGATGCCTAACCCGATACCGATATAACGCCCGTTCTCGGTGATCATAAAGCCGTCCGTCAGCGACTTATCACCGGTAATCACGGTTTGATCGGCGACGTCGTTCAACGATGCCAGCGCATCGACAATCAGCGGATTTTTATCCATAAACGCGATGCAGCTCTTTTTGTCGTACAGTTCACGATAAAAAGGCCGAGACATCTGCGAGAGAAAAATATGGCGGTTGATGAGGCCGAAAGGGCGTCCATCCTCCACGACAGGCAGGCTGACCCATTCTTTATTCTTACTGAACAACTGCAATACGGTGGCATTGTCGGTGTCGGGAGAAACGTCCGGCAGAGGAATACAAAGATCTCGCGCCACCGGTGTACCCCGGAGGAGTGGTCGGGCGCAAGGAACGGGCATGGCGATCATGGTTAATCTTTGGGCGGATTTATCTTTAAGTCAAAATACCTGCTCTTGATGACCAAATGATGACAACGCCCGTTTTCGGTAAGGCTATTGCGCGTCCAGTACGTTAGCCATGATCTGATTTTGCCAGTCGAAGTAGGGGTTAAAGGTCAGGCGCACATGGGTTTTGCCATTTTCCACGTATCCCCAGTCGGAATACCACAGCGTGCTGCGGTCCTGACAGGTTTTTAGGTCGTTCAGGGGTTGGCCGTTGGCGCAGATGACGATCGCTCCGGTTTTACCGTATTGCTTATTGTCTGGTGAGAACAGCAGCGACATGTGCGAGAACTGGCTGATGCGCCAGTCGGGCAGCGAGCCTGTGCGCACCAACACGCGTGAGGAATGGATACCGGCAGGGCGATCGCCATACCAGATCAGGCGGCTTCGCGGGTGGGTAAACTGTTTATCGAACGTGTCGACAATGTATGTTGTATCGACGACGGAATCATGTTCCGCCAGCACGATGAGCACCGGTTTGTCATAAGGCTTTTTGGCAAGCTCTGAACGCACACCGCTGCTGGAATAATAATATTGGGCGAAGCCGTTGGTCGGCACGCGCATATAGCGGGTTGCTAACTGTTGTGGATAGCCAGGGCGCGGCGGCATCAGCCAGTCGGTAAACACGGACAGCACGGGTGCCATGAAGGCGTATTTTTCATTGGATTTAATTGCGGGGGAGAACAGCACCAGCCCTTTGATTTCAGGGTGCTGTAAGGCGTATTCCAGTACCAGATTGCCGCCGGTGGAAAAGCCGCCCAGATAAACCTCATCGACCTCTTTGCTGAGGATGGCCGCCTGCTCGGCGACCACCTTGCGCCAGTCATCTACGGTCACGTGCAACAGATCGGAGGGGCGGGTGCCATGACCCGGTAGCAACACGGTTCTGACCAGAAAGCCTTGTTCGACCAATTTTGGGGTGATGTCAGTGAATGAACCGGGTGAATCGCCCAATCCGTGCACTAATAAGATGGCTTTCTGCGGCTGGCCGAGGGGGCGGGTTTCACTGGGCGTATTCCAGCGTAATTCCAACTGCTTATCCGTGGTTTGAAAGGCACGGTGCTCAGCGACCCAGCGTGTGGTGTCTTGCTGGTAACGCTCGAATGACGTTTGCCCTAATGGCGCGATGTCGCGCGAGCTGCTGTTGCATCCCACCATGAAAAGTACGCCGATGAGGGCGAACAGGCCTGCTATCACCCGCTTCCAGACTCCCCACGAACCGAACCGGAATACGCTTATTGTCATTTATGCTCCTTGCCTTTTGGCAATATCAACCCGATCGCTAACGGGGTCATGGTGTTTCGACAACACTATATCTGAAATCATTTCGCATGCAGATTGCTCAACGTGCGGCGCTGTATGGCTTCATGTTATACTTCAGACAACTCTGGCGTTTTTTCTGTCTTTTGGTCAGGCCAATATTGCGGTGGCCGATGTTGAATAAAGGGATGGCGGTATGCGTTTATATCAGCAGATTGGCGACAATCTTCGCGCGGAAATTCTGAAGGGAAACTACCAGATTGGCGACCGCTTGCCTCCCGAGCGTGATATTGCTGAAACCTACAACGTCAGCCGCAGCGTGGTGCGTGAAGCCCTGATCATGCTGGAGCTGGAAAAGCTGATTGAGGTACGTAAAGGCTCTGGCGTTTATGTCATGCAACTGCCGACCGCGCAGGGAAAAGACAGCGTGGTAGACAGCGGCTATGGCCCCTTCGAGCTGATGCAGGCGCGTCAACTGCTGGAAGGTGAAGTGGCTGCGTTTGCCGCGATGCAGGCGACTAAGAGTGACATCGTGAAAATGCGGCAGGCCATTGAACAAGAACGGGCATCGCTTGAGAACGGCAGCGTGGATGAAAGCGCTGATGAACAATTCCATTGCCTGCTGGCGCAGTCTACCCAAAATAGCGTCTTAGCCAATATGGTGTATGAGGTGTGGCAGGCGCGTAAACGCAGCCCAATGTGGCAGGGTATTCACTCTCATACCGATGATTTCAGCTATCAGCGCCAGTGGCTGGACGATCATGAACAAATCCTGCGTGCCGTATCTCGCCGTGATGTGAACATGGCGCGTCAGGCAATGTGGCAGCATCTGGAAAACGTAAAAATTAAACTGCTGGAAATTTCAAACGTGGACGATCCGGCCTTCGACGGCTACCTGTTCGAGTCTTTTCCCTCACGTCTGGAATCCTGATTCCCCTGCGTTTCCCTTCCCGTATGAATTTTCTCTCCGGCATCGTATTGGTGTACGGAGAGAAAAGATATCAGACCAAATAACCCACCCTTGACTCTTTTCCTCACGATTGCAGCCTGAATACGCATGATGTTAGTCCAAAATGCGAATTTTTTGTGTAATTGGTCAATCAATTCGTGAGTTTCGTTTGACAGCCTGTCCCGGTGAGGTAGGCTTTTCCTATTCTCGGCGAAAACTAACAAACTCGACGAAAACTCACTATCTTGACGAAAATAAAAGGGTAACTCGGTATGGAACAAACCTGGCGTTGGTACGGCCCGAACGATCCTGTCTCACTGGATGATGTTCGGCAAGCCGGAGCGACCGGCGTGGTGACGGCGTTGCACCACATCCCCAATGGCGAAATCTGGTCAGTTGAAGAGATTGAAAAGCGCAAAGCCGAATTGAAGGCGAAAGGGCTGGTGTGGTCGGTGGTGGAAAGCGTACCGGTTCATGAAGAGATCAAAACCCAGACGGGGAATTATCAGCAGCATATTGCCAATTACCAGCAATCGCTGCGTAACCTGGCGCAGTGCGGCATTGATACGGTGTGTTATAAC
Organism: Pectobacterium brasiliense; assembly: GCF_013449685.1. Taxonomy (GTDB): domain Bacteria; phylum Pseudomonadota; class Gammaproteobacteria; order Enterobacterales; family Enterobacteriaceae; genus Pectobacterium; species Pectobacterium brasiliense_A. The sequence continues at coordinate 192,855 of NZ_JACDSF010000028.1, read as the reverse complement.
TTCATGCCCGTGCTGGACTGGACGCGAACCGATCTGGAATATGTATTGCCGGATGGTTCAAAGGCGCTGCGTTTCGATCATATTGCCTTTGCCGCCTTTGAGCTGCATATCCTTAAGCGTCACGGTGCTGAAAAAGACTACACGGCGGATGAACAGGCACAGGCTGCCGACTACTTCCGTGCAATGAGCGAAGAAGATATCGCGCGCCTGACAGGCAACATTATCGCTGGGCTGCCGGGCTCGGAAGAGGGCTATACGCTGGAGCAGTTCCGCGGCCGTCTGGCGGAATATGATGGTATCGACCATGCGAAACTGCGTGAGCACCTTGGCTATTTCCTCCGTGAGATTGTGCCCGTTGCGGAAGCCGTTGGCCTCCGCCTTGCCATTCATCCGGACGATCCACCGCGTCCGATTCTTGGGCTGCCGCGCGTGATGTCGACGATTGACGACATGCGCTGGTTAAAGCAAACGGTTGATAGCCTTCATAACGGTTTTACCTTCTGTACGGGGTCTTACGGTGTGCGGGCAGATAACGATCTGGTTAGCATGCTGGAAACGTTTGCCGATCGCGTGCATTTCACCCATCTGCGTGCCACCTGTCGCGAGAACAATCCCAATTCCTTCCATGAAGGGGCGCACTTGCAAGGGGATGTGGATATGGTGGCGATCATTAATGCCATTCTGGCGGAAGAATTGCGGCGTCAGAAGGCGGGCGATCGCCGTCCGATCCCAATGCGGCCAGATCACGGGCATCAGATGCTGGACGATCTGAAAAAGAAAACCAACCCCGGCTACTCGGCAATCGGTCGTCTGAAAGGGCTGGCGGAACTACGCGGCGTCGAGCTGGCGCTTAAGCGCACGCTGTTTACTGAATTGCAGCAAGGGTGATGAAATGAAACAGACCGTGCTTAGTAGCACGGTCTGTCGATGACTGATGCGTCAGGACCCCAGAGGAAGTGAGTTACGTGTGAATTCTGCCAGCAGAATTACAGCGGTTTAACGTTTGAACGGCTGACTTTGCAGTTCTTGGTATCCCAGAATTCGTCGTATTTCTCGGACTTACCTTGCCCTTTTTCTACGCCTTTAAACTCTTCACATACAGGGGGTTTACCTTCTTTGTAGCCTTTAATACGCAAATCGCGGATCTCAGCGACATCGCCAAAGTTACGGTTTACGCCAGCGATGCTGTCGATGGTGCCGTTAACGGTTGCGCTGATGATGGTCAGGTTACGTGGGCCACCGTTGTTGGTGCAGTCACCGCAAGAGCGCCACAGTTTGCCGTGTTGGCCAGTCAGGGTGAAGTTGCCCTGTACAATAGTGTGGCTGTTTTTGGCATTCTGCTGCAGCACTTTGTCCGGTTTTCCACCAGGGCCATTGGTGGTGTTATGGGCAACACCGCCGACGATGGTCATGGTTTTGCCGTTGTTGGTTGCTGCATCTTCACAGATGTCTTCCCAAATCACGTTTTCAATACGGCAGTCGCCGCTTGCGCAGTGGATGCCGTCAGAACCGCCTTTTGCCGAAATGCGCAGATTTTTGATGCTGGCATTTTCCAACGTGATAACAGGAGGTTGCTTATCACTGTCACCGCTACAGCTCAGACCCAGAGTAATCCCATCGCAGTCAACAGATTTGTTTTTGATGACTGCGCCGGCCTTACATTCAGAGCTTGCAGCCTTAAGCGGCGCGGCGCGCAATGGTGCTGGTGCCGTTGATGCGGCATTAGATTTCAGGACACTCTTATTGCCGCTAACGGTATCTACCCAATACCAATAGTCTGACTGTGGATTGGCGGTTAAATCGGTAAAAGTTCTGTCTGTGGAATTGAGTTCTGCGATTTTTTCGCTGCCTGCCTGAGCACTACTGGTGCTGCGATACACATCCTGGCGAACAACGTTGCCTGCATCGGTAGACCAGCTTAAATAAGTAGCATTGTCTTTTTTCAGCAGCATCAGCATGGTGTCACTCGCCTGAGCCTGAAAAGAGAAAGCAGCGGTACATAAAAATATCGGTGTTAAATACTTAAACATGTGTTTTTCCTTGTAAATTAAACGGATATTTTTTCTCTTTATTTATTCCAAATAAAGAGGGAGTCCTTGCACATCGAAAAGGATTATATAGCAGGGAATATGAAATGAATAATAATTCGACGAAATTGTTGAGGTTAATCAGATTATTTAATTTAGTCTGTTATTATTTTGTTTTTAATTTTATTTCTCGTTTATTATATTCTATTTAATTATTTCTTTGGAATTAATAAATATTCGGAAGGTTCTTATTAAGAAAATAAGAAAAGTAAAGGGTGTCGCGAGATGAAAATTTTATCACTCGCCTACGGTTGTGCGTGATGGGATTCGGTTTGTTTCCACGTTTCGTTGATGTGCCATTTACTTTATGGTGATCATTTAACCACATGTAAAACTGAATGCTTTTCTTGATAAATTGGGGCGTGAATTCAGATAACAAGTACAGCGCATCGGCGTTTGTTCTGGAAATGCATCAGGGAACGCTGTCAGAACTGACGGGCGACGCGCGTGAAAAGGCCTCGCAGGATGCCGTGGCGCAGAGTAATCGATAACGTAAATCGTTGCGGCAGAATGCCGTGCTGTGAGGTATCACACATCGTTAACGTGAAGTCTGGCAGGCATATATTAATTCGTTGAATTCTGGGGCAGAATAAGCGCCAATGTTGGCTGGCTGCCAACAGAGTTGATATTTTTTACTTACAGATCAGGCACCTGACGTATCTGATCTGCCACTTAACTCAATAAGTTGGTATATGTTATGAAAAGGATGTTTAACGCATTATTCGTTGTTGTTTTTGTTTGTTTTGCGTCTCTGGCAAATGCGGCAGAAAACCTACCTAACATTGTTATTTTGGCAACGGGCGGTACGATTGCCGGTTCCGCTGCGGCCAATACGCAAACCACGGGGTATAAAGCGGGTGCGCTGGGCGTAGAGACGCTGATTCAAGCGGTGCCAGAGCTGAAAACGCTTGCCAATATTTCAGGTGAGCAGGTTGCCAGCATCGGCAGCGAAAATATGACCAGCGATGTTCTGCTGAAGCTGAGCAAGCGCGTGAATGAGCTGCTGGCACGCAGTGATGTTGATGGCGTGGTGATTACGCACGGTACGGATACACTCGACGAATCGCCTTACTTCCTGAACCTGACGGTGAAGAGTGATAAACCGGTGGTCTTCGCCGCCGCGATGCGTCCGGCAACGGCAATCAGTGCCGACGGCCCGATGAACCTGTACGGTGCGGTAAAAGTGGCGGCGGATAAAAATTCTCGCGGTCGCGGTGTGATGGTCGTGCTGAATGACCGTATTGGTTCTGCCCGTTTCATCAGCAAAACCAATGCCTCTACGCTGGATACCTTTAAAGCGCCAGAAGAAGGTTATCTGGGCGTGATTATCGGCGACAAAGTTTATTACCAGACGCGTCTGGATAAAGTTCACACCACACGTTCTGTATTTGATGTGACCAACGTCGATAAACTGCCAGCCGTTGATATTATTTATGGCTATCAGGACGATCCAGAATACATGTATGACGCGGCCATTAAACACGGCGTGAAAGGGATTGTCTATGCAGGCATGGGGGCAGGCTCCGTCTCCAAACGCAGTGATGCAGGCATCCGTAAAGCGCAAAGCAAAGGCGTTGTTGTTGTACGCTCCAGCCGTACCGGCAGCGGCATCGTACCACCAGATGCGGGCCAGCCTGGTTTGGTTGCTGACTCTCTGAACCCTGCTAAATCGCGTATTCTGTTGATGCTGGCGCTGACAAAAACGACCAACCCGGCGGTGATTCAGGATTATTTCCACGCATATTAATCGTCCGATTGGTTTGTCGTGTGATGGCCCCGCCTTTAAACGCGGGGCTTTTTATTTCCTGCCATTCAATTTTTACTTTTAGTTATTCAACTTTTCGTTTCCACTGAGAAGTCACTTCCCTCTCTGTTGATTTTATCGGTATGATTCAGCCCACGACAAAGCAGGTAATCACCCCATTTATCTTTGATACCCGAAATAGTTCGAGTTGCGGGACAGCCGACGTGCGTGCAGCTTGAGGTATGACAGGGCAGGTGAGTAAAGAAGAAGGATACGTCATTACATGACACACCCCATTTTTATGGTCGGTGCCAGAGGCTGTGGGAAGACCACCGTCGGGCATCAACTGGCGCAGGCGTTGGGATATGACTTTGTCGACACCGACCTGTTTATGCAGCAGACCACCAATATGACGGTGGCTGATGTGGTTGCGCAGGAAGGATGGCATGGGTTCCGCCAACGTGAAAGTCTGGCACTTCAGCAGGTGACGTCCAACCGCTGCATCGTCGCGACAGGCGGCGGTATGGTGCTGGCGGAAGCCAATCGGCGCTTTATGCATGACAAAGGTACCGTCATTTACCTCCACGCGGATGCCGAACTGCTGGCACAGCGGCTGGAAGAAAACCCGCAGGATAACCAGCGGCCGACGTTGACTGGTCGCCCTATCGCCGAGGAAATGGCTGATGTACTGGCCGCGCGCGAGGCGCTGTATCGCGGCGTGGCACATCACGTCATTGATGCCTCACAAACGCCAGAAGCGATTGTGGCAAGCGTGTTGAAGGCACTGCGCTTGTCGGCTGCGTAGGAAAGTGACTGGGCACTGGCAAAATAATCACCAGTCAGTGTTACTGAACACCAACTTTCAATGAATAGATCGTGACAGTGGCGCGACTCTCCTTTTAAGATGAATTTCCTGAATTTTTTCGATGATAGGTGCCGCGCTATGCTGAATGTAAACGAGTATTTTGCAGGGAAGGTCAAATCAATCGGTTTTGAAGGCGACAGCATTGGCCGCGCCAGTGTTGGCGTCATGGATGCGGGTGAATACACCTTTGGAACTGGGCAGCCGGAAGAAATGACGGTGATCACCGGAGCATTAAAAGTACTGCTGCCAGGTGCACCGGATTGGCAGGTTTTCACACCGGGAGAAACGTTTTTCGTTCCGGGAAAAAGTGAGTTCAACTTACAGGTGGTCGAGCCGACCTCTTATCTATGTAAGTATCTGTAATTTCTATTCTCTCTCTGTAGAGTAGATCATTCTCGCCGCGTTATGTACGACATAATGCGGCGTTTTTTTACCCTTTCGGCCTTATCGCCTCAGCCCTTCGGGGTCAGCGCAAGTGCTGTTCAAAAACGCCTTGCCGTTTTTGTCCTGAAACTCGAATTATTTGGCGTATACACTGAAAATGGTAATCGCAGCGTTGCCACATAAAATAAACTATAACTGGCTATTTTTAGCATGTTGCTCTGCAACGAAAATGTCATCTATTCTTTGTAACGCTAATCATTAATTCCATATATGAATTATTTTATTTAAAAGGTGCTTATTAATTAATAGTGTAAAAAGATGTGGTACTTATTAGGAATAATCCCAACTTTGTTAAAATACAATAGATTACGGAATTCAGCGATACTTTTATATTATGGCTATTAATAAGTTTTTTATTCTTTTTTTTTATTTATTTTGGTTTATTATATTGAGTTGTTGGTTTTAAATAAATTTAATATCTTTTTTTTATAAAGGTTTGGTTGAGCGTATTAATTATTCCGCTGAGTTTTAAGAGAAATGGCTGTTGTGGAATATGATCACATTCAAGTTTTATTTTGCTATGCCGTTATGGATAGTATAACTGTTCTACGCAAAGAGTATTTTATGCTGAAAACGACCCGATCCCGCATCCTTGCGGCCTGTTCGACCATTGTTGTGCTTTCACTTGTTATCAACACCTTTCTTAATTACACCATCGCCAATAACGCGAACAAGGAATCGATCCAGAATACGCTGAATGCGGTAGCCACTAGCCATAGTATTGCGATTAGCGACTGGGTTGCTTCTAAAACGTTGATGATCTCTGCGTTGCACGACCGTGTTATAACCGATGAGGATCCGATTCCGCTGTTTAAACAGATTGCGGCATCCGGCGGACTCCTGAATGTGTACATGGGTTATGCCAATGGCACGGCCAAATTTGCCGATCCTGGCGGTATCCCCCCTGATTATAACCCTACTGTCCGGCCTTGGTATCAGCAGGCGGTGAAAGAGGGCAAACCGCTGGTCACTGCCCCTTACGTTGATGCGGTGACGAATACGCTGGTGGTTTCTTTCGTTGCTTCCGTGGTGGAAGGTGGAACGGTCAGAGGTGTCGTCGGTAGCGACGTCACGATGGAAAGCGTGATTGAAAACGTCAAAGCGATTAACCCAGCCAAAGATAGCTTCGGTGTTCTCATCGAGCGTAGCGGTCTGATCATTGCTCATCCGGATGAAAAACTGACGCTGAAAAATATCACTGACATTGCTCCTAAGATTGATCTTAACGATATTCTTTCAGCCGATAGCGCCCGCGATGTAGATTTTTCTGGCGTGACAAAGCTCGTGGTGGCAAAACCGATTGCGGGCACGAACTGGTTCATGCTGGTGGCGTTGGATAAAGCTGAAGCGACAGCGGGCATGGATTCTCTGCTGTCTACTTCTGTCATCACGCTAGTTGTTATCGCGCTGCTGGGCACGCTGGTGATTGGTTTCATCATTGCGTCTGCGCTCAAGCGTCTGCTGCAAATTCGCGACGCAATGGATGATATCAGCAACGGTAATAACGATCTGACGCAACGTCTGCCGGACGAAGGGCATGATGAAGTGGCGCAAATTGCCCGCTCGTTTAATATCTTTGTCGACAAGATCAGCCAGGTCATGATGCAGATTCGCGATATCAGCGCATCGCTTCAGGTGGCGGCGGATGAAATCTCGGCGGGGAACAACGATCTCTCTGCGCGTACTGAATCTGCGGCATCGAGCATTCAGCAAACTGCAGCCTCGCTGGAAGAGATTTCTGCAGCGGTCACGCAGTCGGCGGGCTCTGCGCAGCAGGTTAACGCGAAAGCGCTGCTGCTGTCGAAAGATGCCAGTACGGGCGGAAAAGTGGTCTCCGATGTGATTGTCACGATGGAAGAGATCGTAGTCGCATCGGGTAAAATCGGCGATATTATCGGCGTGATCGATGGCATTGCATTCCAGACTAACATTCTGGCACTTAACGCTGCGGTAGAAGCGGCGCGTGCGGGTGAACAGGGCCGTGGTTTCGCCGTGGTTGCTGGTGAAGTTCGCAGTCTGGCACAGCGTAGCGCACAGGCTGCAAAAGAAATTAAAGCGCTGATTGAATCGACGGTCTCCAGTGTGACGTCTGGCTCCGTTCAGGTTCGTCAGGCCAGCGACACGATGAATGAAATTGTCGGCGGCGTCTCTACGGTGAGTTCGGTGATGTCTGAAATTACGCATGCGGCTGATGAGCAAATGCGTGGCATCAACGAGATCAACAAAGCGGTCGCACAGTTGGATTCGATGGTGCAGCAAAACGCCGCGCTGGTACAGGAATCTGCTGCTGCGTCGGGGGCGTTGCAGACACAGGCTGAAGAACTGAACGCCGTTGTCGGGGCATTCCGAGTCTAACGGATTCAGGCACTAAAGAGTATTGCCCGCCTAACATTGGCGGGCAATCACTGACTGCATTAACAATCGACTGTATCAAAAATAGACAGCATTAACGTTGGGCTTCTCCGCCCAGTGCTTCAATCAGATTCGCAATCAATGCCGCCAGCTCGCTGGTCATCAAAATAAAATCGGCATCAAACCGCTGAGCAAAATCTTCCCGATCGATATCGTCGTTTTGTTCCCGCAGCGTATCGGAGAACTTCAAGCGTTTTACCGAACCGTCCTCGGACAAGACCAACTGAATCCGTTCCTGCCAGTCCAGCGCCAGCTTGGTGACCAGTTTGCCTGCTTCAATGTGTACGGCGATTTCATCGCAGACCAAATCCTGTTTTTTACAACGGATAACGCCGCCGTCTTCCAAAATGGCTTTCAGTTCTGCTTCATCCTGTAGCGCGAAACCTGCCGCCGGCTCACCGGAACGAACCCACTCGGTCAGCGTCAGCTCGATCGGGTTTTCCATCGTCAGCGGCACAACGGGCAGGGAACCCAGTGTTTTACGCAACAGCGCCAGCGTATCTTCCGCTTTTTTGGCGCTGGCGGCATCGACCATAATCAGGCCGTTAACCGTATCGATCCACAGCCAAACTTGACTGAAACGGCTGAATGCACGCGGCAGCAGGCTATGGAGTACTTCATCTTTCAGCGAGTCTTTTTCGGTTTTTTTCAGCTTGCGGTGCTGCTCTGCTTCCAGACGCTCGATTTTGGCCTGAAGGGTTTGCTTGATGACTGGGGAAGGCAGGATTTTTTCTTCTTTGCGGGTGCAGATAACGATTTGCCCATTAACGACGTGCGTTAAGGCATCGCTATGGGATCCCATTGGTGATACCCAACCCGTTTTCATCATATCCTGACTGCCGCACGGGGTGAACGCGAAAGCACTGAGTTGTTTTTCCAGTTCGTCCGCAGACAAAACGTTATCTTTGGACAGCACGCTGTCCCGGCTTAGGCGGTAAATAATTAAGTTCTTAAACCACAACATGGTGTTATCCCTGACTGGGCGCGCAGGTTTGCACGCGGGTTTGTAATGTTGCGCGCATGATAACGAATTCGAGACGGTTATGTGGAATAAAATACCGAGATTCAGAGGAATACCTATCACGCTTTGAATGGCAACTGATTGGTTTTTCTAGTTATACCCGTCATACTTCAAGCTGTATGTGCGTTGGCAGCACGACTCAAATTATATTGAAACGTTTATCTCCGGCACCGGATTTGCCGTGGATTACCAACGCCCGTGCTTCAGGCCATACACGGCGACTCCAGTGGGGTACGCGGAGCCGCCTGGCTCTGGCCGAAGGCGTAATGGTTAAACGGCGTACTGCGGTGCCAGCCGGCTGACGCCCAGCCCGTTAATCTTCTGCACTTTGATCTGTACCGGAATACGCTCTTTCATGGCTTCGACATGACTAATGACGCCGATGGTTTTACCGGAGGCGTTCAGGTTATCGAGGGCATCCAGTGCGATATCCAGCGTCTCGGCATCCAGCGTGCCGAAGCCTTCATCCAGAAACAGCGAGTCGATGCTGGCTTTGTGGCTGACCAAATCGGAGAGCGCCAGCGCCAGCGACAAACTCACTAAGAAGCTCTCGCCGCCGGACAGTGTGCGCGTATCACGCTCGGCGTCCGCTTGCCAGGTATCCATCACCAGCAGCTCCAGATCGTCACCGGGTTTACGTTTCAGCATATAGCGCCCGTGCAGGCGGGAAAGCTGGAGATTGGCGAGATAAACCAGATGGTCCAACGTTAGCCCCTGAGCAAACTTACGGAATTTATGCCCGCTTTGTGAACCAATGAGCGTATTAAGACAGCTCCAGTCGTCATACATTTGCTGACTTTGGGCGATCTCATTGAGCAAATCCTGCTGATTCTGGCGCTGTTGTTTATCGTCAGCCAACTGACGCTGGAACTCGCCCTGTTGCCGCAGGTTGGTTTTCAGCGTTTCATCCAGCGCTGTCAACTGCTGCTGTACCGCTTCTTGTGTGGCGTCTTCCGTCAGGGAAGCGGGGCGCTTTTGTTGATGGGCGAGCAGCTCACGTTCAGCCTGCTGGTGAAGTGCCGCCGCCTGCTGCAAACGCTGAGATAGTTCTTCCTTCCACGTCTGCAACGTCTGGCGTTCCTGCTCATCAAGCAACGCATTGAGGAACGTGGTTTCATCGGCGAAAGTGCTTTGTTGCAACGCCTGAGTAAAGCGTTCGATAGCACTCTCATGCTGGCGCGTGCTCTGTTCATATTGCTGTTGCGTGCTAGCCAGCTCTCCCGTTAGACGGCTTAACGTCGTTTCGGTTTGCTGACGAGCTGACAGGGCTAGCCTGAGTGCATCGTCGTACTGCTGGCTGGTTCGCTGTAGCTGTTCGCGCACGGTAGCGATCTGCCTGTCCCCAAACAACGCCTGCCGCTCTTGTTGGCTTGTGTTGAGTTGCGTGAGGTACTGTTCCAACTGCTGTTGCTGTGTTTGGATCAGTTGTCTGGCCTCTGTCACGCTGCGATTCAGATGGTGAAGATCGCTTTGTAGCGTGGCTAAGAGAGGAGCTAGGCGAGATTGCTCCTGCTCTTTGATTTTCCAGTCTTGCCACTCATTCTCGCGCTGAGCCAGCCAGTCGTTCTGGGCATCGGCCTCAGGCAGAGGAAGGTTTAAGGTTGCCAGCGTCTGCGTGATTTCCTGAGTATGCTGCGTGATCTGCTGGTGCACGTTTTGCAGCGATTGATCGAGTTCTTGCTGCGTAACGTTTAGCGAGGCTTGCTGCTGGGTATTCAGCGCGATTTTCTGGTCGAGTTCCCGCTGCAATGCCTCTGCGGCAGTCAGTAAATCCTTACTTTCCTGCCACTGTTTTTGCAATTGCTCGCGTGCGGTAATCTGTTGTCGAATAGCCTGTTCTTCAGCTTCATTCTGCGCAAGCCAGGCTGCGACCTCATCTGGTTGTTCCAACGTGTAGTTAACTTGTAAGCGCTCACTGACCTCTTGCCACTCTTGCAGCAGGGTGTGATGCTCGCTATCGATCTGAGCGATCTCCTGTTGCAACAGTTCCCGCTGTTGCGCTAGCGAGGCCAACTGTGCAGCCGTATTTGCCAGCGCTGTCGTTAACTGGTTCACGTCCTGCTGTAGCGCCGTCAGTCGCTGCTGGGTTTCAGACGGTTGCAGCGCCTGATAGCGTTCGATGGCTGGATGCTCGGTTGAACCACATAGCGGGCACGCTTCTCTGGCCTGTAGCCGCTGGCGTTCGGCTTCCAGCTTAACGATACGCTCTTCCTGCCGATGCACCGTTTCCAGATCGACCAGATGCTGGCTTCGCTGCTCATGCTCGGATTGCTGCTGTTTCTTTAAGATTTCTGACTGGCTGATATGCCCTTGTATCTCATTCTGTTTGGCGAGGTACTGTTGCTTGCGAACATGCAGACGCTGGAACTGGTCGCTGATTGTCGCGAGTCGTTGGCGTTCAGCATGCTGGTCAATGCGTTGATTGAACCGCTGGTGCAGGATGGAAAGCGGCTGGTGCGCTTCCTGCTGTTGCCGTGTTTCATCGTGTTGCATGAACTGCTGACGGGCAGCATCAACGATCGCTTGTTGTTCACGCTGCTGTGCTGCCAGGGTCACCGTTTCTTGCTGTAGCGTTGTCGACTGTGCGGTATGTTGCGCCTGTTTTTGCTTCAGCTTCTCTTGCTCGCCCTGAAGCTGGCGCAATTGCCGAAACTGGGTGCGCCACAGAGGAAGTTGTTCTCCCCACTGCTGATGATGCGCGTGTTGCTGGCGGTAAGACTGGATCTGTTCAAGCTGCTGTGTAGCCTGCTGCTGTTCCGCTGCCGTCTGGGTTTGTTTACTTTCATCGGCGTGCAGACGAGCCTGCGTTTTTGCCAGTTCGTCCTGCTGCTGCGCTTTTTGCTGCTCCAGCGTGGCAATGCGATGGTCAAGTGGCACCACCTGTTTGTTGATTACCTGCTCTTGCTGCTGCCGTACCCGTTTGTGCTCGCTCACATCCCGCTCGGCTTTTTCTTCCTGCTGGCGTAGCGCGGTTAACGTGAACTGTTCGGCGGCCTGCTTCCCGGTCAGTTGTTCAATACGCTGTGCCAGCGTGAGAGATTCCTGTCGATAGCGCTCTCGTTCCTGATGTAGTGGCCTCAGTTTTTCTGCCGGTTCGCTGTGAGTTAACCTGTCGAGCTGCGGTTTAGCCTGCTGAATGGCGGATTCGGCGCTTGCATGTTGCGCCTGCGTGTTGGTTCGCTGCGTGTGCTGCTGCGTCAGTTGCTCAAACCAGCGCAGCGTAGTCAGCGCTTGCTCACGTTCGATGTTGCCCCGTTGCTCTTGCTGGAGCAGCTCAGCAAGCTGTTCTTCCACCTGCTGACGCTGGTCGTCGGTTAAAAGCTGAATGCCTGATGCGCGCGCCTGTAGCGTGCTCAGTGCGACGTTTGCCTGCTTGTACTTGTTATAGACGCGTTCGGAAATCAGGCCGTAAATGTCCGTGCCTGTCAGCTCTTCCAGCAGTTCCGCTCGGTCGTCTGCTTTGGCGTTGAGGAAGGCGGCAAACTGGCCTTGTGACAGCATCATGGATCGCGTGAAGCGGCCGAAATCCAGCCCAGTGAGCTGCGTGATCATCTCTTTCTTATCATTGAGCTTTTCACACAGAATCTTGCCGTCTTCAATGAGCGCAAGTTCGGCCTTTGGAGACTGCAAATTGCCGTCTGGGGCGTTTCTTGCCCGACGCTGGCTCCAGAAGGCGCGATATCCGACGCCTTTCACCTCAAACTCGACTTCGGCAAGGCACTCAGCGGTGTTACGCGTCATCAGGTCATTCTGGCTGGCGGAAAGCAGGCCAAGCCGTGGTGTTTCGTGGTACAGCGCCAGACAGATCGCATCTAGCAGCGTGGTTTTCCCCGCGCCGGTCGGGCCGGTAATGGCAAATAAGCCGTTGCTGGAAAATGGCTCCTGCGTGAAATCGATCTTCCATTCGCCTTTCAACGCATTAAGGTTTTTTAAGCGCAGACTGAGAATCTTCATTTGGCCGTCTCGCTATTTTCCAGTTCATCAATAACCTGATTAAACAGCGTTCGAACCCGCTGTTGGCGGCTATCTTCCATATCTGTCTCCGTTACCAGACGACGTTCAAAAACGTCATGTACGCTCAGTTCGTTTAGCGTTTCCTTGTCCTGTCGGGTAATTGCCTGTAGGCGCTGTTCACGCGTGCGGCGCAGCAGCAGTACCTCCACGGGCAGGTTCTCGGTCATCGCCTGAATGCGTTTTTGCATGTCGCTCAGATAATCTTGCGTGTTGATCTCGATATCCAACCACACGGGTTTATCGCCCTGATGGTTCTTGAAGGTGCTCAACTGTTGTTCAATATCGCTCAGGCTACCTTTAATCAGCTGCATCGGCTGAGTCATGGGAATTGGCAGGATGTCTATCTGCGGAGGCGTTTGCGGTAACGCGTCAGGTGCAAAGCTCACCAGACAGACGGATTTCTCGCTGTTTAGCTCATCAAAACTCAATGGGATGGGCGAACCGCTGTAGCGAATGTGCTCGCTTTGGGTCACGCGCTGCGGGCGGTGAATATGGCCGAGCGCGATATAATCCGCAGGCGGAAAAGCCTGTGCAGGAAAGGCATCGAGCGTTCCAATATAGATATCGCGTACGGATTCTGAGGCGGTTGCGCCAATCGTCGTCAGGTGCCCAGTTGCAATAATCGGCAGCGGCAGGCCAAGTTCATCGCGTTTTTGACAAGCTAGTTGATAACATTGCTGGTAGTGCGCGGTAATCGCTTCCTGTAGCGCCAGCTGTTTTTCATCCCCAGATTGCCCGGCTTTACTGGTTAACACATCACGTGGACGTAAAAATGGAATCGCGCAGAGCAGGGCGCCCGGCTGCCTTTGACGGTTTTCCAGCAGGAGCACCTGTTGGGCTGGATCGTCGCTGGCACAAGCAATCACTTGCGTGTTCAGGCAGGCCAGCAGCTCGCGAGATTCATTTAGCATCGCGACAGAATCGTGGTTACCGCCGAGAACGATGAGCTGGCAGCCTGTGCGCTGTAGCGCGACCACGAAGCTATAATACATTTCCCGCGCATAGCTGGGAGGCGAGCCGTTATCAAAAATATCGCCAGCAACGATAATGGCATCGACCTGATGGTGTTCCACCTGAACAATAAGCCAGTTCAGAAAAGCCTGATGCTCAGCAGCGCGGCTTTTGGTATAAAAATATTGTCCTAAATGCCAATCGGCGGTGTGGATAATGCGCATTGTGTTCTCTCGGTATTCATACCGCATGGCGGTGGATGACGTTGTCATTATTTATTATGTGAAAGGGGGGGCGTCGCCCTGGTGCTTTGTCATCGTAATGCCATGATTATATATAGCAGGGATGGCGGCTGTCGCGGTGGAATCAGACGTTTGGAAAGCGGCTCGAAAAATCAGATGTACGCGCTGTAACAATCGTGCAGAGCGGTCCGTGCGTTTTTCATAAATCTGTCATAAAACTGACGCATAATGCCTCCGCCTGCTAACAGCGACGATGATTAACGACAGGATTAACAATGGCAAAACGCATATTAGTCGTGGAAGATGAAGCACCAATTCGTGAAATGGTCTGCTTTGTACTGGAACAAAATGGTTATCAACCCGTTGAAGCTGAAGACTATGACAGCGCGGTAACGCAACTGTCGGAGCCATTCCCGGAACTGGTGCTATTGGACTGGATGCTGCCAGGCGGGTCGGGCCTGCAATTCATCAAGCATATGAAGCGCGAGGCGCTGACGCGTGATATTCCGGTGATGATGTTAACCGCGCGCGGCGAAGAAGAAGACCGCGTGCGTGGGCTTGAAGTAGGGGCGGATGATTACATTACCAAACCGTTTTCACCCAAAGAGTTGGTAGCGCGTATCAAAGCCGTCATGCGCCGCATTTCACCGATGGCAGTGGAAGAAATGATTGAAATGCGTGGACTGAGCCTTGATCCTTCCTCACATCGCGTGACGACCGAAGAGCACGCGTTGGACATGGGGCCGACGGAATTTAAACTGCTACATTTCTTTATGACGCATCCTGAACGTGTTTATAGCCGGGAACAGTTGCTGAATCATGTTTGGGGCACTAACGTTTATGTTGAGGATCGTACTGTCGACGTCCATATTCGTCGCCTGCGTAAGGCGCTGGAAACCAGCGGACATGACAAAATGGTACAAACCGTTCGGGGAACGGGCTACCGTTTTTCAACGCGTTACTGAGGTGAACGTAACCGGAGACACATTAACGTGCTAGAACGTTTATCCTGGAAAAGGCTGGCATTGGAGCTAGCTTTTTTTTGTTTGCCCGCTTTACTGCTGGGGCTGATTTTTGGCTATCTGCCCTGGTTTCTGCTGGTCGCCGTATTAGGCTTACTGTGCTGGAATTTTTATAACCAGCTAAAACTCTCTTATTGGCTGTGGGTTGACCGCAGCATGACGCCGCCGCCCGGCCGTTGGAGTTGGGAACCGCTGTTTTACGGGCTCTATCAGATGCAACTGCGTAATCGACGCCGACGCCGTGAGCTAGCGCTCCTGATCAAGCGCTTTCGCAGCGGTGCCGAATCCTTGCCCGATGCGGTGGTGATCACTACCGAAGAAGGAACGATCTTTTGGTGTAATCATCTGGCGCAGCACCTGCTGAATTTCCGCTGGCCGGAGGATAACGGTCAGAATATCCTCAACTTATTGCGTTATCCCGAATTCACGAATTACATGAAAGGACAGGATTTTAGCCGTCCTCTCACGCTGCAGTTGAATAATTCCCACCATGTTGAATTCCGCGTGATGCCCTATTCCGAAGGCCAGCTATTGATGGTGGCGCGTGATATTACGCAAATGCACCAGCTTGAAGGCGCCAGACGTAACTTTTTTGCCAACGTGAGCCATGAACTGCGTACGCCGCTGACGGTGTTGCAGGGCTATCTGGAAATGATGCAGGAAGAAACGCTGGATGCGGCGTTACGCGGAAAAGCGCTGAATACCATGCAGGAGCAGACCCGCCGCATGGACGGGCTGGTCAAACAGTTGCTGACCCTGTCCCGTATTGAGGCGGCAACGGCAATCGATCTGAATGAAAAGGTCGATATTCCGTTGATGCTGCGCGTATTGCAGCGTGAAGCGCAGACGCTGAGTCAGGGGCGTCATGAGATCGTCTTTCGTGTGAATGAAAGCCTCCGCGTGTTTGGTAATGAAGAACAGTTGCGCAGTGCGGTATCCAATTTGGTGTATAACGCGGTCAACCATACGCCAGCGGGAACGCGTATCGAAGTCTGCTGGCAGAAGATCCCACAGGGCGCGCAATTTCAGGTCAGTGATAACGGGCCAGGCATTGCGGCCGAGCACTTGCCGCGCCTGACGGAACGCTTTTATCGGGTGGATAAGGCGCGCTCACGACAAACGGGCGGCAGCGGACTGGGTCTGGCGATTGTTAAGCATGCGCTCAGCCATCATGATTCTCGTCTGGAGATCATGAGTGAGGATGGTCTGGGCTCACGTTTTGTCTTTACGTTGCCGAATCGGTTGATTGTCCCTGCCTCTCTGGCTGAAAATACGGTGAAACCTTCAGCCTGACGGAAGACGCTATCGATGACATCCGCCACTCGTATTGCGGGCGCTTTTTTACTGCTGCTCAGCGCGTTGTGCTCCGCACAGCCTCGTCAGATGCTGGCGGGTAACCTCTCCAGCGCGGGGTCGGATACGCTGGCTAACCTGATGGCCTTTTGGGCGGCGGATTTCAGCCAGCATTACCCGAACGTGAATTTACAGATTCAGGCCGCCGGGTCGTCCTCTGCGCCGACGTCTCTGGCATCCGGTGCCGCGCAGCTTGGGCCGATGAGCAGGGCGATGAAGGCCAGCGAAATTGAGGCGTTCGTGCAGCACTATGGTTATCCGCCGCTGGCGGTGCCGGTGGCAATGGATGCGCTGGTTGTGTTGGTCAATCAGGATAACCCGCTACCTGGGCTGAACTTGTCGCAGTTGGACGCCATCTTTTCAATTACGCAGCGCTGCGGTAACCATCAGCCGATAAAGCAGTGGGGTGATGTCGGCCTGCACGGCAGTTGGGAAAAGCGCACGCTACTGCGCTATGGGCGAAACTCTGCGTCGGGAACCTATGGGTTCTTTAAGCAAAAGGCGCTATGCCGTGGCGATTTCCTTCCTCAGGTGAATGAGCTGCCGGGTTCAGCGTCTGTGGTACAAGCGGTTGCGGCGTCAACCGATGCCATCGGCTATGCCAGCGTGGGTTTTCGTACCAGCGGCGTGAGAATGCTGCCGTTAGCCGCACAAGGCACCGACTACATTTATCCCTCGACTGAAAATATCCGCAGTGGTTTATACCCTTACACCCGCTATCTCTATATCTATGTAAACAAAGCGCCCAGCCAACCGCTGGAAGCGTTGACGGCGGCATTTTTAGATCGCGTGCTGTCCGAAACGGGGCAAGGGCTGGTGAATCAGGATGGCTATTTGCCACTGCCGGAAGAAACGCGTCGTCAGGCACGTCAGCTGATTGGCCTGCCGCAATAGTTCCTCTTTCCCCTACGAATTTACGATGTTTTCACGTCACATGAACTTTCTTCACGTGACGTGAAAATTCTTCCATTGCCCTGTGATTCGCCACGTGACAGGATAGTTCTAAATTTAGACGTCCAGATGGCTAAATAAGATTAAATGTAACTATCTCTCTGGGCAAATATTTCATATTGAAACTATCTGTCAGTACGCTTCTTTCCCGAAGATCGGTGCTGGCAACATGTCAGGAGCGACATATGGCGAATACCTTATCCCCTTTCCGTGCCGATAGCGTCGGCAGTTTCTTGCGTCCTGCAGCGATTAAGGAAGCACGTCTTCAGCATCAGGCGGGTGAGATTGATGACGTTTCACTGCGTAACATAGAAGATCGTGAGATTCTGCGGGTGGTAGAAAAACAGCGTGAAGCGGGCTTGCAGGTTGTGACGGATGGTGAACTGCGTCGTGCCTGGTGGCATTTCGACTTCTTTGCTGATTTGAACGGTGTGGAGCGCTACGAAGCCGATCACGGTATTCAATTCAACGGTATTCAGACCAAATCCCATGCGATTCGCGTCGTGGATAAAGTGAGTTTCAATCCCCAGCATCCGATGCTCGATCATTTCCGTTATCTGAACAGCATTTCTGGCGATGCTGTCGCTAAAATGACGATTCCAAGCCCTAGCGTGATGCATTTCCGCGGCGGCCGCAAAGCGATTGATGCGACTGTTTATCCCGATCTGGCGGACTATTTCGACGATTTGGCACAAACCTGGCGCGATGCGATTCACGCATTTTATGATGCAGGTTGTCGCTTCCTGCAACTGGATGACACCGTATGGGCCTACCTGTGCTCTGACGATCAAAAACGCCAGATCCGTGAACGTGGCGAAGATCCGGCACAGCTGGCGCGAACCTATGCTGATGTGCTGAACAAAGCGCTGGCTGATAAGCCTGCGGATCTGGTTATCGGTTTACACGTTTGTCGCGGTAATTTCCGTTCAACCTGGATTTCCGAAGGCGGGTACGAGCCTGTGGCAGAAATTCTGTTTGGCGAAGTGAATGTTGATGCGTTCTTCCTGGAATATGATACCGAGAGAGCCGGTGGATTTGAGCCGCTGCGTTTTGTGAAGCCAGGCCATCAGCAGGTGGTGCTGGGGCTGATCACGACGAAGAACGGTGAGCTGGAAGAGGCAGAAGTCGTGCAGGCGCGCATCGCGGAAGCGGCAAAATATGTCGATCTCAGCCAGATTTGCCTGAGCCCGCAGTGTGGCTTTGCTTCAACGGAAGAGGGCAACAGCCTGACGGAAGAGCAGCAGTGGAATAAGCTGAAGCTTGTCGTGGATATCGCCAATCGCGTGTGGTGATACCGATGAGGTAGCGCTATCTCTGCAACAGGTATACAGAGGCTGGATCATGCGATCCGGCCTTTTTTCTGGCCGTTATCCGGCTTTCCACTCACGGCGTTTTTGTGAAATATGTTTTTTTATGATCGAACAATGCATTTTATGCCATTTTTTGTCAGTTTTATTGCAATGAAATATCGATAAATGCGCAAATCATGTGTTATGCAAATCAGGATAAACAAATTTATATTCTTATTTTTTGGCATAACTAGGCTATATACTCTGGTTTTTGGATCTCTGCTTGTCTTTTTACGCTATAAACGTTTTACTTAGCACCCAATATGGCTGTGCAAAAAATAACTCCTCTGTACTCGTCATACTTCAAGTTGCATGTGCGTTGGCCGCGTTCAGCCACCCGAATCACTTACCTGAGTAAGCTCATCGGGATTGCTTCGCTTGCCGCGTTATTCGGCCTTGTGGCCTCACCCCTTTGGGGTCAGCGCAAGCGCTGTTCAAAACGTTAACGTTTTGTCCTGAAACTCGAATTATTTAGAGTATATGACCGCCATCTTTCGCGTTTCCAGAGTGTTGGCGTCAGCTTCGAGCTAACCCTTTGTGAATGGCTTCTGGCGGCGATAAACGACACGGTTTTCTTTTATCGATTTGATACAGGCAACACGACATAACTATGAGTCATCGTTTAACTTCCAAAGATATCGTGGCATTAGGTTTTATGACCTTTGCTTTGTTCGTGGGGGCAGGAAATATTATTTTCCCGCCGATGGTGGGATTACAGGCGGGAGAGCACGTTTGGACCGCAGCGCTCGGCTTTCTGCTAACGGCGGTTGGTCTACCGGTGTTGACCGTGATCGCGCTTGCCCGAGTTGGCGGTGGTATCGATGCGCTCAGCTCGCCGATTGGTAAAAAGGCCGGTGTTGTTCTGGCGACTGTGTGCTATTTGGCCGTTGGGCCACTGTTCGCCACGCCGCGCACGGCAACCGTGTCGTTTGAAGTCGGTCTTGCGCCTTTGGTCGGCAACGGAGCCTCTCCGCTGCTGATTTATAGCCTGATTTATTTTGCCATTGTGATCGCGATTTCCCTGTATCCGGGCAAACTGCTGGATACGGTCGGCCATGTGCTTGCGCCGCTGAAGATCATTGCGCTGGCGGTGCTGGGTATTGCGGCGGTGCTGTGGCCTGCCGGTTCGCCTATCCCGGCGACAGAAACGTATGAGCAACTGCCATTCTCTAATGGTTTCGTCAATGGCTATTTGACGATGGATACGCTGGGCGCGATGGTATTCGGTATCGTGATCGTCAATGCGGCGCGCTCGCGTGGAGTGACCAGCTCCGTGCTGCTGACGCGTTACACCATGTGGGCAGGATTAATTGCCGGTATCGGTCTGACATTAGTCTATTTGAGCCTGTTCCAGCTCGGTTCCGTCAGTGGTGAACTGGTGCCGCAGGCGCAGAATGGCGCAGAAATTCTCCACGCCTATGTGCAACATTCGTTCGGTAACATGGGAAGCAGCTTCCTGGCGTTGTTAATCTTCATCGCATGTCTGGTGACTGCGGTGGGGCTGACCTGTGCCTGTGCTGAATTCTTTGCGCAATACCTGCCGTTGTCTTACCGCACGCTGGTATTTGTGTTGGGAATGTTCTCGATGGTGGTGTCTAATCTGGGCTTGAGCCATCTGATTCAACTTTCCATTCCTGTACTGACGGCGATTTATCCACCGTGTATCATTCTGGTTTTATTGAGCTTTACGCTGCGTTGGTGGAATAGCGCTTCACGTATTGTGGCCCCCGTCATGTTAGTCAGTCTGTTATTTGGCATGATTGATGGTATAAAATCGTCGGCCTTCAAATCGCTGTTGCCAGAGTGGAGCCTCAATCTGCCGCTGAGCGAGCAAGGGTTGGCCTGGCTGCCTCCGTCACTGCTGATTTTACTGGTTGCGGTAATTTACGACAGACTGTGTGGCCGTCAGGAAGTGACGGTACATCAATAATATCGTTAATGCCTGATAGCGCTGGGGCGGTAGGGATAGCGTACTGCTCCAGCACAAGGTTGGGTTTATGCACCACAGGTCTTTGCCTGTGGTTTTTCTTTTTGTAATGTTTTTCTTTCTATAAGACAGGGTTGCTTATCAATGGAACAACCATCCTCCAAGCTCAAGCGTGGGTTAAGCACGCGGCATATCCGCTTTATCGCCCTTGGCTCGGCGATCGGAACCGGTCTGTTTTATGGTTCCGCGAGTGCGATCCAAATGGCTGGCCCCAGTGTGTTACTGGCTTATCTGATCGGCGGGGTTGTCGCGTATATCATCATGCGCGCACTGGGCGAAATGTCGGTGCACAACCCGCAGTCCAGCTCGTTTTCCCGCTATGCGCAGGACTATCTCGGGCCATTAGCGGGGTATATCACCGGCTGGACCTACTGCTTTGAGATGCTGATTGTCGCCATTGCCGATGTGACCGCGTTTGGTATCTACATGGGCGTCTGGTTCCCTGCCGTGCCGCATTGGGTGTGGGTTCTGAGTGTGGTGCTTATCATCGGTGCCATTAACCTGATGAATGTGAAAGCCTTTGGTGAACTGGAGTTTTGGCTCTCTTTCTTCAAAGTCGCCACCATTATCATCATGATCGCAGCCGGGATCGGCATCATCATCTGGGGCATTGGCAACGGGGGGGAACCGACGGGTATCCACAACCTCTGGAGCAATGGCGGGTTCTTCAGTAACGGCGTGATGGGGATGATTCTGTCGCTGCAACTAGTGATGTTTGCGTATGGCGGCGTGGAGATTATCGGGATTACGGCCGGTGAGGCCAAAGACCCACAGAAGTCTATCCCTCGCGCGATTAACTCTGTGCCATGGCGTATTCTGGTGTTCTATGTTGGTACGCTGTTCGTCATTATGTCAATTTACCCATGGAATCAGGTAGGCACCAACGGAAGCCCGTTCGTGCTGACGTTCCAGCATATGGGCATTACGGCGGCGGCAGGTATCCTGAATTTTGTTGTGATTACCGCGTCGCTGTCGGCGATTAACAGTGATGTCTTCGGCGTAGGCCGTATGTTGCACGGGATGGCGGAGCAGGGGCATGCACCGAAGGTGTTTAGCCGTATTTCCAAACAGGGTATCCCGTGGGTCACGGTGGTTGTGATGATGATGGCGCTGCTGGTGGCGGTGTACCTGAATTACATTATGCCCGGCAAAGTTTTCCTGGTGATTGCTTCACTGGCCACCTTTGCGACGGTGTGGGTATGGATCATGATTCTGTTTTCTCAGATCGCTTTCCGCCGTCGTCTGAGCCCGGATGAAGTGAAGGCGCTGGCGTTCCCACTGCGCGGCGGCATCGTGACCTCCGTGTTCGGTATTGTCTTCCTGTTCTTTATCATCGGGTTGATTGGCTACTTCCCGGACACGCGCGTGTCACTGTATGTCGGCATCATCTGGATATTGCTGCTTTTAGTGGGCTATGTCTGGAAGAAGAAGCGTCAGAACGCGGTAGCGGCACAGAATTAAGTAGTCGCTTGCTATTAGAAGAATCGAGGTTGCTGACAAAGTCCGCAGAGCGGGAGTAACGGATAGATCGTAAAGACGCTGTGAATACGTCCATGTACACTCGGCTTGCGCAGATATGAATCTCATCCCTGAGATTCACCCTTTCAGGGCCGTCGCAAGCGACGTTCAAAAACGTTCCTGACGTTTTTGTCCGTGGCGCAAACGCTTTACTCTTCTATTCCATTACTCCCGTTTTCATTCGGTGTCAGCCGCTTTCGTTCCTTTGCATGAGATATTACGCTTTCGGCGTCGTCATTTGCTGCGCCATGATCCGCATATCGTGGCCGGTTGGTATTTGATGAATGCGGAGATCGAACTCCGGTAAGATCGCAAAGATATGGTCGAAAATATCAGACTGAATGCTTTCGTAATCGACCCAGGCGGTCGTGTTGGTAAACGCATAAATCTCCAGCGGTACCCCTTCTGACGTTGGCGCAAGCTGCCGTACCATCAGCGTCATCCCTTTATGAATACCCGGATGCGTGCGCAGATAAACCTGAAGGTAGGCGCGGAACGTGCCTAAATTCGTCAAACGACGGCCGTTCAGCGGTGATGTCAGGTCGGAGTCGGACTGGGCATTATGCTGCTCCAGTTCACTCTTCTTGTTCTGAATATAAGGCGACAGAAGCTTGCTGCGCAGCAATCGCGCCTGCTCGTCTTCCGTCATAAAATGCACGCTGGTGGTATCGATATTGATACTACGCTTGATGCGCCTGCCCCCAGATTCGGACATCGAACGCCAGTTCTTAAAAGAATCGGAGACTAACGCGTAGGTGGGAATGGTGGTGACGGTATTGTCCCAGTTTCTCACTTTTACCGTTGTCAGCCCGATATCGATAACGGCTCCGTCAGCGCCGTATTTGGGCATTTCGAGCCAGTCTCCCAGCGTTAACATGTCATTGGCGGAGAGTTGGATGCCCGCGACCAATCCCATAATCGGATCTTTGAACACCAACATCAGGACGGCGGCCATCGCGCCTAGCCCACTGATCAGAATCAGCGGCGATTTCCCGATGAGCAGTGACACCACCATGATGCTGATAACGATGGTGGCAATTAGTTTCAGGCTCTGGAAGATACCGCGCAGCGGCAGCTGGCTGGCGACTTTGGTACGGGCGGAAACGTTGAGCAGAACATCGAGGAGCGAGAACAAGGACAGCAGCGCAAAAACCATGATCCACACTTGGGAACAGATGATGAGCGCTTCACGGGTTTCACTCTGCGAGGGAAGCCACACAAAGACCTGAATATTCAGGATCACCCCTTGTAGCAAGAAGGCCAGCCGGTTAAACAAGTTGTGTTGCGTCAGCGCCTGCTTCCACCCGTGTCCCTCGGTTTTTCCCGGCTTATTGAGTGAGCACAGTACCATTCTTTTCAGCACAACCTGATGAAAAATCAGGTGGATGACGGCAGAAATGAGCAATATCAGCCCGAGAACAATCAGTAACGCAATGAGGCTAGCGTGTTGTATTCCAGCTTCTCTCAGCCATAGCGCGAGATTTTGTTGCATGCGTTCTCCTTTTATTCCAGTGAATCTGTCGTGCATGAACACGATGTGGCTTTAAGGCTAAGGATTTAGCGCCCCTAGTCAACCTTTTGTATTATTTAAGATATCGTCGGGAAGAGGCGGTGAGAGGTGAGGAAGAACAGAGGGATAACTTGCGGGCAAAGAAAAAGCCAGTCGCATCGCGACTGGCTTGGTCATCATATTGCCATGTCGGCAGGATGAGGAATTACAGCTTGTCTGCGTTCTCAGACAGGTATTTCGCTACGCCGTCTGGTGACGCGCCCATACCGGATTTCCCTTTTTCCCACTGCGCCGGGCACACTTCGCCGTGCTCTTCGTGGAATTGCAGGGCATCAACGGTACGCAGCATTTCATCGATGTTACGACCCAGCGGCAGATCGTTCACCACCTGGTGACGAACTACGCCGTTTTTGTCGATCAGGAAAGAACCACGCAGTGCAACACCAGCTTCTGGGTGCTCAATGCCGTAGGCCTTCTGGATTTCGCGCTTGATGTCAGCAACCATCGCGTATTGCACTTCGCCGATGCCGCCTTTGTCCACAGGGGTTTTACGCCATGCGTTGTGAACAAACTCGGAGTCGAAGGAAACGCCAACCACTTCTACACCGCGTTTCTTGAACTCGGCATAGCGGTGATCGAAAGCAATCAGCTCTGACGGACAAACGAAGGTGAAGTCCATCGGCCAGAAGAAGATCACGGCAGCTTTACCGTTGATGTGCTTCTTCAGGTTGAAATTTTCGACGATTTCGCCACTGCCTAAAACGGCAGCTGCGGTGAAGTCTGGGGCTTGACGAGTTACCAGGACCATAATTACTCCTGTAGATAGCGGTTAATGATCGGATGATATAAAAAACAGCGAGTAGTATAGGGACTCTGCCTAAGTGAATACAGGCAAAGAGACCAATCAATGAGATAGTTTCTGTCTATTGAACTCATCGCTATTTCCTTTCAAGGGGCTAGATTAACCCTTTTGATGGAAAGGACAATACGCCGCGTAGAAAAACGGAAAAGTCGCGATCTTACAGCTGCTGCGCTTTCGCTAATTGCATCATCCGTGGATAAAACTGCCAGAAGAGTGTTTCAAATTGGTGATAGTGCTGCTCGATATCCTGAAAAGAGCCGGACAGCGCCGCCAGTTTCGGACGGCGTACCGACATTCTGTGTAGCACATCGGCGATAAACGGCAGCTCTGCGTAACGGGTCATCCAGCGTTCCGGCCACAGATAGCGATTCAGGTTCTGAAAGCGTTCCGGCGTTTGCGCCAGATGCGGCTCGATTTGTGATTGCGCCTCGTCGATAAAGGCTTGCAAGGGCGTGTCTGGCACCAGCTGTAGCCAGTGACGCGCAAGATAGTGATCCCACAGGACATCCAACGTAATCGGCGAAACGCGGCGGAATTCATCGCTGAAATACTGACGTGCCTGTTTGACTTCCGGCAGGCTGTCGGTCAGCGAATCAACACGACGATGCAGACGAATACCCGCGACGATCTCGTCAGCGTAGCTGTCCTGCGGGTTGCCGCGCACGAAATCCGCCATCAGATTACCTAATAGGGAGCTGTCGGCCAGCGTGGCCAGGTGGAGGTGGGCAAGAAAATTCATCGTGACAGTATATACCTTTTCTATTGGATATCATGCATTCCACGACTCAGGTGCTTATTTCTTGCAGCCATGCGCTTGCGGCTCTAGACTAGGCCGCCCATTTTTAATGTATTACAGCTAAGTGAATTGCCATGCGTGTTACCGATTTTTCGTTTGAACTTCCTGAATCATTGATTGCCCATTATCCACAAGCAGAACGCAGTGGGTGCCGCCTGCTATCGCTGGACGGGCCGACGGGAAATCTGACGCACGGCGTGTTTACCGATTTGCTGGATAAACTGAATCCCGGCGATCTGCTGGTGTTCAACAATACGCGCGTGATTCCTGCTCGTCTGTTTGGCCGTAAAGCCAGCGGCGGCAAACTGGAAGTACTGGTCGAGCGTGTGCTGGATGACCATCGGGTACTCGCGCACGTTCGGGCGTCAAAAGCGCCAAAACCGGGTACGGAGCTGCTGCTGGGCGATGACGAAAGTGTCAAGGCCACGATGACCGCTCGCCACGATGCGCTATTTGAGCTGCATTTCGATGATGATCGTGATGTTCTGTCGATCCTGAATGATATCGGCCACATGCCGTTACCACCGTATATCGACAGGCCGGATGAGGATGCCGACCGTGAGCTTTATCAGACGGTGTATAGCCAACGTCCAGGCGCCGTAGCGGCACCGACGGCGGGCTTGCATTTTGATGAGCCGATGTTGGCCGCGCTGCGCGAGAAAGGCATCGACATGGCGTTCGTTACGCTGCACGTTGGGGCGGGGACTTTCCAGCCTGTGCGCGTCGATACGATTGAAGATCACATCATGCACGCCGAATATGCCGAAGTGCCGCAGGACGTCGTTGATGCTGTTCTGGCGTGTAAAGCGCGGGGAAATCGTGTGATCGCCGTTGGTACTACCTCAGTACGTTCACTGGAAAGTGCCGCGCAGGCCAGCCAGAACGCTGCGATCGAACCGTTCTTCGGCGATACCAAAATTTTCATCTATCCGGGCTATCACTACCGCATTATCGATGCGCTGGTGACCAATTTCCATTTACCCGAATCGACGTTAATCATGCTGGTGTCGGCCTTTGCTGGTTACCAGAACACGATGTCTGCCTACCGCCAGGCGGTGGCAGAGCAATATCGTTTTTTCAGCTACGGTGATGCGATGTTTATTACGCACAATCCGATGGCCGAACAGGAAAACGTGGGCTAAACCCACTTTCCACATAATAGGAACGCCACAGACCACGCTCTGTCAGGCGTTAATACATCATTACCATCAGACTGTTTTTCTGATGCAGGAGGCTAAGTGAAGTACGAATTACAAACAACGGACGGCCGTGCGCGACGCGGTAGATTGATTTTTGAACGTGGCGTAGTGGAAACCCCGGCTTTTATGCCCGTGGGGACGTACGGCACGGTGAAGGGCATGACGCCGGAAGAAGTGAAAGAGACCGGCGCACAGATTCTGCTCGGCAATACGTTCCATTTGTGGCTGCGTCCCGGTCAGGAAATCATGAAGCTGCATGGCGATCTGCACGACTTCATGAACTGGCACGGCCCGATTCTGACGGACTCCGGCGGTTTTCAGGTGTTCAGCCTCGGCGATATTCGCAAGATTACCGAACAGGGCGTGCATTTCCGTAACCCGATCAACGGGGACTCGATTTTCCTTAGCCCGGAAAAATCGATGGAGATTCAGCACGATCTCGGTTCCGACATCGTCATGATCTTTGATGAGTGTACGCCGTACCCTGCCGATTGGGATTACGCCAAGCGCTCTATGGAGATGTCACTGCGCTGGGCAAAACGCAGCCGTCAGCGTTTTGATGAGCTGGAGAATAAAAATGCGCTGTTCGGTATTATTCAGGGAAGTGTTTACGAAGATTTACGTGATGTATCCGTAAAAGGGCTGGTAGACATTGGCTTTGATGGGTACGCTGTGGGCGGTTTGGCTGTCGGTGAGCCGAAAGAAGATATGCACCGTATTCTGGAGCACGTTTGCCCGCAGATTCCAGAAGATAAACCGCGCTACTTGATGGGCGTTGGCAAGCCGGAAGACTTGGTCGAAGGTGTCCGCCGCGGTGTCGATATGTTTGACTGTGTGATGCCAACGCGCAACGCGCGTAACGGGCATCTCTTCGTGACGGATGGCGTAGTGAAAATCCGTAATGCGAAGCATAAAGATGATGTCAGCTCGCTGGATGAACACTGTGATTGCTACACGTGTCGCAATTATAGCCGCGCCTACTTGCATCATCTTGACCGTTGCAACGAAATACTCGGAGCACGACTCAATACCATTCATAACTTGCGTTATTATCAGCGTTTAATGGCAGGTTTACGCCAAGCCATTGAAGAGGGTAAATTAGAGCACTTTGTGGTGGATTTTTACCAACGCATAGGTAAACCGGTTCCACCGCTTGCTGAAAAAGACGTTGCCGCAAGCAACTGATAGTCCGTTTTTTATGCATTGTATCTTGTTATGAATTGTATTTTGTTGTGAAGCGTTTTTACGATTATAAGGTTGATAACTTATCTTTTTGATAGCTTATCTTTTGACAAAAAAGAGGATATTTAAATGAGTCTTTTCATCTCCGATGCTGTCGCTGCAACTGGCGCTCCGGCTCAGGGAAGCCCG
Organism: Pectobacterium brasiliense; assembly: GCF_013449685.1. Taxonomy (GTDB): domain Bacteria; phylum Pseudomonadota; class Gammaproteobacteria; order Enterobacterales; family Enterobacteriaceae; genus Pectobacterium; species Pectobacterium brasiliense_A. The sequence continues at coordinate 165,157 of NZ_JACDSF010000028.1, read as the reverse complement.
TACTCTCTGGTTATTATGCTGGCCGTTTTTGGTCTGATTTTCTACTTTATGATCCTGCGCCCTCAGCAAAAACGTGCCAAGGAACACAAAAAGTTAATGGATTCTATCGGCAAGGGCGATGAAGTCTTAACGACCGGTGGTCTGGTTGGTCGCGTAACCAAAGTGTCCGAAACTGGCTATATTGCGATTGCGTTGAACGAGACCAATGAAGTGGTTATCAAACGTGATTTCGTGGCTGCCGTGCTGCCGAAGGGCACGATTAAGGCCCTGTAATTTCCGATTTTCCCGAAGGGAACTGCCGTGTTAAATCGTTATCCTTTGTGGAAGTACCTGATGCTGGTCGTGGTGTTGTTTGTCGGCCTGCTCTACGCACTTCCTAACCTATATGGTGAGGATCCGGCGGTACAAGTTACTGGCGCGCGGGGAACCGCCGCCAGCGAAACGACGCTGATCCAAGTCCAGAATGTTTTAAAAGAACAGAATATTACCAGTAAGTCGATTGCATTGGAAAACGGTGCAATTCTGGCTCGCTTCTCTAACCCTGATGTTCAGCTCCGTGCGCGTGAAGCGCTCGTTAATGAGCTGGGCGAAAAGTTCGTCGTTGCACTTAACCTTGCACCTGCTACGCCAACCTGGCTGCGGTTGTTGGGCGCTGAACCGATGAAATTGGGGCTTGACCTGCGCGGTGGCGTTCACTTCCTGATGGAAGTGGATATGGATACGGCGCTGGGTAAACTACAAGAACAAACCATGGACTCTTTGCGCAGCGATCTGCGTGAGAAGAACATTCCTTATGCCTCTGTGCGTAAAATTGATAATTACGGTGTCGAAATTCGTTTCCGTGATGCTCAAACGCGTGATGAGGGCATCAACTATCTGACTACTCGTCACCGTAATCTGGTTCTCAGCAGCAGCGGCAGCAACCTGCTACGCGCAGTGATGTCTGATGAACGTCTGCGTGAAGCACGTGAATACGCCGTACAGCAGAACATCAATATCCTGCGTAACCGTGTGAACCAACTGGGTGTTGCTGAGCCTCTGGTACAGCGTCAGGGTGCCGATCGCATCGTCGTTGAGTTGCCGGGTATTCAGGACACGGCGCGCGCGAAAGAAATTCTTGGTGCAACCGCTACGCTGGAATTCCGTCTGGTCAACAGTAATGCTGATGCAACCGCAGCGGCGAACGGCCGTGTGCCGGGCGACTCTGAAGTGAAGAACATGCGTGATGGCTCACCAGTGGTGTTGTTCAAGCGTGTGATTCTGACAGGCGACCATATTACCGATTCGACATCGAGTACGGATGAATACAACCAGCCTCAGGTGAATATTTCTCTGGACAGCGCGGGTGGTAACACCATGTCCAACTTCACCAAAGACAGTATCGGTAAGCTGATGGCGACGCTCTTTGTGGAATACAAAGACAGCGGCAAGAAAGATGCAACTGGCCGTTCGATATTGGAAAAACACGAAGAAGTGATCAACGTAGCGACGATTCAGTCGCGACTGGGTAACAGCTTCCGTATTACCGGCATTGATAACCCGAACGAAGCGCGTCAGCTTTCTCTGCTGCTGCGTGCGGGTGCGCTGATTGCACCGATCCAGATCGTTGAAGAACGTACCATTGGGCCAACGCTGGGGATGCAAAACATCACTCAGGGGCTGGAAGCCTGTTTGTGGGGCTTGATCGCATCGATCCTCTTTATGGTCTTCTTTTACAAGAAGTTTGGTGTCATCGCGACCAGTGCACTGGTTGCTAACTTGGTGTTGATTGTCGGCGTGATGTCGCTGCTGCCAGGGGCGACGCTGACCATGCCGGGTATCGCGGGTATCGTGCTTACGCTGGCGGTGGCTGTCGATGCTAACGTACTCATTAACGAACGTATCAAAGAAGAACTCAGTAATGGCCGCTCCGTGCAACAGGCCATTCATGAGGGCTACAAAGGTGCATTCAGTTCGATTGTTGATGCGAACGTCACGACGTTGATTAAAGTCATCATCCTGTATGCGGTGGGTACCGGTTCTATCAAAGGGTTTGCTATCACGACTGCGATTGGGATTGCGACCTCAATGTTTACGGCGATCGTCGGTACTCGTGCCATCGTTAACCTGCTTTACGGCGGTAAACGTATCAACAAGCTGTCTATCTAGGAGTGCGTTGTGGCACAGGAACAGGAATACAACATTGAACAACTAAACCATGGGCGTAAAGTCTATGATTTCATGCGCTGGGATACATTGGCATTTATCATTTCCGGCCTGCTGATCATTGCTTCTATCGCGATTATGGGTGTTCGTGGTTTCAACTGGGGACTCGATTTTACCGGTGGTACGGTCATTGAGATTAACCTTGAGAAACCGATTGATCTCGATGTCCTGCGTAGTTCATTAGAGACCTCTGGGTTTTCAGAGCCGCAGGTGCAGAATTTCGGTAGCAGCCGTGACGTGATGGTACGTATGCCACCCGTTTCTGGCAGCGAGAACGAAGCGCTTGGAAACAAAGTGCTGAAGGTAGTGAATGAGACCTTCCAGCAGCATGCGACGGTGAAACGTATTGAATTCGTCGGTCCGAGTGTGGGGAGTGATTTGGCACAGGCGGGCGCATTGGCGCTGATGTCAGCGCTGATTGCTATCCTCATTTATATCGGCTTCCGTTTTGAATGGCGTCTTGCTTTGGGGGCTGTACTGGCTTTGGGGCACGATGTGATCATCACGATGGGTCTGTTGTCTCTGTTCTCTATTGAGATTGACCTAACGATCATTGCGTCGCTGATGTCGGTAATTGGTTATTCACTTAACGATAAGATCGTGGTGTCTGACCGTATTCGTGAGAATTTCCGCAAGGTTCGTCGTGGCACACCTTACGAAATTACCAACATCTCTCTGACACAGACGTTGCATCGTACCATCATCACATCGGCGACCACACTGGCGATGATTGTGATCCTTATGGTCTTCGGTGGAGCCTTGTTACATGGCTTCTCGTTGACGATGTTTATCGGTGTGATCATCGGTACGATTTCTTCTATCTATGTTTCTTCCGCTCTGGCGTTGAAACTGGGTATGAAGCGTGAAAACCTGATCGTTCAGAAAGTGGAAAAAGAAGGGGCGGACCAACCGTCTATCCTGCCTTAATTTGCTGACTGTAAACATAAAAAACCCCGCGTTGCTGCGGGGTTTTTTGCATCTTAGCGTTGGGAAATGCGTTCATATCCTAAATAATTCGAGTTGCATGCAGGCGGCGACACAGTGAATCCCCAGGAGCTTACATAAGTAAGTGACTGGGGTGAGCGAGGAAAGCCAACGCACATGCGGCTTGAAGTATGACGGATATATTAAGGGGACTCGGTGGCGGCAACCAGTGGCGGACTTTGTATTTCCTGAACCTGATGTAAACGAACGAAGCCGAGTTCTTCCGGCGACAGACCGCTCAGGCGCAATTCAATAATCGCCTCGGCTTTTGGTAACAGAGTAGGGGAGACGACAAACGACTGTGTTTGCGTGTCGCTAGCTAAAGGCTTACCGCTCACTGGGTCGAGCCGTCCCCAGTCAAGCTGTGCGCCAAAGGCCTGTAACCCCTTCGCATCAAGCGTGCGAATGTGCAGCAACGCGCTTGTTCCGTTCGCTTCCGTCTCGATATTGCGTAACGACACGTTGAGTCTGCCAATACTGCTTTCCAGCACTGTGCTGGTTTTTGCTGCTGGCAGTAAATAAACGCCGGAGGTGGACTGGGAATTCAACGCATTTTGTCGCTCTAATGCCGTGGCCTGATCGGTCAGCGTTTGTAATTGTTGATTGAGCTGGCCTACCTGATTTTGCAATTTTGGCATCTGGCGCTGTTCAGCGCACCCTGCTAGCAAAATGAGCGCTGGCAGGAAGGTCAGTACGCGATATCGGGTTCTCATGTCTGTGGTTCCCCTTTCGATGTTTTTATTCATTGATCCGTTGATCCCTGTTGCTGAGTTTAGCTGCGATTAAGTCTAAGTCATAGGTGAGACAGCTTTTTTCATCCTATTACCGGAAGAGATGCGAACCCCCCCCCGCAACGTCAATCAGGAGTTTTGGTTAGTCCGTTAATTCAGGGTAAACTGTCGCTACGTTTAAGGATTACTGGTCAGGACACATCATGCATTGCCCATTTTGTTCCGCTGTTGATACCAAAGTCATTGATTCCCGTTTGGTCGGCGAAGGTTCGCAAGTACGTCGTCGTCGGCAGTGTCTGGTTTGTCATGAACGCTTCACCACGTTTGAAGTGGCTGAACTGGTGATGCCGCGAGTCATCAAAAGCAATGAAGTACGCGAGCCTTTTAATGAGGATAAATTGCGTAGCGGCATGCTGAAGGCGCTGGAAAAAAGGCCAGTCAGTTCTGATGACGTCGAAATGGCGATTAATCACATTAAATCCCATCTTCGTGCGACCGGAGAACGCGAGGTGACCACCAAGATGGTGGGGAATCTGGTGATGGAAGCGTTGAGAAAGCTGGATAAAGTGGCTTATATCCGCTTTGCATCGGTGTATCGCAGCTTTGAAGATATCCGCGAATTTGGCGAAGAAATTGCGCGTTTGCAGGATTAAGTTGCGTCGACGCAATAGAGATAAGAGGTTCGGGAATGAGCGCTTTTCAGGAAAACGGCTACTTGCCGCAGGATGAATTATACATGGCGCGCGCGCTAGAGCTGGCGCGCCGTGGCTGCTTCACGACAGCACCCAACCCTAATGTTGGCTGCGTGATTGTTCGTGATGGCGAAATTGTCGGTGAAGGCTATCATTTTCGTGCTGGTGAGCCACACGCGGAGGTGCATGCGCTGAGAATGGCGGGGGAGCGTGCACGTGGGGCGACGGCCTACGTCACGTTGGAACCGTGTAGCCATCATGGGCGAACGCCGCCTTGCGCCGATGCGTTGATTACTGCCGGCGTTTCCCGCGTGGTTGCTGCGATGCAGGATCCGAATCCACAGGTGGCGGGTCGTGGTTTGCATCGCTTACAGCAGGCGGGGATTGTCGTCAGCCATGGTTTTATGATGGCTGAAGCAGAGAAGGTGAATGTCGGCTTCCTGAAACGCATGCGGACGGGCTTTCCTTACGTGCAGCTTAAAATGGCGGCGTCTTTGGATGGGCGTACTGCGATGGCATCGGGAGAAAGCCAGTGGATCACCTCACCGCAGGCGCGGCAGGATGTGCAGCGCTTTCGTGCGGAAAGTGCAGCGATTCTGAGCAGCAGTGCGACGGTGTTAGCTGACGACCCTTCTCTCACTGTACGCTGGTCAGAGCTGGAGGCAGATGTGCAGAAACGCTATTCAGAAGCGGATCTCAGGCAGCCCGTGCGGGTGATTGTGGACAGCCAGCAGCGCGTCACACCACAGCATCGGATTGTTAGCCAACCGGGCGAGACCTGGCTGGCGCGCGTGCAGGCGGACGAACAAGCGTGGCCGCAGGGCGTTGAACAAGTGATGCTACCACAGCACAATGGCGGTGTTGATCTGGTTGCGTTGATGATGGTGCTGGGGAGACGGCAGATTAACTCCGTCTGGGTCGAAGCTGGGGCCAGTCTGGCCGGTGCGCTGCTTAATGCTGGCGTTGTTGATGAACTTATCGTTTATCTTGCCCCTAAACTGTTAGGTGAAAATGCCCGTTCGCTGTGCCTCTTGCCCGGACTGGATCAACTGTCTCAGGTACCGGAATTTGATATCGCAGACGTTCGCCAGGTTGGCCCAGATTTGCGATTGCGTCTGAAACCTAAATTCTGATGTGTATGTAAATACGTGGTGCAGGTCCGACAAAACCGGATACGTGCCAACAAAAATTATGATAGAATCCGCCCCCCTGCGGGCCATAAAGACCAGATACAAGGAAAGCTATGAACGTTATCGAAGGTATTGTTGCTACTCCTGATGCCCGTGTGGCGATTGCGATTGCGCGTTTTAACCATTTTATTAACGACAGCCTGCTGGACGGTGCGATTGATGCATTGAAACGCATCGGTCAGGTTAAAGACGAAAACATCACCGTTGTCTGGGTGCCGGGTGCTTACGAACTGCCATTGACGGTTCGTGCGCTGACCAAAAGTGGGAAAAATGGCGGATATGATGCCGTTATTGCTCTGGGAACGGTCATCCGTGGTGGAACAGCGCATTTTGAATTTGTTGCTGGTGAATGTAGCTCAGGCCTGTCCTCTGTTGCGATGGACAGTGAAATCCCTGTCGCTTTCGGCGTTCTAACGACGGAAAGCATTGAGCAGGCGATTGAGCGTGCCGGTACGAAAGCGGGGAACAAAGGTGCTGAAGCTGCTTTGACCGCGCTAGAAATGATTAATGTATTGAAGGCGATTAAGTCAGCCTGATTAAGTAAGGGGAATTCCGTGAAACCTGCTGCTCGTCGCCGCGCTCGTGAATGTGCGGTTCAAGCGCTTTACTCCTGGCAGTTATCTAAAAATGATATTGCCGATGTTGAACACCAATTCCTGAGCGAGCAGGATGTCAAAGATGTCGACATTACCTATTTCCGTGAATTGCTGGCGGGTGTTGCCACTCAGGCTGAGAAGCTTGATCAACTGATGGCACCTTTCCTGTCTCGTCAAATTGAGGAATTGGGACAGGTTGAAAAAGCGATTCTGCGTTTGGCGATGTTTGAGCTGAGCAAGCGCGAAGACGTTCCTTACAAGGTGGCGATTAACGAGGCCATCGAACTGGCTAAAATCTTCGGTGCCGAAGATAGCCATAAGTTTGTGAATGGCGTGCTAGATAAAGCTGCTCCGAGTGTACGGAAAGGCAAGAAGTAAAACGAATCGAATCAGGGCCGGATATCCGGCCCTGATCGCTTTTGAATGATAGGCTGGCTGGAAAGGTTATGGTTGAAGGCGAGTTTGACCTTATTGCCCGCTATTTTAATCGGGTCCGAAGTTCACGTCGCGATGTCGAGCTGGGCATCGGTGATGACTGCGCGTTACTGACGGTGGCAGATAAGCAGATGCTGGCGGTGAGTACCGACACGCTGGTATCTGGTGTTCATTTCCTACCTGATATCGATCCCGCCGATCTGGGTTACAAATCTCTGGCAGTCAATTTAAGCGATCTGGCTGCAATGGGCGCCGATCCTGCCTGGCTTTCTCTGGCCATTACCCTACCTAAAAGCAATAGCCAGTGGCTATCCGCGTACAGCGACAGCTTGTTTGAGCTGCTTGATTACTATGGCATGCAATTGGTAGGCGGGGATACGACACGTGGCCCGTTGAGCCTGACGCTGACTATCCATGGTTTGGTGCCAGCAGGTCGGGCGTTGACGCGCCGCGGAGCCAGAATTGGTGACTGGATTTATGTTACTGGTTCATTAGGCGACAGCGCGGCGGGTCTGGCTATCCTCCAGAATACCCTGCACGTTGAGGATGAAGAGTCGCGTCAGAGATTGATCCAACGTCACCTTCGTCCTCAGCCGAGAATCCTGCAAGGTCAGGCGCTGCGCGATCTGGCCAGCTCGGCCATCGATCTTTCCGACGGCCTCATCTCCGATCTACAGCATATACTTAAAGCCAGCGAGTGCGGCGCGCGTATTAATCTGGATGCGATCCCACAATCTGATTGGCTGCGGGGCTGCGTCGATGAAGAACAGGCGCTGCGTTGGGCGCTATCTGGTGGCGAAGACTATGAGCTGTGCTTCACCGTGCCGGAAATTAACCGTGGTGCGCTGGAACTGGCCTTGGGGCATCTCGGCGCTGACTACACCTGCATCGGGCAAATCGGGCCTTCTTCTGAAGGGCTACGCTTTTTCAGAGATAATAAAGTGACCGAGCTGAACTGGAAGGGGTATGACCATTTTAGCGAGCAAAACTGACTCTGCGGACAAGGCGAAAGGTGCTGAAGTGGCAAAACGCCGCTTACGGCTGAGTAACCCGTGGCACCTGCTGGCAACCGGGTTTGGCAGCGGTCTGTCTCCCTGGATGCCGGGTACGGTAGGCTCGCTGGCGGCGATTCCACTGTGGTACCTCATGTCGTTCCTGCCGCTTGAATTGTATTCGCTGTTGGTCATGCTGAGCATTTGCATCGGTGTTTACCTGTGCCATCAGACCGCGAAAGATATGGGCGTTCACGATCACGGCAGCATCGTCTGGGACGAATTTGTCGGCATGTGGATTACCCTGATGGCGATCCCAGTGGATAAATGGCAATGGGTGGCAGCTGGGTTTGTCGTCTTCCGCTGTCTGGATATCTGGAAACCCTGGCCGATTCGCTGGTTCGATCGCAACGTGCATGGCGGCATGGGGATCATGATCGATGATATTGTCGCGGGGGTGATCTCTGCGGGTATTATCTACTTCATCGGCTATCACTGGCCGATATTCTGACGCTATTGTGTTATTGAACGACTGACATTATTGAACCGGGGCCATGTGCCCCGGTTATCGTTAACGGCTTATTCCATCCACTGTGCGATTCTGCGTTCGATGCCAGCGGCATCCAGACCCAGATCGGCACGGATTTCTTCCTGAGAACCTTGTGGGATAAAGACGTCTGGTAGCCCAATGTTCAGCACCGAGACAGCAAGGCGTTTCGCCATCAGGAATTCATTCACGCCGCTCCCTGCACCGCCCATGACCGCATTCTCTTCCAGCGTCACAAACGTGCTGTGGGACTGCGCCAGCTCTTCAAGTAACGCTTCATCCAGTGGCTTAACAAAACGCATGTCGACGAGGGTGGCGTTTAACTTCTCTGCCGCAATCTGGGCTTCTGGCAATAGCGTCCCGAAATTCAGGATTGCGATCGTTTCGCCCTGACGACGTACCACGCCTTTACCGATTGGCAGTTCTGAGAGTGGCGTCAGCTCCGTCCCCGTACCGTTTCCGCGCGGATAGCGCACCGCCGTAGGGCCTTTCTGGTAGTGATAGCCCGTGTGCAGCATCTGGCGACACTCATTTTCATCGCTGGGCGTCATGATGATCATGTTCGGGATACAGCGTAAGAAAGAGAGATCGAACGCGCCCTGATGTGTTTGTCCATCCGCCCCCACAATACCGCCGCGATCGATAGCAAACAGAACGGGTAGATTCTGGATTGCCACATCGTGAATGACCTGATCGTAGGCACGTTGCAGGAAAGTGGAATAAATAGCGACAACCGGATGATAACCACCGACAGCCAGACCAGCAGCAAACGTGACGGCATGCTGTTCGGCAATCGCGACGTCAAAATATTGTTGTGGATAGTCGCGGGAGAATTGCACCATGCCCGAACCTTCGCGCATTGCAGGCGTGATTGCCATCAGCTTGCTGTCTTTGGCGGCTGTTTCTTGTAGCCATTGACCGAAGATTTTGGAATAGGTGGGTTGGGCACCTTCTTTGCTTTTCGGCAATGTACCGCTGGCCGGATCGAATTTCGGCACGGCGTGCCAACTGATCGGATCCTGCTCGGCAGGGGCGTAACCTTTGCCTTTCTTCGTCATGATGTGCAGGAGCTGCGGGCCTTTCAGGCTGCGCATATTTTTCAGCGTATGCGCTAGCGCCTGAACGTCGTGGCCGTCAACTGGGCCGATATAGTTAAAACCCAGCTCTTCAAATAGCGTGCCCGGCACGACCATGCCTTTAAGGTGTTCTTCGGTGCGTTTTACCAGCTCTTTGATAGGCGGTAGGCCGGATAAAACCTTTTTACCGCCTTCGCGCAGGCTGGCGTAGAGCTTGCCGGATAACAGCTGTGCCAGATGGTTGTTCAGTGCTCCGACGTTTTCTGAAATCGACATTTCATTGTCGTTCAGCACAACCAACAGATCGGATTTGATATCGCCCGCGTGGTTCATCGCCTCAAAGGCCATGCCTGCGGTAATCGCGCCGTCGCCAATCACACAAACGGTACGGCGGCCTTTGCCTTCACGCTCGGCCGCAACGGCCATGCCCAGTCCAGCACTGATTGAGGTGGATGAATGCCCGACGCTTAATACGTCATAGTCGCTTTCATCACGCCATGGAAAAGGGTGTAAGCCGCCTTTTTGGCGGATCGTTGAAATACGATCGCGACGACCGGTAATGATCTTGTGCGGATAAGCCTGATGGCCGACATCCCAAACCAGATGATCGAAAGGGGTGTTATAGACGTAATGCAGTGCAACCGTTAATTCAACCGTCCCTAACCCTGAAGCAAAATGGCCGCTTGAACGGCTGACGCTGTCCAGCAGATATTGGCGCAGCTCATCGCACAGCTTTGGCAGGCTCTCTTTTGGCAACAACCGAAGTTCATCCGGTGTTTCCACTAACGCCAATGTAGGGTACTTCGCGGTATCAAAACTCATTAGAGACTCATTAGGTAATTACTTATCGCGTTCAACGATGAAATTCGCCAGCGCTTGTAATGGGGCAATATTCAGGGGAATTGAGCTGGATGCGACGAGGTCGTCAAGCGATGCCAGTGATTCCTGATAGAGCTCCTGTGCTTTTTTTCGTGCGTTATCTAACCCCAGTAAACTGGGATAGGTGCTTTTACCTAGCTGCTGGTCTGCACCCTGACGTTTGCCTGTCGTCGCGCTATCGCCAACAACATCGAGAATATCGTCCTGAACCTGAAAAGCGAGCCCAATCGCATTAGCGTAGCGATCCAGATGGGGCAACGCGTCACGGCCTGCTTCACCGGCTGCTAGCGCGCCTAGTCGGACTGCCGCGCGAATCAAGGCACCGGTTTTGTGGCGGTGAATCCGCTCTAATGCGGCCAGATCGACCTGATGACCTTCCGCTTCCAGATCGAAAGCCTGACCACCGCACATGCCTGCAACCCCGCTGGCGTGAGCCAATTCTGAGAGCATCGCCAGCCGATCGCGGTCAGAGACCTGTGGCATCGGTGCATCGGTCAAAATGGAGAACGCCAGCGTTTGCAATGCATCACCTGCCAGAATGGCATTAGCTTCACCAAATTTGATGTGGCAGGTCGGCTGCCCACGGCGTAAATCGTCGTCGTCCATCGCCGGTAGATCGTCATGAATCAATGAATAAGCATGGATACATTCGACTGCCGCAGCAGGGGCATCCAGACTCTCTAACGGCATACCAAACAGTTCGCCAGTAGTATAAACCAGAAACGGGCGCAGGCGTTTGCCTCCTAAGAGTGAGCCATACTCCATCGCATTGACCAGTGGACTACGCTGAAAGGGGAGGTCGGCGATGAAATTCCCCAACATACGGTTCGTGCGTTGGTAATGCGCATTCAGTTTCGTGCTGAAATCGGTCATAGCGAGTCGTTATCCGGCGTAAACGGTGACAGCGGCGCTTCGGGATCGTCGCTCAGCAGGATTTGTACGCGCTGTTCTGCCTGTTGCAGTTTTTGCTGACCCTGGCGAGCGAGCTGGATGCCATGCTCAAACTCATTTAGCGCATCGTCCAGCGGCAGTTCGCCTGATTCTAGGCGGGTAACGATTTTTTCCAGTTCGTTCAGCGAGCTTTCAAAGCTGACTGGCTGCTCGGTCTTCTTAGGCATAGTGGTTTCAGAATCCTGGTGTTATACGCCGTTGGCTTGTGGCGGCAGAGCGTGGTGTTGCGTGTGGTCATCCGTGGATGCGCAACAATTATACGGTTAAAGCGCACAGTATATCTTCATATAATGATATACTCCGCGCCTTGGATGCTATTGGTAAAATCATCCCTGTTCTGGCTGATTTTACCGATAACGTGATTTTAGTGCTCAGGGTAAATTTATTTACGCCTTTCTGACCAAGTAACGACAGCCACCATGAAGTTTATCATTAAATTGTTCCCGGAAATCACCATCAAGAGCCAATCTGTGCGGTTGCGCTTTATCAAGATTCTAACCGGAAACATTCGCAACGTATTAAAACACTATGATGAAACGCTGGCGGTTGTCCGTCACTGGGATCATATCGAAGTTCGGGCCAAAGACGAAAGCCAGCGTGAGGCAATTCGTGATGCGCTGACAAGAATTCCCGGCATTCACCATATTCTGGAAGTTGAAGATCACGCCTATACCGACGTGCACAATATCTTTGAACAAGCGCTGGCGTTGTACCGTGAGCGGTTGGAAGGCAAGACGTTTTGTGTGCGAGTGAAACGCCGCGGTAAGCATGAATTCAGCTCACAGGACGTAGAACGCTACGTCGGCGGTGGTTTGAACCAGCACATTGAAACGGCGCGAGTCAACCTCACTGCACCGCAGGTCACCGTGCATCTGGAAATCGAGCAGGACCGTCTGCTGCTGATTAAGGGGCGCTATGAAGGTATCGGCGGTTTCCCGATCGGTACGCAAGAAGATGTGCTGTCACTGATTTCCGGTGGTTTCGATTCCGGCGTATCCAGCTATATGTTGATGCGTCGCGGATGTCGTGTGCATTACTGCTTCTTCAACCTTGGCGGTGCAGCACATGAGATTGGAGTGAAACAGGTCGCACACTATCTGTGGAATCGCTTTGGTAGCTCACATCGGGTGCGTTTTATTGCTATCGACTTCGATCCTGTCGTGGGTGAAATTCTCGAGAAGGTCGACGACGGCCAAATGGGCGTCGTGCTGAAGCGCATGATGGTGCGTGCGGCCTCCAAAGTTGCTGAGCGCTACGGTGTTCAGGCGCTGGTGACTGGGGAGGCGTTAGGGCAGGTGTCCAGCCAGACGCTGACCAACTTACGTTTGATCGATAATGCCTCTGACACGCTGATTCTGCGTCCGCTGATTTCTCATGATAAAGAACACATTATCAAACAGGCTCGTGAACTCGGAACAGAAGATTTCGCCAAAACGATGCCGGAATACTGTGGTGTAATCTCGAAAAGCCCGACGGTGAAGGCGGTGAAAGCGAAGATTGAGGCCGAAGAAAGCCACTTCGATTTTGCTATCTTGGATCGCGTGGTGAGTGAAGCTCGGAATATTGATATCCGTGAGATCGCCGAGCAGACCAAGCAAGACGTGGTTGAAGTGGAAACGGTCGCGTCGTTTGCGCCAACCGACGTGCTGCTGGATATCCGTGCGCCGGATGAGCAGGACGATAAGCCGATTGAACTTGATCAGGTCGAAATCAAATCCTTACCGTTCTACAAGCTGGGTACGCAGTTTGGCGATTTGGATCAGAGCAAAACCTATCTGCTCTACTGTGAGCGTGGCGTGATGAGCCGCTTGCAGGCGCTATACCTGCGTGAGCAAGGTTTTACCAATGTGAAGGTATACCGTCCGTAATTAATATAGAAAGGCGCGCAAGCGCCTTTTTCATCTACGCTAATCGCGATAGTTATGAATTCCCGGTGGCAGGATGAGCTGTGCGGCGACTTCGGCGGCTTTTTCTTTTCCCAGCAGCAAATCAATGATCTTCAAAGCGAAATCCATGCTGGTGCCTGGCCCCTGCGTGGTTAACAGATTCACACGCGGATCGTAGACGACGCGCTTTTCCATCCATTTTTCTGGCGCAATCTTATCCTTAAACGCCGGATAACCCGTCATATTTCCCACGGGGAACAATTGGTGATACTCCAGTACCAGCGCAGGCGTTGCACACATCGCAGCGACAATTTTCCCGTCCAGATGCGCTTGTCGAATGCATTCCACCAGTATTGGGCTATCGCGGAAGCACTCCGCACCTTGCAGTCCACCCGGTAACACCAGCACATCGAAAGGCCGATCGGCGACGGTAGCCAGTGGGGCATCTGCCAGTAGCCTTACTCCACGCGAGCAGACGATTTCCAGATTGCCATCGCTGGCTACGCTGGCAAGCGTGACCTGAATACCTGCCCGGACAAGCAAATCGATGGTCGTGACGGCCTCAGTTTCTTCACTACCAGGTGCCAGACACACCAGTGCCGATGCGGTCATAATCATTTTCCTTTTGCTTAATGTAGTCAAACAGACGAGCATTTTCGGGGAGCGTCAGGCCGTGGAGACGCGCACGGTGCAGTAAATACCCGGTAATGTAATCAATTTCGGTATGCCGCTGGGCGATGATGTCCTGCAACATCGATGAGGTGTTTGCCGCCGTGTTCTGAATAATTTGATTCACGTATAGCAGCAGACTATCTCGTGATGTATGGAAGCCTTCTCGTTCCATGACGCTGGCCACTTCCTGACAAAGTGACACAATCAGTTCCGGGTAGGCAGAAAGCTCACCATTAGTGCAGTGATATTTCACCGTCAGCGGATTGATAACGCAGTTAGCCGCCAGTTTCAGCCAGCAGGTGGCGCTAATGTTGGTGTGCCAGGCCACATCAGGCAAAGCCTGATGCAGTACTTCAGCTAAATGGCTTTGACTGCTGTCACCGTTAAATGTGCCAATATGCGTTGTGCCTGCCGCAACGTGTACGACGTTATTGATGTCGCGTCGGGCGGCGTGGGTGGTGATGCCGAGCACCAGTGGCTGCTGCAACGACGGTAATTCTTCCCGCGTGCCCATCCCATTGTGTAAAAGTAGAATCGTGCACTGTGGGTTGAGCTGCGGCAACAGCACGGTAATGGCATCGGAAACCTGCCAGGCTTTTAGCGTCACCAGCAGAAGTTCGCTTTGGGCAAGGTGATCGGGGTCGTTCGCTGTCAGGTTGAGATTACAGTGCTGACCGTCCAGCATAGTGACATTGACTGGACAATACGGTTGCGGAATGCGCAGCCATCCCTGGACATCATGCCCTTGCTGATGCAACGCGGCGAGCCAAAGTTGACCTAGCGCGCCACAGCCAAGAACGGTGATTTTCATGTACGTCTCCCCTATTTGATGCGGGCGCTGTCGTTCTGCCATGATAGGCTATCATTCATGTCACGATCCTGTGTTATTCGGCCTGTTTGCCGGATGCCGAGTAAAAATCGGGATTGTGTCTGGCATCTTGCTTATCGCAGAAGAGCGGTTATTATGCTCGCCAGCCAAATTTGTCAGGAGAGCGAATTATGCCATCTTTCGATATTGTTTCGGAAATTGATATGCAGGAAGTCCGTAACTCGGTGGAAAATGCGACGCGCGATCTGAGCACCCGTTGGGATTTTCGTAATGTTCCGGCCAGCTTTGAACTGAATGAGAAATCACAGAGTATCAAAGTGGCCAGCGAGTCTGATTTTCAGGTACAACAGCTGGTTGATATTCTGCGTGAAAAGCTGGTTAAGCGGGGTATTGAAGGCGGTTCACTGGAAATCCCAGAAGAAATGGAACACAGCGGAAAAACGTACAGCGTGGAAGCGAAGCTGAAGCAAGGTATTGAAACGACGCTGGCGAAGCAAATCATCAAGCTGATTAAAGACAGCAAGCTGAAAGTGCAGGCGCAGATTCAGGGTGAACAGGTTCGCGTCACCGGTAAATCACGTGATGATTTGCAGGGCGTGATGGCGTTGATTCGTGGCGGAAATCTGGGGCAGCCGTTCCAGTTTACCAACTTCCGCGATTGATACCTTTAGTCAGCCGCCGATGAACCGAAAGGCCAGCAAAAGCTGGCCTTTCTATTTAGTTCTGTCCTACCAACTGTTCTAGCTGCTGCCGATTGGTCTTTTTGTTGTCGATCTTCACATAGGCGCTGTATTCATCCGGCACAATAACCACTTCTGCAACGCCGGATTGGGTACGAATTTTCTGTTCCAGTTCACTATCCTGCAAGGCTAAATCAGACAGCGTGATTCTCAGGCTACTGAGATAAGGCGGCTCTTGCATGGTGAAGCTGACGAGTAGCCAGATGGCCGCAATGGCCGCGCCAGCCATAAAGACGGCAGACGCGCCATAAAGCTCAAACAGGCCGCCGCCGAGGCTTCCGCCAATTGCCACACCGATAAACTGCGTGGTGGAATAAACGCCCATCGCGGTGCCTTTATATCCTGCTGGTGATTCCTTGCTAATCAGCGATGGCAGTAGCGCTTCCATGACGTTGAAGGCCAGGAAGAACAGCTGTACGCCGATGATAATTTGCCAAAGATGGTTACCCGCCGCCCATAAGACAACCTCTGAGGCGATCAGCACCACGATACAGCCGATGAAGACCTGCTTCATTCGTCTTTTCACTTCAGCATAAATGATAAAAGGCACGACGCCGACAAAAGAGATCAGCATCGTGACCAGGTAGACTTTCCAATGGTCCTGCGGTATCAAGCCCACAGATTCCATTACGCGCGGCAGGGCGACGAAGCTCGACATCAATAGAATATGCAGACACATGATGCCGATATTCAGTTTCAGCAGGCGGCTATTGCTGAGCACTTTGCGGAAACTGCCGCGCACCATCGCCGATTCTCGATTCAGAACGTGTGCAGGCGCAGAAGGAATAAAGGTCAGCGTGATGACAATGCCTGCGAGTGACAGAAGGGCGATGCCCCAGAAGAGCGCCTGTAAACCGAAGGCATGGGTAATGATAGGCCCAACGACCATGGCGATAGCAAAGGTGACGCCGAAGCTCACGCCGATAAACGCCATGGCTTTGGTTCGGTTCTGTTCACGCGTCAGGTCAGAAAGCAGCGCCATAACGGCAGCGGAGATTGCCCCTGCGCCTTGCAGTGCCCGGCCAAGGATAATGCCCCAGATAGAGTCGCCCAGTGCAGCAATGACGCTGCCGAGAGCAAAAATCAACAATCCCCCAACGATCAGGGGTTTTCTGCCGATGCGGTCAGAGGCTAGGCCAAAGGGAATCTGGAAAATAGCCTGCATCAGGCCATAAATACCGATGGCAATACCGATCAGCGCTTCACTGGCGCCCTGTAAGGCCATGCCGTAAGTCGTTAGCACAGGCAGCACCATGAACATGCCAAGCATGCGCAGTGAAAAAACGGCTCCCAAACCCCATGTGGCACGTAATTCGCCAGGGGTCATTTTATTATCGTTCATGTGTACCTCTGAAAAGCAATTGCCACTATTTTAGTGCGTTCTTGGTCAGACAGTAAACGATAGGTTTGTTACGTGATTTGGCGGAGGAGACCGTAGGGGAGGGGAAAAGAAAAAAACGCAGGGGCATTTTCCAACATTGCGTGACGGTCTGAAGGGGACGTGCAGAAAATAGGACATAAAAAAACAGGCGGACAAGCCACCTGTTTTTCTTAATGTATGTAACGCTACTTGTGATTAACGCAGGTAGGTCAGCATGATTTCATGCGCGGGTGCCATTGAATCCACAGACATCATGACGCTCAGTGACGTAATCGCGACAATGGAGAAAACAAACAGTTTTCTTGCCCATACACGGTCATCAATCGCATTTTTATAGCCTGACAGCGCCATACCCAACCACCAGACGCTCACTGCTGCGGCAACGATCAGATATTTATAGCCGGCATAGCCGCCGAGAGACAGCATTAGCGTCGCTACCGCAAACGCTACGATATAGAGCGTGATGTGGTGTTTCGCAACGGAGATGCCTTTCACAACAGGCAGTACCGGGATGTTGGCGGCCTGATAATCCTTGAAGCGGAAAATCGCAATCGCGTAGGAATGCGGCATCTGCCACAGGCTAAAGATCAGCAGCAGAATCAACGCGCCAGCGTCGAACTGGTTGCTGACGGCACAGTAACCGATAACCGGTGGTGCCGCGCCAGACAAGCTGCCAATCAGCGTGCCATAGACAGAATGCCGCTTCATGTACAGACTATACACACCGACATACACCACGAAGCCCATCACCGCCAGCCACATGGCCAGCGGGTTAGCCGCGATGTAAAGCAGAGCAAAGCCCGCAATACCTAACAGCGATGCGTAAACCAGCGTTACCTTCAGCGAAATCAGTCCCTTTACCAGAACCCGATTTTTGGTTCTCTCCATTTTCTTGTCGATGTCGCGGTCAATGACGTTGTTAAACACGCAGCCAGATGCAACGACTAACGACACACCCACGAGGGTGGCGAAAAACAGGGGATAATCAATGCGGCCTTGGGCCGCAAGGAGAAATCCACCGATAACGGAAATCAGATTTCCGAAAATAATTCCTGGTTTAGTAACTTGCAGGTATTGCTTAATCATCTTTTACGGCTCTGTTACTGGATCATCATATTGTGGTGTGCGCTCATCATAATCCAGATGGAGCCCACGACGACAATAGCGATAATCAGGACGGCAAACACAAGAGCCACCACGTTCCAGCGCTCTTCTGAGGACGTATTCAGGTGCAGGAAGTACACCAGATGCACCAGAATCTGAACCACTGCACATCCCACCACCGTGAAAAGAATGGCGCTATGTGAGGCAGTGCCGCTCATGACCATACTGAAAGGAATCACTGTCAAAATTACTGACAGTACAAAACCTATTACGTATGACTTGACGCTGCCGTGGCTAGCACCTGAATGATCGGTTGTTGAATGACTCATTAGATTGCCCCCAGCAGATAAACAACGGTGAAGACACAGATCCACACCACGTCAAGGAAGTGCCAGAACAGGCTCAGGCACATCAGACGTGTTTTGTTGGTTGCCGTCAGGCCACGTTTGGACACCTGAAGCATCATGATGACCAACCAGATCAGACCGCCCGTTACGTGGAGCCCGTGAGTGCCGACCAGTGCGAAGAAGGCGGACAGGAACGCGCTGCGATCCGGGCCATAGCCTTCCACGATCAGGTGATGGAATTCATAGATTTCCATCCCGATAAACACCAGACCGAACAAGAACGTTATGCCCAGCCAGGCATTAACCTGAGATTTGTTACCCTTGTTCATGGCGATCATCGCCATGCCATAGGTAATACTACTGAACAGCAACGCGAACGTTTCTACCAGCACGAAGGGCAGTTGGAAAATGTCCTTCCCGCTTGGGCCACCTGCGGTACCGTTAACCAGTACCGCATAGGTCGCGAACAGTGACCCGAAAATAATCAGGTCGCTCATCAGGTAGACCCAGAAGCCGAATACTTTATTGGCGCCTGTGTCGTGGTGCCCATGCTCGGCATGGGCAGTATTGTGGTTAGTCAGAGTTTCAGTTGACATGTTTCACGCCTGCCTTACTGAGTTGATCAAAATTCTGATTCTCAATTTGCTCAATTTCTTTAACCGGCACGTAGTAATCCACGTCTTGATTAAAGCTATGCACAATCCAGGTCACAATCATGCCTGCGAAGCCAGCGATGGCCAGCCACCAGATATGCCAGATCATGGCAAAACCGAATACCAGGCTGAATGCGGAGATAATCACACCGGCGCCGGTGTTCTTCGGCATGTGAATCTCTTCATAGCTGGCAGGGCGCTTGTAAGCTTCACCTTTCTCTTTCGCTTCCCAGAACGCATCACGTTCGTCAACATGCGGCACGACAGCGAAGTTGTAGAACGGTGCAGGAGAAGAGGTTGCCCACTCCAGCGTACGTCCACCCCACGGATCGCCCGTCAGGTCACGGTTCTGGTGACGGTCACGGATACTGACGTAGAATTGGATCACCTGACACAGCACACCGATACCGATCAGCACTGCACCGATGGATGCCACAACCAGCAAGGCGTGGAATTCAGGGTTGATTTGCTGGCTCAGACGACGCGTCATCCCCATGAAGCCGAGGACGTACAGCGGCATGAAGGCAACGAAGAAGCCAATAATCCAGAACCAGAACGCACGTTTACCCCAGGTTTCGTTCAGGGTGAAACCAAAGGCTTTCGGGAACCAGTAAGTAATACCTGCGAAGCAACCGAACACCACACCGCCGATGATCACGTTATGGAAGTGAGCAATCAGGAACAGGCTGTTGTGCAGGACAAAGTTCGCGCCTGGTACGGCCAGCAGTACGCCGGTCATCCCACCGATGGTAAAGGTGATGATGAAGCCCGTGGTCCACAGCATCGTGGAGTGAGACTGAATACGGCCTTGATACATGGTGAACAGCCAGTTGAAGATTTTAACCCCGGTTGGGATTGAAATAATCATGGTGGCTATACCGAAGAAGGCGTTGACGTTCGCGCCGGACCCCATGGTAAAGAAGTGGTGCAGCCAAACGATGAACGACAGAACCGTAATCGCAATAGTTGCCCACACCAGTGAGGTGTAGCCAAACAGACGTTTTTTACAGAAGGTGGCAACCACTTCGGAGTAAACACCAAAGATCGGCAGCACCAGAATGTAAACCTCAGGATGACCCCATGCCCAAATCAGGTTGATGTACATCATCATGTTGCCACCCATATCATTGGTAAAGAAATGGGTGCCGAGGTAACGGTCAAGCGTCAGCAGCGCAATGGTAACGGTCAATATTGGGAATGCGGCAATGATCAGCACGTTGGTACACAGTGCCGTCCAGGTAAATACTGGCATTTTCATCAGCGTCATGCCAGGTGCGCGCATCTTCAGAATGGTGGCGAAGAAGTTAACACCTGTCAGCGTAGTACCGATACCGGATATCTGTAGACTCCATATCCAGTAATCGACCCCGACGCCGGGACTGTACTCCTTTCCTGAAAGCGGCGGATACGCCACCCAACCCGTCTGTGCGAACTCACCTACCCCGAGAGAGAGGTTGATCAAGATAACGCCCGCAACAAACAGCCAGAAGCTAAGGGAGTTCAGGAAGGGGAAAGCAACGTCACGCGCACCGATCTGCAAAGGAACCGCAAGGTTCATCAGACCAACGACGAACGGTGTCGCCACGAAGAAGATCATGATCACACCGTGCGCGGTGAAAATCTGATCGTAGTGGTGAGCGTTTAGGAAGCCTTCTTGCCCAGCAGAGGCCAGCACCTGCTGGCCACGCATCATGATGGCATCGGCAAAACCACGTATCATCATCACCAGACCGACGATGATGTACATGATACCGATTTTCTTGTGGTCGACGGAGGTGAACCATTCGGCCCACAGCCATTTCCACTTGCCGAAATAGGTTATTGCCGCTAGCAGCGCAAGGCCGCCAACGATGATCGCCGCCACGGTGACCATAATAATGGGTTCGTGATACGGAACCGCATCGAGTGTAAGTTTTCCGAACATCGTATTATCCCTCGGCTCCTTTGTGCGAGCTATGCTCGCCCATGTTCATACCCTCACCGTGTTGCATGTTTTCTTCGTGCTTCATGCCTTCACCATGATGTTGCATGTTCATGCCGCTGCCTGTGAATTTGCGAATAAGATTATTAAACAAATCCGGCTGGACACTGGAGAAGTATTCGACAGGATGGAATTCACTTGGTTTAGCTAAAGCGTTGAATTCATCCATAGTATTCAGTGTCTTAGGGGACGACCGAACGTTCGCAACCCACTGTTCGAACTCTTGTTGAGTTGGTGTAGCAATTGCGGTGAACTTCATACCAGAGAAGCCTTTACCACTATAGCCGCCAGAGATACCGTCATATTTACCCGGTTCGTTAGCGATCAGGTGGAGCTTCGTCTGCATTCCGGCCATGGCATAGATCTGTCCACCAAGACGAGGGATGAAGAAGGAGTTCATCACGGAGTCGGATGTAATCTTGAACGCAACAGGTACGTTGGCAGGGAAAGCCAGTTCGTTAACCGTCGCGATACCCAGGTCCGGGTAAACAAACAGCCATTTCCAGTCAAGCGAAACAACTTCGACATTGATAGGTTTGACGTCTGATACCAGTGGCTTATAGGGATCAAGCGAGTGGGTCGTCTTCCAGGTAATCGTCCCAAGAATGACGATAATGATAATTGGTACAGTCCAAACTACTGCTTCTATCTTATTGGAGTGTGACCAGTTCGGGGTATATTTTGCCTTTTCATTGGAAGCACGGAACTTCCAGGCAAAAGCTATCGTCATAACGATAACGGGAATCACAACGATCAACATCAGCCCGATGGCAGTCAGTATTAACGATCTTTGCTCTAACCCGATCTCTCCTTTGGGGTTCATCAGTGCCATATCGCAACCGCTCAGTAGAGCAGTGGCTGCAAATAAAGACAGCATCCCAAAAATTGTATTGTATTTCTTGAGTCTCATCTAGCGACCTCAATAACAAGGGCTCTATTGTCATTTTACGCGAGCGGGCATTTTACGGGAAGGTTACTGCACTGTAAACATGATTAAGGTTATGTCAGCCGTTTGTTGCTGTTTTTTGCCCTTAATGTCACAAAGATAGCCAAAATAAAAATGGTATTGAAAAACAGCAAATTAAGAGGCTACCCCGATAAGAGTATGGATGGATAATAAGAAATTACAACTCACCATAACGCTTATTTTCTATTTCCGATTTAGTGAAAATTTTTGTTCAATCTGCGTTTTTGATGACAAATGAAATTAGTTCTGACGGATTTTTACGAGGAAATAAAATTCCAGCTAGCAAGATAATTATGGGAAAAATAATTAAATAAAGGAAAACTGTAATAGGTTCAGGCAACATGCGGGCGCTGCCTGAACGAATATCGTCAGTGTGTTGACGGTTTTGATGCACGTCTGAGCGACAGGTAATCCAGCAAGCTACCGAAGAAAATGCCCAGCAGAGCGAGTGCGCCGCCTGCGGCGAGCAGGTACTCTGCTACCTCTGGCAGTGAGGACCATTCCAGCGCATTGCTGATCAGCAGCATGAGCCACAATGCCAGCACGATCGCACCCAATCCTAACAAATATAAAGCTTTCTTGTAATAGCTCTGGAAATTTGTTCGTAACTGAAAGGTGTCGGTTTTCTGGGTAAACTCCAACGTCTCACGGCAGATCAGCAGGATGGCCAGGCCCGGTAATGCGGCAAAAATCGAGAACAGGTAGAACCATGCCCAGCCATAGGATTCGACAAACCAGCCTGCGATAGGGCCAACGTAAACCCGTCCGACGGCGGCAAGGGCGGAAAGCAGAGCAAACTGTGTGGCTGAGAACGACTTATTACATAGCGTCATCAATAGTGCGACGAATGCTGCTGTCCCCATACCGCCGCAGAGATTTTCCAGAAAAACAGCGGTAGCCATGGTGAACAGATTTTTGGCGGTTATAGCCAGCAGCCAGTACCCCGCGTTGGATACGGCCTGAAGAATACCAAACAGCATCAGCGCTCTGAACAGGGAGAGCCGCTGCATCAATAATCCGCCGTAAATGGCTCCCACGATGGTGGCGAAGAGTCCAAGCGTCTTATTAACCAGCCCGACATCACCGGCATTGAAACCAACGCCGCGAATCAGGAAGGTTGTCGTCAGGCTGACCGCAAAGGCGTCACCGAGCTTGTATAACACGATAAGCAGAAGAATGAGCCAGGCGTTGTTGCGTGCGAAGAAATCGCGCAGGGGGGCAACAATCGCTTGTTCCATGCTGCGTGGTGCTGGCTGACTATTAAGTGGTTCCGGTGCTAACAGGGTCGCGAACA
This sequence comes from Pectobacterium brasiliense, assembly GCF_013449685.1. GTDB lineage: Bacteria > Pseudomonadota > Gammaproteobacteria > Enterobacterales > Enterobacteriaceae > Pectobacterium > Pectobacterium brasiliense_A. The sequence goes on along the minus strand of NZ_JACDSF010000028.1, from coordinate 142,025 downwards.
CACCGATCAGCATGAGTCCTGCCATTAACCAATAGGTGGCCTGCCAGCCGAAATAGCGATCGGCCATCCATAACGCCAGTCCACCAGAAACCAGCATCGCCAGACGATAACCTAATACCGAGGTGGCTGCGCCTGTGCCGCGTTCTTCTGGGGGAAGTAAATCCGTCTTATAGGCATCAAAAACAATATCCTGAGAAGCGGAGCAGAATGCGACCAGAACCGCCAGCGCAGCCAGCCACCAGAGATCGCGAGCCGGGTTCATAAACCCCATACCAATAATGGCAGCAATCAGCAGAAGTTGACTGACTATCAGCCAGCCGCGGCGTCGGCCGAGAAACGGTGGGGTGTAGCGATCCATCAGCGGGGACCACAGGAACTTGAATACGTAGGCCTGACCAACCAAAGAGAAGAAACCAATGGTTTTCAGATCGACATTCTCGATGGTCATCCAGGCTTGCAAGGTGCCGGAGGTCAATGCCAGTGGTAAACCGGAAGCGAAGCCAAGCAACAGCATAAAAAGCGAATTACGTTGGCTGAACAAAGCAATGATGCGACTAAACATGAAGAGTCCTTTCCCTTGCTCCGTGAGCGTTCAGGAGCAAGGGAAGCGGCGTACAGAAATTAACGGGCGTTTTCTTTGATAAAGCTACTTACTGTTGTGTCTTGTGCCATGTCGTTGATGACATCGCCTAACACCGTGTTAACGGCATTGGTAATGTTCTCATTATTGGCAGTAAACGCGCCCTGAACGTTATAGGTTGAGCGGTAGTTCTTCACCTGCTTGTTGCCATTTGCTGCCTGAGAAATGATGGAGATATCTGCTTTGGTGGTGATGTTGTAGCGCAGGTTGCCTTCGGAGACATCGGCGTACAGGTGGTTAACCACGATCTGCAAGGCTACCGGGCCGCCAGTACCGATCATGTAACCACGCGCGGTCATTTGTTTCTCCAGCGCTTCTTGCAACAGGAAACGCAGATCGCGAGAAGGCGTCAGCGTAATCAGTTGGCCATCGCGATTCACTTTCGCCAGAGCCTGATCGGCGCGTTGGTCTGCACCATTGATACTAATCGTTACGCCCATCAGCGTCGGGTCCTGGGAAGGCAGGCTGATTTTTGGGGTGATGTTCAGCGTGTTGCTTTTTGCTGCACATCCTGCAAGCAGAATGACGGCCAGAAGAGGGAAAAATAATTTTTTTAACATTCGTATTTTCTCAGTAATGATTAGTGTGGTGAGCTGACAAATATTGTTGATATCATATCATCGCCACAGGCAGGAAAAAGAGCCGATAGCAGGTAAATTGTCCTGAAATTCATCTTTTTCATGCCGTTGACCCAGAAAAACGTTTTTATCACATCAATACCGCCGATGATATCTCCACTCTTCGTGACCCTTTTTTCTTCTTTGTCATGCCGCTCTTAGGCATAACAGATTGAAAAAACGCTAAGGTTATACTGATTCGGACATCGGTGAATGACAGCAATGTCGCGTTGATATCACATTTTCCCCAAGCCGAAAGGGTAGTCGTATGATGCGTGAAACGATAGAAGAAAAGCTGCGTGTGGGTTTTGAACCCGTTCATTTAGAAGTGATTGATGAGAGCTATCGCCACAACGTGCCTGCGGGAGCGGAAAGTCATTTTAAAGTTGTGTTGGTCAGCGATAAATTCACGGGCGAACGTGTGATTGGGCGGCATCGCGCAGTCTATGCCGTACTGGCCGCGGAGCTGGCGGGGTCGGTGCATGCACTCGCGCTACATACGTATACGACAAAAGAGTGGACCAGCTTGCAAAATGCGGTCCCTTCTTCACCGCCTTGCGGTGGCGCTGGCATCCTTTCTTAAGTCATGAATATGGCCCGTTCCTGACATATCGGGACGGGTTACTGACAAAAGTGTGAATCTGTTGCTGTAATAGTCTGCCCGCCGTTCTCGACTCATCCCTTCTATATCGCTATAATGCTGCGTCTATTTTTCCTGAATGTATTCGGGACGCTTCTGACTACAGGGACGGGGTTGGCAATTTCCCGGTTCTGCGAGGTTTATTTAAGCCTGTGCGCCTTGGTGCCAGCGCTGAATCAGCCCTGCTGTCGTGAGAGTTTTCGTCGCGAGAATAGTTTTGGGGTTGACCGATCACTGTGATTTTTTGAGGTAACAAGATGCAAGTTTCAGTTGAAACCACTCAAGGTCTGGGACGTCGCGTAACGATTACCGTTGCTGCTGACATCATTGAGAGTGCGGTGAAGAGCGAGCTGGTCAACGCGGCCAAAAAAGTACGTATTGACGGTTTTCGTAAAGGCAAAGTGCCGATGAATGTTGTTGCTCAGCGTTATGGTGCCTCCGTGCGTCAGGACGTATTGGGTGACCTGATGCAGCGCAACTTTGTTGACGCGATCATCAAAGAAAAAATTAATCCGGTTGGCGCGCCTAACTATATCCCTGGCGAATATGCTGTAGGCGGCGACTTCACTTACTCTGTTGAGTTTGACGTGTACCCGGAAATCGAACTGAAAGGTCTGGATGCGATCGAAGTTGAAAAACCGGTTGTTGAAGTGACTGATGCTGACGTTGATACCATGCTGGACACGCTGCGTAAGCAACAGGCAACCTGGAAAGAAACTGACCGCGCTGCGGCAGCGGAAGATCGTGCAACGATCGATTTCACTGGTTCTATCGACGGTGAAGTCTTTGAAGGCGGAAAAGCGTCCGACTTCGTTCTGGCAATGGGCCAGAACCGCATGATCCCAGGCTTTGAAGATGGCATCGTTGGTCACAAAGCGGGTGAAGAATTCACTATCGACGTGAACTTCCCAGAAGATTACCACGCTGAAAACCTGAAAGGAAAAGCGGCTCAGTTCGCTATCGTTCTGAAGAAAGTTGAAGAGCGTGAGCTGCCTGAACTGACTGAAGAATTCATCAAGCGTTTCGGCGTGGCTGATGGCTCTCAGGAAGGCCTGCGTGCTGAAGTTCGTAAAAATATGGAACGTGAGCTGAAAGGCGCGGTGCGTAACCGTGTGAAAACTCAGGTTCTGGACGGACTGATCAACGCCAACGAAATCGACGTGCCAGTTGCACTGATCGATGGCGAAATCGACGTTCTGCGTCGTCAGGCTGCACAGCGTTTTGGCGGCAACGAGAAGCAAGCGCAGGAATTACCGCGTGAGCTGTTCGAAGAGCAAGCTAAACGCCGTGTTGTTATCGGTCTGTTGCTGGGTGAAGTTATCAGCACCAATGAGCTGAAAGCTGACGAAGCACGCGTTAATGCGCTGATCGAAGAGATGGCTTCTGCTTACGAAGATCCACAGGAAGTTATCGAGTTCTACAGCAAAAACAAAGAGCTGCTGAACAACATGCGTAACGTCGCTCTGGAAGAGCAAGCGGTAGAAACCGTACTTGCTAAAGCGAAAGTCGTTGAGAAATCAGTAAGCTTCAACGAACTGATGAATCAAACAACTACGGCATAAACCTTGTTGAGATCAACATTGTTTATTGCGTAGCGGGGATGCTTCCCTATCAAAGCCCGTGCCTTATGGCGCGGGCTTTTTGCTTGTGGCGTTCGCAATATACTGATGATTATCGTTTAGGTGGTACTTAACGCCGGCGTTTAGCGCCTTCGCCTCCGCTAGTGAATCGACGAGAGAGGGTCGCCTGAAATTGCACTATGATTAACTCATGCAGAGAATTTGTTAGGTCAGGCAATGAGTTAAACCACAACGTTGCCGTGCCGATAACGTATTAAGAATAAAATAATTGGTTCTTTAATAGAGAACGATTGATAGTGTAAGCTTGAAATACAATGCGTGTGCCCCCATTCACTGAAGAGGAAAAGTGGGCACAGCAGGTCATGATTCTCGGCCATATGGGTTGTTCAGCAAGGACGAGGCAGGGTTCCATAGTCATCCCCCCCTATCTCTAGTAGAATTGAACAATGCAATCATTGAACAACGCTAAGAGTGCCAGACGCATTTTATCTAGGAGACGTGAATGTCATACAGTGGCGAACAAGAAAGACAAGCACCTCATATGGCGTTAGTGCCGATGGTGGTTGAACAGACCTCGCGTGGGGAACGTTCTTACGATATCTATTCCCGTCTGCTAAAAGAACGGATAATCTTCTTGACTGGCCAGGTCGAAGATCACATGGCGAACTTGGTCGTGGCACAGATGCTGTTTCTGGAAGCCGAAAACCCAGAAAAAGACATTTATCTGTACATTAATTCCCCAGGTGGCGTCATTACTGCCGGTATGTCCATTTATGACACCATGCAGTTTATCAAGCCAGATGTCAGCACGATCTGTATGGGACAGGCCTGTTCTATGGGCGCTTTCCTGTTGACGGCGGGAGCCAAAGGTAAACGTATTTGCCTGCCTAACTCGCGCGTCATGATTCACCAGCCATTGGGCGGTTTCCAAGGGCAGGCAACGGATATTGAAATCCATGCCAAAGAAATACTGAAAGTAAAAGCCAAGATGAATGAGCTGATGGCGAAACATACGGGTCAGCCTCTTGAAGCGATAGAGAGAGACACCGAGCGCGATCGTTTCCTCTCTGCCAGTGAGGCAGTAGACTACGGTTTGGTAGACTCCGTATTCACTAACCGTGGGTAATAATTCGCCATATTAGCGGTCTGGTGTAGCTAAAAATCAGTGTTCGACCGATAGTCTGTTGTGCGAGGTTATTTTACGCGTATTGGCTATAAGTATCGGCGTTCGTTGTAGCGGTATCGCTGTGGTTGGCCTGCGGGCAAAAGACGAAAAAGAGGTTTAACTCATGACAGATAAGCGCAAAGACGGTTCAGGAAAGTTACTGTACTGCTCTTTTTGCGGCAAAAGCCAGCATGAAGTGCGTAAGCTGATTGCCGGGCCGTCGGTGTATATCTGCGATGAATGTGTTGACTTGTGTAACGACATTATTCGCGAAGAAATTAAGGAAGTGGCGCCCCACCGTGAGCGCAGTGCGTTGCCGACGCCACACGAAATTCGCCGCCACCTTGACGATTACGTTATCGGACAAGAGCAGGCCAAGAAGGTATTGGCCGTTGCGGTATATAACCACTATAAACGCTTGCGTAATGGTGACAGCAGCAACGGGATCGAACTGGGTAAAAGTAACATCCTGCTGATCGGCCCTACGGGGAGCGGTAAGACGCTGCTGGCAGAAACGCTGGCGCGCTTCCTGGATGTCCCGTTCACGATGGCGGATGCCACTACGTTGACCGAAGCGGGTTACGTCGGTGAAGACGTCGAGAACATCATTCAGAAGCTGTTGCAGAAGTGCGATTACGATGTGCAGAAAGCGCAGCGTGGCATTGTCTACATCGATGAAATCGACAAGATTTCTCGTAAGTCAGACAACCCGTCGATCACTCGTGACGTATCTGGTGAAGGCGTGCAGCAGGCGTTGCTGAAGCTGATCGAGGGCACGATTGCTGCGGTTCCACCGCAGGGCGGGCGTAAGCATCCGCAGCAGGAGTTCTTGCAGGTTGATACCTCTAAGATCCTATTTATCTGCGGCGGCGCGTTTGCGGGTCTGGACAAAGTGATCGATCAACGTACCGATACAGGTCGCGGTATCGGCTTTAATGCAACGGTGAAAGGATCGGCTGACAAAGCAACAGAAGGCGAGCTGTTAAGCAATGTTGAACCGGGTGACTTGATTAAATTCGGTTTGATTCCTGAGTTTATCGGCCGTCTGCCAGTGGTGGCTACGCTGCGAGAACTGAGCGAAGAAGCACTGATTCAGATTCTGCGTGAGCCGAAGAATGCGCTGACCAAGCAGTATCAGGCGTTGTTCAATCTCGAAGGCGTTGATCTGGAATTCCGCGATGAAGCGCTGACGGCGATTGCCAAGAAAGCGATGGTGCGTAAAACCGGTGCGCGTGGTTTGCGTTCTATCGTTGAAGCAGCTCTGCTGGATACCATGTATGACCTGCCATCGCTGGAAAGTGTGGATAAAGTCGTCATTGATGAATCCGTGATTGCGGGCCAATCTGAGCCATTGCTGATCTATGGCAAGCCTGAGACACAGCAGGCGTCCGGCGAATAATTAATCAATTTGGCTGTATCAAAAAATAAAAATGGGGGATTTTATCCCCCATTTGTTTTTTACACGCATGCTGGTCGTTGAATGTGAGATATTTATCCCCATATACTCAAATACCTATTTGATGAAACCCGTGAAAACCGCGTTTCACGAGATTCCCATAACCTGGCGGAAACGAAACTAAGAGAGAGCTCTATGAACCCTGAGCGTTCCGAACGCATAGAAATCCCCGTATTGCCCTTGCGCGATGTGGTGGTTTATCCGCACATGGTCATTCCGTTGTTTGTTGGTCGGGAGAAATCGATTCGGTGCCTTGAAGCCGCAATGGATCATGATAAGAAGATCATGCTGGTGGCACAGAAAGAAGCCTCAACGGATGAGCCAAGTATTAACGATCTTTTCTCAGTAGGGACGGTAGCCTCAATTCTTCAAATGCTGAAACTGCCGGACGGCACGGTAAAAGTGCTGGTCGAAGGGTTACAGCGTGCGCGTATTACGACACTTTCTGACAGCGGTGAGCATTTCGCTGCACACGCAGAATATCTTGATTCCCCAGCGATTGATGAGCGCGAGCAGGAAGTGCTCATGCGCACGGCGATCAATCAGTTTGAGGGATACATCAAGCTGAACAAGAAGATCCCGCCGGAAGTGCTGACATCTCTGAACAGCATTGATGATGCTGCGCGTTTAGCCGACACCATTGCTGCACATATGCCGCTGAAACTGGCTGATAAGCAGTCTGTACTTGAAATGTTCGATATCACTGAACGTTTGGAGTACCTGATGGCGATGATGGAATCCGAAATCGACCTGTTGCAGGTAGAAAAACGGATTCGTGGCCGCGTTAAGAAGCAAATGGAAAAAAGCCAGCGTGAGTACTATCTGAATGAGCAAATGAAAGCTATTCAGAAAGAGCTGGGTGAGATGGATGACGCACCGGATGAACTTGAAGCGTTAAAACGCAAGATTGAAGCGGCGAAAATGCCGAAAGACGCGCGTGAGAAAACCGAAGCAGAATTACAAAAGCTGAAAATGATGTCACCGATGTCAGCGGAAGCGACAGTGGTGCGCAGCTATATCGACTGGATGGTGCAGGTACCGTGGAATGCACGCAGCAAAGTGAAGAAAGACTTGCTGAAAGCGCAGGAAATGCTGGATACCGATCATTATGGTCTGGATCGCGTAAAAGAACGCATCCTCGAATACCTCGCAGTACAGAGCCGGGTCAGCAAGATCAGAGGGCCGATTCTCTGTCTGGTAGGGCCTCCTGGCGTGGGTAAAACCTCGCTCGGTCAGTCTATCGCCAAAGCGACCGGACGCCAGTATGTGCGTATGGCGCTGGGTGGCGTGCGTGACGAAGCAGAAATCCGCGGTCACCGCCGTACCTATATCGGTTCCATGCCGGGCAAACTGATCCAGAAAATGGCAAAAGTTGGTGTGAAAAACCCGCTATTCCTGCTGGATGAGATCGACAAGATGTCTTCTGACATGCGTGGCGATCCGGCTTCTGCCTTGCTGGAAGTGCTCGATCCTGAGCAAAACGTGGCGTTTAACGATCACTATCTGGAGGTCGACTACGATCTGTCCGATGTGATGTTTGTTGCGACGTCTAACTCCATGAACATCCCGGCACCGCTGCTTGACCGTATGGAAGTTATTCGTCTTTCCGGCTATACCGAAGACGAAAAACTGAATATCGCCAAACAGCATCTGCTGCCGAAACAGATCGAACGTAATGCGCTGAAAAATGGCGAGCTGTCGGTAGAAGACAGCGCGATTGTTGGCATTATCCGTTATTACACGCGTGAAGCTGGCGTACGTAGTCTGGAGCGTGAAATCTCCAAGCTGTGCCGTAAAGCAGTAAAAACACTGTTGATGGATAAATCCACTAAGCATATCCAGATTTCGGGCGATAACCTTAAGGATTTCCTTGGGGTACAGCGCTTTGACTATGGTCGTGCGGACGATGAAAATCGCGTAGGGCAGGTGACCGGACTGGCCTGGACGGAAGTGGGCGGCGACCTGCTGACGATTGAAACGGCCTGCGTACCGGGCAAAGGTAAGCTGACTTATACCGGTTCACTGGGTGAGGTCATGCAGGAGTCGATTCAGGCTGCGCTTACCGTGGTTCGTGCCAGAGCGGAAAAATTAGGCATCAATGCTGATTTTTACGAGAAGCGTGATATCCACGTTCACGTTCCAGAAGGTGCGACGCCGAAAGACGGTCCAAGTGCGGGTATCGCGATGTGTACCGCGCTGGTTTCTTGTTTGACCGGTAACCCAGTGCGTGCCGATGTGGCGATGACGGGGGAGATTACCCTGCGTGGCTTGGTATTGCCGATTGGTGGTCTGAAAGAGAAACTGCTGGCTGCACACCGTGGTGGTATCAAGACGGTATTGATTCCTGATGACAACAAGCGCGATCTGGAGGATATCCCACAGAACGTGATTGCCGATCTGAACATCCATCCGGTGAAACGTATTGAGGAAGTGTTAGCGTTAGCGTTGCAGAATGCGCCTTCTGGTATGCAAGTGGTCTCGACGCCTAAAGCCAAGACCAAAGCCAAGGTAAAATAGTGACCTGTCGCAAAAACCCTTGAGAAAATCAGGGCTGGTGAGTGAAATCGTGCTTGCCAGCTTTTTTTTGTACCGCTAAGTTAGAGCACTGTTAGTTTTAGCCGTCACTGGCTAAGCATGGCAGCATTAATAATAAGTTGCGTATCGCGTCTTGGGACATTGAAGCGCGATAAGAGAATTCCAGAGGGGATGACAGAGTGAACAAGTCACAATTGATCGACAAAATTGCCGCAGATGCTGATATTTCCAAAGCGGCAGCAGGGCGTGTGTTAGATGCAATTATTAGTTCCGTTACCGAATCCCTGAAAGAAGGGGATGATGTTGCTTTGGTCGGTTTTGGTACTTTCTCAGTGCGTGAGCGTGCTGCTCGTACTGGCCGTAACCCGCAAACGGGTAAGGAAATCAGCATCCCTGCGGCGAAAGTACCAGGATTCCGTGCTGGTAAAACGCTGAAAGACGCCGTTAACTGATTATTACGTCACAGGTTTGGCGTATAACCACTTTGGTCGCCAAACAATACCTGACGCAATGGTATTGGTAGGGTAAGATACGGGGCGCATCATTTTATGATGTGCCTTTTATTTATTAGGACTATACATACCCGGCACATGGCAGACGTGGCGGGCAATAAGCTTAAGTGCGCCCTAGCCTTGTATTGGGCTATAGCAATCGCAAGGATGCATGGCTCCGGCCAGCGCAGGGAGTTTTATCCATTCTACAGCGGAGTGTTGTCACATTATGATGGACAATTTACGTACGGCCGCGAATAACGTCGTGCTCAAAATTATTCTTGCTTTGATCATCGCATCATTCGTTCTAACTGGCGTTGGTGATTATCTTATTGGTGGTTCAGGAGATTACGCTGCAAAGGTGAACGGGCAAGAAATTACCCGCGCACAGCTTGAGCAGGCAGTACAGAACGAACGCAGTCGTCAGCAGGAAACCTTGGGGGAGAATTTCTCTCTTCTGGCGAGTAATGACGGCTACATGCAGCAATTGCGTAGACAGGCACTCTCCCAACTCATTGATGAAACCTTGCTGGATCAGTATGCCAACAAGCTGGGGTTGAACATCAGTGATGAGCAAATCAAACAGGCGATCTTTGATGTTCCTGCGTTTCAGACCGACAACCGTTTTGATAATGAAAAGTATCTGGATCAGGTTCGTCGTCTTGGCGTAACGCCGGATATGTATGCGCAGATGCTGCGTAAACAACTGACTTCACAGCAACTGATTCGTGGCTTTGGCAATACCGCATTCCTGCTGCCGCAGGAGATCGATAATCTGGTGAAACTGGCTGCACAAGATCGTGTTGTCCGTGTTGCAACCATTGATATTGCTGCCAAGGCGAAAGCGCAGACGGTTGCTGACGATGAGATCCAGAGTTATTACGATCAAAACAAAGGGAATTTCATCGCACCAGAAGAATTCAAAGTCAGCTATATCACGCTGGATGCGGCAAGCATCATGGACGGCGTGAAAGTAGACGATGCTGCCATCAACGATTTCTACGAACAGAACAAGAGCGACTATTCCCAACCTGAGCGCAAGAAATTCAGCGTGATTCAGGTGAAGAATGAGGCCGATGCAGCGTCTATTCTGGATGCGCTGAAGCAAGGTGGTGATTTCGCTACGCTGGCGAAAGAAAAATCGACGGACGTTATCTCGCGCCGCAACGGTGGCGATCTGGGATGGATGGACGAAAACAGCATGATTGATGAGCTGAAGCAGGCAAAACTGACAGAGAAAGGTCAGGTTTCCGAAGCGATTAAATCCTCTGTTGGCTATCTGATTGTCCGTCTGGATGAGGTTCAGCCGCAGCAGGTCAAACCGTTGAGCGAAGTGCGTGCCGAGATCGCTGAGAAAGTGAAGCACGAAAAAGCGCAGGATGGTTACTATGCGCTGCAACAAAAAGTCAGCGAAGCGGCCAGCAATGACAACGAGTCTCTGGCTTCAGCAGAAGAAGCGGCTGGTGTGAAAGCCACGCAGACCGACTGGTTTACGCGTGAGAAAGTTCCCGCTGCGCTGAACTTCCAACCGGTAACGCAGGCTATCTTTAGCGGTGCGCTGCTGGGCGAGAATGGTGCTGCGGGCAACAACTCCGATGTGATTAATGTCGACGGCGATCGTGCTTTCGTTCTGCGTATCACTGAGCACAAGCCTGAAAGTACTCGCCCTCTGGATCAGGTTCGTACCGAGATCGTAGAGACGCTGAAACGTCAGAAGGCTGAACAGCAGACACGTGTAGACGCTGAAAAAATTCTGGCTGAACTGAAGCAAGGTAAAGATGATGCGCTTAAAGCGGCGGGCCTGAGCTTTGGTGAGGCAAAAACGATGTCTTCTATCTCTCAGGGTGATGCAACGGCCGAAGCAGTCTTTGCTATGCCACATCCAGAGAAAGATAAGCCATCTTATGCGATCACTCAGGATCAAGCTGGCAATGTCGTGCTGGTCGCGCTGGATAGCGTGACGCCACATCAGCTAAACGATGAGCAGAAAACACAGTTTGCTAGCCAGGTTCAGCAAGGTTCTCTGGGCGCACTGTTTGATTCCCTGCTGTCCAGCTTACGTAGTCAAGCGAAAATCAAGATGGGCAATGCGGCGCAAGAACAGCAATAAGCTCCGCAAAAATTTGCAAATCGTTGCAACAACAAAAGGCCGCTTTCGCGGCCTTTTCCACATTTAAATTCTGCTGTTTGCGGTGTTGATGGGTCTGCGGCAAGGTAGCTGTGCTGTCACACACAAGGAGGAAACAGCATGAAAAAATCAGGAATAAAAGCACTGTGCTTAATTATTGGGATGAGCTTGTCTGGGTTGCCATTACTGAGTCAGGCGGCACCTAAAGCCGTCGACAGTACGGCAACCGCGGTGAAGTCTACGCCAGCAGATCAGAAAGTGGAAAAAGCAACGCTGCCTGATGGTGATGAAGATAAGGTAAGCATTAATGCAGCAAACGCCGCCGATTTGGCGGAAATAATGAACGGTGTCGGTCTGAAAAAAGCGGAAGCGATAGTGACCTATCGTGAGCAAAATGGTCCTTTTACCCAGATCGATCAATTAACTGAGGTCCCAGGAATTGGGGCGGCGTTGGTTGAGCGTAATCTCTCTCGTTTAAAACTGTGATGTCAGTCGCAGCCCAGTAGAGCATTTCCTCTGGGCTGCGAACCTCTGCTAGGCTAATTATCAGGTCATACCAGTTGTTGATGTTGTCACAGGAGTATTACCGCTATGCAGGTTTTCATTACCGTTCGTGGTTATCATATTGATGTTTATCAGCACGTTAATAACGCGCGTTATCTGGAGTTTCTGGAAGAGGCACGTTGGCAATGGCTGGAAACGTTGCCTGCTTTTGGCTGGATGCATAGCAACAATGTCGCTTTTGTCGTGGTGAACATCAATATCAACTATCGCAAGCCTGCCGTTCTCGGTGACGTGCTGCGTATTGATAGCGAGCTACTACAGATGAATACGAAAAGCGGCGTGATCAGCCAGAAGATAACCCGAGTGTCTGATGAAAGCGACGTGGCCGATGCCACGCTGACGTTTGTCTGCATTGATTTATTGACACAAAAATCACTGCCGTTGGAGGGAGAACTGCTGGAACACCTAAACGAGATTCGCCGTTAACATGAAGCAGCAGGCCACTACCTGTACGGTGTGGCCTGTTCTTTTTACATGGCGTGATGGTTCTGCGTGTAGGGCTCTGCGTAGCGACGTGAAGTCTCAGCGTAACCCCGCTTTCTGCTTCAGCGATGCCATGATAGCCACGGAGTCGTTTTGATATTGCGCAAGCCCGTTTGCTCGCAAATGGCAGGCGGCACATTGACCACATCCATCACCCTTGATGCCGTTATAGCAGGTTAGCGTGTGGTAACGGACGGTATCGAGTTGCTGGTAATGATCCGCCAGCGCCCAGGTTTCCGCCTTATTAAGCCACATCAGCGGGGTTTCAAAACGGATATCGCGGGCAATACCTAAAACAATCGCCTGGTTCAGTGCCTTGACGAATTCGTCGCGGCAATCAGGGTAACCGGAAAAATCGGTCTCACATACGCCAGTAATGACGGCCTCGGCACCAACCTGATAGGCGTAGATGGCGGCGAGCGTTAGGAAAAGAATATTTCTTCCCGGAACGAAGGTATTGGGGATGCCTTGCGCATTGGCATCGTAATCGGGGACTGGAATACTGTCACGCGTCAGGCTGCTGGTAGCGAGTTCATTCAGCAAGCCGACGTCGAGAACCTTATGCGCGGTTGCCCCCAGTTTCTGGCTGAGTTCCCGAGCGACATCAATTTCCGCGCGGTGGCGTTGTCCATAATCGAAGGTGATGCAGTGGACGTCATCATAATCTTGCAGAGCCTGAATCAGGCAGGTTGTGGAATCTTGTCCACCGCTAAAAACGACAACAGCACGCTTCATTCTTCATTCACCTTAACGCGACGTTAACCGCAATACGTCATTAATGCACTGCGGTGTAAAGTCACTATTTTACCTGAAAAGCTATGTTATCTGAAAAAACACGCTATCTGAAAAACACGTTATTTGAAAAAACCAGTTACCTGAAAAATAGCTTGGCTGTCGTTACGTCAGGCTGGATTCAGGGGAAAGGTGAGATATCTTCGGATTGTTCAGCACATTGAGATAAGAGCTAATGTCACCAATATTTTTTTCTACCCAACTGCTGTTGTAGTAGGTGTCCAGATAGCGTTCGCCGCTGTCGCAGAGCAGCGTCACAATCGCACCTTTTTGGCCTCGGTTCACCATCTCTTTGGCCAGTTGCAGCATTCCCCAGACGTTGGTGCCGGTGGAAGCGCCTGCTTTGCGGCCTAACACGCTTTCCAGCCAGTACAGCGTTGCGATGCTGGCGGCATCCGGCACTTTGATCATGCTATCAATGACGTCAGGAATAAAAGACGGTTCGGCACGCGGACGGCCAATACCTTCGATCCGACTGCCACATGGGCCAGTAATGGAGCGATCCCGCTGTTGGTAACAGTCGTAGAAGACGGAGTTTTCTGGATCGACGACGACCAGTTGTGTATCCAGCCCCTGATAGCGAATGTAGCGACCGAGCGTGGCTGACGTACCGCCCGTTCCTGCGCTCATCACAATGTAATCCGGTACGGTATGCGGTTCACGTGCCATTTGGCGGTAAATGCTGTCGGCAATATTGTTGTTGCCGCGCCAGTCAGTAGCGCGTTCTGCGTAGGTGAACTGATCCATATAATGGCCGTTCATCTCTTGCGCGAGCTGCTCAGATGCCGCATAGATTTGTCCTGCCTGTTCGACAAAATGGCAGCGCCCGCCATAGAAAGCGATTTGCTCGATTTTTCTTTTTGCGGTGCAGGAAGGCATGACGGCGATAAATGGCAGGCCAAGCAAACGTGCAAAATAGGCTTCTGACACGGCGGTGCTGCCGGATGATGCTTCAATAATCGGCGTGCCTTCTTTAATCCAACCGTTGCACAGCCCGTAGAGAAATAAGGAACGAGCCAGACGATGCTTCAGACTGCCGCTGGGATGTGTGCTTTCATCCTTGAGGTAAAAATAGATACCGGGATAATCCGGCAGGGTCAGACGGATAAGATGCGTATCAGCCGAACGCTGAAAATCTGCTTCGATAGCGCTGATGGCATTTTTAACCCAGGCATTGGTCATGATGAAAACTCGGTTAGGCAGTGATGCGAATAGAGTAACGAGTTTTCAGGATAAAAAAATTACCTTTTTATCTCCTTTCGGCTAATTTAAGGGAATAACTTACCCTTTTATTCTTTATGTGTGGATTTTTTTTCTATTGAGGTGAATGGCGAATTGCTATCTTTAAAATTATGATAACAACGGGGGCTTACGCAACGAAGGTCGGTAATGTCATTGCTGTGTTGATGTTGCCAATAATGCTATCACCATGATTCTGGGCGGGAAGAACATTACTTTTCTCTCTTAATGGGGGAGAGTAGGGGGAGCTTTCTATCGGCGGCGCTATTTTTAGGTAAAACTACATTAGGTAAAACCATATTAGGTATAACTATGTTGGATAAAATTGATCGCACATTGCTGAATATGCTGCAACAGGATTGCACGCTTTCGCTACAGACGCTGGCTGATGCGGTGAATCTGACATCCACGCCGTGCTGGAAACGTCTAAAGCGTCTGGAGGAGGAAGGGATCATCCGGGCTCGGGTGGCACTGCTGGATAATGAGCGTCTGGGGCTAGGGCTGACGGCGTTTGTTTTATTGAAGACGCAGCAGCATAACCGAGACTGGTATCAGACTTTCACCCGCGTGGTGTCCGATATGCCGGAGGTGCTGGCTTTCTATCGCATGGCTGGCGAATACGATTACCTGATGCAGGTTCAGGTCGCTGATATGAAAAGCTATGATGATTTCTATAAACGGCTGGTGAATGGAATTCCCGGGCTGGTCGATGTAACATCTAGCTTTGCTATGGAACGAATCAAACATACCACGGCACTGCCCTTATCCCTGTGATTCATCATCCATCCGTCTTTTGTATAATCGCTTGTCTGAGTCTGTCATGACCCGTCTGGCTATTGGAATGAAAACCGCGTGAGACTTTTTGCTCAACTGAGTTGGTATTTTCGCCGTGAATGGCGGCGTTATCTGGGTGCTGTGGCGCTATTGATTGCGATTGCTATTCTCCAATTGCTGCCCCCTAAACTGGTCGGCGTGATTGTCGATGGTGTAACGCAGCACGGCATGTCGATGGCCGAAATGATGAAGTGGATTGGCGTGATGCTGTTGACTGCCATCATGGTCTATCTGCTGCGCTACGTGTGGCGCGTGTTTCTGTTTGGGGCGTCATACCAGTTGGCGGTTGAACTACGAGAGGATTTTTATCGCCAACTGAGCCGTCAGCATCCGGCATTTTACCAGCGCCACCGTACCGGCGATCTGATGGCGCGCGCGACTAACGATGTCGATCGCGTGGTCTTTGCCGCCGGAGAAGGCGTGCTGACGCTGGTCGATTCAATGGTGATGGGCTGTGCCGTATTGGTTGTCATGTGTACTCAAATCAGTTGGGAGCTGACCCTGTTGGCGCTGCTTCCGATGCCGGTCATGGCGATTTTCATCAAACGCTATGGCACCCAACTGCATAACCGTTTTAAATCCGCACAGGCCGCGTTTTCTTCGCTTAACGATCAGGCGCAGGAAGGTTTGACCAGCATTCGGATGATTAAAGCCTTCGGGTTGGAAAACTATCAGTCCGCGCGTTTTGCACAGGTTGCGGCGGACGCCGGTGCCAAAAATATGCATGTTGCCCGCGTTGATGCCCGCTTCGATCCCACCATTTATATTGCCGTCGGGCTGTCGAATTTGCTGGCGATTGGCGGCGGCAGTTGGATGGTGATTAACGGTTCGCTGACGTTAGGTTTGTTGACCAGCTTTGTCATGTATCTGGGATTGATGATCTGGCCGATGCTGGCGCTGGCCTGGATGTTTAATATTGTTGAGCGTGGTAGCGCGGCATATAGCCGTATTCGTCAACTGCTTGCGGAAGAGCTCGTGGTGAAAGACGGTGAGGAATCATTGCCTGCCGAGCGAGGCGTGCTGGAAGTGAATATCTCCGCGTTTCGCTACCCGGATAATACCCGTGATGCTTTACAACATATTCAGTTTACGCTGGCACCGGGCAATATGCTGGGGTTGTGTGGGCCGACAGGCTCGGGGAAAAGTACGCTGCTGGCATTGATATTGCGTCATTTCGATACCCAATCGGGAGAAATTCGTTATCACGATCGTCCATTGAGCGCCATTCGGTTGGATGAACTGCGCAGCCGTTTTGCCGTTGTGGGGCAAATGCCTTTTTTGTTTTCCGATACCGTGGCGCAAAACATCGCACTGGGTCGGCCTGATGCTACCCAACAAGAGATTGAACAGGCGGCGCGGCTTGCGAGCGTTCATGACGACATTCTGCGTTTACCTCAGGGTTACCAGACGGAGGTCGGAGAGCGCGGCGTGATGTTATCGGGCGGTCAAAAACAGCGGATCGCGATTGCCCGAGCGCTGTTGCTGGATGCTGAAATTTTGGTGCTGGACGATGCGCTGTCTGCGGTTGATGGGCGAACGGAACACCAGATTTTGCAGAATCTCAAAACATGGGGCGAAAAGCGGACGCTGATCATCAGCGCACATCGCTTGTCAGCTCTAACCGAAGCGAATGAAATCGTTGTGTTACAGCAAGGACAAACGGTGCAGCGTGGCACACACCGGATGCTCGCGGCACAACCCGGCTGGTATCGGGATATGCATCGTTATCAACAGCTGGAGGCGGCGCTGGATGATGTGCCGCAGTTGGAAGGAACGAAAAATGAATAGCCCTCAACAGTTTTGGCCAACCCTGAAACGTCTGCTGGCCTATGGTTCCCCCTGGCGAAAACCGCTGATGTCAGGTGTCGTGATGTTGTGGGTTGCTGCCGCCGCAGAAGTTTCCGGCCCTATATTGGTGAGCTATTTTATTGACGATTTGGTAGCAAAAGGCCAGTTCCCGCTGGCGATTGCGGCGGGCCTGGCAATGGCCTATATCCTGCTGCAAATCCTGGCGGCTTCGCTGCATTATTTCCAGACGCTGCTGTTTAACCGCGTTGCGGTCGGTGTCGTCCAGCAACTGCGCATTGATGTGATGGATGCGGCGTTGCGCCAGCCGTTGAGCACATTTGATACACAACCCGTCGGGCAACTGATTTCACGCGTCACCAATGACACCGAAGTGGTTAAAGATCTGTACGTCATGGTGGTGTCAACGGTATTACGCAGTGCGACGTTGGTGGGTGCGATGCTGGTGGCGATGTTCAGCCTGAACTGGCAGATGGCACTGGTTGCACTGATGATTTTCCCTGCGGTAGCGACGGTTATGGTGCTGTACCATCGCTTTAGTACGCCGATTGTGCGCAAGGTGCGGAGCTATCTGGCTGACATCAATGATGGCTTCAACGAAGTGATTAATGGCATGGGCGTGATTCAGCAGTTTCGCCAGCAGGCCCGCTTTGGCAAGAAACTGGGGGCTGCCAGCCATGAGCACTATGAAGCGCGGATGAAGTCTCTGCGTCTGGAAGGTTTCCTGCTGAGGCCGTTGCTGAGCCTGTTTGCCGCGATGGTGCTGTGTGGCTTGTTAATCCAATTCGGTTTCAGCTCAATAGGATCGGTTGGCGTCGGAGTCTTGTACGCGTTTATCAACTATTTGGGCCGTCTGAATGAACCGCTGATTGAACTGACAACTCAACAAACGATGTTACAGCAGGCGGTTGTTGCTGGTGAGCGTATCTTTGAACTGATGGATGGCAAAAAGCAACGCTACGGCGATGATGAGCGTCCTCTGGCGACGGGGCGCGTCGATATTGACGATGTTTCTTTCTCGTATGGCACAGAAAAACGCGTGCTACAGAATATTTCTCTGACGATACCAGAGCGCGGATTCGTCGCGCTGGTCGGGCATACCGGCAGTGGGAAAAGTACGCTAGCCAGTTTGCTTATGGGGTATTACGCGCCGGATGAGGGTGAGATTCGACTCGATGGCCGTCCGCTGTCGACGCTCTCTCATGCGGTGTTGCGCCAAAATGTGGCAATGGTGCAACAGGATCCGGTTGTGCTGGCGGAATCCATGTTTGTGAATGTGACGCTGGGGCGTGATATCAGCGAAGAGGCCGTCTGGCGCGTGCTGGAAGTAGTGCAGCTTGCTGAACTGGTTCGGGCTTTTCCTGAAGGATTGCATACGCGCATTGGCGAGCAGGGGAATAACCTGTCTACCGGACAAAAGCAGCTGTTGGCGATTGCGCGGGTACTGGTGCAAACGCCTAAAATCCTTATTCTCGATGAAGCGACGGCGAATATTGATTCAGGTACGGAGCAGGCGGTGCAAAAGGCGCTACGTATTATCAGGGAGCAGACAACCCTGATTATTATCGCCCATCGGCTTTCCACTATCGTTGAGGCCGACACGATTATGGTGCTCCATCATGGGCAAACCGTTGAGCGGGGAACGCATGAGCAACTGCTGCAACAGCAGGGGCGCTATTATCAAATGTATCAATTGCAGCTCGCCGGAGAGGATCTTGCAGCCACCAGCACTGAGGCTTGTCCTGCGCACTGAGACTGATCTGGGATAGTATCTCGTTCTGCACCGCGTTGTGTGGTGCAGACTGACAGTCTAGTCGTGGCTTCGCACCATCAATAGGCATCGTGATTCTGGTTTTCCCCTGCGCTGCACTGAAAATACTCTTCGCGCACTAAATTAGTGCAATTCTTGCCCGATTCTTCCTGCATTTCTTTCCCCCCGGGTTTTCTTTTTGCCCTTTCTTATCGTTAATAGCGTTCTCTTTCCTGATTTGTGCCAGATAAATCATTTATGGCACACCCTTTGCTTTAGTCATGACGTAGACCGACTTCATAGAGCATGTAATCGAACAAGTGACGGGCGAAAGCCCGAACGTAATGGCTAGGGGGAAGATAAATGAAACTGGTTACTGTGGTGATAAAACCATTCAAGCTGGAAGATGTACGTGAAGCGTTATCTTCTGTCGGCATCCAGGGACTCACCGTCACTGAGGTGAAAGGATTTGGTCGTCAGAAAGGACATGCGGAGCTATACCGCGGCGCAGAATACAGCGTTAACTTTTTACCCAAGGTAAAAATTGATATCGCGATTGCAGACGACCAACTGGATGAAGTGATCGACGTTATCAGCAAAGCTGCGTACACCGGAAAAATTGGTGATGGCAAAATTTTTGTCGCCGAGTTGCAAAGGGTTATCCGTATTCGTACGGGTGAAACTGACGAAGCCGCACTTTAATAACACCTAGCGTAGATATGTAAATAGGGATGGATGAAAATGAAAAAACGACTCTCTTCATTAGGTCTCGGTGTGGCGGCATTACTCCCGTCCTGGGCAATGGCTGCGACACCGACGATTGATAAAGCGGACAACGCTTTTATTATGATTTGTACCGCATTGGTACTCTTTATGACTATACCGGGCATCGCACTGTTTTACGGCGGCCTGATTCGTTCTAAGAACGTTCTGTCCATGATGACGCAGGTGAGTGTCACGTTTGCGATGGTTTGTATCCTGTGGGTCGTTTACGGATATAGCTTGGCTTTCAGTGAAGGTAACGCCTTCTTCGGTGGTTTCAGCACCTTTATGCTGAAAGGCATCGGGATTGAATCCATCAGTGGCACCTTCTATCAGTTCGTACACGTGGCTTATCAGGCTTCCTTTGCCTGTATCACCGTTGCGCTGATTGTCGGGGCGATTGCTGAGCGTATCCGTTTCTCTGCTGTACTGATCTTTGTTGCGCTGTGGCTGACGTTCTCCTACCTGCCGATGACGCACATGGTATGGGGTGGTGGCTATCTGGCTGCGGATGGCGCGCTGGACTTCGCTGGTGGTACGGTGGTTCACATCAACGCCGCAGTTGCTGGGTTGGTTGGTGCTTACCTGCTGGGCAAACGTGCTGGTTTTGGCAAAGAGGCCTTCAAACCGCATAACCTGCCGATGGTCTTTATCGGTACGGCGATCCTGTACATCGGCTGGTTTGGTTTCAATGCGGGTTCTGCGGGTGCTGCGAACGGTATCGCCGCTCTGGCTTTCCTGAACACCGTTGTTGCGACTGCCGCTGCAATTCTGGCATGGGTTGGCGGTGAGTGGATGGTTCGCGGTAAGCCTTCTCTGCTGGGCGCATGCTCTGGCTGTATCGCGGGTCTGGTGGCAATCACGCCAGCTGCGGGTACGGTTGGCGTGGGTGGCGCACTGATCATCGGTCTGGCCGGTGGTGTTGCAGGCCTGTGGGGTGTAACGGTACTGAAAAGATGGCTGCGTGTGGATGACCCGTGTGATGTGTTCGGTGTTCACGGCGTGTGCGGTATCGTTGGCTGTATCCTGACTGGCGTATTCACTTCTGTATCACTGGGCGGTACGGGCTATGCGGAAGGCGTAACGATGGCACACCAGATTTGGGTGCAGCTGTTCAGCGTGATTGTTTGTCTGGTATGGTCTGGCGTGGTGGCATTTGTCGCCTTCAAGATTGCGGATATGGTTGTCGGCCTGCGTGTACCTGAAGACCAAGAGCGCGAAGGTCTGGACGTCAACAGCCATGGCGAGAGCGCTTACAACCAATAAGATCGCGTAAATTAATCATTGAGATAGTTAGAATAGAGTAAGCAGGCGTGAGGGGAGACTCCACGCCTGTTTTATTATCAGTCTTAAACCAACCCCCTCCAGATGAGGTGGTCTTTTACGTTTCGAGGCTGCCGCAAGGTTTACGGCTGGCGACGACGTATGACGCCTTCCTGCACGCTGGATGCAACCAGCACGCCTTCCCGAGTATAGAATTGCCCACGAACGAAACCACGAGCACCGGATGCAGACGTGCTTTCTACGGTATATAACAGCCAGTCATCCAGCCGGAAATCACGGTGGAACCACATTGAGTGATCGATGGTAGCGACCTGCATACCCGGCTCCAAAAAGCCAACGCCGTGAGGCTGCAAAGCCGTGAGTAGGAAATTGCAGTCAGACGTATAGCCGAGCAGATATTGGTGAATACGCTTATCGTCTGGCAGCGTGCTACTGGCACGACACCAGACGTGTCGCACCGGCTCGTCTACTTCGCCTTTTAGTGGGTTATGGAATTTAACCGGGCGTATCTCAATCGGGCTGGCCTGAATAAATTTATCGTGAAAGCGGGGCGGCAGAAGGTGCTGCATGTCTTGTGCGATTTCCTGCTCGGATTTCAGATTTTCTGGCGGTGTGACGTTTGGCATCACATTTTGGTGCTCGAACCCTTCTTCATGACTTTGAAATGAGGCCGTCATATAAAAAATAGGGCGGCCATTTTGGATTGCCCTAACGCGTCTGGCGCTGAAGCTGTTGCCATCGCGCAGGTTTTCAACGTCATAAATAATCGGTTTCTGGCTATCGCCGGGTAGTAAAAAGTAGCTGTGGAAAGAGTGAATGTTGCGCTCCACGGGGACAGTCTGTTTGGCGGCTGACATCGCCTGGCCGACGACTTGCCCACCAAAGACCTGACGTAGCCCCAAGTCATCGCTTTGCCCGCGAAATAGCCCTTCTTCGAGTTTCTCTAAATGCAGGAGGTCGAGAAGGTGTTGTAATGATTGACTCATGGTATCGGCCCCAATGGATGTGAATAAATAATTATCTGTTTGTTTTTAAGGTATAAAATGTTTTTCTATGGGTTTTTACTGCAATGAATGTGTGGGTTTCAGGAAAATATCAGAATTTTGCACCATCATTATTGTGTTGGGTGAATCATACTATTTATGAGTGCCGGTTTTCGATACCGGTAGTCTGACAATAATAAAGGAGACTGACCGAATGAAATTATGGCATATATTAGGCGGTATCACGTTATCGATGACTCTGGTTGCATGTGCACAGAGGAATGATTATGGCGTTTCTCCTCAAACTGGCGCACCTGTCACCTCTGTTTCTTCACAGCGCCCGGCTGTTGCAATGCCAGCGGTAACCGGTACGGTGAATATTCGTCAGCGCATTGCACTCCCTCACAACGCCGTTTTAACCGTTACGGTGTCTGATGCATCGCTGGCAGATGCACCTTCAAAAGTGATCACTCAGCGCGTGACGCGTACAGAAGGAAAGCAGGCGCCTTTCCAATTCGAGTTACCGTATAACCCAGCCGATATTCAGCCCAACGCGCGTATCTTACTCAGCGCAGCCGTTGCGATCGATAATCGTATCGTGATGGTGACGGAGAACGTCTTGCCGGTTATTAGCAACGGGGTAAATAAGGCCGATTTGGTGCTGGTACCTGTCGCTTCTGTTCCCTTACCCGCGAAAAATCAGGGATCAATGATGTCTAACCCGACAAATCAGACTCCTCATATGCTTCAGGGGCAGCCTGACTCGTCATCTATGGCACCACAGACCATCTGGTAATTTATCTGGATACGCGCCGTTATGGCGCGTATTGCCAGCGATATTTCGCCAGATCAACTTTTCCCTGACGATTGAAAATGATGCCCTCCGCCTGTAGTGCTGATTTTTGACGCACATAGTCTCCGCCGACCAGCGATATTTCGCCTTTACGATTGATTACCCGATGCCAGGGGAGTTTGCTGTCTTTCGGCAGACGTTTTAATACTCCGCCGACTTGTCGGGATGCTCTGGGTGAATCAGCCATCTGCGCGATGTCGCCATAGGTCGCTATTTTTCCATAAGGGATTGCCGCGACGATTTGAAACACGCGCTGGCGGAAATTATCGTTTTCTTCTGACATCCGCGGATATTCCTGCTGTTCCTGAATCGATTGAACATCATAGTGGCACAGCGGGGGTGAGTAAGAAAACAACGGTTAGTCGGTGTTAGCTTGCAATTGCCTATCCCATCGCCGATAATGCACACCGCTTTGTGACACGTTGCAATTATCATGTGCAAGCCGTTATAAAGTCGTCAATGGAGGCCCTGTCGGTTCTCCCGCAACATTAACCTGTGGATTCGGTCAGGTCCGGAAGGAAGCAGCCGCAGCAGGAGACGTGTGTGCCGGGATGTAGCTGGCAGGGCCTCCACCATTTCTGCCCTCGTTAGCCGCTTCATCGCCAGACTGCTCTTCATTTCCTGCACATAAACGACATTTTCTGCCATAAACCCGTTGTCTGACATACATAAACGCTGAGCCGCCATTCTTTGCTCGATAGGTGTCATTTACCGATCGCTGTTTCTTCGAGAGGATGACCGTGTATCTTTACCTGGCGAGTAATAATTGCGGTAATTATTACCTCCCCTGTTTTTATCATGAGAATACTATTAGCGATGCTATCGATGCGATTGTTATAAACGATGAGTGTCGGGAAAATAAGCGTGAGATGTGAGAAAGAATTCATTTTCACTTAATATAAAAAATACAATTTTTTACAAGTCTTACGCCATTAATACGTTAAAAAGATAATAAAAACAAAGGCCGATAATATTATCGGCGCAGTGTATTTAATGTCAGTTTTTGTATGCGTTTCGTTAGGAATTAACGAACGTATCGCCATACTGCAGTAGGGACTTTGTCGTAGAGTTTGTTCATCGTTAGTTCTGCCAGACGATGATCGGCTGCGGAAAAGAACATCTCCAGTTCATCATTAGAGAGTTCATACTTATTTTTTTCAATAACGCGTTCGAGAGTGTCAATGGTTGTGCATTTACGCAAACGCATCAAATAGTCGATTTTTTTCATAATGGCCTATGCAAGCAGTACCTG
This sequence comes from Pectobacterium brasiliense, assembly GCF_013449685.1. Classification (GTDB taxonomy): domain Bacteria; phylum Pseudomonadota; class Gammaproteobacteria; order Enterobacterales; family Enterobacteriaceae; genus Pectobacterium; species Pectobacterium brasiliense_A. The sequence goes on along the minus strand of NZ_JACDSF010000028.1, from coordinate 118,171 downwards.
GTGGTTAAAAAATATAAATAAATTATTACTTAAGTTTTAGCAGGCGTACAGATGTTCTCCCCTGAGAACATTCCGAATAATTTTGCTTTGGACTTCTGCCAACGCCGTAGTTCAGCATCATTAATACCATAGTTGCTAAACAAGACGTAAGTATCATCCAAATACTTTTCAACCTGCTCTGAAAGCTCACTTTCGTTAGGGTATTTTATTTTAAATGTGAGAATAAACGTAGCGATATGCTCAATAAGTTCATTTAATTGGAGATTGATCGCAGATGTTGGATCATTGACCCAGCCATGACTGCTATCGCCTAACGTCGCTATGCTTTCGTCACACAGATTCTCACATAAGAATCTGAGTTGGGCAATATCATAATGTTTTGGTGTGTACTCATCCATATCAATCCCTCCGTTAAGCCGTTATTCAGTGTTACTGCGGTTAACACCTGGTAAACAGGTAGACTGATGAAGCTTACAAGATAAAACGTTAACGTTGTTTCGTATTCATGTTGTTGCAGACAGGGCGTTGAACCATTGTGATTTGTTCTGTAGTGAATGAGAAAACAGTGATTATCGTCCCTCCCAGTATCTACTATGTCGAGAAATAGGGTCGGCGTAAATACCAACATCTCATGACTTAACCTTAAGTATAGCTATACCATGTTGGTTACGGTTACGTCATTCTATATATGACTATAGCAAAAACGTTCGTAAAATTCGCGGATAATAGGTAAGGTTTTCACTGCTATTTATTTTGATTAATCCTAATATTTTTTGTTGTAACAATGAGCATAGAATAAACGCGTCTGGGGCTTATTTAATTATTTTTATCTGAAAATATGAGAAATGGCAGAAGGAATGCGAAGAGACTGATCAGTGTTTAAGGGCTTTTGGCACTCGTTATCTTGTTGTTTCAGCAGTTTTTTTATGCGAATCATCCCGTGCAGTTTTGTTAGCACTATAACACCTACTGTATCGGGATGAAGTCGAGAACGATTAACCTTTTTTCTTTTTTCCGCCTTGTACGGCCTTAAAGCGCGGGTTGGATTTGCATATAACGTAAATTCGCCCGCGACGGCGGACCACAATACAATCCTTATGACGATTCTTTGCTGAACGTAGCGAACTAAGCACCTGCATTTTATAGCCCTCTCTGATTACTTGAAGAAGTTGCCAAAGCGCTGCTGGAAGCGCGCAGTACTGCCTTCTTTGGAATATTCTTTTTGCTTCCCTGTATAATAGGGATGCGATGCCGAAGAAACGTCAATGATGACGTAAGGGTAACTGGACCCCTCCAGCTCAATGGTTCGATCGGTTTTAATCGTTGATCCCGTTTTGTAATAAACATCCGCGCTGGTGTCATGGAATACCACTGTGCGATAGTTAGGATGAATACCTGCTTTCATAGCTACCTCATTTGTTATGTTATAACATATCTATTATGTTGCGCTTTTTTGACATCAGGATCAACCATTATGTTGTTGCAAGGCTGCAGCATTCTCTAAGCCACTATAGAGTCGGATAACGATGTAAGCGGTACTGTACTCGTTTGGTGAGAATGCGCTGAGCGATGGGCAGGAAAGTAAAAAAGGCCGCTTGCGCGGCCTTTTAGGAGAGATATTGATGGATGTTCAGCCTTAGTGCGCTGTTGTCTCGTCTACTTTCTTGCCAAAACGGCGGCGGACAACAACAAAGAACACCGGAACGAAGAAGATAGCCAGCACGGTTGCTGTAATCATCCCGCCCATTACGCCAGTACCAACGGCGTTCTGTGCACCGGAGCCTGCACCACTACTGATAACCAGCGGCATGACACCGAGGATAAAGGCAAGTGACGTCATCAGGATTGGACGCAAACGCATACGAACGGCATCAAGCGTTGCTTCAATGAGTCCTTTCCCTTCTTTTTCCATCAGATCTTTAGCAAATTCGACAATCAATATGGCGTTCTTCGCCGATAGCCCTATGGTTGTCAGCAGGCCCACCTTAAAGTAAACGTCGTTTTCAAGACCTGTCATATTCGCTGCAATTAACGCACCGATGATCCCCAATGGAACAACCAGCATGACGGAGAATGGTATTGACCAGCTCTCATAAAGCGCTGCCAGACACAGGAACACGACAATCAGTGAAATGGCATAGATTGCAGGTGCCTGGTTGCCAGATAGCCGCTCTTGATAGGACATACCCGTCCATTCGTAGCCGATACCTTGCGGTAACTGAGCCACGAAACTTTCCATCAATGCCATGGCTTCGCCGGTACTCTTACCTGGCGCGGCTTCACCTTGGATCTGCATGGAAGGTTGGCCGTTATAACGTTCCAGACGCGGTGAACCATATTCCCAGTGGCTCTGCGTGAATGCAGAGAATGGCACCATTTGGCCGTTGCTACCGCGGATGTACCAGTTTTTGATGTCATCTGGCAACATACGGAAAGGCGCATCGGCCTGAACGTAAACTTTCTTCACGCGACCGCGATCGATAAAGTCATTTACATAAGAACCACCCAGCGTGGTTGCCAATGTTGAATTGATATCCGACAGTGACACACCAAGCGCCTGTGCTTTTTCCTGATCGATATCGAGACGGAACTGCGGTGTATCTTCCATCCCGTTAGGACGAACTTGTACCAGCGTATCAGGATGTTGTGCCGCCATGCCTAGCAGTTGGTTACGTGCTTCCGTCAGTTTTGCATGCCCAAGGTTAGCCTGGTCAATCAACTGGAAGTCGAAACCTGTTGCAGTACCCAGTTCGATAATCGCAGGAAGGTTGACGGCGAAAACCATCGCTTCTTTATACTGGCTAAAGGCCGCGTTTGCTCGGCCGGCAATCGCCATAACTTTATTTTCTGCGCCGCTTCGTTCACTCCAGTCACTCAGGCTGGCGAAGGCCAGACCGACATTCTGCCCACGACCAGAGAATCCGAAGCCCGACACCGTAAATACAGATTTGACGTTACTTTTCTCATTCTCGAGATAGTAGTTCGTCATTCTGTCCATGATTTTCTGCGTGTTTTCCTGCGTCGCACCGGAAGGCAACTGAACGATGTTCAGGAGAACCCCCTGATCTTCGTCTGGCAGGAAGGATGTCGGCAGACGTAAGAACAGAAATGCCAGACCGACAACAATCAGCAGATAGATGACCAGATAACGGCCCGTGCTACGCAGAATATTTGCTACGCTATCGGTGTAGTGATGTGTGCTTTTCTCAAACAGTCGGTTGAACCAGCCGAAGAAGCCTTTCTTCTCACCGTGATCGCCTTTGGCAATCGGTTTTAGCAGTGTTGCGCAAAGCGCTGGCGTCAAAACCAACGCGACCAGAACCGACAGCACCATCGCAGATACGATTGTGATGGAGAACTGGCGGTAGATTGCCCCTGTGGAGCCACCAGTAAATGCCATCGGGACGAATACCGCGGACAGTACCAGTGCAATACCGACCAACGCGCCCTGGATCTGCTCCATGGATCGTTTGGTCGCTTCTTTAGGCGGTAGACCTTCTTCCGCCATGACACGTTCCACGTTTTCCACGACGACAATGGCGTCATCCACCAGAAGCCCGATGGCGAGAACCATCGCGAACATCGTCAGGGTGTTAATGGAATAACCAAACGCTGAGAGGATCGCAAACGTCCCGAGCAAGACGACCGGCACCGCAATGGTTGGGATCAGCGTGGCACGGAAGTTCTGCAAGAACAGATACATCACCAAGAATACCAGTACGATAGCTTCTACCAGCGTTTTCACAACTTCGTTGATGGAGATCTTAACGAAGGGGGTTGTATCGTACGGGTAAACGACTTTCAAGCCTGCAGGGAAGAACTCTTCCGCTTTCGTCAGTGCATTTTTTACTGCGGTTGCCGTATCCAACGCGTTTGCACCGGTTGCCAATTTGATACCGATACCGGCAGCGGGCTTACCATTGAAACGTGCTATAACGTCGTAGCCTTCTGCACCTAGCTCAACGCGAGCAACGTCTTTAAGGCGAACCTGAGACCCATCAGCGTTAACCTTCAGCAGAATTTTAGAAAACTCCTCTGCTGAATTAAGACGGGTCTGCGCAATGATCGAAGCGTTTAACTGCTGACCGGGAACCGGTGGCGCGCCACCCAACTGCCCTGCGGCGATCTGGTTGTTTTGCACTCGGATCGCTGCGGTAACATCGCCGGCTGTTAACTGGTAATTATTCAGTTTGTTCGGATCCAGCCAGATACGCATCGCGTACTGGGAACCAAACAGCTGCGCATCACCTACGCCAGATGTACGGCTGATTGGGTCTTTAACGTTCGCGGCCACGTAGTCGGCGATATCTTCCTGCGACATTTTACCGTCTTCACTGATGAAGGCGGCAACCATAAGGAAGCTGCTACTTGATTTCTGAACGTTAACCCCTTGCTGCTGGACTTCTTGCGGCAGCAGCGGCATAGCCAGTTGCAGTTTGTTCTGCACCTGAACCTGCGCGATATCTGCATTCGTACCGGCATCAAAGGTCAGCGTAATCTGTACTGTACCTGAGGAGTCACTGCTTGATGACATGTACATCAGATTATCGATACCGTTCATATTCTGTTCGATAACTTGCGTCACGGAATCTTGCAGCGTTGATGCATCGGCCCCTGGATAGTTTGCTGTTATTTCAATCGCGGGTGGTGCGATCGTTGGATATTGGGCAATCGGTAATTTAACAATTGCCAGCAACCCCGTCAGCATCACCATGATGGCGAGTACCCATGCAAAAATGGGTCGATCTATAAAAAACTTAGCCATGAATTATACCGGCTCCTGTTAGAACGTCTTAAGACTTCGCGGGTTCTGCTGACGCTTGCTGCGCCTGCTGGTTTTCTTGAGCGACTTCTTTAGTTTTCACTTGTGCACCAGGTCTGATTTTTTGCAGACCAGTGACGATAACGCGATCACCCGCTTTCAGGCCTTCGGTAACCAACCATTTGTCACCAACGGCCTTACTGGTTTTCAGCGCACGGGGTTCTACTTTGTTGCCTTCTCCAACCACCATCGCCGTGGCCTGGCCACGTGGATCGCGGGTGACACCCTGCTGTGGAACTAACAAGGCTGTTGGGTTAACGCCGGAATCAAGACGCGCGCGCACAAACATTCCGGGGAGGAGGTTGTGCTGTGGATTAGGGAAAATGGCACGTAGCGTGATGGAACCGGTGGTTTCATCGACCGTGACATCGGAGAACTCTAATGTACCTGCCTCAGTATATTCAGTACCGTTTTCCAGCAGCAGGCGGACATTGGCTTTGCCTTCACTTTGTTTCAGTGTGCCGTTTTCCAACTCTTTCTTCAGTTGTAGGAAATCATTACTGGACTGCGTGACGTCAACATAAATCGGATCAAGCTGTTGAACGGTCGTTAATGCGGTTGCTTGCCCAGTTGCGACTAATGCGCCTTCCGTTACCGTTGATTTACCTACACGGCCTTCGATTGGAGAATTAACTTTGGTGTAAGCCAGATTGATTTGTGCGGTGTCCACTGCTGCTTTGGCAGCCTGAACGGCGGCATCAGCTTGACGAGAAGTCGCGACAGCCTGATCGTAATCCTGCTTGCTGACGTAGTTGGTGCCCAGCAGCGGCTTATAGCGATTAACGGTCAAACGGGCAATTTCTGCTTGAGCCTGAGCCTGAGCGAGTGAACCTTTGGCGCTGTTGTAGCTTGCTTGGTATGTCGCAGGATCGATTTGATACAGCGATGCGCCAGCTTTAACGTCAGATCCTTCAACGAAGTTGCGTTTGAGGATAATGCCGCCAACCTGTGGGCGAACCTCAGCAATGCGGTAAGCACTTGTGCGGCCCGGCAGTTCGGTCATGACATTCAGTGCTTCTGTCTTTAACGTAACAATACCCACTTCAGGCATTTGCTGCTGTGCGCCGCCTTGCTGATTATTGCCGCTATCACATCCTGCGAGCATTAAGCCGCCGGAAAGCATCAGAACTGCCGCCAGAGGCGTTAGCCCTCTGTTTTTGTTCATAGATAAACCTCAAGTGTCCGATTTGAAATTGACCAATGGATCACAAGCTCAAAACCCATTGCTGCTATAGTTTTATGTTCATGCTATGTTACATACATACTTGAATGTATGTAAATCTCACTTTCCTTCAAATACAGCGATATGGCACGAAAACCCAAATTATCATGGCACGAAAAACCAAAAAACAGGCTCAGGAAACCCGACAACAGATACTGGATACTGCGTTAAGAGTGTTCTCTGAGCATGGTGTGTCCGCGACTTCATTGTCTGACATTGCCACCGCTGCTGGTGTGACCCGCGGTGCTATTTATTGGCATTTTAAGAACAAAGCCGAAATCTTTGATGAGATCTGGGCGTTAGCAGAGTCAAAGATCAGTGAGTTTGAAATAGAGTATCAGACAAAATTCCCTGATAATCCACTCTGTGTGATGCGTGAATTATTGATTTATATGCTGCGTTTGACAGTTAGTGATACGCACTGGCGCTCTATTATGGAAATCGTTTTTCACAAATGTGAGTTTGTCGGTGAAATGTTGCAATCGTATAATGCGCGCAAAGAGCTCTATCTTTCCTGCTATGTCGATATTGAAGAGAATCTGAGTGAGTGCATCCGTCTGGGCATGTTGCCAAAGGATATTCATCCTCGTCGTGCGGCAATTGCCCTGCGTGCCTATTTTTCTGGTGTGATGGAGAACTGGCTATTTATGCCAGAAAGTTTCGATCTCGATCAGGAAGCCCCTGCGCTGGTGGATGCCTTTATTGATATGCTGCATTTTAGCCCGGCGCTACGTAAACCCGCCGAGTAAGCGATTGAACGACGGCGCTAGCACCCGTTGCCTCTACGTGTTTTAGGCAGAGGATTTGGCGTCATCGTCTTCGTGTAATAGCTTTTTTTCAAAATCGGTGCGCACAATCTCTAATGCGGCCAGCGCGATACGCGGTTCGATCTGGTTTTCTTCCAGTAACATAATCAAATCGACCGCCAGCTTGACGTCGGGTGGGGCGTTTTCAAGTGACATGAACCCGTTCCTCTTTTTCCTCGGTGAATCCGCCGCGCTATAGTCCTTGTTCTCGGCGTTCTATCTGACGTTCCAGTCGCGACAGCGCCTGACGGCAGCGTGACAGCCGTCCTTCCAGCGCCGCCAGCTCTTTCTGTAATCGTTGTTGTTCGCTAAAGAGCGTCTGCGTGGTGAGCAGGCTTTCTCTATCCTGCATCATGGAAAGTAAGCGGCGTTCATAATCCTGATGTTCCGCCAGCTTGTGATACACATCTTCCGGCTGTGGGGCGGCATTTTGCTCCTGCTTGCGTAATGACTGCGTCGCCAGCTCCCGCTGCAATGCGGCTATCTGGCTGACTAGCTTTTCAGCCAGAAATGCCACGCGATCGGTACGCTGCTCTGCAACTAACTGCTTGATCGTTTGCAGATTTTTTTCAACTTCGGCGCGATAGTCACGTAGCCGAGTGCCGTAGCTGCTAAAAAGCTGACGATCAAAGCGCGATTGCGGCACGGCTTTATCCGCTAGTGGTTCAAGCTCTTTCGCCAGCGTGTTAATTTGTTGTTCAAGCGCCTGCAGCAATCGATGCGTGTTCACTTTTTTCCCTTACGGTAAGGCTGATGCTTCAGCGAGTCGGTGCGTGGTAGATCGACACAGTGAGTCTACGTCACCTTAATACACTGCATGAGGATATCTTAACTCATTCATCGGGCAAGGTGGTGATAAAGTGTGATGGATATTGTCGTAGACAACGCATATTGAGTAGACAACGCATAGTGGTCGTGAACAACGTATAAAGGTGAATATGTATCGCGTGTTGCTGATGATAGTAGGGTGGGTTTCCGTTGTGCTGGCAACGTTGGGCGTCGTGTTACCTTTATTACCGACAACGCCTTTCTTGCTACTGGCCGCCTGGTGTTTTGCCCGCTCGTCCCCGCGTTTCCATGACTGGCTACTGTACCGCTCTTGGTTTGGCAGCTATCTGCGTCATTGGCAGCAACATCGGGCGTTGCCGCCGGGGGCAAAATGGAAGGCTGTCACCATGATTCTGTTAACGTTCGCGCTGTCACTCTGGCTAGTTAAGCTGGTATGGGTCAGGATTTTGTTGTTGGTCATTTTGGCTATTTTGCTGACCTTCATGCTTCGTTTACCTGTGATTGATCCAGAACAACAAACGCAGGGCGCAGATCCGAAAAGATAGTGTAAGCGGCGGCCGTCTGTGACGGGAATACAAAAAATACGCACCCAGAGTGCGGATAGTTGCATTTACCCGTCACTTTGACTAAATTTTACCGTTTTCGTGCGCGGGTCGCCATTTTCCTCTTTGTCATAATGCCTCTTCATCACCTCATGCGATGATGAAAGCCTTGTGGTGACCGGCATTGGTATGTTCAGAACGTTTTATCAGGCACAACTATGATGACCGTAACAGCGCAGCAGCAGGCAGAATTAATTAAAAACAGTATCAAAAGCATCCCCGATTATCCGAAGCCGGGCATACTGTTCCGTGATGTCACCAGCCTGCTGGAAGCTCCTGTGGCCTATGCAGCCAGTATTGAGATGCTGGCAAACCGTTACCGCAACACTGGTGTGACGAAGGTTGTTGGTACGGAAGCGCGTGGTTTCCTGTTTGGCGCTCCGGTTGCGTTGGCGCTGGGCGTAGGGTTTGTTCCCGTGCGTAAACCGGGCAAGCTGCCACGTCCGACTCTCAGTGAGAGCTATGAACTGGAATACGGTTCAGATACGCTGGAAATTCATGCCGATGCGATCTCCGCTGGCGATAATGTACTGGTAATTGACGACCTGTTGGCAACGGGCGGTACGCTCGAGGCCACGGTGAAATTGATTCGTCGTCTGGGTGGGTCGGTAAACGATGCTGCGTTTATCATCAATTTGTTCGATCTAGGTGGCGAGCAGCGTCTGACCGAGATGGGTGTCACCTGCTATAGCTTGGTTGACTTCCCCGGACATTAATCATAACAGCCTCGCCGATAGCGGCGTGGCTGTGTTAGCATGATCGCCTCAATAACTCGACTGTTGCGGTATTGATGAGCTATCAGGTTCTTGCCCGTAAGTGGCGTCCCCAAACCTTTACCCATGTTGTCGGTCAGGAACATGTCCTGACCGCGTTGGCTAACGGCCTTTCCCTAGGCAGAATTCATCACGCGTATTTGTTTTCCGGCACCCGCGGTGTCGGGAAGACGTCGATTGCCCGTTTGTTGGCAAAAGGGCTGAATTGCGAACAGGGCGTGACGGCAACGCCTTGTGGTCAGTGTGACAACTGCCGTGAAATCGAGCAGGGCCGTTTTGTCGATTTGATCGAAATCGATGCCGCTTCTCGCACGAAAGTCGAGGACACGCGCGATCTGCTGGATAATGTGCAGTACGCTCCTGCGCGTGGGCGATTCAAGGTGTACCTGATTGACGAAGTACACATGCTATCGCGCCACAGCTTTAATGCGCTGCTGAAAACGCTGGAAGAGCCGCCTCCGCACGTTAAATTTCTGCTGGCGACTACCGATCCGCAAAAACTGCCGGTGACCATTCTGTCGCGTTGCTTGCAATTTCATCTCAAAGCGCTGGATGTCGAACAGATTCGCGCGCATTTGGAGCAGGTATTACAGGCAGAAAATCTCGTCAGTGAGCCGCGTGCGCTACAGCTTCTGGCACGTGCTGCCGATGGGAGCTTGCGTGATGCGCTGAGTCTGACCGATCAGGCCATTGCCATGGGGCAAGGTCAGGTCACAACCGCTTCCGTCAGCCACATGCTGGGAACGCTGGATGATGAGCAGCCGTTGGCACTTATTGAAGCGCTGGCGAAAGGCGATGGTGTGCAGGTCATGTCGCTGTTAGACCAGGTCGCGGCGCGGGGTGTCGATTGGGAATCGCTGTTGGTCGAAACTCAGACACTGTTGCATCGGATTGCGATGGTTCAACTATTGCCCGCTGCATTGGGTGATGATTACGCTGCAGTTGAAGCCCGTATGCGGGAGCTCGCGCGTGCGCTACCACCGGCGGACGTGCAGCTTTATTACCAGACGATGCTCATTGGTCGCAAAGAATTGCCTTTTGCGCCCGATCGTCGGATGGGCGTTGAAATGACGCTACTGAGAGCGCTGGCGTTTCATCCCAGTCAGATTATCGCTGAACCTGTGGCACCCGTAAGCGCGGCGCCTGCTCAGGTTGCGCGTGCGCCGTCTATTCAGCCTCTTGTACAGCAGCCCGGTACTAGAGCATCGGCGACGGTTCGTGCGCCAATTCAGCCAAGCAGTGAGCCGCATGAAAACGTGCAGCCGCCATCTTATTCTCCTGAACCACCGCTGGATGCCTCTGCGTATGCGCCGCCGTTAGGGGAAATGCCTGCTTCAACGGGTTCTGCGGATCAATATGGTGAGAGCGAGCTACCTGATGCGACTTCTCAACTGTTACAGGCTCGCAGCCAACTCCTGCGAAAACAGGGGAGTACGCCACCAAAAAAGGCTGATCCGGCAGCGTCTGACAATACGCGGCCGGCAACCTCAGCGCTGGAGCGATTAGCTTCTGTGACTGAGCGCAGCATTCAACGGCAAAACGCGAAGACGTCTTCCTCCGAGCCCAAAAAGCCGGAAGCGTATCGTTGGCGGGCGCAGAATAAAGTCGAAGAAGAGAAGGTCGACGTCGCAACGCCAAAAGCGCTACGCTCGGCATTAGAACACGAAAAAACGCCGGAACTTTCAGCACGACTGGCGGAAGAGTCACTGGAACGAGATGCCTGGGCTGCGGAAATCCATCGCCTGACGCTGCCAAAGCTGGTACAACAACTGGCACTCAATGCGTTTAAAGAGAGCGAAGAGGCGGGCAAAGTCCATTTGCACCTGCGTTCATCCCAGCGGCATTTGAATTCGCCGGCGGCGCAAAAGACGCTGGCGGACGCATTGACGGCTCACTACGGGCATCCTGTAGAATTGCTGATTACTGAAGACGACAATCCGGCGGTGCGGACGCCGCTGGAGTGGCGTCAGGCCATCTATGAAGAGAAGCTGGCGCAGGCGCGTCAGTCAATTCTGGCCGATACAACGATTCAAACGCTGCGGCGTTTCTTTGATGCGGAACTGGACGAAGAAAGTATCCGCCCTGTTTAACCGCTGCGAGTGCGCAGCCCGACGTGATAGAGAGAAAACTATGTTTGGTAAAGGTGGAATTGGCAACCTGATGAAGCAAGCCCAGCAGATGCAGGAAAAAATGCAGCAGATGCAGGAAGAAGTGGCGAATCTGGAAGTCACGGGCGAATCGGGTGCAGGTCTGGTGAAAATTACGATCAACGGTGCGCATAACTGCCGCCGTGTTGAGATCGATCCAAGCCTGATGGAAGACGATAAAGAGATGCTGGAAGATCTGATCGCTGCAGCGTTCAACGATGCCGCTCGTCGTATCGCGGAAACGCAGAAAGAGAAAATGGCAGCGGTTTCCAGCGGTATGCAACTGCCGCCGGGCTTCAAGATGCCGTTCTGATGCAGACCAGTCCGCTTCTTGAGTCATTGATGGAAGCGCTGCGTTGCCTGCCGGGTGTTGGGCCCAAGTCGGCGCAGCGCATGGCGTTTCAACTGCTGCAACGTAACCGCAGTGGCGGTATGCGTCTGGCGCAGGCGTTGACGCGGGCGATGTCCGAAATCGGTCACTGTAGCGATTGTCGGACATTCACCGAGCAGGACGTTTGTGCGATTTGCTCGAACCCACGCCGCCAGCAAAACGGGCAGATTTGCGTGGTAGAAAGCCCGGCTGATATTCACGCCATTGAACAGACGGGGCAGTTTGCTGGTCGGTACTTTGTACTGATGGGGCATTTGTCGCCGCTGGATGGCATTGGCCCGGACGATATCGGTTTGGGACGGCTGGAAGAGCGCCTGCAGGTGGAATCGATAAGCGAAGTGATTCTGGCGACTAATCCGACAGTAGAAGGCGATGCGACGGCAAACTATATCGCTGAACTGTGCGCACAACACGGCGTGATGGCCAGCCGCATTGCACACGGTGTTCCCGTTGGCGGTGAGCTGGAAATGGTCGATGGCACCACACTTTCCCATTCGCTTGCCGGTCGTCAGCCTTTCCGGTTTTAATCTGTCGGCTGCCAGTAGGATTATCTGGCAGCCGCAGTCTTATTTTCCTCTTTCCTCTCACCGTTTTCTTTTTTCGCTGAAATTTACCCCTTGAAATCACCTTGGTTTATCCCCACCTGCTACTAATCGTCAGTTTAATCAGCCTGAATAATATTAGGATTGAGGTAAGCAACAATGAGTATGAAAGGCCAAGAAACTCGCGGGTTCCAGTCCGAAGTTAAGCAACTCCTGCATTTGATGATTCATTCGCTCTATTCCAACAAAGAAATCTTTCTGCGTGAATTGATCTCCAACGCCTCCGATGCGGCAGACAAATTACGTTTTCGTGCGCTGTCCGCACCAGAACTGTATGCGGGCGATGGCGACCTGCGCGTGCGGGTGTCTACGGATAAAGAAAAACGTACGCTGACTATTTCTGACAACGGTATCGGCATGAGCCGTGACGAAGTCATTGATAATCTGGGTACGATTGCGAAATCCGGCACCAAGGCTTTTCTGGAATCTATGGGTTCCGATCAGGTTAAAGATAGCCAACTGATTGGTCAGTTCGGCGTGGGTTTCTACTCCGCCTTCATCGTGGCAGATAAAGTGACTGTGCGTACCCGTGCCGCAGGTGCGAATGCCGATCAGGGCGTGTACTGGGAATCTGCCGGGGAAGGTGATTACACCATCGCCGACATCACCAAAGACGATCGCGGTACGGAAATTACTCTGCATCTGCGCGAAGGTGAAGATGAGTTCCTGGATGACTGGCGTGTGCGTTCTGTCATCAGCAAATATTCAGACCATATCGCGTTGCCGGTCGAAATTGAAGCCCAGACGGAAAGTGAAGAAGAAGGCGGTGAGTCCACCGTTAGCTGGGAAAAAATTAACAAGGCGCAGGCGCTGTGGACGCGCAGCAAATCAGAAGTCAGCGATGAAGAGTACAACGAGTTTTATAAGCATATCTCCCACGACTTTACTGATCCGCTGAGCTGGAGCCACAATCGTGTGGAAGGTAAGCAGGAATATACCAGCCTGCTGTACATCCCAGCGCGTGCACCGTGGGATATGTGGAACCGCGATCATAAACATGGCTTAAAGCTCTACGTTCAGCGCGTCTTTATTATGGATGACGCCGAGCAGTTTATGCCGAACTACCTGCGTTTTGTTCGTGGTCTGATTGATTCCAACGATCTGCCGTTGAACGTTTCTCGTGAGATTTTGCAGGACAGCCGTGTGACGCAGAACCTGCGTAATGCACTGACTAAACGCGTGCTGCAAATGCTGGATAAACTGGCGAAAGACGACGCAGAAAAATACCAGACGTTCTGGCAACAGTTTGGTCTGGTGCTGAAAGAAGGCCCGGCGGAAGACGGCAGCAACCGCGAAGCGATCGCGAAACTGCTGCGCTTTGCCACCACGCAATCCGACAGCTCCGTACAGACGGTATCGCTGGAAGACTACGTTAGCCGGATGGTGGAAGGTCAGGACAAGATCTATTACATCACCGCAGACAGCTATGCCGCGGCGAAGAGCAGCCCACATCTGGAGCTGTTCCGTAAGAAAGGTATTGAAGTGTTGCTGTTGTCCGAGCGCATTGACGAATGGATGATGAGCTACTTGACCGAGTTCGACGGTAAATCCTTCCAGTCAGTCAGCAAAGCGGATGATACGCTGGATAAACTGGCTGATGAAGAAAACGATGCGCAGAAAGAAGCACAGAAAGCGCTGGAGCCGTTTGTTGAGCGTGTGAAAACCCTGCTGGGCGAGCGCGTTAAAGATGTGCGTTTCACCTACCGTTTGACCGATACGCCTGCGATTGTCGTGACGGATGCGGACGAGATGAGCACGCAGATGGCGAAACTGTTCGCTGCGGCAGGCCAGCAAGCACCGGAAGTGAAGTACATTTTTGAACTGAACCCGGAGCACGCGCTCATTAAACGTGCGGCTGACGTTTCTGATGAAGCGGAGTTTGGCGAGTGGGTCGAGCTGCTGCTGGATCAGGCTCTGCTGGCCGAACGCGGTACGCTGGACGATCCGAACCTGTTCATCCGCCGTATGAATCAGCTGTTAAGTGCCTAATAGTGATATCCTCCAGACCCCGGTGTTAACTGGGGTCTTCCCCCGATTTTACGTTTCCTTCCGTTATTGGGCGTTTCTTCGTCTACACTCAATGGCAACATTGGGCAGACGGCAAACCGTATTTTTAGGTATCTTGCTTTTTTTCATCTGCCTGCGCGTTGCTGAAGCGAGCCCGTTCCTTGAGCATAAGCGTCTGGAATGGTATGGTTTAGCGTTTTTCAAATTTATTTTATAAATATTACATAGCAAGGGGATTTACGCGATGCGTATTATTCTGCTGGGCGCTCCGGGCGCAGGCAAAGGTACTCAGGCTCAATTCATCATGGAGAAATACGGTATTCCGCAGATTTCCACGGGTGACATGCTGCGTGCAGCGGTAAAAGCGGGTACTGAATTGGGCAAGCAGGCTAAAGAAATCATGGACGCAGGTAAACTGGTCACTGATGAATTGGTCATTGCTCTGGTTAAAGAACGCATCGCCCAAGAGGATTGCCGTAACGGTTTTCTGCTGGATGGCTTTCCACGCACCATTCCACAAGCTGATGCGATGAAAGATGCAGACATCAATGTGGATTACGTTATCGAATTTGCAGTTCCTGACGAACTGATCATCGATCGTATCATTGGCCGTCGCGTGCATGCGGCGTCTGGTCGTGTCTATCATGTAAAATTCAATCCGCCTAAAGTTGAAGGCAAAGACGACGTGACGGGCGAAGATCTGACTATTCGTAAAGACGATCAGGAAGATACCGTACGTAAACGTCTGGTTGAGTACCATCAGCAGACTGCCCCACTGGTTTCCTACTATCAGAAAGAAGCGGAAGCAGGCAACACGCGCTATTTCAAAGTGGAAGGCACGCGTAAAGTGGAAGAAGTTCGCGCAGAACTGGAAACCATTCTGGGCTAATTTTTCTACACGAATCATACCCAAACATCTGAATGCCAGACTATCATCTGGCATTTTTTCGTTCTGAAATCCTCGTTTGCTTTGTTTCCTCTATTGATAGCATTGGCGTTATCCCTGCTATCTACCCGTATTTGTTTAGTTTTTTTTCGCTACAATATACCCGTCATACTTCAAGCTGCATGTTCGTTGGCTTCCCTTGCTCACCCCAGTCACTTACTTGAGTAAGCTCCTGGGGATTCGTGCGGTTGCCGCCTGCCTGCAACTCGAATTATTTAGTGTATGGGAATTTGATGTTACGCACTGGCGGGCTGAGAGAAAGCCTGCTTCTCCATAAAAGGAAGACGGCGATGAAACAAGAGAAATACGGCGTGCTGATGGTGAACTTAGGGACGCCCGATGCACCGACGCCGCAGGCGGTAAGGCGTTATCTGGCGGAGTTTCTAAGCGACCGACGCGTAGTGGATACGCCGCGTCTGCTATGGTGGCCGCTGCTGCGCGGCATCATCCTGCCAATCCGCTCACCGCGAGTGGCGAAACTCTATCAGTCGGTCTGGATGGAGGGGGGATCGCCGCTGTTAGTGATTAGCCGCCGACAGCAGCAGGCACTGGCCGCGCGCATGCCGGAAACGCCCGTTGAGCTGGGGATGAGCTATGGTTCACCCAGTCTGCGTTCGGCGCTGGATAAGCTACTGGCACAGGGTGTCACACAGTTGGTTGTCTTGCCGATGTATCCGCAGTATTCCTGTTCAACCACTGCAGCCGTGTGGGATGGGTTAGCCGCGCAACTGCGTGATAATCGCCAACTGCCTGCAATTCGCTTTATCCGTGATTACGCCGAACACCCTGCTTATATTGCGGCGTTGAAGCACCGTGTCGAGCAGTCTTTTGCTGAACACGGCGAACCCGACAGATTAGTGATCTCCTATCACGGTATCCCCGTGCGGTATGCCAATGAAGGGGATGACTATCCGCAACGTTGTCGGGCGACTACAGAGGCACTGATTGCCGCGCTGGGGCTGCCGGAAGGAAAAGTAATGATGACCTTCCAGTCGCGTTTTGGCCGTGAACCCTGGCTGACGCCATATACGGATGAAACCATGCAGGGGCTGCCCGCACAGGGAATCAAACACATTCAGATTATGTGCCCAGGTTTTGCGGCTGACTGCTTGGAAACGTTGGAAGAGATTCAGGAACAGAACCGTGAGATCTTCCTGCATGCTGGCGGAGGGGCATTCCACTATATTCCCGCGCTCAATGACGATCCGCTGCACATTGATCTGCTGGAACAGTTAGTGAGTAAAGCAGAGTAGGGGTAAGGGCGTTTTTATCTAGCAACGTTTGGCGGGTATATCGCACAACGTAAAAAAATGGCGGGCTTATATTTGCCCGCCATTTTCGTATTCAGCATGTAGCCACTTAGATAGGGCACGCCTGAGGTGCAGGTGGGATATCATCCAGCTTCAACAACGTGATCATGCTGTTGGCGATTTCCCGTTCCCCCATCACTACCTCGTTGGCACCGTGCTCGATAATGTAGCTGACTTCATCGTCATAGTGTGCGCGGGCAATAATTTCTAGGTCTGCACGCTTCTCACGAGCTGCCGCGACGACTTCTCCCGCCTCATAACCGTTCGGGATGGTCAGCAATAGCCAACGAGCGCAGTCCAGACGCGCAATATCCATGATTTCAGGCTTGGTGGCGTTGCCCAATACGGCTTTAATTCCCTGCTCACGCAGCGCATCAACCCGTGTACGCGAATTCTCAATGACGACGATAGGAATTCCTGCTTGATGCAGTTTGGCACCAATCAGGCTACCAACACGGCCATAGCCAACCAGTAGCGCATGGTTGCACATATCGACAGGAATCTGTTTCTCTTCCTCAATCGCTTCTTCCACAATCTGTTCTTCTATTGTTTCGTTCTTCGCCAGATAGCGTTCAAGCAGGGTAAACAGCAACGGGTTTATCATGATGGAGAGTATGGCACCGGCCAGTACCAGATTCCGTCCTTCTTCGGACAGCAGCCCCAGCACAATACCGAGTCCGGCCAAAATAAAGGCAAATTCACCGATTTGCGCCAGACTGGCGGAAATCGTTAATGCTGTCCGCTTCGAGTGACCAAAGAGCCGGACCAGCACGAAAGCGGCGGCCGACTTACCGAACACGATAATCGCCAGCGTGATCAGCACGGAAATCGGGTCGTTCAGCAGGATCATCGGATCAAACAGCATACCGACGGAAACGAAGAACAGTACGGCGAAGGCATCGCGCAGCGGTAGCGTGTCGTGCGCCGCACGCTGGCTGAGTTCAGATTCGTTCAATACCACGCCGGCGAAGAATGCGCCCAGCGCAAAGGAGACATCAAACAGTTTCACCGCGCCAAAGGCGATACCCAGCGCCATTGCTAACACTGCCAGCGTGAAAAGCTCACGTGAGCCAGTACTGGCGCTTTTTGCCAATACCCACGGCACCAGACGACGACCGACGACAATCATCAGGGTAATAAATGCAATCACTTTACCGATGGTCCAGGCCAAATCGGTTAGCAGTTTGCTGGTGTCGGCATGCTCAGCGCCGATCATGTCGCCGAAGGCCGGTAGCAGAACCAGCGTAAGGACCATCGCCAGATCTTCCACAATAAGCCAGCCGATGGCGATTTGACCACGTTGACTATCAATAAGCTGTCGTTCTTCCAACGCGCGTAGCAGAACCACAGTACTGGCGGTTGAGAGGCAAAGGCCGAAAACCAGGCCGCTCGCCAGGCTCCAGCCCAGCATGGTGGATAACCCCATTCCAAGCAGCGTTGCCACGGCAATCTGGGCTATCGCGCCGGGAATGGCGATGGACTTTACCGCCATGAGATCTTTTAGTGAGAAGTGCAGACCAACGCCAAACATCAGCAGGATTACGCCAAGTTCCGCGAGTTCTGATGCCAGTGAAGTATCGGCAACGAAGCCGGGTGTAAAAGGACCGACAAGAACGCCTGCGGCAAGGTAACCAACAAGGGGAGAGATACGCAGGCGGTGTGCCAGAATACCAAGGAGGAAGGCAAGAACCAGCCCCCCAGCGATAGTAGAAATTAGCGGTGTTGCAGCATGCATCCCAACTCCTTGTGCCATAGGTGAAACGTAATTGAGCGGATTTACCCTTCTTGCTTTGAAGTTACAGCGTGGTTAGCAGCGCTTACGTACCCTTATGACTTTTATTATGTACCGAAAAGCGTATTGGGATTCGTTCGTTTGCTGTTTGGCTGCAACGCCAATTACTCTGGGTATAGATAAATTCTATTGCATATAGCGAAATGTTGCTTGGATAAAAGTGGTATTTTATGAAAAATATCAGTTTCTCCAGTTAAAGGTAGTCTAACACAGATTTAGGGATGGTTTCTCACGATAAGCATTGATAAACATGCGTAATTATTCTGATGGCATGATGTTATGGGCTGTAATGCCCTACGGCTTTCCCGTGTATTCAGCGGAATGGTTTTATCCACTGACGTAAAACCCCAGAAAATAGGGGATAAACGGTGTGTCGTTGGGTTATTCCGATGAAGTATCCATATTAGCAAGAGTTCGTGACGGCGTGACGACAGTGCCAAGCCCGAGTGATATCACTCTCGCTGCTATACCTAATCTGATTTTGTTGGCTACCGCACATTGCTGACGGACAGCGTGAATGCGCCTCGCGCATTGTTCATCTTGCTGTGCTAGTTTGTGTGGTGAATTTCTCAGTGGTTCCACTGGGTCTTTAAAATAAACGGAGATTTATCATGCGCTTTTCAGTAAAAGCTCTGGGATGTGCGATGGCGGTATCGCTCGCGCTAACACCTGTAATGTCAATGGCTTGGGAAAAAGACAAAACATACGCCATCACTATTTTGCATACCAATGACCATCACGGCCACTTTTGGCATAACGATCACGGTGAATATGGATTGGCCGCACAAAAAACGCTGGTCGATCAGATCCGTCAGGAAGTGGCGAGTAAAGGTGGCAGCGTACTGCTGCTTTCCGGTGGTGATATTAATACTGGCGTGCCTGAGTCCGATTTGCAGGATGCAGAGCCAGATTTCCGCGGTATGAACATGGTCGGCTATGATGCGATGGCGCTCGGCAACCATGAATTTGATAATCCGCTTTCTGTCCTGCGTCAGCAGGAGAAATGGGCGAAATTCCCGCTGTTATCAGCCAATATCTACCAAAAAAGCACCAGTCAGCGCCTATTTAAGCCTTATGCCCTGTTCGACAAGCAAGGTGTGAAAATCGCGGTTATCGGCCTGACAACGGACGATACGGCCAAATTAGGCAATCCTGAGTATTTTACCGATATCGAATTCCGTAACCCTTCTACGGAAGCGAAGCAGGTTGTTGAGCAATTGCGTAAGAGCGAAAAGCCCGATGTGATTATTGCCGCGACGCACATGGGACACTATGACGACGGTAATCACGGTTCTAATGCGCCGGGTGATGTGGAAATGGCGCGTAGCCTGCCTGCCGGCTATCTGGACATGATTGTCGGTGGCCACTCGCAGGATCCGGTCTGTATGGCGCAGGAAAATAAAAAGCAGGTGGGTTATGTGCCGGGCACGCCTTGTGCTCCCGATCGTCAGAACGGTACCTGGATTGTTCAGGCACATGAGTGGGGTAAATATGTCGGCCGTGCCGATTTCACATTCCGCAATGGTGAATTGAAACTTGAGCATTACCAACTGATTCCGATCAACCTGAAGAAAAAGGTAGAGAACGACGGCAAGACTGAGCGTGTTTTCTATACGCATGAAATCACGCAAGATCCTGACGTCATGAAAATGCTGACGCCGTTCCAGGAAAAAGGGCAGGCACAGTTGGGCATCAAGATCGGTAGCGTGAAAGGCAAGCTGGAAGGCGATCGCAATCAGGTACGTTTCCGTCAGACCAATCTGGCGCACGTGCTGCTGTCTGCACAGCTTGAGCGTGCAGGGGCTGATTTTGCCATCATGAGCGGCGGCGGTGTACGTGATTCAATTGAATCCGGTGATATCACCTATAAAGATGTACTGAAGGTTCAACCGTTTGCCAACACGCTGGTTTATGTGGATATGAAAGGCAGCGACGTCGAGAAGTATCTGGCTGTCGCGGCAAATAAAAAGGTGGATTCTGGTGCCTATGCGCAATTCCTCAACGTCAGCCTGACAGCAGACGGGCAGGGCGTACAGAACGTGAAAATCAAAGGCGAGCCGTTGCAGGCAGATAAAGTTTACCGTATGGCAACGCTAAACTTTAATGCGATGGGGGGCGATGGTTATCCGCGCCTTGATAATCTGCCGAGCTATGTGAACACCGGTTTTGTCGACGCTGAAGTGCTGAAGCAATATATCGAGAAGCATTCCCCGCTGGATGCGGAAGCCTACGCGCCGAAAGGCGAGATCGTTTATAAGTAATTAATAATCATGGCGGTTCTTGTCTCTTAACTAATGACATAAACCGCCATTTTTTCTTCCTCTAAAATTCTTCTGCAAAACGGTACGCAATTTAAACAGCTGTAGTTGAAGGCTTTGTTGATGGATGCCTTTCAATGCTAAACGTTCGTCTTGAGATGGACTCATATACGCAACGAAAAAATATTGTTGAATCGACCGACTCAGGGCGAGATCTAACTCACTTTGTGTGGTTATTATGCTCAAAATAGATACGATTTCAGTTCAAAGAATGCACGTCAGATACATAATTACCGATTGATAAAAGGTTATTAATATATGGGTATTATCAAATTTCTTGAATTGTATGCGTTTTAAGCAAAGTGGAATCCCGCCCTGTCGACCGACTAGTATTAGTACGTTACACATAATATGTATTATTGTGATAAGAGTTGTCGCGATGTTAATCGGTTTATTAATTTCAGAAGCCCGCCATGAGTGCGGTTTTTTTGGCTTAAATGGCACGGCTTCTTTTGTACCCACAGCGCAAATTAATAAATAAACAATCTTACGCTCTTTTATCAGAGCGTTGCATGTACACATCCTTTTGTTATCACACGTAATCGACGTAGCGACCATTGATCGACTGGTATTGAACGTCAACGATGCGTCCAGTTGGAAAGTACAGTCGCCTGCGGAAGTGTAAATCCGCTGGCGCACGGACAGCGTGACATTCCGCACCGCGACGGCAGGTAATTACAAACTGGCGTATCAGGTTCCGTAATCGTTCACCACATTCAACACTCTACTGGCCGCGAACGTCGCGGCCTTTTCGTTTTATACCGCCCAATTTATCCCCAGCCACTTACTGCGTCATTCTAACCGCTTAGCTCGCTATTCTGCCGCCTACCCAAATACCCGCCCTACGTGCGTACGCGATGGCGTAATGTGCCGCCATTATTTTCCTTTATCTGAAATGTGCGATAACCCGCGTTATCGCACGACGCATTACCAGGGTTTATTTTTCTAAAGCTAAAAAATCAAACGATTGTGATTTTTAATTGAAGGATGTCTTATGAAGAGCAGTTCCATTCTTAAACACATCCCCTGGATGATTCTTGGAATCATCGGGGCTGCCTGCCTTGGCGTAGTCGCATTACGCCGCGGTGAGCATATCAGTGCATTATGGATTATTGTTGCTTCTGTCGCCGTTTACCTCGTGGCTTATCGATACTACAGCCTGTATATCGCACAAAAAGTCATGCAGTTAGATCCGACCAGAGCAACCCCCGCCGTTGTGAATAACGACGGTCTTAACTATGTGCCGACGAACCGTAACGTCCTGTTCGGGCACCATTTTGCCGCTATCGCAGGGGCGGGGCCGCTGGTTGGGCCGGTGCTGGCCGCGCAGGTCGGCTACTTGCCGGGCACCTTATGGCTGCTGGGCGGCGTGGTGTTGGCGGGGGCCGTGCAGGACTTCATGGTGCTGTTTATTTCGACCCGTCGTAACGGCGCGTCGTTAGGCGAAATCGTTAAGAAAGAATTAGGCCCGGTACCGGGTACGATTGCGCTGTTCGGCTGCTTCCTTATCATGATCATCATTCTTGCCGTGCTGGCGCTGATCGTGGTGAAAGCTCTGGCAGAGAGTCCGTGGGGCGTCTTTACCGTGTGTTCTACGGTGCCGATCGCGCTGTTTATGGGCATTTACATGCGCTTTATCCGTCCGGGTAAAGTCGGTGAAATCTCGGTCATCGGGATCGTGCTGCTGGTGTTGGCAATCTGGTTTGGTGGTGTTGTGGCACATGACCCGTACTGGGGCCCAGCGCTGACTTTCAAAGATACGACCATCACCTACACGCTGATTGGCTACGCCTTCGTGTCCGCACTGCTGCCGGTATGGCTGATTCTGGCACCGCGTGACTATCTGGCGACCTTCCTGAAAATTGGCGTTATCGTCGGTCTGGCGATTGGTATCGTCATTCTGAATCCTGACCTGAAAATGCCAGCGGTAACGCAGTTTGTCGATGGTACTGGTCCGGTCTGGAAAGGTACGCTGTTCCCGTTCCTGTTTATTACTATCGCCTGCGGTGCCGTATCTGGCTTCCACGCGCTGATAGCTTCCGGTACTACGCCTAAACTGATGGCTAACGAAAGCGATGCGCGTTTCATCGGTTACGGTGCCATGCTGATGGAGTCTTTTGTGGCAGTGATGGCGCTGGTTGCGGCATCTATCATCGAACCGGGTCTGTACTTCGCAATGAATACCCCGCCGGCGGCGTTGGGTATTACGATGCCGGATCTGCATCGTCTGGGCACAGCAGATGCGCCGATGATTCTGGCACAGCTGCAGGACGTATCCGCACACGCGGCGGCGACGGTGAGCTCTTGGGGCTTCGTGATTTCTCCTGAGCAGATTATGCAAACGGCGAAAGACATCGGTGAACCTTCCGTTCTGAACCGTGCAGGCGGTGCACCTACGCTGGCTGTCGGTATCGCACACGTGTTCCACCAGATCATTCCTGGTGCCAACATGGGCTTCTGGTATCACTTCGGTATTCTGTTTGAAGCGCTGTTCATTCTGACAGCACTGGATGCAGGTACGCGTGCAGGTCGCTTCATGCTGCAAGACCTGTTGGGTAACTTCGTTCCGTTCCTGAAGAAAACTGACTCTTTGATTGCTGGTATGATCGGTACGGCTGGCTGCGTCGGTCTGTGGGGCTACCTGCTGTATCAAGGCGTGGTTGATCCGCTGGGCGGCGTGAAGAGCCTGTGGCCGCTGTTCGGTATCTCTAACCAGATGCTGGCTGCGGTAGCGCTGGTGCTTGGTACGGTTATCCTGATTAAGATGAAACGTACACAGTACATTTGGGTCACGCTGGTTCCGGCGATTTGGCTGCTGATTTGTACCACCTGGGCGCTGGGTCTGAAACTATTCAGTGACAATCCTCAGTTGGAAGGTTTCCTCTACATGGCGAACATGTTCAAGGGCAAAATTGCGGAAGGTGGTGCCGATCTGAGCGCGCAGCAGATTTCGAACATGAACCATATCGTGACCAACAACTATACCAATGCCGGTCTGAGCATTCTGTTCCTGATCGTGGTGTACAGCATTATTGCGTACGGTATTAAAGCGGCACTGGCTGCACGTAGAGTGGCTGAGCGTACCGATCAGGAAACCCCGTATGTTCCGGTTCCTGAAGGTGGCGTGAAAGTCTCTTCCGGCCACTAAGTGATTCGTGCCCGTCAAATTTTGCGAAACAGCTAGCAAGGCTGAACGTGAAAGATGACGGGTACAGATACCCTGTATAATGTTATACAGGGTATTTTTTATCTCGCCGCTCTTGCAGGCGATGGTCTGGAGGTAATGATGTTTGGCAATCTGGGAAAAGCAGGAAAATATTTGGGCCAGGCGGCGCGTATGCTGGTCGGTATGCCAGATTATGATACCTATGTGCAGCATATGCAGACTAATCACCCCGATAAACCTGCGATGACGTACGAAGAATTCTTCCGCGAACGCCAGCAGGCGCGTTACGGTGGAGACGGCAAAGGCGGGATGCGCTGCTGTTAACGACTTGGGACCTGTTATGACTCAATCTTTATCCTCTGATGTGGCTAAACCCGTGTATGTCACCATTCTGACCGGGTTTCTCGGTGCAGGAAAAACGACCTTATTACGGCATATTCTGAATGCTGAGCACGGCTACAAGATTGCCGTGATTGAAAACGAATTCGGCGAAGTCCCGATTGATAATACGTTAATCGGCGAACGGGCCAGCCAGATTACGACGCTGAGCAACGGCTGCATCTGCTGCACGCAGTCTAATGAACTGGCCGATGCGCTGCTCGATCTGGTCGATGGCGTGGATAACGGCACGTTGGATTTTGATCACGTCATCATTGAATGCACCGGTATGGCCGATCCAGGGCCGGTGGCGCAGACCTTCTTCTCGCATGACGTTATCTGTGAACGCTTTGTGCTGGACGGAATTATCACGCTGGTGGATGCTGTACATGCGCAGCAACAGCTCGATCAGTTCACCATCGCCCAGTCGCAAATTGGCTATGCCGACCGCATACTGCTAACCAAAACCGACGTGGCAGCCGAAGACGAAACGCTGCTACCGCGTCTTCAGCGGATCAATGCGCGTGCACCGATCTACCCTGTGGTACATGGCGATATCGATCTGAGCGTGCTGTTTAACATCGATGGTTTTGTTCTTGGCGATAATGTCCTCAGCGACAAGCTGGACGTGAAAACGCCAATATTTCGCTTTGTTGCTCCTACGCAAAATAACGTGCAATCAATCGTTGTGTATCTCGATAAGGCAGTTGAGCTTCAGTCTGTTTCCGATGTGATGGAAAACCTGCTACTGCAATTCTCCGATAATCTGCTGCGTTATAAAGGGATTCTGGCCATCAACGGTGATGAACGTCGCCTGCTGTTTCAGGGCGTTCAGCGCTTGTATAGTGCTGACTGGGACAGAGAATGGCAGCCTGATGAAGACAGAAAGAGCGTGCTGGTGTTTATCGGTGTGGATTTACCTGAACAGGAAATCCGTGACGCTTTCGCTCGCCTGAGGGCATAGCGCCATTTATTTTCTCTGTGCTGGTCGCTCAGGCCAGCACGATTACCCTCAGTCCTGCTTTCTTCTGCCTCCCTTGCACGGTTTACGCGATGCACTGCCTGACAAGGTCGGCTTCTGTCATACGTCAATTTTCTTGGTGTGAATAGGGCAATTGCACGAAAAAAATCCTACCTTATTGTAATTATTACGAATACATCTAAAACGTGATCGCCCCTCGCTTTTTAATGGAATTGGAGTGGTATTTTATTAAAACGATATTTCATTTTTAGTGAGGTTAAGTATGCGTAGTGGTCTTGCCCTGTCATTAATGGCTTCCTGTATTACGTTGGGTATTCAAGCGGGTACCGCACAAGCAGCCAGTTCAGTGAAATTTCCTGATAAAACCTGTGACGTCACGCAATACGGGGCCGAAGGCCACCGCCTACAAATCGCACTGAATACCCAAGCTTTCCAGAAAGCCATTGATGATTGTGCTGCGGCCGGCGGCGGAACGGTACATGTTCCTCGCGGTAACTATCTGGTCGATCCACTGTTCCTGAAAAGTAACATCAGACTGGATCTGGCAAAAGATGCGACCATCGTTGCATCGACCGAAGTGGCGGCGTATCGCGCGACGGAACAAACCAAGTACGCTGAAGCGGAAAATGGCTGGCTTCCCTTTATCAGTATTGCCGATGCACAGAATGTGGCTATCACTGGGCAGGGCACGATTGATGGACAAGGCGCTGTCTGGTGGGAACGCTGGCGCGAGAATATTCGTGCAACCGGTAAGAAAGGCGGCACCGATCGTCCACGTCTGATTTATATCAAAAGCTCTAGTAACGTGCTGGTGGACGGCGTTACGCTCACGCACTCCCCGAGTTTCCACGTTGTGATGCGTTACTCGCATGATGTGGATGTGAACGGTACTCGGATTTTGTCGCCGTGGCATGCGCCAAACACCGATGCTATCGACCCGATCGACAGCCAGAATATCCGTATTACCAACAACTATATCGACTGTAATGACGACCATATCGCGATAAAAGCCGAGAAGCCGGATAGTCGCTTCCCGAATGGCGTCGTGGATAACATCTATATCGCCAATAACATCCTGAAGCAGGGGCGCGGCATCTCTATCGGCAGCGAAACCTCCGGTGGCGTGAATAACGTGCTGGTCGAAAATAACCAGTTCGAAGGTTCCATGTACGGTATTCGTATTAAAACCCTGCGCGGTAAAGGCGGTGAAGTGAAAAACATCACTTACCGTAATACCAAAATGGTGGATGTTGAAATCCCGCTGGTCTTTGCCGCTTACTACAAAGCTGCGCCGATTGTGCAGGCTGAAGTAGATAAGATGCTGGCCGAAGGCGGCTTCACGATGGGGGAGCAAATTTACCCGCCGGATACCGATCCAGAGCAGCCGTTTGATCAGTACAAGACGCCGCATTTCAGCAATGTGACGATCGAGAATCTGGAGTCGACCGGTAAGACCAAGGCCGCCGCGTACATTATCGGCGTGCCGGAAGCGCCGCTCAGTGGTTTCCATTTTGATAACGTGCGCATTGATGCGGATAAAGGGATTCGCGTAAGGAATGCGGAGCTGCAAACTAAAGGCCTGACGCTGAATGTGAAAGAAGGCCCAGTGATGCAGTTGGATAAAGGGGCGAAAGTCGATCAGTAATCGATTATACCCTAAATAATTCGAGTTTCAGGACAAAACGTTAACGTTTTGAACAGCGCTTGCGCTGACCCCAAAGGGGTGAGGCCACAAGGCCGAATAACGCGGCAAGGGAAGGAATCCCGATGAGCTTACTCAAGTAAGTGATTCGGGTGACTGAGAGCAGCCAACGCACATGCAACTTGAAGTATGACGAGTATATGAAGCGGTAGCAGGGGACACACTGGCCGTGGAGTCCTCTGCTATCTGCTTCGCTTTGATGCTACATCGCCTGGCTGGTTATGTTCGTTTAATTACGGGCATTAATCATGCTTGGCGATATCGGCAAAAGTAGCGCGCAGCAGGCGTGCCAGATCGTCAGCCGACAGCTCAATATCCAACCCACGTTTACCACCGGAAATGAAAATAGTACTGAACTGACGCGCCGGTTCATCAATCACGGTCGGCAGTAGTTTCTTTTGCCCCAGCGGGCTGATTCCACCTACCAGATAACCTGTTACGCGCTGAGCGATGGCGGGATCGGCCATATCGGCTTTTTTGGCCGACAGCGCGCGAGCGACTTTCTTGAGATCCAGCATGCCGGCGACTGGCGTGACGGCCACGGCGAGATTTTTTGCATCACCATTCAGAGAAACGAGCAGCGTTTTATACACCTGCTCTTTATTCAGCCCCAGCTTTCTGGCCGCTTCTTCGCCAAAATTGGTTTCGTCGCTGTCGTGGTGGTAGCTGTGTAGCGTAAAGGCGACCTTGTTTTTTTCGAGCAGATTGACTGCGGGTGTCATGATTTCACTATCCTTAACCCTGTAGCGGGCTTTATCTTGCAGACGCGGCTACGCGCCATAACGTGTTTTTTCATGGAATTGCGGTATGACCGTTTTTGAGCAGCGTGGGTAAATTCTCATCGCCATACAGATGCAGTGCGCCTACGGCCACAACGTAATTTCCGGGTGGCAACGCCTGAAGCTGCTGTTGCCAGCGGCGGTTACGCTGACCCATCAGCAGGTCTGTCATTTCATTACTGAACGTCGCAGGGATATCCGGTGTATATTTCCCAGGACTGCTGTCTAGCCACCAACCGACCATCGTTTGTAGCAAATGTGCGTTGGTGCGCCAGTGTTTAATCGTATCTTCCAGCAACAGCAGGCCGCCCTGCGGCAGTTGTTGTAATAAATCAACCTGCGTCTGCTGACCTTCCAGCTCGATAACCTGAATACCGTGAGATTTCGCGGCGTTGATTAACTGATAATCGATGCCGTAGTCGGGACGTAAGCCCAGCAACTGCGCCTGTCTTGCTTGCAACATCAGCGCGGTCTGCCAGGCCGGCAGCGTACTGATATTGCTCTCATCGAAAGAAAGCGACTCACAAATTTTTTGCAGTTGGTGGTAGTTTTCTGGGCTGAGGCGCTGCATGAGCGGCGGTTCGACGTCACTGTAGCCGAAGGGGGAATGTGAATCGGATATATCGGCTTCGACGATAAGTGCGGTTGCCTGCCGGAGCTGTTGCAGCAATGTATCCGGCAGCGGTGCCATATCTTTGCTACCCATATGAATACTACCGACCAGATGCAACTGCCGTTCATTGGCAAGCCGAACGTCTATCGCTGGGTAGGCATAAGCCAGCGGTGAGATAAAGCCAAGAAAAGTCCCGATTCTACGCAGCAGTTGCCCCATTGATTCCGCCTCCTGATGTGGAATAACTATGCTAAACGCTAGACGCGGAACAATACAAGGTATACCAATCCTAAGGGCACGGAAGCCTACGTGTTTGTCTACTCACTTCCTATCGATTCTCCCTAGGCGTAAAACATTGATGAGTGTGTATTGGTGTGTATAATAAAAATCAGGTTAGGAGGATACATGAAATCAACCGACCTGATAAAGGAGCTGGCAGCGGCAGGTTGTGAGTGCAAACGGCATAACGGCGGGAGTCACCAAATATGGTGGTCACCTATTACTGGAAAAACGTTTCCAGTGCCGCATCCAAAAAAGGATTTACCACTTGGAACTGTCAAATCCATCAAAAAAATGGCGGGGATCTGATCCCCGCCTTTTCGGAGGCAATATGTTTTTTTCAGTCGGTGTAGAAACGCCAAAAGATGATGCTACGGCATATGGGCTGATCGTTCCGGCATTGTGTACTGATGATTACGGCTGCTTCTCTGCGGCGGACAGCCAGCAAGAGATTGCACGCATGGCGCGGGAAGCGATTTTAACCCTTATTGATGAAGCCGTGAGCCGTGGAAATCTGGACATTAGACGACTTAATGACGCTGGACACCTCATCTATGCGGCGATGCCAGATTTTGCGGACTACGATAGTTGGTTCGTGCTGGATGTCGATCTATCGGCTTTTGAGGGAAAGCCACAGCGATTGAACATTTCTCTTCCCGATACGTTGATACAGCGTATTGATAATCGCGTGCGAGAGCAGCCGGGTACTTATCGCGATCGCAGCCATTTTTTGGCAGAAGCCGCACGCCATGAGTTGGAATGAGCGCGGCTGAATTGGTCTGGCTACAGGCGAGAAAAATCGTGACGATGCCCGGCAAAGTAAAACGCGGCACGTTGTTGAGACGTGCCGCGTTTGCATTACTGACGTTTAGGTTTAAAACGCAGCAGGCGGTTGGCGTTGCTGACCACCGTGATGGAGGAGAGCGCCATCGCGGCACCGGCTACCACCGGGCTGAGTAGCGTACCAGTCAGCGGGTAGAGTACGCCCGCAGCAATGGGAATCCCCAGCGAGTTATAGATAAACGCGCCCAGCAGGTTTTGCTTCATATTGCGCAGCGTGGCATTGGCGAGCGCCAGCGCATCGGCGACGCCGTGCAGGCTATGGCGCATCAGCGTGATGGCGGCGGTTTCAATCGCGATATCGCTGCCGCCTCCCATTGCGATGCCGACATCGGCCTGTGCTAGTGCCGGAGCATCGTTGATTCCATCGCCAATCATCGCCACACGTTTGCCCTGAGCCTGTAGCTTTTTGATGGCTTCAGCTTTGCCGTCTGGCAGCACCCCGGCAATCACCTGATCGATACCCGCGTCTTTCGCGATGCTCTTCGCCGTGAGCGGATTATCCCCCGTTAGCATGACGAGCTGATAGCCCTGCTGGTGAAGGCGCTGCAAGGCGCTGACGCTATCCGTCCGCAGCGGATCGTGGATAGATAACACTGCAATGAGGTGACCATTCGCCGCAAGCAGTACCGGCGTGATGCCGTGCTGAGCCTGTTCATTGATCAGCCCTTCACCTGCGGTGATATCGACCTGATGCTGTTTGAGCAGCGCCGGATTCCCCAGCAGCAGGTCGGCGTCGCCGATCTTGCCGCTGACGCCGAGGCCGCGCAGCGTACGGAACTGTTCGGCTTGTGTGAGCGTCAAATTCTCTGCGTGTTCAAGAATCGCTTTTGCCAGCGGGTGATTTGAGCCTTGCTCCAGCGAAGCCGCCCAGGCCAGCGCCTGTGATTCTGTTACGTCACCGAAGGTATGAATCGCCACGACGCGCGGCTGACCTTCGGTTAGCGTACCGGTTTTGTCAAACACCAGCACATCCAGCTTGCTGGCCTGCTGCAAGGCATCGGCATCACGCACCAGCACGCCAAACTCTGCTGCCCGTCCGACGCCGGAAATAATCGACATCGGCGTTGCCAGCCCAAGCGCACAGGGGCAGGCAATGATCAGAACGGTCGTGACGATAATGAGCGTGTAGACCATCTGCGGCTGTGGCCCTACGAAGAACCAGATCGCGCCGCTGAGAAGCGCAATGGCCACGACGACGGGAACAAACACGGCAGAAATACGATCCGCTAGCTGGCCGATAGCAGGCTTACTGCTTTGCGCCTGCCTGACCAGTCGGATGATTCGCGACAGGGTCGTTTGGTTGCCGATCGCGTCTGCACGAAAGAGGACGCTGCCGTCGGAAACCAGAGTGCCGGCGTGAACCGTATCGCCGGACGTTTTGGCTTGCGGGATCGGTTCTCCAGTCAGCATGGCTTCATCTACCCACACTTCACCTTGCAAAATCTCACCGTCGACAGGAATACGATCGCCGGTTGTCAGACGCAGCGTCATGCCGGACTGCACGTCGGACAGTTGAATAGATTTCTCACCTTCCGGCGTCACGACGCGTGCGGTGGGCGGCGTCAAATCCAGCAGCCGTTCCAGTGCACGCGAAGAGCGCTGACGAGCGCGCTGTTCCAGCGCATGACCGAGGTTGATTAAACCGATGATCATGGCGCTGGCTTCATAGTAAAGGTGACGCGCCGCCATCGGGAAAAGATCCGGCCACAGGTTAACGGTAATAGAGTAAAGCCAGGCGGCACCCGTTCCCAGCGCGACCAGCGTATCCATGGTCGCAGTGCCGTTTTTCAGGCTGCGCCAGGCGTTACGGTAAAAATGACTACCAGCGAACACCATCACCGCCAGCGTCAAAATACCGATGACCAGCCACGGTGTTTGGCTTTCCGGCGTCAGGCTCATGCTGCCGCCCAGTACGCCCCACAGCATCAGCGGCACACCAAGCAGCAATCCCAGCGCGGCTTGCCATTGGAAACGGCGAATCGCCTGCTGAGAGCTTTGCTGCTGGCGCGCGCGGCGTTCTTCTTCGTCCTGAATAATTTCCGCGCCATAGCCTGCTTGCTCAACGGCAGCAATCAGCGCTTCCGGCTCGGCATGACCGCTGACCAACGCGCTGCGTTCGGCCAGATTGACGCGCGCCTGCGTGACGCCACTGACGTTTTGCAGCGCTGTCTGTATACGGTTTACGCAGCTGGCGCAGCTCATGCCCTGAAGCAGGAGCTGCACGCTGTCATCATCGCGAGTGGCGTGTATTGTCGTTGCCGGAAGAGTACTCTCGGCCGCTGGCAGCGCTTCCGGCGTTGTCGCTACCTGTGCCAGCGGCTCAGTTTTTGGGTGAACGTTCTCCTGCACGCTGGCGTGATAGCCGGCTTCTTCAATGGCACTAATTAGTGTCGTGGCCTCAACATTGCCATACACGGTTGCTTGCTCTTTGGTGACATCTATCGCCACAACGCCGGGAATAGCTTCCAGCACTTTACGCGTAGCGGCGACGCAGTGGTTGCAGCTCAGGCCGGAAAGCTGGAGAGACACATCTGGTGTAGTAGCAAGCTGTGCTTCGTAGCCAGCCTGCTCAATGGTGTCGATCAACGTCTGCGAATCAACGTCGCCGCTGACGCTGGCGTACTGTTGGGTGACGTCGGTTTGTTCGACCGCAGGCAGCGCATCCAGTGCTTTTTTAACGCGCTGGACACAGTGTCCGCAGGTCAGTCCCTGCAATGACAACAAGACAGTTTGTGACATAGTAATTTTTCTCCCGTGATCACAGCCGGCGGCGAAAGACATTGACCGGCCATCTGATTTCTACTAGTTATTGGGTAAGGTAAACCTTCTAGCAAGGGGAGGGTCAAGGGGGAAATCATGAATATCAGTGATGTTGCGAAAAAAACCGGTCTTAGCAGTAAAACCATTCGCTTCTATGAAGAGAAAGAACTTCTGACTACGCCGCTGCGTTCTGAAAATGGTTACCGCAGCTACGACGAACATCATGTCGAAGAGCTGACGCTGCTGCGTCAGGCGCGTCAGGTCGGTTTTAATCTGGATGAATGCCGGGAACTGGTGACGCTATTTAACGATCCGCTGCGGCGAAGTGCGGATGTCAAAGCGCGAACCTTGCAGAAAGTGCAAGAAATCGAGATGCATATCGAAGAGCTAAAAACGATGCGTGAACATTTGCTGGCGCTGGCCGAACAGTGTCCGGGGGATGGGGGAGCAGACTGTCCGATAATCAATAATCTGGCGGGCTGTTGTCAAAAGAGAAAAGAGTGATAAAGGGGAGACCTACTCCCCCAATAATGTGTTGTTAGCGCTCAACCGGTCGCACATGCAGCGTGATACCATCAATGGCAATCACTTCAACAGGCGTACCGACGGGCAGATCCTGTTCTGATTTCACGCGCCAACTGCTGTCACCGATGTTTACTCGGCCGAAACCGTTGATCACTGGATC
Organism: Pectobacterium brasiliense; assembly: GCF_013449685.1. Classification (GTDB taxonomy): domain Bacteria; phylum Pseudomonadota; class Gammaproteobacteria; order Enterobacterales; family Enterobacteriaceae; genus Pectobacterium; species Pectobacterium brasiliense_A. Next base: position 85,457 of record NZ_JACDSF010000028.1, on the reverse strand, counting down.
GGTCAGCGTAGCGCGCAGGCCAATCAGTTGCTGCCCGCGCTGGTTGAGTGTCGATTGTGGGCGTGACAGCGTCCGTTTGCGCAGCCAATACCACCAGAGCAGTGCCGTAACGATCGTCAGAATGGCAAAAATCGTTCCCTGCCATGGCCAGCCCATCGGCATGACCCACGTTAGTAGCCCAACCAATACCGCTGATAAACCGCTCCACAGCAAATAGCCACTGGCGCCCAGCATTTCGGCGGCTAACAGCAGGCCGCCAAGCGACAGCCAGAACCAGTGCGCATTTTCCATCACCAGTTCAATGCCCATTAGTGACCTCGGCTATCTTTGCTGTCTTTAATCAGTTCCGTAATCCCGCCAATGGCGCCCATCAGATTGCTGGCTTCCAGCGGCATCATGATCACTTTGCTGTTATTGGAGGAGCCGATCTGCTGCAAGGCGTCGGTATATTTCTGGGCAACAAAGTAGTTAATCGCCTGAATGTTGCCTGCTGCGATGGCCTCGGACACCATTTTAGTCGCCTGTGCTTCCGCTTCGGCTGCACGCTCACGTGCTTCGGCTTCCAGGAAGGCGGATTGGCGCTGGCCTTCGGCCTTCAGAATCTGCGACTGTTTTTCCCCTTCAGCTTTCAGGATCGCGGCCTGACGTACCCCTTCGGCTTCCAGAATATCGGCACGCTTGTTACGCTCTGCTTTCATCTGCGCATTCATGGCTGCAATCAGTTCCGCGGGCGGGCGGACGTCGCGGATTTCAATACGGGTGATTTTCACGCCCCACGGGTTTGTGGCTTCATCAACAATGTGCAGCAAGCGGGTGTTGATGCTATCGCGCTGAGACAGCATTTCGTCCAGTTCCATCGAGCCCAGTACGGTACGGAAGTTGGTCATGGTGAGGTTTACGATAGCCTGTTCCAGATTGCTAACTTCATAGGCAGCACGCGCGGGATCAATGACCTGAATAAAGCAGACTGCATCAATGGCTACATTGGCATTATCGCGAGAGATAATTTCCTGAGAGGGAATATCCAGCACCTGTTCCATCATATTAATTTTGCGGCCGATGCGATCCATAAACGGCACGACCAGATTCAGCCCTGGCATCAGTGTCTTGGTATAGCGACCAAACCGTTCCACAGTCCATTGGTATCCCTGAGGTACGATTTTGATGCCTGACCAGACGATGATGAGTGCAACAAAGATCAAAATAGGAATGACGGTAAGCATGTTTTAAAACCTCCAAGCTGTTTTATATCAGTCGAAAGACAATGTCTGCAGATAGTGTAACGCACTTGAGTATGAATGCGGGCAGGAAATGCGCCCGCCAGCACGAGCGAGGGAGATTAGCCTATGGGGAAGAACGGGGCTAAATATCGAGTTCGATGTCGCCCTGCGGCATACAGCAGCAGGGGAGGATTTCATCCTGTTGGATGCAGGCCAGAGGGGTTTGCCGATACGCGACTCTGCCTTTTACCAGACGCAGCCGACAGGAACCGCAATAGCCTGAGCGGCACTGATATTCAATGCTGACTCGGTTGGATTCCAGCACATCCAGCAGGGAAGGGCCGTCGTCTGAACAGGAAAACTGCGCACCGGATGTGCGCAGCGTGATCGTTGGGTTGCTCATCGATTACAGTTGGAAATCGCTCAGATCGTCGTCGCTGATTTCTGAATCGATCTGACCGACCAGATAGGAGCTGACTTCAACTTCCTGTGGCGCGACCTGTACGTTATCGGACACCAGCCAAGCGTTGATCCACGGGATGGGGTTGGTGCGCGTCTGGAACGGCAGCGGTAGCCCAACCGCCTGCATGCGGATGTTGGTGATGTATTCCACGTACTGGCACAGAATATCTTTGTTCAGACCAATCATCGAACCATCACGGAACAGGTATTCAGCCCACTCTTTTTCTTGCTGAGCAGCCAGCACGAACAGGTCATAACACTCTTGCTGACACTCTTCGGCAATCTGCGCCATTTCTGGGTCGTCATGGCCGGAACGCATCAGGTTCAGCATGTGCTGCGTGCCGGTCAGGTGCAGCGCTTCATCACGGGCAATCAGCTTGATGATTTTGGCGTTGCCTTCCATCAGTTCGCGTTCTGCAAAAGCGAAGGAACAGGCAAAGCTGACGTAGAAGCGAATCGCTTCGAGCGCGTTTACGCTCATCAGACAGATATACAGCTGCTTTTTCAGCGTATGCAGATTCACGGTCACTGTCTTGCCATTCACCTGATGTGTCCCTTCACCCAGCAGATGATAGTAGCTGGTCATCTCAATCAGCGAGTCGTAGTAACCGGAGATATCCTTGGCACGTTTCAGAATCTCTTCGTTCGTGACGATATCGTCAAACACCAGCGATGGATCGTTCACGATATTACGAATGATGTGCGTGTAGGAGCGTGAGTGAATGGTTTCCGAGAACGCCCAGGTTTCCACCCAGGTTTCCAGCTCAGGGATAGAAATCAGCGGCAGCAGCGCCACGTTTGGGCTGCGTCCCTGAATAGAATCCAGCAGCGTTTGGTATTTCAGGTTGCTGATGAAGATATGCTTTTCATGATCGGGCAGCGCCTGATAGTCGATGCGATCGCGGGACACGTCGACTTCTTCTGGACGCCAGAAGAAGGACAACTGCTTTTCGATCAACTTTTCGAAAATTTCATACTTTTGCTGATCGAAACGCGCGACGTTAACTGATTGACCGAAGAACATCGGTTCGAGCAACTGGTCATTTTTGTTCTGTGAAAAAGTGCTATAGGCCATGAGTCTCTCCAAAAAAATGCCGTGAGCATTTTTTAACGCCGCGTATGAAGGCCCATAAGGGACGGGCAGCGGCGCCTACTATAAAAGATGAAAGGCTGCATCGGCAGCCTTTCATTATTGGCTTAAATCTTACACGCGCCGCCTTCGCAGCCGTCGTCCTGTGGTTCTGCCAACAGGTCGTCTTGTACGTCTTCAGCGCCGTCACGGGTGTTTTGGTAATACAGTGTTTTAACCCCGAATTTGTAGGCTGTGACCAGATCTTTCAGCAACTGTTTCATCGGCACTCGACCTGATGGGAAACGTGACGGATCGTAATTGGTGTTGGAGGAGATCGCCTGATCGACAAACTTCTGCATCAGCCCCACCAGTTGCAGATAACCATCGTTATTTGGCATATCCCACAGCAGTTCGTAAGCATCTTTCAGCGTTTCGTACTCTGGCACAACCTGGCGCAGAATGCCGTCTTTGGACGCTTTGATGCTGATATGGCCGCGTGGTGGTTCAATACCGTTGGTGGCGTTGGAGATCTGAGATGACGTCTCAGACGGCATCAGCGCGGACAGCGTGGAGTTACGCAGACCGTACGCTTTGATGTCGTTACGCAGTGTTTCCCAGTCGAGATGCAGCGGTTCGTTACAGATCGCATCCAGATCGCGCTTATAGGTATCGATAGGCAGAATACCCTGCGAATAGGTGGTTTCATTGAACCACGGGCAAGCACCTTGTTCGCGTGCCAGCACATTCGACGCCTTCAACAGATAGTACTGAATTGCTTCAAACGTTTTGTGTGTCAGGCTGTTGGCGCTGCCGTCAGAGTAACGCACACCATTTTTCGCCAGATAGTACGCGAAGTTGATCACACCAATACCCAGTGTGCGGCGACCCATCGCACCACGCTCTGCCGCAGTAATCGGATAGTCCTGATAATCCAGCAAGGCATCCAGCGCGCGCACGGCCAGCGTCGCGAGCTCTTCCAGATCGTCTAAGCTGTTGATGGCACCGAGGTTGAAAGCCGACAGCGTACACAGCGCGATTTCACCGTTTTCATCATTCACGTCGTTCAGCGGCTTGGTCGGCAGTGCGATTTCCAGACACAGGTTTGACTGGCGAACGGGGGCAATCTGTGGATCGAACGGGCTGTGCGTGTTGCAGTGGTCAACGTTCTGAATATAGATGCGACCCGTAGAAGCACGTTCCTGCATCATCAGAGAGAACAGTTCGACCGCTTTGATGCGCTGTTTGCGGATGCTGTCATCCTGCTCATATTGCACATACAGGCGCTCGAATTCATCCTGATCGGCGAAGAAGGCATCGTACAGTCCGGGTACGTCAGACGGGCTGAATAGCGTAATTTCTTCACCTTTTACCAGACGTTGATACATCAGTTTGTTCAACTGCACGCCGTAGTCGAGGTGACGAACGCGGTTGCCTTCTACACCGCGGTTGTTTTTCAGCACCAGCAGGCTTTCCACTTCCAGATGCCAGAGCGGATAGAACAGCGTGGCAGCCCCGCCGCGTACGCCGCCCTGAGAGCAGGATTTCACCGCCGTCTGGAAGTGTTTATAGAAAGGAATACAGCCAGTGTGGAAGGCTTCACCACCGCGAATTGGGCTGCCGAGCGCACGAATGCGGCCTGCGTTGATGCCGATACCGGCACGTTGGGAAACGTATTTTACGATCGCGCTGGAGGTCGCGTTGATGGAATCCAGACTGTCGCCACATTCGATCAACACGCAAGAGCTGAACTGACGTGTTGGCGTACGTACGCCCGCCATGATTGGCGTCGGCAGAGAAATTTTGAACGTCGAGATCGCGTCATAAAAACGTTTAACGTAATCCAGACGCGTCTCACGTGGGTAGCCGGAGAACAGGCAGGCAGCGACCAGAATGTACAGGAATTGGGCGCTTTCGTAGATATCACCGGTGACGCGGTTTTGTACTAGGTATTTCCCTTCCAGCTGTTTTACCGCCGCATAGGAGAAATTCATGTCACGCCAGTGATCGATGAAAGCGTCCATCTGGGCAAATTCTTCGGGGCTATAGTCTTCCAGCAGGTGTTTGTCGTACTTGCCCAGTTCCACCATTTTGGTGACGTGAGTCAGCAGCGCTGGCGGCTCAAACTGGCCGTAGGCTTTCTTACGCAGATGGAAGATAGCCAGACGCGCGGCCAGATATTGATAATCCGGGCTTTCGCGCGAGATCAGATCGGCTGCGGCCTTAATGATGGTTTCATGGATATCAGAGGTTTTGATGCTGTCATAAAACTGAATGTGTGAACGCAGTTCGACCTGAGAAACGGAGACATTGTGTAAACCTTCTGCGGCCCAGGTAATGACGCGGTGGATTTTATCCAAATTGATTCTTTCTTTACTGCCATCGCGCTTGGTAACGAGCAAGCTCTGGTTCATGTTGGGATTTACCTGTTGGTGAAAATAAAAAATATCCCCTGTTTATTCACAGAAGTGCCTCTGTGACTAACTCTGTGGATAAATACTAGATATAGATATTTTTTAATAAATGGCTACTACATGGTGAGTATTTTAGTCTGGATTCGTTTGAGTACAAGGCTTGATTTTGGTGTTAGTTTCAGGTTGCCGAACCGTTGGTTTCTCGAAATCCTGATTTTGTAAGGGCTAAGAGGATGTCAATATTCTGTAAAAAAAATAAGTCGTGGTCATTTTGTTGGTTTTTCAGGTAAAACCTAGAAAATTGCGCGGTGAAAAACCACGCAATTTTTAAGAGTGTTCTTAATCGGTTCTATTTATCGTGCCGAGTGTGTAGCATGTAGTTCACGTCCACGTTTGGACCCAGTTTAAAATGGTCCGTCAGCGGGTTGTAGTGCAGCCCGGTGATATGCTTTTCACGCAGTGGTGTACTGTCAACCCAGTGCATCAGCTCTGCTGGTCGAATGAACTTTTTAATGTCGTGCGTGCCGCGCGGTACCATTTTTAGCACGTACTCAGCACCGATAACGGCCATCATCCACGCTTTCGCATTGCGGTTGATGGTGGAGAAAAAGACGTGCCCGCCCGGTTTGACCAACTTGGCGCAGGCCTGCACCACGGATTGCGGGTCAGGAACGTGCTCCAGCATTTCCATGCAGGTGACGACATCGTAGAGGCCCGGATGCGCGTGTGCATGCGCTTCTACCGTTTCCTGCACGTAATTGACGGCGACACCGCTTTCTAGTGCATGTAAACGCGCGACCTGCAACGGTTCTGCGCCCATATCGAGCCCGGTGATGTCCGCGCCTTCACGCGCCATGCTTTCGGCCAAAATACCGCCGCCGCAGCCGACATCCAGCACTTTCTTGCCGAACAGGCCTTCCGCATGCTGAGAAATATAGCCCAGACGCAGCGGATTAATGCGGTGCAAGGGTTTGAATTCGCCTTCTAAATCCCACCAGCGTGAAGCGATTGCCTCAAATTTGGCAATCTCCTGATGGTCAACGTTCGGAGTTTGATTGTCTACATTCATGTGTCATCACTGCCTTTCGTCATCTTTATACTGCCGCGAGTATACTCCCTTCGCGCTGCAACGTGCAGCGGTGTCGCTTTTCTCCGCAAGGTGTTTTTCTCTACAAAGTAATTGTCCACTGGGAAAACCGTCTGTTCCGAGCGGAAGGGAGTTTCCCCCGAAACGGCGCTTTGTGATATAATTTTTCACCTTTTGAACAGTTCACTTTTCTGAACGGTTCACGTTTCTGAACACGGGTAGATGCCTAAATAGAGGGATAGCGGCTCCATGAGCGACCTTGCCAGAGAAATCACACCGGTCAACATTGAAGAAGAGCTGAAAAGCTCGTATCTGGATTATGCGATGTCCGTTATTGTCGGGCGTGCATTACCAGATGTTCGAGATGGACTGAAACCGGTACACCGCCGCGTACTGTATGCGATGAGCGTACTGGGCAACGATTGGAACAAACCGTATAAAAAATCCGCCCGTGTCGTCGGGGATGTCATCGGTAAATACCACCCACACGGCGACTCTGCCGTTTATGAAACTATCGTGCGTATGGCGCAGCCTTTCTCACTGCGCTACATGCTGGTCGATGGTCAGGGCAACTTCGGTTCGATTGACGGCGACTCCGCGGCGGCAATGCGTTATACCGAAATTCGCATGTCGAAAATTGCTCATGAACTGCTGGCCGATCTCGAAAAAGAGACGGTCGATTTTGTGCCGAACTATGACGGCACCGAGCAGATTCCTGACGTCATGCCAACGCGTATTCCCAACCTGCTGGTTAACGGTTCTTCCGGTATCGCTGTCGGGATGGCAACGAACATTCCACCGCACAACCTGACGGAAGTTGTGAACGGCTGTCTGGCGTATATCGACGATGAAAACATCACCCTTGAAGGGTTGATGGAACACATCACAGGCCCGGATTTCCCAACGGCGGCGATCATCAATGGCCGACGCGGCATTGAAGAGGCCTATCGCACTGGGCGCGGTAAAATTTACATCCGTGCGCGTGCTGAAGTGGAAGCGGACGCGAAAACCGGACGTGAAACCATCATCGTGCATGAAATTCCGTATCAGGTGAACAAAGCACGCCTGATCGAGAAAATTGCCGAGCTGGTCAAAGATAAGCGTATCGAAGGTATTAGCGCACTGCGTGACGAATCCGATAAAGACGGTATGCGTATCGTCATCGAGATTAAGCGTGACGCCGTGGGCGAAGTAGTACTGAATAATCTGTATTCCCAGACGCAGCTTCAGACGTCATTCGGCATCAACATGGTCGCTCTGCATCAGGGCCAGCCGAAGATCATGCCGCTCAAAGACATTCTGGCCGCGTTTGTGCGCCACCGTCGTGAAGTGGTGACGCGTCGTACCATTTTTGAACTGCGTAAAGCCCGTGACCGTGCCCATATACTGGAAGGTCTGGCGATTGCGCTGGCGAACATCGATCCGATTATCGAGCTTATTCGCCGTGCGCCATCACCTGCTGAAGCGAAAGCCTCGCTGATTGCACAGGCGTGGGAACTGGGCAGCGTGGCGGCGATGCTGGAACGTGCGGGCGATGATGCCGCGCGTCCAGAGTGGCTGGAGCCAGAGTTCGGTATCCGTGACGGTCATTACTACCTGACGGAACCGCAGGCGCAGGCGATTCTGGATCTGCGTTTGCAGAAGCTGACCGGCATGGAGCACGAAAAGCTGCTGGATGAATATAAAGCGCTGCTGGCGGAAATTGCCGAGCTGCTTTATATCCTCAATAGCCCTGAGCGTCTGATGGAAGTCATCCGCGAAGAGCTGGAAGCGATCAAAACGCAATACAGCGACGAACGTCGTACGGAAATCACGGCGAACACCGCTGACATCAACATCGAAGACCTGATCAATCAGGAAGATGTTGTCGTCACGCTGTCTCACCAGGGTTACGTGAAGTATCAGCCGCTGAGCGACTATGAAGCGCAGCGTCGCGGTGGTCGTGGCAAGTCTGCTGCTCGTATAAAAGAAGAGGACTTTATCGATCGTCTGCTGGTGGCGAACACCCATGATACGATTCTGTGCTTCTCTAGCCGTGGCCGTCTGTACTGGATGAAAGTATACCAACTGCCGGAAGCGAGCCGTGGCGCGCGCGGTCGTCCGATCGTCAACCTGCTGCCGCTTGAGGCCGATGAGCGTATCACCGCGATTCTGCCGGTGCGTGAATACGAAGAAGGCCGTCATATCTTCATGGCAACCGCGAGCGGTACCGTGAAGAAAACGGCGCTGACGGAATTCAGCCGTCCACGTAGTGCGGGGATCATTGCGGTTAACCTGAATGAAGGTGACGAGCTGATTGGCGTTGACCTGACCGACGGTAGTGATGAAGCGATGCTGTTCTCTGCGGAAGGCAAAGTGGTTCGTTTCTCTGAGCAGGCGGTGCGTTCCATGGGTCGTACTGCAACGGGGGTTCGCGGTATCAATCTGCAAGGCGAAGATCGCGTCGTTTCTCTGATCATTCCTCGCGGCGAAGGCGATATCCTGACCGTTACGCAAAATGGCTTTGGTAAGCGTACTGCCGTGAGCGAGTACCCGACCAAGTCGCGTGCGACGAAAGGGGTTATCTCTATTAAGGTTAGCGAACGTAACGGTAAAGTGGTTGGCGCGGTTCAGGTTGATGCCGCAGACCAGATCATGATGATCACCGATGCGGGAACGCTGGTGCGTACGCGCGTGTCTGAAGTCAGTATCGTTGGCCGTAACACGCAGGGTGTTACGCTGATTCGTACGGCGGAAGATGAACATGTTGTCGGCCTGCAACGCGTGGCCGAGCCGGTAGAAGATGAAGAGCTGGATGGCGTGGTAAAAGTTGAAGGCGAAGTTGCCGAAGACGATGATGCTGCCGACGACATTGATGGCGATGATGATATCGCTGAAGATGACGAATAAGTCTTTTCAGTAAACCGGAATGAGTAGAGTAAGCCAGCGCGATGCGCTGGCTTTTTTTATCGACTCTCGGTAGTGTATCAGTCAACTAGTTCTTCCATTATTCAACGGTATCCATTTGAAGTATCTCGCCTCATTCCAGACCACATTAAAGGTGTCCCGCTATTTGTTTCGGGTTTTGGCGGTCATGCTGTGGGTATTGGGCGCGCTGATATCCGTTTTTTATATCACTAAAGTATTGAATGAAAAAGAATCAGCACTACGGCAGGCGTATAACCTCAGCTTTGATCAGTCGCAGGGTTACATCCGACACGCGTCGGATATTGTGCGCGAACTCCAGTATCTGGCGGTAAATCGCCTGATGCTGGCAAGAGAAAAGGCAGAGTCGCCAGCAGAAGGAGGCTCCGGTGTCTCCGTGTATGCGTTGGCTCCCGGCGCAACCTGTTCCACACAATATGGTGGGAATGCGGCGCTGCTCTCATTGAGCCATTTCTTCAACGGCTGGCAGGATAATTTCTCCGCCGTCTACGATCTTAACCGGGTCTTTTTTGTCGGTGGCGATCGGCGCTGTATGGTTGATTTTGGCATCCGTAACCAGTCACTTGACCGCGATAACTTGCTTAAAAATGTGCAGGATCGGTTTCAGGATCAGAAGAAGAGTCGCACCCAGAGCGGACGCGATGAAACGATCTATTGGATTACCCCCGCTTCGATTCCCGATGTCGGCTATTTATATGCGCTGACACCGATTTATGTGGATAACAAGCTGGAAGTCATCATGGGGATTGAACAGACGATTCGTCTGGATGATTTCGTCACCATGGGTAAATTTCCAATTAGCGCCCGACTGCTCGATCAATATAATCAGGTTGTTTTGCAATTTTCCGATGATAAAGAGCGTTACGCTTCTTCGGTAGAGGGCTATCCCTCCGATCATAACTATTTTGGTTATGTTAATGGGTATGATGAACTCATTCTGAAGAAATCGCTGCCGCCGACGTCGTTCAGCATCGTGTATTCGCTGCCGTCAAAGGTGCTGCTCTCCCATATCAGCGCCTTGATGATCAATATGCTGATGCTGAATATGCTATCGGCTATCTTACTGTTTATACTGGCGTTGGTATTTGAGCGGAAAATGCTGTTGCCAGCGGAAGTGAATGCGTTCCAGTTGGAAGAAAACGAGCAGTTTAACCGCAAGATTGTCGCATCTGCACCGGTAGGCATTTGTATCCTGCGTATTAATGATGGCACGAACATCCTCAGTAACGAACTGGCGCACAACTATCTCAACCTGCTTACCCACGAGGATAGGCTGCGCATTACCCGCATCATTTGCGAGCAGCAGTCCAAGTTTGTGGATGTCATGACCAGCCGCAATCATCACCTGCAAATCAGCTTTGTCCATTCGCGCTATCGTAATGAAAACGTGGCGATTTGTGTGCTGCTGGATGTCAGCGCACGCGTCAAAATGGAAGAATCGCTACAGGAAATGGCGAATGCCGCCGAGCAGGCAAGCCAGTCTAAATCGATGTTCCTTGCCACCGTCAGCCATGAATTGCGTACGCCGCTGTACGGGATTATCGGTAACCTCGATTTACTGCAAACCAAATCGCTACCGCAGGATGCCAATCGTCTGGTTGCCGCGATGAACAATTCTTCCTCGCTGCTGCTGAAAATCATCAGCGATATCCTCGATTTTTCCAAGATTGAGTCGGAGCAGTTGAAGATCGAAGCGTGTGAGTTTGCGCCGCATGAAGTCATTAGCCACATCACCAGCAACTATCTTCCGCTGGTGGTCAAGAAACGCCTGACGCTGTACTGCTTTATCGATCCGAATGTGCCGGTTAGCCTGTTCGGCGATCCCGTACGTTTGCAGCAGGTGTTATCTAACCTGCTGAGTAACGCCATCAAATTTACAGACACGGGCTGCATTATTTTCGAGGTCGGTTGCCGCGATGGTTATCTGGAATTTGTGGTGCGTGATACCGGCGTGGGGATTCAACCTCGCGAGGCGGTGAAACTGTTTGACCCGTTCTTCCAGGCCGGAAGCGGTGTCCAGCGGCATTTTCAGGGCACGGGATTAGGGCTGGCGATTTGTGAAAAGTTGGTCAATCTGATGGATGGAGACATTACCATCGAATCGGAACCGGGTCTCGGTAGTCTGTTTGGCGTTAGAATTCCGCTGTATAAAGCGCGTTATACCCCAGTGGTGATCAACGCGAGTTTGCAAGGGAAAACGTGCTGGTTGAGGATACGCAATGCCCGACTGGAGGCTTATTTGCTGACGCTGTTGCAGGAGCAGGGGCTGCAGGTAGCGCGTTATCAGAATCAAACCGTGTCGCCTGATGATGTGATGATTAGCGATTCTGCGTCAGAAGAGGACGTTAACGTTCGGGCGCATATTGTAATGAGTGGCTCGCATAACGGGTTAGCGCAGGAAGTGAGAGATGGGCACTGGGTGCAAGGGACGTTTGCGCCTCAACATCTGCCGGATTTGCTGGAGAAAATCTATCGCTCAGAAAGCGAGGACAGACATCGTATCGAGATTTCACCGCCGTTGACCAGCTACATACGGGCTGAAAACGGCGACATTATGATTCTGGTGGTTGACGATCATCCCATCAACCGTCGACTGCTGGCGGATCAGCTCAGTTCTCTGGGCTATCAGGCGATGACGGCGAATGATGGCCTAGATGGGCTGAGCGTGTTGAGTAAACATCATATTGATATCGTGCTGACGGATGTCAACATGCCGAATATGGATGGTTATTTGTTCACACGACGTATGCGCGAGCAGGGGTTACGTTTCCCAGTTATCGGTGTAACGGCAAATGCGTTGGCGGAAGAAAGAGAGCGTTGCCTCGGGGCTGGGATGGACCACTGTTTGTCAAAACCGGTTACGCTGGATACGTTGCAGCAGGCGTTGACGCATTACAGTAACGTGGTGCGTCAGGCAAGAACCGCTGAGGAATAGCCTGCACCAGCGGCTGCCGGTGCAGGAGAGGAAATCCTTAGTCTACCTGTGTGGCGCCGCCGTTAACGGAGGACAGGTAATTTAGCAGGGCGATATCGTTCTCGACGCCCAGTTTGGTCATGGCTGACTTCTTCTGGCTACTGATCGTCTTGATACTGCGATTCAGTTTTTTAGCGATTTCGGTAACCAAAAAGCCTTCTGCAAACAAGCGCAGCACTTCACTTTCTTTCGGGGACAGGCGTTTGTCGCCGTAGCCGCTAGCGCTGATTTTCTCCAGCACTTTGGATACGCTGTCTGGGGTGAATTTCTTCCCTTTTTGCAGGGCAGCCAGCGCCTTGGGTAAATCGGTCGGCGCACCCTGTTTCAGTACGATGCCTTCAATATCCAAATCCAGCACCGCGCTCAGAATTGCCGGATTATTGTTCATGGTAAGAACAATAATAGAAAGGTGAGGAAAATGGCGCTTAATGTATTTAATGAGGGTAATACCATCGCCGTATTTATCGCCTGGCATGGATAAATCGGTGATTAAAACATTAGCGTCCAGCTTAGGTAGGTTATTGATCAGCGCTGTTGAGTCTTCAAATTCGCCAACCACATTGACCCATTCAATCTGCTCCAGTGATTTTTTGATGCCAAAAAGAACAATAGGATGGTCGTCAGCAATAATTACGTTTAAGTTACTCATCGTTTTGGTTACTCATCTTGTTGGCTACCTTGCTGCCCTTTAGGTTCTAGTGGGGATAGTAATGCACTGACAAACCTCTCAATTTCATGAAGGTTAGCCTCGATCTGTTCACTATCATGCGCGGTAATGTGCTGTTCAAGCTGTTCACACAACTGTTTGCCAGGATGCAGATTAAGCATGGCAAACACGCCTTTCAGCCGGTGTGCCGTCTGCGAAAGCGACGGAAAATCGCCTGCTTCCCCTTCAGTATACAGCCTCTTTATATCATCCGGTACTGTCTCCACGAACAGCGAATAATAGTCGCTTGCTGCTAATTGTGCGGCGTAAAATTCGACATTATCCGGATCCCCTTCCTGTAGCGCATTGGGTGATGTTTCCAGTTGTAGCTCAATCAGCTTAAGTAATGCCTCCAGCAGGAGGTGACTGATATTATAATTTACCCGCAAACGGCGCGGGCCCAAAGGCGTTACTGTGTCATCGTCATGACTCAACAGCAGCGTATAATCTGCTTTTTTCTCCGGGTCGTCAGTCATGCAGATATCTGCTTCCTGATTAATCTGGCGTTCATCGTTAACCAGATAATTTGCCCCCCAGTTCGTCAGCATATTGCCGACAATATGCTGAACTTCATCAGACGTCACATCCAGCAGAACGGTAATACCATCCAGCAGTTTTTCTTCCTCAACGGGAAGCGCTTCCGGCTCCAGTTTTAACGTCAGAATATAGTGTGTGCCTAATCCGGCCTTACTGTTGATAGTTAACGCGCCGCCCAGTTTATTACAGAGTTGATTGCACAAAAATAAGGTCAATCCTGAATTTTGTCCGAAACGATCGGACGCCGCAGGATGCAGGAAAGGGTGTCGAATATTTTCCTGCTCTTTGCCTGAAACATTCGTTCCCGTATCGCTGATCTGAATAATCAGCGTATCCGACTCATTATTTTTTCTATCAATCGACACCGTAATCTTGCCGTAATCCGTATTGGTCACCGAATAATTCAGCAACAGCGCCAGCGTCTTTTTCAACAACTCGGCGTCGCCCACGTAGGTTTGATTCATATCCAGATTGTAATGATGGAATAGGATCAGACCTTTTTGATTCAATCGTGGCAGTAGCTCAAGGAGAACATGGTCGATAGCCGCCAGCAGTGAAAAACTCTCGTTGATCACATTCCATTCCTGCGCTTCCAGTTTCTCGTGCAAGGCGATATTTTCCAGCAGCTCAATCGCACAGCGGGTATCCGCCGTTAGCTGATCCAGCGTGGGTGCCGGCACGGTTGCTGTCTCACTGTGGCGTAGTGCATGAATATGCTGCCGTAGTGAAATCAGCGGCTGTTTGAATTCGCTGAGCAGGTTTTGGAATAACCGTTTTCTGGCATGAATATTCTTTTCGTATTCACGCTGGGCGAGTAGCAGTTTGCGCTGTACCAGAATCTCTTTGTCCTGTTCACGCAGCAGGAAGAGGCAATAGTCAGGCGAATAGTGGCTACGGATTTGGCGGATTTCATACATCTCATTATTAATCGTGACCTGAATGATACCCTGATGTTCGTCCGCCATATTGGTTATTTTTTGCAGGCTCAGGTGCGGAAGCAACTGTTCTGCGCGCTCATTCTGTATAACGACTTTATTGTTGCTGAAATCATAAACCAGCACGCCCATTGGGATTCTACCCGTGGTTTCGCGGTAAATATCCAGCGTCTTTTCCAACTGACGAGAGACATCCTCGCCGGGATGCGCATACTGCCGACGGAAAAGATAAAAGCCGACGACGGACAAACTCAGCAGAACCAGATTCAGCAGCAGAAGCCAGACGTTATTACGCAATGAATCAATTATCAGGGCTTTTACTGGCACCTGAAAAACGATTTTTATCGGTGCATTGACGAGCGTGGCGGAGATTTCAAGATTAGAGCCATGAAGCTGAATGTCAGCCGTGCCCTCGCCATTATTGTTGTCCATATTGCTGGCCGCTGGCGTATCCGGCTTCAGCATAAGAAGCTCACGCGGAATGGTGTCTGGGATTAAATCGTTAATCGGTAAATCGAACGCCAGAATCGTCGCCAGATGGCCCGGCTGATTGAATGTGGTGCGCAGCGTAAAATAGTAGTCGTTATAGAAGCGTAATTTACGCAGCGGGGAAAAACTTTCGCGCTCGTCTAATACATTCGCCTGTTGCAGCATTTCCGTCCGGCGGGCTTCGGCGATGACCGTAATGTAATTACCACGGAACTGCGAGGAGATATCTTTTAGCGTCTGCGTGGAAATCATCGTCAGGCTGTTGTCGATACCATTCAGGTAATACATGGAATAGACGCTATTTTCCGCTCCCCAGAGAATATCAAGATAACGTGATATCCGGCGAACCGAGGTGAGCGTCCCTTTATCGTGTTGCCCAAAAATCAGCGCGTCCGTTTTCTGACCATTTTTTTCTACGTAGAAAACATTCGGCATTAAATTAATGGCGGTAATGTTGGTGTCGCTCGCGGCGGTTTCGCTGTTCAGGCTGCCGTATATTTGATAGGTGAAAAAACGATAGGTATCGACGCGTTTTTGTATACCCTGAGCAATGGTCGTCAGCGAGTGTTTTTTGTCCGCCAGTAAATCGTTGATGTAGTTATAGCCAAACGTTCCGGTAATCAGGAGCGAGAGCACGGTAAGGAGTGAAAAATAACGCAGGATCATGGCTGGCATCAATTAACGCTCCTGATTAGCGGATAACGGCACGCGCGCTGGCGCTAACGCCCAGCAATAACAGTGCGACAAACCCGAATGCGGTAGCCAAATTGCTGAACTGTGCAATAAAGCCAAGAATGGTCGGGCCGATCAGAATACCTGCATAGCCTACGGTAGTAATGGAGGCTATGGCCAGATTCGGCGGCATGATCTTTTGATTCCCTGCTGCGCTGAACAGGATCGGCACCACATTCGATGCGCCGATGCCCACCATCACAAAGCCCAGAATGGCGGTGATCGCATTATCAATGCTGATCGTTAACACCAGACCGAGTGCGGCGCAGAGGCTGCCACCGGTCAGAATCGCGTAGCGGCCGAGCGCATTAACGATGCGATCGCCGTTCAGCCTGCCCAGTGTCATCGCGACGGAAAACGCTGCATAGCCCATGCCCGCTTGCGCGCCGCTCAGGTTGCGTTCAACCGTTAAAAAGAGGGCGCTCCAGTCCAGTATGGACCCTTCGGCTAAAAACATAATGAAGCACAGTGAGCCAATGAACATCACCCAGCCGCGCGGGATGACAAACAGCGGGCCGCCTTCATCTTGATTTGTGGTGCGCAGCAGGTGTTGATGCGCCGTTGCCATCGCTATCAGCATAAGTGCGACAATCGCCAGAATTGCCATCAGCGGGGACAGCCCAAGCCACAGCAGGGCGCTGACGCCGCCTGCGCCGGCAATCCCTCCGATGCTAAAGAAACCATGAAAGCCTGACATCATCGCCCGGCCGCTGGCCCGTTCGACGATGACAGCCTGAATATTCATCGCGACATCAATCATCCCCATGGATGCGCCGAAAAAGAGCAGCGTTATCGCCATCAGAGGCAGCGTTTCCGCCTGTGTCAGCGCGGGCAAGACCAGACAAAGCAACGCGCTTGCCAGCAAAATAACGCTACGGCACCCCAGTTTGCTGGTGAGGAAACCGGTCAGCGGCATGGCTAAGAGTGAGCCAATACCGAGAGAAAGCAGCAACATCCCCAGAGAGGCATCACTGATAGCCAGCCGCGTTTTGACAAAAGGCACCAGCGGCGCCCAGGACGCCATAGCAAAGCCCGCAACAAAGAAAACGATGCGCGTGGCTGCCTGTGCTTTCTTGCCTGGCAGATTCTGATTAATGCATAACGGGTTGGAATTCAGTGTCGTACTCATCCTGATGAGGCTATCCGGTCGACGTAACAAAGGCCTATTTTTACCATAGTTAGCAGTCTGAATGGAAAGAATCCTGGTGTACGGTTTTTAAGCGAGGGAAGAAGGAAGCGGTGGGGTAGTGGCGCGGGCAAAAAAATGCCGATTAGATAATCGGCAAAAGAATCGGTCAATTAAAGCAATAATGATGATGGAGGAGGATTTTAGAGCGATGCGGGCGACCCGTTTTGCCGTTTGGTGCGATTTTAGTCCGTGTTCACCGTTATGGTCATGAAGATAACCCTAAAAAGTGCGGTGGGACGTACCCTGCTGAGGGTAGCCTTTTGGTCTTGCGTAACCTCTCACCCACGACGTGTTTTTTTCCCGTATAATCCCCTACTTTGTGTTAGGTCTCCGGGGTAACGGTGAAACAACTTTCCGACTTGCTGCAGCATTTGCAGCAGGATTTGCGCGAGCCACAGCCTAAACGCGCAGGTTTCAGACAAATAACGCGTTCGTTGACCCTCAGCGACGCGTCTGAGCTATTTTCGTGGCTGGCAACTCAGCCAGTGTACCCCCAGTTCTATTGGCAGCACCGTCAGGATCGTGAAGAAGCCGCCGTGTGCGGCAACGTGTGCGGGTTTCGCCACATTCAGGATGCTGAGGCATTCCTTGTTCAGCAGCAGTGCGATCCCGATGTGCGCATCTGGGGGCTGAACGCGTTTAATCAAACGAAAGAGGACGGGGCTTCTTCACCCGGCTACCTGTTTTTGCCCCGTGCCGAACTGCGGCGTCAGGATGATACGCTTAGCCTGACTATTAACCTGTTCAGTGATACGTCATTGCAGCAGGATGCCATTGAAGCCTCGGCGTTTATTAACCTGCTTCTGCCGCCCGCTCCACAGCCTCTTTTACATGCGGAAGTGCAGTCCGTCGGGCATCAGCCGGAGCGTCAGGGATGGATCGATTTGCTCCAGCGAGCGCTGCATGACATCAATGCTGGGCTGATGGAAAAAGTGGTTCTGGCGCGTGCAACCACACTCACGTTGACGCAGCCGCTACAGGCCACCACCTTTATGGCCGCCAGCCGAGCGGCAAATCACCACTGTTTCCATTTCATGCTGGCGCACGATGCGCGTCATGCGTTTCTCGGTTCCAGCCCAGAGCGGCTTTATCGCCGTCGGGGTAGCGAACTGGAAACGGAAGCGCTGGCGGGGACGGTGGCAAGCGATCGCGATGCGCGCAAAGCCACGGAACTGGCCGACTGGCTGATGAATGACACCAAAAATCAGTGCGAGAACATGCTGGTGGTGGATGATATTTGTCAGCGATTACAGCAGTCCGCGCTGTCGTTGGATGTGATGCCACCGGAAATTGTGCGCCTGCGTAAAGTACAGCATCTGCGCCGTACCATTCACGCCACGCTGCGCACCGCATCCGATAGCGCGTGCCTGAATGCGTTACAGCCCACGGCTGCCGTCGCGGGCCTGCCGAGACAAGAGGCTCGCCGTTTTATTGCTGAACATGAACCGTTTGAACGCGGCTGGTATGCGGGTTCCGCAGGTTACCTTTCGCGTCAGCAGTCTGAATTCAGCGTGGCGCTACGTTCGGCTGAAGTACGGGATCATGTTTTAACGCTTTATGCCGGAGCCGGAATTGTGGCGGGTTCTGATCCAGAACAAGAATGGCAGGAGTTAGAAAACAAAGCAGCAGGGCTAAGATCCCTGTTAGACGGTGATATGTCATAGTTTTGTTTTAGGGTTGTTGTGCGAGGTACTGGTTTATATCAAAGTCAGCGCGATAAAAAAAAATATAATAAGGCTGATCTCGATGTTTGCTGAAGGTCAACCAGGCCGACAACAGTTCGATCATTCGTATTTTGCCTATATCCATCATTTTCTGTGAGCATACAGCCAGTACACAGGAAGATGGCGGGAATAACCTGCAACCTGAGTTGTTGAGTACAACATGTCAACAAGTGTATTTAATCGCCGCTGGGCTACATTACTGCTGGAATCGCTGACCCGCCACGGTGTCCGGCATGTCTGCATCGCGCCTGGTTCTCGTTCCACCCCGCTGACGCTGTCTGCGGCGGACAATCACGCACTGATTTGCCACACGCATTTCGATGAGCGGGGGCTTGGGCATCTGGCGCTGGGGCTGGCAAAAGCCTCACGTGAGCCGGTTGCGATTATCGTGACGTCAGGCACCGCCGCGGCGAACCTTTATCCTGCCATCATCGAAGCTGGGCTGACCGGCGAACGGCTGGTGGTGCTGACAGCCGACCGCCCGCCGGAGCTGATTGATTGCGGTGCGAATCAGGCGATTCGCCAACATGCACTGTATGCTTCACACCCCACGCTGGCGCTGGATTTACCACGCCCCACGCCCGACATTCCGGCTAGCTGGCTGGTTTCCTCTGTGGATAGCGCAATGGCGCGACTGACGCACGGCGCGTTGCACATTAACTGCCCCTTCGCTGAACCGTTGTACGGTGCCGATGACGGCACGGCGTATCAGGACTGGTTAATGACGCTGGGCGACTGGTGGAACAGCCGTGAACCCTGGCTGCGTGAAATGCGCCAGAGTACGCTGGCGGTCCAGCCGGACTGGCCGCAGTGGCGACAGAAGCGGGGCGTTGTCCTCGCCGGTCGCGTGACGCCAGAACAAGGTGAACAACTCGCGGCGTGGGCGAACGAACTGGGCTGGCCGCTGATTGGTGACGTCCTGTCGCAAAGCGGGCAGCCGTTACCCTGTGCGGATATTTGGCTGGCGCATCCTGACGCGACGGCTCGTCTGCGGCAGGCGGAAATTGTCTTGCAGTTCGGCGGCAGCCTGACCGGTAAGCGCCTGCTGCAATGGCAAGAACAGTGCCAGCCGCAAGAATTCTGGTTAATTGACGATTTGCCGGGACGGCTGGATCCGGCTCACCATCGCGGGCGTCGTCTGGTGGCGGACGTGGGCGAATGGCTGTCTGCGCATCCGGCGCATAAACAAGCGCTGTGGGCGGATTTGTTGGCGGATATTGCCGACAAAACGCAGCGGCAGATCGACGCGCATCTGGCTTCCCGTTTTGGTGAAGCGCAGCTGGCGCAGCGCATACCGGCGCTGTTGCCGCCGGATGGACAGCTCTTTGTCGGCAACAGCCTTGTAGTACGCCTGATCGACGCGCTGGCGCAACTCCCGCAGGGATATCCGGTGTTCGGTAATCGCGGAGCCAGCGGTATTGATGGCCTGATCTCCACGCTGGCCGGTGTACAGCGTGCCACGTCAAAAGCCACGCTGGGCATCGTTGGCGATCTTTCTGCGTTATACGATTTGAATGCGCTGGCGCTGCTGCGTCAGGCTCCCGCACCGCTGGTGCTGATTGTGGTGAACAATAACGGCGGCCAGATATTTTCCTTGCTGCCGACGCCGGTTGCCCAGCGTGAAGCGTTTTACTGCATGCCACAAAATGTGGAATTCGGGCACGCGGCCGCGATGTTTGGTTTGAATTACGTGCGCGCCGAGAGCTGGGAACAGCTGGCGAATACGGTGGCGGATTGTTGGACTCTGGGCGGCGTCACGCTGCTGGAAGTGGTGGTTGAACCGAAGGACGGCGCAGCAACGCTTAATGAACTGGTCGCGCAGGTGGCGACGTGGGCGCACTAGAGTTTCAAGAGCTAGGCTGCCGGAAAGTGACGCAGGGCGCGGTGACTTCTGGGCAAGCGTGGCTGGTATGCCTGCATGGTTTATTAGGCAGTGGCGAAGACTGGCTACCCGTTCTACCGTTTTGTCGTGATTGGCCGGTGTTGCTGGTGGATTTACCCGGACACGGTGCATCGCGAACGATTTTCACAACAGATTTTGCCGATGTCAGCCGCCAGTTAAGCAAGACGCTGTTGGATCAAGGCATTGAGAATTACTGGCTGCTAGGCTATTCGCTCGGTGGGCGTATCGCGATGTATCACGCCTGCAACGGACAGCATGACGGCATGCTGGGGCTGCTGGTCGAAGGCGGTCATCCCGGTCTGGCAACGCCGGAATTGCGTACGGAGCGTATCCACCATGATGCACGCTGGGCGCAGCGCTTTCGTCAGGAGCCGCTGCCAGCGGTCTTGCAGGATTGGTATCAGCAGGCGGTGTTTGCCGATCTGGATTCAGCGCAGCGTGAACAGCTGATTGCGCGCCGCAGCGCGAATCACGGTGCATCTGTTGCGGCAATGCTGGAAGCGACCTCGCTGGGACGACAGCCCTTTTTAGCGAAACACCTCCGGCACCTGTCGATACCTTTTGTTTACTTATGCGGTGCCAGCGACGTGAAGTTTCAAACGCTGGCGGCGCAATACGGCCTGCCGTTACTGAGCGTGGCTCAGGCGGGTCATAATGCTCATCAGGCGAATCCAACGGCCTATGCCGAGCGGGTTCGCTCTTTTCTTTTGCATCACGTTAAGGATTGATAACTATGCTTTATCCGAGTGAAGACCTGCTTTACGCACCCATTGAATGGCACGATTGCAGCGGCGACTTCGCCGATATTCTTTACCATAAATCCATCGATGGCATTGCCAAAATCACGATTAACCGTCCTCAGGTTCGCAATGCGTTCCGTCCGCAAACGGTAAAAGAGATGATTCAGGCGCTCGATAATGCCCGTCACGACGACGGCATCGGGACGATTATTCTGACTGGTGCTGGCGATAAGGCATTCTGCTCCGGCGGCGATCAGAAAGTACGCGGCGACTACGGCGGTTATCAGGATGACAGCGGTGTGCATCACCTGAACGTGTTGGATTTCCAGCGTCAGATTC
This sequence comes from Pectobacterium brasiliense, assembly GCF_013449685.1. Taxonomy (GTDB): domain Bacteria; phylum Pseudomonadota; class Gammaproteobacteria; order Enterobacterales; family Enterobacteriaceae; genus Pectobacterium; species Pectobacterium brasiliense_A. The sequence continues at coordinate 64,012 of NZ_JACDSF010000028.1, read as the reverse complement.
GTACCTGTCCGAAGCCGGTTGTTGCGATGGTCGCGGGCTATTCCATCGGTGGCGGACACGTCCTGCACATGATGTGTGACCTGACGATTGCGGCAGATAACGCGATCTTCGGTCAAACGGGTCCACGCGTCGGTTCTTTCGACGGCGGCTGGGGCGCGTCTTACATGGCGCGCATCGTGGGTCAGAAGAAAGCGCGTGAAATCTGGTTCCTGTGCCGCCAGTACGATGCGGCGCAAGCGCTGGATATGGGGCTGGTGAACACCGTGGTTCCGCTGGCCGATCTGGAAAAAGAGACGGTGCGCTGGTGCCGTGAAATGCTGCAAAACAGCCCGATGGCACTGCGCTGCCTGAAAGCGGCGCTGAACGCAGACTGCGACGGTCAGGCTGGCTTGCAGGAACTGGCGGGTAACGCCACCATGCTGTTCTACATGACGGACGAAGGGCAAGAAGGCCGTAACGCGTTCAACGAAAAACGTCAGCCTGACTTCAGCAAATTCAAACGGAATCCGTAATGCGCCAGGTCACTCTCTATCGTTACAGCGTGCCGATGGAAGCCGGAGTGGTGCTGCGTAATCAGCGTCTGAAAACCCGAGATGGGCTTATCGTTCGCCTGCAAGACGGCGAACGATTGGGCTGGGGCGAGATTGCGCCGCTGCCGGAATTCAGCGTGGAAACGCTGGCAGAGGCGGAATCAGCCGCGCTTGAACAGCTAAAATCGTGGGCGGCAGGGGCGGCATTTTCTGACGATCTTCCGCCGTCTGTTGCCTTTGGCTTGAGCTGTGCGCAGGCCGAACTGGATCAGCGTCTGCCGCAGGCGGCGGACTATCGCAAAGCGCCATTGTGCAGCGGCGATCCTGACGAGCTGTTTGACATGCTACAGGCGATGCCGGGCGAGAAAGTAGCAAAGATCAAAGTCGGCCTGTACGAAGCGGTGCGTGATGGCATGATCGTTAACGTGCTGCTGGAAGCCTTGCCGGATCTGAAACTCCGTCTGGATGCCAACCGCAGTTGGACGCGTGCTAAAGCGGACGGCTTTGCCCGCTACGTCGCGCCGTCATTGCGTTCGCGCATTGCCTTTCTCGAAGAGCCTTGCAAAACCCGTGAGGAGTCTCGTGAGTTTGCGCGGGAAACGGGTATCAGCATTGCCTGGGACGAAAGCGTGCGCGATGCGGATTTTCGGGTGGAAGCCGAGCCGGGCGTAAGTGCGATTGTGATCAAGCCTACGCTGGTCGGTAGCCTTGCTCGCTGCCAGCAACTGGTGCAGGAAACGCATCAGGCTGGATTAACGGCGGTGATTAGCTCCAGCATTGAATCCAGTCTGGGCTTAACGCAACTGGCGCGTTTGGCGCACTGGCTGACGCCGGACACGATCCCTGGGTTGGACACGTTGGATCTGATGCAAGCGCAGGTGATTCAATCTTGGCCGGATAGCGCGTTACCGCTGCTGGCTGCTGAGCAACTGGACGTGGTATGGCAATCCTGACTGACTGGCCGTGGCGACACTGGGCTAACCAGACGCCCCAGCCTGTTTCGTTGAATGAACTTGTTTCGTTGAATGAGCCCGTTTCGTTGAATGAGTCTGTCGCCTTGATTGATGATGAAACCCGCTGGAGCTGGCAGTCGCTTGCACAGCGGGTGGATCATCTGGCAGCGCATTTCACACAGCAGGGCGTGATGGCTGACAGTACGGTCGCGCTACGCGGGAAAAATAGCGTCCAGATGCTGTTCAGCTATTTGGCGCTGTTACAGTGCGGCGTGCGCGTGCTGCCGCTGAATCCACAGTTACCTGATGCATTAACCGAGGCGCTGCTGCCCACGCTGAATGTGGCGTATGGTCTGTGCCTGAATGATAAACCGTGGCCGAATGCGATACGCACGCTTTCTTTGCCGCCCATTTCTTTGTCATCAGACTCTTCGCCATCAGGCGATACCGAAGAAAGTCACTGCATCGACCGATTACGCTGGCAGGCCGATCTGCTGGCGACGCTGACGCTGACATCCGGCTCCAGCGGGATGCCAAAAGCAGCGGTGCATTCATTTGCTGCCCATCTCTCCAGCGCGGAAGGTGTGGTGCAGATGATGGCATTTTCCTCCAGCGATAGCTGGCTGTTGTCGCTTCCGCTCTTTCACGTTTCCGGGCAGGGGATTGTCTGGCGCTGGCTTGCGACTGGGGCAACGCTCGTTGTCCGCGCGCATCAGCCTCTGGATAAGGCATTGCGCGATTGCACCCATGCTTCTCTGGTTCCAACGCAACTGTGGCGACTGCTGTCAGAGGGGATATTCCCTTCGGCATTGAAGGCCGTATTGCTTGGCGGCGCGATGATTCCGCAGGCGCTTACGCAACAGGCAGAAGCGCGAGGCGTTAGCTGCTGGTGTGGCTATGGCCTGACGGAACTGGCGTCTACGGTCTGCGCGAAACGTGCTGACGGGCGTTCGGGCATCGGCCTGCCGCTGCACGGGCGAGAGATTCGGCTGGCGGAGGATGAAATTCTGCTGCGTGGCAGCACGCTGGCCGCGGGCTATTGGCGTGACGGGAAACTGATTCCACTGGTCGATGATGACGGCTGGTTCCATACGCGGGATCGCGGGCGATTTTCCGGGGATGAATGGCACATTCTGGGGCGTCTGGATAACCAATTCTTCAGCGGTGGGGAAGGGATTCAGCCCGAGAATATCGAAGCCGTACTGTTGGCGCATCCTGATGTTCAGCAGGCCTGCATTGTGCCTGTTGACGATGCGGAGTTCGGCCACCGTCCTGTTGCGGTATTGGAGGTGGCACAAGCCACGACGCTTGATGCAATACGCGATTGGCTACAGCCACAGCTTGCCGGATTTCAGCGCCCGGTCGCGTATTATGCGCTGCCCGCTGAACTGAAAAATGGTGGGATTAAGCTCTCTCGCCAGCAGGTGAAAAGCTGGGTCAATGCCATGCACCATTCGCCCAACACAACAGGCCGCACAGCGCGGTCGTAGGTTAGTTGTCCGGTGCGCTGGTGCCGGATTTCACCACTTTTCCTTCGCTCATCATCGTTTTCTTCTACCTATTTTATCGTCATCCATGATGATTACTCTTGTTCACTTTGTCTTTTTTGCGCAAATAGGCAGCGCTTATTGCTGCTATTGTCAGCAGTGCTGAAGGCAAACTTTCATGATTATTAAAAGAATAAATCGCTGCTCAGGGCAATTTCATGCTGGAGTGAGAGGGCGTTTCGGGTAGAATCGGCAACGATAACACCTTTACACGCGCGTTTAACGACGGTTTTTAAGGATATTGAAAATGAAAAAGTTTGTGATTGCCTGTGCAGGAAGCTTGTTACTTGCAAGTGCTTCTGTACATGCCATTAGCCTTTCCGGGGAAGCAGGTCGCGATTACGCGGGTGCCAGTGCGGGCTTCGGTCTGGGTATTCCTGGGCTTGCGGGCAATGTGAGCTATGCCCACGGCGACAACAACAATGATGTATACGGCTTCGGCCTGGGATACACCATTCCTGTTGGCCCACTCAAACTGACGCTGGGTGGTAAAGCACTGTACCTGAATCAGGAGCATGGTAATGATGGCTATGGTGTTGCACTGGGCGGTGGTGTGCAGTGGCCGCTGAGCCGTCAGTTCTCACTGTATGGTGAGGGTTACTATTCACCGGATTCCTTCTCCAGCCATGTTGATCACTATGTTGAAGGGAAAGCAGGCGTACGCTGGCAGGTGTTTGCACCGCTGAGCGTTGATGTCGGCTACCGCTATATCAATATGGCGCGTGAGAACGGCCCGGATAACAGACTGGCGGATTCTGCCTATATTGGCGTTGGTCTGAGCTTCTAATAGCTATCTGAAGTTCAAAAGAAAAAGAGCGTGAATGTTGAGTTCACGCTCTTTTTTTATGCCTAGGCGTCGCTGAAAAAGATTAGCTGATTGACGGTAGCCAGCCTGCCACCATCGCCAGTTGGATCAAGATAATCGCTACGCCGCTGGTGAAGACCAGTGCCAGGACCGGCGCGCCACCGCGCGTTGCGCGTATTTCAGGGTGCTGTTTGCGTACCTGCCAGCTCAGTAGAACGGGAATAAGCAACGCCAGCACGGCTAGCGCAATCGCCGCATAGCCTAGCGCCATCACAAAACCTTGCGGATAAAAGAGAGCAAACACCAGAGGTGGGATAAAGGTCAGCAAGCCCGTTTGTGCACGCCCGATGATGCCATTTTTACGTTTAAACAGATCGGCTAAATAGTCGAACAATCCAAGCGCCACGCCGAGGAAAGAGGTCGCCAGTGCCAAATCGGCAAACAGGTGGACGGCCAGTTCAACGTGCGGAGAGGCAACCAGCGTGCGAATCGCCTGCATCAACCCATTCAATCCCGCCTGATCGGCCAAAATAGCGTTGAATGTTGAAGAACTGAGGCTGCCCAGCATCACGAGCTGCCAGAAAATATAGGCAATCAGCGGTATTACACTACCAATAAGGAATATTCGGCGCAGCTTACGACTGTCGCCCCCCATGTAGTGCACGATACTGGGGATACTGCCATGAAAGCCGAACGACGTCAGAATGACCGGTAATGCCGAGAGCGTCAGACCCTGTTGCAGCGGCAGCGTTAGTAGGTTGACGCGCTGAATATGCGGCACCATGACGGCCAGCATAATGACGAGCATTAGTACTTTGCCGCTAAACAGGATGCGGTTAAATAAATCGACGGAGGAGGTGCCGATACAGACTACGCCGCCAGCAACCAGCGTGAAGAGCAGAATGCCTGCGGGCAATGGAAGTGAGTAGCCACTCCACTGGCTAATGCTGCTGGCGAGCAGCTCGCCTGCGCCGCTGATATACGCTGCCGTGAGCGCATACATCAGAAATAGCATACTGAAACCGGTGATCCACTGTCCCCAGCGGCCGAGGTAGATTTTTGCCAACGTGCCTAGCCCAGTGTGCGAAGGCTGATGCTGATACACTTCAACTAGCAATAAGGCGCTGTAACACATCAATGCCCACAAACCGATTAATATCATCAATGTAGTACCAAACCCGACGCCAGCGGTTGCTAGCGGCATCGCCAACATTCCAGCGCCGATAGTGGTGCCTGCAACGATAAAAATGCTGCCAAGAGTACGATTTTTCACCTATTCCTCTATATATAGCGTGGCTATACTCCAAATAATTCGAGTTTCAGGTAGGCGGCAAGGGAAGGAATCCCGATGNNACTTGAAGTATGACGGGTATATCCAGATATTTTTGGCAGCAGGGTAGAGTATTCAGTGATTTCTGTCAAAACGCCGTTACGAGGAGTGTAATTTTATATTTACACTGAAGCGAGGCTCGTCGGCGGTGGCATATTTTGTGGCGGGCTGAAAGAAATATTGTGTTTGTTCATCCGACTTTTTAAAGTGGTTTCAGGATCGTCACGAGGAATAAAAAAATGCTTAGGGTCGAGATGTTATGTACCGGCGATGAAGTGCTGCATGGTCAGATTATTGATACCAATGCGGCCTGGCTGGCGGATTATCTGTTTCAGCAGGGATTACCGATGACCAGCCGGATGACGGTGGGGGACGATCTCGATGCGCTGGTGACAGCGATAACGCAGCGTAGCCAGATAGCCGATATCCTGATTGTGAACGGCGGTTTAGGGCCGACCAGCGACGATCTCAGCGCGTTGGCGGCAGCCAACGCAGCAGGAGAAGGGCTGGTTGAGCACGCGGAATGGCTGGCGCGTATGGAAGCGTTCTTTGCCGAGCGCGGCAGAGTGATGGCACCGAGCAACCGTAAACAGGCACAAATCCCCGCCAGTGCGGAAATGGTGGATAACCCGGTGGGCACCGCCTGTGGCTTTGCCCTGCAATTGAACAAATGCCTGATGTTTTTTACGCCGGGCGTGCCGTCTGAGTTTAAGGTCATGGTCGATCAGCAAATTATGCCGCGTCTGCGCGAGCGTTTTGCTGTCGCGGATGCCCCGCTGTGCCTGCGTTTGACCACTTTTGGCCGATCTGAGAGCGATCTGGCAAGCCAGTTGGACGGCATGGCGTTACCGTCGGGCGTGGTGTTGGGCTACCGCTCCTCTATGCCGATTATCGAGCTCAAGCTGACCGGCCCTGCTGCACAGCAGGAAAACATGGAGCAACTGTGGCAAACGGTGCGCACCGTGGCAGGGGAAAATACCATTTTTGAAGGCACCGAGGGGTTACCGGCACAGTTGGCACGGCGTCTGGCTGAACGTGATATGACGCTGGCAGTGAGTGAACATTTCACGGCAGGATTGCTCAACTGGCAGCTCCAGTCGGCAAATACGCCGCTGGCGGGCGGAGAACTGCTGGCAAAGGTTGAGGATACTAACCTGTCTGGGCTAGTGAACTATGCTCGCCATCTGGCGGAGTGTCAGGGGGCGTCGTTAGCGCTGGTTGTGGGTAACCGGAATGATGCGGAGCTGTCCTTAGCGCTGCATACGCCGGAAGGATCTTTCGCCCAAACGATACAGTTCAACGTACAGCGCTACAGCCTGAAAACGCATCAGGAAGTCGTTGCAATGCTGGCGATGAACATGCTGCGTCGCTGGCTAAACGGCTGGTCAGTGTACGGCGGACACGGTTGGATCACGGTGTTGAAGACGCTGTAGTCAGCGGGGAATTACCGAGGATCTTATCCTTAACCTGCCTTAGCCACACTTCTATTCGGCTTTCGGGGTTAGTTTCGTGCGCGATAATACCGTCATTTTCATGCTACCTCGTAGCAC
>NZ_JACDSF010000028.1:0-57229 GCF_013449685.1 Pectobacterium brasiliense | reverse complement strand
GGCATCCATGCCGCTCACTCGGCGGTAACGATCACCTCAGCGCAATTTTTACGCCGGGTTAGCACGCCCGAAACCATCACATCAATCTAGCATAAGCCTATAACCCGATGGCTAATACTCGCCTGCAAATAAAAAGGCCAGAATCAACGTTCTGGCCTTTTCCACAAGAGAATCAATACAGCAACGAGTAGAGCTGTCGACGGTAACGGGCGGCGAGGGCGTCGCTGGTGCCGAGGGCGGCCATGATGTCCATGAGCGTTTTACGTGCGCTGCCGTTAGCGACGGCCAGATCTTTCTTCAGGAAGCCCATCAGCAGTTCGAGCGCTTCTTCGTTACGCCCAACCTGATGCAGTTGCAGCGCCAGCTGTACCGCTAGCTCCGCATTTTGCGGGTCGGCGTCCAACTGCTGCTGTAGATGCTGAATTTCTGGCGTATCTGCTGCCTGTTTCAGTAATTCAATCTGGGCAACAAGGCTGTGATAGCGGGTATCCCTGTCTTGCAAAGGAATAGTGGCCAACACGGCTTCCGCATCTTCACTGCGGTTGAGCTGAATCTGCACTTCTGCCAGCATCAGACCGATGTCGCTGCGCTGCTGGCTGAGTTGCCAGGCGTCTTTCAGCAGTTGCATCGCTTCCGGTAGTTTGTCTTCCTGAATCAGCTGCTGCGCCTGTGCGACTTTCAGCTCTTCTTCTTTCGGCAGCGCGCGTTTCAGCAGTTCACGAATCGCTTCTTCCGGCTGTGGCCCCTGAAAACCGTCCAGCGGTTGCCCGTCTTTAAACAGATACACGGTTGGGATTGAGCGCAAGCCAAACTGGGCGGCTACGCGCTGTTCTGCATCACAGTCAACCTTCGCCAGAACAAACTGCCCGGCGTATTCCTGCGCCAGCTTGTCCAGCACCGGTTCCAGTTCCAGGCAGTGCTGGCTACGCCCCGACCAGAAGTAAAACAGGACTGGCAGTGTCGTGGAGTGTTCCAACACCTGATGCAGGTTGGATTCATTGACGTCAACGATAGTCGCTTGTTGTTCTAACATGAGTAGTCTCTCTTACTTCTTGAATTCATTTGACTCTTAGATGGGGCCTGTCGGTGTCACTTACAAGCCTTGTGCAGAGGTGAGTGCGCAATACACCACCCTCTGCGACCTTATCCTCGTAATACCTTATCCAGAAGACACCCCGGTAGCAAACGACGCAGCCAGGTTAAGGCGTGAGCCACCAGCGTCACGGGATAGCGTAATTTAGGCCGTGAGCTTTCCAGCGCATGATGGAGCTTCGGTAATATCGCTTCCGGCGGCAGCGTGAAGCGCTTGGCGATGCCGGGGTTGGTCACCGGTTTGTCCGTCTGCGTCTGTGCGACATTGTTGGTAAAGCGCGTACTGATCGGGCCGGGCTCGATCAGGCTGACGTGCAGGCCGCTGCCGTGTAATTCCATACGCAACGCATCTGACCAGGCTTCCAGCGCATATTTGCTGGCGGCATACGCACCGCGACCCGGCGTTGACACCAGTCCCAGTACGGAACTGGTCTGGATGATGCGGCCTTCGCCGTGCGGCAGCATCGCAGGCAATAACAGTTGCGTGAGCTGATGCGTGCCGAACAGGTTGCTGGAAAACTGCCGTTCAAGCTGCTGGCGCGAAATGGTATTCAACGGGCCATACAGGCCGTATCCGGCGTTATTAAACAAACCGTACAGGCGGTTATCGGTCAGCCTGATCACCTCCGCAGCGGCTTGTTCCACGCTGGCGCTGTCATCCAGATCGAGCGTAATCGCTTCCAGGCCTAGCGCAGTCAGGCGAGCGACATCCTCTATACGGCGGCAGGCTGCAATCACGCGATAGCCACGTTTTTTCAGATCCTGAGCGGCAATCAGGCCAATGCCGCTGGAGCAACCGGTAATGAAAACCGTTTTTTGCATAACTTTACCTAATTCAAAAGCCTATTTATTAAGACTCATGGTTAACTAAGGGTTCCAACTGCTTCGCCATCCATTCTGCGATAAACGGTTGGGCATCCCGGGTTGGATGGATGCCATCTTCCATCATCCACTCCGGTTTAAGATACACCTGCTCCATAAAGAAAGGCAGCAGAGGAAGCGCAAACTGCTCCGCCAATTTGGGGTAGATATTGCTGAATGACTCGGTGTAGCGACGGCCATAGTTGGTTGGCAAACGGATCTGCATGAGCAACGGCTGGGCGTTAGCCTGTTTGACCAGCGTGATGATTTTCGTCAGATCCTGCTCGATATTGGCTGCCGGAAATCCCCGGAGCCCATCATTGCCGCCCAGTTCAATCAATACCCAACGCGGCTGATGCTGTTTAAGCAGGGCAGGAAGACGCGCCAGCCCTTGTGCGGTGGTGTCACCGCTAATACTGGCGTTAACCACCGTGATGCCTTTTTTCTGCGTTTGCCACTGTGTGTTCAAGAGCGTTGGCCACGCGTTAGCGGCCGGCATCTGGTAGCCTGCACTGAGGCTATCGCCCAGAATTAATAATGTGTCAGCGGCGAAAGCGCGTACGCTGCATAATCCCAGAAGCAAAAGGACGAAAACATGTTTGCGAAGACCAGCCCAGCGAGTGCTACGCCAAGCCAAACTGCGCACGTAGAAAACATTCTTGAAGTTCATCATCTTAGTAAGCACGTTGGTCAGGGAGAAAATCGGCTTTCCATCCTTACCGGAGTTGAGCTTATTGTCAAACCTGCGCAGACAATTGCCCTGATTGGGGAATCTGGTTCGGGGAAATCGACCTTACTGGGGATTTTGGCCGGGCTGGATGATGGCACGGAAGGCGACGTGAGCCTGATGGGCAAATCACTCAACGCATTGGATGAAGAAGGCCGTGCGGCGCTGCGTGCTCAGCATGTTGGTTTTGTCTTTCAGTCTTTCATGCTGGTGCCGACGCTGAATGCGTTGGAGAACGTGCAATTACCCGCGTTGCTGCGCGGTGAAAGCGACAGCCACAGCCGTGGTCAGGCCGAGCAGCTGTTACAGCAGCTTGGCCTGGGGGAGCGCTTACATCATCTTCCCGCTCAGCTTTCCGGCGGTGAGCAGCAGCGTGTGGCGCTGGCACGCGCGTTCAGCGGTCGTCCTAACGTCTTGTTTGCCGATGAACCTACCGGGAATCTGGATCGTAAAACCGGTGAACGCATCGTTGATCTGCTGTTTTCCCTCAATCGCGATTATGCCACGACGCTGATTCTGGTGACGCACGATGAACAGCTGGCGGCGCGCTGCGAGCGGCGTCTGCGGTTAGTCGACGGCAAGCTGCGGGAGGACGCATGATCTGGCGGTGGTTCTGGCGCGAATGGCGCTCTCCTTCCTTATTAATTGTCTGGCTTGCGCTAACGCTGGCGGTGGCTTGTGTGCTGGCGTTGGGCACGATCAGCGACCGCATGGAAAAAGGGCTTAGCCAGCAGAGTAGAGATTTTCTGGCAGGCGACCGCGTGCTGCGTGCATCGCGGCCTGTCGCGGACACCTGGCTTCAGGAAGCGGAACAGCGCGGGCTGACGCTTAGCCGCCAAATTTCTTTCATGACCATGACATTTGCGGGCGATACGCCACAGCTGGCGCAGGTTAAAGCCACTGACCAACGCTATCCGCTGTACGGTAATTTGCAGACGCGCCCCGAAGGGCTGCATGCGGAAGCGGGAACGGTACTGGTGGCTCCACGCCTGCTGGCGTTACTTGGGCTGAAAGTGGGTGACATGCTGGACGTCGGCGATACCTCGCTGCGCATCAGCGGTGAACTGATTCAGGAACCGGATGCCGGCTTTAATCCGTTTGAGACCGCGCCACGTATTCTGATGAATCTGGACGATGTCGAGAAAACGGGGGCGATTCAGCCGGGGGGCCGCATTACCTGGCGCTACATGTTTTCTGGCAATGAGAAGCAAATTAGTGAATTCAGCAATTTCATCAAGCCACAGCTTAAGCCCGATCAGCGCTGGTATGGAATGGAAGATTCCGAAGGCGCGCTGAGCCAGTCGTTAAAAAGGTCGCAGCAGTTCCTGTTGCTGTCGGCGTTGCTGACGCTGCTGTTGTCTATTGCCGCGGTCGCAGTGGCGATGGGGCACTACTGCCGCAGCCGCTATGATTTGGTCGCTATTCTAAAAACGCTGGGCGCAGGTAAACAGGCGCTGAGGCGGTTAATCATCGGGCAGTGGCTTTCCGTGCTTGGTTTGGCGGCGGTGTGCGGCAGCGTGCTCGGCCTGGGGTTTGAGGCGCTGTTAATGAAAATGCTGGCGCCGGTGCTGCCTGCGACACTGCCAGCCTCTGGGCTGTGGCCGTGGGGATGGGCGCTGGGATCGCTGGTGCTGATCTCACTGCTGGTTGGGCTGCGGCCGTATCGACTGCTGCTGGCGACACAGCCGCTGCGCGTGTTGCGTCAGGATGTGGTGGCGAACGTGTGGCCGCTGCGCTATTACCTGCCGATCGTCCTGATTATTGTCGTCGGGCTGCTAGCCGTGTTGTCCGGTGGCGGCGTACTGCTGTGGTCGCTGCTTGGCGGCGTGGCGGTGCTGTCGCTACTGCTAGGCGTTATCGGTTGGGGCGGGCTGCTGCTGCTACGGCGTTTGACGGTTAAACGACTGGCGTTACGTCTGGCGATTAATCGCCTGCTGCGCCAGCCGTGGTCGACGCTCAGTCAACTGGCTGCGTTTTCGCTGTCCTTCATGCTATTGGCGCTGCTGCTGGTGATGCGCGGTGATTTACTGGAACGCTGGCAGCAGCAGTTGCCGCCGGGTAGCCCGAACTATTTCCTGCTGAATATCACGGCAGATCAGGTACCACAGATAAGGGATTTCCTCTCTCAGCATGAGGTGATGCCGGAGCAGTTCTTCCCCATTATTCGTGCGCGCCTGACGGAGATTAATCAGCAGGTTGCGACGGAAGTGATCCACGAGGACGATCCGGGGGGGAACACGGTGAACCGTGAGCTGAACCTGACCTGGATGAACGGGATCCCGCAACACAATGTGTTGGTAGAGGGCGAAGCGCCGAAGACGGGCGAAGTCTCAATGGAAGAGAAAGAAGCCAAAGAGATGGGGATCAAGATTGGTGATACGCTGACCTTCACCGGCGACACGCAGCCATTTAGCGCTACGGTGACCAGTTTCCGTCAGGTGGATTGGGAAAGTCTGCGCCCGAATTTCTTCTTTATTTTCCCTGTGGGGGCGTTGGATAACCAGCCGCAGTCCTGGCTGACCAGCTTCCGCTACGATGGCGACGAGAAGATGATTACGCAACTGAATCGCCAGTTCCCGACGGTGAGCGTGCTGGATATCGGCAGTATTCTGCGTCAGGTTGGGCAGGTCTTGCAGCAGGTAAGTCGCGCGCTGGAGATTATGGTCATCCTGGTCCTGTTCTGTGGCGTGCTGCTGTTGCTGGCTCAGATTCAGGTCGGGATGCGTCAGCGACGTCAGGAACTGATGGTGTATCGAACGCTGGGGGCCGGGTTGCGCTTGCTGCGTACCACGCTGTGGTGTGAGTTCGCGGTGCTGGGTTTAGTTGCGGGAACGGCGGCGGCGATTGGCGCAGAGTCGGCCCTGTGGCTGTTGCAGCGCAAGGTCTTTAATTTTGCCTGGGAACCGAATATCGGGATGTGGATAGCACTGCCGTTAATCGCGGCGTTCCTTTTGTCGCTCTGCGGCGGCTGGCTGGGACTGCGGCTGTTACGTGGTAAAGCACTGTTCCGGCAGTTCGCGGGGTAATATTTATTTACTGAGTGAGTCTCTAGCAATAAGCACAATAGCATGATGATGTTGCTCATCATCCGGCGTAAAAAATTATGCTGAGGAGATAGCAGGCTTAGGATGAGCCGCATGGACGCGGCTCAAGCTTGCGCCACGTCGGGAGCGTGTCGCAAGCGGTCCGTTTAAGCCTGATACCGACGAGGGCATCGCGCAGCGGCATAATTTAGCCGGAAGCCTGGGTTCGCAGGGCGGCGGCGATTGAGCGCCCTGCGTCGTGCGCGTGCTACGAGGTAGCATGAGAATAGCGGTATTGTGGCGCACGAAACCGTCTCCAAGCCTACATAAACGAACTTAAGAGACAGGGCTAAAGGATCAATAAATCGATTTAGGCCAGCGAGCTGGCCTTTTTACCTCACTGACTAATAGAACTTCCCGGTGCTTCGCCGCCGGTTCCCGTCACGGTTTTGTGTTTCGCCAGATAGTAAAGTGAGATTGTCCCGCCCCAGCGGTCGTAGCCGAACGGAATTGCTCGTACCGGACATAGTGAATCCTTAATCGATAAAAGGGACGTGAACCGTGGTTACTGAGGTCACGCTGGCATGAGTATGCCAACGCTAGTATAGCGGCGGGGAGGCTGGTGCTGAACGCTGAATGAAATATTCTTTTTTATCTGAGTCTTAGTGATTATTTCGTAAAGATTAGTAAATATTTAAAGTGCAGAGAGGGAAGGGAAAAGGGTGATGATTAATGAGTGGATGTAGAAAAGAAGACGTAATAAGAAGACGTAATAAAAAGTAAGGCTCCACAGGGGAACCTTACTCTATGATGAAGCGATGAGCTGACAATATCACTCGGCAGCGTAGCCCTGTGGTGGAATACGCACACTGTCCAGCCAGGCTTCATTATCACGCATCACCAGTCTGCCATTCAGGAACCAGTTGATGACCATCGGATAAATCGTATGCTCGTGCGTCTTCACGCGCTCGCTCAGGCTTTCTTCCGTGTCGTCACTGAATACAGGCACTTTCGCTTGCAGAATCAGTGGGCCGCCATCCAGTTCATCAGTGACGAAATGGACGGATGTTCCATGTTCCCGATCGCCATTTTCCAGCGCCTTGCGATGTGTATGCAGGCCGGGATATTTGGGCAGCAGGGAAGGGTGAATGTTCAGCATTTTGCCGGCAAACTGGGCAACAAATTCCGGGCTAAGAATCCGCATGTAGCCTGCTAGGATCACCAGCGCCGGTTCATATTGCTCAATTTCATTTGCCAGTGCGGCATCAAATGCAGCACGGTCGGCAAAGTCTTCAGGGTTCAGGACGCACGTAGGAATATCCGCATCCTGTGCGCGTTCTAGCCCGTAAGCCTCCGCATTATTACTGAATACGGCGACGATCTTTCCTTTAAGGCGTCCGTTCTTACAGGCGTCAATCAACGCCTGTAAGTTGCTTCCATGACCTGAAATCAGCACAACGATGTTTTTCATCAGTTAATAACCACTGCGTCTCCGGCATCGGTTTGAGTAATGACGCCGATTTTCCATGCGTTTTCGCCGCTGCTGTTGAGTAATGCAACGGCCTCGTCTGCCTGTTCGGCTGGCAGTGCGATGATCATACCAACACCGCAGTTGAAAGTACGATACATTTCGTGACGGCTGACATTACCGGCCTGTTGCAGCCAGTTGAAAACGGCAGGCCATTGCCAGCTGGATTCGTCGATCGTCGCCTGCATGCCTTCTGGCAGTACGCGCGGGATATTTTCCCAGAAGCCGCCGCCAGTCAGGTGAGAAATGGCGTGGACATCGACTTTCTCAATCAGGGACAGTATAGATTTCACGTAGATTTTGGTCGGGGCCAGCAGGTGATCGGCCAGTGATTTACCTTCCAACTCGAACTGTTCTGGATCGGTCTTGCTGACTTCGAGCACTTTGCGCACCAGAGAATAACCGTTTGAATGCGGGCCGCTGGAAGCGAGGGCAACCAGAACATCGCCGTTCTGCACTTTGCTGCCGTCAATAATTTCTGATTTTTCTACGACACCGACGCAGAAGCCGGCAACGTCGTAGTCTTCACCGTGATACATCCCCGGCATTTCGGCGGTTTCACCACCGACCAGTGCACAGCCTGATTGCTTACAGCCTTCCGCGATACCGGTAATCACACTGGCAGCGGTGTCAACATCCAGCTTGCCTGTAGCGTAATAGTCGAGGAAGAACAGCGGTTCAGCGCCCTGAACGACCAGATCGTTCACACACATCGCAACCAGATCGATACCAATGGTATCGTGGCGTTTCAGGTCCATCGCCAGGCGCAGTTTGGTGCCGACTCCGTCAGTGCCGGAAACCAGAATCGGTTCGCGGTATTTTTGCGGTAAGGCGCACAAGGCACCGAAACCACCCAATCCACCCATAACTTCCGGGCGACGGGTCTGTTTCACTACACCTTTGATACGGTCTACCAATGCATTACCCGCATCGATATCCACGCCTGCGTCTTTATAGCTGAGAGAGGTTTTGTCGGTCACTGCTGAGTCCCCACGAAGGTTACGGGTCGTATTCAGAAAACACGGTATTTAGAAAACATACTGTGGTAAAAATAATGCGCGCTAATTCTAACAGTGTAGGCAATCGTTTGCGAGTGATGAGTCATCGGCTGGCTATTTTTCGTTAATGGCGACAATTTCTTTCCTCGGTTGATCTGGATCAGGCTTAATCATATGGCGCTAAGTAAAAAAGGCGGTATAATCCCGCGATTTTTTTTACGACGGGCTCTCATGCCCGCCGCCCTGCGGGCCGCCGCAAGCGGTGTTTAAAAACGCGCTTGGCGTTTTTGTCCGTCCACTTAGCCGATGGGGAGATAATGATGAAGATCGTCGAGGTGAAACACCCACTCGTCAAACACAAACTGGGTTTGATGCGTGAGAACGATATTAGCACGAAGCGTTTTCGTGAGCTGGCTTCCGAAGTGGGAAGTTTGCTGACTTACGAAGCGACGGCTGACCTGGCAACCGAAAAAGTCACCATTGATGGCTGGTGCGGTCCGGTTGAAGTCGATCAGATCAAAGGCAAGAAAATTACCGTCGTACCGATTCTGCGTGCAGGGTTGGGGATGATGGACGGCGTGCTGGAAAATGTGCCTAGCGCGCGTATCAGCGTTGTCGGCATATACCGTGATGAAGAGACGCTGGAGCCTGTTCCTTATTTCCAGAAGCTGGTTTCCAATATCGAAGAGCGCATGGCGCTGGTGGTTGACCCCATGCTGGCAACCGGTGGCTCAATGATTGCGACGATCGATCTGCTGAAAAAAGCAGGTTGTCACAGCATTAAGGTACTGGTATTGGTCGCGGCGCCAGAAGGGATTGCCGCACTGGAAAAAGCCCACCCAGATGTCGAACTTTACACGGCATCCATCGATAAAGGCCTCAACGAGCAGGGTTACATCATGCCGGGCCTGGGTGATGCGGGCGATAAAATATTTGGTACGAAATAACAGGTAAGCCGACTTGATAGTCGGCTTTTTTTTGGCGTAAACCTAAGTATTTCCTATGGTGTGCCACGGCCTGTGTTACGTCACACGCGGTTCTTTTATACATCAGCAGTCACCATTCTCCTGCTTCGCTACGGTGGGGTGGGATGCGTCTGGCTGTGATAATAAGTGCGGGTCGACCTGCACACATAAATAGCAACACTAGATAACAACACTACAGAGGATATTGAAGATGACTCGTCGCGCCATCGGGGTAAGTGAACGACCACCCTTGTTACAAACCATCCCGTTGAGTTTCCAGCATCTGTTCGCGATGTTTGGCGCTACCGTTCTGGTACCCATTCTGTTCAAGATCAATCCGGCAACCGTACTGTTATTCAACGGTGTGGGCACGCTGCTTTATTTATTCATTTGTAAGGGCAAAATCCCGGCGTATTTGGGGTCGAGCTTCGCGTTTATTTCCCCGGTTTTGCTGCTGTTGCCGCTGGGGTATGAAGTTGCACTGGGTGGCTTCATTATGTGCGGCGTGTTGTTCTGTCTGGTGGCGCTGATTGTTAAGAAAGCGGGCACTGGCTGGCTGAATGTGCTGTTCCCCCCTGCGGCGATGGGGGCGATTGTCGCCGTTATCGGTCTTGAACTGGCCGGTGTTGCGGCGGGAATGGCTGGGCTACTGCCTGCCGATGGCGCTTCTGTCGATTCTACCGCGGTGACGATTTCACTGGCGACGCTGGCAATCACCATTCTGGGCTCGGTGCTGTTTCGCGGTTTTCTGGCGATCATCCCGATTCTAATCGGGGTACTGGCAGGCTATGCGCTGTCGTTCGCACTGGGCGTGGTGGATTTGACGCCGATTCGTGAAGCGCACTGGTTTGCGATGCCGACATTCTATACGCCACGTTTTGAGTGGTTTGCCATTCTGGCGATTCTGCCTGCGGCGCTGGTGGTGATCGCGGAACACGTTGGTCACCTGGTGGTGACGGCGAATATCGTGAAGAAAGATCTGATGCGTGAACCGGGGCTGCACCGCTCTATGTTCGCCAACGGCATTTCTACCGTGTTGTCTGGCTTCTTCGGTTCCACACCGAACACAACCTACGGTGAAAACATCGGTGTGCTGGCGATTACCAAAGTGTACAGCACCTGGGTGATCGGCGGTGCGGCGATCCTGGCGATTCTGCTTTCCTGCGTGGGCAAACTGGCGGCGGCGATTCAGGCTGTACCGGTTCCCGTTATGGGCGGCGTGTCGCTGCTGCTGTACGGCGTAATTGGTGCATCTGGTATTCGCGTGCTGATTGAATCCAAAGTGGATTACAACAAAGCGCAGAACCTGATCCTGACCTCCGTGATTCTGATCATCGGTGTCAGCGGCGCCAAAGTGCATCTGGGCTCGACTGAACTGAAGGGCATGGCGCTGGCGACGGTTGTCGGTATCGGCATGAGTCTGGTGTTTAAGGTCATCAGCCTGTTCCGCAAAGAGGAAGAGATCCTCGATGCGCCGGAAGAGAACGACGCGCGTTCATAACCGCGTCATTCCTCCCCTGTTGAGGCCGTGCGTATCGCGTCCTCAACAGGGGCCGGTTTCTGTGATAAACTCGATCCGTTTCCTGCACGTTTTGCTTGAGGTGATTCTGAACACGCCGGCACAGCTTTCATTGCCACTCTACTTACCCGATGACGAAACATTTGCCAGTTTCTATCCGGGTGAAAACGCGTCTCTTCTTGCCGCCGTCAATAATGCTTTGTATCAGGAGCATGGTAGCTACATCTATTTCTGGTCACGCGAAGGGGGCGGGCGCAGCCATCTGCTGCATGCTGCCTGCGCCGAATTGTCGCGTCAGGAACGTGCGGTGGGCTATGTGCCGTTGGATAAACGTGCCTACTTTGTACCCGATGTGCTGGAAGGGATGGAGCAACTGGCGCTGGTGTGTATCGATAATATCGAATCTATCGCAGGTGATGAAGAGTGGGAAATGGCGGTGTTTAATCTGTATAACCGCATTCAGGAAACAGGGCGTGCCCGACTGTTGATTACTGGCGATCGTCCGCCGCGTCAGTTGAATTTACGTCTGCCCGATCTGGCTTCTCGCCTTGATTGGGGACAAATCTACAAGCTGCAACCATTGTCGGATGACGAAAAAGGGGAAGCGCTACAGCTGCGTGCCAGACTGCGCGGATTCGAATTGCCGGAAGACGTCAGCCGTTTTCTGCTTAAGCGTCTTGATCGGGAAATGCGCACGTTATTTATGACGCTCGATCAGCTCGACCGTGCTTCCATCACCGCACAGCGCAAGCTGACCATTCCTTTTGTGAAAGAGATCCTCGGGCTGTAGTTAACGATCGTTATTAACGATCGTCGTTGAGGATCGCTTACGGCTATCGTTTTACCTACAACTACAGTATTTCCAGCACCTGTTCCGGCGGACGACCAATACGTGCCTGACCCTGTGCCACGACGATAGGTCGCTCGATGAGCTTCGGGTTATCGATCATCGCCTGAATCAGCTGTGCTTCCGTTAGTGCGGTGTTGGACAGCCCCAACTGCTGATAACTCTCTTCTTTGGTTCTCATCAATTCGCGCGCGCTAGTCAAGCCCAACTGCTTGATAAGCTGAGCCAGCGTTACGGCGTCGGGCGGCGTGTCGAGATAGAGCACGACGTTGGGCGTAATATTGTGTTCCTGTAGCAGCGCCAGCGTTTCACGGCTCTTGGAACAGCGCGGGTTGTGGTAAATCGTCACAGGTGTTTGGGTTGAGGACGGTGTCATCGTCATGCTCCTTATCAGGATTTCTGGTACTGGCGGAAGCGTTGCTGCAACTGGCGGAGCTGGTCAATGCGGGCGTCGTAACGCGCCTGTTCCAGACTCCCCAATTTAACCAGTGAACTCGCGTTGCTCAGTAACCGAATAGATTGATCGAGCTGACCGCTGAGGGCCAGACTCTCCGCTCGCGCGGCCAGTTCTTCTGCCCGCTGTCCTTGTGCTGCTGCGGCTTGTGCCAGCAGATCCCAGCCGTTCGAATCGTCAGGGTGCGCGTAGGTGTAGCGATAGAGTATTTTGCTGGCGGCAGCGGGCTGTTTCCCTTCCACATAGGCATTCGCCAGATTAAGCTGAAGTACCGGGTTCGCCTGCATTCCGGGCACGTTTTGTAAACGGGCGATAGCCTGTGTCGCGCGGCTTTGTCCTATATCGATATCCGTCATCATATCCAGAAACCACGGATTTTCAGGCGCACTGCTTAGCAGCGGTTGCAGCACATTACGGGCTTCATCGTACTTCTTCGCCTGATAAAGCTGTATCGCGCGGCCATATTTCGCGGCCAGTTGCTCTCGCACGTTGCCTTTTTCCCATTGCTCCAGCAGATCGTTGTTCAGCGGGCGCTCCGGTAAGCCATACATACCAAAGGTGCGTATTTTGGCGAACAGGAAATCCTGAGAAGATTGTACTGGCGTTGAGCGCATCTGGTTGGCGCGGTTGCGGGCATCGGACAGACGGCTTTCCGGCAAGGGGTGAGTCAGCAACATTTCCGGCGGTCTGGAAGCATAGCGTGATTGATCCGCCAGCTTTTGCAGGAAGTTCGGCATGGCCTGTGGATCAAAGCCCGCGCGCTGCAATACCTGAATACCGATGCGGTCGGCTTCCTGCTCGTTCGCCTGCGTGAACGTAATCATGCCCTGCTGCGCGCCCGCCAGCGTGCCGCTGAGCGCCGCCATTCCCAACTGTGGATTGGCCATTGCCAGAAGAATAGAACCGAGCGCACCGACCCAGGTGAGCGGGGCGCTACGCTGCTGTGATTCCATGCTGCGTGCCAGATGGCGTTGGGTAACGTGAGAGATTTCATGTGCCAGCACCGAGGCCAGCTCGCTCTCGCTATCGGCATAACGGAACAGCGCGGAATGCAGCACGACGTTGCCGCCGAAGAAGGCGAAGGCGTTGATGTCGTCATTGCGGATTAGGTAAAAATGGAACGGTGTACGCACCGAATCAGCCTGTTTGACCAATCTGTTACCGAGCTGATTAATGTAATTGGACAGCAGCGGATCGTTGATAAGCGGCGCACCCGCCCGCAGTTGGCGGACGTAAAAATCGCCCATTTCCAGCTCCTGATTGATACTGAGCGTACCGCCTGCGGTGGTGCCGATATCCGGCAGCCGATCCTGCGTGTCGGCCTGAGCAGGAAGCAGGTTGCCAGCCAGTAATGTCCCAAACAGGACGGACATGACCGTTTTTCTTAACCGAATAGACATAACGGAAGATAACCTTATCAACAGCTAACATGAAAACATTCTGCTGACTATCTTAGCCAGCGATGGCAGACAAAGAAATGCCCGAGCGGGAAAAACGTGGTGAAGGTGGAAGTCTGCATGGAAGATATCTTATCGCACAGAGATAAATCCATCAGGGCTGAGGCGGTTTCAATGCTTCCAGACGCTGTAGCCAGCCTTCAAAGTGAGGACATTGCCGACGAATCGTATCCAGCCCGATATCAGCGGCAATCAGCGGCCCATGCAGTGTCTTTTGATATTCCGGTATCGCCGCAAGAATACGTTTTGAAGGGGCGGTTTGTGGGCTATTGTTAATAGATTCTGGAGAATCGAATGCCAGTTTAATAGTATTAAGTTCGGCTATTGGCCTTTTGTCTTCAAGCCAGTCTGCGAATTTTTCTGGATCACAAAATAGCAACGCTTCAAATTCATGTAATAAAAAATTGGCGATAAAATTAGGCTGAGCAATATCGGCATCAAAGGCATTTTCCACATCTTCGATCCACGAATATATATCTTCATTAACAGGTTTGCCTTGCCCAACCATTGGGAAATCAGTCGGAAGACCATAATAATCAATCAGCGTGGTTACCCAGGCTTTCTTATCTTGCTGACACAGCCTGGTTATTTGATGTTTCACTTTTCCATAGCTGACAATTCCACCTTTATGCCCTCGGCTGGTTTGTGCCAGAATCGCATTAAGGTAAATACCTTGCCGCACAAAGTAAGGAGCCAACGTATCGCGAACGAATGTTTCTTCCGTTTGTCCTTCAACAAAAACATTAATCCTCGTCATGATTATTGTTGTGGCCTCCCGCCAAGTATGTTTTTCTTCCACAGATCTCCTAAACTGTAATCTTCCAGCCACTCTTGCAGTGAATCTTGATCCAAACGTTTAAACGTAGAGGCACCAAGATGTTTATCCACGACGATCAGGTCTTCGGCTTCGAATTCATTAACCAACTCAACAGATTGTGTTGAAACAATAAGTTGGTGCTGTTCGCTTGTACTTCTGATGAGTGCAGCGAGCACGTTGATGGCATAAGGGTGCAGGCCTAATTCAGGTTCATCGATGATGATAGCGCTGGGCATGTAAGTTTCAGGTTGGAGCAGTACTGTCGCCAGCAGAATAAAACGTAGCGTGCCATCGGACAGTTCATGGGCGTTAAAGGGCATATCCTGATCTTTTTCGACCCATTCAAGCTGAATACTGTCGGGGTTATCCGGCGTAGGACGGAGATAAAAATCGCCAAAGAAAGGAGCGACCATCTGAATCGTTTTCACAATACGCTGATAATGTGCCGTGTGATTCTTTTGCAGACGAAATAGAAATGCGGCTAAATTGGCACCGTCTTCTCGTAAATAGTCATTATCATTAATGCGGTGAATCTGTTTGACTCTGGCGCTCTCGCTGGTGTCATGGAAATGGTATACCCGCCAGCGACGCATAGCAGGAAGCGTGTATTTTTCTATCCTGGAATGATCGTCTTCGTTTAAAGGATCAAAATAATGTGAACGATCATCTCCTGCTACGGATTCAAAATGACCAGAACGATTATCTTGTTCACTTGTTACAATATTGCCTGAACGGGGAGTCTTCTCATCATTATTCATTTCCCACCGTAGAGTTTCCTTCTGAAACATCATACGGTTGTCGTTGGTGGGTTCTAGTGCGAATTTATACCCGTTATTTCCGAAATAGAGTTCGCCTTTCAGCACTTCCGTTTTTTTACGGCCAAAATGTAATAACGCATCAGGGCCACCAGACTTACTGATTAACAGTTGTAAACGCAGATCCAATAACGTAGCGATGAGTCTGAAAAAGCCAATGAAATTCGACTTTCCCGCACCATTTGCGCCAATCAGCACATTCAGGCAGCCCATGCGCAGATCGCAGCTAGCAATTGATTTATATCCTTCAATTACTATATGGCTTAGATGATCGCTTTTGGTTACCGTTTTCATGATGATTTGATTGCCTTATTTGACTGAGTTACTCGCATCTCACGATGACGTTGTATGTTGGTCTACTGTGGTATAGCAGAAAGAGAAGGTGAGGTCTTGTGCCGCATATCTGATTTAACGAACTATTGTGAGCGTTTTTCCTGATTCTGGAAAAACCGGCACGTATGACGGTGCCGGTGGACGCGCTGAAAACCGCGAATCAGGCGTTTTTCAGATAATCGAGAACGATGTCGTGGTGGTTACTGGTTTTGAAGTCGTCAAAAACCTTCTCTACCTTGCCGTTTTCGTCGATCAAGAAGCTGATACGATGAATACCGTCATAGGTTTTCCCCATGAAGGTTTTTTCTCCCCAAACGCCAAATCCTTCTGAAACCTGATGATCTTCATCAGAAAGCAGCGTGAAATTTAAGACTTCTTTCTCGACGAAGCGGGACAGTTTTTCTGATTTGTCCGTGCTAATACCGAGAACTTCAACGCCATGTTTTTTCAAATCGTCCATATTATCGCGCAGGCCGCAGGCCTGAACGGTGCATCCTGGCGTCATCGCTTTAGGGTAGAAATACACCAACACTTTCTGTCCCTGGAAGTCGGTTAAATTTACTTGTTCGCCATCTTGGTCGGGCAAGCTAAATTTCGGTGCGATATCACCGGCTTTCAGTGTGTTCATCACGACTCTCCGTCTTATTTCTCTTCATGCTGTGGATATACCCATGCTATTTGCAATAATAATGGCAGCGTTATGCTATTGGGCACAAATACTACTGGGCATAGTTAACGACGCTAATACTGCCTTGTGCGTGCAGTTCTGTACATAGCTGATGAAAGGCTGGCTCAATAATTGAGCTATCCAGCGTGGCAGAGCTGTGTGCGGCAATCTGAATATACAGCTGCGGCGGCTTATCACCCTCGGCGGGCTGGGTTTTTGAAACCAGCTCAGCAATGTTGAGCTGGTGAGAATCGAACAAATCGGTAAAACGCTCGATGATGTGAGGGGAGTCGGCAACGTCAACCTTCACCCAGACGGTAGAAGGCGTTGGCTGGCGGGCCTGTGACTCCGTCCGCTTCATCACGATCAGCAAATCCATCTCCGCGCCTTTCAGCGGCAGGGTTGATTCAATCAGCGTTATCGCGTTCCAGCTACCGGACAGCAGCATAATGAAGGTGAACTCTTTGCCCAGCATAGCAAGACGGCTATCTTCGATGTTGCAGCCACAGCTACTGACGTGGCGGGTAATCGCATTGACAATACCGGGGCGATCGACTCCCAGTGCGGTAATAACCAGATAGTGTTCTTGCGAGCTTGGCAACATCATGCTTCCTGTCTTTTTTCCCATTAATCACATGGTAAACATAAAAAATTGCCTGGAGCAATTTTTAACGCCGCTCGCGGCGGCCCGAAGGGTGGCGGGCAGGGATAGCCCGCCATAAAAAACTGGAGCAATGTTGGCTATCCTTACTAGCCTATTTCCCAAAAACATCAGAAGCATTTTTAATTTCGTTTACTGCGTCATAAAAAAACCTGCGTCAGGCACCTACAACGCCCTTGTCCGCTTGCTTTTGCATAGAAGTCAAAAGTACCATGAAGCACTTGTTTGTGGAGGGGATGGCCAATGTTTACGGGAAGTATTGTTGCGCTAGTTACGCCGATGGACGCCAAAGGCGCCGTCGATCGGGCGAGCTTGAAAAAACTGATTGATTATCATGTCGCTAGCGGTACATCGGCGATTGTCTCTGTCGGCACAACGGGCGAATCCGCCACGCTGAGCCACGACGAGCATGGCGATGTCGTGCTGTTGACGCTGGAACTGAGCGACGGACGTATTCCTGTCATCGCTGGAACCGGTGCGAATGCTACCGCTGAAGGCGTTTCACTGACTAAACGCTTCCATGGCACCGGTGTTGTTGGCTGCCTGACGGTCACACCGTACTACAATAAACCGACGCAGGAAGGCTTGTACCAGCACTTCAAAGCGATTGCCGAGCATACCGATCTGCCGCAAATCCTGTATAACGTACCTTCCCGCACCGGCTGCGACATGCTGCCGGAAACCGTTGCCCGTTTGTCCGAAGTGAAAAATATTGTCGCAATTAAAGAAGCGACGGGGAACTTAAGTCGGGTAAGCCAGATCCAAGAGCTGGTTAGTGAAGACTTCATTTTGCTGAGCGGCGATGACGCCAGCGGTCTGGACTTTATGCAACTCGGTGGTAACGGTGTGATTTCCGTAACGGCGAACATTGCTGCGCGTGAAATGGCGGAACTTTGCAAGCTGGCGGCACAGGGCAATTTTGTTGAAGCGCGCCGTTTAAATCAGCGCCTGATGCCACTGCATCAGAAATTATTTGTTGAACCCAATCCTATCCCAGTGAAGTGGGCCTGTAAGGAATTGGGACTCATGGCGACCGATACGCTGCGCCTGCCGATGACACCGCTGACCGATTCCGGTCGTACGGTGATGAGGCAAGCACTTAAGCAAGCGGGTTTGCTGTAATCGTTAGGGAGATTTAATGAGTTATTCATTACAAAAGTCGATGGTGGCGAAAGTTGTTGGCATATCACTTGTGATGTTGCTGGCGGCTTGTTCCAGCGATCAGCGCTATAAGCGTCAGGTCAGTGGCGATGAATCCTATCTGAAGGCTCCGGCGCTGCACGCGCTGAATACGCCTGCCGGGATGATTTTACCGGTGCAGAACGGGGATTTTGAGATACCGCCAGTTACCCTGAATGGTGCGGTCGGCAAGGAGCTGGATATCCGTCCTCCAGTGCAGCCATTGGCTTTGTTGAATGGTTCCCGCACCCAGATCTCAGGAAATACGGCAACGCTGTTGTTAGAAAATAGCGCACAAAACAGCCAGCTCTGGTCTCAGGTTATCCGTGTGTTGCAAGACAAGGCGTTTACTATTGCCAGCCGTCAGGATGCCAGCCAAACGCTGACGACTGACTGGATCTCATGGCCGCGTGAAGATGAAGACGTCCCGTATCAGGGGCGTTATCAGATCTCCGTGCAGCAGCAGGGTTATCAGGTCGCACTGATCGTGAAACTGTTGGGGTTACAGCTGAACGGTCAGCCGGTAACGGCGGGCGATCAGGCTCAGCGCTACACCGGCCTGATGCTGAATGTGCTCAGTAATGGTCTGGATACTCAGGCAACCGCACGCGAAAACGCACTAGCAAACCGCACTATTGGTTCGCTGGATGTGCAGAGCGGGGCGGATGACACTGGCCTGCCACTGTTGATTGTACGTGGCCCGTATACCGTGGTGTGGGATCGTCTGCCTGTCGCGTTGGACAAAATCGGCATGAAGGTTAACGATCGCAGCCGTCCGCAGGGTTCTGTCTCCGTGACGTATCGTGCACCGAGCGGTGGAACCTGGGATGACCTGGGTGCGAAAAACCCTGAACTGCCTAACGGCGATTACAAATTGCAGGTCGGCGATTTAGATAACCGCAGCAGTCTGCAATTTATCGACTCCAAAGGGCATACGCTAACCCAGTCTCAGAACGATGCACTGGTGGCCGTATTCCAGGCGGCGTTCAGTAAATAACGCATAAATAAACCAAGGGTCGGATTATCCGGCCCTTCTTCATTCAACAATCTCTACCCGAATTGACGGGCGCTATCGGCAACCGTTCGGGGAAGCGTTAAATATCGGGTCGTACTTGTTGACCCTCACTGTGTGGAGTAATTAAAGATGCAAAAGCTAGCTGAGCTGTATCGTGGAAAGGCGAAAACCGTCTACACCACCGAAGATCCCGATCTACTGGTGCTGGAGTTCCGCAATGATACATCAGCAGGAGACGGTGCACGCATTGAGCAGTTTGACCGTAAAGGAATGGTGAATAACAAATTCAACCATTTCATCATGAGCAAACTGGAAGAAGCTGGAATCCCAACGCAAATGGTGAGCCTGCTGTCTGACAATGAAGTGTTGGTTAAGAAACTGGACATGGTGCCGGTCGAGTGTGTCGTGCGCAACCGTGCGGCGGGATCGCTGGTAAAACGTCTGGGTATCGAAGAAGGCATCGAGCTGAACCCGCCGTTGTTCGATCTGTTCCTGAAAAACGATGAGATGCATGACCCGATGGTGAACGAATCTTACTGCAAGACGTTCGGCTGGGTGAATGAAGAGAATCTGGCTCGCATGAAAGAGCTGAGCTACAAGGCGAACGACGTGCTGAGCAAACTGTTTGGCGACGCCGGGCTGATTCTGGTCGATTTCAAGCTGGAGTTCGGTCTGTTCAAAGGTGAAGTTGTGCTGGGTGATGAGTTCTCACCAGACGGTAGCCGCCTGTGGGACAAAGAAACGCTGAACAAAATGGATAAAGACCGTTTCCGTCAGAGCCTCGGTGGCTTGATTGAAGCGTATGAAGAAGTTGCGCACCGTATTGGCGTAAAATTAGACTAACTGCGCAATCGTTTACGTTCAGGTCGCCGGTCAGCTATAGGCTGACGGCCTGAATGTTTTGCCCATTTCTCTCTCGAAAAGCTGCCTTTCTATTCTCGTCTCTGCCCGAATCATTTGCTCACGTGGCCTTTACTTCGATTCCTGCCCCTGACCCTGATTAATGCTATCATCGCGGTTTGCTTAACGCACAACCTGACTACTTTCGACAGACTCGCATCCATGACTTATCTCGATCCAACATTGTTAATTCTGCTCGTCCTGGCGGGGCTGGGTATCATCAGCCACAACATGACTGTCACGCTGGCAATTCTGGTTCTGCTGGCGATACGTATCACACCGTTGAACAGCTATTTTCCGTGGGTGGAAAAATACGGCCTGAGCATCGGTATCGTCATTCTGACGATTGGCGTGATGGCACCGATTGCCAGCGGAAAAATTACCGCCAGTGAAGTCATGCATTCCTTCCTGCACTGGAAATCTCTGTTGGCGATTCTCATTGGCGTTGCCGTGTCCTGGCTTGGCGGACGCGGCGTGTCGCTGATGAGCAATCAACCCTCTGTGGTTGCGGGGCTGCTGGTGGGTACGGTCATGGGCGTGGCGCTGTTTCGCGGCGTTCCCGTTGGTCCGCTGATCGCCGCAGGGCTGCTTTCCCTGCTGATTGGCAAGACCTGATTGATTCGGCGCGTGTGATGATGTTGCGTGATTTTCTCCACAGCCAACGCCAGCAGCAGCGCTATGGCGTCCGGCGATTGCTGGTGCTGAGTGGTGAACCGAGCTGGTGTGAAGAACAGGCGCTGGCGCTCAGCCACCAATTGTCTGGTGACTGGCTGTGGATCGGCGAGTCCGCGCCTGATTCCGTCACCGCGTTGCCAGCCAGTCGAGTGCGGACGCTGCTGGGGCGGGAGTTTCTTCACGCGGTGTTTGATGCGCGCAAAGGCGTGGACGTCGAAGCGCTGGCGATGCTGTCAGGCACGCTACAGGTCGGTAGCTGGCTGATTATGCTGGTGCCGTCGTGGCAGACATGGCCGACGCTGCCGGATGAAGATAGCCTGCGCTGGAGCGAGCAAGACCAGCCGATTGCTACCCCGCACTTTATCCAGCATTTTCAGCGCCAACTGCTGGCCGATGAGGACGTGGTGCTCTGGCAGCAGGGTCAGGAAGTCGTGATTCTGCCACTGGCCGCGCGATCTGACTGGCAGCCTGCGAACGGTGAACCGACAGCGCAACAGCAGCAGATTCTGCATGAGCTGAATGCCGCAGAATCTGGCGTGTTTGTGATTACCGCACTGCGTGGGCGGGGGAAATCAGCGCTGGCGGGAATGCTGACTCAGCGTAGTCGGGGTGCCTGCTGGATTACCGCACCTTCCCGTGCCGCGGCGGAGATTCTGCAACAGCACGCACGTACCGAGACGCAGTTCTGGGCACCGGATGCGCTGCTGGCACATTGCCGCCTTCATGGCGCTCCCAATGTCGACTGGCTGTTAATTGATGAAGCGGCGGCGATTCCGTCTTCCGTGCTCTCCGCGCTGTTACCGTATTTTCCCCGCATTCTGATGACCACGACGGTACAGGGGTACGAAGGCACCGGACGGGGATTTCTGCTGAAATTTTGTGCGACGCTGCCGCAGTGGCGGGCGTTTACGCTGAAAGAGCCTCTGCGCTGGGCCGCGAACGATCCGTTGGAACGAGTGCTGGATCAGGCGCTGCTATTCAACGAGCCCGACGCGTTTCATTCCCCGCCACAGCCCGATCGACCTATTCCCTCTTCTGCGCTGGAAAGTCGAACCGAATGTGCCGACGACTGGCTAATACACCCTGAGCGTCTGGCATGGTGCTACGCGCTTTTGTGCAGCGCGCATTACCGTACTTCACCGCTGGATTTGCGCCGCCTGATGGATGCGTCGGGCATGCATATTGCCAGCGCACAGGTGGCGGGCGAGATGTGTGGTGTGGTGTGGCTGGTGGAGGAAGGGGGACTGTCGGACTCGCTGGCTCATGAGGTGTGGGCAGGGCGGCGACGCCCGCGCGGTAATCTGGTGGCGCAGTCGCTAGCGGCACACGCTGGTTTATGGTATGCGCCGACGCTGCGTGCACGCCGCGTGAGCCGGATTGCAGTGGCATCGTCATGTCGCCGACAAGGGATTGGCCGGGCGCTCATTGCAGAACAGAGGCGTGAGGCACAGCGACAAGCGTTGGATTACCTGTCGGTTAGCTTCGGTTATCAGCCGGAGCTGTGGGCGTTCTGGCAGTCGTGTGGGTTTCAACTGGTGCGTATTGGCAGCCATCTTGAAGCCAGCAGCGGCTGTTACAGCGCGATGGCGGTGCTGCCGCTGAGTGAAGCAGGGCATAGACTGGCGGAGCAGGGAAGCCAGCAATTGGCGCGTGACTGGCATTGGTTACAGCGTTTGATTCCGCTTAATCTCGCACTGCCACAGACAGGAAATACCGAGCTGGATGAAGGCGACTGGCGTGAATTAGCAGGTTTTGCGTTTGCGCATCGGCCGATGGAGGCCAGCTTCGCCGCGCTTTGCCGCCTGCTGGTTCACACCGCATTACCGCTGCCTGTGCTACGCCTGTTGGCGGAAACACCGGGTGAAGGCGAGCAGATAGCCATGACGCTGGGGCTGACCGGTAGGAAAGCACTTCTGAAACGCTGGCGCGCAGAAGCCGCCAGCGCACTGGTCGATCTCGATGCGCAGCGGTGCCGTGGATGGGTTTCCCAAATTTTGTGAAATCTGATAAGTTGTAATAATCACTCTGTGCCTTTCAGGATAAGCCGATGCTGGAATTACGCCCCAACTGTGAGCACTGCGATTGTGATTTGCTGCCGGACGCTGAAACGTATATCTGTTCCTACGAATGCACGTTCTGTCCTGACTGTGCGGATGCCGTGTTTCACCACGCCTGCCCGAATTGCGGTGGCGAACTGGTTAAACGGCCGGTGCGTCCGGCAGATTGTCTGGTGAACGATCCGGCTTCAACGATCCGTATTATCAAACCGCACTGACAGGGTGGGCTGGATATCCCCTTTGTCGTTGCAAAAAATGGAACATCTCATTCAGTAATTCCCGATTTCTCCTGTTATTGCGCGGCGTATAGTGAGAGCTAACCGTACTTTATGACGACTATCGGCAGGTGGCGTGTTCGGCGCATGCCTTCAGGAGAGAAATGTGAATCAAGATTATGTTGTTGTTCAGCAGCCTTCGGAAGCGAATCGGTTAATCCTACTATTTCATGGCGTGGGTGATACCGCCGCAGGCATGGCGCAGATTGGGCGCTATTTTGCTGCCGCCTTACCGCAGGCGATGGTGGTCAGTATTGCTGGGCCGTTCGGTACTGGCTATGGCGATGGGCGGCAGTGGTTCTCTGTTCAAGGTGTCACGGAAGAGAATCGGTTATCTCGTATTGAAGCAAACCTGCCGCGTTTTATTGAGACGGTGCGCCACTGGCAGGTGCAAAGCGGCGTGAATGCGGAACAAACCGTTCTGGTGGGTTTCTCGCAAGGCAGCATTATGTCGCTGGAGGCGTTGAAGTCTGAATCCTTGCTGGCTGGGCACATTATCGCGTTCAGCGGTCGCTTTGCTGTGCTGCCAGAAAAAGCCTTTGCGGATGTTGCAGTGCACCTGATTCACGGTGAAGCAGACGGCGTGATTGTGGTTGGACATGCGTATGCTGCCGCGCAGCGCTTTCAGGAACTGGGTACGTCATTTACGTTAGATGTTGCGCCCGCTGTCGGGCACGGCATTGATGAACACATGCTGAAGCAGGCTTTGGCCTATCTGAAATAAACCTATTCCATCAGATTATCTTATTGGTGATTTTTGATGTGGCAGTGTTCGTTATCATTACGTATGGTGTGTAATGATTTTTCGGTGCTGCCGCTATTTGATTTAGCTAATATATTTTCTGGAATGAGAATTTATCCATATTAAAAAGAATATAATCCATATTTGAATGTTAAATAATATAGACAATGTTTTTATTTGTGTTGAGTGTTCAATATTTATCTTATTTTTTCAGATATAAATATCGCATCCTTATGGAAAAAGAGGGTGTGCCATGTTTAAACGTATTAAAGTCATTACCATTCTTGTTATCTTATTGTTTGTGATGGGAGTATCTCAATTTTTAACCGGTGCGCTATCCGTTCGTGCATTGACTAACGACAGAGACGGATTCCTAGTTTCTCAAAGCTCTAACCAGAATGTAGCGGCCTTTACTGATGCATGGATTATGATGAATCAGACGCGCATCGCTATCGGTTCTATTATACAAAACATGATGATGGGGAATGCGGATAAAGAGGCTATGCAGGCTCTTTTACAGCAAGCAAAATCGCAATTGGCCGCCTCAGAGAGTAGTTATAAACACTATTTGTCTCTGCCTAATACGCCTGGGTTGGATGAAGCATTATCCAAAAAACTTGAGGCGAGCTACACCGCTTACGACAAGCTATTGAATGATATTGTGGATTCGCTTTCTGGTGGGTTAGCGGGGGCGGCGATGAAATTGAGTAGCGGTGCCACGCCGCTGAATGTGGCCATGCAGGACACCTATATTACGTGGCGAGAGGCGCAAAACCAGCTATCGGATGACGGGCTACAGGCAAACCATGCAGCATTTGAAACGATGCTGTGGCTTCTGGGCGCACTTTCCGTCGTCGTCGTGCTGGTGATTATCCTCAGTTGGATCGGGTTGCAGCGTATTCTTTTGCATCCGTTGCGTACGCTCATGCAGCATATCAGCGCGATTGCCGAGGGCAATCTGACACATGCCATTGATACGACTGGACGCAATGAGATGAGCCAGCTTGCGGCGGGGCTACATCATATGCAGCAGTCATTGATCCGTACTGTCAGTCTGGTGCGCGACAGCTCCCACTCCATCCACTCTGGGGCCAGTGAAATCTCGGTGGGCAGCAACGATCTGTCTTCGCGCACGGAGCAGCAGGCCGCATCGCTACAGGAAACCGCGGCTAGCATGGAGCAACTGACCTCAACGGTGAAGCAGAACTCAGATAATGCGCGTCAGGCTACGCTGCTGGCAAAAAATGCGTCGGAGACGGCCAATAAAGGCGGTACTGTCGTCGATAATGTCGTGAAGACGATGAATGAGATCGCCGACAGTTCACAAAAAATCGCCCACATTACCAGCGTGATTGATAGCATTGCCTTCCAAACCAATATTCTGGCGCTGAATGCTGCGGTAGAAGCGGCGCGCGCTGGGGAGCAAGGGCGAGGCTTTGCCGTGGTGGCAGGGGAAGTGAGAACGCTGGCACAGCGCAGTGCTCAGGCTGCCAAAGAGATCAAATCGCTGATTGATGATTCGGTTAGCCGCACCAATACCGGCTCTTTGCAGGTTAAAGACGCGGGTGACACGATGAAAGAAATCGTCGGTGCGGTGAGCCGGGTAACGGATATCATGGGGGAAATCGCCTCGGCGTCCGATGAGCAAAGTCGGGGAATCGATCAGGTTGGGCAGGCGGTCAATGAAATGGATCGCGTTACTCAGCAAAACGCCTCGCTGGTGGAAGAATCCGCGTCTGCCGCTGCGGCATTGGAAGAGCAGGCCAGATATTTACAAAACGCGGTGGCAGTGTTCAAGATTAATCAGTCAGGAACGCAGGAACACCGTGCCGAGAGCGCGCCGTCGCTTGCTGCATTACCAACGTCACTGTTGCCTAAACCCACTCATGGCAGGCCATCGAATGCGAATTGGGAAACGTTTTAGTGGAAATGCATGTTTAACGGAAGTGTAAGCATCCAAACCGCCTGCGCGGGGCTTAGCTCGCGTGCAGGCGGTCTGTGAGGAGAGGTGTCAGGGTTTTTTCTTCGGCCAGTCGTCGTCTTCATTGTCCCACTTGTCGTTGTTGTCACGGTGTGGGGGCAATTTCGGTTTATTGAGCAGAAAACGCGTATGGTCAACGTTGCGCAATTCTTTGATGCCGTTAATCAGCATGCCTATCAGGACAATCAGAATTATCCACCAGTAATCAGCCAGCCATGCCATGGTTACGCCTCATCAACATTATGAATATAACGGGTAAACAGCTGCGGCAAGTTCTGGCTGAGCCAGTGGTAGCCTGCAATGTCTTCATCTTGCCAAGCGGCAAGAATGAGGTCGGGTGTAAGCTGTTCTTCCGCATACTGTGCGAGTGGATAATAGCTGATATGCCAGAGTTCGGCTGCGACACCGCCGAGATCGTGCGCATAAGGGCGATAAAAACCGTATTCATGCATGTGCGCACTCAGCCACGTATTCAGTGCGGCAAAGTAACCGCCTTCCTCATATTCCCACGGCTCCAACTGGAGCGAACGGCCTGCGGGTAATAAATCGGGGTCGTAGATATCGAGATCGCTCCCCCAATGGTGGCGGCTGGAACCGGGCATAGCGGACCAGCGCAGAATCGCTTCACAGCGCTCGCCTTCGTCCAGAGAGTGCACGTCCAGCGGCTGGCTGTTGGCATCCATAACGGGCCGCTCGCCGCGAAATTTGCCATTCCAAATCTGACGCTGGCGCTCGAAGTCACGAAACGTGCTAGCGGGCTGTAGGTTAAATCCCGCCGTTTTTGCCGCCTGCTGTAGCGCCAGAAACGCGGTTACCGCCTCCGGTTGAAGACGATGACGACCCTGTAAAGCGACTAGGTGCTGGTCGCTTTTACCGGTTAACGTAGCTGGTGTCATCATGCGATGAGCTGCTCCATAATGCGCTGGTACATGCGGCTCAGCAGTTGCAGGTCTGCCGCGCTGACGCATTCATCCACTTTATGGATCGTGGCGTTCACGGGGCCCAGTTCAACGACCTGTGCACCCATGCGGGCAATGAAACGGCCATCGGAGGTACCGCCGGTGGTCAGCAGCTCTGGGGTAACTTCGTTGTAATGTTTGACGGCATTCACCACGGCATCGACCAGTTCGCCGCGTGCGGTCAGGAATGGCTGGCCGGAGAGCTTCCAGTCGATGGTGTAATTAAGCTGGTGGCGATCCAGTAATTCTGCCACGCGTTGCTGGATTAACACATCCGTCAATTCGGTGCTGAAGCGGAAATTGAACTGCACAAATAACTCGCCGGGGATGACGTTATTGCTGCCGGTGCCTGCCTGAATATTGGCGATTTGCATCGTGGTCGGTGGGAAGAAGGCATTGCCCTGATCCCACTCGGTGGCGATCAGTTCGTTAAGCGCCGGTGCTGCGCGATGAACGGGGTTGTCCGCCAGATGAGGATAAGCCACGTGCCCTTGCACACCGTGCACGCGCAGATTCGCGGTAATAGAACCACGACGGCCATTTTTGACGACATCACCTACAACATGCGTACTGGACGGCTCGCCGACCAGACAGTAGTCCAATCGCTCGTTACGTGCCATCAGCGCCTCAACCACTTTTACGGTGCCATTAACGGCGCTGGCTTCTTCGTCCGCGGTAATCAGGAACGCCAGACGCCCTTGGTGATTAGGATGGGCGGCGACAAAGCGCTCAGCGGCAATCACCATTGCAGCCAGTGAACCCTTCATGTCCGCCGCGCCGCGCCCGTACAGCATGCCGTCACGAATGATGGGTTCAAACGGTGGATGCTGCCAGTGGCTTTCATCGCCGCTGGGAACCACATCGGTGTGTCCGGCGAAGGCCAGTGTTTTCCCTGTGCCGCGCCATGCCCAGAAATTCTGGGTATCGCCAAAATCCATCGCTTCGACGGTAAAGCCAATCGCCTTCAGGCGTTCAATCATGAGCGCCTGGCAACCCTCGTCATTCGGGCTGAGGGAAGGGCGTTTAATTAACTGTTGAGCGAGCTCTATGACTGGGCAAGACACGTTATTTGTTCTCCGCAATAAATTTCTGGTAGCTGTCGATACTGAAACCAAGCAGCGCGTGGCCGTCATCGGTTATCAGCAACGGCCGTTTAATCACCGCTGGCTGTTCCAACATTAGGTTTTTGGCGGCCTGTAGGCTGTCGCTGGTATCGCTGTTGATCCGTTCACGCAGTTCTTCACTGAGTTTACGCCAGGTCGTTCCGCGTGTGTTGAGTAAGGCCTGAAACCCCAGTTGGTCGATAAAACGCTGTAGCCGCTGTTCATCCAGACCGTCGATACGGTAATCATGGAAGCGATACGCCACTTGTTGATCGTCCAGCCAGCGGCGCGCTCTCTTTATAGTGTCACAGTTTTTGATGCCGTACATGGTCAGCGCCATAGGGATAAAATCCTTTCTGCTTATTGGGTTGCATGACGATTGTTGTTCAGGACAACATGGCCTGACTGAGCCTAATCGTGCGATAGCCCAGCATGCCGAAAAAAGGCGGGGAGATCTACTGTGAACTGTGTAGCAGAAATAAATATTAGTACGCTTTTTATACTGTCACGGTACTTTCACTTGATTAAAAAGTGTGCGTATAATATGTTGCCGTTAATCACCAAGAGGTTCGTATGGTAGAAGTAGAAGTGAGTACTTGGAAAGATTTTATTGAAACAATGCTACGTAAATAATAACGAGAAGTACTGTTAGTCATTCCATACCAGGAATAAAATCATGTGAAAAAGCAGTATTGGGTCTCTCATCTCAATACTGCTTTTTTTCTTTGCGAAAAGAGGAAACTTGAGTAAATAAAAGAGGCTATTACTAGTTTGCGTATGAATTTTATTTTATCGAATTAATTCATAATCATGCCTGGTTAAGCGCAAATTTCGCAGCGGCAATCGCATGGAGCCTGCTGGTATCAAAAAGAGGAACTTCCGCATCCTGGGCGCCGATTAACAACGGGATCTCCGTACACCCCAGAATGATGCCTTCTGCACCTTGCTGTTCAAGCTGCTGGATAATGTCCCGATAGACCTGCCGCGATGCGTCGTTAATGTTTCCCAGACACAGTTCATCGTAAATGATGCGATTAACAGCCTCTTTTCCCTCATGGTCAGGAATTATCACCTCCACGCCAAATCGTTCCTGAATGCGCTGGCGATAGAACTCCTGCTCCATGGTATAGCGGGTTCCAAGCAAACCGACTTTCTTCAATTTGTGCTGTTTCAGGCTGGTACCCGTGGCATCGGCAATATGTAAAAGAGGAAGCTGGCAGGCGCGTTCAACGTCATCGGCCACTTTATGCATGGTGTTGGTACAGATGACGATCGCTTCTGCTCCCGCCTGACGCAACCCTACTGCGATATTACTGAGTACAGCAGCTGACTGCTCCCAATCACCTTGTGACTGCAACCGTTCGATCTCGTGGAAATCGACGCTGTGCAGGATGATTTTGGCGGAGTGCAGGCCGCCAAGTTTGTTTTTAACATACTCGTTGATAATGCGGTAATACGGGATGGTAGATTCCCAACTCATGCCCCCGATCAGACCCAGCGTTTTGCTTACCATTATGCCTTCCTTCATATCGTAAAAAGTGATGAATTGGCCAGAACTGAACTCTCTGCGTTCTGCATCGGGTTAAAATAGGACACCAGAGTTGCGCGGTATACATTTTTAGCGACTTTTATCACTTTTTATCCAACTTCAACTGGACAAAAGGCCAATCTATTGTTGTACTGTACCTGACACAGATTTTGTGTCTTTCATTCATGTAAAGGTAAGTTTGATGTCTAAGATTAAAGGTAGTGTTAAGTGGTTCAATGAGTCTAAAGGCTTCGGTTTCATCACTCCTGAAGATGGTAGCAAAGATGTGTTCGTACACTTCTCTGCCATTCAGAGCAATGGTTTCAAAACTCTGGCTGAAGGTCAGCGTGTAGAGTTCGAAATCACTGACGGTGCCAAAGGTCCTTCAGCTGCTAACGTTAACGCTATTTAATTATACCGATTTCGTGAAAACCCGCCTATGGCGGGTTTTTTTTGCTTCATTTTCTACGTGCTATTTCCACGTGCTATCAATTTTCACGTTATCTCAGTGTGTTGTCACCCACGTGACCAGCGCAAACGCCAGTGCGGTCATAAGCAACGACCCCGCCAGATTCAACAGGAGGTGTAGCCCCGCTGCCGCCAACTGCCCACTTTGCAGGAACATGACGACTTCTGCGGAAAAGGTCGAAAACGTCGTCAAACCGCCGCACAGCCCAGTGGTAATCAATATTTTCCAGTCCTGATCGAGATGAGGATGGCGTAGGAAGAAAGCGAGTGCGCCACCAATAACAAAAGCCCCGATCATGTTGGCAAGCAGCGTGCCCAGCGGCAGCGTTGGATACAGATTATTAAACTTCATGCCAAGCTGCCAGCGTGCCACGCTACCGACTCCGCCACCAATAAATACCGCGAGTAATGTACTAAACATAGAAACCTTTCTTGGGTTGTTTTGCCTGAGTTGCTTTTGTAGTCCCGGAGAGTATCGGGCAAGATGCTACGCCCTCTCTGCGAGGTGGACGTAGACATCATTAGCAGAGTGGCGGTTGTACCCTGTGTTTAAGGCTGTCAGCGTTTTAGCTGTGCGAGGGTAGGGAGGAATGTCATCTCCGCTTTAGTAGGGAAAGTTTACGCCGTCAGAAGGGAGTTTTGTAGTGGTGCCGAGGCGAAAGTTGTAAAGCAATCTGAATGTAGGTGAAAGTGTTTTTGCCGCATCTTACTTTGTTATAGATGCAATTTGTTACAGATGCAAATTGTGTCGTGCCGCATAAGGTCTTAGATAGAACATAGAGTAAAAGAATTATTTTAATAAAAATTGTTCTCGTTCGCTGGCGTCTCCAGCATCTAAATCAGGTAGGTTTGTATGGAAGGTATCAGTATTACCAAGCTGTTGGTGATTGGCGCGTTAATTATTCTGCTGTTCGGTACGAATAAACTTCGTAGCCTCGGCGGTGACTTGGGCGCGGCGATTAAAGGCTTCAAGAAGGCGATGAGTGACGAGCAGCCGGCAAAGACGGATGATACGGTAGCGCTGCATGATTCATCTCGCAAAGAACCCTGATCGCATCTCACACAGCAAAACGGACGGCAATTGCCGTCCGTTTTTTATTCCACATAAAAAATGTGTAAATATGTATGAGCGCTTATTTTACTTCAATGCCCTTTGCCTGTAAGTCGGCATGGTAGGACGAGCGAACAAATGGACCGCAGGCAGCGTGGGTAAAGCCCATTGCCATCGCTTCGGCCTTCATCTCATCGAATTCATCCGGGCTGACGTAGCGCTGTACTGGCAGGTGATGGCGGCTCGGCTGTAAATATTGTCCCAGCGTTAGCATCGTCACACCGTGGCGACGCAGGTCACGCATCACTTCCACGATTTCCGCGTTGGTTTCCCCCAATCCAACCATCAGGCCAGATTTGGTTGGAATATCTGGATGCGCGTTCTTGAAGTTTTCCAGCAGCTTCAGTGACCACTCATAGTTCGCACCAGGGCGGACCTGACGGTAAACGCGTGGTACGTTTTCCAGATTGTGGTTGAACACATCTGGCGGCGTGGTGGTCAGGATCTCTAATGCGCGATCCATACGGCCACGGAAGTCTGGCACCAGCGTTTCGATGCGGATATTCGGGTTTTTGCGGCGAATAGCGCTAATGCAGTCTGCAAAGTGCTGGGCTCCACCGTCGCGCAGATCATCACGGTCAACGGAGGTAATCACGACATAGCGTAAACCCATGTCATGGATAGTCTGTGCCAGTTTCTCAGGCTCATTGGCATCCGGCGTAAGCGGGCGGCCGTGGGCAACGTCACAGAACGGGCAGCGACGGGTACAAATGGCACCCAGAATCATGAAGGTGGCGGTACCGTGGTTGAAACATTCCGCCAGATTCGGACAGGACGCTTCTTCGCAAACTGAGTGCAACCCGTTTTTGCGCATGGCCGCTTTGATTCCCTGAATACGGCTTGAATCTGCCGGAAGTTTAATCTTCATCCATTCAGGTTTGCGCAGAAGCTCCTGGCGTTCGGTGACGACGGTACGTACTGGGATTAGCGCCATCTTATCGGCATCGCGGTATTTAACGCCGCGTTCGATCTGAATCGGTTTACTCATGTTTGCGTAAGTTCCAGTTCTGAATCGTTTCTTTAAATTTGTAATTCAAATTCAAAGGATTATGTTTTTAGTTAAACTTTTTTTTAAAAAACTATAAAAATTATATCATCTTGCCTAACCACAATCAGCTTTTGCGCGATCAAAATGAAGAAATTATGTGAATAAAATGTAATTTATCAAAAAATGATCGTCTACCTGACTGATTTTTATTAACAGGATGAAATGCGTTAACCAGGAAGCGGCTCACCCTGAACGTTCAGATTCCACGAAACAAATTCGGGGGTGGAGTAGCCGACTAACTGCAAAAAGGTGTTCACCAGCACAGGAGCGGTGTCATCCACCGTGACGCCCAGCACCAGATCGCTGAGTTGCGTCATCTCCATTCCGGCGTAACCACACGGGTTGATACGCAGGAAAGGGGAGAGATCCATGGCAATATTGAGTGCCAGCCCGTGGAAAGAGCAGCCTTTGCGAATACGCAGCCCTAGCGAACAGATTTTACGCTCTACTACGTAAACACCGGGCGCATCAGGGCGCGCATAGGCCTCAATCTGGAAATGTGCCAGTGTGCCAATCACGGTATTTTCGATGGCGGTGACGAGCTGACGAACGCCGAGCTTGCGACGCTTCAGGTCAATCAACACGTACATGACCTGCTGACCGGGGCCGTGGTAGGTCACCTGACCGCCTCTGTCGCTCTGAATCACGGGAATATCACCGGGCATGAGGACATGTTCGGCTTTGCCTGCCTGACCCTGCGTAAATACGCGAGGGTGCTGAACCAGCCAGATTTCATCTGGGGTTTTATCATCACGTCGGTCGGTGAAATTATGCATCGCCAGAGAGACGGGTTCATACGGCTGTACGTCAAATTGGCGTACGATGATCTTATCCTGTAGCAAGTGTGTCATCTTCAGGTTAAGGAAAGGTAGGGGGATTATAACGGCGGGAAGCCTCAGCGAACAGCACTTTGCAACATCACAAAACCCTGCCGCACTCGCCAGTTTCCCCGCCCGTTTTTATTACAGTATGACTTTTACAGAACCCTAGGTCTTACAGAACTCTATGCTTTACAGAACCATACGCACGATGTCGATGTTGCCCAGTTCTTCGTACAGCGTTTCCACTTGCTCAATGTGTGTCGCAGTGATGGTGATGGAAACGGAGTGATAATTCCCTTTGCTGCTGGGTTTGATCTGCGGCGTGTAGTCGCCTGGCGCATGACGCTGTACCACTTCAACGACCAGATCGACTAACTCTGGTTTTGCCTCACCCATGACCTTGTAGGTAAAAACACAGGGGAATTCAAGCAGTTCGTTTAATTTGGTTTTCATTTGCGCTCCAGAGAGGGTAATACGTCGGCATTATTCCGACGGTATTAGCACTGACATCAGTACAGTATACTAAAAAAGCATAACTCCCGCGTTCTGCGGGAGTTATAGATGGTATCTATATGGGGACGTTTTGGCCCCACACAAGGGGGATTAACCGAACCAGTGATGGAACATCAGTTTGATGTAGTCGATCATGCGGCCAAAGATCCCGCCTTCTTTCACTTCGTTCATGACCACCAGCGGGCGCTGATCGATGGTTTTGCCATCCAGTTGGAAGTTGATGGAACCCACAACCTGATTTTTGGCTAACGGTGCATGCAGTTCCGTGTTGTCCAGAACATAGCTGGCTTTCAGATCTTTCATACGGCCGCGCGGAATGGTCAGGTAGGCATCTTTCTCAACACCCAGCGCAACGCGGTCGCTGTCGCCAAACCAGACGGGCTCAGAAGCGAATTCTTTGCCTGCTTTCAATGGCGCGACGGTTTCAAAGAAGCGGAAGCCCCAGGTCAGCAGTTTCTTACTTTCTGATTCGCGGCCTTTAGCGTTACGTCCACCCAGTACCGCAGAAATCAGGCGCATCTGGCCTTCTGTTGCCGAGGCGACCAGATTAAAGCCCGCTGATGACGTATGGCCCGTTTTGATGCCGTCAACATTCAGGCTGGAATCCCACAGCAAACCGTTGCGGTTAGGCTGGCGAATATTGTTGAATGTAAACTCTTTCTCTTTGTAGGTCGCGTATTCTTCTGGCACATCGCGGATCAGCGCCTGACCGATCAGAGCCATATCGCGTGCCGAACTGAACTGGCCCGGCGCATCAAGGCCGTGCACGGTTTCAAAATTGGTATTTTTCAGCCCCAGAGCTTTCACGTAACCGTTCATCAGGTTAACGAAGGCATCCTGACTGCCAGCAACGTAGTCGGCCATCGCGACGCAGGCATCGTTACCGGATTGCAGAATGATGCCGCGGTTTAACTGGGAGACAGGAACGCGGTCGCCCGGCTTCAGGAACATCAGGGAAGAGCCTTGGAAGGTCGGGTTGCCGGTTGCCCAAGCATCTTTACCGACGGTAACAATGTCGTTCGGGCTGATTTTTCCTGATTTAATGGCCTGACCAATTACGTAGCTGGTCATCATTTTCGTTAAGCTGGCCGGATCGCGGCGCGTGTCGGCATTCATTTCCGCCAACACTTTCCCAGAGTTGTAATCAATCAGGATGTAGGATTCAGCATCGATTTGCGGGACGCCGGGGATCATCGTTTTAAGATTGACATCTTCGGCATAGGCAAAGGAAGAGGCGCTAATGGCGAGCAGTGCGCCAAGCGCAGTACGTTTAGTAAAACGAGACGTGTTTACAGTATTCATGATTGGAACAACAACATCCGTGGGTATGAGTTAAAAAACGAGCCACACTATAGCAGATGGCAAATAGGCAGGCATCAGACATTACGTTACGTGATTTTGCAAAAGGGCGCTATGTTCAATGCCATAGCCGCCATTTTTGCTGCGTGAGTCTGCCGATTATCTGTTACTAGAGGGTGCTGGGTGCGGCGGTAATAAACGACTGCTGCTGAGCTTCGACTGACAAACGTTGTTGAAGTTCAGCGGCTTGCTGACGATTCTGGAATGGCCCCAGTTGAATACGATACAGGCCGCCGCTCGCCGTGACTTTCCCAGCGACGCGGAAGCGTTCGCTCAGGCTACGTTGCCAGGTTTGCGCGCGCTGTTGATCGCTCAATGCACCCACCTGAACCACATAGCGACCTGTGGCAGATGGTGTTGCAGTCGCGGGCGCGGCAACTGTTGCAGCTGCAACTGGCGCGGCGTGCATTGGTGCTGCGGATGACGATGGCGCTACCGCTGGCGTCATGCTGGACTCAACTACGCCAGCACGCAGGGCGGAAGGCGCCCCCAGAAAACCACCGCTGTGCGACGGCGCGCTGCTCTGCGGCTGTGTGCTTTCTGCTGGTGCACTCAGGCTGCTATTGCTGATCGG
The DNA here is from genome assembly GCF_013449685.1 of Pectobacterium brasiliense. GTDB lineage: Bacteria > Pseudomonadota > Gammaproteobacteria > Enterobacterales > Enterobacteriaceae > Pectobacterium > Pectobacterium brasiliense_A. The sequence goes on along the minus strand of NZ_JACDSF010000028.1, from coordinate 22,157 downwards.
GTGCACGGCGCTGTTGGGCGTTGGCGACGTCGTTTCCATCATCGGTGTGCCCAGCCCGCTGGCACCGAAGCTCGGACGTTCCGGCAGGGCGAAGCTTTGCTTAGCGACGGTGGTGCCCACGGTTCCGGGACCGGATAGCGTGCCGTCTGGCGCGACGTTGATGAAGTCCACTTTTACTTTGGTATTGTTCGAGATATTCAGCCGATCGCCTGCGGCCTTGGACAGATCGATAATTCTGCCCGGCGTATACGGCCCGCGATCGTTTACGCGTACAACCAGACGGCGACCGTTACTCAGGTTAGTTACGCGGACATAGCTTGGCAGAGGCAGTGTTGGGTGGGCGGCGGTTATCGCATTAGGATCAAATGTTTCGCCGATTGACGTGCGGTTGCCGCTTGCTTCTTCGCCGTACCATGCGGCTAAACCTGTCTCGCTAAAATTTTGCGGATTTTTGACAATCTTATAGCTCTTGCCTTTGATGCTGTAGTCTTGCAGCGTCCCCTGATTGTAGGGTTCATAACGCGGTTCTGCGCCACCGATTTCTTCCGTCGGGCCGCTGTAAACCTGAGTCACGGGCGGCGCAGGCTGCCGCTGTTCCGTTGTGGTACAGGCCGCAAGCGCCAGAGTTGCTACGCCGACCCAAAGCCAATCCTTACGCATTGCTCACCTCGTGTTATAAATTCTTAGATAGCAGTTTGCGGTGAGTATGTATCGACATGACGATACCGAACCCCGCCATTAAGACGACCAGCGCCGAGCCACCGTAGCTGACTAGCGGTAGCGGCACGCCAACGACGGGAAGTATACCGCTGACCATCCCGATATTGACGAACACATAGAAAAACAGAATCAACATCAGCCCGCCGACCATCACCCGGCCGAACGAGGTTTGCGCATTTGCGGCGATGACCAAGCCACGCATAATCATGAATAGATACATGACGAGCAGAATCAACACACCGATTAACCCAAGCTCTTCAGACAGCACGGCAAAGATAAAGTCGGTGTGGCGCTCTGGCAGAAACTCTAACTGAGACTGCGTGCCGTGCAACCAGCCTTTTCCAGACAGCCCGCCTGAGCCTATCGCAATTTTCGACTGAATAATATGGTACCCGGCTCCGAGTGGATCGCTTTCTGGATCGAGCAGCATCATGACCCTAGCGCGCTGATAATCATGCATCAGGAAAAACCAGAGTATAGGAATAAAAGCGGCGAGTAGCAGGACGGCGATGCCAATCAAGCGCCAACTCATACCGGCGAGGAAAAGCACAAATAGCCCTGATAGCGCGATCAGAATTGAGGTGCCTAAGTCGGGCTGCGCGGCAACCAGCAGCGTAGGGACAAAAATCAGCACCAGTGCAATGGCCGTATTTTTTAACGACGGTGGACACATATCACGGTTGATAAAACGCGCGACCATCAGAGGTACAGCGATTTTGGCAATTTCTGACGGCTGAAAACGGACAAAGCCCAGATCCAGCCAGCGCTGTGCGCCTTTACTGATTTGCCCAAAAATATCCACGATGAGCAGCAAAATCACGCAGACGATATAGAGGTAGGGTGCCCAGCCTTCATACACGCGTGGGGGGATTTGTGCCATCACGATCATCACCGTAAACCCCAACACGATTTGAACGACTTTGCGTTCCATCATGCCGATGTCTTGCCCGCTGGCACTCCATAAAACAAATAGGCTATAGCCTAGCAGTGCCAGGATGCAGAGAAGGAATGGCAGATCGATGTGGATTTTCGCCCAGAACGATCCCTTTTGTTGGCTATCGGTCATGACTGTCTGTTACTCACTCTCGCTACCCGGCGGCGCAGGAGGCGCGCTAGGTAAATCGGTATTGTTATCACCCAGCAGGATATGATCAAGGATCTGGCGAGTGATAGCACCCACGGTCGGGCCTGCTCCACCGTTTTCCAGAATAATCGACATCGCGACTTTTGGGTCCTTATACGGGGCAAACGCAACCATTAATTTATGGTCACGCAGATGCTCTGCGATCTTGTGCGCATTATAAGTTTCGTTTTCTTTCAGGCCGAAAACCTGCGCCGTACCGGATTTTGCCGCAATTTTATAAGGTGCATCATCGAAACTCTTGTGTGCGGTGCCGTTAGCGCGGTTAGCCACACCATACATTCCGTCCTTCGCCACTTCCCAATAGCCAGAGTGGATATTACCAATCTGTAGATTCTCAGTCTGTCGGAAAGGCACGATAACACCATTTTCCCGAGAACTATAAAGCAGGTGTGGCGTTTTGACCTGACCGTCGTTGATGAGCGTGACCAATGCCTTATTCATCTGGATAGGGGTTGCCGTCCAGTAACCTTGGCCGATCCCGACGGGAATGGTGTCTCCCTGATACCAGGGTTTCTTAAATCGCCTGAGTTTCCACTCACGGGTTGGCATGTTGCCGGCACTTTCTTCCGAAATATCGATGCCAGTTTTCTCACCATAACCAAATTTATTCATCCATTCGGATAGGCGATCGATGCCCATGTCATAAGCAACCTGATAGAAGAACGTATCTGCGGACTCTTCCAGCGATTTGGTGAGGTTAAGACGGCCATGTCCCCATTTTTTCCAGTCGCGGAAGCGCTTTTCGGAGCCCGGTAATTGCCACCAGCCGGGATCGAACAGGCTCGTGTTCGTGGTGATCACGCCCGCCGTCAGGGCGGAAACCGCGATATAAGGTTTAACGGTGGAGGCGGGGGGGTAAATCCCCTGCGTTGCGCGATTGATCAGCGGACGATCGGGATCGCTTTGGAGTTTTGCGTAATTCTTGGTGGAAATCCCGTCGACAAAGAGGTTGGGATCGTAACTGGGCGTGGAAACCATCGCCAGAATACCGCCGTCGCGTGGATCGGTGACAATCACGGCCGCACGGCTGTCTTCCAGCAGTTTCTCGATGTAGATTTGCAGGCTTAGATCCAGCGTCAGATAAATATCACGCCCGGCCTGCGGTGGCTGTTCATGGAGTTGGCGGATCACGCGGCCACGGTTGTTAACCTCAACTTCTTCATAACCGGGTTTACCATGTAGCAGGTCTTCGTAATGACGTTCAATCCCGAGCTTACCAATGTCACGCGTGGCGGCATAGTCGGCAATTTTTTCTTCTTTGGTCAGCCGCTCTACTTCTTTATCGGTTATTTTGGAAACATAGCCGATAACGTGCGTCAGCGCAGAACCATAGGGATAGTAGCGGCGCTGGTAGCCTTTAACTTCAACGCCGGGGAAGCGGTATTGGTTGACGGCAAAACGGGCGACCTGAATCTCATCGAGCCCAGTTTTTACCGGAATGGAGGTAAAGCGGCGTGAGCGCTTGCGCTCTTTTTCAAAATTTTCCAGATCGCTATCGGTCAGATCGACGACAGGGCGCAGCGCTTCCAGCGTATCTTTAAGGTTGTCGACTTTGTCGGGTACCAGTTCTAACTGATAGATAGTGCGGTTCAGCGCCAGCGGAGTGCCGTTACGGTCATAGATGATGCCGCGGCTGGGCGCGATAGGAACCAGTTTAATGCGGTTCTCATTAGAGCGTGTGCGGTAGTCATCAACGCGCACAATTTGCAGATGATAAAGATTAGCGACTAATACACCAGAAAGCAGCAAAATGCCCAGAAAGGCCACCAAAGCACGGCGCACAAACAGGGCGGACTCAGCCGTATAATCACGAAAGGGTTTACGTTCTACTTTCATCCAGCGTTATTTCACAGGTTTCATCGTATCGCCTTACTCCCGATGGTAAGGGTGATTGGTCGTAATGCTCCATGCACGGTACAGACTCTCCGCCACCAGTACACGAACAAGTGGGTGCGGCAGCGTTAATGGCGAGAGTGACCAGCTTTGTTCCGCTGCGGCTTTGCACTCCGGCGAAAGTCCTTCCGGTCCGCCAATCAGCAAACTGACGTCGCGCCCGTCCTGTTTCCAGCGCTCTAGCTGTTGCGCCAACTGCGGTGTCTCCCAGCGAGTCCCTGGAATGTCCAGCGTAACAATGCGGTTGCCTTTCCCTACTGCGGCTAGCATCTGTTCGCCTTCGCGCTCCAGAATGCGTTTGATGTCCGCATTTTTACCCCGTTTCCCCGCCGGAATTTCGAGCAATTCGAAAGGCATGTCCTTTGGGAAACGGCGCAGATAATCGGTGAAACCAGTCTGCACCCAGTCTGGCATTTTGGTGCCAACGGCGACCAGTTGCAGTTTCATACTAGCCCCACAGCTTTTCTAATTCGTACAACTGGCGGCTTTCTTCTTGCATGACATGAACCATCACGTCACCTAAATCGACAACAACCCAGTCAGCCGCGCTTTCGCCCTCGACACCGAGTGGAATCAGACCTGCGGCACGTGAAGACTGCACGACGTGATCGGCGATAGAAGCGACATGACGCGTAGAGGTACCCGTACAGATAACCATGTAATCGGTGATGCTGGACTTACCCTGCACGTTAAGTGCAACAATATCCTGGGCTTTTAAGTCATCGACCTTATCAATAACGAAGTCTTGGAGTGCTTGACCTTGCAAAGGTTCCCCCTCAATGGCGTTTTGTCAGCAACTGACGAACGCGTGTGGCGCTGAATTGTTTAGGAAAAAGGTGAATCACCGAGTAATTGCCGAGAATTTTCGTGTTTCCCGGTGATTGAAACCAGCCGCGGAGTATATCACGCACTTTTACCGAGTGGTATAAAGCCCGTGGCTGATGGGCAGGAAAAGCGGTGTTATTGGTACAGGCCGCTTTCGTCGATATAGCTGAGCACGGCGGGAGGTAATAAATCGCGACAGTCCAGACCTTGCTGGCGACGCTGGCGAATGTCCGTGGCGGAAATGGTGACCAGCGGCGTGTCTGCTAAAAAGATCCGTCCTTGCGGTTGCTGATGAAGATCGTCCGGCGTGTGGGTCAGATGATCGTCCAGCCACTGCTGTAGTTCGGGTGTTTCCAGCGTTGAGCGATAGCCGGGCCGAGCGCATACCAGCAAATGACAGACGCTAAGCAGATCCTGCCAGCGGTGCCAGTGGTGCAGCGTTAGCAGCGAATCTTGCCCGATGATAAAGCCCAGTGGCACATCTCGGCCTTTTTCAGCCCGCAGCGCTTCCAGCGTATCGATGGTATAGGAGGGCGTTTGCCGTTGCAGTTCACGATCGTCCACGGTAAATAGCGGGTTGCCTTCCACGGCCAGTTCAGCCATATGAAAACGCTGCCAGGAACTGGCTTCGGGCTGCTGCCGGTGCGGCGGAACGTTATTGGGCATCAGGACGACGTGAGTCAGCCCCACGAGCTTTGCCAGTGCGGTTACTGGCTGAAGGTGACCGTAATGAATCGGGTCAAACGTGCCGCCAAAAAACGCGGTCAGGGATGGCGCCGCGGGTGATGTATTCAAATGAATGCCTCCGGCAAGGCTTTGCCGCACAGAAGCATGGCAAGCGATTCCAGTTCAGACCAAACGGACTGACCATAGTCTTGCTTTAAGGTTATTTCTACCTGCGTAAGCAATCGTACGGCCTGCTGTAGCTGCTGAAGAGAAAGCCGCTGCAGTGCCTGAGTGAGCAGGTCACGCCGGTTTTGCCACACTTTTTGCTGATCGAAGAGCGTACGCAGCGGTGTATCTGACATACGCCGTTTTAGCACCAGCAGTTGTAGCAGTTCACGCTGTAGCGTGCGCAGTAAAATGACAGGCTCGCAATCTTCCTGTTTTAACTGCTGCAAAATGTGCCAGGCGCGTTTGCCTTTGCCTGCCAGCAGCGCATCAAGCCAGTGGAACGGGGTGAAGTGAGCGGCATCATTGACCGCACTTTCCACGCGCGGCAGGGTCAGCTTACCATCGGGATAAAGCAGTGCCAGCCGCTCTAACGCCTGAGACAGCGCGAGCAAGTTGCCTTCATAGCAATAGCAAATGAGCTGCGTGGCCTGGTCATCCAGCGTCAACTTCATGGATTTGGCACGCTGAGCAACCCAACGAGGGAGCTGGGCCTGTTCCGGCGTCAGACAATTGATATAGACGCTGTCTTGCGCCAGCGCTTTAAACCAGGTGCTGTTTTCCTGCGCTTTGGTCAGCTTATGACCGCGCAGAATCAGCAAAATATCGGGGTGCAATAATCCAGAGAGCTTAACCAGATTTTCACCCATCGCGGCGTTTGGGCCGTTTTCCGGCAAAACCAGTAAGAGCGATTGGCGCGAGGCGAATAGGCTGAGCGCCTGACAGGTGCTGAAAATCGCATCCCAGTCGGTATGAAGATCCAGAATGAAGCTGAAATGCTCGCTGAATTCGTGCTGTTGAGCGACCCGTTTGATGCTGTCGAGACTTTCCTGCAGCAGCAGCGGGTCTGAACCAAAGACCAAATAACAACCGCGCAGCCCCTCATGGAGCTGCGCGGTGAGTTGTTCGGGGTAAAGCCGAATCATGAACGCGTGGCGGCAGCGGTGGAAGCGGTAGACTGCAACCGATTTTTGACTTCCTGACTACCGTTGACGGTCAGCAATTTACGCACCAACTGCTGGGCAGCCTGCTCACGCATTTCCTGACGGACGATGTCCTGTTCGGCATCTTTCGCCAGTGCAGCCAGCGGGTTATCAAAGAACGTGCGGAATACCGTCACGCTGAGCGGATAAATATCTTCACCCGGCATCAGCACCTGCGCCTGCAACGTCAGCACCATCTGGTACTCCGCTGTTTTACCGTCCTGAAAAATAGAGACGGTATCGCGCGTTTCGCTTGAGCCCAGTACCCGCAGAGACGGGATATCCTGACGCGTCGCATCGTCAACGATTTTCACATCGCTGAGACGGAGCTGCTCACGTACTGCACGCGTTAGCGGACCATACGGATCGCTGCTGTCGAGCACCAGTGTTTGTAACTGCGCAGGCACTTGTGTCGTGCCGCGCAGATGAAAACCGCAGCCAGCGGTGATTAACACCGCCAGCCCCAGCAACAACGTGAATAGACGATGTCGCACAGTTCCTCCTTGCCTTAACCCACAACCAGGTTAAGCAGTTTGCCAGGGACATAAATCACTTTACGAACCGTGACGCCGTCCAGATATTTCGCGACCAGCGGTTCCTGTGCAGCGCGTTCGCGAACCTGTTCTTCGCTTGCGTCAGCGGCAACGGTGATTTTACCACGTACTTTACCGTTAACCTGAACAACGACCAGCTTGGAATCTTCAACCATCGCGTTCTCATCTGCAACCGGCCACGGCGCAGTATCAACGTCGCCTTCACCTTGCAGCGCCTGCCACAGCGTGAAGCAAACGTGCGGCGTGAACGGATACAGCATACGAACGACGGCCAGCATGGTTTCCTGCGTCAGTGCGCGATCCTGATCGCTGTCCTGCGGCGCTTTCGCCAGCTTGTTCATCAGCTCCATGATGGCGGCGATCGCGGTGTTGAAGGTCTGACGACGGCCGATATCATCGGTCACTTTAGCAATCGTTTTGTGCAGATCGCGACGCAGTGATTTCTGATCTTCCGTCAGTGTAGCGATATCCAGAGCCGTTACCGCACCTTTCTCGGTATGTTCGAAGGCTTGTCTCCAGACGCGTTTCAGGAAGCGGTTTGCGCCCTCTACGCCGGATTCCTGCCATTCCAGCGTCATTTCCGCCGGAGAAGCAAACATCATGAACAGACGCACGGTATCTGCACCGTATTTCTCTACCATGACCTGCGGGTCGATGCCGTTGTTTTTAGACTTCGACATTTTGCTCATGCCAGCGTAAACCACGTCACGGCCTTCGTTATCGACGGCTTTGACGATGCGTCCTTTCTCATCACGCTCAACGGTTACGTCGGTCGGAGACACCCAGATGCGTTCGCCGTTATTGCCCAGATAGTAGAAGGCATCAGCCAGCACCATGCCCTGACACAGCAGGCGTTTGGCGGGTTCATCAGAGGTCACCAGACCAGCGTCGCGCATCAGTTTGTGGAAAAAGCGGAAATACATCAGGTGCATGATGGCGTGTTCGATACCGCCAACGTATTGGTCAACGGGCAGCCAGTAGTTGGCGGCAGCCGGATCCAACATTCCCTGATCGTACTGTGGGCAGGTGTAGCGTGCGTAGTACCAGGAAGATTCCATAAAGGTGTCGAACGTGTCGGTTTCACGCAGCGCTGGCTGACCGTTAACGGTTGTCTTCGCCCATTCTGGGTTAGATTTCAGCGGGCTGGTGATGCCATCCATCACGACATCTTCCGGCAGGATCACCGGCAGTTGATCTTCTGGCGTTGGGATGACGGTGCCGTCTTCCAGCGTCACCATTGGGATTGGTGCGCCCCAGTAACGCTGACGGGAGACGCCCCAGTCACGCAGGCGATAGTTGACTTTACGCTCGCCGATGCCTTTTTCTACCAGCTTATCGGCAATAGCGTTGAATCCAGCCTCGAAATCCAGACCGTCAAACTCACCAGAGTTGAACAGGCTGCCTTTTTCTGTCATCGCCTGAGCGGACAGATCGGGCTCGCTGCCATCGGCGTTCAGAATAACGGGCTTGATGGACAGATCGTATTTGGTGGCAAATTCCCAGTCACGTTGGTCGTGGCCTGGAACGGCCATCACTGCGCCCGTACCGTATTCCATCAGGACGAAGTTGGCGACCCAGATAGCGACTTTCTCACCGTTCAGCGGGTGAATCGCATACAGGCCAGTGGCCATGCCTTTTTTCTCCATCGTCGCCATATCGGCTTCGGCAACTTTGGTATTACGGCATTCTGCAATGAAATCGGCCAGTGCTGGGTTGGTTGCAGCAGCCTGCGCAGCGAGAGGGTGACCAGCGGCAACGGCAACGTAGGTCACGCCCATGAACGTATCCGGGCGCGTAGTGTAAACGGTCAGTTTCTCGTCGCTGTCTGCCACGTCAAAGGTGATTTCCACACCTTCAGAACGGCCAATCCAGTTACGCTGCATGGTTTTGACCTGCTCAGGCCAGCTTTCCAGCGTATCCAGATCGTTCAGCAGTTGGTCTGCGTAAGCGGTGATTTTGATAAACCACTGTGGAATTTCTTTGCGTTCGACTTTGGTGTCACAACGCCAGCAGCAGCCATCGATAACCTGTTCGTTCGCCAGTACGGTCTGGTCGTTCGGGCACCAGTTAACGGCGGAGGTTTTTTTATAAACCAGACCTTTCTCGTACAGCTTGGTGAAGAACCACTGTTCCCAGCGGTAGTAGTCTGGTTTGCAGGTCGCGACTTCACGATCCCAGTCATAGCCAAAGCCCAGCAGTTTGAGCTGGTTTTTCATGTAGTCGATATTGGCGTAGGTCCAGGGGGCTGGCGCGGTGTTGTTTTTAACCGCTGCGCCTTCTGCCGGCAGGCCAAAGGCATCCCAACCGATCGGTTGCAGAACGTTCTTGCCCAGCATGCGCTGATAACGGGAGATCACGTCGCCGATGGTGTAATTACGGACATGGCCCATATGTAGTCGGCCAGAAGGGTAAGGCAGCATGGAAAGGCAATAGTATTTTTCCTTGCCGGGCTGTTCGGTGACTTTAAATGTCTGCTTCTCTTGCCAGTGAAGCTGGACGTCCGCTTCTATCTCTTCTGGGCGGTATTGCTCTTGCATGGCTGCCAGGGGTCCTGTTTAGTGAAGAATCGCTACGTGAGTAGCCTGTTCTGATTCATAACAAAAGATCCGCATAGCATAGCCGTAAGCGGCGCGGGCAACAACACCCAGCGCCCGACTGAGGAATATTTCTGATCGGTGAGCGACATACTGCGAGGCGTTGCGCAAATTGGCGACAATTTATCAGGTGTACCGAAAAAATAATCTAAAATAGAGAGAGATAGGCAACGTATCGGTTTTTGGCCCAGAGTGCCAGACAGCGAATAGTCGTGCTTTATCACCTTTCAACCCGCTTAATTCAGGAGGAAGCATGAATAAACTAGCCCGCTATTACCGCGAGTTAATGGCTTCAGTGACGGATCGGCTGAACAATGGTGAACGCGATCTCGACAGTCTGGTGCAGAGCGCCCGCAAAACCTTGCAGGAAAGCTCGGAACTGACGCAGAAAGAAATCGAGCAGGTGATTCAGGCTGTTCAGCGCGATCTGGAAGAATTTGCCCGCAGCTATAACGAAAGTCAGGATGAGTTTACCGACAGCGTGTTTATGCGAGTCATCAAGGAAAGCCTGTGGCAGGAGCTGGCGGATATTACGGATAAAACGCAGCTAGAGTGGCGTGAGATCTTCAAAGATGTGAATCATCACGGGGTGTATCACAGCGGTGAAGTGGTGGGGCTAGGTAATTTGGTGTGTGAGAACTGCCATCATCATATTGCATTCTACACGCCGGAGGTTTTACCACTCTGCCCGAAATGCTCACATGACCTGTTCCACCGCCAGCCGTTTCAGCCGTAAGGCTGTAGGAGCAGTAAATAAGCGTGCCTTGCGGCACGCTGTATCTGATTATTAATGCAGGATTTTTGCTAGGAAGTCTTTCGCGCGTTCGGACTGTGGGTTATTGAAGAAATCATCCTTACGGGTGTCTTCAACGATTTTGCCCTCATCCATAAAGATCACGCGGTGCGCCACTTTACGGGCAAAGCCCATTTCATGCGTAACGACCATCATGGTCATGCCTTCCTGCGCCAATTCAACCATAACGTCCAACACTTCGTTGATCATCTCTGGATCAAGTGCGGATGTCGGTTCGTCAAATAGCATCGCGATAGGATCCATGCACAGTGCACGCGCGATGGCGACACGCTGTTGCTGACCGCCGGAAAGCTGTCCTGGGTATTTGTTGGCGTGTGCCGCCAGCCCTACGCGTTCCAACAGCTTCTGCGCTTTAGCTTTGGCGTCTTCACGCTTACGTTTCAGCACTTTCACCTGCGCCAGCGTCAGGTTCTCGATAATGGATAAATGCGGGAACAGTTCAAAGTGTTGGAACACCATCCCGACTTTGGAACGCAACTGGGCCAGATTGGTTTTCTTATCGTTAACGGCGATGCCATTGACGGTAATTTCACCTTGTTGGATCGGTTCCAGACCGTTTACGGTTTTGATCAGGGTTGATTTACCAGAGCCAGAGGGCCCGCAGACGACCACGACTTCACCTTTTTTTACTTCTGTGGAGCAGTCGGCTAGCACCTGAAATTGGCCGTACCATTTAGAAACATTTTTCAGGGAAATCATCAAACCGTCCTTTTTTTCAGGTAACTGACCAGCATTGAGGCAGTAATGCTGAAGAGAAAATAAATGAACCCAGCAAACAGGATCATTTCAACTTGTGTTCCGTCACGCTCGCCGATGGTTGAGGCGGTACGGAAGAAATCAGCGAGGCTGAGCACGTAAACCAGTGAGGTATCCTGGAACAGAACAATCCCCTGCGTCAGCAGCAGCGGCACCATCGCGCGGAATGCCTGCGGCAGAATAACCAGCTTCATGGATTGCCAGTGCGTCATGCCTAATGCTAACGCCGCGGAAGATTGACCGCGTGACACGCTGAGAATACCCGCACGAATGATTTCCGAATAATAGGCTGCCTCGAACAGCGAGAAGGCTACCATAGCTGAAATCAGTCGAATATCGGTTTTCGGCGATAACCCAAGCACATTTTGTAATAAGCTAGGAACCACCAGATAGAACCACAGCAGCACCATGACGAGCGGAACGGAGCGGAACAGGTTCACATACAGCTTGGCGAACCAACTGATAGGCTTGATCGGCGACAAGCGCATCACCGCCAGAATCGTACCCCAGACAATCCCGAAGACCACCGCCGTTAGCGTAATTTTGAGTGTGACGACCATCCCCTGAATCAGGTACGGCATGCTTGGCCCAATTGAGCTCCAGTCAAATTCATGCATGATTTATTTGCTCCCCATATTGCCCGGCAAACGGGTTTTTCGCTCAACGACCTGCATAATCAACATAATGATGGCATTGATGCCAACGTACGCCAGCGTGATGGCGGTAAAGGATTCATACGCGTGGGCGGAATAGTCCAACAGTTTCCCTGCCTGTGCCGCCATATCAACCAGACCAATCGTGGAGGCGATGGCTGAGTTTTTTACCAGGTTCAGCATCTCTGAGGTTAACGGCGGAACAATCACACGGTACGCATTCGGCAGTAACACATAGCGGTAGGTTTGCGGCAGCGTCAGGCCCATCGCCAGCCCAGCGGCTTTCTGGCCGCGTGGTAGTGATTGAATCCCTGCACGCACCTGCTCACAAACGCGCGCTGCGGTGAAGAGCCCCAGACAAATCATTGAGGACAGGAAGAATTGAATATTGGGATCGAGTTCGGCTTTAAACCACATACCGATGTTGACGGGAAGCAGTTCAGGAACCACCAGATACCAGGTAAAGAACTGGACAATCAGTGGGACGTTGCGAAATAGTTCGACGTAGCAGGTACCAATGCCCGCAAGGAAACGATTTGGGACGGTACGCAGGATTCCAAATAAAGAACCAATAAGAAAGGCGATAATCCAGGCACAGATAGATAATGTGACGGTGACTTGCAGACCGGACAAAATCCACCCGAGGTAGGTTGTGTTGCCGAAGGGGGCGGCTTGTAGAAATATGCCCCAGTTCCAATCTATTGACATAACGAACTCCGGTAAAAAAAGGGTAGCGAAGCTACCCTGAAGATTGATGAGCGGCCATATTCCCGTTCTGTTTCAAACTACAGGTGTATTGTTTATTTTCCTGTTTATCGAAATTTCTCGGGGCAACATGTGATGGGGAACGACCATCACATGCCTGTCTGCCCTGCCACGAATCAGCAATCAGAGGGCAGATAGCTCTGCCCTTATTCTCATTATTAATTAGTTTAGTGCTTTGTCATTTGGCGCTTTGAACAGCGCTTTCATTTCGTCTGACAGTGCAAAGTTCAGGTTAAGATCTTTTGGTGGGATCGGTTGTTTGAACCAGCGATCGAACCATTTTTCAGCTTCACCGGAGGTCTGAACTTCAGCGATGGTGTCATCAACCAGTTTCTTGAATTGCGGATCGTCTTTACGCAGCATACAGCCGTAGGCTTCTTCAGACTGCGCTTTGCCGACGATATCCCACTGATCGGCGTTTTTCGCTTTCGCACGTTCACCCGCCAGCAGTGCATCATCCATCATAAAGGCGACAGCTCGGCCGCTTTCCAGCGTACGGAAGGAGTCGCCGTGGTCTTTCGCACTGATGATACGCATTTTCAGCTGTTTTTCTTCATTCAGCTTGTTCAGCAGAACTTCAGAGGTGGTGCCGGAAGTCACTACGACGGTTTTACCCGCCAGATCCGGGAAGTCTTTTACGCCGGAATCTTTTTTGGTTAACAGACGCGTACCGACCACGAAAATGGTGTTAGAGAACGCGGCTTGTTTCTGACGTTCCAGGTTGTTAGTCGTTGAACCACATTCAAAATCAAAGGTACCGTTCTGCAACAGTGGGATACGGTTCTGAGAGGTGATAGGGAGTAGCTTGACCTGCAGATTAGGCGCATCCAGTTTTTTCTTAACCGCTTCGACAATTTTGTCAGAGTAGGCTTGAGAGTAGCCGACCACTTTTTGCGTGTTGTCATAGTAAGAGAAAGGCACGGACGATTCGCGGTGTCCAATGACGATCACGCCATTATCTTTGACCTTTTTCAATGTACCGGCCAGATCTTCAGCCTGAGCTACGCTGGCGGCGGTGCCAAGCAGAAGCAGTGATAATGCCAGTTTACGCATTTGCATGTTCTAACTCCTTTGCTGTCGTTATATACCCGTCATCTTCAAGTAACATTGTCTTCAAGCTAACATCGTATTGCGGTATCACTCATAATGCTTTGCGACTTCTCTGTGATAACGCTGCACCGTTAAAGCGCGAAGTTACTGTCTATACAGTTAAAAAGTAGCTGATTGTAAATAGATTGAAATATAAATGTTTGTTTTTTGCGATATCCGCCGCACCAAATAACAGCAATGTCAGAGAGTGGCACCAATTTGGTGCGTTACTTGCCCCAATAGAGAGCTTTACGCCGACGTAATATCCAAAAAAATACAGAAACAACCCTTTACAGGGTAATAAGAGGCAAATACCGTGCCATAAATAAAAAAAGGCATGCAAAAGCATGCCCTTAGGGATGTGAAGAGGGGCTGGCTATCGGCGACGCAAACCGAAGAAAACGGCAGCGACACCGCCCAGTAACGTAATGATCCAGAGCGGCCAAGAACCGAAGCGCGCATAAGGCGTTATCCCCGTTGCTGGCACGACCTGCGTGCTCAGCACCGCACGCGTAAACTGCGGCAGACTGGCGCTGACATTGCCATCAGGGGTAATCACCGCAGTGACGCCGTTATTGGTACTACGAACCAGAGGGCGACCTAATTCCAGTGCGCGCATGCGTGCCATCTGGAAGTGTTGCCACGGGCCGATTGAATGGCCAAACCAAGCATCGTTCGAGATGGTCAGCAGCATATCGGTGTCTTGCCGGAAGTTATCACGCAACTGCTGGCCTAAGATGATTTCATAACAAATAGCGGCGTTGAGCTTGAAGCCGTGCACAGACAACTGAGGCTGAACGTAGTCTCCGCGGCTGAACGATGACATGGGGAGATCGAAGAACGGCGCTAGCGGGCGTAACAACGTTTCCAGCGGGACAAACTCGCCAAAAGGTACCAGATGGTTTTTGTTGTAACGGTTCGTTGTGGGGTAGTGATACGGATCTTTGTCACCCAAAACGATCACTGAGTTATAAAAATCGGTTTTATTCCCCTCACGCCGGATATCGACAATACCCGTAATCAGGCTGCTATTACGGCTATGCAGAATGTCGTCAATTTGCTTTAAATAGGCACCCTGACGGCTTTCAATATCAGGAATCGCCGTTTCTGGCCAGATAACGATAGGGGCCTTGTCCATATAGGGCAGGCTGTTATCCAGATAGATTTTCAGCGTGTTCAACAGCTCATCTTGTTCCCACTTCATGGCCTGAGGGATGTTGCCCTGAACCAGAGCGACATTGACGGCGCGTTCAGGTTGCAGGGTATACCACTGCACGTTGCGCAGCGGCCATGATAAAACGAAAACGCCGATGGCAATGGCTGCCAGTGCGATTTTTCGTTGATTGATGGCATAAACGAGCAGCCCGCTGAGGCTCATCAATAGGAAGGTAATGGTGTCAATGCCCAGAATAGGTGCGATACCTTTGAGCGGGCCGTCAATTTGGCTGTAGCCGAATTGCAGCCACGGAAAACCAGTGAGCACCCAGCCGCGCAAAAATTCAGTTAGCTGCCAGAGCACGGGAGCGGCAAGCGCCAGACGCCACAGCGTTGTTTTCGGCCAGAGGCGTGAGAGTAGGGCAGAAAACAGCAGAGGGTAGAGCGACAAATAGGCGGCGAGCAGAACGACCAGCGCAACATTGACAGGGCCCGGCATTCCGCCAAACTGCGCGATACTGACGTAAACCCAGTTAACGCCGCTACCGAACAGACCCAATCCCCAGCAAAATCCTATCCAGGCTGACTGACGACTCGTACGGTTGAGCGTCAGTGCCTGTAGGCCCATGAGCGAGATAATCGCCGCAGGCCAGAAATCAAAGGGAGAAAATGCCAGCGTGCCACAGGCACCAAATAAGAGCGCCAGCAGGGCTTTGACCTGCTGGCGTTGTAGAAAAGAAGCGACAACCATTGCCAAATTATTCTTCCAATTTTGGTTGAGGGGCATTGTCAGGGATTCTGACATGAACCTGAATAATACGGCGGCTGTCCGCCATCGCAACCTTAAACAGGTAACCTTCTATGTCGATGGTTTCGCCACGGGCAGGAAGATGGCCGAAAGACTGCATAACCAAGCCGCCAATGGTGTCGACCTCGTCATCGCTGAACCGCGTACCGAAAGCTTCGTTAAAATCTTCGATATCGGTTAATGCACGAACGGTGTAGGTTTGGCGATTAAGCTGACGAATATCTCTGTCTTCTTCATCGTCGTATTCGTCTTCAATTTCGCCGACAATCAACTCAAGAATATCTTCAATCGTGACCAGGCCGGATACGCCACCAAACTCATCGATGACAATCGCCATGTGATAGCGCAGTGAGCGGAACTCGTTCAGCATTCTATCAACGCGTTTACTTTCCGGCACAACCACGGCGGAACGCAGCACTTTATCCATACTGAAGGGCTCGGAATCGCTGCGCATAAACGGCAGCAAATCCTTCGCCATCAGGATGCCTTCAATGTGGTCTTTATCTTCGCTAATCACGGGGAAACGAGAATGGGCGGATTCGATAATCACGTCCAGACACTCTTCCAGCGTTTGATCGCGTTTGAGCGTAATCATCTGCGAGCGAGGGATCATGATGTCGCGTACACGCTGGTCGGCGATATCCATGACGCCTTCGAGCATATCTCGTGTTTCGGGATCGATCAGTTCATTCTGTTCGGAATCACGAATCAGAGTGAGTAAACCGTTACGATCTTTTGGCTCGCCGTGAAAAAGCTGATTAAGAATAAGAGAAAAGAAGCCCTTTTTGGGACTGGGTGCATCGCTGTTTTGAGAATGGTCGTCGCTCATGCGTTTTAATTAACATCACTCTTGTTATGGGATTATTACCAGCCGTTGGAATCGACACAGCGGCTGACGTGGAGCAGATTAGTACCCGATATCTTCCCGATCTCGGGCCAGATAAAATGTATTTCTATTTATTCGGTGAGGCCATCTTTTTCTGCAAGGTAAGGATCGGCATAGCCCATACTTTGCATAATTTCGGTTTCCAGCGCTTCCATTTCTTCGGCTTCGCTGTCTTCGATATGGTCATACCCTAGCAGATGCAGGCTACCATGGACAACCATGTGCGCCCAGTGCTCTTCTACGGTTTTTTCCTGCTCCGCGGCTTCACGTTCGACAACCTGACGACAGATGATTAAATCGCCAAGCAAAGGAAGCTCGACCTCAGGCGGTGCCTCGAAAGGAAACGACAGCACGTTGGTCGGCTTGTCTTTACCGCGATAGGTGTTATTCAGGTCGCGGCTTTCGGCCTCATCCACGATACGGATCGTGACTTCAGAGACTTCCTGAAACTGTGGCAGAACGCCTTCCAGCCAGCGCTGAAAGTCTTTTTCTTCCGGTAGCCCTTGTGCTTGCTCGCTGGCGATTTGTAAATCCAGAATCACCTGACTCATTTTTGCTCCTGATCTGATGCCGCAGCCTGTGCTTCACGCTTACGCTGTTCTGCTAAGGCGTCTTTACGTTTCTGTTCGGCATTTTCCCACGCTTCATAGGCATTCACAATCCGTGCAACCACTGGATGGCGCACTACGTCTTCGCTGTGGAAAAAGTTAAAACTGATCTCTTCCACATCGGCCAGCACTTCTATCGCGTGGCGTAAGCCGGATTTCAGATTCTTCGGCAGATCGATCTGCGTGACGTCACCAGTGATGACCGCTTTTGAGTTGAACCCGATGCGTGTCAGGAACATTTTCATCTGTTCGATGGTGGTGTTCTGGCTTTCATCCAGAATAATAAAGGCATCGTTCAGCGTTCGGCCACGCATGTAAGCCAGTGGCGCGACTTCAATGACGTTGCGTTCGATGAGCTTCTCTACGCGCTCAAAGCCCAGCATTTCAAACAGAGCATCATAAAGTGGGCGCAGGTAAGGATCGACTTTCTGGCTCAGGTCACCAGGCAGGAAGCCCAATTTCTCGCCAGCTTCGACTGCTGGGCGCGTTAACAGAATACGGCGAATATCCTGACGCTCCAGTGCATCCACGGCAGCAGCGACGGCTAAGTAGGTTTTCCCCGTTCCCGCTGGGCCAACACCGAATGTGATGTCGTGATCGAGGATATTGGCGACATACTGTGCCTGATTCGGCGTGCGTGGTTTGATCACGCCGCGTTTGGTGCGGATGTTGACCACTTTGCCATAGTCAGGAACGTGTTCTGCAGACTGTTCCAGCACGCGAGATTCTTTAATCGCTAGGTGGATTTGCTCAGGATCGATATCGCCGATGACGCCACGTACTGGGGCCGTATCGACATACAGACGTTGCAGGATATCGGCGGCAGCTTGCGTCAGCAGGTTTTTACCGACCAGCTTAAATTGGTTATCGCGGCGATTGATCTCGATGCCTAAGCGGCGCTCTAACTGCTTAATATTGTCATCAAACGGACCGCAAAGGCTGAGCAGGCGTTGGTTATCGGCGGGTTCAAGGGCAATCTCTTTTGTCGTTACGTTCAAATTATTCCTCTTGAGCGTTACTGCGCTGGCACTTTCTGCCTGCACAAAATGAATAGTTGTCAGACGGCCTGATGTGTCAGCCATATGAATGAATTATTCCTCGTGAATGCCTGATGGTGCAAGTCACAATCATGATATTGGGGTACCGCCTCGCAAAAGCAAAGGTAAGCTGCATGAAATTGAAGCGGATTATTGAATGATAATCCTGCCATAATAAAACGCAGGAACGTTTTTCAACGTTGCGAAGCAACGGCTCGGAGGGTGGCAGGCAGGGATAGCCTGCCATAAAAAATGGGTGGCAAAGCCACCCATCAATCACGCTGAGACTGAAACATACATCGATTACGGCTGATAGAACCCGACGCCGATCTCATTCTCTTTGCGGGTACGCGCAATCACGGAAGACGGTGATTCATGTACGCGCAGATCCATTTGATCTTCGGTGCGCACCACAATGCCGCGCAGCGAGTTGGTATAAACATCAACGATTTCCACATCGACGAATTTACCAATCATATCCGGTGTGCCTTCAAAGTTGACGACACGGTTGTTTTCCGTACGGCCAGACAGTTCCATCACGCTCTTACGTGAGGTGCCTTCTACCAGAATACGCTGGACGGTGCCCAACATGAGGCGGCTAAACCGCATTGCCTGCTGGGTGATGCGCTCTTGCAGAAGATACAGACGCTGTTTTTTCTCTTCTTCCGGTACGTCATCGACCATATCCGCAGCCGGTGTTCCCGGACGGGCAGAGTAGACAAAGCTATAGCTCATATCGAAATTCACATCGGTGATCAGCTTCATCGTCTGTTCAAAGTCAGCCTGCGTTTCGCCAGGGAAACCGACGATAAAGTCAGAACTGATTAGAATGCCCGGACGTGCGTTGTGTAGTTTACGGATGATCGCTTTGTATTCCAGCGCGGTATGACGACGTTTCATCATCGTCAGCACGCGGTCGGAACCGCTTTGTACTGGCAAATGCAGGAAGCTGACCAGTTCCGGCGTATCTTCATAGACGCTGATAATATCATCTGTGAATTCAATCGGATGGCTGGTGGTAAAGCGGACACGGTCAATCCCGTCAATAGCGGCAACCAGACGCAGCAGTTCAGCAAAGGAGCAGATTTCACCGTCATAGGTTTTGCCGCGATAGGCGTTGACGTTCTGTCCTAAAAGGTTAACTTCACGCACGCCTTGCGCGGCCAGTTGAGCGATTTCGAACAACACATCGTCGCACGGGCGGCTGACTTCTTCGCCGCGGGTATAAGGCACCACGCAGAATGTGCAATATTTATTGCAGCCTTCCATGATGGAGACGAAAGCGGTTGGCCCTTCGGCTCGCGGCTCTGGCAGGCGGTCGAATTTTTCGATTTCAGGGAAACTGATATCAACGATAGGGCTACGGGTGCCTTGAACGTGATTAATCATTTCCGGCAGGCGGTGCAAGGTTTGCGGGCCAAAAATAACGTCAACGTAGTGCGCACGTTCACGAATATGCGCGCCTTCCTGTGAGGCCACGCAGCCACCGACACCAATAATCAGGTTCGGATTGAGATCTTTCAGCGTTTTCCAACGGCCAAGTTGATGGAAGACCTTTTCCTGCGCCTTTTCACGGATCGAACAGGTATTGAGCAGCAGGACATCGGCTTCTTCAGCGATTTCAGTCAGCTCATAGCCGTGCGTACTTCCCAGTAAATCAGCCATCTTCGATGAATCGTACTCATTCATCTGACAGCCCCAGGTTTTAATATGCAGTTTTTTTGTCATCGACTTACCATTACTCAGTGCGGATAAGAAAGATTCCCCTTATTTGGGGTGGGTATTGTAATCGCTCGCCGACGTTGTGACCAGCGCCGGAAACCACGCTGATTTGATAACGCCTTACTTTCTATAAAAATGCGGCTTTTCTGAAAAGTTACCCGTAAATCCAGTACACTATTTTCATGCATTTTTACTGGTGTGAATAAACCAGAACCAGAGAGGATAAAGCCAATATGCATTACGATGCGATTGTGGTTGGCGGTGGCATGGTCGGCGCGGCTGCGGCGCTTGGGTTGGCACAGCAAGGATTTCAGGTTGCCGTGGTTGAGCAGGAAATGCCGACGCCGTTTGATGCCGCCAGTCCGCCTGATTTACGGATCTCGGCGATTGGCTATGCGTCGGTTGCGCTATTGAAAGAACTGGGCGCATGGCAGCGTGTGCAGCAGATGCGCAGCGCGCCTTACCGTCGCTTGGAAACCTGGGAATGGGCGAATGCCAGAGTCGTTTTTGATGCTGCCGACATTCACCTGCCCGAGCTGGGTTTTATGGTGGAAAACCGCGTGCTGCAACGGGCGCTCTGGGAAAGTTTGCAGGAAGAGGAACGCTGTCACTGTTATTGCCCGGCTACGCCGCAGAACCTGCAGCGCACCGATGATGGCTGGTGCTTACAGCTTGCCGATGGGCAGCAATTGACGGCTGCGCTGGTGGTGGGAGCCGATGGCGCAAATTCTCAGGTTCGCCAGTGGGCGGGGATTGGTATCAACGGCTGGCAGTACCGTCAGTCTTGTATGTTGATCGGCGTTGAGACCTCGCAGCCCCAGCAGGATGTGACCTGGCAACAATTTACGTCGAGCGGCCCACGTGCATTTTTGCCGCTGTTTGACCAGTGGGGATCGCTGGTGTGGTATGACAGTCCGCAGCGCATTCGTCAGCTTCAGGTGATGTCGCTTACACAGTTGGATAAAGAAATTGCGGCCGCGTTTCCTGAGCGATTGGGTACAGTCAAGGCGCTCTCCGCTGGGTCATTCCCGTTGGTCAGACGCCATGCACAAACCTATATCAAGCCAGGCTTGGTGCTGTTGGGTGATGCCGCGCATACCATCAATCCGTTGGCAGGGCAGGGGGTTAATCTGGGGTATCGCGACGTTGAGGCGCTGCTGGACGTGTTAATTAATGCGCGTAATGCAGGAGAAGGATGGGCTTCTGAGCGCGTGTTACGCCGCTATCAGTGCCGCCGTATGCCGGATAATCTGATGATGCAAAGCGGGATGGACCTCTTCTATAACGCGTTCAGTAATGCGTTACCGCCGCTGAGCTTTGCGCGCAATATGGCGCTGATGGTTGCACAGCGCGCTGGCGTGTTAAAACAGCGCGCATTGAAATATGCCATTGGCGTCTGATGAATAATGAGGACGCCGCCCGCTACAGCACGGGCTCGGCGGTGAAGATAATATCGGTGTCCTCATTAGTCGTTGCTGTAAAGCGAACATGTCCTATCTGCCGAACGCCTTTACCTGAGGCCTGACTGTCATGAAGCAGGCCGAACATCATCTCGGTCACTTCAGGGCTTTCGATACTATTTTCACCTGATGACGTGTTCTCACCCAATAGCGCAGAAAATGCGGCTGTAACGATTTGCAGATTCTGTCTTGTTGCTTCTGCGGATTCTGACGCGGCGTTGAGTAGCAAGATTCCATTAAGCTGTTGGCTTTTACTCTCTAACGACCCAATTAATCCAACATGCTCGTTAAAAATGTGCTGAAAGTCATCGACGGAACTTCCCTTTTCCAACTTAATGGTCAATGCGAGAGGGATATTGAGTTTCGTCAGATTGGCATTCATCCGGTCAGCGAACGTTTGCGATGACATCTTAAAAGAAGTGACATTGGCGGCATAAGTCGACGCGATGAAACAAAATGGCAACGCCACGCTGAGTAACAGTTTGCTTAACTGTGCACGCATCACGGATCGCCGCAATTGGCTGAAACCATGAATAACAGAGGATGTCGATAAAACCTTCATGCCCGCCCTTTTGGGAAAATCGAATCATTGGTTTGCATATGTTAGCACCGGATGATGTTAATACCAGACATAACAAAACGGGGCGACATCTTTCGATTGTCGCCCCGTTTCTTTGCTGCTTTACCAGCTTTATTTGGCTGGGGTACGAGGATTCGAACCTCGGAATGCCGGAATCAGAATCCGGTGCCTTACCGCTTGGCGATACCCCAAAAATATGGTGGCTACGACGGGAATCGAA
>NZ_JACDSF010000027.1:104667-173469 GCF_013449685.1 Pectobacterium brasiliense | reverse complement strand
GGTAGCTGTACGCTCGGATTGCGCCATATATGGACGCTCCCGGTTGAACAAGGCGTTTTTCAGCAAGATGTAAAATCGGTAACTGCAGGCATATATCCGGTTTCTAATGGGGCTTCTGCGCCCCGAACCATGATGAAATCCGCCAGGTGAGTACCAAGCATCCACTACGGGCTATCGTGCCCATTGGCGCATCGGTTTACCTCACCTGTGGTCTTACCTGTTTTGCCATCTTTTTGATTACACCTGCAATTTCGGACTGCGTTTTACCCTTTGTGAACCCCTGCGAGGACTGAGCGGTGCTCAGGCCCCCGCAGGGGGACGATATTCTGTTTCATGGACCAGCATCGACCACAGTATCCGCGCTGTTTTACTCGCCTGTGCCACTACCGCGACATTGTAATTTTTGCGTTTCAGCAATCCGTCGAGCCACCCCATGTCTTCCCGGTGTCGCTCAATCACGGAAGCGACTGCCCGCGCTCCGTGAACCAGAAGATAACGGAAGTAACCATCGCCCCGTTTGCTTATCCGCCCCAGACGCTGTTTGCCTCCGCTGGAATGCTCTCGCGGTGTCAAACCCATCCAGGCTGAGAACTGTTTTGCGCAGTTGAACTGCCTTCCGTCACCCACTGACGCGACCAGATACGTCGCCGTCAGCAGTCCGACTCCGGGCACTTTTGTCATGCGTTTACAGGCTGCCTGTGTTTCGGCCCATGACTTCAGTTGTTGTTCGATAAGCTCCACATGGTCATCCAGCGCATCAATATGCGCCATCTGTCGTAATGCGCTGGCTCGAACGAACGGTGATAGCTCATTTTCTCCGTCTTCAAGAATTTCTGCAACGCCCTGCTTCAGCGCTTTTCTGCCTGTTGCCATCACAAAACCAAACTCGCCCAGCATGGCCCGCAAGCTGTTCGAACAGGCGACCCGTTCCCGGATAATGATATCCCGCTCCGTATGCAGGGCGAGCACAGCCTGCTGGTCAACGGTTTTGACCTGAACAAAGCGCATATTGGGCCGAGTAACGGCTTCGCAGATGGCTTCCGCATCCGTCGCATCGGTCTTGTTGGTTTTGACGTAAGGCTTGACGTACTGCGGTGGCATCAGCCTGACCTGATGCCCGTGGCGGATAAACATCCAGGCAAAATGGTGGCTGGATGAACACGCCTCCATCCCAATAAGACAGGGTTCGAGACGGATAACGAACTCAGCAAACTTTGCCCGCGAGAGTTTCTTTTTCAGCACAGTCTGGCCGGTGTGATCGACACCATGAAGAACGAAAACGTTTTTTGCCAGATCGATACCAAGGGTAGATACTTGCATTTGGACGCTCCTTCTTTTGAGATTTGACACTCATACTCTGGCACATCTGATGCCGTTAAGTTGGAGCGTCCATCTCATTATCCATGGCGCAAACGCTTTACTCTTCTATTCCATTATCACCGTTCCCGTTCCGCAAATGGTTTTATCAATATGGTTCTACGCTTCTACTTTTTACGCCTACTGTGGCAACACCGTAAAGTATTCAGATGTCCTGACTTTGCCTTAGCCATCCTCACGTTTCAATAACGTCAGCACTTCATAGTGCGCCGTGTGCGGGAACATGTCGAACAGCTGTACACGCAGCGCACGGTAATTCGTCAGCTCTGTCATGTCTTTCGCCATGCTTTCAGCGTTACAGCTGGAATAGAGAATATAGTCCGGTGCCATGCGGCTCAGGTAGGCGCACAGTTCACTGCCGATACCACGGCGTGGTGGGTTGACTAATACCAGATCTGGAATTTCCGCTTTAGCGGTCGCGAACTGTGTAGAATCCAGCGCCTGAAACTCCACCTGCTTCAACCCTAACTGTTCCGCAGAGCGACGCGCGCAGGCTATCGCCTCGGCGCTGATTTCAATTCCCGTCAGGCGCATCTCCGATGATGCACAGTGCAGGCCAAAACCCCCTACCCCGCAAAACAGATCCCACATACTGGTAATATTCAGCTCTGCCACCCAATCGCGAGCCGTCGCATACAGCGCGGCTGCCACCTGAGGGTTGGTCTGGAAAAAGCTTTGCGGACGGATATACAACGGCACCTGATTAAACTGTTCAGCCAGCGCGGCAGCGTCACTCAGGATAATCTCCGTGTTCCCTTCCATAATCGCCTGATGCACGGGCTGAATATTGACGGATATCACCTCAAGCTGTGGCAACTGCTGCTGTAGCCAGGGCAATGCGGCACGCAACTGCGCCAGCTTGGCTTCCGAGCGTAAGACAAAGCGCAGCATGAATGTACCGTGCTGCGTACTTTCCGTCAGCAGCAGGTATTTCAGCTCCCCACGGCGTCGAGCCACGTTATAAGGCGTCAGCCCCGCACGAGCGATGAAGACTTTAAGCACGTCGAAAATCGGAGCGAAGGTGGACGGATAAAGTGGACAATCGCAGAGATCCACCGCCGTTCCATCACGATGTAGCATCCCCAGCAGCGGGCGTTCCACGTTGCCGCTCACCACCATTTTGGCTTTATTACGAAAGGCAGACTGGGCAGAAGGCTGCACGGGCAACCAGCACTGCACAGCATGCGGTTGCAGCAAACCTTCAAGATGTTGCTGCTTATCAGACAATTGCTGCGGGTAGGCTTTTTCCAACCATTGGCAGGAACGACAGGTTCCCGTGCTGTAGCGGGCACAATGCATAAAAATCTAACTATTAAAAAATACGGAATGCGAGGATTATATCACCCTGACAGCGTCACCCTGCGACCTTTTGCCGATTTATGGGCGACGCCTGCAGCCAGAGTGGCTCATAAGAGAGAAATGTCTATTTCTGACGCAGAAAAAAACGCTTACTGCGTCGTGGCAGAAACAGTAAAACAATCACCAGAAGATCTGGGATCTTTTGCAGCAGGAGCTGATGCAGCACGGCAGCGTTGTTTTCTCCTGAGATATGGAATATCGCTGGCATAAATTCACTCAACGACGCCAGCAGTAGGTAACACACCACGACGGCCTGACAGACCACATAACCCCATCGCCCCCAGTTCACTCCGGCCAAAACGGCAAAACCACAGCGAATTTCAACACCGACGACAACCAGCGACAGCAGTAGCACCAGTGTTGAATCCCAGGCTTCTGCATTGCTGCCAATCCAGCCGCTCAAATCGCTGAACCCTAGCTCCCATGCAAGCAGCAAAATCCCCAAAACGCGGGTAGCAATAATTGCAATCCCCGCCACCATCACAGGCACCGGGGCATAAACTTTGCGTTGTGTCATTTCCTTCTTCATATACAGAATTTCAACGCTCTCCCTTCATGCGGTATTTACCCGCCAAAAATACAGCATCAATATAACGTCTGATGCCAATATAAAACTTGATAGTCATACAAAACTTGATTGCCATACAAAACAGCAACGCCCCCATACTCTGGCGGCGTTGCTGGTCATCTTCGCTAGGCTAACAAATTAGGGTGAGAGATCGAATCAGCCGCGTCTCGCTTTTTGCATATCGCGATAACGCTGCTTTTCTGCCCTCGCCATAAACCACCAGGCGATAAACCCAATAATACCAACGACTAACAATATCAGGGAAGCCAATGCGTTAATTTGTGGATTAACGCCCATTCTGACGCTGGAGAACACCAGCATTGGCAGCGTTGTCGAGCCAGGCCCTGCCACGAAGCTGGCGATAACCAGATCGTCCAGCGACAGCGTAAACGCCAGCAGCCAGCCGGAAAGCAGCGCAGGAGCAATCATCGGCACTGTGATAATGAAGAACACCTTGAGCGGGTTCGCGCCCAGATCCATCGCCGCTTCTTCAATCGAACGATCAAGCTCACGCAGTCGCGCGCTGATCACCACGGTGACATACGCGGTACAGAACGTGACGTGTGCCAGCCAGATGGTGAGCATCCCTCTTTCCGCTGGCCAGCCAATGGCATGCCCTAATGCCACAAAGAGCAACAGCAGCGACAGGCCGGTAATCACATCTGGCATAACCAGCGGCGCTGTCAGCATAAAGGCAAAACCATTAGAACCACGGAAACGGCCAAAACGCACCATGACCACAGCGGCGATCGTGCCAAGAATCACGGCCATCGTGGCCGAGGCGGCAGCAATCGTCAGGCTCAGGAGTACCGCGCTGATCATCGCCGTATTGTGGAACAGCTCGACGTACCAACGTGCCGACCAGCCAGCCCATACGGTCACCAGCTTGGAGCTGTTGAACGAGTAGATCACCAGCATCAGCATCGGCGCATAGAGGAACGTAAAGCACAGTACCAAAATCACAATACGCCACGGTGAGCGAACAACAGGTAAATTATTCACGCCTCACCCTCCGCACTTTTGCTCTGATGTTTGTGGAACCAGATAATCGGCATAATCAACAGCAGCAACATGACGACGGCAACGGCAGACGCCACTGGCCAATCGCGGTTATTGAAGAACTCCTGCCACAGAATACGGCCAATCATGATGCTGTCCGGCCCGCCGAGCAGTTCTGGAATCACGTATTCCCCCACCGCTGGGATAAAGACCAGCATCGAGCCTGCAATGATTCCCCCTTTCGTTAAGGGGACGATCACGCTGAAGAAGGTTTTCAGCGGTCGCGCGCCGAGATCCAACGACGCTTCCACTAACGAATAGTCCAGACGCATCAGCGCGGTATATATCGGCAACACCATAAACGGCAGATAGGAATACACGACGCCGATATACACCGCCAAATTGGTATGCAGAATCACCAGCGGTTCATCGATCACCCCCAGCCACAGCAGGAAGTTATTCAGGATACCGTTATTTTTCAGAATCCCCATCCAGGCATAGACGCGAATCAGGAATGACGTCCACGATGGAAGAATCACCAGCAACAACAGGATATTACGTGTTGACGGTTTACTGTGCGCCACAGCCCAGGCCAGCGGGTAACCAATAAACAGACAGCACAGCGTCGACACAGCAGCAACCTGAAGCGATTGCATATAAGCATCGAAATACAGCGGATCGTCCAACAAATGCAGGTAGTTCCCAAGGTTCAGGGAAATATCCAGCTTGCCGTCCAGCCACGAGATCAGATCGGTATAAGGCGGGATCGCTCGCGCCATCTCTGCAAGACTGATTTTGAACACGATCAGGAACGGCAGCATGAACAGCAACAGCAGCCACAGATATGGCAGCGCGATGACCAGCTTACGCCCGTGTTTTTGATGCCAGCGCGCCATCAGTACACGGAGCCAGTGTCTGGCCTTGCCCGGTGGTTCCGCCGTGTTATGTTCGGGAAATAAAGTCATGACATTCTTCCTCGCTACACCATCAGAACCACACAGCTATCGGCATCCCAACACAGCCGAACCTCATCTCCCCAGGTCGGTGTGCCTTTGCGATAGCGGTAAGCATTTTGTAGCTGCGCGCTGATGATTTGCCCGCTATTAAGCCTGACGTGGTAAATTGACAGGTCGCCCAGATAGGCGATATGCACCACTTCCCCTACCGCGAAGTTACAACCGTCAGCTGGCACGTCTTCGCACAGCATGATTTTCTCTGGACGCAATGCGATGTAGACCGGAACGCCATCGACCACCGAGACATCCGAATCCACCTTCAACGGATGCACGAGTCCAGGGCTTTTGATGATCAGTGCATCGTCCTGACGTTCCTGCAAGATCCCTTCAAACATATTGACTGAGCCGATGAACTCCGCGCTGAAACGCGTGTTTGGATGCTCATAAATCTCTTCCGGCTCGCCAATTTGTACGAACTTACCGCGATTCATAATGGCAATACGGCCTGCCATCGTCATAGCTTCTTCCTGATCGTGCGTTACCATCACACAGGTCACGCCCACACGCTCCAGAATATCGACGACTTCAAGCTGCATGCGGTCGCGCAATTTTTTGTCCAGCGCGCCCATCGGTTCGTCAAGCAGCAGCAGTTTAGGGCGCTTCGCCAGACTACGAGCCAGCGCAACACGCTGGCGTTGACCGCCAGAAAGCTGATGCGGTTTACGATTGGCGAACTCTTGCATGTGCACCAGCGACAACATCTCTTCCACACGATCTTTGATTTCTGCACGCGGTAGTTTGTCCTGCTTCAGACCAAATGCGATATTCTTTTCCACCGTCATGTGTGGGAACAGCGCGTAAGACTGGAACATCATATTGATGGGACGCTGGTAAGGCGGCACCAATGATAAATCCTGACCATCCAGAAAAATCTGCCCCTGCGTGGGGAGCTCAAAACCTGCCAGCATACGCAGCAGCGTGGATTTCCCACAGCCGGATGCCCCCAGCAGCGCAAAAATTTCGCCTTTATAAATAGTCAGGCTGACATCATCGACGGCGGCCTGACCGTCGAACGACTTCGTCAGGTTACGCACTTCCAGCAGCGGAGTGGCTGCTTTTTGAGGTTTTGATTGAGGGCGGGGGATCGCGTCATTCACTTCGCATTGCTCTCCGGCAAAAGCAGAACAAGCCACACCGCAGATGCCGCCATTCGGCGCTTTTTGCATTCAGCAGTGTGACACAATATAGAGCGCGAACAGGCGGTATCACCGCCTGTTCTTTGCCACGTTTCATACCCATCCATTCTTTGGTTGCTGAAACCCGCAACCCTCAAGCGCTTGGGTAATCATTCAAATCCAAAAGGCTATTTGCCGCTTTTAACCTTAGTCCATGCACGCGTACGTGTACGGTCAATCTGAGGAGATTGCACCTTAAGCGTAAACAGTTTGGCACGCACATCCGCCGGCGGATAAACGCCCGGGTTGTTACGAATCTCTGCGTTCACCAACGGCAAGGAGGCCAGATTACCGCTCGCGTAATACACATGGTTACTGATTCCCGCCATCACTTCCGGCTTCATCAGGTAATCCAGAAACGCATAGGCTTCATCCAGATTTTTAGCATCTTTTGGAATAGCGAGGACATCAAAGAATGCCAACGCGCCTTCTTTCGGAATGCTGTACTGGATATTTACCCCGTTCTTCGCTTCTTTCGCACGGTTTCCTGCCTGCAGGATATCGCCCGCCCAGCCTACTGCGACGCAGATATCGCCGTTTGCCAGATCGTTGATGTACTGCGATGAATGGAAGTAGCGAATGCTCGGACGCAGTTTCAGCAGCAGGTCGGTCGCAGACGTGGTGTAATCACCCGGTTTGGTACTGTTTGGATCTTTACCCTGATAGTTCAGCACGGTTGCAAAGATCTCTTCCGGTGCATCCAGGAAGGAGACGCCGCAGCTTTTCAGCTTTTCCAGGTTCTCCGGCTTCAGAACCAGATCCCAGCTGTCAACCGGTGCATCGGCACCCAGCACAGCTTTGACTTTCTCAACGTTATAGCCGATGCCCGTGGTCGCCCACAGGTAAGGCAGGGCATATTTATTGTCTGGATCGTGCTGCGCAATCAGCTTCATCAAATCAGGATCCAGATTTTTGTAATTCGGTAACTTGCTCTTGTCTAATGGCTGAAAAACTCCCGCAGAGAGCTGGCGCTCCAGGAAGCTGGCAGAAGGCACCACCAGATCAAAACCCGTGCTGCCCGCCATGAGCTTGCCTTCCAACACTTCGTTGGAATCAAACACGTCATAGACGACTTTAATGCCGGTTTCTTTCTGGAAATTGGCTAACGTGTCCGGTGCGATATAGTCGGACCAGTTATAAACATGCAGCGTTTTCTCTTCCGCAGATGCGGTGACGGACGCGGCCATCAGCAAGCCGGTAACAACACCCGATAGCCATTTTTTACGTTGGGTGAACATCCGTTCCTTCCTCCATTCAAGGGGGTGATTCGTGGGAGTAGTATGTATCGTTCCGATACAAAATATGTCCTGCCGCGCTCTCCAATCGGTGAATGAGTATGCACCGATTTTTATTCGCCCAGACACACACATAGCCCTGATTCCGGTGTCTGTGTCTTACAGGAATAAAGCATAACCCCACAACATCGTGTGCACCATACTTGAACGTAAAAAATGGGTTTTAACGATTATTTATTCACATTTTATCGATGTGATGAAGGCGTTTAGCAGCAAACAAAGATAAATATCTGGCAATAATGCGAAATAACCAGAATAAATGGTGGTGAAAGGAAAATAAGTAAAACCAATTGCTGCCGTTGGCAGCAACCGTATCAATGCAGATGAGAGGTGGTGACTCTGGCAGCAGAGCCCTCTTCTTCCTCGCCGATAAACAGCAGATTATTAGCGCCGGCCTCAAGGATCACCATTGAGATTTGTTCTTCGGACTGCTGCATGAAATGTCTGAATTGTTCCAGCGTCATGCCAGCGGCCACGCTGAATGACTGGCAGACAATCAGTTTCGGCAGATTATCATCCTGAACGTCGATAAACGCCTTAACGGTCAACGAGCTGGCATTGATTTGGCTCAGATCGCCAACCAGAGGAATCAACGCGCTGGGCTTCACTTCGGCAAGGGCAGAAAACAGAATCACGTTATCTACCAGATCAACTTTCGCATCGAACACGCCATCAAAATTTTGCATATGAGGAAGATGGAGCGCCTGACAGGAATCACATTCGAAATACAGAATGTTCAGTTGATCCAGCCACCGCCGTAGCATAGCCAAATCCGGGACGATGAGTGAATCCATCATGTTTGCCTCATACCTGCCGCCGTACAGACAGCGTTGTTGAAAAGAAAACACCGTTTACACAGAAGCGATGTTAAAACAGAAATAGCCTTAAAAACGGCCCATAGCTTACGGAATATTGCGCGACGATGCCATGATAAAAGCGCCTCGCCACCCGCTTTCCTCGTTCCGTACCGGATAGCGCTGCGGCCCGGTACTTACACGCCAAAATAAGGAACGCCGTATTTTACGGCGCGGTCCCTGTTTCAGAAAGCTAACTTTTACTTATTGTTGCCGAGATTGCGAAGCGCCTCTGGGTATTTTGCTCAATAAACTCAATCATCATGCCGGCAATATCGAGTCCGGTCGTCGTTTCAATCCCTTCCAGCCCCGGCGAGGCGTTGACTTCCATCACCAGCGGCCCCCGATCGGCACGCAATATATCAACGCCCGCGACATTCAACCCCAGCGTTTTTGTCGCCTTGATAGCAATCGCACGCTCCTGCGCCGTAATTTTCACTTTATTCGCCGACCCGCCGCGATGCAGGTTTGAACGGAATTCCCCCGCTTTCGCCTGTCGCTCAATCGCCGCCACAACGCGGTTGCCGATCACAAAACAGCGGATATCTTTCCCCTGCGCTTCATGCACGTACTCCTGCACCAAAATGTGCGCATTCAGCCCGCGAAAGGCATCAATCACGCTTTCGGCCGCCTGTCGCGTCTCGGCCAGTACCACACCGATTCCCTGCGTGCCCTCCACCAGCTTTACAACCAGCGGCGCACCGCCCACCATCGCAATCAAATCACCGGTATCATCCGGCGAATGAGCAAATCCGGTGATCGGCAGGTCAATTCCCTCACGAGCAAGCAGTTGCAATGAATGCAGTTTGTCGCGGGCGCGAATAATGGCGACTGAATTATTCAGCGGGTAGCTGCCCAGCATTTCAAACTGGCGCAACACCGCCGTACCATAAAACGTGATTTGTGAACCGATACGCGGAATAACCGCATCAACTTTATCCAGCCGACGTCCGCGATAATGCACCGACGGCGCCGCCGAATTGATATTCATGTAGCAGGAAAGCGGGTCGATAATCTCAACGCTGTGTTGGCGCGCTTCAGCCGCTTCACGCAAACGTTTACAGGAATATAACGCCCCATCACGAGACAGAATGGCTATCTTCATAAATATCCTACGGATACTAACGTATCGCCCATCCTTGTTGATGTAAGTAGTCCAGCATGAATGGACGTAACTCTTTTTTCAGCGTCCGTTCCACGTGCTCACTCCAGCTTTCACGACGACTACCGGTACGTTGCAGATAATATTCCACCATCTGCTGGTCGTATTGCGCCAGCACATCTCGGTCGAGCGGCTGATAGACATTTTCATGCAGCATCATCGCGGTTGGCATGCGCGGTTTCAGCATAGGGTCCGCGTCTGGGTGCCCCAGACACAGGCCAAACAACGGCAGAACTAACGTTGGCAGTTGCAGCAACTGCGTCACGTCAGCGATTCGATTGCGGATCCCGCCGATAAATACCCCACCCAACCCCAGCGATTCGGCGGCAATCAGTGCATTCTGCGCCATGAGCGCAGTATCGACGCAGCCAATCAGCAATTGCTCAGCCAGCCCGGTTTCTGCCTGTGGGAAGATCGCCACATGGCGGTGGAAATCGGCACAAAAGACCCAAAACTCTGCCGCCTGCGCCACATAGCCTTGCTCGCCAGTATAGTGAACGAGCGTTTCTCGCACCGCAGGATCGGTAATACGGATAATTGAGCTGCATTGTAAAAAACTGGAGCTGGACGCACTTTGTGCGGCGGTAATGATGGCGTGGCGTTGCTCATCCGTTATGGCCTGAGACGTAAACGCGCGAATAGAACGGTGGCGCTGTAGCAAATCAATCATTGGTGTCACACTGGCATCCTTCAGTCGGTAAAGTACATCTCATAGGCAGCTTGCAGTATGACGAAATTATATCGTAGCTCGGGCGGAATCTGCATTACCCCACCGCCTAATAGCTTCAGCAAATCGTTGTAACAGGTAATGACTACTTTTTTTCATCAATGAATGCGGGCATAGTATTGATAAATTTCGGTATAGTAGCGTGATTCGCAGTAACCTCATTAACCGTAACACTTTTAGCCGTGACCTTGTCTGTAATAGGCGTCACGCTATGCGTTTCAAGAATGAGAACATTTTTCTAATTTTACAAAGGAGTTTACATGTTCGCTGTAATTTTCGGGCGCCCCGCTTGCCCTTATTGTGTACGTGCGAAAGAACTGGCAGAGAAATTGGCCGAGCAACGTGATGACTTCAGCTTCCGCTATGTAGACATTCACGCAGAAGGCATTTCGAAAGAAGATTTGTCCAAGACGGTAGGAAAGCCGGTTGAAACCGTACCGCAGATTTTCCTGGATGAAAAACACATCGGCGGCTGCACCGATTTTGAAGCCTATGCTAAAGAGCATCTGGCTCTGTTCCAGTCATAATCATCACACTGGCAGAACACATCGATCATCGAACTGACAAAACAATAGCGCGGCGACAGTCCGCGCTTTTTTATGGGTTCGAAACCGCGTCCGTCAACGAAGATAGCGACGATAAAGACGACGTAAACACAGCATGCCCAGCGCACCGAACACGCACCAGAAAACTGCACTCATCACGTAGGCCAACTCTTGCCAGAAAGAACGCATAGGCGTACTCCACAGGTGGAGCACCAGCAAACACACGGGCATTGCCGCCAGCGCGCCAAACAGCGGGTAAAGTAGGCGACCGCGCGCGGAAAGAAAATAGGCCACCATGCCAGGCAGCAGAAAAAGCAACATTCCTGGACTACCACGTAGCCCATCACTCACCGCAACCTCTGATGCCTCAATTTTTTGACTCAGAAATACGATGGTGAACAATAAAAAACAGCAGGTCGCACTAACCCAGCCTTTATTTCTTGCCATAAATCGCCCCCACTCAATATGCCTCCTAACCTGCCTCAACCAGATAACGAAAATAGGCAGCATAGTAAAAATGATCGGTATACCTATTCCTCGATATGAAAAACATGAGGCTTCGTTACGATTTATTCGACATGTAGGCTGTCCACAGAAAAAGACGATAACCCAATGCATTTCTTCAGCAGCAGTACCAAAATCATTAAATTAAACAATAATTACACTGAACAATTTTTATCGGATAAATTATACTGAACGAGGCTGATTCCTTTCAGCTGACGCGTATTGATACCGTCACGGGAATTCATGCATTTCATGGCTAAATCTAGCCGCTATAGTTAATAACATCAAGAACTTACTGGTAAACAACAAGTTACATTCCATGAATATAAACGTCGCTGATTTGTTAAATGGGAATTACATTCTACTTTTATTCGTGGTTCTTTCATTAGGACTCTGCCTGGGGAAATTGCGTCTCGGGCCAGTACAACTCGGTAATTCTATTGGAGTTTTAGTTGTTTCTTTATTACTCGGCCAACAGCATTTTTCGATTAATACTGAAGCGCTGAGCCTCGGCTTTATGTTATTTATTTTTTGCGTCGGTGTGGAGGCTGGGCCGAATTTCTTTTCTATTTTCTTCCGCGACGGAAAGAATTATTTCATGCTGGCGCTGGTGATGGTTGGCAGCGCCATGTTACTGGCGTTAGGCTTAGGCAAATTCTTTGGTTGGGGAATTGGCCTGACGGCGGGGATGCTGGCCGGGTCCATGACCTCAACGCCGGTGCTGGTCGGTGCAGGCGACACGTTGCGCAGCACCGCCAGTTTGGGTAACCAGCTCGGTATTGAGCAAGATCACCTGAGTTTGGGCTATGCGCTGACGTATCTGGTCGGGTTGGTCAGCCTCATTTTTGGCGCACGCTACCTGCCCAAACTCCAGCATCAGGATTTGCCTACCAGCGCTCAGCAGATTGCACGCGAGCGCGGATTAGACCCAGACAGCCTGAGAAAAGTGTATCTGCCCGTGATTCGCGCCTATCGCGTTGGGCCGGAATTGGTTGGCTGGGCGGATGGCAAGAATCTGCGTGAACTGGGGATTTATCGCCAGACTGGCTGCTACATCGAGCGCATCCGACGCAACGGAATTCTAGCCAGCCCCGACGGTGATGCCATCTTGCAAATCGGTGATGAGATCGCGCTGGTCGGCTATCCCGACGCCCATTCACGCCTGAACTCCAATTTCCGCGATGGCAAGGAAGTTTTCGACCGCGATTTGCTGGATATGCGCATCGTAACGGAAGAAATCGTCGTCAAGAACCACAATGCTGTCGGCAAACGCCTGAGCCAATTGAAGCTGACCGATCACGGCTGTTTCCTCAACCGTATTGTCCGTAGCCAAATTGAAATGCCGATTGACGATAACGTCGTGCTGAATAAAGGCGATGTCTTGCAGGTCAGCGGTGATGCCCGCCGGGTAAAAAGCATTGCTGACAGAATTGGGTTCATTTCTATTCATAGCCAGGTCACCGACCTGCTGGCCTTCTGCGCTTTTTTTGTCATCGGCGTGATGATCGGGCTGATCACCATCCAATTCAGCAACTTCACCTTTGGCATCGGTAACGCGGCTGGATTATTGTTCGCCGGTATCATGCTGGGGTTCCTGCGCGCCAACCACCCGACCTTTGGCTACATTCCGCAAGGCGCACTTAACATGGTCAAAGAATTCGGCCTGATGGTTTTTATGGCTGGCGTTGGCCTGAGTGCAGGGAGCACCATCAACAGTAGTCTGGGTGACGTTGGTATCCAGATGCTGGTTTCAGGGCTGATCGTTAGCCTACTACCCGTGGTGATTTGCTTTCTGTTTGGTGCGTACGTGTTAAAAATGAACCGTGCGCTGCTGTTTGGCGCCATGATGGGTGCACGAACCTGCGCTCCCGCAATGGAAATTATCAGCGATACGGCACGCAGTAACATCCCTGCGCTCGGCTATGCGGGTACCTATGCGATTGCTAACGTGCTACTCACCTTAGCAGGTTCACTGATCGTGGTTATCTGGCCTGAACTGCCCGGCTGAAAAAGTGTAAAAAATCGTCAATATTATTTTCTAAAGGCCAGAACTTTTTCTTTGCCCTAGAGTCTGAATAAGTGCCACTGCTTTTCTTTGATTCCCCTTATTGAGGAGCCCATCGTTCCCGCCTTTCAGGTTCAAGAACGATGGGCGTTTTCTTTTCCGCATTATACTCGTCATACTTCCCGATATCCACACATCCGCTATCACATTTACTTCATTTTTTGTTATTAAAATAACAAAAATTAATTACATTGTTATTTTTATGACATAAAAATCATTGAGTGTCATAATCGCGCTATCTGATTTCTTATCTCCACCGCCAAGGATTTACCATGACTGACTACGCACGCTATATCGACCACACACTACTGGCAGCCAATGCCACTGAACAGCAAATCGCCACCCTGTGTGATGAAGCGATCGCTCACCGTTTTTATGCCGTCTGTGTTAACTCAGGTTACGTGCCTCTCGTGGCAGAAAAGCTGAAAGGCACGGAAGTGCAGGTATGTTCTGTTATCGGTTTCCCTCTTGGTGCAAGCCTGACATCCAGCAAAGTTTTTGAAGCGAAAGCGGCAATTGATGCCGGTGCGCAAGAAATCGATATGGTGATTAACGCCGGCTGGCTGAAAAGCGGGAATGTTGCCGCCGTCAAAGCGGATATTCAGGCCGTGCGTGAGGTTTGCGCCGCTATACCGTTGAAGGTAATATTGGAAACCTGTCTGCTTGATGACGAACAGATTGTCCTGGTGTGTGAAATGTGTCGTCAGTTGGATGTCGCGTTCGTCAAAACGTCTACCGGTTTCAGCACCGGCGGCGCACGCGAAGAACACGTTCGACTGATGCGTAGCACCGTCGGCAGCGACATGGGTGTCAAAGCATCCGGCGCGGTTCGCGATCGCCAAACGGCACAGCGTATGATTGAAGCAGGTGCCACACGTATCGGCACCAGTTCAGGCGTCGCTATCGTTTCAGGTGAAACGGCAGTAGCAGGAAACTACTAACAACAAAAATAGCTTACTAGCAGGGAATTTTATGGAAACGCGGCGCGGCGAACGGATAGGCAGACTGGCTCAGGCATTAAAGAAAACCGATAAACTCCATCTTAAAGACGCCGCACAGCTACTCGGCGTGTCCGAGATGACCGTGCGCCGCGATCTAAATGCCGATTCCACCAGCGTCATGCTGCTCGGCGGCTACGTGGTTAGCGACCTGAAGAATAACGGTGTCACCAACTATTTTGTCTCCGACCAGCAGACCAAGCACGTAAGAGAGAAGCGGGCTATCGGTACTGCGGCTGCTTATCTGGTGGAAGCAAACGATACCGTTTTTTTCGACTGTGGTACTACGATTCCTTTCATCATTGATGCCATTCCTGATGCGTTGCCCTTTACCGCGATTTGCTATTCCCTGAACACCTTTTTAGCACTACAGGAAAAAAAGGCGTGCAGAGTGATTTTGTGCGGCGGGGAATACCATCCAGATAACGCGATTTTTACCCCGCTCAACCAGCGAAGCGAGCTGGACAACGTCTGTCCGAACAAAGCCTTTATCTCTGCGGCGGGTATCGAACTGACTGCGGGAGCCACCTGCTTTAACTTTGCCGAACTGGGCATGAAGCAACGCGCGATGGCAACCGCACAGCGAATCATTCTAGTGGCGGACAGCAGCAAGTTCGGTCAGATTAAACGCGCCTGCATTGGCCCAGTGAAGCTGTTTGATACCGTCATTTCCGACGGAGCCCCAAGCGACGTCTACTTACGCTATTTTTCCAACAACGGCATTCAGTTACTCCACCCCGGAAATTAGCTGAATAGCCCACCGAACCACTGCTGCACCTTCATCATCAACGTATCCCAGAGGCGGCTAAAGAAGCCAGCCTCGGGGATATCATCCATCGCGACCAGTTCGCGCTGTCCTATGCTCTTGCCGTCCAGTTGGAAGTCGATAGTGCCGACAACCTGATTCTTGGTCAGTGGTGCGGAAAGCTGCGGCTGATTTAGCGTAAAGCTGGCTTTCAGGTTCTTCATTTGCCCTTTCGGGATGGTCAGCGCAGCATCCTGTGCGACGCCGAGTCGTGCCTCTTTTTCAGTACCAAACCAGACCCGCTGCGTAGTAAAAGGCGTATCCGTCTTGATAGGCGTTACCGTTTCGAAAAAGCGGAAGCCCCAGGTGAGCAGTTTCTCACTTTCACGAAAGCGAATGGCATCCGTTTGCGCGCCCAGCACCACGGAAATCAGGCGCATATTGCCTTCGGTGGCCGAGGCCACCAGATTGTGTCCTGCCCCGCTGGTATGGCCGGTTTTCACACCGTCCACATTCAGGTTAGTACTCCACAGCAGACGGTTGCGGTTAGGCTGGCGAATATTATTGAAGGTGAACTCTTTTTCCTTGTGCAACGCGTATTCTTCCGGCACATCGCGAATCAGCGCTTGCCCTAACCGCGCCATATCACGTGCGGTGCTGTACTGCCCTGGCGCATCAAGACCGTGCACGGTTCGAAAATGCGTATTCGTCAGGTTAAGTGCCTTCGCATAATTGTTCATCAGGCTAACGAACGCATCCTGACTACCCGCGACGTAATCCGCCAGCGCGATGCTGGCATCATTGCCGGACTGAATGACAATGCCTTTATTTAATTCAGAAACGGGGATACGGTCGCCCGGCTTAAGGAACATCAGCGACGAACCACGCAGCGCCGGATTGCCGGTTGCCCAGGCATCTTTTCCGACGGTCACTTCATCCGTCGGACGAATTTTACCGGATTTGATCGCCTGCCCAATCACATAGCTCGCCATAATTTTTGTCAGGCTGGCAGGGTCAAGACGCTCATCAGCATTGCTTTCCGCCAGCACTTTACCGCTGTGGTGATCGATCAGGATATAGGCTTTAGCATCAATCTGCGGCACCGCTGGCAACTGTTCCGCATAGGTGAATGGCACTAAACCAACAAGCAATACCGTACCTACAGAGAAAGACGTGAGTCTGGTCAGGAAAGGAGTTGTTTTCATGAGTTCGCCGCGATATCCATACTTCGTTAAAAATTCTTGATTTTCAATATGTTTTGAAAACTTTAGTAACATACAAAGGTAACGCGTCATCTCTGGGATGAAAACCGCTCCTTCTGTAAAGATAGTCAAAGAAATGAAAGTTTCTAAAAAAACGCAGATAAAAAAGGGACTTAGGGAAAATTAAGGAATGTCTGAAAATCTAGGTATCAGGTAGCCAGAAAGAATAACGGATGGCACGACGAATGTCGCAATGTCGCCTTCTCCTCGAGGTCGAGCGAGAAAGATGCTGTCATTGTTAAGAATGACAAGTGAAATCATAAAGACTAAAAAGGTGTATCATTATTTCCCACTATCGCAAACATCCGAATATCCTTGTGTGCACAAAGAGGTTGCTATGATAACGATTTGGGGTCGTGATAACTCGACCAACGTAAAGAAAGTCCTGTGGTGTGCGGAAGAACTTGCGCTGCCTTATCAGCATATTGTGGCAGGCGGACAATTCGGTCTTAACCATGAAGCCGACTATCTGGCGATGAATCCTAATGGCCTCATCCCCTGTTTGCGTGACGACGATCTGGTGCTATGGGAATCCAATACCATCGTCCGTTATCTGGCGGCACAGTATGTGTCAGGATTCTCTGTATCTTGCCGACCCAGGCAAGCGCGCCAGTGCCGAAAAATGGATGGACTGGGCAACCTCTCTCGCCGTCTCCTTCGGGCCGGTGTTCATTAATATCGTGCGTATGGCACCGGAAAAACGCGATACCGCCTTGGTACAGAAAGGCATCGCCGAATGCGAACGTTTATTTGATATCGTGGATACCGTTCTGGCTAATCAGCCGTGGCTATCCGGCGATCGATTCGGCGTTGGCGATATTCCACTAGGCTGTATTGCTTACGGCTGGCTGAATATGCCGATTGAACAACAGTCGCATCCTCATCTGGAACGCTGGTATCAGCAACTCACCGAGCGCCCAGCGTATCAGAAACACGTCATGATTCCGCTGTCTTAAGTGAATCAGGCACCGTAAGGTGCCTGATTTATTACTCCAGCCCGACTTTCAGCAATTTGCCATTATCGTGATCGGTCAGCAGATAGAGGTAATCGTCTGGCCCCAGTCTTACGTCGCGGATACGTTCACCACGGTCGCCCAGCAAGCGCTCTTGGGACGTGACTTTGTCGCCATCAAGCGTCAACCGAATCAGGTTCTTCTCTGCCAGCGCGCCGATAAAGACTGAGTTTTTCCACTGCGGGAAACGGTCGCTGTTATAGAATGCCATTCCGCTGATACCCGGTGATTTCTCCCAATAAAAATCGGGATTCACCATACCGGCGATCTCTTTTCCTTTCGCTTCTGGAATCTTCAGCCCAGAATAATTAATGCCATGCGTTGCAATTGGCCAGCCATAATTTTCGCCCGCTTTAGGAATGTTAATTTCATCTCCACCTTTCGGGCCATGTTCATTTTCCCACAGCACGCCAGACCATGGGTTAATCGCCAATCCCTGCGGGTTACGATGCCCGTAAGACCAGATTTCCGGTCGAGCGTTAGGCGTGTTCACAAACGGGTTATCGGACGGCACTTTCCCCTCTGCGGTCAGGCGAACAATTTTGCCCTGTAATTTATCCAGATCTTGTGCTGTCGGGCGTTCGTTGTTTTCGCCCAGTGCGATAAACAGATGCCCTTGTCGATCAAAGGCCAGCTTGCCGCCGAAGTGGTTACCCGTAGACAGCTTCGGTTCCTGACGGAAGAAGACCGTGAAATTCTCTAGCCGCGTATTATCCTCCGAGAGTTTGCCATAGCCGACAGCGGTCCCCGCTTTACCCTCGCTCCCTTCTTCGGCAAAGCTCAGGTAGATGCGTCGATTCTGTGCAAAGTCCGGCGATAGCGCGACTTCCAGCAATCCGCCCTGTGATTTAGCAAAGACCTTCGGTACGCCGGCTATCGGCGCAGACAGCGCACTGCCCGCTTTCCATAAACGTAAATTTCCGGCGCGTTCCGTAATCAGAATCCCCTGCTCTTCCGGCAAAAACGCTAATGACCACGGATGATCCAGCTTATCCTGCAATTCCGTCACTTTAGGTTCCGCCGCCAAGAGCTGGCTGGAAAGCAGCAGCGTTGCGCTAAGCAGCAGCCAATGTGGGGCAGCAGAAAATCGTCGTAACAGGGGATGTGAAGCAGAATTGCGAGGCATCAGGCGATAGGGCATAGCGTTGTCTCCATCCAACAAAAGTCCTGTAAATTTAGGCAGCAGGCCGTGTTTGTACAAAAAAACGTGGCAAGGTTTACATTTATTGAAGAAATCGCTCATTAGAAGCGTCATCTTCACAGCGATAAAATGCTGAGTTTTACACCACTGACTATAAGGATAATCAACTATGGTGTAGAATCCTCCGGTTTTTATTTTCTGTTTATTTTGTGAGCGAATAATATGCAACAACCACGTATCGGCTTTGTTTCCCTCGGTTGCCCGAAAAACCTCGTCGACTCCGAGAGGATTCTGACCGAACTGCGTACTGAAGGTTATCAGGTCGTCCCACGTTATGA
This sequence comes from Pectobacterium brasiliense, assembly GCF_013449685.1. Taxonomy (GTDB): domain Bacteria; phylum Pseudomonadota; class Gammaproteobacteria; order Enterobacterales; family Enterobacteriaceae; genus Pectobacterium; species Pectobacterium brasiliense_A. Next base: position 154,326 of record NZ_JACDSF010000027.1, on the reverse strand, counting down.
CGACGCTGAGCTGGTGATCGTCAATACCTGTGGTTTTATTGACAGCGCCGTACAAGAGTCGCTGGAAGCCATCGGCGAAGCGCTGAATGAGAACGGTAAAGTCATCGTAACGGGCTGTTTGGGTGCCAAAGAAAATCAAATACGCGAAGTGCATCCCAAGGTTCTTGAAATTACCGGTCCGCACAGCTACGAGCAGGTGCTCTCACACGTACATCAATACGTCCCGAAACCGACGCATAACCCGTTTACCAGTTTAGTTCCCGAGCAGGGCGTCAAGCTCACCCCGCGCCATTACGCCTATTTGAAAATTTCAGAAGGCTGTAACCACCGCTGTACGTTCTGCATCATCCCTTCTATGCGTGGCGATTTAGACAGCCGTCCAATCGGTTCGGTGTTGGATGAAGCAAAACGTCTGGTTGATGCAGGGGTAAAAGAGCTGCTGGTGATTTCTCAGGATACCTCAGCGTACGGCGCGGATGTGAAGCAGCGAACTGGCTTTTGGAACGGACAACCGGTCAAAACCAGCATGGTCAGCCTGTGTGAACAACTGGCATCGCTCGGCGTGTGGGTGCGTCTGCACTATGTCTACCCGTATCCGCACGTAGACGATGTGATCCCGTTAATGGCAGAAGGCAAAATCCTGCCTTATCTGGACATTCCGCTCCAGCACGCCAGCCCGAAAATTCTCAAGCTGATGAAACGCCCTGGCGCAGTAGAAAGAACGCTGGAGCGCATTAAGCGTTGGCGCGAAATCTGCCCGGACTTAACGCTGCGTTCTACCTTTATTGTCGGCTTCCCCGGCGAAACGGAAGAAGATTTCCAGATGCTGCTCGACTTCCTGACAGAAGCCAAGCTCGACCGCGTGGGCTGCTTTAAATTCAGTCCAGTCGAAGGTGCTGCGGCAAACGCATTGCCGGATCAGGTACCGGAAGAGATCAAAGAAGCGCGTTTCCATCGCTTCATGCAGCTTCAGCAGGCGATTTCTACCCAGCGTTTGCAGGATAAAATTGGCCGTGAAGTGCTGGTGCTGATCGATGAAATCGACGAAGAAGGCGCGATTGGCCGCAGCATGGCCGATGCCCCTGAGATTGACGGCGCGGTTTATCTGAACGGCGAAACCGGTGTGAAAGTCGGTGACATCGTTAAAGTGAAAGTCGAACACGCAGACGAGTACGATCTGTGGGGTAGCCGAGTTTAATACTCCTGTCACGCCAGCTTTTCTGCCCGAAAGGCTGGCGTTTTGTTTTTACGCCATCTCGTCCCGCACGCTGAAAATTCAATCAATAAACCGCCCGTTCCTCCCCTTCGTCTTGCGTCCCCCTGTCAGGTAAAGTAGCCTTGGGGAATGATTAGTCTACTCGCCTTACCTGAGGCATAAGCATGTGGAAACGCCTGACATTCGGTTTGTTAGCCCTCATTGGCGTGCTGCTGCTCTCTGCTTTTGCCCTCGATCGTTGGATCAGTTGGAAAACCGCGCCCTTTATTTACGATGAGCTTCAGACCTTGCCGAAACGGCAGGTTGGCGTCGTATTAGGTACCGCGAAATACTACCGTACCGGCGTAATCAATCAGTATTACCTGTTCCGTATGCAAGGGACGATTAACGCTTACAACAGCGGTAAAGTCAGCTATCTGCTATTAAGCGGTGATAACGCGCTACAAAGTTACAATGAACCGATGACGATGCGTCGCGATTTGATCGCCGCAGGCGTTCCACCTTCGGACATCGTGCTGGATTATGCGGGGTTCCGTACGCTGGATTCCATCGTCAGAACGCGCAAAGTGTTTGATACCAACGATTTCACCATCATCACTCAGCGTTTCCACTGTGAACGTGCGCTATTCATCGCGCTGCACCTGGGTATTCAGGCACAGTGTTACGCCGTGCCCTCCCCGAAAAACATGATGACCGTGCGAGTTCGTGAATTTGGCGCTCGTTTGGGCGCGCTGTTCGATCTGTATATCCTGAAACGCGAGCCGCGCTTTTTAGGGCCGCAGGTGCCGATTCCTGCTGAACATACTATCCCAGAGGATGCTCCAGATTATCCTGCCGTCCTGCCTGAACAGGTGATTCCTGCGCCAGCGCATCAGGCTAAACAGGAGCAACCGGCAAAAACCGAGCCCGAATCCGAACCTCACCACGAGCAGGCCGCGCCGTAGCGTCTTTCTCTACGCCGTTTTCCCTATCGCATTAGTGAGCGTGCGCCATAACCATTCGAGTGGTCCCTGACGAAAATAGCGCAGCCAGTAGTGAGAGAAAACCAGATTGACGATCCAAATAGCAGGAACCAGTGCCAGCAGTTGCAGACGGCTAAACGCCATAAACAGGCCAAGCTGATTAAACAATGCGACGCAAATCAGCGTTTGCAGCAAATAGTTGGTTAACGCCATACGCCCGACATCTGTAATCCAGTAGGTGATGCGCGATTGGCACAGCGTGGTCCAGAAGCCATAGCACAGCGCCAGATACCCTATCGCCTGCAAAGGTGAACTCAGCTCGCGCGGAATCTGCAATAACAGCCCACTCCAGCGATATTCCCACTCCACCAGCCACTGCCCCACTACGCCAACGCTGTTAATGGCGATACCTAGCGGAATCAGCCACAGCGCAACCTTACGATAGTGTGCCGTGCTGAATTCACCTTTCAGCCAGCCGCTGCGCATCAAGCCAGCCCCCAGCAGCATCGACCCCGCCAGCAGCCAGCCGTACTGCACGCCCAGCGACAACAGACTTTCCGTTAGCAGGTCGACACGATTCCCCCACGCTTCCGGCCCGCCTAACGCCCGCCAGTAGGCTTCATAGGCGATATCCGCCATGCCCGGCAGCCAAAAACGTCCCGGTTGCAGGCTCAGAATCTGGCTCAACACAAACAGCACGCCGATGCCCACCAGATACAGAACCGCACCCGTCCGCATTAGCAACCGGCTGCTTTCCGCATGACGAATCATGCCGTAACACACGAGTCCAATCAGCGCATAGTCGAGTAAAATGTCGCCATCCCACAGGAAAATGGCATGAATCAGACCGATGATCATCAACCAGAACAGGCGTGCATGTACCCAGCGTTTTCCCCGCGACAGCAGCAGCTGTAACCCTGCGCCAAAAAGAAGAGAAAACAGCGTCAGAAATTTCGCCTGCGCAAGCAAATCCATCGCCGCCCAGGTTAAGACATCAGACAGCGTGGGTTCCCCTTTCCAGGCGGGATTCAGGTAGGCCGCATGCGGTAAACCAAACGCCGTAATATTCAGCAGTAAAATGCCCAAGATGGCGACGCCGCGGGCAAAATCCAGCGTGGCTATCCGTGAAGGTGGCCGCGAAGGTGGCGAATGAAGTGACGGTATAGAGTGAGAAGGCATACAAATTACATTTTCAAATCATCGAAGTAGCGATTGTATGCAGATACAGAGAAAAAGCGAAGATGCTTACTGATTTGACGATGACAAAGCGTATTTTCTTCATCATCGTCAATAAGAAGGCTTAATTGTGGTGACGTACCGCGCGCAAGAATTCCTGACGCGTATTTTGGCTGGATTTAAACAGACCACCGAGCGATGTTGTGGTCGTGGCACTGGTCGCATCACGGATGCCGCGCGCCTTCACGCAGTAGTGCACCGCATCAATCGAGACCGCGACGTTGTTGGTTCCCAACAGCGTTTGTAGCGCAACCAGAATCTGCTGCGTTAAGCGTTCCTGCACCTGAGGGCGCTGAGAGAAAAACTGGACGATTCGGTTGAGCTTCGACAAGCCGATGACGCCGTCTTTCGGAATATACGCCACCGTTGCTTTCCCATCGATCGTCACGAAATGGTGTTCACAGGTGCTGGTCAACGTGATATCCCGCACGGTAACCATTTCATCGACCTTCATTTTGTTTTCAATGATGGTGATTTTGGGGAAGTTGGCGTAGTCCAAACCGGAGAATATTTCATCAACGTACATTTTGGCGATACGCGTCGGTGTTTCAGCCAGGCTGTCATCGCTCAGATCGAGGCTCAGCAAATTCATAATTTCCGTCATATGCTCGGCAATACGTTGCTTACGCGTATCCCGATCCAACAACGCGCCGCGCAGCGGCGTTTCCAGACCGCGTGCCAGCAACGCTTCGTGCACCATAACGGCTTCTTTACTTAGTGATGACATTATTATTCTCCTGCAGGTGTAACTATGCCTATCGCACTATCACGGCCTTGGTCAGGCCCTAGCGCCGTCAACACTCTAGTTGAGAGAGTCACGATTATCCAGTGATTGTATGTCATGATTGTTGAAATAGATTCAGGTTATCAAGCGTGGCGGATGTACCTGTGCGCCGTAGCAAGGTCGAATGGTATGCACAAAAAAACGCCTACGCAGGTGTAACTATTCAGTGATAAACAAAAAAGCACTGGGAAAATATCCTAGTGCTTTTAACGATAAATCACCTGATTTTTGCGGCTGTCAGCGCCCTGACACCGCATGTTATGGGGTTATCAGAAAGTTTCCCAGTTATCGTTAGTGTTGCCTTTCTTACCACCAGTACCGGCTAATAACATCGGTTTCTGCGCTGCTGATGCTTCAGCCAAACGCTGCTGAGAACGACGAGGGGCATCTGCGGCGGACAGCTGGAATACCGATACGGCTTCAGTTAACTGACGGGCCTGATCTTCTAGCAATACTGCTGCAGCGGCAGATGCCTGTACCAACGAGCTGTTCTGTTGCGTTACGCCATCCATCTCGGTAACAGCCTGACCAATCTGCGTAATACCGCGACTCTGCTCATCCGACGCCGAGGCAATTTCTCCCATCAGGTCATTCACCCGGGTAATCGCAGAAATGATAGAGTCCATCGCTTCGCCAGTTTGTGTCACCTGACCCGATCCCACGTTAATACGTTCAACCGATTCGGTAATCAGGCTTTCAATTTCTTTCGCTGCCTGCGCACTGCGCTGTGCCAGATTACGAACTTCACCTGCGACCACCGCAAAGCCGCGGCCTTGTTCACCGGCTCTAGCAGCTTCTACCGCTGCGTTCAACGCCAGAATATTGGTCTGGAAGGCAATACCGTTAATGACGCTGGTGATGTCGGCAATTTTCTTCGAACTGGTCGTAATACTTGCCATCGTCGCCATCACATCTGCCGTGACATCGCCGCCTTTCTTCGCCGCAACGGACGCGTCCTGCGCCAGCTTGGTAGCCTGATGAACGTTATCGGCATTCTGTTTCACTGTCGCACTTAGCTCTTCCATACTGGCTGCAGTCTGCTCCAGTGCGGCTGCCTGCTGATCGGTTCGCGCGGACAGATCGTTGTTACCACTTTTGATTTCACTCGACCCCTGATGAATCGATGCAGAACTGTCGCGGATAATGGATACCGTATTCACCAGACTATCCTGCATCTCTTTCAGATAAGGAATCAGTTGCCCAGCATTATTACTCCCAAATTCATTAATAGGGTGGCCAAGCTGCCCAGCAGCCAGTACTTGGAAATAGCCTTTGATCATGTTCAGCGGTTTAATCAGATAGTGAACCAGATACCGATCCGTCAACAGCAGGATGAGCAACCCAAGAACCGCTGCGCCCAGCAGAATACGATTACTCCAGCCAACCAAGCCGTAGACCTCACCCATTGAGGTTTCTGTCGACGAAAGAATCGCGGATTGGTATTTATCCATGTTGGCACCAAACGAGACGCTGAGTGGTGGATAAATTTTACGAAAGAGCTGGCGGAACTCATCCTGACGATTTTCACGCGCAGCATTCAGCATGGGTGTCAACCCGTTATCCAGTAGCTTGCTCCAAGCAGCGATCATATTGTCTGCGGTTTCTTTATCGACACCAATATGTTTAACCGTTTTAAACAAGGCCAATTGATCCGATGTGATCTTAAAGGCGGCAGTTGCAGACGTGAAGACTTTCTCCGCATCGGCGACATCCCCCGTTTGCTGGAAATCCATCGAGCGAACAACACGGGTAACCGTACGAAAATACTGGTCATTGCCCTTTACCAGCATCTCTACGTTTTTACGCTGAGTTTCGCCGGATTCCAATAGTTTGGTCATGCTGCTTAATGAGGTGGCGGTAAAGAAAGACGCGCCCCCCCATACAACCAGAAACAGACCCAATATTGTTAAGAGCATTGTTCTTATTGAAATATTTTTTAAAAAGTTCACAGAAGACTCCTATAAATTATCTGGCGATTTTTTTTCGCTTTCCACAGCATGGCTACACACCTTGAATTAACAACACGCCCGTTAAGTCATTCAATGAATAAGTTGCTCCTCTCACTAATTAGCTGTTTTCATTTAATGGTAAAAATAAATTTTTTCACAACTATTATTGGCTATTCTTTCTATGTCTTAACATTATCGGCATTTTGCATAAGCACTTTACGCCCCTGCATCAATAATTGCGATCGAAATGAGAGATGACTGTCATTTTAGCCATATATTTTCTAAAACACTGCCATCAATTATGTCAAGCTATTGTTTTAAATTGATATTTACTTAAACCCCCACTTTCAAACTTGGGAAGTTATTTTATTTTTATGTGATTATTCTTATTTTTTACTCTACCCTTTTTCTTAGAAAAATATGACCTTCTTCACGGCAATCATTACTTTTGGTGCTATTAATTTAGGCTACGCACATTTTATCGCTTTCTTCGCTTTACCCCATACCCAGATATTAATCCTGATGATAATTACGTCTGTTATTTTTATCATTCAGAGTACATACCATTGCACTGGGTTTACGTTACGTTCACATCAGCCTAGCGTAAGCCAGTTGCGAAATGCGCTGCTTGACGCTACACTTCACAAAAAATGAATAATCAAGCATCAGTTCATTACGAAAAGAGAAAGATATGGATTTGACCCAGCTCCGCATGTTCTGTCTCGTCGCCGAAACGGGCTCCGTCGCGCGTGCAGCAGAACAGCTTCATCGGGTTCCTTCAAATCTGACCACACGGCTGCGTCAGTTGGAACAAGAACTGGGCACCGATCTGTTTATCCGTGAGAAGCAGCGCCTGCGCCTGTCCCCTATTGGCCACAATTTCTTATGTTATGCACAGCGCATTCTGGCACTTAGTGAGGAAGCGATCAGCATGACACGCACGGGGGAACCCGCCGGTAATTTCGCGCTCGGTTCGATGGAAAGTACCGCGGCAACCCGTTTGCCTACGCTATTAGCGGCTTACCATCAGCGTTACCCCAATGTTTCGCTGTCCCTGAATACCGGTACATCCGGGGAAATCATTGAGCGCGTGCGCGCGGGAACATTAGCGGCAGCGTTAGTCGATGGCCCCGTTGTCTACGATGAGCTGAATGGCTGTTCGTGTTTTACGGAACGACTCGTGCTGATATCTGACACGACGCACGCGCCGATTACCCATGCGCGGGATGCCAGCCACGATACGCTGTTTGCCTTCCGCCCCAGTTGTTCCTATAGAAAGCGCCTTGAGAACTGGTTCCGGCAGGATGGCGTGGTGCCCGGCACGATCATGGAAATCCACTCATACCACGCCATGCTTGCCTGTGTAGCCAGCGGTGCCGGACTCGCCATGCTCCCGTATGCCGTCCTCGAATCACTGCCCGCAGGCACACGCGTTCAGGTGCATGAATTACCACCCGACATCGCCGCCGCGCCCACCTGGCTTGTCTGGCGACGTGACGCCTTCGGCCCGAATGTCGAGGCGCTTAAAAAGCTCATTATTGAACAGGGCAGCATTATTGAACCACCCGCTCAGTCGGAATGAACCCATTATTTTCTCTGAGCAGCCATTTTCAAGACAGGACGACGCCGTGATGAATACCACGTCCTGTCATTCAATTTACCACCCATAACGGAATGCCATTAGGAGCCTCCACCATGCAAATGATTAAAACCCGTGCCGCTATCGCCTGGGGTCCCAACCAGCCACTGTCGGTTGAAGAAGTGGATCTGATGCCACCGCAGAAAGGTGAAGTATTGGTGCGCATCGTCGCAACTGGCGTATGCCACACGGATGCCTACACGCTGTCCGGCAAAGATCCTGAAGGCGTGTTCCCGGCGATTCTTGGTCATGAAGGCGGCGGGATTGTCGAAGCCATCGGGGAAGGCGTGACCAGCGTTGCCGTTGGCGATCACGTTATTCCGCTTTACACCCCAGAATGTGGCGAATGTAAATTCTGTCGCTCTGGTAAAACCAACCTGTGTCAGGCTATTCGTTCCACGCAGGGTAAAGGCCTGATGCCGGACGGTACGACTCGCTTCTCCAAAAATGGCCAGCCGATTTTCCATTACATGGGCACCTCTACCTTCGCAGAGCACACCGTTGTGCCTGAAATTTCGCTGGCGAAAGTGAATAAAGAAGCACCACTGGAAGAAGTTTGCCTGCTGGGCTGTGGCGTTACCACCGGTATGGGCGCCGTGCTGAATACCGCAAAAGTGAAAGCGGGCGATACCGTTGCGATTTTCGGCCTCGGCGGCATTGGTCTGTCGGCGATTATCGGTGCGCAAATGGCAGGTGCGGGACGCATCATCGGTATCGATCTCAACACCAGCAAATTCGATCTGGCGCGTAAACTGGGTGCGACCGATCTGATCAACCCGAAAGATTACGATAAGCCGATTCAGGACGTCATCGTTGAACTGACCGATGGCGGCGTGGACTTCTCCTTCGAGTGTATCGGTAACGTCAATGTCATGCGTTCCGCGCTAGAGTGCTGTCATAAAGGCTGGGGTGAATCCATCATCATCGGCGTAGCGGGTGCAGGTGAAGAAATCGCCACGCGTCCGTTCCAACTGGTGACGGGTCGCGTATGGCGCGGTTCTGCTTTCGGCGGCGTGAAAGGCCGTAGCGAACTGCCAGGCATTGTCGATCGTTACCTGAAAGGCGAATTCCCGCTGAATGACTTCATCACCCACACCATGGGGCTGGACGAGATCAACACGGCATTTGATTTAATGCACGAAGGCAAATCGATTCGATCTGTGATTCATTTCGGTTAATTGCGCTACTGTCAGGAACAGAATAAAGGAGGCTGTACAGCGATGACTTCATCACTGGAACTGCTGGAAGAACACCGTATGTTTGGCGGCTGGCAACAGCGCTACCGCCATGTGTCGGAAACGCTGAACACCGCAATGACGTTCAGTATTTATCTGCCGCCGACACAGGATGACACGCCGCCGCCCGTGCTTTACTGGCTGTCTGGGTTAACCTGCAACGACGAAAATTTTACGACGAAAGCCGGTGCGCAGCGCGTTGCCTCCGAACTGGGTCTGGTGCTGGTCATGCCAGACACTAGCCCGCGCGGCGATGGCGTAGCAGACGACGTGGGATACGATCTGGGTCAGGGGGCGGGATTCTACGTGAATGCCACGCAGGCACCCTGGGCGGCACACTACCGGATGTATGACTACATCAGCAGTGAATTACCAGCGTTAATCCAGCAGCATTTTAACGTGAATCGTCGTCAGTCCATCAGTGGGCATTCGATGGGCGGCCACGGCGCGCTGATGCTGGCGCTACGCAACCCGGATCAATTCCAGTCTGCGTCAGCGTTCGCCCCGATCGTTAACCCAAGTCAGGTTCCCTGGGGACGCAAGGCGCTGACCGCCTACCTCGGTGAGGATGAAACGCAGTGGTTGCAGTATGACAGTTGCCATTTGCTGGTAAATAGCCAGAAGAAGCTGCCCATACTGGTCGATCAGGGCGATTGCGATCAGTTCCTCCCCGATCAGTTGCAACCGGCGAAACTGGAAGCCCTCGCAAGCCAGTATGACTGGCCGCTGACGCTGCGGACACAGTCTGGCTATGACCACAGCTATTTCTTTATCGCCAGTTTTATCGAAGATCATCTGCGCTTCCACGCCCGCTATTTATTGGAAGAATAGTGATTGGAAGAACAGCACGTCGAATAATGTTGCTATGCTTATCTTATTGAGCGCCGCGCTCAGGAATCTCCTGAGCGCATTTTCTCTACTCCATCGTCATAATCCCTGAAAGACATAAGCGCACCTGCGGCATGACGGATAAAAAAAGAAAAAAAGGAAATCTTGATGATACACGTTCATCACCTCGAAAAATCCCGTTCGACCCGCGTAACCTGGCTGCTGGAAGAGCTGGGCGTTGACTATGAAATCATTCGCTACGTGCGTGACCCAAAAACGTTTAGCGCTCCCGCATCACTCAAACAAATCCACCCGTTAGGGAAATCGCCAGTGATTACCGATGGTGAACTCACGATTGCCGAATCCGGGGCCATCGTGGAATACCTGATTGAGACTTACGGCAACGGCAGGCTCCGCCCACAGAGCGGACAAGCACTGCTGGACTATCGCTTCTGGCTGCATTTTGCGGAAGGTTCATTCATGCCGCTGCTGGTGATGCGTTTAGTCTTAGCGAAAACAGAATCCGCACCGATGCCATTTTTCATCCGCCCCATTGCACGCAAAATTGTGCGCAGCATCGAGCAGGCCTTTATTGTGCCGCGGCTGACGACACAGCTTCAGTTCATCGAACAGCATTTGAGTAAACAAGACTGGTTTGCGGGAGCGTCGCTCAGCGGTGCCGATATACAAATGGCCGTCCTGCTAGTTTTGGCGAAAACACGTTTGGATTTCAGTCACTACCCGCACATCAAGCAATACATTGAGCGGATAGAAAGCCAGCCAGCTTTTCAGCGAGCCCTCGCTCAGGATTAACAATCCGATCGGGATACCTCCTCATCGACAAGGACAAACAACGCAGGTCGCTGGACGACAGAGCAAGAATTCTGTGAGCGTTTACTGATTATTCATGAACTAATAACGATATGCTGCAGTTTACCCCCGATATATTTCGAGCTATAACACGCTATAGCCAAAAGGTGGTATACCGTCAGGATGCGGCATTGACACGTTGGGAGTGATTAATTTTGCAGAGAAAACGAGTTTCATCAACAGAGTTGTTTTCAGTCGGATACGATGCAGAAAAAAGTCAGTTAGAAGTCGAAATGCTGAATGGGAGCATTTACCTCTATAGCGGCGTCGCACGCATGATTTATGAAGAACTGATGGCAAGTAAGACGAAATACCGTTACTACGCCAGCTTTATCAAAAATTCATTCCCCTATGAGAAAACGCAGTAGTTTTTGAAGATAAAGATCCCTAGTTTTTAAAGATAAATAATAGCCTTTAGGGCGGAGAATACTCTCCGCCCTTCGCTTTCTACCCGGTTATTCCCCAATAGACTCAACGGTGTTAAACGCCGCCAGCAGGACGTCTTCATTGAGCGTCAACGGCAAATAATGAATGGATTCCCCCGCCTGCAAGGTGCGGGCAATAACCGCCTGAAGCGCGGCGCGATCGTGAATATCCACGTCCAGTGCGGCGAGTGTGGTCGGCAAACCGAACGCCTTAAACGCCGCCTTTAACTGGTGCAACGTGTCGCTATCGCCCAGTAACGCGCTTTGCACCAGAATGCCATAAGCCACCTTGGTGCCGTGCAGGAAGCGCTCAGTTTGTGGCAACACCGTTAAACCGTTATGCACGGCATGCGCCGCCGCCACGCGGGTATAGCGCTCACCCAACCCGCCAACCATGCCGCCACCGGCAATGATCGCATCTACGACATCCAGAAAATCCTGCGTCAGTTCACCACGCTCAACGGCTTCTAGCGCTGCCGCACTTTGTTGTAGCAACACATTGCGGATATCCAGCGCGGCCTGTAAGCCCAGCCGAACAGAAAGCGGCAGCGTTTCTGGCTGGGGGCTGAGAACGACAGCTTCATACCACTTCGCCAGCGTATCGCCGACGCCAGCCAGTAAGTATTCCACCGGTGCCGCCAGCATAATCCGCGGTTCCACCAGCACCAGATGGTTAGCATCAGTGAAAATCTCGAAGCGCAGCGCCTGTCCGGCATCGTTATACCACACGGACAGCGGCGTCCAGGCTGCACAGGTCGCCGCAATGGTCGGGATAGCGACCAGTGGGACACCGATATGACGCGCGGCGACCTTCGCGGTATCCAGCACCGCCCCGCCGCCGACGCCAATGACAACCTGACATTCATCGCCCGCCTGCGCCACCAGTTTTGCGACTTCCCCTTCGCTACAATGCGCACCAAACTGCACGCGACGGGCTGAAGGCGCATCGAATTCGGCCGGTAAATAGGGTCGAGCCGCGGCAATCGCCCGCTCGCCGTAGATCCACAGCGCGTTTTTCAGCACGTCTGATGGATAAAATTCCAGCAGCTTATCGATAGCGCCAGAGAAAGAGAAATAGTTAGCAGGGCCAACCTGTACGCGGACTGTCGTTGTGTGCATGTTTGAATCTTCCTCGCCGCGTCCTCTCTTGAACACGGATCTTATCTTATGTTTGTCTAATAGATGAATCTGCTGCGCTACCCTATTGATAACCCCATCTTATTCACTTGCCTGCGCCAGCTTAAGAACTTTTTTATTTAATTTATGCCTTTTCGTTCATAGCCAATAACTCTCAAACACTTGAAGCTGTATTAAATTCTCTGGGATATGTGCTACCTTTCTTTTCCGTTATTTCATGACCCTGACCGCCAAGAGCGTTACCGACCATGATTCCTACCTCCCAAAGCCGACTGGAAATGCACAATATTTCCATCTCCTTTTCTGGTTTCCACGCCCTCAAGCAGGTTAATTTCACACTGGAAGGTGGTTCGATTCATGCCCTGACTGGCGCAAACGGCGCGGGTAAATCCACGCTGATGACGATCTTATCGGGCGCTTACGATCACTATCAGGGCGACATTCTGATTAATGGTAAGCAGGTCGATGTCCATTCCCCGCGTGATGCCAAGCGATACGGCATTCATCTGGTGCAGCAGGAAGTCGATGTTGCGTTGGTCCCCACGCTGTCCGTGGCGGAAAATATTATGCTGGATACGCTGGCGCAGGACGGACATCTGCTGAGTTGGCCACAGATCTACCGTCAGGCACAGACGCTACTCGATCAGCTTGGCGTTCACCTTAATGTTCGCCAACGGCTGGATACCTGCTCGCTCGCTGAGAAACAGCAAATTCTGCTCGCCCGCGCGTTATCTCACGAATGTCGCTTCCTGATTCTGGATGAACCCACCGCCCCGTTGGATCAGGCCGAAAGCGCGCGCCTCTTCGAGGTGGTACGCCGTTTACAGGCCGATGGCATCGGGATCGTGTTTATTTCCCACCGTATTCATGAGTTGAGCGAAATCTGCGATACGTTGACCGTTCTGCGTGACGGCGAGTTTGTCAGCAGCGGGGCGATGCAGGGACTCAGCGGGGAAGCGATCGTAGAGAGAATGCTGGGGCACCGGCTTGACGATATCTTCCCACCGCGCCGAGCGACACCTGCCGCAGAGACGCTGCTTCAGGTTACGGGTTTGCACGACGAAACGCTGTTGCACAATATTTCTCTCACGCTGCGCAAAGGGGAAATTCTGGGCATTGCCGGGCTGGCTGGTGCGGGGAAAACCGAGCTATGTAAAGCGCTGTTCGGCGCGGAGCCCTGCCAGATCGCGCAGGGAGAATATCGTGGTAAACCCTGGCGACCACATTCGCCGCACCGGTCCGTCGAACAGGGTCTAGCGCTGGTTCCTGAAGAGCGGCGCAAAGAAGGCATTTTTATTGATGAATCTGTCACCATGAATCTCAGCATCACCGCCACCGATAGCTTTTCACGTTGGAGTGTATTCAGTCGTGGCAAAGCATTGCGCTGGGCAAAACAGATCGTTGAACGGCTGGCAGTTCGCACCACCGGTCCGGCGCAAAAGCTGGCGCGCCTGTCGGGTGGGAATCAGCAGAAAGTCGCTATCGGCAAGTGGCTGCGCAGTGAAGCACAGGTTTTGATTTTTGACGAACCCACCAAAGGCGTGGATATCAAGGCCAAACAGGACTTGTTCACCCTGATTGACGGCCTCGCCCGTCAGGGTAAAGGCATTATTTATGCGTCGGGCGAGTTCTCCGAACTTGTCGGGCTCTGCGATCGCATCTGCGTGCTATGGGACGGCCGCATTGTCGCAGAGCTGAATGCGGCTGAGATTGACGAAGAAACCCTACTTTTATATTCAACTGGAGGAACTCCCGCGTGAGTCACCCACTTTCATCTAACGGGGCGCTCCCCTTCCGTCACCACGTTTTCGAGTTTCTCTATAAGTGGGGGATGCTGATCACAGTTGTTGCGCTGATTGCCCTTTTCGGGCTGGCGTCGGAGAATTTTCTCGACCCGTATAACATCATCAATATTTTGCGCTCTATCGCCATCGTTACGGTGATTGCTATTGGCGTCTCCATTTCGCTGTCCGTAGGCGGATTCGATCTTTCCGTGGGATCGACGGCCTCGCTGGCTAATGCGCTGGTTATCTCGCTTTTCGTCTGGCATGGATTCGGCACCACCGGCGCGATTATCCTGACGCTGCTGCTGTGTACGCTGGTCGGGCTATTCAACGCCTTCCTCATCGTCGTGTTGAAGATTCCCGATATGCTGGCGACCCTCGCCAGCCTGTTCGTCATTCAGGGCGTGGCGATGACCTACAGCTATGGCGGTTCCATCACGCAGAACATGGTGCTGCCTAGCGGCGAAATGGCGGAAGGCGTCATTCCTGAATTCTTTGCCACGCTAGGTCAGGTACCGGTCATTGTTGTCATCATGCTGGCGGTAACGGTACTGGTACAACTGTATCTGTCCCTTACCAAACACGGTCGCCGGATGTACGCCATCGGCGGCAACCCAGAAGCCGCACGACTGGCGGGCATTCGCACGGCGCGTTATCGGGTACAAGCATATGTGTTTTCGTCACTACTCGCGGCGCTGGGCGGTATCTTGCTGGCATCGCGCATCGGCTCTTCGCAGGTCAATGCCGGGGGCGGCTATTTGATGGATGCCGTTGCTGCGGCCTACATTGGCTTCTCGCTGGCGGGATCCGGCAAGCCGAACGCGCTGGGTACGCTGCTCGGTGCCGTTATTCTTGGCGTCTTGCAGAATGGACTGGTAATGCTCTCCGTGCCTTATTACGCGATGGATATCATCAAAGGCCTGGTTCTGGCACTCGCACTAGCCATGACGTATATCCAGAAGCGCTGACACATCTCACTTCCGCCCCGGTCATCCGAATTCGGGGCGAATTCATAACGCCTCTATCCACGCCGTCCCTGATTACCTCGTTTTTTGCCACCAATAACTATCGCTGCATTCGTTCTATTATTTACTTCCGTTATTATTAAGAAATAAATATTCCCTCATACCATCAAGCCTGATTCGGAATAATCACAAATAATAACGTTCTCACTTTAGATCCGACGTGTGCCACTTTCATTCCCTGACGATATAGTGAGAGCGACAGAGATCATCGACAGGGAAAGATGCAATCCGATGAAACGTTCAATTTTGATAATCAATTAAAATTGATGAATATCATCATTCCGCTACCGAGCAATATTCCGTCATACCCAGTGAAATCAAACTACACGTTATTTATATCCGTTCTGCTGAGCATACTCATCAATATTTTCAATCGTCTTTTCCATCAGTAATTGCAGCGATGAGGCGGATGTCCAGGAGATATGTGGAGTAATCAGAAGAGTAGGCAGGGTTTTCGCCGCAACCATCAATGGATTGTCTTTTGCTGGCGGTTCCTGCGTCAGGCAGTCTAGCGCAGCACCGGCAATGACGCGCTGCTGCAAAGCATCTGCCAGCGCGTGCTCATCAATCAGCCCGCCTCTGGCCGTGTTAATAATAAATGCGGTAGGCTTACACAGTGCGAGCGTCTCGGCATTAATCAGATGCTGAGTGCTCTCATTGAGCGGGCAGTTGAGTGAAATCACATTAGCCAACCGCAGAACGTCTTCAAACGGCAGATACCCAGCACGACACGATGAAGCTCCCCGGTGCTCGGCAAAAATCACCTTCATCCCCAGCGCCTGCGCCAGACGTGCGACTTCCCGCCCAATCGTACCCGCACCGATGATACCCAGCGTAGCACCAGCGATGTCCTTGACCGGATGATCAAAATAAGCAAATTGCGACTGGCTAGCCCAGCGATCGCCCAGTTGATCGCGATACCACGCCATCAGGCTGTGCTTTAGCGCAAAAATCATGGCAATCACGTGCTCGGATACGGCTTGCGTCGAGTAGCCAGGTACATTTTTAACCGTGATACCCAGTTCTTTGGCAGCAACGAGATCGATATTGTCGGTGCCCGTTGCCGTCACGGCAATCAGCTTCAACGCAGGCAACGCGACCAGGGTGTCTCGCGTTAATAGGGCTTTATTCGTGATGATAATGTGGGTGTCTTTTGCTCGGGCGATAACGTGATCGGGCGAGGTATAGTTATATTCAATCCATTCATGGCGGCACTGTGGACGCCTAAAACTCGT
Source organism: Pectobacterium brasiliense (assembly GCF_013449685.1). Taxonomy (GTDB): domain Bacteria; phylum Pseudomonadota; class Gammaproteobacteria; order Enterobacterales; family Enterobacteriaceae; genus Pectobacterium; species Pectobacterium brasiliense_A. The sequence goes on along the minus strand of NZ_JACDSF010000027.1, from coordinate 138,001 downwards.
CTTTTTCAGGAAAATGGTTTCAGGCAGTGAGCCTTTATCCAAAAAGGTAATTTTTAACATCATCGTGCCCTGGTTGCTATTCATACACTGATTTCCGCTTGCAGATATCAAGGGTTCCGCAGTCGGCAATCACGACAGGTATTCTCATACAAAAATAATGAATTAAATTCTCTGTATGACACAAGACAACGAACGTATTAATGACGTTACACTTCCTGCCTCATCGGAAATCCATCACTCCGTAACGTGAAGCGTAGTCAGCATTAAAGCAATTAACAATACCTAATATAGTGAATTTCATTCATCGACATTGTTAGACACGGTATTCAGAAATATCACAAAAACAATTAATAACGGATCAAAACTACGCACCGTTGCTAATCAGAAAGAATACATTCACGAAAAAAACGGCAAAAATGATGCCATGCCGTTGAAGATAGGAAGTAGACGAAGATCATAATATTGAGCACATTTTTCGCCGTATAAATAGACTCAACAGGAAGCAACCATCAGAAAGGTATATAAAAAAGAAATTACTACGAATAAAAACGCCACTGATGAAAATTCAATCAGCAGCGTGAAAAGAAATGGCAGATAAAAAGTAGCGGTTAACCGCGTGCTTACGATTTAGTCTTTATGATCGGGGTACGTCATATCCTGATACTTGATAAAGCGCGTTCCACGGAACAGCTTATAGCCGAACCAAATCAGCAGGAACAGCGGAATACCGATGTACGTTGCCGTCACGCCATACCAGTCGATTTTATCTTCCAGAAACGCCTGATAATTCTGCCCCAGCGTGATGATCAGACAGAGCACAAATGCGAAGATCGGCCCGAGCGGGAAGAAACTTGATAAATAAGGTAAGCGATTCAGATCGTGACCTTGCATAACATAGCCACGGCGGAAACGGTAATGGCTGATCGCGATCCCCAGCCAGGCAATAAAGCCCGTCATACCAGAGGTATTCAGCAGCCACAGGTAAACCGTTTGGTTACCATATAAAGAAGACAGGAAACACAGCGCCGCCACCACGGTGGTAGCGTACAGCGCATTACGCGGCACGCCGCCTTTTGACAGTCTGGCGAAAATGCGCGGCGCTTTACCTTCCGATGCCAGCGTAAACAGCATACGCGTAGAGGCGTACATCCCAGAGTTACCCGCCGACAGCACCGCCGTCAGGATAACCGCGTTCATGACCGCCGCCGCCGACAGCAGGCCTGCGTTCTCAAACACCAGCGTGAACGGGCTCACCGTAATGTCTTTGACATCATTACGCAGCAGGTTCGGGTCGGTATACGGAATGATTAAGCTGATAATCAGAATCGCGAAGATGTAGAACAACAGAATGCGCCAGAAAACCTGACGGATGGCACGCGGAATGTTTTTGCTGGGTTCCTGAGATTCCCCCGCCGCCACGCCGATCAGCTCCGTTCCCTGAAAAGAGAAGCCGACGATCATCGCCACACCGATCATGGCAGAGAAGCCGCCAGCAAACGGCGCATCGCCAATTTCCCAGTTGTGGAATCCGGCATTTTCCGCGCCGCTCATGATGCCCGTAATCATCATCACGCCAACAGCAATGAAAATGACGACCGTGACCACTTTAATCAGTGAGAACCAGTATTCCGCCTCACCAAACCCTTTCACGGAAATGTAGTTAAGCAGGAACATCAGCGCGAGGAACAACGCACTCCAGATCCAGCCGGAGACATCGGGGAACCAGTATCCCATCACCAACTGCGCCGCCACCAGATCGACCGCGATGGTCACGGCCCAGTTGTACCAGTAGTTCCAGCCCAGAGCGAAGCCAAACCCTTCTTCTACATAGCGGGAACCGTAGCTGGAGAACGAACCGGAAACCGGCATGAACGCCGCCAGTTCGCCCAGGCTGGTCATCAGAAAGTAAACCATCAGCCCAATCAGGGCATAAGACAGAAGTGCGCCGCCCGGACCTGCTTGTGAAACCGTCGCACCAGATGCGACAAATAACCCGGTGCCAATCGATCCGCCAATGGCGATCATCGTTAAATGCCGTGCTTTCAGTTCACGGCGCAGGGTCGGTGTGCCCTGTGTTGTTTGTTGAATATCGTGCTGAGCCATTGTTATCCTGCATGCTCGTGCTAAAAATCGAGGCGGGATTGTAGCAAATAGCGTTGTGCTGAATAGTTAAGATCGTCGAGTTATAAGAGAGGTTAATAACTCACGCCCAATTATTAGCAGCAGAAAATATTTTCGCTATGGCATTTCGCAGCAATAACTCAGGAAACGCTGCAGCACATTTGAAAGATGTTTCTGTCGGTGATGAACCAGATACAGTGTCCGCGTGAGTTTAGGCAGCGGCACCTTCAACTCCACCAGCGAGCCTGACGCCAGTTGCTCGGCAATGACATGCCGCGACAGGCAGCTAATGCCGATCCCGTGGCGAACCGCATGTTTGATCGCCTCTGAATTACCTAATTCCATCACCAGATGGAAATGCGACAGGTGCGTTAGCAGCAGATGATCCAGCACTTCGCGCGTGCCTGAACCACGCTCGCGCAGGATCCAGTGTGCATCCGCCAGCGCGCTTAATGAGACCGTGCCTCGGCTGAGCGGATGTTCGGGGGAGCAAAACACCACCAGCTCATCTTCCAGCCAGGGCTGCGTAATCAAATCAGGGTGATGGCAAGGCCCTTCGATCAAGCCCAAATCGACACTGAATTCAGATACACGCGTGATCACATCTTTGGTATTGCCGACATGCAGTTCCAGCGGAATATCGGGATAGTCATGGCGATAGCGGGCAATCATTGCAGGCAATAAATAGTTGCCAATGGTGCTGCTGGCATACACGCGCAGCGCCCCATTATCACGCCGGAACAGTTGCTCAATTTCCATCGACTGTTCAAGCAGTGCCAGTGCCTTGGGATACAGCAGGCGGCCATGCTCATTCACCACCAGACGTTTACCCACGCGGTCGAAAAGTTGAACACCCAACTGCCCTTCTAAATCCGCCAGAGCCGCGCTGACAGCCGATTGAGACAGGGCAAGCACAACGGAGGCCTGTGTCGTTGAACCACTTTTCAGGACTTCGGCAAAGACTTCCAGCTGACGTAACGTGATATGCATAGTGCGCTCTTTATCTGAAATACTTATAGGTTATAAATATATAATCAATTTCTCTTTTAATCTCGTGGATTATAAGCTGGCTTCTCAATTTTCGGTACGGTCAGAATAGGCACCCAATCCATGGCTCTTCCTGCGACATTACACACGATAGCCCCGCCCGATGGAGCAAAAGCGCGATTACCCGGCCTGTTGTTAGTAAGTTTAATGACTTTTTTGCTCCTCTGGCTGGCAAATATTCCGAAAATCGCCCACTGGGGTCCGGGTTCGCTGACATTGGCGATCCTGATTGGGATCGTGCTCGGAAATAGCATTTATCCACGTATTCATCCGCTGTGCGATCCTGGCGTGCAGTGGGCCAAACAGCATTTACTCCGCTGGGGCATCATACTTTATGGTTTTCGCCTCAGCTTTCAGCAGGTTGCTGCCGTTGGCTTTACCGGTGTCGCGGTCGATCTTACTATCGTCACGCTGACGTTTTTACTCGCCTGCTGGATAGGCAAACGCTGGCTGAAACTCGACAATCAAACCGTGATGCTCATCGGTGCTGGCAGCAGCATCTGTGGTGCGGCGGCGATCATGGCAACCGCACCGGTTGTCAAAGCATCCAGCAATGCGATTGCCGTCTCCGTTTCCACCGTGGTGATTTTCGGTACGACGGCGATGTTTTTGTATCCGTGGCTCTATCAGCTCAATCTCGAACATCACTGGATTGACGCCACACCACAGATCGTCGGTCTGTACTTCGGCTCAACGATACACGAAGTCGCTCAGGTTGTTGCCGCCGGACATGCCGTTGATGGTGCAACGGAAAACATCGCCGTCATCAGCAAGATGCTGCGCGTGATGCTGCTGGCCCCTTTTCTTCTCATTCTTGGGTTTTACCTGAAAAAAACGACGCAAAAAAGTGACGCGGAAGATGCGATTCCGCTGATGTTTCCGTGGTTTGCACTGGGGTTTATCGCCGTAGCGGCCTTCAATTCTTTCCAGCTACTTTCACCTACGCTCGTCACGCAGCTGGTACAACTCGATAATGTGCTGTTGACCATGGCAATGGTTGCGCTGGGGCTCACAACCCGATTCAGCGCCATCCGTCAGGCCGGCGCAAAACCGCTGCTGCTGGCACTCATTCTGTTTCTCTGGCTGGTTGTTGGCGGTGCGGGCATCAATTTGTTCTTCGAGCATTTATTCGGCTAACGATAAATTATTTACCTGTTAACGTCTGATTAACGTGCCCGACGGAGCCATGACGATGCCATAATGTCTCCGTTACCAAAGGAGACCAACATGAAATACATCGGGGCGCACGTTAGCGCATCTGGCGGGGTCGATCAGGCCGTGATTCGCGCGCATGAGATAAAGGCGACGGCTTTCGCGTTATTTACCAAGAACCAGCGCCAATGGCAGGCTGCACCGCTCAGCGCCGAGGTCATCGACCGTTTTAAAGCCGCCTGTGAGCAATACGCGTATACGTCAGCACAGATTCTGCCCCACGATAGCTATCTGATTAATCTGGGTCACCCGGACGCCGAGGCGCTGGAAAAGTCACGCATCGCGTTTATTGATGAAATGTCCCGTTGCCAACAACTTGGGCTAAGTCTCCTGAATTTTCATCCCGGCAGCCATCTAAAGCAGATCGAGGAAGCTGACTGTCTGGCACGTATCGCCGAGTCCATCAACATCGCGCTGGCGGAAACGGACGGCGTCACCGCGGTGATTGAAAACACCGCCGGGCAAGGCAGTAATTTGGGTTTCCGCTTTGAACATCTGGCAGCCATCATCGATGGCGTAGAAGATAAAAGCCGCGTCGGCGTCTGTATCGACACCTGTCACGCCTTCGCTGGCGGCTACGATCTGCGGACAGAAGCCGATTGCGAAGCCACTTTTGCTGAATTCGATCGCATTGTTGGGTTTCGCTATCTGCGCGGAATGCATTTGAATGATGCCAAAAGCACGTTCGCCAGCCGCGTTGACCGACACCATAGTCTGGGAGAAGGCAATATCGGCAAAACCGCTTTCAGCTATATCATGAAAGATGCCCGCTTTGACGGTATCCCGATGATTCTGGAAACGATCAACCCCGATATCTGGGCCGACGAAATCGCCTGGCTCAAATCTGAAGCCCAATGCTAATTAGTTTTCATCCCATAAAAAAAGCGCCAGATGGTGAATACCAACTGGCGCTATCTCATCCACATCCTTGTGTTATGGCATTACTTTTTATTCACGATGATGATCAAACTTACGCAACTTTCGCCAGCTGTTCATCAGAGCGTTTCAGCAGTGCGTACAGCACGCCAGCGACAGCAGTACCCGCAATGATCGCTAACAGGTAGCCGATAACCGGGGTAATCGCGCCAGGAATCAACAGCACGAACAGACCGCCGTGTGGTGCCATCAACTTAGCGCCCACCGCCATTGACAGCGCACCAGTCAGTGCCCCACCGATGATGCAGCAAGGCAGAACGCGCATCGGGTCACGCGCCGCGTAAGGAATCGCCCCTTCGGAGATAAAGCACAGGCCCAGTACAAACGCCGCTTTGCCCCCTTCACGTTCGGTCGGGTTGAATTTTTTGCTTGCCAGTACAGTCGCCAGACCCATTGCCAACGGTGGCACCATACCGGCTGCCATAACGGCGGCCATCGGCGCGTAAATCTGGCTACTGAGCAAGGTCGTACCGAAGACGTAAGCGACCTTGTTAACTGGCCCGCCCATATCCGTACACATCATAGCACCCAGGATCGCACCCAGAATCACCGCATTCGCTGTACCCATGGATTGCAGCCAGCCTGTCAGGCCAGTCAGGATTTTCGCCACTGGCGTGCCAACGACGTAAATCATGATGAGACCGGTGATTAGCGTAGCGAACAGCGGAATGATCAGGATCGGTTTTAGCGCAGTCAAACTTTGCGGTAGAATCAGTTTATTGTTGATTGCTCTGGCAATATAGCCCGCCAGGAAACCGGCAATGATCCCACCGAGGAAGCCTGCACCCGTACTCACCGCCAACATCCCGCCAACCAGACCTGGCGTTAAGCCTGGACGATCCGCAATGGAGAACGCGATATAGCCTGCTAATACTGGCACCATCAGCGCAAAGGCAGAACCGCCACCGATCTTCATCAGCGCTGCTGCCAGTGTACCTTCCTGTTTAAAGGCTTCGATACCAAAAACAAACGACAGGGCGATACACAAACCACCCGCCACGACCATCGGCAGCATATAAGACACGCCGGTCAACAGGTGACGGTACGGGCCTGCTCCACCTTTCTGGCCAGACTCGCTCGCGCTTGACGCACTAGCTTGCCCGGACGGCTGGTACACTTTCGCTTCAGCCTGCGCTTTATCTAACTCCTGCGCCGTCTTCTTCAGTGCCAGCCCCGTCGAGGTACGATACATCTTCTTACCAGCAAACTTCGCCAGATCGACTTCAATGTCCGCAGCCACGATCACCAGATCGGCCTGTTCCACTTCTTCAGGGGTAATGGCGTTGCCCGCACCAACGGAGCCGCGCGTTTCCACTTTGACCCACCAGCCGCGTTTTTTTGCTTCGCTTTCAATCGCTTCTGCTGCCATAAACGTGTGCGCGACGCCCGTCGGGCACGCCGTTATCGCCACAATACGCTTGGCAACTGCGGGCTGCTGAACGGGAGCTGACGCCGCAGCCTGATAGACCGTGGCGTCAGCCTGCGCTTTCGCCAAGAAAGCGTCCGGCTGCGAAACAGCCAGTTCGATATCACCGACATAAACCTGCTTGCCATTCAGTGCGCTGTCCGCCGCGGCGGATGCACCCAGAACGATCGCCAGTTCAGCGTCGTTAGCCTGTTCTGTAAACGTCACCCCTGCTTTCGCAGCGGCAGCACCGAGTAGGTTCTTCACCAGTTGGCTTCTCGCCAGGCCCAGTGATTTATCCAAAATCAGCAGCGTTTTCATTGTTTATCTCCTGCTGTATCAGTTAAAGGGTTTGAGGTCGACACGCGCCATCATCGCGGCCAACTGAGGACGATCGGTAATACCAACATTACTTTGGCTGACGGCCAGCGCTGAAACCGCCGTCGCCAAACGCAGAGTGTGCTCACTGGACTCACGCATTAATAAGCCATAAATCAACCCCCCAACCATGGAGTCGCCCGCACCTACCGTACTTACCACATCACAAGCCGGTGGCAAAGCCCGCCACGCACCCGATGCATTCACCCACAGTGCACCTTCCGCACCCAGTGAGATCACAACATGCGCGATACCCTGCTCACGCAGTGCGTGGGCGGCATCCACCACATCAGCCAGCGTAGGTAATTTACGCCCAGCCCATATCTCCAGCTCCCGGCGGTTTGGTTTCACCAACCAAGGAGAGGCTTTCAGTCCCGCCACCAGCGCTTCACGGCTGCTGTCGAAAATAATGCAAGGACACTGCGTGCGCAGACGCGACATCCAATCGGTAAAGGCATCAGGATCGACGCCAGCAGGCAGACTGCCGCTCACCGCGACCATGTCGAATTGCCCCAGCCAGCTCAGCGAATCATTGACGAAACGCTGCCAGTCCTGCTGGGTCACTTCAAAACCGGAAAAGTTGAAGTCGGTTACGTCGCCATCTTTTTCGGTTAATTTGACATTAATACGCGTACGTCCTGGTACAACCTGGAAACGGTTGGCAATGCCCAGCTCGCTGAACAATTGCTGAAAACCATCCTGATTGTCTTTACCCAGAAAGCCACCTACCGTGACATCAATCCCGAGATCTTTCAGCACCTTGGCAACGTTAATACCTTTGCCTGCGGCGTGCAGACCCGCTGTCTGAACCAGATTGACTTCGCCTTTCTCAACTTCCGGGCAATAGCCAACCAGGTCATAAGCTGGATTCAGGGTGATTGTGGCTACTCTCCTGCTCATGCTGCCCCCTCGCCCAAACCGGACGTAATCGCGTCGCCAATAGCGGCAAGTGCTTGTTCTGCATCGCTACCGCTCGCGGTGAAACGCAATTTGTGACCTTTCTTCACACCAAGCGCGACGACTTTCATCAGGCTGCGGCCATTCGCCGGTTTGCCTGTGCCATCCAGGTTGGTGACGGTAATGTCACTACTGAACTGTTTGATCACGTTCACCAGCATCGTTCCCGGACGCGCATGCAGACCGTGTTCGTTGCGAATGGTGAACTCTGCAGTCAGCACTTCGCTTTCTTCTGGTACGTCGCTGGTCAAGAGTGCCAGCAGCGTCGGTGCGTCAGCCGTCAGCAGACGTTCCGCTTTTTGCGCAATCAGTAGGTTGCTCAGGTAATCGATCGGGGCGAAAGCCTGATCGTCAGCCGCGGCTACCGTCACCAGTAAGGCCACGTTTTCGCCGTCAACGCTGAAAGGCGTAGCCGGACGCGCCACCGCAGCCGCGCTGCTGAGGTTACCAACAGCACTATCGCTGAACCACACACCTTGCCCCAGATTCAGCGGCTTGCTGCTGACTGCGGTGCTGACGAAGCTGGCGTCTGCTGCACCAACCTGCTGAAGACGGCCGGCGTTCAGCGCCTGAAGCGTCAACAGATTATCGGTCGCCACATCCAGCGCAATCAGCGAGGTATCAAAGCGGAACTCCGCCAGTTGCTGCTCGCCCATCAGCAGGCTACGTAGTTCTTCCGCTGACGTTGTGCTTGCCAAACGTGCTGCAACGCGATCGTCGCTCAGAACGTGGGTCAGCTGACGCAGCAGCGCAAGGTGTTCATCAGAACGGGCTGCAATCCCCAACACCACATAGGCGGTTTGATCTTCACCCCAGGAAATACCCTGAGGAAATTGAAATACTTGAACCCCGGTCTTCAATACCAGATCGCGGGTATCGGTTGTGCCGTGAGGGATAGCAATACCGCTTCCCAAATAGGTGGATGTTTGCTGTTCACGCTGGAGCATGCCGTCGACATACCCTGCGTTAACGCACCCGGCCTCGGTCAGTGCTGAAGCAACAAGCTGGATAGCTTCCTGCTTAGTACTGGCCGCTGCGCCCAAATGAATATCTTGCTGTGACAACTGGAACATGGCACTCCTCTCTTGCTGAAAATTGAATCGTTTCAGCTTTTATGAGAAAAAAATGTGTCGATTGTTAGGGCGTTTCAAAAAAATTCCGCTGAAACGTTTCAAAAGTCTCATTCTATTACGCCATTTATGCAAGCTTTCTACACTGCTGACGTAACAGAATTTTGACATCACGCACATTTTAACGTGGATGACGCGCTGCCCGCCAACAAAAATCACCCAATGGCTGAAGCCGTGCTGACGAAAAATAATGAAACAAGATTTCTGTTTCATTATAAACCCGAGTACTATGTCGCGCTCGACAGCCTCTGCCTATTTTCCAAGCGCTATCAATTTATGTTCACTCCTGCAAATACAACGCGACGTCCGCTCGATCTGACATCGTCAGCATTTTTAGTTATTGCCTTCCTGACCGGAACGGCCGGTGCCCTGCAACTTCCTACGCTTAGCCTCTTTCTTTCCAGCGAAGTCCAGGCTCGTCCTTTCTTAGTCGGGATGTTTTATACCGGTAGCGCTGTTATCGGGATTGTCGTCAGCCAAATGCTGGCCACGCGGTCGGACCGTCAGGGCGATCGCAAATCGCTGATTTTCGTCTGCTGCCTGCTGGGCGCACTCGCCTGCATGCTGTTTGCCTGGAACCGTAACTACTTTATCCTGCTCTTTATTGGCGTATTGCTGAGCAGCTTTGGCTCGACCGCGAACCCACAGCTTTTTGCGCTGGCGCGGGAGCACGCGGATAAAACGGGTCGTGAAGCGGCGATGTTCAGCTCTATCCTGCGCGCGCAAATTTCTCTCGCCTGGGTTGTCGGCCCGCCTATCGCCTTTGCGCTGGCATTGGGATTCGGCTTCACGACGATGTACCTGACCGCCGCTGTCGTCTTTATCTTGTGCGGCATTCTGGTCAAACTCTTTCTGCCTTCCATGCCCAAAGCCGTGGAAAAGACCACATCCACACTGGAATCACCGCGCCGCAACCGCCGGGACACGCTCTTGCTGTTCGTGGCGTGTACCTTGATGTGGACCTGCAACGGCATTTACCTCATTAACATGCCGCTGTATCTGGTGCATGAGTTGCATCTGCCGGAAAAACTGGCGGGTATCATGATGGGTGTGGCTGCCGGGCTGGAAATTCCGGTGATGCTGATTGCCGGCTACGTTGCCAAACGCTTCGGTAAACGTTTCCTGATGCGGCTTGCCGTTGCTTCCGGTTTACTGTTCTTCGGCGGCTTGCTGGTTCTTGATGGCGAAATAGCACTGCTGGCGTTACAGGTGCTGAACGCCATTTTCATCGGTATTCTGGCGGGAATCGGTATGCTTTACTTTCAGGACTTGATGCCCGGACAGGCAGGCGCGGCAACCACGCTGTTTACCAACACCACACGCGTTGGCTGGATCATCTCCGGCTCGCTGGCTGGGATTGTTGCTGAAATCTGGAACTATCACGCCGTCTTCTTCTTCGCGCTGCTGATGATCGCTGGCTCTATCTATTGTATGTGGCGCATCAAAGACGCTTGATCGCTGCACATTAAGGGGCGGTGTCGGCTTCCAGCTTCAGCAGGTAAATCATCGCCTCATCACGATGGCTGAAACACATATCCGCGCGCGGCTTTAGCCCCGCGCAAACCGCAGGTCTCAGTGGAGAATGGAACAGCCCGCAGCGCATCGCCTCATCAAGATGAATACAAGGCGTGTTTGCAGGTTTACCATGCGGCAGACCCGGCATCGGCGTTGAAATCGATGGTGAGGTACAACAGGCACCGCAATGGGGGCGACAGTCCATCAGCAAACTCTCCGGTGCGCTGACAAGAAGTAGAGAGCGCCACCATAACAGCCCTTCTACCAAAAACCAATATCAGCCCTTTCATCTTATACTTGCCTGAACTCTTCGGCGCGAGTAACGTGTCGCCACAAAAATCACACTCCTAATAGCAGGTAATTTTTATGGCAAGAGCGAACGAGATTAAACGCGGAATGGTCGTTAACTATAATGACAAGTTATTGCTGGTAAAGGACATCGACGTCCAGAGCCCCAGCGCCCGCGGTGCCAGCACGCTGTACAAAATGCGTTTTTCTGATGTCCGCACGGGCTTGAAAGTGGAAGAGCGTTTTAAAGGCGACGACATTATCGATACCATCACGCTGACGCGCCGCACGGTGACTTTTTCCTATATTGACGGCGACGAGTACGTCTTCATGGATGATGAGGACTACACCCCTTACCTCTTCAAAAAAGATCAAATAGAAGAAGAGCTGCTGTTTATCCCTGAAGGCGGTATGCCTGGGATTCAGGTATTGAGCTGGGACGGCCAAATCATCGCGCTGGAATTGCCACAAACGGTCGATCTGGAAATTGTTGAGACGGCACCGGGCATTAAAGGTGCCTCCGCCAGTTCACGCAACAAACCTGCGACCATGAGCACCGGTTTGGTTATCCCTGTTCCAGAATATCTGAGCGCGGGCGAAAAGATCCGTATTCATATTCCAGAACGTCGCTACATGGGTCGCGCAGACTAACATTCTACCTTGTGCTTCTCGCACAATACTTGTCGCCGGATGATCTATCCGGCACACGTCAACCCTCCCCCGCATAGGAGCCTGCCATGCTAACGAAAGTCAATTTGATCACAGGGTTTCTCGGTAGTGGAAAAACCACCACGATTCGTCATCTTCTGTCGCAAAAGCCTGAAGACGAAGTCTGGGCGGTGCTGGTCAATGAATTCGGCGAAGTGGGTATTGACGGTGCGCTACTGGCGGACAGCGGCGCGGTGTTGAAAGAGATTCCCGGCGGCTGCATGTGCTGCGTAAACGGCTTGCCGATGCAGGTTGGCCTGAATATGCTGCTGCAACAGAAGAAGCCCCATCGGTTGCTCATCGAACCTACGGGGCTCGGCCACCCGAAACAAATTCTCTCCTTGCTGACAAGTGATATCTATCAGCCCTGGCTGACATTACAGGCGACGCTGTGTCTGCTAGATGCGCGTCAATTGAGTGATACTCGCTATACGGAAAATGAGAACTTCCGCGATCAGCTTGCCGCCGCGGATATGATTATCGCTAACAAACGAGATACTTATACCGCCGACGATCTCGCGGCCTTGCAGCAGTGGCAGCAGGTAAACGGCGATGGTCGACAAATTATCGAGGTTAGTCAGGGAAATGTTGACTGGCAGTTGCTCGACCAACCGCGCCCCCCCTCATCGCAAGAACGTATACGCGAACTTCCAGATGGTGCACATCACCACGCGCATCAACCCAAAAATGGCCTGGCCGCGCTGCAATTACCGGGTGGTCAACCCTGGCGACGCTCTCTCAATCAGGGACAGGGCTACCACGCCTGTGGCTGGATATTCGCACCTGAAACCACTTTTGATACCGCTGCCCTGTTGGACTGGGTACGCCTTTCTCCCGTGAGTCGGGTTAAAGGGGTGATGCATATAAAGGAGGGGACGCTCGTCGTCAACCGTCAGGGACACGATCTGCATATAGAAACCCGATCGGCGGCACCGATTGATAGCCGTATCGAAATCATTAATGAAATACCCGCAGAATGGAATACGTTACAAACCTCGTTGTTAAAGGCTCGTTTAGTTAATGTGGAGTAAAGTAGTGTTTTTTCGTCTTTGTTCGGATAGTTTGCTTTATGTCGTTTGCCCGTTTTTCTTCTATTTTAGTGCTCAATGTGTTGGGCATTAGTCTGTTTTTATCCTGGTATCTACTGGAAAATCATGGTTTTTGGCTGACTCTCGACAGCCATATCTTTTTCTATTTCAACCGTCTCTTGGTTGATAGCCCGATGTTTTTACATCTGGTTGCGGTTACCAATAACCGCGCGTTTGACGGCTGTGCGCTCGTTGCAATGGGATTGCTGTATCTGTCGTTTTATCTAAAAGCGACGTCCACGGAGCGTCGCCGTTTGTTGATTCTTGGTTTTATCATGCTGTTAACAGCAGTCGTGCTGAATCAGGCAGGACATTTATTGCCGGTGCAACACGCCAGCCCAACGCTCTATTTTAGTGACGTCAACCGCGTATCAGACTTAACGGGTATTCCGACCAAAGATGCGTCATCGGACAGTTTCCCCGGCGACCACGGCATGATGTTGATGATCTTTGCTGCTTTTATGCTGCGCTATTTTACCCGTACCGCTTTCTCTATCGGTCTGGCCATCATGGTGATTTTCTCATTGCCTCGCATCATGATTGGTGCACATTGGTTTACCGATATTGCAGTCGGTTCTCTGTCGGTTGTTCTGGTCGGATTGAGTTGGTGGTTATTAACGCCAGCGAGCGATGCCGCTATTTCCCTGTTAAATCGGCTATTACCTACAAAATCGACAGTATAAATCTCTATGATTTCAGATTTTTTACATCGACATTTTTTATCTGAACACATCATTAAATCTTATAAATAAAATGGCTAAAACTTCTCGCAATCCTACTGCTGTTACGGTAGTCTCGTTCAAGTTTGCTTTTTAGCACACACTGAACGACCTGCGGCAAGAGAAATAATGTGCATTCTGGCACACTTTCGCTGACGAGTGTTTGGCTAAGAAGAAACTCTGATTTAGTCTGACTCTCGTTTTCGTTTGGCATTTATCCCCCAGTGAAATGGGGATACTACATAGCGATAATTATCGTTAAGGACAGCAAGGGAACATAACAACAATGGTCAAATCTCAACCGACTCTGAGATATATCTGGCGGGCAGTGCCTGCCGTTGCGGTAGCAATGATGCTCTCCGCATGTGGAAGTAATAGTGCATACAACAATAAAGCTCAAACTGATATGCATGCAGTTAATGACAAAGATGGTCTTTTACTGCAAGCCTCTCAGGATGAATTTGAAGCACTGGTTCGTAACGTGGATATCAAGTCCAAGTTACTTACCCAATATGCCAGTTGGAAAGGTGTTCGTTACCGTTTAGGCGGTGATAGTCGACGTGGCATTGACTGCTCAGCTTTCGTTCAGCGCACGTTCCGCGAACAGTTTGGTATGGATTTACCGCGTTCAACTTATGAACAGCAAGAAATGGGCCAGCAAATTCAGCGCAACAAATTGCGCGTTGGCGATCTTGTTTTGTTCCGTGCAGGTTCAACCGGTCGCCACGTTGGCATTTATCTCGGCAACGATCAATTCGTCCACGCATCAACCAGCAGTGGCGTCATTATATCCAACATGACAGAAGACTACTGGGATAAGCGTTATCAGGAAGGACGTCGTGTCCTGAGTAAAAGAAAAACCAGCTAAACCATACCGCTCCCTTGCTGTGTGTTAGTGAAAGAAGTTTGCTGTTAGCCAACGAAACCAGACGACATCAACGCCGCTTATGACCACAAGCGGCGTTTTTTTATGATGGACATCCTTGTCCATCACCCTGCGGGCCGTCGCTGCGCAACGTTGAAAAACGTTCCCTACGTTTTTTTATGACGGGCATCCTTGTCCATCACCCTGCGGGCCGTTGCTATGCAACGTTGAAAAACGTTCCCTACGTTTTTATGCCTGCTTTTCCCCCGAATATCACCAAGTTCCTCCCCTTCTGCGGCACACTGCGCAAAATATGACTTGTTCAACAATCTGAAACATTAACAGGCCGTGATTAAGGTAGGTTTATCACCTGATTTCATGATAAAAAGAAAACACGCAGCTTCCCGATGGGAATGTTAATTATTTCAAGAACTTTATGCCGAGGAAATCGGCATTGTTGACGTTACAGTATGGTATGTCTGCATCAGACGATGCCTAGTCAGATAACGTCCACTAGCAGGAGATTACCGTCAGATGTTAAAACGCGTTATCGCTGCCGTATTGCTTTGCACAGCCCATTTTGGGGTGCATGCCGAGACGATTGAAAACAGCACCAGCTTTGCACTTTTGGGTGAACCCAAATATGCCGAGAACTTCAGCCATTTTGATTACGTCAACCCAGATGCCCCGAAAGGCGGCAGCATCACCCTCAGCTCTCTGGGTACTTTTGACAATTTCAATCGTTACGCGCTACGCGGCGTGGCAGCGGCACGTACCGAACGCCTCTACGATTCGCTCTTCACGACGTCTGATGACGAGCCCGGCAGTTATTATCCGCTGGTCGCCCTGACGACGCGCCATTCGGCGGATTTTCGCTGGATTGAAATCGAGATGAATCCCAAAGCCCGCTTTCATGATGGTTCACCGATCACCGCCGCTGACGTCGCGTTCACCTACAATATGTTTATGACGCAAGGCGTGCCGCAGTTCCGCATCTATTTTAAAAATGTCACCGCCAAGGCCGTTGCACCGCTGACTGTGCGTTTCGATTTTCCCGTATCCGACAAAAATCGCATGTTCAGCCTGCTGACGCTGCCCATCATGCCGGAGAAGTTCTGGAAGAATCATAAATTCAACGAACCGCTAGCGTATCCGCCACCGGCCAGTGGGCCTTATCGCATCACCGCCTATCGTACCGGACAATATGTCACCTATTCTCGCGTGAAAGACTATTGGGGGGCCGATCTGCCGGTCAATAAAGGCCAATACAATTTCGATAAAATTCGCTACGACTACTATATGGATGACAGTGTCGCGCTGGAGGCGTTTAAAGCCGGCGCTTTCGACCTGCGTGAGGAAGGTTCGCCAAAAAACTGGGCGACCCAATATCAGGGCGGCAACTTTGCACGCGGCTACATCATCAAACAAGATCAGGTCAATCAATCCGCCCAGTCTACGCGCTGGCTGGTATTCAATACCCAACGCCCACTGTTTCAGGATCGACGCGTGCGTCAGGCGCTAGCGCTGGCATTTGACTTTAACTGGATGAACAAGGCGCTGTATTACAACGCCTATCAGCGTACCAACAGCTATTTCCAAAACACCGAGTATGCCGCTGAAGGCGAACCCAGCGCAGAAGAATTGACTTGGTTGACGCCGCTGAAAGACAAGATACCCGCCGAGGTCTTTGGCCCCAGCTATCAACCGCCCTCTTCCGACGGCAGCGGCTATGATCGACAAAACTGGCTTAAGGCACTCAAACTGCTGGAAGAAGCTGGTTGGGAATTGAAAGATCAAAAGCTGGTCAATCGCAAAACCGGACAACCATTTACGTTTGAACTACTGCTGCCAAGCGCTGGCAATTCGCAGTATGTCCTGCCTTTTCAGCAGAGCCTGAAAAAACTCGGTATCACCATGAACGTGCGTAACATCGACAGCACGCAATTCAACAGCCGCCTGCGCAAGCGCGATTTAGATATGACGGCAACGGTGTACCCTGCGTTCATCTACCCCGATGACAGCCTGCAAATGCGCTGGAGCTCGCAGTATATCGACTCAACCTACAATACTTCCGGCGTCAGCGATCCCGCGATTGATTCACTCATCGCGGAAATCGTTAAGCATCAGGGGCAGAAAGCCCCGTTGCTGTCATTAGGCCGCGCGCTGGACAGGGTATTGACCTGGAATCAGCTTATGATTCCGATGTGGTATTCCAATCATGACCGTTTCGCCTATTGGAACAAGTTCGCCATGCCCGCTATACGTCCGGCCTATTCGCTTGGCTTTGATGGCTGGTGGTTCGATACCAAACAGGCGGCCACGCTGCCCGCAGAGCGACGTTAAGGAATAAAAATGGGAACGTATCTGTTACGCCGCCTCTTGCTGGTTATTCCAACCCTGTGGGCAATCATCACGATTAATTTCTTCATTGTACAAATTGCCCCCGGCGGCCCGGTGGATCAGGCCATTGCGGCAATTGAAATGGGGCACGGCAGCGGTTATACCGCTAATAGCGGAATGGATGCTGGTATGGCACGGGCGGGCACCAGCGGCGCACCGAATATCGAGAACGCTTATCGCGGTTCACGCGGCCTCGATCCGGAAGTCATCGAAGAAATCACCAAACGTTATGGCTTCGATAAGCCAATCCATGAACGTTATTTTAAACTGCTGTGGGATTACGTACGTTTTGACTTCGGCGACAGTCTGTTCCGTGGTTCCTCAGTGATGCAACTTATTAAGGAGAGCATGCCGGTTTCGATTACGCTGGGGCTGTGGAGTACGCTGATCGTCTACCTGATTTCCATTCCTCTTGGTATCAAAAAAGCCGTGAAGAACGGCACACCGTTCGATACTTGGAGCAGCACGTTAATCATTATCGGCTATGCCATTCCGGCGTTTTTGTTTGCGATCATTTTGATTGTACTGTTCGCGGGCGGCAGCTATCTGGACTGGTTCCCGCTCCGAGGGCTAGTCTCCAGCAATTTTGATACCCTGCCGTGGTACAGCAAGATTACCGACTACTTGTGGCATATCGCGCTACCGGTTCTGGCCTCCGTCATTGGCGGTTTCGCCACGCTAACGATGCTCACCAAGAACTCCTTTATGGATGAAATTCGTAAGCAGTACGTTGTTACCGCGCGCGCTAAAGGGCTGGATGAAAAGAGCATTCTCTACCGCCACGTATTCCGTAATGCCATGTTGCTGGTGATTGCCGGCTTCCCCGCCACGTTTATCAGTATGTTTTTCACCGGCTCGCTACTGATTGAGGTGATGTTTTCGCTCAACGGGCTGGGTCTATTGGGCTATGACGCCACGCTGCAACGTGACTATCCCGTCATGTTCGGTACGCTGTATATCTTCACGCTGATCGGCTTATTGCTGAATATCGTCAGCGACATAACCTATACGCTGGTGGATCCGCGTATCGATTTTGAGGGACGCCAATGAGCCGCTTAAGCCCGATTAATCAGGCGCGCTGGGCACGCTTTAAAAGTAATCGTCGCGGTTACTGGTCGCTGTGGATTTTCATGGCGCTGTTTATCGTCAGCCTGTTTTCCGAATTGATCGCCAACGACAAACCGCTGTTGGTGAAGTATGACGGCCAGTTCTATACGCCGGTGCTCATTGACCACAGCGAGAGGATGTTCGGCGGACAGTTGGATACCACCGCTGATTTCCGCGATCCTTATATCGCCGAACGTATAAGCAGCCACGGTTGGGCCATCTGGCCGCTGATTCACTACAGTTACGACACCATAAACTACGCCACTACAGCGTCCTTCCCCTCTGCACCAAACTGGCAGAACTGGCTGGGCACGGATAGCCAGGGGAAAGATGTGGTCGCGCAGGTGCTGTATGGCTTCCGTATTTCACTGCTGTTCGGTCTGGCGCTCACGATCCTGTCCAGCGTGATTGGTATCGCTGTCGGTGCGACACAGGGCTATTACGGCGGGAGGCTCGATCTATGGGGGCAACGCTTTATCGAAGTCTGGTCCGGCATGCCGACGCTGTTTCTGATTATCTTGCTGTCCAGCGTGATTCAGCCGGATTTCTGGTGGCTATTAGGCATTACCGTCCTTTTCGGCTGGATGAGTCTGGTTGGTGTGGTACGGGCGGAATTTTTGCGTACCCGCAACTTTGACTATATTCGTGCCGCGCAGGCGATGGGGGTCAGTGACCGCGTCATTATGTTTCGCTGCATGCTGCCAAACGCGATGGTCGCCACGCTGACCTACCTGCCCTTTATTCTTTGCGGCTCGATTACCACGCTGACATCGCTGGATTTTCTCGGCTTTGGTCTGCCGATGGGCTCGCCATCATTAGGCACTTTATTGCTGGAAGGGAAAAATAACCTTCAGGCGCCGTGGCTGGGCATTACCGTGTTTATGGTGCTTTCCATCGTGCTTTCCTTACTCATTTTTATCGGCGAAGCGGTGCGCGACGCCTTTGACCCCAGCAAGGCGCATTAATATGTCCAGTTCACCTTTATTGCAGATAGATAATCTCAGCATTGCCTTCCGCAAAGGCGGTCAGGAGCAGCGCGTTGTCGACCAGCTTTCACTGGCGGTGAACGCGGGTGAGACGCTGGCGCTGGTCGGTGAGTCGGGTTCGGGGAAAAGCGTCACCGCGCTGTCGGTTTTGCGTTTGCTCCCCTCCCCGCCCGTGGTTTATCCGCAAGGGGATATCCGCTTCGCGGGGCAGTCGCTGCTGCATGCTGATGAAAAAACACTGCGTCAGATACGCGGCAATCGGATCGCGATGATCTTTCAGGAACCGATGGTGTCGCTTAACCCTTTGCAAAGCATTGAGAAACAGCTGATTGAAGTGCTTTCGCTCCACCGTGGCATGCGCACCGAGGCAGCCCGCAGCGAAGTTATCACCTGTCTGGATCGCGTGGGTATTCGGCAAGCTAAGAGTCGATTGAATGATTTCCCGCACCAGCTTTCCGGCGGGGAACGCCAGCGCGTCATGATTGCGATGGCGCTGCTGACACAGCCGGATTTACTGATTGCCGATGAACCCACAACGGCGTTGGACGTGACCGTTCA
Source organism: Pectobacterium brasiliense (assembly GCF_013449685.1). Classification (GTDB taxonomy): domain Bacteria; phylum Pseudomonadota; class Gammaproteobacteria; order Enterobacterales; family Enterobacteriaceae; genus Pectobacterium; species Pectobacterium brasiliense_A. The sequence goes on along the minus strand of NZ_JACDSF010000027.1, from coordinate 118,581 downwards.
GGCACAAATATTGAAATTGCTGAACGAGCTGAAGCAAGAACTGGGGATGAGCTTACTGTTCATCACCCATAACCTGAATATTGTCCGCCAGTTGGCAGATAACGTGTCGGTCATGAAAGCCGGTCAGGCCGTGGAACATAATCGCTGTCAGCAACTTTTCAGCGCACCGCAGCATCCCTACACGCGCCAATTGCTGGATGCCGAGCCGTCGGGCGAACCGCTCCCAGTAACAGATGTCGGCGAGCCTCTTTTGCGGGTGGAGAAACTGCACGTTTCGTTTCCCATCAAACGTGGCCTTTTACGCCGTACCGTTGACGAAAAGCAGGTAGTGAACAATATCAACTTCACCTTACGGCGCGGCGAAAGTCTGGGTCTGGTGGGGGAATCCGGTTCAGGAAAAAGCACGACCGGACTCGCGCTGCTGCGCCTGATTCAATCACGCGGTGATATCTGGTTTGACGGCCAGCCCTTGCAAGGGCTAACCCGTAAGCAAATGCTGCCTTTCCGCCACCGGATTCAAGTTGTCTTTCAGGATCCGAACTCTGCGCTGAACCCGCGACTGAATGTAGAGCAAATTATTGCTGAGGGGTTGACCGTCCATCATAAGTTGAGCAAAGAGGCACTCGACCAGCGTGTGGTTGAGGCGATGCAGGAAGTTGGGCTGGATCCGACGACCCGCTACCGCTATCCTTCCGAGTTTTCCGGTGGTCAACGCCAGCGTATCGCTATCGCGCGCGCCCTGATACTGCAACCGGAGCTGCTGATCCTTGATGAACCCACCTCATCGCTGGACAGAACGGTGCAGGCGCAAATTCTGGCACTGCTGAAATCATTACAGGAAAAGCACAAAATCGCCTACCTGTTTATCAGCCATGACTTACAGGTTATCCGTTCGCTGTGCCATCAGGTTATTGTGTTGCGACAAGGTGAAGTAGTCGAACAGGGCGAATGCAAACAGGTATTTGTGCACCCTGCCGAACATTACACGCGTGAACTGCTACAGTTTTCATCCTATACGGCAGAAACGCAGTCAGCATAAATGAGGGAATACCGCAGCGTCAGTCTGCTGACGGCTGCGGTTTAAAAGGGGTATTGTGCTGATACGGACTCAGCGATAGCGACACCAACATTTTTAAGACGGCACATTGCCGTGCTTTCATCATTACGATGCAAAAACAGGCACGGTTCGCCTTCCCATTCCAGGACGGCGCATTCAACCTGAATCTCAGACAGAGACTGATGCAGTTGGTGCATGATTTTCCATGCAATATCGCCGTCATGGCTCAACAGCTTGAGGCCAATCAGGTTATTCTCTTCTTCTCTGCCGCTCAGCGGAATCGGTTCAACATTGATACCTGTAAAACCCGATAACCAGCGATAACTTTGCGGCAAACGATGAACTACCGAAAGTTGGAAACTGTCCACTACTGTTTTCCTCAGGTAATAATTCACAAAATAGTAACATATTTATCATAGTAGCGTGTTTACACCATTCCTTGCCACTTTTAGTGAACAAAAAAACAACAAACACGCTTTTTTCGTATCGTGTTAACGATTAACAGATCTGATTGCAAGGACTATTAATGCCAAATTGATCACGAATCTCTCTTCTTTTCCGGCTATATGTAACCTTTTCCACTCAATATCTCAACCCTTTTAACCCACACGTTCACTTTTGGGTTAAACATTTTACATTAATCAAACAAAAAGCCATGCCTGAGTATCGTATTAAGAAGCAAAATGAGGAATCAGAGAGAACAGACTCAAATGCAGGAACATCTTTCCTGCATTTGAGAAGAAGGGAAAATCAGGACGCGGGGGAACGGGTTGCGTACAGATACAGCAGAAAGCCACCAATCGAACAAAGTGCCATTGATAGCACCATCGGCCAGGCGCTGTTGAATGAAGCCAGCGATAGGATAACGCCTACGATAGCACCCAGCCCGAAGCGCAACGTACCCGCTAGCGACGAGGCAGTCCCTGCCATATGCGGGAAATCATCGAGAATCACTGCCATCGCATTCGACGCCACCATCGCAATACAGCCGACAAACAGTGCCACGCCAAACACCAGCGGTAAGAAACCGAGATCGAACAGGCAGACGACCACCAGCCATATTCCCATCACAAACTGAATGACCAGCCCCGTGCGGAACATCGCCATCGCTCCCAGTCGTCGCACATTGCGGCTGTTAAACAACGTGACCACAAAGAGAAAGACGACGTTCAGAGCAAAGTAGTAGCCAAAATTCTGAGGAGACACGCCATACAGATTGATATATACAAACGGCCCGGCGCTCAGGAAGGAGAACATGCCGCAAAACGACAGCCCGCTTGCCACCATATAGCTGAATACGCGCTTGTGGCGGAACAAGATGGCAAAATTCCCGATTGTGGTACGCAGATGAAATTTCTGCCGCTTAGCGGGCGGTAAGGTTTCTTTGATAAAAAAGAAAATCAGCGCTGACGCGAGAAAAGCCGCACCAGAGATCGTCCAGAAAATAGAATGCCAGCTAAACCACAGCAGCAGCCAGCCACCGGCAATCGGCGCAATGAGCGGCGCGACGGTCATCACCAACACGACAAACGACATCATGCGAGAAAAATCATCCCGCGAGAACATATCGCGCATCAGGGCATTAATCACCACCGCAGCCGCCGCAGCGGAGACACCGTGCAGAAAACGCATGTAGATCAGTTGCTCTACTGTCTGTGCCAGCGCACAGGCCACGCCTGCAAACGCAAAAACCAGCGTACCGCCGAGAATCACAGGCTTACGTCCCAAACTGTCCGCCATCGGCCCGTAGAACATCTGGCCAATCGCAAAACCCAGTACATAGGTGCTGAGCGTCATTTGGACATGCCCGTCCCCCACGCCAAATTCGTTAGCAATGGTCGGCAACGCAGGTAAATACATATCGATAGCTAACGGCATTAGCATCGAAATCAGGCCGAGAATAAAGATCAGCCCGAAATGAGAAGAGCGGCGTAATTGCACTAATAACTCCAGATTAGAAAAACGGTCATGCTATGCAGCATTATTTTACGCTGGCGATCTCCTCAGCACTTAACTCCCGGTATTCCCCCGGCTCAAGTTCGCTATCCAGATAGATGCCACCGATACGTTCGCGATGCAGCTCAACGACCCGATTCCCCACTGCCGCAAACATCCTTTTGACCTGATGATAGCGGCCTTCGCTAATCGTCAGTCGAACGACATAATCCGTTAGCTTCTCAAGCGTAGCGGGTTTGGTGAGGTTCTTCTCGTTATGCAGTTGCACACCTGCCGTAAATTGTGCGGCGGTGTCCTCGGCCAGCGGTTGTTCCAGCGTCACCAGATAGGTTTTTTCACACTGGTGCTTAGGCGAGGTAATGCGATGCGACCATTGTCCGTCGTCAGTTAACAGTACCAGTCCGGTGGTATCGATATCCAGACGACCCGCCGCATGCAGTTTGTACGCCACCGGGACATCCATGAAATATAAAATGGTGGGATGATCGGGATCGTCCGTTGAACAGACGTAACCCTGAGGCTTATTCAACATGAAATAGCGTGGGCCATTCTGCTGTTTCAACGGGTTACCATCAAATTCAACGTTATGCTCGGGGGATAACTTGAACGCACCGCTTTTTACCACTTCACCATCAACGGTAACACGCTGTGCGTGGAGCTCGCGCGCCACCAGTGAACGACTAATTTCCAACTGCTGGGATAAAAATTTGTCCAATCGCATTAAAGCTCACTACCTATCTCAAATAACTGCCTGTCTCACATCATGAGACCCTAAATTCTGAGAGGGTAGTATAACGGGGGTTTGTTCACTCGTCCTGCAATTCACGGCCCATAAGTGGCTCTTTTTAGCCGACCTTGAATTTAAACGCCTCTTGCTTATCCCTCGCGCCAGGTATTATCAACAGGCATAATAAGGGCAATTTTTTACATTTTAAGGACAGCCCCATGTCATCTATTCACGGTCATGAAGTGTTGCAAATGATGATCGCATCCGGTGAGTCATTTACCACCGAACAGCTGATTAGCACGATAGAAGCCCGCTTCGGCAATGAGGCGCGTTTTCACACCTGTTCCGCCGAAAATATGACGGCCTCGATGCTGGTACAGTTTCTGTCCGAACGCGGGAAATTTATCCCGCACGATGCGGGCTTTACCACCAGCGCCAGTAAAATCTGCCAGCACTAGCCATGTCGTTCACACTACGGCCTTACCAGCGTGAGGCTGTTTCCGCCACACTCGACTATTTTCGCCGTCATACCCAACCGGCCGTCATCGTTTTGCCTACCGGTGCGGGGAAAAGTCTGGTCATTGCCGAACTGGCGCGGCTTGCCCGTGGCCGCGTGCTGGTGCTCGCGCACGTTAAGGAACTGGTCGCACAAAACCATGCCAAATATTGCGCCTTGGATTTGGAAGCGGATATCTTCGCGGCAGGGCTACAGCAGCGAGAGAGTCAGGGAAAGGTGGTCTTTGGCAGCGTGCAGTCCGTCGCGCGTAATCTCGACCAATTCGATGGTGCCTTCTCTCTGCTGATCATTGATGAATGCCACCGCATTAGCGACGACGATAACAGCCAATATCAGCAAATCATCCAGCATCTGCAAAAAACCAATCCACAGCTGCGGCTGCTCGGCTTAACGGCAACGCCCTATCGGCTTGGCAAAGGCTGGATATATCAGTATCACTATCACGGCATGATCCGTGGCGACGAACGCAGTTTGTTCCGCGACTGCATCTATGAGCTGCCGCTGCGTTATATGATCAAACATGGCTTTCTGGTGCCGCCTGACCGGCTGGACATGCCAGTGGTGCAATATGATTTCAGTAAGCTCGTCGCCCGCAGCAACGGGTTATTCAGCGAAGCCGACCTGAACCTCGAACTCAAACGCCAGCAGCGTATTACGCCGCACATCATCAGTCAGGTCATCGATTATGCGCAAACGCGGCGCGGCGTGATGATTTTTGCGTCCACCGTCGAACATGCCAAAGAAATTACGGCCTTGCTACCGGCCGGACAGGCTGCGCTGGTTAGCGCCGATACGCCAGCGGCCGAGCGTGATGCGCTGATTGACGCCTTTAAACAACAGTCGCTGCGGTATCTGGTCAACGTGGCGGTGCTGACGACCGGGTTTGACGCCCCGCATGTCGACCTTATTGCTATCCTTCGACCAACAGAATCCGTCAGCCTGTATCAGCAAATCGTCGGGCGAGGTTTACGTTTGTATCCGGGGAAAACGGACTGCCTGATTCTGGATTATGCGGGCAACCCACACGATCTCTATACGCCAGAAGTCGGCAACAGCAAGCCGCATACTGGCAGCCAGCCGGTACAGGTCTTCTGTCCTGAATGTGGCTTTGCCAATCTGTTCTGGGGGAAAACGACCCCGGACGGCGACATCATCGAACACTATGGCCGCCGCTGTCAGGGCTGGGAAATGGCGGAAAGTGGCCAACGCCAGCAGTGTGATTTCCGGTTTCGGTTTAAAGTCTGTCCGCACTGCGGCGCGGAAAACGACATTGCCGCGCGGCGCTGCCACCAGTGTGACGAGGTATTGGTCGATCCTGACGATATGCTGAAAGCAGCGTTGAAACTGAAAGATGCATTGGTTTTACGCTGTAGCGGCATGAGTTTCGAGCAGGGGCAAGATGCAAAAGGTGAATGGTTAAAAATTACCTACCACGATGAAGACGGTGCCGAAGTGAGTGAACGTTTTCGCCTGCACACTACCGCTCAGCGCCACGTTTTCCTGCAACAGTTCTTACGTGTTCACCAACGCGCACCGGGAACCCCGTTTAACTGGCAAAATGCCGCCGACGTCATCGCACAGCAGCTATTATTACGCGCACCTGATTTTGTCGTCGCCCGTAAACATGGAAAATTCTGGCAAATACGCGAAAAGCTCTTTGATTATCAGGGCCGCTTTCGCCGCGCCAACGAGATCCGCGGCTAAGTAATTTTGGGATTCATTTGCCCGCAGAGCCATATTCCGCTAGAATTCAGCCCGCTTTTGTTCGCAAAAGCTGAATAACCCAACCTGCTGCTGGGTCGCCTGTAGCAGGATTACTTTATATAAGTAGAGAAGAAAATGATTACTATCAAAGCAGAAGCACGTCAAGGTCAGGGTAAGGGTGCGAGCCGCCGCCTGCGTTCAGCTGGTAAATTCCCAGCCATCGTTTACGGTGGTTCAGAAGCACCAGTATCTATCGAACTGGATCACGACTCAGTAAAAAACCAAGAAGTGAAAGAAGGCTTCTACGGTGAAACCGTTATCCTGTCTATCGATGGCAAAGAAGTTAAAGTTAAAGTTCAGGCTGTACAACGTCACGTTTACAAGCCAAAACTGACTCACATCGACTTCGTTCGCGTTTAGTTTGCGCTGAAGTTGTTTTCCGGGACGCCGGAAAAGAAGAACGCCGCTTATGCGGCGTTTTTTTTATAAAAATTTGTTCATTCACAAAGGAATGTGAACATGTCTCGTGATCTCTCACAGCGACTTATCGCTATCGATGCCCTACGCGGTCTGGTTATGGTACTTATGCTACTGGACCATGTGCGGGAAACCTTTTATCTACACCTGCAACTCGCCGATCCGATTGATGTAACCAGTACCGAACCCATGCTATTCATCAACCGCACGCTGGCGCACCTGTGTGCTCCCGTATTTGTCTTTTTAACCGGGCTTTCTGCCGCGCTTTATCATCAGAAAGTGCAAGATCGCCGACAAACCGCCCTCTTCCTGTTCCAGCGCGGCTTAATTCTTATTCTTCTTGAGCTCACGCTAATCAACTTCGCGTGGACGTTCCAATTCCCGCCGCAGGTTATCTATTTACAGGTCATCTGGGCTATCGGTATGAGTATGCTTGCCCTCAGCGCGCTGATCTGGCTCCCTGTCGGGCTGGTTTTCATTCTGGGCATCGTTATCGTGAGCGGACATAACCTGCTGGACTCTCTGCAGGCTTCCGCAGGCTCCATCTGGTCTATTCCCTGGGCGATTTTGCACGATCGCGGTTGGATAGACATCAGCGACACATTCCGTATGCGTACTTCATACCCGGTATTGCCATGGATTGGCGTCATTTCACTTGGCTACGTCGCTGGAGCACTATATCAAAAAGAGGTATTTCCGCTTCAGCGCCAGAAAGTCCTGCTCACTCTGGCTGGGATCACGCTAGCGCTGTTCTTCGTTCTTCGTAGCATCAATCTGTATGGTGAAAAACCCTGGCAGCAGGGTGATGTCATCACACAAACGCTCATGAGTTATTTCAACATCACGAAATACCCGCCATCGCTGCTGTTCCTCTGCCTGACGCTTAGCATCGGGCTTTGCCTGCTTGCCGTATTCGAGCGTCAGCAGCAACGGCGCTGGCTCGTTATACTGGCGAGCTTCGGTGCCGCACCGATGTTTTTCTACCTACTGCATCTGTATGTTTTAAAAGGGATGTATTTAATCGCTGTCGCGATCTGGGGGAAGAATCAGGGAGAATGGTTCGGCTTTTCCGCCGTCTGGCAATTGTGGGTGTGCACTCTGGTGCTGATGGTCGTGTTATTTTCGCCAGTTCGCGCGTTTGCCCGCTTAAAAGCCCGCCGCAGAGACATCCGCTGGCTTAAATACTTCTAATCTCTATCGTTTCAACCCGCTATCAGCCGCTGCCCTTTTCCTAAAGTAAGAAAAAGGGCAGCGTATTCTGGTGCGATGTCTACGACTTACCGCTGCTTGTCCGACGCTGTAACTGATCGCGCAGGTTCGGTGGCGTGCCTTTAATCGTCAATGTATCCGTCGCCGGATCCCAGAAAATTCGCTCGCCGAGCAATAGCGCATCAAAATTCAGGCTGATGCCACCGCCGCTGCCCGCAAATTTGGTCAACTGGCGCAGTGTTCCACGATCGGCCGGGAAGCTCTCTTCCAGCTCATAACCCTGCTCGGTTGAAAACTGCTGAAAGGTTTTCTCGCCCAGCGGTGGCAATTCCTGCGACAGCGACGCCAGCTCGATTTCCTCACCGGACTGCAACTGCTCATTACAGTAGCTATACACCTGCTGGCGATAATTCTGGCGCTCGTTTTTATCTAACTGGGCTTCTTCACAATACTCATCAACGGCTTTCAGCAAGCCACGGTTTTGTGCTTTGGTGTCCAGCCCTTCTGACGCGGCCAGAAAATCCATGAAGAAGTCAGAGACTTTGCGCCCAACGCGGCCTTTAAGGAACGTCAGATAACGTGTCGATTCTGGATTGGTCTCCCATTCCATCAAATCGATACGCGCAACGATATCGGCATGGCTGATATCCAGATAGTGCGTGGTGCTGATATCCAGCTGTTCATTAACTCGCATGCTGTTGCAGCTATTAAGCACGGATATCAATAAATACTCGACCGCCAGATAACGGTACTGGCAGAACAACACGATACCGCCTTCAGCAAACGGGTACTTCGCCAGTTCATCACGCAGACGCCCGGTCGCGGCGCGTGAGAAACTCAAAAAGTCCTCATCCCCTTTGCGACAAGCTCGCAGCGCATCCGCCAGCTCGCTTTGCTCATTAAACAGCCCATAGGCCTTACTCTTGGCGCTGTAGACGCGATGCAGTTCAGCCATCATCTCTTCTACTGCAGCATTGGTCGACAGCAGGGAATCACGCAACACCATTTCCAGCGTTTGTTCGTCACGTTTAATTAGCTGATGCAGGGCAATCTGGGCGATATCCAGACTCATGATAAACTCTCCTTTTGGCAAGGCGCGTATTCAAACACTGATACGAACGGCCCGCAACACATTAAAGCTGGCCCTTTACATCTGTACGCGCGCTAAGCGTCTACACTACTTATTGATAAAAGCACGCCAGTGATAAAAGTACGTTAATGATAAAAGTGCAGAAAAGCATAAGCCTATACGGTAAGATAAGCGACTTTACCAGCTTGAGATACGCCATTTTATGCCACAATCATCCCGTTATAGTGACGAACACGTTGAACAACTGCTTTCTGAGATGGTCAATGTTCTGGAAAAGCACCACGCCCCAACCGATCTTGCTTTGATGGTGCTCGGTAACATGGTGACAAACCTGATTAACACCAGCATCGCGCCTGCACAACGTCAGGTTCTGGCGCGTTCTTTCGCTGAAGCCCTGCAGGCTTCGATTAAAAAAGCCGATAAAGCTCACTAAGTTTTGACCAACGTATGGTAACCAACCGTCAGCGCTACCGCGAAAAAGTCTCCCAGATGATCAGTTGGGGACACTGGTTCGCCTTATTCAACATTTTGCTCACTTTGGGGCTGGGTAGCCGCTACCTGTTTGTTGCCGATTGGCCGACGTCCCTGTTCGGTCGACTTTACGCGCTGGTTAGCTGGCTTGGTCATTTTAGCTTTATCGTCTTTGCCGCCTATCTGCTGGTCATCTTCCCGCTCACGTTTATTGTGATGTCGCAGCGCCTGCTGCGGTTCCTGTCTGCGGCGCTGGCAACGGCTGGGCTGACGATACTGCTAGTGGATGTTGAGGTCTTTACACGCTTTCACCTGCACCTCAACAGCACCGTTTGGGAACTCGTCGTCAACCCCGGACAGGGTGAGATTGCCCGCGACTGGCAGTGGATGTTTATCGGCATTCCGTTGATTTTCATGGCGGAAATGCTGTTCGGCACCTGGTGCTGGCAAAAACTCCGCAGCCTGAATCGCCGCCATTTTGGCAAACCGCTGGCGGGCGTTTTCATCTCGGCGTTCTTCGCGTCGCACCTGATGTACATCTGGGCCGATGCGAACTTCTATCGCCCAATTACCATGCAGCGTGCCAACCTGCCGCTGTCTTATCCGATGACGGCACGCCGGTTTCTGGAAAAACATGGTCTGCTGGATGCACAGGAATATCAGCGTCGCCTGACGCAGCAGGGTAATCCTGAAGCCATGACGGTGGAGTATCCGATCAGTGACATCACCTTCCGCGATAGCGGCAGCGGCTACAACCTGCTGATGGTGATGATCGACGATACGCAGCCCGACGCCATACAAAACCGGATGCCAAACCTGTCGCGCTTCGCCGCAGAAAACGTGCGCTTTAGCGATCATTACGATTCAGGATCTCAGCCGGACGCCGCCTTGTTTAACCTATTTTACGGCCTCTCGACAACCTACATGGACGGCATCCTGAGCGCGCGCAAACCTTCTGCCTTAATCACCGCGTTAAGCCAGCAGGGTTATCAGTTCGGACTATTTTCGGCGAACGGCTTCAACAGCCCGCTTTATCGTCAGGCGCTGCTTTCTGATTTCTCCTTACCTGCGCCGCAGCAGCAAAGCGGCGATGCCATCATCACGCAATGGCAGGAATGGCTCAGCCGCGATAATAACCCCGCCCCCTGGTTCTCTTACGTTGAACTGAGCAGTGCACCGAAAACCGCAGATGGCAAAGATGCTGGGCCTAACGGCCGCATGAATATTCAGGACGTCGATCGCCAGATTGGGCAAATCATTCATACCCTGCAGGAAAAAAACATTCTGAATAACACCGTCGTCATCGTGACAACGGCACAAAACCAGAATGCTAATGCCAGCAACGCGGCACGTTTTGCCCGAACTCAGTGGCAAACGCCGCTCATTGTTCACTGGCCGAACACGCCTGCGCAGACTATTACGAAAATGACGGATAACAAAGACGTCATGACCACGCTAATGCAGCGCCTGCTCCACGTTAAAAACAGCACGGATGATTATTCGCAGGGTGAAGACCTGTTCTCAGCCCAGCGACGCTACCCGTGGTTGATTAACGGCAACGGTGGCACTCTGCTAATCACAACGCAGGATCAGCTCATCGTATTGGAAAGCAACGGCAACTACCGAGCTTACGACATGGCGGGAAATCGGTTGAATGATGAAAAACCACAGCTTGCGCTACTCTTGCAGGTACTAACAAACGAAAGGCGCTTTATCGCCAACTAACTGCCTAAATCTAAAGCAGTCATTCCATCCGGCTATTGCAATAAGGTCAGGAAAAGGTAGTATAAATACCCATAGCATCGGCACGTAGCGCAGCCTGGTAGCGCACCGTCATGGGGTGTCGGGGGTCGGAGGTTCAAATCCTCTCGTGCCGACCAAATACATATTCGGTAAGTATCGTTTACTACCGGAAACCCCACAGAAACCCGCATTCTCACTGAGTTTGCGGGTTTTTTGTTGCCTGTTATCTATCGGGATACCCCGTTTACAGCCGGAAAGTTTAGTTATACGCTTAGTTATACCGCCCCATATAACTACAAAAGCGTATAACTACGATGGCTCGTATAACTACCCCACTGACCAATACCGAGATCAAAGCCGCCAAACCTGCCGAGAAGGAATATACGCTACAGGACGGAGATGGGTTGTATCTGCTGGTGAAACCGAGCGGTTCTAAAATCTGGCGATTTAATTATTACCGTCCCGATACGAAGAAACGTGCATTAATCAGTTTTGGTTCATACCCTGCGGTTTCTTTGGCCGAAGCCCGACAACGACGCGAGGCGGCAAAGGCACTGATAAGCAAAGGCATCGATCCGCAATTCCACCAGCAACAGCAGCGCGAACAAGAACAAGCCATCAATCTGAACACGTTCACCAAAGTTTCCGCAGACTGGTACGAAGTGAAAAAATCCCAACCGCTGGCAGAGAACACCATTAAAGATATCTGGCGCTCGCTGGAAAAACACGTGTTCCCGTTCATCGGAACCCTACCGATCACCCAGCTTACCGCCCGTCACTTCATCACCGCGCTGGAGCCGATACAGGCCAGCGGCAAGCTGGAAACCGTCAAACGAGTAATCCAGCGAATTAACGAGATAATGGATTACGCGGTTAACTCTGGGCTGATTCCTGCTAACCCCGCAGCCAAGATCCGCAAAGCGTTTCAGACACCAGTTAAAACTCATATGCCGACCATCCGGCCAGAGGCATTACCTGACTTGATGAAAACGCTATCGGTCGCCAGTATCGAACTACAAACCCGCTTATTGATTGAATGGCAACTACTGACCGTCACCCGCCCTGCTGAAGCCGCTGAAACCCGCTGGAGCGAGATAAATCTTACGGAAAGTACCTGGACGATCCCCGCCAGCCGTATGAAGATGCGCCGTGAGCACGTTATTCCCCTACCCCCACAGGCGTTAGCCATTCTGGATGCCATGAAGCCCATCAGCGGACACCGAGAATATCTGTTTCCATCCAATAAAGATCCGAAGCAGCCTATGAACAGCCAAACCGCTAACGCCGCATTGCGCCGTATGGGTTACAAAGGCGTACTGGTATCCCACGGCCTACGCGCCATATTCAGTACCGCCGCCAATGAAGAAGGGTTCCCGCCAGATGTGATCGAAGCCGCCCTCGCCCACGTAGACACCAACGAAGTGCGCCGAGCCTATAACCGCTCCACCTATCTGGAACAGCGCAAGATATTGATGTGCTGGTGGGGTGAATTTGTCGAAAGTGCTGCTACTGGCAAGACGTTAGCATCTGAAGCGGTTCGCGGTTTACGGGTGGTTGGGAAGTAGTGGATAAAATCACAGTAAAAATCACACCCAAGTAGAAAAAATGACGTTATTATGTGCATTCCGGTGATAACCGATAGAAACCGAATAAGCTGCGCCTAGGATATCTCAGCCCCTATGGGTTGGCGCTGGTTTTTACCATAGGGGAACGCAAGGGGGCGTTATGGCAGGAAATCATTCAGTAACGAACATCTGGAAAGATAAAGGGATAGCGCCATTTGAATACTGCTCCTTGCCCCGCGCGGCTAAGTTGCTGAAATGTGAGATCGAAGATTTTTATCACTGGCATGATATTAAGGCAATAACGCTTGCCGTTGATTTGATCGACAGAATACCCGCGACTGTTTATTTTAGTAGCGATAGCGAATTGAGTGATAGTGAGCAAAAGAAAATTCTTTTGGCTATAGCAAATAGCAATAACTTAGGGGCGTCGGTGGCTTGGGGGGGCGCTGAGGAATCATATATAAGCATTCCAACATCTGATGAGCATGGGTTTCATTACGTCGCCTACCCACTTACAGTTACTGGGGTTTGGGAAGTGTCCCATAATCGCTATCTAACGTCAGAGTTAGATAATAAAAATAAGTTAAGTCTCATACATACAACCCCAGTAAAAATTAAAATACCAAGTGTAACCAGTATAATTGCCGCATTAAAAACCGAACTTCATTACAATCTTCAATCGCTGCTTATTTTACGCAGTGATATTGAAAATCTGTATGAGCACGCAAAAACAGGCGCTGTCCTACCGAGCTATATTAATGGCGAAATAGAAAGACCTGCGCAACCCATAGCAGATGGTTCTACCACGCAAAGGCCGTCTGACAAAATGAAAGCTCTGATTACAATACTGGCGAAATGTGCTGGTTTTGACCTTGATCAGCCAGCCAAAACGGCGGCAGCCATCGAAGCGGCAGCACAAAAGCAAGGTTATAAAATACCTATTAGCCAAGGCACATTATCAAGATGGCGCAATGATGGGGTTGAAGCCTTACAACAATACCGAATCCCCGACGAAAACGCCTCTGACAGCACCAAACCGGCCTAAAACATATTCCGTTAAGGGTTTTGGTTCCATTAAGACTTAATGGAATCATAGCCCCTTCCCCGCACACTGCCCTTTTTGCAAATATCCCCACAACGCCGGAATCGTTCGGTATTGACGGAGATATATAAAGTGACGCCAGCAGAAAGAAAAATCTTACTGAAGAAAGAAGTCAAAGCGATTTTACGCCTGAAATCCGATAGCGCATTTCAGGACATGATCAACGCAGGAGAATTCCCCAAAGGTTTCCGTATTGGTATGCGTCGTGTTGGCTGGTTTGAGGATGAAGTTAATGCCTGGTTGAATCAGCGTGTTGCCGAACGAGACCAAACAGTCAGGGCGAGATCTAACTCACT
>NZ_JACDSF010000027.1:0-104595 GCF_013449685.1 Pectobacterium brasiliense | reverse complement strand
AGCAAAGTGGAATCCCGCCCTGACATTACTGGTGCGGTAGGTGTCAAAATTATCAGTAAAGACAATACTGCCTCGTATATTCCCTTCTCTACCGATGATTCGCTGAAAGCCATCGCACTATCGTTGCAAGGTGATTTCAATTGCGATGATGAAAAGGATATTAATGTTTTAGCCACACGAAAATCTGACGGGGTTCAGTTAAACATCATCAAACAACAGAATGGGACTGTCATTAAGACTATCGATAACTCACTGATTAAGTGATGCATTACAACAGGCATTCATTGAGTGCCTGTGATAATGATAAATACCCTCACCATGCCAAGGTATACCATAATGTAATCTTTCACGGCGTATTAACAGTAACAATGCAGCTGCTCCGATATTTTATTTTTAAATCAATCTCAATAAACGAGCTTAATTCACTGTTTCAACAGACTGCCATATTTCAATTTCCCAATTACCGTTGCTTCCGTCGCACAAATAATTTTCATAACATATGTCGCCCGCCGGTCGATATCCTTGTGCATGAATGGCTTTATAAAAGTCATCCCAGGCTTTCGCAAAATCCCCCTTCTCCACAATGGTGTGCGTTACGGCATAAAGCCCACCGGGAATGATTTCCCTGCGTATTTCTGTCCCTTCCGGCAGCGTTGGCGGCATCTCTTTGCACGTAATCGCCACATCCGCCCGTAATTCATCCGGTTCTACTTTGCTGGGATCATCCCAGTAGAACGCCAAAGATTTATCGATGGAGAGATGATGCTCCCTTGCCCACGATAGTATTTCATCAAATCCTTGCGGTATTTTTTCGTAATAGGGACCGACGACCCGAAGACTCAACACTTCCATAGATTCTGCAAGTTCAATTCTGATAGACATGCTCATACACTCCTGATTCATGTAGATAATAAACTCGGCACCATTAACCATACTTAGTGTATGGTTATATACCAATATCGGCAACAGGCTTAGAGGCGAATTTCTTTCGTCTCTATCAACGGATTGAACATTTCTACACAGATTTTTTCCTGGCTTCGACGAACGCGACCCCAGATAGGATGAGCTAACTAATCAAGGGCTAATCCCCATACTCCAGATTAGCCCTCTGGCATCAATCCACAACAAACAGCTTCGCGCCCGTCTCGGTGTAGGAGCGATGAGCTTCCGCGTTATCCGCAACCTGATAGCTCATTCCCGGTTTGAGGACAAAAACACGGCCATCATCTAATTCCGTATGAAGTTCACCTTCAAGGCACAGCAGAATATGCCCTTTAGAGCACCAGTGATCGGCCAGATAGCCTGGCGTGTACTCAACAATACGAACCCGAATATCATCAAAACGCTGTGTTCGCCAGTAGGCGATCCCCGTCTCTCCCCTGTGCTCGGTGGGCTCTATTTGCGACCAGTCAGTCGTACCAAACGGAATGTTTTTCATATCCATATTACTGCCCCTATTCTTTAACGTTATCGGTTAACACTCCGCTTACTCTTCTGGCAAGCCATCCCAGCACATCAGCGTTTGGCGCCACAGTTCCACGGCATTTTCATCAACAGTCTTGCCATGCCACAAAAACCCGTGATCCCTGCAAACAGCAGCCCTGCTCCTACAAAACCAGAAAGCAGGAAGAAAGCGCTGTTTACGCTGTAACCCAGTAATACACCACCCAGAATAAAGACGCCAGCGACGATTTGAACCTGCCGCATGAGTTCAATCGGCTGCTTACGATTCACTTCCGTTGGAAATCCTGCCTTTTTCCATGCGGTCATTCCCCCTTCCAGAAGAAATACCGTTGCGGGTGAAACTGTCTGTGCCA
Source organism: Pectobacterium brasiliense (assembly GCF_013449685.1). Classification (GTDB taxonomy): domain Bacteria; phylum Pseudomonadota; class Gammaproteobacteria; order Enterobacterales; family Enterobacteriaceae; genus Pectobacterium; species Pectobacterium brasiliense_A. The sequence goes on along the minus strand of NZ_JACDSF010000027.1, from coordinate 102,778 downwards.
GCAAGTCAGCATTCTGTTCCGAGCGCATGCCAGACAAACAATGGAAAATCACAACCTGTCCTTCTTTGTTATCATCAGGAAGGACATACCCAGCAGAGGAATTCAGCGGGTGCAACCTTGCCTGTGCGATGTGCTCGCGGGCATATTCTTCCGGCTGGCGAATATCAATGAGCACCGCACCTTCATCTAACAATTTACGAGCCTGAGCGGGGGAGATAGCAAGTGGCGTTGGCATGATCATAATCCTCTTTTTGAGCCGCTGAACCCCGTCATCATGCATCGTTCAGCGTAGTATTCAGTCAGCAAGGAAGGTGATATCGCTGATTGTTTGCGTGTCACCGTTAATTTAGATAAATCTAATTAAGTAAAATCTAAATTAAATAATGGGCACGTGCAACAACTTTCCGCGCGCAGAAAGCAATCCAGACTGGACATCGATTTAGCGGCTGATACTCTATAAACAGAAACGCTATTTTAAAAAACAGTCATGCTGCCGCGATCGTACAAAATGGATCGACAACAGTATGGATAAGTCACTGTATGCATAAGTACCGTGCAAAAATACTGCTATTTGCGAGCCACCCTGTGGCTCTGTTTACCGTGCCGACTGGGAAACTTGAGATACCGCTAAGATCGTTTCATGAAAAAATTAAAAGACACAGACTGGTATAAAAAGCGTTACTCCAACCGCGTTCTCTTCTGGAGAGAAATCTCACCGCTCGCCTTCCCCATCTTTATTGAAGGTCTTTGCGTCGTGTTGATGGGGGTTTTCAGCACCTTCCTGGTCAGTTGGCTAGGGAAAGAGGCCATGGCAGCCGTCGGCTTGGCTGATAGCTTCAATATGGTTATCATCGCGTTCTTTACCGCCGTCGCATTAGGGACCGCCGTTGTTGTCGCGTTCAGCCTAGGACAGCGCAACAGAAAGCAGGCACGATCGGCCGCTCGCCAATCGATGTCATTACTGGTTCTGTCATCCTTTCTGTTGGTCGCTCTGGTTGAATTCGCCGGCTCAGCGATTATCGATCTGATCGCAGGACAGGCCGACGTACAGGTTAAAGCACTTGCCCTCACGTTCCTTCGCTGGACGGTATGGGGATATCCTGCTGTCGCCATCGCGCTGGTAGGCTGTGGCGCGTTGCGGGGCGCGGGTAATACCAAGTTGCCAATGGTCATCAACATTGGGATGAATATTCTCAATATTGGCATCAGTAGCCTACTGATTTACGGGGCATTTTCCTGGGATGGCCTTGGCTTTGTTGGCGCGGGAATTGGTATTACCATTTCACGCTATATCGGCGCGGTATTCGTGATTCTGACGCTAATGCACGGTTTTAACGGTGCGCTGCGCATTCCCTTCAAGTCTTACTTTGCGCCTTTCACCCTGTCGATCCTTTATGAAGTACTCAGTATCGGTATTCCCGCCAGCATTGAATCCGTGATGTTTAACATCGGCAAGCTGATCACCCAGCGTTTTGTGGCAGATATGGGAACCGAGGTCATTGCCGGAAACTTTATTGCTTTCTCCATCTCAACGCTGATCAACCTTCCCGGCAATTCACTCGGTGCGGCCGCCACCATTATCGTTGGCACACGGCTGGGGAAAGGCCAAATCATGCAGTCCACCCGCCAGTTGAAGCACATCTTCTGGCTGTCCAATATCGGGCTGTGCGTACTTGCCGTCCTATCGGTGCCCAGTGCCAGCTTTTTGGCATCGTTTTACACCAATGAGACGGAAGTTATCGAAGTGGCAAAACATCTCTTGTGGCTCAACGCACTATTTATGCCGATCTGGGCGGCGTCCTGGGTGCTTCCTGCTGGTCTAAAAGGCGCGAAAGACGCCAGCTACACCATGTGGGTAGCAATGGCTGGCATGTGGGGATGTCGGGTCATCGCAGGATATATCCTCGGCGTGATGCTCGGTTTTGGCGTGATCGGCGTGTGGATGGGGATGTTCTTTGACTGGATTGTACGCGGGTTCTTCTATTACCGCCGCCTGATGAGCGGACGCTGGCTATGGCGCTATCGCCCACCAACAAATTGATGATAGCGAGCGGGTTTCCGCTCGCTGACAACACAACAAACCGCTTAGCGACTCGGGCTCTTCACCGGAGCAAAACGGGTCGCCATGAGAATCAAGACGACCNNAATCAAGACGACCACACCAACAGTCATGATCATCCAGGCCTGTTCCAGACCCGCCGTATGCTGACGAATGAAACCGGCCAGCAAAGGCATCAGGCTGGCGAGGATGTAGCCGCCGCCCTGCACAAAGCCCATCAGTGAACCGGTTTTATGTGATTCTGTCACCTGATCCAACGCCACAATCAGCGACAGCGGGAACAGCGCACCAATGCCAACGCCCAGCATGATAATGATGGGATACGTAAACGTTAACGGCGCCACAATCAACCCAATCATTCCCACCAGCATCACGGTCAGAACAGGAAGCAACAGCTTGCGTCGATCGGGAAAACGGTTGATGAACGTTGATACCAGCAGGCCGGAAATTACTTCCGTCAGCGTTAATCCACCCAACATCAGGCCGCTTTGCGTCGCATCCAACCCCAGTTGAATGTAATACGGCGGCAGCCATGCCAGTACCAGCGTATACGCCCCCGTACCAATGCCGAAGAACACCATCAGCAGCCAGTCCATTCCGCTTCGGCGCGTTGCTAGAACAGCCACCGCATCCTGTTTCACGGTATACACTTTAGGGATACACCGCCAGGCCACCACAGCCACCAGCGCCACCATTCCCCAGCAGGCCAGCGCACTTTGCCAGCCCCACACATTTGCCAGCGGAGAAACCGATGAAGCCGCAAACGCCGCACCGGTCATAATCGCCGTGGTATAAAAGCCCATGAGGAGACTGCTGTGGCGACCAAAATGGAGCTTGATAAACGACGGCACCAGCGCCTGAATCAAGGCAATTCCGATTCCGGCAAGCGCAGCGCTAACCAGCAGCGCAATACCGCTATTCAGCCACCAGCGAGCACTGCACGCCAAGGCAATGACCACAATGCCCAGCGTGATTCCCCGATATTCACCAAGACGCGCCTGCAACTGACCGCCATATAACGCACACCACCCCATAGCGAACACCGGGAGCGTGGTTAACATTCCCGCCATGCTGTCATCCAGGCCCGTTGCAGCCTGAATCTGATTCAGCAATGGGCCAATCCCCGCCAGAACAGGACGTAAATTCAGCCCCAGCAGGATAATTGTGAAGAACAGAAAAGCCCGCGTGCGGACCGTTGATGTCACTGCCATGTATAACCTCAATAGCTTGAGTAAATCACTACGACTTGATGAACATTATCTTCACATAAAGAATCTTAACGTCAAGATAAAATCTTATGACAGACCGATACTGCATGAATTTGATCAATGCCGATAAGCACATTCGGATATCAACCGGCTGGAAAGTGACTGGATAAATGACTGATGAAACTCATCGCTGATTTAGACAAACAGCTATGAAAAACGTCGCTTGCAACAGTCCGCAGAGTGGTGGGCAGGAAGCTCGCCATAAAAAAATCCGCCCTAAAAAGAGCGGATTCTTCCGGCATATCTAACAACCAACACTGAGGGTAAACATCCCCTACAGAGTTAGATTAGAAGCGGTAACCTACGCCAACAGCCCAAGCACCTACGTCAACACTGCGGATACGGCTTTGTTCGTAACCCACATCCAGAGCAACGTCCTGCATTGGGTTGAACTGGACACCCGCACCATAGGTGAAGCCGTAATCGTCGTTGCTGTTGTTGTCCAGGCCGTTGGTCGCGTTATTTGTTACTTTACCGTGGCTGAGACCAACAACACCGTACAGGCTTGCCCAGTCATTCAAACGGTAAGCAGGACCCGCAGTGAAGCCCATGTATTGGCCTTTATTGTAGTCGCTGCCATCGCTACCATTTTTTTCCAGGTAGGTGAATGAACCAATAACGCCCAGTGGGTTATTATCTTGTTCGTAACGATATTTCAGGTTAAAGCCTTTAACTTTATTTTTTACGCCCTGAGCATCACCTTGAGCATAACCTGCAGTTACAGTACTTTCACCAGCAAATGCAGAACCTGCGCCAACGGCTAATACACAAGCCAGAGCGGAAAGACACGCGATTTTTTTCATATTTACAGCCTCGAATTTATTTTATGAAAGACTAACTAACGCAGTAAATATAACAAATAAATTCGGGGATTACCGCCCTATAAATATTTATCAATTAGGCTTTAGATGTAACAAATATTGTCAGTAGCAACCTATAGTACTAATTATATTGATTTTTTTATTGTGACAATTAGATTAAAAATAAATTCATCACAACGCAGTAAAACAGATAATTCCGAATTTCTCGCTCAGTTTGTACGCTAATTCCATTGAACAAAAATACATCAATTAAATGATGCGTAAATAAAGGTCAATAAAAGTCAACTCATACCAGACAAATTGTTTACAATTGGATATAATAGCAACGGAATGTTATACCTGTTTTAAGGCCAAAAGAATGACCTTATTTTCCCATCGCTCATCATCATTTATCCCTGTATTGCTCATCATTATCTCGATGCTTTCTATCCAAAGCGGTGCCGCTCTGGCCAAAAGTTTGTTTCCACTTATTGGCGCCACTGGCGTCACGGCACTGCGTCTGGGAATTGGTACGATCATCCTGTGCATCATCTTCAAACCGTGGCGTATGCGATTTAGCAGTAACCGCCTGCCGTTGCTGGTGTATGGCATGACACTGGGCGGGATGAACTTTCTGTTCTACCTGTCATTACAAACGGTGCCGCTTGGCATTGCTGTCGCACTGGAATTCACCGGCCCGCTTGCCGTTGCTATGTTAGCCTCACGCAGGCCGATTGATTTTCTGTGGGTTTTTCTGGCTGTTGTCGGGCTATGGTTCTTATTGCCGCTGGGACACAATATCGGCAATGTTGACTTAACGGGTGCGGCTTGCGCTGTCGGTGCAGGTGCCTGTTGGGCACTTTATATTCTGTTTGGGCAAAAAGCGGGAGCAAACCACGGACCAGGAACCGTCGCTATCGGCTCCTGCATTGCTGCGCTGATCTTCTGCCCTATTGGTGCGTATTACGCTGAGAGCACGCTATTCTCGCTCTCGATACTCCCGCTCGGTATTGCCGTCGCCATTCTGTCCACCGCACTACCCTATTCTCTGGAAATGGTGGCATTAACCCGTCTGCCCGCCAGAACATTCAGCACGCTGATGAGTATGGAACCCGCTATTGCCGCCCTCTCTGGGATTCTTTTTCTCGGCGAACATTTATCGTTCATACAATGGATGGCGCTGATCTCTATTATCATCGCGTCAATCGGCGCAACGCTGACAATAAAACCTGCAGATGGCACCAAAGCAAAGACTCAAGCCAAATAAGTGTGTATTTCCTTGGGAAAGTGTTGCAGAAAATTTTTACATTCCCGAGGAGAACGCAACGTAATAAAGCGGATATGGCGATAGTGAGGATCGGCTAAATCCGCCAAATACCGTTTCCGGTTTCTTGAATAGGTTTTTATTGTCCAGAGGATAATTGAATCCCGACTAAGGAAACTGCGGAGAAAAGACTCTTTATTACCCGTGCCGCTCCAGAGTTCCTCTTTACGCCATGCCCGAAGAAAGGCACGCCGTACCGCCTGAAAAAGCGTACGGCTAAAACTGTAATCGACCCAAATCACGACATCAACATTGCGCCATTTGATGTCACGCGTGCGATTATAGTTACCATCCAACACCCAGTTTTCAGGCTCTAGCGCGTTTTCAAGTCGTTGAAAAAAATCGGCATCCGTCCGTTCTTGCCAGTCTTTGAGCCAAAAAAGAGCATCCATTTCAATGTACGGTATAGCCAGCTTTTCCGACAAACAGCGAGCAAGCGTCGATTTGCCACTTCCACTGGTGCCAATAATATTCACTCTCATTCACCACGACTCCTTTTACTCGCACACGCTATATTTTAAGAGAGAAACGACGCTGTCATTCTATTTAAGCAATAGCGGAGAATAATAACTATTTTCACCTAACCAGCAATGACATTTATCAATATATGATATTATGTTTCAGTGGTAATTAAAATATTACCCTGACATCGCCGCAGGCACATTATTGATATCAGATAAACCCTGACTACAAATACCCACACCGTCGTTATGCTATAGCTATCCATTTGATAGGTGATTCTTTTCAATATTAATTTTTATCACTGCTATAATTAATCACATTGAACAGCAAGACTATCAATAATTAAAGAGAGGATACTATTATGCCTACCGCTAAACTCGTGAAATCAGCCCCGTCCGCATTGCTTTACACTCGCAATGATTTGGATGATAGCGTTAAGACCTCGACGATCGCGCTGTTAAACCAACTGGTTGTTGATTTCATCGACCTGTCGTTGATTACCAAACAGGCGCACTGGAACATGCGCGGTGCAAACTTTATCGCCGTCCATGAAATGTTGGATGGCTTCCGCACCTCGATTATTGACCATCAGGATACCATCGCCGAGCGCGTGGTGCAGATAGGCGGTGTGGCGCTGGGTACGGTGCAAATCGTGGGTAAACAAACCTCGCTGAAAAGCTACCCAACCAACATCCATAGCGTTCAGGATCATCTTAAAGCGCTGGCCGAACGCTATGCGATTGTTGCTAACAACGTACGCAAAGCCATTGGTAAAACGGAAGATGAGGCCTCTGCAGATATTCTAACCGCCGCATCACGCGATCTGGATCAGTTCCTGTGGTTCATTGAATCAAACATCGAATAATCAACATCTCGTCTCGTAAACGCGTTCAAGGCTGCTTAAGCAGCCTTTTCTCTGACAGTCTCCCCACTCAAGCCGCCCTCTTTTCTGGCATAACCGCACAAACCACACGTTTTATCCATTAAGACGCTCAAAAAATTAGCTTTTGCCCGTATTAATTGGCCATAACGCGAATCAACGGTTGTTTCCCTTCTGTAAATCAGTTAATCATAACAGCGCCTTGCCTGAGCGAATCGGAGGTGAAAATTTCACCGCTGGCAGGGCAATAAATAAAGCAACAGGTTAAGCACTACGCAGGGTAACTGACTCAGGTTTCACTTTCGTATGATGTACTATGCTTAAACGTGCTTAAAACACCTGTAAAACAAAAAGCTCCCACAACTGCTAATAGGAAGGATTTGATGAAATCACTACTTAAGGCCTCTTTGGCTGCACTGACGCTGATGATGAGCGTATCTAGCTATGCTGCTGAGAAAGAACTGATTGTCGCTACAGACACCGCTTTCGTCCCTTTTGAATTCAAACAAGGCGACAAGTACGTCGGTTTTGACATCGACCTCTGGGATGCTATAGCTAAACAGCTCAACCTGAAGTACACCCTGAAGCCAATGGACTTCGGCGGCATTATTCCTGCACTGCAAACCCGTAACATCGATCTGGCACTCGCAGGCATTACGATTACTGAAGAGCGCAAAAAAGCAATCGATTTCTCTGACGGCTATTACAACAGCGGCCTGCTGGTAATGGTCAAAGCAGACAACAACGACATCAAAGGCGAGCAGGATTTGGCAGGTAAAGTGCTGGCAGTGAAGAGCGGCACGGGTTCCGTTGATTACGCGAAAGCCAATATCAAAACCAAAGATCTGCGCCAGTTCCCGAACATCGACAACGCCTACATGGAACTGGGCACCAACCGTGCTGACGCTGTGCTGCACGATACACCAAATATTCTCTACTTCATCAAAACCGCAGGCAACGGCCAGTTTAAAGCGGTAGGTGATTCCATTAAAGCCCAGCAATACGGCATCGCGTTCCCGAAAGGCAGCAACGAGTTGCGTGAAAAAGTGAATGGCGCCCTGAAAACACTGCGTGAAAACGGCACTTATGCTGAGATCTACAAGAAGTGGTTTGGCGTAGAACCTAAGTAATTGCCGATTTAATCTGGAGATATTCCATGCAGTTTGACTGGAGCGCCATTTGGCCTTCTCTGCCCCTCCTGATGGAAGGGGCAAAAATGACGTTGTTGATTTCTGTTCTGGGTCTGCTTGGCGGCCTGGTGATTGGCGTGGTCGCGGGTTTTGCCCGCGCCTACGGCGGCTGGTTTTCCAGCCGCATTTCGCTCGTTTTTATTGAAATTATTCGTGGCACCCCAATCGTTGTGCAGGTGATGTTTATTTACTTCGCCTTGCCAATGATTTTCACGTCCGTACGCATCGACCCTTTTGCCGCCGCCGTCGTCACCATCATGATTAACTCTGGTGCTTACATCGCGGAAATCACCCGTGGTTCGGTATTGTCGATTCATAACGGTTTCCGTGAAGCGGGTCTGGCGCTTGGGCTGTCTCGCAGCGCGACGTTACGCCATGTGATTGCCCCACTCGCCCTGCGTCGCATGCTGCCGCCGCTGGGTAACCAGTGGATTATCAGCATCAAAGATACGTCACTGTTTATTGTCATCGGCGTGGCTGAACTCACACGTTCAGGTCAGGAAATCATCGCGGGCAACTTCCGTGCGCTGGAAATCTGGACTGCGGTTGCCATTATTTACCTGTGCATCACGCTGATCCTCAGCTTTATTCTGCGTCGTCTGGAAAGAAGACTTAAGATTATATGATTGAATTTAAAAACGTATCCAAACACTTTGGCAAGACACAGGTCTTACACAATATCGATCTCACCATCGGTCAGGGTGAAGTTGTGGTCATCATCGGGCCTTCGGGTTCGGGTAAATCCACGCTGCTGCGCTGCATCAACAAGCTGGAAGAAATTACCAGCGGTGAATTAGTTGTTGATGGCCTGAAAGTGAACGACCCGCGCGTTGACGAGCGTTTAATCCGTCAGGAAGCCGGGATGGTATTCCAGCAGTTTTATCTGTTCCCACATCTTACCGCGCTGGAAAACGTCGCGTTCGGCCCTATTCGGGTTCGCGGCGCAAGTAAAGCCGATGCCGAGAAGCTGGCGCTGGAATTACTGGCGAAAGTGGGTCTGTCAGAACGCGCGCATCATTACCCTTCCGAGCTTTCCGGCGGTCAACAGCAGCGTGTCGCTATCGCCCGTGCGTTAGCGGTTAAACCGAAGCTGATGCTGTTTGATGAGCCGACATCGGCACTCGACCCGGAACTGCGTCATGAAGTGCTAACCGTCATGAAAGATCTGGCCGAAGAAGGCATGACGATGGTCATCGTCACTCACGAAGTGGGCTTTGCCCATAAAGTGGCTTCACGCCTGATCTTTATTGATAAAGGCCGCATCGCAGAAGATGGCGACCCGGAAACGCTGATTACGAATCCACCCAGCGACCGTCTGCGTGAATTCCTGCAACACGTATCTTGATCAACAAGGGGGCTTTCGCCCCCTTTCTCTTACTTGTGATGCCAGCGAACGTTATGCCTGCGAACGCGGATATTCTCGTTCAATAAACGCCGCAAAATCCTGGCACATCTCCTCGTCGCTCTGTTCATTATCCGCCAGCACGCGGCTACCATCGACCACACGAATACGCGCAGACAGATCGAAATCCGCAGCAGGCTGAGGACGAACTGCCGCCTTCGCCATCATTTCTTCTGCCTGTTGCCAGGCTTCATCGACCGTTAGATTACAGGCCTGCGCCAGATAAGCGGGGTTGAAGCCCTCACCGGTCAGGCTACGCAGTGTATCGTCGTGACTTACGCTATTGCCCGGATGCCAATAGTGTTGTGCCAAATCAGGGCCGATAGCCGGGTTATCCGTCAGGTAACCGTCACGTTGCAGGAAATAGCTGCGCGTCTGCTCCACCGCCATCAATGCCAGCAGGTATCCCTGATAAGAACACGCCGACTCCATAGACAGCAGATGAGGGATCGCCAGCGTCGGGCGCGGGCTACCGCTAATGCCCAAAATACGCTGCTCGGTGTCGCGCGCCAGTTTCGTCATCGCTTCTGGTGTACGCGCTTCGTCGTCCCACGAATAGAGTTGCCACTCAAAATACGGCACCAGCAGGATGTGTCGCTCACTAAAAGCTCGCATTGGCTGCTGCGTGCTGATATCCGCACGGATTAATTCATCAGGAATCATCTCTCCCTGCGCATTCTTTGCATAGCGTTTTAACCAGTCGGCATCGCCCAGCAGACTGTCGCAGAACATGGACTGCGTTTCTGCATAAGCCATTGAGGTTGGTGGGAATTCCTGTGAAAAGCAGGGGGCGTTCTGCCGAATATTGGCAAAATGCGCGGCGTGCCCACCTTCATGAAACAGCGTATTAATGCCGCTGGCACCGCTGCCAATTTGATCCGGTTTTGCCAGACTGGTGAAATTAATCCGTGCCGGAACCCATTTCCCTTCCTGCACAAACGGCGGCACCGGGCCATGCATAAAGCCGTTCTCGTATTTACCTTTACGCACCAGCAAATCGAGCTGCATTTCTGCACCGTTAAACCCAATACGCAGACGCTTAAAGCTGTTGATCCAACGCTCCAGCGATGCAGAGAAAGGGAAATAGGGATCGAGCTGGCGCGTCACATCGCCCGCGCTGGCATAGCGAATATTCCACGGCTGCAGAGCCTCTTCGCCCTTTTCATCCGCCAGATTTTTTAGACTACGAGTATTCGCTTCACGCGTTTGTTCTTCAAAAGGATCGAGGATGGCAAAAAGCTGTTCAGGCGTCATCCGCTCCGTCTTGTTGACCTTATAGTCAAAATAGTTGCGGTAGCCCATCTGACGGGCAAAACGGTTACGCAGTGAAATCAGCTCAGGGAAGCCATTCTGCAACAGCCACTGTTCAAGATCGCGCAGCGCCTGCTGGGAACTTTGACGATAGGCTTCGGTATCATTGGTCGTCTGATTGGTCAGCAGTTCTCCGAGCGAGGCGGAAACACGCTCACCTTTGGCATCCAGATGTGTCATTTCATAGGATTTACGCTTGGCGTATAGCGCACTTTCGGCGGTGATAATCTCATCCATCAGCGCCTGAGCCTGCGGATCTTCAATCACATTGCAGTCGAAAAACCGATACCAGCCTTGCAAACCATGCGACAGCACCTGCTGTTGCTCATCACGCGGACTGTTTTCCAGTGTCGCAAGATGGGTTCTTAGCTCAGCCAGACGCTGCGGCTGCGAAATAAAACGCTTATACGCACTTTCTGCGGCAGAGAAACGCTCGGACACGTCATCGTTGCCCGTTCCCATATACAGTTGCCAAAACAGTTCTTCTTTCGCCTGATGAACCGCAAGATAGTCGCGATTCAAGGCGTTAAAATAGTCCGCTACCTGTTGCATGCTATTCCTTCTCTCTTCAAATGGCAGCCGCCTGGCTGCGTGAAGTGGCGCGGTAAACCGCGTCCGAATTCGCTCCGGCAAACCAATCAGCCAAGGCGTTTCTTAATCGTGGCGACAGCCTGTTCCATTGTCGCCGCTTCACCGGCGGCAACCAGACAGCACGCCAGTTGCAGACGGATCGCCTGCGGTATGGCAATTTCACCCGTCAGGCACTGTACAGTCCAGCGCGCGGTGGTGGCGGCATCCTTCGCAATCGGCAATGCATCGGGTGCGACGCTGATCTCCTGCCGAAGCTGCAGCACGTTGGTATTTTGCTGATGGATAAAATGAATTTCCGGGCAGCGCTGCGGGTTGGCGTAAACCTCCCCTTCCGTGCCATGCATCAGAAGTGCGCGCCCGTTGATGCCATTAAAAAACGTCCCCACGCGGGAAACGTATTCAGGATGGGAAACGCTGGCAACGCGCAGCGCGTCGCTTTCACCAAACGGTGTCGCCACCTTAGCCAGCGTGTGGCTACTATTACGCACCCCCATCCGCCAGCGCAGTTGTAACTGGCGATCGATGGCCGGGCACAGCGTCGAGACAGGGATAAAGACCGGGCTGCCGTTATCAAGCTCCTGCTGCGCCTGCTCGGCATTCTCCGTAATCGTCACGCCGAGGTTACGCAAAATTTCTGCGCTGGTTACGCGGGTAGGATCGTCGCTGACGCCGTGAACCACGACCGGAAAACCCAGTTTTGCCAACAGCAGCGCCAACAGTGGCGTCAGGTTTGCCTGCTTCCGCGCCCCGTTATAGCTTGGAAGCACGATAGGCATAGGAAAGTCCTTAGGCGGGGTCAGGCGCAACACATGCTCGTTCATCGCCTGATAAAAACCCAACATCTCGGCTTCCGATTCACCTTTGATGCGAAACGCAATCAGCAGCCCACCGAGCTCCAGCTCCGGCACGTCACCGCGCAGCATCGCGCTATACAGTTCATAAGCCGTTGCCTGATCGACATCACGCGCATGATTTTTCCCGCGCCCCACTTCTTTGATAATTTTGGTGTAATCCATGCTGGCCTCTTATTTTCGGCGACACAGTAAAGAACTTATCAATGAAAATAACATGTTTGGTGGGGTTCTGGTGATTCTGGCGCAAAGGAAATTGCTATCGTGCTGTACATGAGTCGGTGATAGGAACACCATTCCTCCTACTTGCGGGAAAGTATTTATAAATAGTTTTCTCTGATTCACCGACGACATTCGCCACTTGATCATCCTTTGCAACCCAGCCCGCTATGAATTATTCCCACTGGCGTATCCTCAAAAATCATCTCTCGCTCTACTCGAATTAGCGATTTTTTCTGTAACTCGGTATTTTGAACGGTTGTAGATATACTCCAAATAATTCTGGACTGGGTCGCTCTCGCGGCGGCTTTGACACCAAAATCCATCTGGCGACAGATGGCACAGGATTACCGCTGAGTTTTTGCCTGAGCGGTGGACAAGCCCACGAAAGCCGATATGCGGAAACCTTGCTTAACCGAGTCGGGGTTATCCGAAAAAGCGGGAACCTGAAATCACGTCCGAAAGCAGTACTGGCGGATAAGGGTTACTCCAGTAGACGTATTCGCATTTATTTGAAAATAAAAGGAATAAAAGCGGTTATTCCGTTTAAATCAAATGAGAAAGCCAGTCAGGACGGACGTCGGCCCCTCAATACGAGTCTGTACAAAAAACGCAATGTCGTGGAGCGTTGCTTTGCGATATTGAAAGAAAATCGTCGTATCGCGACACGCTCGGAAAAAACAGCCAGAAACGACCTGAGTATGCTAAAACTGGGGGCGATCAGGCTATTTTTGATAGCGGTTGTTAAGTTAAGGGACACACCCTAGTGTCTGCTGGTTTTGTTATTGGCTAATGGCTCTGTTATTGGCAAATGACGTTGTTGCAGGCTGAAACCAGGCCGCCAGTTCCAGAATATCTTTCTCGTTCAGCGTACCTGCGGTATAGCGCAGTAATAGCCATGCCTGAAGCCAGCTGTATTTCGCTTCCGCCAGCTCTCGTCGGGCGTTATACCAATCCTGTTCTGCCAGCAGAATATCCAGATTGATACGTTCTCCGCCTGCAACACTCAACCGCGTGGCGTTGACCGCTTCTTGCGCCGACGAGGCCGTCATTTGCCAGGCCTTAATTTTCGCCGACCCGTTGTTATACAGGTTGTAGTACTTTTTCAATTCCGCCAGCGTTTTCTTGGTTTGATCGTCCAGTTCCGCCTGACTTTGCTGATATTCCGCCGCCGCCTGTCGCATAGATGCGGAGACAGAGCCACCCGCGTAAAGCGGGACATTTAGCTGCAAACCGATACTCTGTGTGTCGTATTTCTGGTTGTAGTTGTATTCACTTTCCGAACGGCTATTGCGCGACGATGCCACCAGCGACAGCGTGGGTAAATGCCCAGCGCGGCTGCGTTCGATTTCATAGCGGCTGACCGCCAGCCCTTCGCGCTGCGTCGCCAGTTTGGCATTGTGCTGCACGGCAAGATCGCGCCACTGTGCCAGCGTCTGCTTGCCTGCTTCCGCAGACGGCAGTTGAGTGAGCGCCAAAGGAGACAGCGTCGTGATATCCAGCGCCGTCCCCGTCATATTTTCCAGATCGGTGATCGCGGCATCCAGATTATCCTGCTGCTCAATACGCTGCGCTTCGATCAGCGTAAAACGCGCCTCCGTTTCCCGCACATCCGTTAGCGTACCTTCACCCGCCAGCAGCAGGCGTTTATTCAGCGCCAGCTGTTCCTGATACGCCCGCTGCTGCGCATCCAGCAGTTGCAGCTTTTCCTGCGCCAGCAGCGCACTGCTCCAGGCTTGATATAACCGCACCATCAAATCCTGACTGCGATCGCGAAAACGTTGATCGGCCATCAGCGTGCGGGCAACCCCCTGCTGATAACGCGCCCAAGCAGCATAGTCCAGCAGAGGCTGACGCAGCGATAACGTCGACGTGTAGCTGTTGTAATCGCGTTTTAGCGTGTTATTGCTGAGGCTATCCGTTTGGGTGACTTTGGAATGACTGCTATTGGCGCTATAGCCGTACTGGAGATTGGGAAGCAGATTGGCACGCCCGATGGTCTCCTCTTCCTGACCCGCCGCGCGCTCAAAACCCGCAGCACGAAATTGCGCATCATTACGCAGCGCCAGTTCCCAGGCATCAAGCAGCCCTAATGCGTTAGCGCCCGAAGAAAGCAGCCCAAATAGCACGATTATCGCGATCCTTTGCATGATTATTCTTCCGTTAATGCCAGATGCAGGCGATCCATTAAAGGCTTAAAGAGATAATTGACGAACGACCGCTCTCCGGTACGAACAAACCCTTGAACCGGCATACCGGGCTTAACTTCCAGCCCCTCCAGCGCACGTTTCCCGGACTCATCCACCTGAACGCGCAGACTGTAATAAGGGGAACCGTCTCGCTCATCCAGCAGGCGGTCGGCGGACAGCAGCTCGACGGTACCCGCCACACGCGGCGTCGTGCTCTGGTTAAACGCGACGAACTGAAGCTCGACGGATAGTCCCGGCCAGACCTTATCCACCAGTTCAACGGGCAGACGCGCATCCACTAAGAGAGGCTGATCGTCCGGCACAATCTCCAGAAGCGTCTGCCCCGGCGCAATCACTCCGCCTTCCGTAAACACTTTCAGCCCAACCACCGTACCGGAAACAGGTGCGCGCATCTGAATATTCGCCAGATTGAAATCGGCCTTTTCCTTTTTGCTACCTACATCGCTCAGCAGCGCCCGCACGTCCGCCAGCTCGCTGTTCACTTCCTTGTCGTATTCCTGTTGACGCTGGGCGATCAGCAGCGTTTGTTGTTCAATATCACGACGAGTACGATTAATATCCCCCGCCAGTTGGGCGATATCGCCGTTAAGCTGCGCCAGCAGACGTTCGTTCTCCAGCATTTTGTTGCGCGGGACATAGTTTTCCGCCGCCAGTGAACGCAGCCCCTGCAGCTGTTGTTCCAACGTCTCCCGCTGTTTCTGCTTGCTGGACATCACCTGACGCTGGGCGCTGAGCGACGCCTCCATCCCCGCGATACTTGAGCGCATTCCTTCCGCTTCCAGCTTGAGCGACTGCTGACGGCTGCGCAGTAAATCACGCTGTAATGCCGTAATCACACTCATCCCCGGCTTCCCCGCTAGCGGTTGCAGGCGAGGCGTCATCACCATGTCGCTCAGGCGCTGCTGCTCGGCAAGCAGCCGACCTTCACGCGCCACCAGCTGTAAGTACTGACCATCCAGCCCTTCACTCGCCGAACGCGCATCGACCTCATTCAGCGTTAGCAGAATCTGGCCGGCCTCAACCCTGTCGCCATCTTTCACCTGGATTTTATCGACAATGCCGCCCTGACTGTGCTGCACAACCTTGCGGTTGCCAGAAATCACGACGCTGCCATTGACCATGACGCCCTTGTCTAGCGGTGCAAACAGTGCCCACAGGAGAAAACCGCCGAACCCAGCGAGCACCAGCAGCCACCCCAAACGCACGGCACGTTTTTCATCACGCCGCGCCGTCTGGTTCATACTCTCTTCACTTATTTCTGATGCGGACATGTCTTTCCCTGTATTCGTCATTCCCTGTTACGGCTGGACAGCGGCGGCAGGTGTCATTTGTGCTTGATTGGCGGCACGACGCGGCTGCAATTCGTTCAGAATGTCGCGCGCTGGCCCAAAGCGCTGTTGCTTACCCTGATTGAGCACCAGAATTTTATGCGCCAGCGTGGTTAATGCAGGACGATGTGTAATCAGTATCACCGTCGCTCCCCGCTTCTGAAGATGCGAGATCGCCTGTGCCAGCGCCATTTCGCCTTCGTTATCGAGGCTGGAATTTGGCTCATCGAGTACCAGCAGGCAGGGATCGCCATACACCGCACGTGCCAGAGCGATACGCTGCCGTTGCCCACCCGACAGCCCGTTGCCATCAGCGCCAAGCGGCGTGTCATATCCCTGCGGTTGGCTAAGAATCATTTCGTGAACGCCAGCCAGCTTCGCCGCTGCGACAATCTTTTCCGCATCATGCTCGCCAAAGCGGGAAATATTCTCCGCCAGCGTGCCTTTAAACAGCTGCACATCCTGTGGCAGATAGCCCATTGCTGGGCCAAATGCCGTTTTATCTACCTGACTGAGATCGGCACCATCCAGTCGAACCTTGCCACGCGTCGGTGTTTGCGTCGCAACCAGCAGACGTGCCAGCGTAGATTTACCTGAACCCGATGCGCCCAAAATCGCCAGCGTTTCGCCTGCATGAAGCGAGAAATGGATATCCTGCAATCTTGATGCCCCTTGCGGCGTCTGCAATAACACATGCTCGACGCTGAGCTGACCAACCGGTGCGGGCAGCGCCATCGCCTCCGCTTTGGGTGGATAAGCCGTCATGATTCGGCTGAGTCGATACCAGGCCTGCCGTGCGCTGCTCAGCGGCTTCCAGATACCGATAAACTGATCGATAGGGCTCAACACGCGCCCAACAAGAATTGACCCCGCAATCATCATCCCCGGTGTGATTTCGCCCTTAATCGCTAACATCGCCCCCACGCCGAGCATCAGCGATTGCAGAAAAATGCGCGCATGTTTTGATGCTGCCCCGACAACGGCGGCCCGCTCACTTGCCAGATTTTGCAGCGTAATAAAACGGTAGTGTTGCCCCAGCCAACGGCGGCGCAAATGAGGCAGCATCCCCATCGATTCAATGACTTCGGCATTACGCAGTTGCGTATCCGCAAGATGTGTCGCCTGTAACGCTTCATGGTTTGCCTCTTCTAAAGGCGACGTGGTGAGATGCTGATTCAGCCATGCCAGCAGCACCAGCACCACCGTTCCTCCCAGCGCCAGAAAGCCGAGAACCGGATGGATCAGGAACAGCACCAGTAAAAAGAAGGGAAACCAGGGAATATCGAAGAAGGCAAATAGCGAGTTGCCCGTAATAAACTGCCGCAGTAGCGTGAGATCGTTCAGCGCTTGACCGGCTTTGGCCTCGCCGGCTTCCAGATTGCGCTCAAATGCGGCGTTGAAGACCTGCTGGTTCAGCTGTAAATCGATACGAGTACCGAGCCTTACGACCACCAGGCTTCGCACCCATTCGAGTGCCGCCATGAATATCCCCAGACCAGCAATCAGCAGGGTGAGCATCAGCAACGTGGTGCCATTCCCCGAAGCCAGTACGCGATCGTAAACCTGCAGCATATAAATCGAAGGCGACAGCATCAGTAGATTCACGATGGCGCTGAAAATCCCAATGCTCCAAAAGCTGCGCCGGAAAGGACGCAGTATACTCAACAACGAACGTTCCTTATTTGCTAGTTGACTCACTGCGTTTGCCTCTCCTGTCAGAGCTGTTTATACAACGTACGTGCACTGCCATCAGGCAATATCAGCGTATAGCCCTCTTTTTCCTTGCTAAAGAACGCCACAGACTGGCCCTGCTCTTTCGTCAGCGTGATACCGTCCGGCGTCGGCCGCCATCCCGCAGGCACATCCGGCAGCAGCGCTTTTAAACACGGCGCGTCGCCTTCAAAGCGCCAGGTGTTATCCACTAACGGCGTATTGTGCAGCACGACCTCGCACTGCTGTTCCCCGCCACGCAATTGCCATACGCCGCTTAGCTCACTTGCTGAAGGCAACTTCAAACTACTCGCCATACATCCTCCGCTTATTACACTTAACAGCGCCGCGATGATTAACTTTTTCATAGTGGCCCCAAGTCGATAACAGAAAAGGACGGGGGGGTTACCCCGTCCTTGCTACATCACACGATAAAATCGGTTGCCGCAGAAGGCTGACCAACAATATGCACAACAAAGTCTGGCGTGGTCTGATCCGCAAAATTCAGCCACAAATCGGTGGTATTGCTACCTGCATCCCAGTTAAGCAGAGCTTCATTGCCACGTCCGGTGAAGGACTCGACAAACTGCAAATCACCTTTTTGATTCAATGCTGACAGATCGATTTTATCGATGCCGCGTTGGAAATCCGTGATGGTGTCATAACCTGTCTTATAGGAAGAATCGCTCGCGCTGGCATAGACAAAAATATCTTTGCCCGCACCGCCCGTCAGCGTATCAGCACCGCTGCCGCCGTAAATAACGTCATCGCCTGCACCACCGTTCAGAATATTATTTGCATCGTTGCCGATAATAATATCGTTGCCGGAGCCGCCAATCGCGTTTTCGATCGTAACACCGTGGGCGATAGAGACGTTACCTTTCAGGCCGCCAACATCAGAGAACCCGCCTTCATTCAGGTTGATACGCTGATCGTTTCTGTAACCAGAGAAATCAAACGTATCGTTACCACCTGCATCCCAAACGGAGAAAATCAGTTTTTGGCTATTGCTGGTGGTGGCATAGAAATCACGCCCCGTATTGGAGTTGAAGCCGTATACCGTATCACCCGTACGCGTGTTCATGTTTGCGCCGTACAGATACTGGATTGCCGTGATGTCATCAATCAGCGGGCCCGCAGCATAGTGCCCCTGGAAATCGCCACCGGTGTTTTGCTCACTCCAGTAGCTCATCAGGCTGAACTGGCGCGTATCTTCCGCATAGGTCACATCGCGGTAGGTCGGGTTGCCTTCGCCCGCATTGTAAGAACCCGGGTGATTCAGACCCAGCGCATGACCGATTTCATGCGTCAGCGTCTGTTTGCCGTATTCCGTTGCCGGATTACGCACCGTGTCGGAGTTGTAGTTAAACCAGGCACTGCCCGCTGCCGAGTGATTACCCGGCATATAAGCGTAAGCCTGAGTATCGTAGTCCATCTGACCGCTTGAATCACGGGTGTAGTTACCAAACGTGATGGTAGCTTTTTGGGTAGGGCTAACCTGAGTAAACGTGAGATTGGCCACATCTGACCACGATTGCAGAGACAGTTTGGCTTGTTGTTCTTGGGCTGCACTGAATTTCACAAAACCCTGATCGCCAGAAGGAATAGACTTCACGCTCTGTAAGAACGAATAGGTCAAACTAGCGGATTTGCCGAATACGTTCGTGCCATTCCAGGTCAGACCGTCACGGACAATTTCCTTCGCTGCCAGATCGCTTGTGAACGAGGGTTTGCCATTAAGCTGTCCATCACCACGGGAGTGGTAATTATACAGATCGTACACATCACTATATCCCGTACCCGCTGCGTGCAATGCCGATTCAGCGGTATCCTTATCTTCATCTCGTAAAGCCATCTTTTCTTCTCCATAAGTCTGATCGGGATGATCAGAATCCTAAATCCCTTCATGCAATCGAGGTATTGCATGTACCGCGCATAGCCGCGGTCTACTCGTCTCCTGGGTAGATAAATCTCACTAAAAATGTTGATATCCAAAAAATGCATATAAATAAAAAATTATCTCTATAAGGAAATAATTAAGAAAGAGCGCCAATTATTTTCGTTATTATTAAATGATAAATAATAAAGTCACGGTGACTAATTTTTATTATTGGTATTGATGTGGACCGCAAGAGGAACAGATGCCGAGCGGCATTCATTTTTAAACAGAAAGGAAATTTTACTCACTGCGTTAATTTTCATCATGATACCTGTCCCTGGTTGATAAAAACCGCGCTACGTAATCACATACTTTGTCACACGTATTAACGGCATCCTTGCTGTTCCGAGACAAATCTAACAAATAAGAATAAAAAAATATAGCGCTAAATAGGGACTAATTACCCCCTTATTCGGGGGACGGATATACCCGTCATACTTCAAGTTACCTGTGCGTTGGCCGCTTTCTAGAGGAATTTGTTATGGCATGTCCCGTTGTTCAATCGGGAAGACGGGCAGCGCGGCCAGCAGCTGTGCGCCATAGCCTTTGGTCAACAGGCGCCGATCGTAAATAACGATTTCACCAAAGCAGTCATGGCTACGAATAAGGCGTCCAACCTGCTGGATGAGGTTAAACGAAGCACTGGGCAAACTTTGTACGATAAACGGATGCCGCTTGAGGCTTTTTAACCATTCGCCTTCCGTCAGAATGACCGGACTGTCGATAGGCGGGAACGCGATTTTATGGATATGCACCTGAGAAAGGAGCTCCCCTTTCAGATCCAATCCTTCCGCAAAGGACTGCAAACCAATCAGCACGCTGGTCTGGCCTTCCTGTACCCGCTGACGATGTAGCTCAACCAACCTGTAGCGCGGCTTATCTCCCTGAACCAGCAGCATCAGGCGTAAATCGGTCACCTGCGTCAGAAAGAGCTGCATCGCACGCTGGCTGGCAAACAGCATCAGTATCCCTTTATGCTTATCCTGTTTTAGCTCCGCTCGGAAAAATTTTGCCATTTCAGCAATATGCTGCGCCTCAGATTCCATCAGCGGTTCATAACGCATTTTGGGTATCACCAAACGCCCCTGCTCGCGATGGTTGAACGGCGAATCCAGCGCAATGAAGGTGTCCCCTTCCTGCTCGCTCAGGCCAGAAAGCTCCTGTATGCGCGCAAAACTGTTCAGCGAGCGCAGCGTGGCCGAGGTCATCACAACGTGCGAGATCTTTCCCCACAGCAGCCTTTCAAGTTGATCGCAGACGCGAATACCCGCACAGTGCAGGTGAAGATGCGGCTGGTTATCACGCATTTCACGCGTGATCCATTTGGAGACTGGCGCGTTCGACGATTTCTCCATCGCCGCCAGCCGCCACAGCTTGCTCATGGACTCAAGATAACCCTGTTGGCGACTCATTTTCAGCAGTGCCTGATAGACCCTCACCACGTCATGCTTGCCGGTTTTCTCGCTGAGATCGTTAAGCATATACTCCGCCAGCGCCCGCAGCGTGTCGGTCAATTTGAACAACCGCACGCAGAGTTCACGCATTTCATCCGGCATTTTGCCCATCGCAAAACGGTACTCGGTTTCCTGCCCGTCATGCGGAAGAAATAACCCGCACATTTGCGAGAAAGACAGCACGCACTCGCGGATCTCCTCACAGTGGCTGGTTAACCGCTCGCTGTTAGCGAGTCGCGGCGGTGACTTAGGGGCAAATTGCGCCATGCACTGGCCGACAAGCTGCACCAGTTGTTCCAGTTGCGCCATCATATAAGCCGGATGAATGTCGCCAGACATCTCCAGCGTATCGCGGGCAACGTCGGGAATGTGGTGTCCTTCGTCGAGCACCAGCAGGAGATTCTTAGGAGGAGGCAGTACCGATTCGCTTTCCATCGCCGCCATCACCAGCGCATGGTTGGTGACGACCACATCGGCCTGTTCGATCTCACGCCGTGCGGTGAAGAATGGGCACTCGCGGTAGTAATGGCAGTTATGCGCGAGACAGTTCGCTTTGTCGGTACTCAGCTTCTGCCACAGGCTATCGTCAATTGAATCCTGATAATGATCGCGCAGCCCATCCCAGGCATGACCTTGCAGCGCTTTTTCAAGCCGCACACAGGTGCGTTTTTCCTCCTTGCTGGCGGACATAAGTTCATCATCCAGAAAGAGCGGTA
Organism: Pectobacterium brasiliense; assembly: GCF_013449685.1. GTDB lineage: Bacteria > Pseudomonadota > Gammaproteobacteria > Enterobacterales > Enterobacteriaceae > Pectobacterium > Pectobacterium brasiliense_A. The sequence goes on along the minus strand of NZ_JACDSF010000027.1, from coordinate 81,064 downwards.
AATCCCCCTGCGCATCGGGATCGGTTGCCAACATCGCCAGATTACGTGGGCAAATATAACGACGACGGCCAAATGCAGCGGTAAATGTCAGTTCGGGAATAAACTTCTGCAACAGCGGCAAGTCTTTGCTGTAAATCTGATCCTGCAACGCCACATTCGCGGTGCTAACCACCAGCGTTTTGTCCTCCGCACGCCCTACCGCAATACCCGGAATCAGGTAAGAAAGCGTTTTCCCGACGCCGGTTGGCGCTTCAATAGCCAAATGGCGCGGGTAATCACCCGCCAGCGTTTTCGCCACTTCGGCAATCATCTGTCGCTGGGGAACGCGGGAAATAAAATCCGGGATTTGCTCTTGCAGGGCCTTATACCATTGGCCAATCTGCAATTTTATTGCGGGGGACAGCGTCATGCATACTCTGTATCTGGGTAATCTGACCGCCATTGTCCCACAGACGCCCAGCGACGTCAGCCGATATCACGTTCGCGACCATTCCGACCTCGACAATCGTCTGCCCAGCGATTAGGGTTAACTATTATTTTTATCAAACACGTATTTTTATCAACCACGGTCTTTATCGCGAGCGGTACATTATGTCTTCAGTCCACGCCATTAACCAATCATACTGGTTTTCGCCACGACTACCGCATGTTGAAAGCCGCAGCACGCGCAACAGCAGCCACGCCTATAAAACACACAGCCATGCACAATTTTCGATTGGCGCGATAGAACACGGCGAAGCGCTTTGCCATTACCGCAACGAAATGCATCACTTGCAGGTTGGCGATCTGATCTTCATCGATCCTCAACAGCCGCACAGCTGTAACCCGCTGCTCGGAAAAACACGCAGTTATCACATGCTTTATCTGGATACCGCATGGTGTCTCGATCAGATCGCGGATCACTGTGGTTATCAGGCGGAGACCTTGCGTTGCAACTGCGTTGTTCTGCGCGATCCCGCGCTGTTTATACGTTATCAGCACGTGATTGCCCTGCTGTATCGGGGGGACATTGCATCGGCAGATAACCAGCTCAAAGCGATGCTGGAGCCCATTTGGCGACAATATTGCCAGCCTGCGCCGTCCTGTTTGACCGCCTTACCCCATCATGCTTCGCAAACTACGACGCGACATGTACGCGAGCGTTTGCTGAATAATTTGCAAGAATCGCCCTCACTGGAAACGCTGGCGGAGGAGCTGAACCTCCGACGTGAAACCATCGTGCGACAGTTTCGTCACGATACTGGCATTACACCGATGGCCTTCCTGAATAATGCCCGCATTGAATATGCCAAATCGCTACTGAAACAGGGCACGCCGCTGGTGGATGCCAGCTATCAAAGTGGCTTCTGCGATCAGAGCCACTTCCACAAAACGTTTGTGCAATACACCGCCGCGACACCGGGTCAATACGCGCGATCAATATTTGACAATAAATAGCCGAACACCTTGTCTAGACTGGCCTCGATTATTTATCGAGGTCAGAAATATCATGTTTATCAATCCCCTTTTTTCCGCCGATTCGCTCTTCCCCACCCACTTTCCTGCTCTGGCGCTGGCACATTTTGTGGCGCTACTGAGCCCCGGCCCAGACTTCTTTCTACTGACAGCCTATGCCATTCGCTACCGACTGCGCGGCAGTGCGGGAATTTGTCTGGGTATTGCGCTGAGCAACGGCGTTTACATTCTGCTAGCGGCAATCGGCTGGGCAGGCATTCAACATTCGCCCACGCTGTTTACTCTCATCGAATTAGCCGGGGCGGTTTATCTGCTCTGGATTGGCTATCAGTTAGTGAAAAGTCGCTCTGTGCTATCGCTACAGGCGGAACAGCAGTCCGATCGCTGCCCGACGCTGCGTAAACAAATCCTGCTAGGGCTCGGTTCGGCGCTGTTGAACCCCAAAAACATGCTGTTCTACATCAGCCTGATGACCAGTATTCTTGGGCAGCATGTGACACCTACGCAGCAAGTCGTCAGCGGTAGCTGGATGTTTTCTGTCGTGCTGGTGTGGGATTTGTTGATCGCCGCGCTGATCGCTCGCCCGCTGATTCAGCAGCGTTTAACCCGCTGGCTTAGCCCGATTGAGCGCGGAGCAGGCGTCATTCTGATGTTTTTCGGTCTGCTGTTGTTATTTCGGTAAATGTTATTTCGGTAATGAGGGGCATTTAAAAAGCAAGGCGCGTTTCGGCCTTGTTTCATGGGCGGAAGGCTTTATAATTCGAGGCAATTAACAAAAGGATAACCTGATGACTCTTCAAAAAATCGGCATTATCAGTCTGTTTGCCCTGTTAGCCTTAGGTGGCATGTCCGGCATGATGCTCGTGGGCTACATTATTATCGAGCACGCGGGCTGAGGCTGTCGACCCACAGCGCCCGCCGACTGCACGAACGGTGCCGCACGGAAACGCGGCAATCAGCATCGCTTTAATTAATTTAGTTGTTCAGACTGAAATGTCTGCCAGTACTCAGGAATACGTGCGAAGGTCAGTTGGAACCAGGCCGTAAATTGTTCGGGCATCGTCGCCATCTGCTGGGCAATCTCGTCTATCGACTGGTATACGTAGCTCGACACTTCATCAGGATTCATCTGCGGGACGTCGTCCGTCACGCCAAAATACACATGCCCGAGCTCATGCTCAATCAGCCCGTTATCCAGCGGCAAACGATAGGTCAGCGTGAACATTGGCGTCAGCGCACAGCGTAGCCCCATTTCTTCATACAAGCGGCGATGTGCTGCCTGCAACGTCTCTTCACCGGGCGCTGGATGGCTACAGCAGGTATTACTCCATAAGCCGCCGCTGTGGTATTTCTCCTCTGCGCGCTGCTGCAATAACAACTGCTGGCGAGAGTTGAAAACATAAACGGTAATCGCACGATGTAATGCTCCTTTTACATGCGCTTCCTGCTTTTCCATTACGCCCGTTGGCCTGTCATTTTCATCAACCAGCACCACTTCAGTCAACGGCATACCCTTCTCCTGCAAAACCTGATTCTCCGGCAATGATACTGTATTACGGTCATCACAATTCGTCTNNTCTCGCCGCCGGAGTTTTCGGCGGCGAGACAAACATCATTATAGCAGGGTGAAGCTGTCGCTCTTCACACGCTGTGAATCCAGACCAATCATCACGTCGAATTTGCCGGGTTCCACCACCTGCTGCATGCGGGCATTGTAGAACTTCAGCGCGTCCTGATCGAGCGTGAAGGTGACCGTGCGGGATTCTCCCGGCTGTAGCATCACTTTCTCAAAGCCACGCAGCTCCTTCAGCGGACGGCTGATAGAAGCCACTACATCATGGAGATACAGCTGTACTACCGTTTCCCCTGCGCGGCTGCCGGTGTTTTTCACCGTTACGCTGGCGTTGATCGTCCCGTTACGCTTCATGGTCTGGCTGGACAAACGCACGTCTGACACGCTGAAGGTGGTGTAGCTCAGGCCGTAACCGAACGGATAGAGTGGCCCGTTGGCCTCATCGTAGTAGTGAGACGTATATTTGCCTGGATTTTCCGGCGTGTAAGGACGGCCTGACGGCAGATGATTGTAATAAATCGGGATCTGGCCGACGGAACGTGGGAAGGACATCGGCAGCTTGCCGGACGGGTTATAGTCACCAAACAGCACATCGGCGATCGCATTGCCCCCTTCCGTACCGCTGAACCAGGTTTCCAGTAACGCATCGGCCTGCTGATCTTCACGCACCAGCGCCAGAGGGCGTCCATTCATCAGCACCAAAACCAGCGGTTTACCCGTGGCTTTCAGCGCGGCAATCAGGTCACGCTGACCTTGCGGCAGGTCGATGTTCGAACGGCTGGACGCTTCATGCGCCATCCCAGCGGCTTCGCCGACCACTGCGACGACGACATCTGCCTTATTCGCTGCTGCCACGGCTTCATCGATCATCACCTGCGGCGGACGTTTATCCACCTGAACGGCATCTTCATACTGATTCAGGAAATCGATAATGCCTTTGTGATTACTGACGTTGGCACCTTTGGCATACAGAATAGTGGCTTTATCGCCGACGGCATTCTTCAGACCCTGATAAACGGTAATCGTCTGTTTCGCTACGCCAGCGGCAGACCAGCTTCCCATCGTATCGCGCTGGCTATCAGCCAATGGCCCCACAACGGCAATAGTGCCTTCTTTCTTCAACGGCAGCGTTTGCAGGCGGTTTTTCAACAGCACCAGACTCTTACGCGCCACGTCACGCGCATCCAGACGATGTAAGCGACTTTCCGCATTCGTATCTACCGGATCGGAACCGACTGGCCCCAAGTGACGATACGGATCTTCAAACAGCCCCATATCATATTTCACGTTCAGCACCTGACGGCAGGCATCGTCAATCTCCTGCACGCTCACCGCGCCGCTTTTCACCAGCTCAGGCAGATAGCGCACGAAATACTCGTCGCTCATGCTCATACCGATACCGGATTTAACTGCCAGACGCGATGCATCACGCGGATCGCTGGCTACGCCATGCTTAATCAGCTCTTTAATCGCGCCGTGATCGGTAATGGTGATGCCTTTGAAATTCCACTGATCGCGCAGAACGTCTTTCAGCAACCAACTGTTGGAGGTCGCTGGTGTACCGTTGATTGAGTTCAGCGCGACCATCACGCCGCTGCTGCCCGCGTCAATCGCTGCTTTGTAAGGCGGCATATAATCCTGAAACATGCGCTGAGGGCTCATGTCCACGGTGTTATAGTCACGTCCGCCTTCCACCGCACCGTAGAGTGCGTAGTGTTTTACGCTGGTCATCAACGAGTGGCGTCCGGTTACGTCATCGCCCTGAAAGGATTTGACCACCACACCAGCAATTTTGCTGGTCAACCAGGTATCTTCACCGAAGCCTTCCGACACACGACCCCAGCGCGGATCGCGGGTGATATCCACCATCGGCGCCCAGGTCATGTTCAGACCGTCTTCCGTAGCTTCATACGCCGCTACACGCGCACTTTTCGCAATCGCGTCCATATCCCAACTGGAGGCCAATCCCAGTGCGATAGGGAAAATGGTGCGCTGGCCGTGTACCACGTCGTAGGCAAAAAACAGAGGAATCTTCAGGCGGCTCAGTTGCATCACCTGATCTTGCATCACACGAATGTCCGGGCGGGTCACCGTATTAAAAATCGCGCCAACCTGGCCGTTTCGGATCATTTCCCGAATGGCTTCTTTCGGGTTATCCGTCCCGACGCTGATTAATCGGAGCTGACCGATTTTCTCTTCCAGCGTCATTTTTTTCAGCAGATCCGTGACAAACGCATCACGTTGCTGATGTGAAGCCGATAGTGAGGCCGGCGCAGACGTCAACTCCTGCGCAAACGCCGGATTACAAGCAAGTCCAATTGCTATAGTCAGTGAAGTAAGCCATTTCATTCGTTATAAAGACCCAGTCAATCCAGGCGTCAGAGCAGAATAGAATAAGGCGCTGAAGCACAAGACAGGTTGAAGATTCCGACGGTCACATCCCTTCTCTGACAAGGCGAAAAACACCTTCTCCTGCCTTAAGCGAATAAGGCTTCCCGATAGTGGTTGCCGCACCGACGCACTCAAATGCACAGCGCGTAATATAGTGCATTTATTGAGGTTTCATTTAATAAAAACTGCAAGAATAATGCTAAACGGTACGCATAATTCACATTCCCCGCCTTCCGTTTGCACCAACATCCTGACAGCGATGCACAAAACCGATAGATGAGCCGCGGCAAGGAGGATGATTTCTCCTACCTTTCGTGCTAATCCTAAGGCTTCGTTAACACAAGGAGTATCAGACATGTATCAGTTGTATATCGCCAATAAAAACTATTCGTCCTGGTCACTGCGTCCGTGGGTGCTGTTGAAAGCACTGTCGATTCCTTTCGAAGAGAAGCTGGTTGCCTTTGCGCCGGGCATGTCACAGCCGGCATTTAAGGCCTTTTCTCCGACAGCAAAAGTTCCCTGCCTGATCGATGGCGAGACCACCGTATGGGATTCATTGGCGATTACCGAATATCTGGCTGAACAACATCCCAGCGTCTGGCCTGCTGATGCCAAAACCCGCGCCTGGGCACGCTGTGCCGCTGCCGAAATGCATTCTGGCTTTACCGCACTGCGTAACACCTGCTCCATGAGTTGCGGCGTGCGCGTCAAAATGAACGACATATCGCCTGACCTCAGCAATGACATTACTCGCCTCTGCGAACTGTGGCAGGAAGGGCTAACGCGCTTTGGCGGACCGTTTCTGGCAGGAAAACAGTTTTCGGCCGTGGACGCCTTCTTTGCACCGGTTGTCTTCCGTATCAAAACCTACCAGCTTCCCGTTTCGCCGGAAGCCACTGCCTATTGCGACCATCTGCTAGCGCAGCCCGCTATGCAGCGTTGGCTACAGGACGCATTAGCGGAAACCTGGCGTGAAGCGGCGCATGATGATGAAGTGAAAAAAGCGGGTGAAGTGATAGAAGATTTTCGCGCTCAAGCGTGACAGCTCGGCACAGGCGGTGGCTCGCTCGGCCACCGTCAAGACATCCCCTTCCAAACCATCAGGAAGGGGAGTACTGATTATTCTGTTTCGATACTCGCCATGCTCTGCGGTTGGCGGGAAGCCAGTGATTTTTGTTTCTTATAGCTCAACGCGGCGGCAGGCACCTCGCTGACCTTACCGGTTTCCATCCACTTGCGCAGGCGGTTAGCATCCGCAAAGTGTGTGTATTTACCGAAGGCATCCAACACCACCAGCGCAACAGGCCGCTGGTTAATCACCGTGCGCATCACCAGACAGTGTCCCGCCTGATTCGTGAAGCCCGTTTTGGTGAGCTGAATGCTCCAGTCCGCTTTATAGACCAGATGGTTGGTGTTTCTGAACGGCTGGCTGTACGCCGGGTGGGAGAACGTCGCGGTCTTCTCCTGTGTGGTACTCAGTTGGCCCAGCAGCGGATATTGCTTGCTGGCAATCAAGAGTTTGGTGAGATCGCGGGCCGTCGATACATTATTGATAGACAGCCCGGTCGGCTCCACATAGCGCGTGTGGGCCATACCCAACGCACGGGCTTTGGCATTCATCGCGCGGATAAACGCCTGATAGCCGCCCGGATAGTGGTGCGCCAGACTGGCCGCCGCGCGGTTTTCTGATGACATCAGCGCCAATAGCAGCATGTCGCGACGGCTTATCTCACTGTTCAGACGAACGCGCGAGTAGACCCCTTTCATTTCTTTTGTCTGGCTGATATCGACAGAGATAATTTCATCCAGCGGTTGATTGGCATCCAGCACCACCAGCGCCGTCATCAGTTTCGTCACCGACGCAATCGGCACCACCACATCAGGATTACTGGAATAAAGGATGTGGTTATCACGCAGATCCACCACCATGGCGCTACCGGAAGCAATTTCCTGATGTGCAGTGCCAGCGGAGTACGTCGGTACTTTCGCTACAGCCTGAGGCAACATCACAGCATGGGTTGATAACACCAACAGGCCAAAAAGAGAAAGCTTAAAATTTTTAGTCATTCTGCAATAACTTAAACAGTATTCTGTTAAATGAAAGGGATGGGCAGCGGCATTATAATTTACCGCCCTTCCCTGCGCACTCATGCAGTAGAAAAGCTTTGTGACAAATGTTGACAGACGGTTTGAGCAACCCACTGTTTTTTATCGTGTTACGTCAGAGACAGTCTTATTTTTCGCATGTGGTTGAGCAAACGCAGGCTGACGCCGCTGAATATCCCTGCGGTAATCCCACTTGCCGCGCCGGACAGCAGGCAGAACGCGGGGTCATGTACCAACGCCGGAAACCGAGCCAGTTGGACGGAAAAATAGAAACGAGAACAAAACGTCAGCATCATTAAGCCCAACGGCCACCACGAGCCGGTGCGTTGAAAACAGCGCGACTCCGGCAGATAAGCACCTGACGTCTTCCCCCAAGTCCACCCACTCCCCAACCCAATAATCAACGCCAGTAGAAATCCGCACGCGGCAGCAAGCGGGAGCTGCAGTGTATGGAAAATTGCGCTGATACCCCACGCCATAAAAATCATCGGCACAACTAACATCCGTACCAACGATTGCTGCCGCGGCTGGCTGGCTTTTATACCGGCATAAATCAGATAACCCAAAACGATCCACACCCAATAAGGCGTGTGACGCAAAATAATCAGCAAGTTTTCCACAGCAGTACAACTCCTTCATCACTCAGGCCGTCATCAACGGTGTAGCCAAAAAACCGGTGAACTACGGCGTGACCTTGGCCTGTTCCAGCGCCTGTTTCACCGCATTAATCACGCCCTGACTCGATAACGTTGCCCCCGTTACCGCATCCACCTTGTTAATATCTTGCTTCTCAATGAGTTCCGGCACAATCTGATCCGTCGCGCTCAGCATCATCGCTTCGGTATCGCCATGCTTCAGCACTTCAGCATTCGCGATCTTCCCGTCTTTAATGCTGACCGTGACCTCAACGTCTGCCGCCTTCCCCTGCGCTTTACCGATGTAGGCACCGTCTTTATAGTGCACCACATCGCTACCATGAACGGACAGAGAGAATGCCATCACTAACGTAGTCAGCGCCGCCGAAATAGATTTTTTCATCATTTCCCCGTGTACAAATAGAACAATAAAAACAACATTTCAATAACCAAAAAAGAACAATCAATTAAAGCCTAATAATTGATAATAAGATTTCGTTTCAATATTATCCAATGGCAATTGAAGCCGTAACGCACACTCTATACACCGTTCTCTGAGTGCTTTCAACTCGGTCTCATCATCGGTCATTACCGATATTTCCACGAAATAACCCAGTGATTCAATATAATCGAGCGTAATATGGAAGGCGTTTAAAAAGTAGATGCTGCGGATTTTATGAATTTCAAAAAGAGGTCGATACCCCAACGTCTGTAACATGCTGTCGGTTTTTTCAAAGTCCTCCACGTTAACCGCTTCACAGCGATCAATGCCAGGTCCTTTCACGATCCAGAGCTTAATGCCCGATGGCTCCATGCGGCGCACCCGCATTTTGATATTTTGCTGTTGCAGGCGATTCTCTGCATCATCGTAATAAACATCATGTTCTTTATTTTCAAAGACGAAAGCCTCGGGATGAAGGCTAAAAAGCGTATTCCTGAAAACGGCTATATCGTCGATGCGAAATTTAAGTTCAACTTCATATTTCCCTGTGAAATGTTCAACCATGTTCTTTCCCCTCACTGGATTCCCTGAAATAACATTGACTCTCCGCCACATCATTCAGCGTGTTATTACGCTGCAATACGGAAATTCAAGATAATAATGGTTCAGTCATCCGCAAAATAGATCATACAGGTAACATAATATGACCCAACGGCCGTCCTCTCATCCTCCTTGATTAACACCCCACATCCTGTCACATCCTGGTACTTCGATAGCATAACCTTGATAATCACCCCGCGTTATTACCTTACAACGTCAGATATCCCGATCGCAATTTCCTGACAACGACTATCTGTAGATGAATACTATCGACGCTTTCCCAGCAAAAAAAGACGGTCAACGACCTTGCTGGACGTTGACCGCCGTTAATAGTAGCTGAGAAGGGAAAAACCGCTAGTTCTTCACGCCGCAACTGCTGGTAATCGCAAAATCAATGCAAAATCGAAGCGATGATGATGCATAAACTCACGCAAAATCAGCAATCGGGCGGAGAAGGCATTCTCTAGCGGAATTCCCTCCCAGGTCGCGGGGCTTCCCAGCATGACGCGCTCCAGACGTTTAAATGTCCGCTCCATGTCATCCTGCGGCAATCGCCAACCTGCATCCTCTTCTTCTGCTCCCGAAATCTGAGCAATAGTGACCAAGGCAGGGTCGAAAGAAAACAGAACGGAATCCGCAGGAATATCGTGGCGAATGCGCGTCACTTCATCCTCTACCGCCATGATCGCCCGCTCCATTTCGTCCGGTGTTGGAGGAAGATGCCTGAAAAACACCGCCGCCGTTTTGTCAAAACCGATGGTCAATTGCAGGGTTGCCGACGGTTGTGATGACGCCCCACAGACAACCGTCGTCTGCTGCTCGCCAATGTACAACACCGTTACCGGCACACCCGACGCTACGCGCTGTCTGGCAAGCGAGTACGTCTGTTGCAGATTCACATCATTTTCCATCACGGCATCCCCTTATTTAGTGCTGCCCCTCATGCTGGCAGCGGCATGCAATATCGGCGATATCCGCAGGTGTGGTGCGGCAACAGCCGCCAATCAGCCGTGCGCCAGCTGCTTGCCACGCGGGCAAATACGCGGTCAACGAGCAGGCGTCATCATGAACGCTGCTCCAGGTTTTCGTTACCGCATCATACTGCTCGCCGGAATTGGGATAAACCACCAACGGCAACTCCGTCAGCGAGGACAGGTGCGTCAGCGCGGGTGTCACGTTTTCCAGCGCGATGCAGTTGATACCCACAGCGACCACCTGCGAACAGGCGTTGACTCGCGCCAGCACCGTGCGCAATGGCGTGCCGTCGCTGAGGTGCTCGCTGTCACGCAGCGTGAAAGAGAACCAGGCCTGCGCCTGAGGGAACTCGGCCAGTAACGCAATCAATGCCTCTATTTCAGCAAAAGACGGCAGCGTCTCGCAAGCCAGCAGATCGGCACCTGCCTCGTGCAGCGCCGCGATACGCGGCCGATGAAACACCATCATCTCGGCCTGCGGCAGTTGGTAATCACCACGATACTCCGAACCATCCGCCAGATAGGCACCGTACGGCCCTACCGATCCCGCCACCAACAGCGTTCCAGCCTGCAGATTATCGCGACGGTAATCATCTCGCGCCTGCGCCGCCAGCTGTACGCTCTTAGCAATCAGTGCCAGTGATTCCGCTTCGCTATACCCGCGCGCCTTAAACCCTTGCGGTGTCGCCTGATAGCTGGCGGTAATCGCACACTGTGCCCCCGCCTTGAAATAATCGAGATGCACCTGATAAATCAGCGCCGGGTTTTCAACCAGCACTTTCGCCGACCACAGCGGATCCGTTAAATCACAGCCGCGCGCTTCCAGTTCGGTCGCCAACGCGCCGTCCAGTACAATCGTTGAGGCCGTCGCCAGCATTTCGGTAACCGTATTTTTACGCAATGTCTTCCGCTCCCGTTAACCTACGTTTCTTCATTGACTGCGTGAAATAATAAGCACCATAGCACAGTGCGACAAACGGAATTCCACACCACAGTGCAATCCGCTGGCTTGGGTCAAACGCCAGCCCGACGCAGGCTAGCAGACACAATAGGAAGCCAAGAATCGGCGTGATGGGGAACCAAGGGGCGTGATATTGCAGCTCCGAAAGCGGTTTTCCCGAGCGGACATGGTGACGGCGGAACATATAGTGCGAGGCACAGATACTCAACCACACCGCCACTACAGCAAAGCCAGAGATCGCGGACAGCGCCACATAGACGGTATCCGGCGCGACCACGCTGGAAAACAGCGCCAGCAACCCGCCCAGCATACTGACGGAAATAGCAAAAAGCGGAATGCCACGGCGCGTCAGACGAGAAAAACGGCGCGGCAGCGTACCTTCGTTGGACAGCGACCACAGCATACGCCCAGAGGCATACAGCCCCGAGTTAGCGGCAGACAGGATCGCCGTCAAAATCACGAAATTAAAAATGTCGGCGGCGTAAGGAATACCAATCTTTTCAAACACCAGCACAAACGGGCTTTTAGCGATACCGGCCTCTTCCATTGGAATGATCGCCGCCAGTACCAGCACCGTGCCCAGAAAGAAGATCACCAGTCGCGCAACGGTAGTACGAATCGCCATCGGCACGACCTTCTGCGGATTCTCGGTTTCTCCAGCCGCGATGCCGATCAGCTCCGTACCGGAGAAGGCGAAGTTTACCGCCACCATCGTCATCAGGATCGGCAGGCCGCCGTGTGGGAACCAGCCAGACACGGTAATGTTCTGGAAGAACGGTGCGGGTGAACCGTCCTGCATCGGAATAAAACCAAACATCGCGCCAGCGCCGAGCACGATAAAAGCGAGAATCGTGACGACTTTAACGATAGAGAACCAGAATTCCCCTTCGGCAAAGAAGCGGGACGACACGATATTCAGCAAATAGATCAGCACACAAAACAGTAAACACCAGGTCCAGACCGGCACCTGCGGGAACCAATACTGCATGCAAAAACCGGCGGCGGTCAGGCTGGATCCCAGTGCAACCGTCCACGTCAGCCAATACAGCCACGCCACGGTATAACCTGTAGCGGGGCTGAGATAGCGCGACGCATACACATGGAACGCGCCGGTTTCCGGCATCGCGACGGACAGCTCACCCAGACTCAGCATCACCAGATACACCACCAGCGCGCCGATCAGATACGCCAAGAGCGTCCCCGCCGCGCCCGTCGTGGAAATAATGTAGCCCGTATTAAAAAACAGACCGGTGCCGATGACGCCACCGAGCGAGAGCATCACCAAATGGCGAGCTTTCATGGTGCGCTTAAACTGCCCTTCCGTGCCTGATGCGTGTTGTTCCATGGTGACCCTTCATTATAGACGTCTAAACTTCCAGATAGATGGAGTGTTATACCGCCAACCGATTCGTAAAGTAAAGTACAGGCCAGCGGGAGAGTGATGAGATGCGTTAAATCTGAACAGCATGATGGAAACACGAAGCGTAGGAAGGCAGATGTAAGAAAGCAGATAATGAGGAAACGGTGAGTCTCTATGGCTCACCAATCACGCGTGCAATATCCGTTGAGGTCTTCAGGGTGCGGATCTCACTGAATAACTCGGTGGCGTCGTCGTACTCTTTACGCAAATAGCCGAGCCACTGTTTGATGCGCGCGACGTGATACAGTCCCGTGTCGCCCTGCTTTTCCAACTGCACATATTTTTGTAACAGCAGCATGACTTCCGGCCACGGCATACGCGGTTCGTTATACTTGATCACGCGGCTCAGGTTCGGCACATTCAGCGCGCCACGCCCGATCATCACCGCATCGCAGCCCGTTGTCGCCATACAGTCCTGTGCGCTCTGCCAGTCCCAGATTTCGCCGTTGGCAATCACCGGAATCCGCAATCGCTGACGGATTTCCCCTATTGCCTGCCAGTTAATGCATTCGGCTTTATAACCATCTTCCTTCGTTCGCCCATGCACGGCCAGTTCAGTTGCACCCGCCTGCTGCACCGCGTCGGCAATCTCAAACTGGCGAGCGCCGGAATCCCAGCCCAGACGGATTTTCACCGTGACTGGCAAATGCGCAGGCACCGCCTCACGCATCGCTTTTGCGCCCCGATAAATCAGCTCGGGATCTTTTAACAGCGTCGCCCCGCCCCCACTGCCGTTCACCAGTTTCGACGGGCAACCGCAGTTAAGATCGACACCATATGAGCCCAGTTCTACCGCCCGCGCCGCATTTTCCGCCAGCCACTGGGGATATTGTCCCAGTAACTGTACGCGCACCAGAGTACCTGATAGCGTGCGGCTGGCATGGTGTAGCTCCGGGCAAAGGCGATAAAAGGATTTAACCGGCAGACACTGATCCACCACGCGTAAAAATTCGGTGATGCACAGGTCATAATCATTTACTTCAGTCAGCAGTTCTCGCACTAATGAGTCGAGAACCCCTTCCATCGGGGCAAGCAGAACACGCATAACGCTACTCGGTAACCATTCGATCGTTAATCACAGCCATTCAGGCCAAAAAAAGCAGGCAATCTTAGGGGGTATTGTACGGGGAACGCAACGGGAAAGATAACGCTGGGCAGGCCATGAGGTAACCTCGGCCGCTGAGGCGACCGCCAGCGTCAATCGTATTCCTGCTTTTTTCATTCCAGTTCTCGCTTGTTGTGTTATTCGTGTCCCATTGTTGTGTTATTCGTATCCCATTTAGTGTATTTGCTTTCTGACGTCCCCTGCCTGAAAGAGAAAAGCCATGACAATAAAATGACCAATAAAACCACCGAATGAAATAATTTTTACGTTAGGATAACAATCCTAGCTATTACTGAATGAAAAGGATTCGTTATGACAGACAGTCTGGCTCATCAGCTCAGCACGCGTTTTTATCGTTACCTCGCCGTCACCAGCCAAAGCGATGCCAGTTCGACAACGTTGCCCAGCACGCCGGAACAGCATGAGATGGCGCGACTGCTGGCGGACGAACTGCGAACACTGGGCCTACAGAATGTGGTGATTGATGAGCACGCCACCGTGACAGCAGTGAAGCCGGGTAACTGTCCGTCCGCACCGCGCATCGGTTTTATTACGCATATCGATACGGTTGACGTCGGCCTGTCGCCGCATATTCACCCGCAAACGCTGCGTTTTACCGGTGAAGATCTGTGTCTGAATGCCGAACATAACATCTGGCTACGCACGGCGGAACACCCGGAAATTCTGCCGTATGTTGGGCAGGACATTATTTTTAGCGACGCTACCAGCGTACTCGGCGCGGACAACAAGGCCGCCGTTACCGTGGTCATGACGCTCATGGAGAACCTGACTGACGCGACGCCGCATGGCGATATTGTGGTGGCCTTCGTACCGGATGAAGAAATTGGGCTGCGTGGGGCGAAAGCGCTCGATCTCAAACGCTTCGATGTTGATTTTGCCTACACCATCGACTGCTGCGAGCTGGGTGAAGTGGTGTATGAGAATTTCAATGCAGCTTCCGCGGAAATTCGCTTTACCGGTGTGCCCGCGCACCCGATGTCGGCGAAAGGCGTGCTGGTTAACCCGTTGCTCATGGCGCATGACTTTATCAGCCAGTTCGATCGCCAGCAGACGCCGGAGCACACGGAAGGACGCGAAGGCTATGTCTGGTTTAACGATCTGACGGCGAACGCTAATGAAGCGAAGCTCAAAGCGTCTATCCGCGATTTTGATTTAGCCACGTTTGAACAGCGGAAGCAGCAGATTGCCGCAATCGCAGAGAAGATTGCCGCGCAGTACCCGACTGGCAACGTGACCTACACCCTCACCGATATCTACAGCAATATCAGCAACGCCATCACCGACGATCGCCGCGCCATCGACCTACTGTTTGCCGCACTGGACACGCTGGACATTGAACCCAAAGTGACGCCAATGCGCGGTGGCACGGACGGCGCGGCGCTGTCTGCCAAAGGGTTGCTGACGCCAAACTTCTTCACCGGCGCGCACAATTTCCATTCGCGCTTTGAGTTTCTTCCTGTGCCGTCATTTGTGAAATCGTATGAAGTTGCGCTGAATTTATGCCTGCTGGCAGCGAAATAATCGCGTCCAGAAAAGCGTGAGGCGGACACTCGTCCGCCTCAATAACGCCTCACTGACTGTTTGCCCGTCTACATTTTCCGCTCTACTTCTGCGCCAGCCTCAGCGCCGACGGCGTCAGACCGTATTCCTTTTTGAATTGGTGGCTTAGGTGGCTGGCGGAGCTGAACCCGCAGGCCAGCGCGATGTCCGTGATCGGCTGCGTACCGTGACGCACGAGCGCTTCCGCGCGAGCCAGCCGCTGTTTCAGCACATACTGATGCGGTGCCATTCCCACACTCTGGCGAAACATGCGTGCGAAGTGAAACTCGCTAAGCCCCGCCTCCGCCGCCAGCGTCTGTAGCGTCAGCGGCTGATCGAGATGTGCCTCAATGTGCATCTTGCTGCGCTGTAGTACCGAGGGTGCCAATCCGCCGCGCACCGTCGGCAATTCCCACTGCAACTGGGTGTAGCCACGCAGCACCTGAATCATCAACAGCGTTGCGGCGCTACTCAGCACAAGCTGGTTTGCCGAGTCGTCCCAGCGATTGCTGAGCAGAAATTGCCGATACAGCGAGGTAATCAACGGATCGCTACCAAATATCCGCTCTTCCGTGCAGATTGATGCTGGGCTGCGATCCCAGGTTTGCTCGGCCAACTGCCGCAGGTGCGCATCGTCAAAATACAGGTGCACAAAATCAAGGTCGCCACGAATGTCCCAGGTCGATGAGCTCTGTTTCGGCATCAAGCAGAAACGATCCGGCCCGCCGCCGTTATGCCAGCCGTCCGCCGTTTTATGATAGCTCTCATAGCCACCGGCGGTATAAAGGCTGAGCGTATGGTGTTCGGTGTTTTCCATCGTGACGCGATCGTGACGGTTAAACCATGCGGCCAGCCGCACGCCGGAGGTCAGCTCGACGGTGTCGCGCAGCTCGGTTTTATGATGCAGCATGGTATCGAACGCTTTATAACGATGCATTGCTGCCTCCGTTTTTCACTTAACCGCAAGATTCTGTTATTCACCGCAAGGTGCTGAAAGCCCGCGACAAACGCACGCGTCATACTACCGCTATGCACTCATGCGGAATCATTCAATGAATACCTTACTCTATTTTTCTGTCGTCCTGATTTGGGGCACAACCTGGATCGCGATTAGCCTGCAACACGGCGAGGTCGCTGCCGAAATCTCCGTTTTCTGGCGCTTTGCGCTGGCATCGGCCATCTTGCTGACGTTTCTGGCCCTGACGCGCCGCCTGCGTCCGCTTTCGTCACGCGCTCACCTGCTGTGTATGGTACAAGGGCTATGCGTATTCGGCGTCAACTTTCTCTGTTTTTACCACGCCATCGCCTGGATTTCGAGCGGATTGGAATCCATCATTTTTTCGATGGCGGTACTGTTTAACGCCTTTAATAGCCGTATTTTCTTCGGCCAGCCGTTAACACGCAACGTGGCGATCGCCACACCGCTCGGGCTGATCGGCATCGTCGCGCTATTCTGGCATGACCTGATGCAAATCGACGCGCAGCCCTATCTGCTGTGGGGCGTGGGATTGAGCATTCTGGGCACCTACTGCTTCTCGCTCGGCAATATGATTAGCGCCCAGCACCAGCGACAGGGTCGCGACATACTGACGACCAACGGTTGGGGCATGGGATATGGTGCGCTATGGATGGGATTGTTCAGCCTGATTCAAGGGTATAACTTCGCACCGGAGTACAGCGCCAGCTATCTGGGTTCCCTGTTCTATCTGGCTATCTTTGGTTCGATCATCGGCTTCGGTGCCTACTTCAGCCTGATCGGTCGCATCGGTGCCAGTCAGGCAGCGTATACCACGCTGCTCTTTCCGCTGGTGGCACTGTCGATTTCGACACTATTTGAAGACTACCAGTGGCGGCCCAACGCGCTTATCGGCCTGTTGCTGATTCTGGCGGGCAACGCGGTGATGTTCTACCGTCCACGCCATCCGACCATACAACCTGCCACGGCGAAATAACGCGATAAAAAAAGGGAGCCAATGGCTCCCTCTCGATTTTACTTGTCCGCGGGCTTACTGCTATTTTGCGGACGCGGCGCGCGGTGCGCGGCGTTGGCCTTCACCACTACTCTTGCCGCCATTCCCTTTTCCGCCAGTACCCCACGGGCTATCGCTATTACCGCCCGCTTTACGCGGCTGGCGATTGCCATCGGCCGGACGGCGTTCGCCCTGACCTTGGCTACGCTCAGACTGACTGCGTGGCGCACCAGACTGTGCGCGAGGAGAGGCGTTACGCGCACCACCGCCGCCACCGCCACGGTTGCCCTGACGGCCATTCACAATCGGCTCGGCCTTGATGGACGGATCCGGCTCGTAGCCTTCGATAGCGATACGTGGAATCTCACGTTTCAACAGACGCTCGATGTCACGCAGCAGTTTGTGCTCATCCACACAGACCAGTGACAGCGCTTCACCCGTCGCTTCCGCACGACCGGTACGACCGATACGGTGAACGTAATCTTCCGGCACGTTTGGCAGCTCATAGTTCACCACGTGCGGCAGTTGGTCGATATCCAGACCACGGGCGGCGATATCCGTCGCCACCAGCACACGAATGCTGCCGTCTTTAAAGTTTGCCAGCGCACGCGTACGCGCGCCCTGACTTTTATTACCGTGGATAGCGGCAGCGGTAATACCGTCTTTTTCCAGCAGCTCAGCAAGGTGGTTAGCACCATGCTTGGTGCGGGTAAAGACCAGCACCTGCTGCCAATTATTTTCACCAATCAGCTGTGACAACAGTTCACGCTTTCGACGCTTATCAACAAAATGCACGTGCTGCGTAACCAGTTCAGACGGCGTATTACGACGCACGACTTCAACCGAGGCAGGATTCGTCAGCAGCTTGTTCGCCAGCGCTTTGATCTCATCAGAGAAGGTCGCGGAGAACAGCAGGTTTTGACGTTTAGCAGGCAGCTTCGCCAGCACTCGGCGAATGTCGTGAATGAAGCCCATATCCAACATACGATCCGCTTCATCCAGCACCAGAATCTCAATCTGTGACAGGTCAACGGCGCGCTGATGCTCCAGATCGAGCAGACGTCCCGGTGTTGCCACCAGAATATCTACGCCACCGCGCAGTTTCATCATCTGTGGGTTAATGCTCACGCCACCGAATACGACCAGTGAACGCAGGCTCAGATACTTGCTGTAAGCCTTCACATTTTCATCAATCTGCGCAGCCAACTCACGGGTTGGTGTCAGGATCAGCGCGCGTACCGGACGGCGACCTTTCCCTTTATGCTGCGCTTCACGGCTGTTCAGCAGTTGCAATAACGGCAGCGTAAAGCCTGCTGTTTTACCCGTACCGGTTTGTGCGCTGGCCATTAAATCACGCCCTTCCAGCACGACAGGAATCGCCTGACGCTGAACAGGAGTAGGATCGCGATAACCCTGCTCATCAATCGCACGCAGAATATCGGCACTCAGGCCGAGAGAATCAAATGACATAAAAAGAACAACTCCAGATCCGCTCTGACCGGACAGCAGCCGGTGTAGTTTTCAGAGGGTCAGTAAGACGGGTTTGCTGGGCCACTATTTACGTAACAACTTACGTAACACTTCACGTAACAACGACATACGCAACAACCACGGTGAACGAGCACAACTACGGTGCATGACTGCGGACGATTGTAGCAGAGATTCTATCCCCGTCATACTTCAAGCTGCATGTGCGTTGGCTTCTCTTAAATACTCGGCCCGTCGTGGGCCTCGCCCTAAAGGGCCGCTGCAAGCAGCGTTCAAATCTGCTCCCGGCAGATTTGTCACCCCAGTCACTTACTGGTGTAAGCTCCTGGGGATTCCCGCGTTTGCCGCCTGCCTGCAACTCGAATTATTTAGGGTATAACTACGAGAGGATTTTTATCTGCATCAGCCCGTTTTTCTGGCGGGGCGCAGTAAGGGGCAATTTTGACAGTATTCCTGCGGCTGCGATGCCTTGTAATAAAAACAGCAGGTGCGGCGAAAGCGCACGTCACGAAAGCTAACCGAACGCCCCGCGACGGGAACCCGCGTTTTCGCACGAAAGAACGGTTTCAGCGGATTATCATCACCGCCAAAACGTTCGCCGGGCGCAGCCAGCAAGGCATCAAAGTCCTGCTGTACCTGCTGTGCCAGCGTCATTCCCGGCGAGCACTCCGCCACCGGATCATCCCACTCAATGCGCTGTTCGTATAATGAAAATACCCGTACCGCAACGTTTTCCCACAGAATGCGCAGCGGCGCGCCCGACACCGTCGACAGCGTATGCAGGATCGGCGACAGGTGTTGAGCAAACAGCGTGTCGAACAGGCTATCTCGCCACGCGTCTCGTTGCCCCAATTCCGGCTGGGAGGCGGTGAGATCGTAAAGCGGCATGGTCGATGTCCACAGGCGAGCGTGTCCGAATTCCAGCACGCTGTTATCCAGCGTCATGTTCAGCCCTTTGTTATACACCGACATGGCGTACAGGCTGGCGGCCGTGGTTAAGAAGCCAATCCGCTTCGCCAACAGCGAAGCGGTAATTTTGATTGATGGCGACAGCAGCGGCGGCGTCAGCGTTTCCAGCAGCCAGCGGCAATAGTCTGGATCTAACACCCTACGGCTTGGGCAGCTATCCTGCCCTGTCCGCTGTGCAGCATCCGTTAATTGCAGCGTGCCGGAGAGCATCGCCCACTGCGGTGCCGTCAGGCGATTAGCCGACATCGGCCGTTGTCTCCGCCGCTTCACGCCCAAACGGAATACACAGCGGCGTACCGAAGAACGGATCGTCAATAATGCGACAGTTCAAGTTAAACACCGTCTTTACCGTGGCTTCTGTGAGAATGTCGCGCGGGTTGCCCTGCGCAAATACCGTCCGGTTATGTACGGCCACCATGTGATGCGCGTAGCGACACGCCAGATTCAGATCATGCAGCACCATCACGATGGTTTTGTGCTGCTGCGCGTTCAACTCCCGTAGCAAATCCAGCACCTCCATCTGATGCGCCAGATCGAGATAGGTCGTCGGTTCATCCAGCAGAACGATGTCGGTATCCTGCGCCAGCGTCATCGCGATCCAGACGCGCTGGCGCTGCCCGCCGGACAGCGAATCCACCGCGCGATCCTTTAACGCCAGCACGCCGGTGCTGCGCAACGCCTGAAGCACTTTTTCTTCATCCGTGGCCGACCACTGTTTCAACCATGACTGATGCGGGTAGCGCCCCATCTTCACCAGTTGATAGACCGTCAGGCCTTCCGGCGCGGTCGGCGTTTGCGGAAGAATCGCCAGTGACTTCGCCACCTCAATGGTGGATTGCCGATGAATATCCGCCCCGTTAACAATAATCGTCCCGCTCGTGGGCTTCAGCAGGCGGGCAAACGACTTCAGTAACGTGCTCTTGCCGCAGCCGTTACTGCCCACCAGCACCGAGATTTTCCCGGCTGGCAGCGTGATATCGAGCGCATCAATCACGACCTGTTTTTCGTAACTCAGCGTCAGCGACTGGCTGGCAATCGCCTCGCGGTCAGTTGGGGGGATGCGTGTTGGCTGCACATTCTCTGGCATAATCTTGCAATCTCAATAACGTTGCCGAAGCAATAAATAGATAAAGAAAGGCGTCCCGAGCACGGAGATAAAAATACCGGCAGGCAGATCCAGCGGCAAGAACGCCGTGCGGCCAATCAAATCGGCCACCATCACCAATAAACCGCCCGTCAGCGCCGACACCAGCGCCAGTCCGGGGAATGAACGGCTCGCCAGCTTTTTCGCAATATGCGGAGCCAGCAGACCGACAAAGGCCATCGCGCCTGCATAGGCAATCGCCGCCCCAGCCAGCGCGACGCTCAGCGCCAGCAGTGCAAGCCGGATGCTTCCGACAGATTGCCCAACGCCGCAAGCCAGCGCGTCATCCAACTCATGCACGTTAACGTGCCGCGCCAGCCCCACTAAAAACGGTGCACCGAGCAGCAACCAACCCGCTAGCTCAGACACATGCTGCCACTGCGCGCCATAAATACTGCCCGTCAGCCACACATAGGCCGTCAACGTGGTGCCTATCGGGCTAAACACCAGCATCATCGTGACCGCCGCGCCCATAATGGCGGACAGCCCAACGCCAACCAGCACCAGACGCAGCGGCGATGCGCCCTGCTTCCAGGCCAGCAGATAAATGGCGACCGCCGTCACCCACGCCCCACCCATTGCTGCCAGCGGCAGCCAGCGCTGGCTTATCGCCGTCGCTAGGAACGAGAGGAAGAACACCGCCGCCGCCGATGCACCACTGGTAATCCCCAGAATATCCGGCGAGGCCAACGGATTGCGCACAATGCTTTGCAGAATCAGACCGGATATCGCCAGCGCGCCGCCCACCAACAGCGCCAGCAGCGCGCGCGGTAAACGCAGGTCATTGACGATAAAATGCACGCCGCTGTCTGCTTTTCCCAGCAGCGCCGACATCACCTGCGCGGGAGACAGCACCACCTGCCCTAATGACAGCGACAGGAACACGACGGCTAGCAACACCAGCAGGAGCGACAACGCCACCGCAGACGTGCGGCGATCAATCTGGCGCGAGACCATTCCCACGCGCACGGTATACACCTTACCCATACCGCATCCCCCTTCTCGCCAGATAAATGAAGAAAGGCGCGCCCAGCAGCGCGGTCATCGCCCCGACGGGTACTTCCTGCGGTACGATCAGCAGACGCGAGGCGACATCAGCCAGCAGCAGCAGCGTGGCACCGAAAATCGCACAGCTGGGCAACAGCCAGCGGTGATCGGCAGACAGCACGCGACGCACAATATGCGGTACGATCAGCCCGACAAAACCGATATTTCCGGCTATCGCCACCGCACCACCCGCCAGCCCAATCACGCACAACCCGGATAGCGCACGCACCAACGCGGTTCGCTGCCCCAATCCTTTAGCGATCTCGTCGCCCGCCACCAGAATATTCAGGTGACGCGCCAGCAGCAGCGCGAGGAATAGCGCGATAACAAAGTACGGCAGGAGCGGTAACAGCATCGATAGGCTGCGGCCAGACACCGAACCAGCCAGCCAGAACAGCATGCTGTCCAGCCCGTCTTGATTGATCACCAGCAGCGCTTGCGTAAACGCAATAAACAGCGCGCTAATCGCGGCACCGGCCAGCACAATGCGTAAGTGGCTGGAACGCGCATTGCCCAGCGTTCCCAGCACATACACCATGACGCCAGCCACAGCCGCACCCAGATAGGCCGTCCACGCCAGCGCGATCTGCGAGGAAAAGGTAAACACCGAAAACAGCAGGACGATGGCAAACATGGCTCCCGCGTTAATTCCGAATATCCCCGGCGACGCCAGCGGGTTACGCGTGAGCGCCTGCATTAACGCCCCGGCAACGGCAAGGCTGGCACCGACGACGATGGCAATCACCGTCCGCGACAGGCGTGTCGTTAGCACCAGTATGTGATCGATCTGCTGCGGATCGTAATGGAACAGTGAATTGAACACGGCTCCCAACGAAATGGTGATTTGCCCCAGCATCAGGCTGGCGACGATACTCAGCAGCAGCAATACGACACCCGCTGCCGTCACGATGCCTTGTCTCATCGCGTATGACTCTCCTCTGCAACATCGCTTTTTTTATCAGCAAATTCGGTCTTGCCAGCAAACTGCCTTTCGATATCGTCCAGCATCTGATTCGCACCCCAAATACCGCCAGACAGGCTCCAGGCGACGTTATCCACCGGATAAACCTGTTGCTGCTGGGGCGCATGCAGCCGCTGCCAGAGCGGGTGAGCCTGCCAGTCCCGATAGTTCTGCGCCACGGCGGGTTTGCCTGAGCGGAGCAAAACAAAGAACAGATCGGCATCCACTACCGGGATGCTCTCTTTGCTGGTGAGCTTTTGCATCACGCCTGACGTATAGCTCTCCGGCCGCGACCAGACAAAGCCGATTTCCGACAGCACCGATCCGGCAAAGCTGGCGGGCAAATAGGTACGCATGTGATCTTCACGGAATTCGAGAATGGACACACTGAGCGGCCAGCGTTCAGCGAATCGCGCTTTCAGCCGGTCACGCAGCGCATCCACGCGCTGATTCCAGTGGGATAAAATCTCGTTCGCTTTTTCTTCCTTGTTCAGCGCCACCCCCATCATCTGCACCGTTTCTTTAAATTCAGACACCCTGTCCAGCGCAATCGTCGGCGCGATCTGCGACAGCAGACCGTAGATTTTCTCATGCCGAAACGTAGACGCCACGATGAGATCGGGCTTGAGTAGCGCGATGGTTTCCAGACTGGGTTGTGTTTCCAGCCCGACCAGCGTCACGCCTTGTAATGCGGGGCGAAGGTAGCGATAAATCGGCTTCTCCGTCCATGATTCCACCACGCCAATCGGCTTGATTCCCAGTGCCACGGCAGAGTCGGTTGCACCCTGAAACAGCGTCACGATACGCAGCGGCGTCCCGTCCACGGTGGTCACGCCCAACGCATGATGAATCTGACGCGGCGATTCCGCCGCCTGCACGAACGTCACCAGCAGAAAAGACAACAACACGGCCAGCGTAAAACGCTGCCGTGTTGCTGAATTGAGAACGGAATTAAATCGGTTAAGCTTAGAAATCAATCGAATAACCCAGCGTTACCGTGCGGCCGCGCCCAGAGAAATAGCGCGTATCGTTAACAAGCCCCGCCTGCGAATAGTAGGTGATGTACTGTTTATCCAGCAGGTTCGCCACCGCAACGTTGAGGCGACCATACGGCAGCTTGTACCCCACGGCAGCATCCATCAGCAGGTAGCCGTCAAACGCCATCCCCGCATCGTCAAAACTGCGGCCAAAGGCGTAATTCGCCTGCACGAACGAACTCCATTTATCATTCCAATTCGCCGACCAACTGGTGATCAGACGATCCGGCGCGATATTCAGGCCGTTGAATTTTTTATCCACTTTGCCATCTTTATTGTCGTCATACTTTCCTTCACTGTGCGCATAGGAAGCATTAACTTTGTGCTGCTCGTTGATCTGATAGCCCGCAGTCACTTCAACACCGCGAATCTGTGTGCGCTGGCGTTCGGACAAAAATACGCCACCGCTCTCCGTCACGTTTTCGCCCAGTTTCGATTTGGACTCATAATAGCTGGCTTCAAAATCAAACTTATCCCGCTTAAAACGGAACCCCGTCTCTACGTTATCTGTCACAATCGGCTTAAAGCCGTCAAAGTTTTTCAGACTAACACCTGAACGCCTGATGGAACGCAGCGCACGCCCCACATCCGGCATACCAAACCCTTCCGAGTAGTTGGCAAACAAACTCAGTGAATCCGTTGCAGCATAGACGATACCCGCGTTATACAGCGTTTCATTAAATTTAGGGCTACCGCCTTGTACCGTCACGCTATTGTTGGACGCCAGCGTTTGATAGTCACCGACCTGAAGCTTAGCGATCTCGTGGCGTACACCCGCGTGCAATGTGACGTTATCCAGCAGTTGATATTCACCCTGAATAAACGGTGAATAGTTGGTGTACTCCATCTCCGGCACATAGGTACGCTTGGTCAGGTAGAGGTCTTGTTTACCCTTATCGTACAGCGTATCGAAACCGACCGTGACTTTCAGCGTGTCATCCAGCAAGTCGTCTTTAGTCAGCGCCAATTTAGTGCCGTACTTATTGGCTACTGAGCGAGATTGATCGTAAAGCGTCCCGCTGGGCGCTATCGCAGGGTCTTGAAACGTGTTCGAGTTCGTTGCGCCGAATAGCGCCTCATAGCGCTGATTAAATACCAACGCAGAGAGTTTCATTCCTGCCAGATCGTGGTGTTCATAAGTTAAGCCGGTCGTCCATATGCTGTTATGTGGCGCTTCACCCGGTGGTGTGCCACGCACTGAAGTAGTAGGAATACCCTGATTACGAATACCATTCACGCTGAGGTAGTTATTCTCATTTTTAATGTTATAGCGGTTTACACTCAGTTGAATGCGCTGATAGTCATCCAGCCAGTACCCGACTTTCGCTAACAGGTCATAAGAACGGGAGTCCATGGTGTCGCCCTGGGTGTTATCCACACCAACAGGCCGATTGTTGCCGTCCAGATACAGCCCCTGATTCTCATAGCCAATCGCGAACAGATAGTCGAGATAGTCTTCACGCCCATCGACCCGATAGGTAGTTTTATAGCTGGCGGTTTCACCGCGAATCTTTTCGGTGGGAATTGTGGTTTGCACGTTGACGTGCTGATTAAATGAGCCGTTTTCCGGTCGACGGGTAATGATGTTAATCACGCCCCCCGTTGCGCCCATGCCGTTGGTGGCGTTCGCGCCATGGATCACTTCGATGCGCTCGACCATCGAGTAGTCTATCGTGTGCATCTCACGCCCGGTCGGACGTAAGGGGTTGGACTGGGGAATACCGTCGATCATCACCAGCGCGGCACGACCGCGGAAGGTTTCACCGCTGCCGCTCATTTTTTGACGGCTGGGGGAGAACGAAGGCAGCAAGTTGCTTAGAATTTGTGACGAGTCGGAGGTGACCTGCATCTGCTGCTCGATTTGCTCTTTGGTAATCACCGTGACCACCTGCGGCGCTTTCTGCTGCTGGATATTCGAGCGTGAGGCGGTAATCACCATCTCATCACCGCTCGTCTCATCCTTTTTGGTCGTGTCATCCTGTGCATACGCCGGAGCAATCAGCACGCATGGCATCAATGCGAGTAAAGTGCGCATCTGGTTCACTGTCCTTCCCCTTTGGTTATGTATCCAACCGTCAATAAAAGTCACCGTCCGTGACGAGGTGCTTAACTGGAAACCACCGCCTCGGCACAGACAAAAAAATGCCAAAATGCTTCGTCTCACGCGAAACATCTTGGCGGGTATGATCGATTCATGCATAAAACGCACAGTATTTTATTCTGTACGCCGCGATCCTTACTGTCAGGTCACGATGTCAGTACCAATACACATGTAATTACTAATAACAATTATTATCATTCAATTAGATAAATTACAATCCTTTCGAATTATTCCAATTTCTCTAAAAAAATAAAGGTGTTACGCCAAATACGGGCAGTAGTAGGTGAAAAAACCGCCCGAATGCAATGTATTTTTGTGAACTTGATCACTCTATATCGCCATACCCCCTGTAACCCGTCATATGATTAATAGCTTCCAAAAATAAGTGACGAGGCGTCCTCTGAACAGCCTGTGGGATCGCTACCGCTGACAAGCAGACCGCTGATAAACAAGGAACTATTCTTGATAAACAAGGAACTGTGCGTGATGAACAAGAGAAAACTGGCGTTCGTTGCACTGGTTCTTGTCCTGCTCGGTGCGGGTTATGGTTTTTATCACCACCAGCAACAGCAGGAAAAGCCGTTAACGCTCTACGGCAATGTCGATATCCGCACTGTCAATTTGGCCTTCCGCGTCGGCGGTAGAGTGGCCGAGCTGAACGTTGATGAAGACGATGCCGTGCAGACAGACCGGTTCAACGCAGCAGGCGTTTATCGGCGTGTTCGTCTTCCTGATGCCCGCGATTCTGCTGTCCGGCTATGTGTCGCCAGTTGAGAACATGCCGATCTGGTTGCAGCACATCACTTGGGTTAACCCGATTCGCCACTTCACCGATATAACGAAGCAGATTTACCTCAAGGATGCGGATTTCAGCACTATCTGGGGCAGTTTATGGCCGCTGTTCATCATCACGCTGACCACCGGCTCGGCGGCCTACGCGATTTTTCGACGGAATACTGCGTAATAGCAGGTAAGGGAAAAAGATAGGCAGGACGCTATCTGGCGCGGAAAAGCGCCAGATAAATGAGCAAGAATTAACGACGATTGCCGAAAATACGCAGCAGCATCAGGAACAGGTTGATGAAGTCGAGATACAGGGTCAACGCGCCCACGATGGAGTATTTACGGAAGCTGTCTTTGTCATCAACGGACAACTGCTCGCCGATGTTTTTCAGCTTCTGGGTGTCATAGGCGGTCAGACCGACAAATACCACAACACCGATATAGGTCACTGCCCACATCAGCGCTTCGCTTTTCAGCCACAGGTTCACCAGCGAAGCCAGCACAATCCCGATCAGCGCCATGAACAGCATGCTGCCGAAGCCGCTCAAATCACGCTTCGTGGTGTAGCCGTACAGGCTCATCGCCCCGAACATCCCCGCCGTAATCACAAAGGTGCTGGCGATGGATTCACCGGAGTACATAATGAAAATGCTGGAGAGCGTTAGCCCCGTCAGCGCCGAATAGAGCATAAACAGCGACGTGGCGACCGTACCGCTCAGGCGCTGTACCATGCCGGAAATCACAAAGACCAGCCCCAGTTGGGCAATGATCAGTCCGAAGAAGGTGATCTGGCTGGAGAAAACAAAGTTCAGTACGGCGGGCGTATTCGCCGCATACCACGAGACGAACGCCGTCAACAGCAGGCCGCAGGTCATCCAGCCATAAACCTGTGCCATATAGGCCTGAAGACCAGACTGCGAGCGTTCAACGATTGAACCCGAGCGTGGATATCTGTCCATGATGTTACCTTTGCATAAAGTTATCTGATTAACGCGGCGCAAACCGCCCGTTTGAGGAAAGGACACTAAAAAACGCCTTCCCCGCATCCTTTTATCCTAACACAGAAATGGACTACCAGCGCTGCGCGGCCTGCTTATCACTGTCGCGTGATTCCACCCAGCGTTCGCCTTCCGGCGTCGCTTCCCGCTTCCAGAATGGCGCGCGGGTTTTCAGGTAATCCATAATAAATTGGGCGGCATCAAACGCCGCGCTACGGTGAGCGGCACTGACGCCAACGAACACAATTTCATCGCCCGGATAGAGTGCGCCCACCCGATGAATCACGCTTACACGCGGCAGTTCCCAGCGCTCGCGGGCAAGATCGACAATCTCTGCCAGCGCCTTTTCCGTCATGCCGGGATAGTGTTCCAGCGTCAACGCGCTAACGTCTTTCGCCAGATTGTGGTTACGCACCTTACCGGTGAACGTCACGACCGCGCCGTCTTCATCACACTGCGCCAGCCACTGATATTCATCACCTACGTTGAAGTTCTCTTCGCCGACCCGAATACGCGTCTCTGCCACGATCAACCTCCCGTTACCGGTGGGAAAAACGCCACTTCATCACCGTCCTGTAGCGGGTGCGTGAGCTCAACCAGCGACTGGTTCACCGCAGCCAGTAGCTTGCCGGACTCCAGCGCCAGCGCCCAGCGTGCGCCGCGTTGGCATAGCGCCTGCCGGACGTCTTCTACGGTGGCATACTCGGCAGGCAGCGACAGGCTGTCTGTCTCTATCAGTTCACGGACTTGTGCAAAAAACAGAATCTTGATCATGCGCCCTCCGCCGTAAAGTCGCCGGATTTTCCGCCACTTTTCGCCAGCAGACGCACCGGACCAATCACCATGTCTTTCTGCACGGCCTTGCACATGTCATAGATGGTCAGCGCGGCGACGGAGGCTGCCGTCAGCGCTTCCATCTCAACGCCGGTTTTCCCCGTCAGACGACACACGGATTCGATACGAACCCGATTGTTCTCCGGCTGCGCTTCCAGCTCGACAGCAACTTTGCTCAGCAGCAGCGGATGACAAAGCGGAATCAGTTCCCAGGTGCGTTTCGCCGCCTGAATCCCAGCGATGCGTGCGGTGGCGAACACATCGCCCTTGTGGTGGCTGCCGGCAATAATCATTGCCAGCGTCTGCGGTGCCATTTCAACGAAGGCTTCCGCGCGGGCTTCGCGCACGGTTTCAACTTTGGCGGACACATCCACCATCGCGGCTTCACCAGCGGCGTTAATGTGGGTCAATTGTGGCTTAGATGATGACATAATGAATAAGGCTTATCGTTAAGAGGTTTTTTTCACGTGCGGGTAAAAATTGCACGGTTTCTGGCGCGCATCCAGCTGTTCCTGAATGATGCGTTCCCATGCGGTGCGACAGGCGCGAGTCGAACCCGGCATGGCGAAAATCACCGTCTGGTTAGCCAGACCGGCAAGCGCACGGGATTGCAGCGTCGCCGTACCAATATCTTCGTATGACACCATGCGGAACAGCTCGCCAAAACCTTCGATTTCCCGATCGAACAAGACGCCAATAGCTTCCGGCACCACATCCCCTGCGGTAAAGCCCGTCCCGCCATTAATCAAAATGCCCTGCACCTCGTCGCTGGCAATCCACGCCGAGACCCGTGCCCGAATCTGGTACAGGTTCTCTTTCACGATGGCGCTGTCGACGATGCGGTGCCCCGCAGACTGCGCCGCTTCGCGCAAATAGTCGCCGGAGGTGTCATCTTCCGCCGTACGGCGTTCGGAAACGGTCAGAACCGCAAGATTGAGAGAAACAAATTCGCTGCTGACTTTGCTCATGTCAGGCTCCTTTAAGAATCAGTGATGTCGCGGATTAACCGCCGATAAATGACAGGTTTTGCGTGATGCCGCTATTCCCTTCATGCAGGAAGTGGGTCTGCTTCTTCGTCAATAATCCACCCGAGATACGCATTTTCAAATCATCGAGGTGACGATCGTCGGCCAGTAAATCGCGCAGTGGGATACCCTGTTCGCCAAAGAGACACAGGTGAAGATTCCCTATGGCCGAGACGCGAAGACGGTTACAGCTCAGGCAGAAATCTTTCTCATACGGCATAATCAGCCCAATTTCGCCCTGATAGTCAGGATGGCTGAATACCTGCGCGGGGCCGTCGCTGCGTGCACGTTGCTGCTGCTGCCAGCCTTGCTGCAACAGTTGCTGGCGAATTACCTCGCCGGAAACGTGGTGGCGGCGAAACAGATCGCCTCCTTCTCCGGTTTCCATCAGCTCAATAAAGCGTAGTTGAATCGGGCGGTGTTTAATCCAGTCGAGAAAGGTTTGCAGGCTGCCCGCGTTCACATCACGCATCAGCACCGTGTTAACTTTGACCTTGCCAAAGCCACAGTCAAAGGCAGCGTCGATGCCGTCCATCACCTGCCGGAATTTGTCCTGCCCGGTAATGGCGTGAAACTGGCGTGCATCCAGACTGTCCACGCTCACGTTCAGCGCCGTTAGCCCCGCATCGCGCCACTGTGCGACATCCCGCGCAAGGCGATAACCGTTGGTCGTGACCGCCAGCGTGCGAATCGCGGAATTTTCACGAATGGCTGCGATGATATCGACAAAGTCACGGCGCAAAGACGGCTCGCCACCGGTGAGGCGGACTTTTTCCGTCCCTAATTCGGCAAAGGCGCGGCTGACGCGACGAATTTCATCGAGTGATAAAAAGCGATGTGGATTAGTGCCATTGGCCTGATAACCATCCGGCAGACAGTAGGTACAGCGAAAATTGCAGACGTCTGTGATAGACAGACGCAAATAGTAGAACTTGCGCGCAAACGCATCAGTCAGTTGACTCACCATAAACACCTTTCCAAATTCGGGAGATGCAGGCATTTCTGCCTCGCACCCTGGTGACCGCGAAGGCCACGGCCAGGGCACCGTATCACACGCACTACGCGCATCACTTAGGCACCAAGGCTAGGAGTTTGATTCCACTCAGTTATCCGTTAAACAGCAGCGAGATAACCGATCAGGAATCGTGATTTCATTAAGCAGTCTACTGCGAAAAAGCACAGTCAACCACTCTCAAAATCGATATATAATTAAATATATAGCGAATTTTCAATATCTTATGATGTACAGCATACGGAAAAATATGCGACAGAAATTGTCTTAGGTCATGCCTGCGTGAGGATTTTTCGCGTTTTAAGGTGAAATCAGCTACCTTAGCGACAATTGTCACACGTTATTCATATTCCTCTGGCTTATTCATAAGGTTTTCTATGCGCAATCGCACGTTGGCCGACCTCGACAGGGTTGTCGCACTCGGAGGTGGACACGGTTTAGGTCGTGTGATGTCTTCGCTCTCTTCCCTGGGTTCACGGCTAACCGGCATTGTCACGACGACAGATAACGGCGGTTCAACTGGCCGCATTCGTCGCTCTGAAGGCGGCATTGCCTGGGGCGATACCCGTAACTGTCTGAATCAACTCATTACGACGCCCAGCGTGGCATCTGCAATGTTTGAGTATCGGTTTAACGGTAACGGCGAACTTGCCGGACACAATCTGGGTAACCTGATGCTAAAAGCGCTCGACCACCTGAGCGTGCGACCGCTAGAAGCCATTAACCTGATTCGCAACCTGCTCAAAGTGGACGCTTTTTTAATTCCGATGTCCGAGCATCCTGTCGATTTGATGGCAATTGATGAACAGGGCAACCCCGTTTATGGTGAAGTCGAGATCGATCAGTTGGCAGCCTTGCCACAGGATTTGATGCTGTACCCGACGGTGCAGGCCACGCGCGAGGCGATTGATGCCATCGCTAAAGCTGACCTGATTTTGATTGGTCCCGGCAGCTTTCTGACCAGCCTGATGCCGCTGCTGCTGCTGGACGATCTGACACAGGCGCTCCGCCGCACGCCCGCCCCCATGGTGTACATCGGCAATCTGGGCAGCGAGCAGAGCAACCCCGCCGCCCGCCTGACGCTGGCGGAGAAATTGGACTGGATTGAACACAAGGTAGGAAAACCCGTGGTTGATGCTGCGATCGTCGGTCCAAAAGTCGATATCAGCCGGATTGGCGACCGGCTGGCCGTGCAGCAGGCGCTGGCCGCAGAAGATGTTCCTCACCATCATGACCGTGAGTTACTGCGCCAAGCAATCGATCGTGCGCTACAGCTGTTGGGCTCTCAATCCCGCAGCCACGGCGTATAAGTCACGCCAATCAGAATGCCTTCGGGACTCAGGAAACGCGTGACCTGCTGTCCCCAAGGCTCAAGACGATTTTCCACCAGCAACACATAGCCTTGCGCTTTCAGAGTGCTGGTCGCTTCCACCATGTCAACCACTTCGAACTCCAGCCAGCTTTGCGGTTCAGGAAGATCCGTAGGCCAACTTCCGTGCCCGAAACAGGACTCACTAGCCTGTGACAGCGGCCACAGCGCGAAATGCTTTACGCCCTCCATCTCATCACTCACCAGATAGTCGCTCCCTTCCGCAACGGGCTTCAGCGGCAACTTCAGCGTATCAACATAGAGCGCATGGCTGGCAGAAAGTGATTTCACGATCGGCCCGAAACCCGCCACAAACAACACTTCGACACTCGGTATAGTCTGATCCATCATTGATCCTCAGTGAGCGTTTGCATCGTTAAGATACCGCGATAAATTGTGCGCGCAGTGCTTGTACTTCATCGCGTAGCGCGGCTGCCTCTTCAAATTCAAGGTTCTGCGCGTGCGTCAACATCTTGCTTTCCAACTCGCGAATTTTCAGCTCCAGCGCCTTCGGCGTCATAAGTTCATAACGTGCTGCTGGCTCTGCTGCTTTACGATTGCCACGCCCTTTGCCTTTGTTCGCCGACTGGCCCAATTGCAGGATATCGGAAATCTTCTTATTGATTCCCTGCGGCACAATGCCGTGCTCGGTGTTGTAGGCTTCCTGCTTCTCGCGGCGACGCTCCGTTTCACCAATAGCTTTCGCCATTGACGCCGTAATCCTGTCGCCGTAAAGAATGGCTTTGCCGCGCAGGTTACGTGCCGCACGGCCAATCGTCTGAATCAGGGAACGTTCAGAGCGCAGGAACCCCTCTTTATCGGCATCCAGAATCGCCACCAGCGACACTTCAGGCATATCCAGTCCTTCACGCAGCAGGTTGATACCCACCAGCACGTCGAACTCGCCAAGGCGCAAATCACGGATAATTTCCACACGCTCGACGGTATCGATATCCGAGTGCAGATAACGTACCCGCTCGCCGTGTTCTTCCAGATATTCCGTCAGGTCTTCCGCCATTCGCTTGGTCAGCGTGGTGACCAGTACCCGTTCGTTAATCGCGGCACGCAGGCGAATTTCGGAAAGCAGATCGTCCACCTGTGTTGCGACAGGCCGCACTTCGATGATGGGATCGAGCAATCCGGTGGGACGCACCACCTGATCGATCACGTCACCGCCCGATTTTTCCAATTCATAGTTACCCGGCGTCGCAGACACGTAGATCGTCTGTGGTGCCAGTGCTTCAAATTCTTCAAATTTCATCGGTCGGTTATCCAGCGCCGAAGGTAGCCGGAAACCGTATTCGACCAGCGTCTCTTTACGCGCGCGGTCGCCGCGATACATACCGCCGATCTGAGGAACGGTGACGTGGGATTCATCGATGACCAGCAGCCCGTCTGCAGGCAGATAGTCAAACAGCGTCGGTGGCGGCTCACCGGGACCACGACCAGAAAGGTAGCGCGAGTAGTTTTCGATACCGGAGCAGTAGCCCAGTTCGTTCATCATCTCCAGATCAAACTGCGTGCGCTGACTCAGCCGCTGCTCTTCCACCAATTTGTCATTCGCTAGCAGCACCTTTTTACGGTCGGCCAGTTCAACCTTGATGTCTTCCATCGCCTGCAAAATACGCTCGCGCGGCGTGACGTAGTGCGTTTTCGGATAGATGGTATAGCGCGGCACCGTCTGGAGGACGTGCCCCGTCAGCGGGTCAAACAGCGACAGCCGCTCGACTTCCTCATCGAACAGTTCAACACGCAGCGCGATTTCATCAGATTCCGCAGGGAAGATATCGATCACCTCACCACGCACGCGGAACGTACCGCGCTGAAACGCCTGATCGTTGCGGGCATACTGCAATTCCGCCAGACGTCGCAAAATAGCGCGCTGGTCAATCAGCATGCCCTGTGTCAGGTGCAGCATCATTTTCAGATAGAGATCGGGATCGCCCAGACCGTAGATCGCGGATACCGAGGCCACGACGATCACATCGCGCCGCTCCAGCAGCGCTTTTGTCGCCGAAAGGCGCATCTGTTCGATATGTTCGTTAACTGACGCGTCTTTTTCGATGAAAGTATCCGAGCTTGGAACGTAGGCTTCTGGCTGATAATAGTCGTAGTACGACACGAAGTACTCGACGGCATTATCAGGAAAGAATTCTTTCATTTCGCCATACAGCTGGGCTGCCAGCGTTTTATTGGGTGCCAACATCATCGTCGGCCGATTGAGGTCGGCAATCACGTTAGCGATCGTGAACGTCTTACCTGAACCTGTTACCCCAAGCAGCGTTTGGTGCGCTAACCCGTCTTCCAGGCCCTCTTTTAAACGACGAATGGCCTCAGGCTGATCGCCTGCCGGTTTAAAGTCGGAATTCAGTGTAAATACTTTACTCATCGTTAGGCACGCTACTTATCGTTATTACCCATCGCGCAATGCGACGTTCGTGGATGGATACTTTATTTTGAATTCCAATGATGAAATTCGCCACCGCAATGATACTGGATATAAAAACAGCATCAAGGGAATTATCGCTGGATTGGATGATTAATAGACAAATGAATTTCCTAGCACATTCATATTCAATCTACCAGATAAAATCATCATCATTTATCCCCAGACTTGGTAAAAATGTAACATGTGGGGACGCCCGATGACGTTAATTTATGCAACTACGCCCCATTGATGTTCAAGATGCTTGATTTTACTTAAGCATATGATAATAAATAGATTAGCAAAACCGTGGAGAATAGCGCCAACCTAGCGACAACCCGCGCCAGCTCTCGCTTAGGGCGCGTTGTCTATCCATAATACACATAGTTATCCACAGAAATGGTGGATAACTCCCACAACCCCGCATCAGCACTGAGTTAGAGAAATACCCGCTTCATTCGCTATTCCCCCTGACATGGATTTTCTTCACACTCTTTCCGTGATTTATCGCATAAGTATTAGACGGAAAAAGACTAAAAACAGCAGAGAGCTACATCGCAACAATTCAGGCATGGCGCGGAGTTAGGGGAAAACTCAAGAAGGTTTTAGCTATTAATCGACATGAAAATATAGGTTTTATACTCATAAAAAGATGCCAATAAAAAACAATAAAAAACCGGTGCTTGATTAAACGCAGGCGAATGTTAGCAAAAATGATTACTCCGCTAATAACCCAATATCAACGTACTGCCCCAGATCATGCCGTTGAAGATCCGATACATAAGGAATTTCACCCAGCATCGGCGCGGGCAGGCGTTGTTGCAGCGTTTGCAGATACGGCTGGTGCCATTTTCCGGGCGGCGTGATGTCATTAGCAATCCAGCCGCCGAGTCGCAGGCCCGCGTGCTGAATGGCGTGGGCCGTTAACATCGCGTGGTTGATACAACCCAGCTTGATGCCGACCACCAAAATCACGGGAAGCTGTTCTTGAACCACCCAGTCAGCAAACGTATCCTGCGCCGACAGCGGCGTAAACCACCCGCCAGCGCCTTCGACCAGCAGCCAATCTGCCTGCGTTTCTAATGCCCGTAGCCCTGCGGACAACGCGGGGAGATGGATAGGCCGCTGCTCCACCGCACTAATAATATGCGGTGACGTCGGTTCCATAAACGCCAGCGGGTTCACCGCCTGATACTCCAGCCGGACGCTGCTATTGGCCTGAAGCGCCAGCGCATCGCTGTTGCGAATGCCGTCGGCCGTCATTTCACAGCCGGACGCCACGGGTTTATAGCCTACGGTGCGGTATCCAGCCTGATTCGCTGCCTGAAGTAGCGCCGTACTCGCGACCGTTTTCCCAACTTCGGTATCCGTGCCCGTCACAAACCAGCGCTCAATCACGATAAATCACTCCATAAACCAGTTGATAGCTGAGCGGGTAGCCACCCTGCTCTTGCGGATAATGGGCAGACAACGCCGCCAGACGTGTCCGGCTCAATAGTCCCGGCGTACGCCCTTCGTGCAGCCAGGTCGCGCCAATTCCTTTCAGCGATTTCATCAACGTCAATACATCGGGAAAGAGGCAGACTTCACGTTCTTGTACTAAATGATGCCGGTAAGGCTGACAGGCCGCATCGATAGCGGAGAGCGGCAGAAAGCGATTCGTCCGCTGTGTGCCGTCCAGCCGCTGCCACGCCTGTGACAGTTCGCTTAAGGAGCCGTCCGCCAGCGTCGCAAACGCAATCACACCCCCTTCCCGCGTAACCCGATACAGCTCGGCCAGCGCACGCGGTAACGAGTCGCACCACTGCACGGCCAGATTGCTATAGCTGATGTCTACACAGCCATCCGCCAGCGGCAGATTTTCGATATCCCCTTCCTGATAGCAGTCTGCTGCGTCCAGTTCACGGGCATACGCCAGCATGTCTACCGACAAATCCAGCGCGGTCACATAGTGACCAGCCTGACGCCAGTGGCGGCTAAAATGCCCGGTTCCGCACCCCGCATCCAGCACCTGTAGACCGCCGTGCGGCGGCATCAATGCCAGCAGACGTTCTCCGCTGGTACGTTGCAGCTCGGCAAAGCGATCGTAACACCCCGCCGCACGCCCAAACGCCTGCGCAATCGCCTGCTTGTTATAGTTTTCTGTCAGCATGGTGCAATACCGTAAGCAAGCGACTGATATCTTCCGGCTGATGTTCCGCCGTTAGCGTAATGCGCAGACGCGCGCTGCCGACAGGCACTGTCGGCGGACGCATCGCACTGACCCACACGCCCTGTTCACGCAGATGACTCATCAGGGCCATTGCCCGCGCGTTCTCACCGACAATCAGCGGCTGAATCGCACTCTGTGAATCCATCAGTTGATAGGTGGAGTTGGAAAAACCTGCGCGGAACTGGGCGATGTTACGTCGTAGCGCATCGCGCCGCGCGTCGCCCTGTCGGACACAGTTAACTGCCGTACTCAGCGCACAGGCCTGTGCGGCAGGCATCGAGGTGCTGTAAATCAAATGACGAGCGAATTGCAGGAAATACTCGGCCAGCGGTTCGGCGCACAGTACCGCCGCGCCGCTCACCCCGAACGCCTTGCCAAACGTGACAATCAGCAGTTCGGGTTTAACACCCTGCTGCCAACAGCTGCCGCAGCCTTCATCACCCAGCACGCCAATCCCGTGTGCATCGTCCACCATCAGCCAGGCATTGTGCGCTCGGCACTGAGCCTGCAGCGCCGACAGCGGTGCGGTATCGCCATCCATGCTGAAAACGCCTTCGGTCACCACCAGTGTCTGACCGCCCGTTGGTTTTTCCAGCAGCGCTTGCAGGCTATCGACCTGATTGTGTTTAAAACGGCGCAGCGTCGCGGGTGACTGTGCGGCCGCTTCCAGCAGTGAAGCATGGCTGAGTTTATCGGCGAAAATACGGTCTTCCGCCTGTGCCAGCGCAGCCACCACCGCCTGATTCGCGGCATAGCCGGAAATAAACAGCAGCGCACGCGGGTAGCCCAGCCAGTCGGCAAGCTGATTTTCCAGCGCGGCATGGGCATCGGTATACCCCGTCACATGCCCGGAACCACCGCTGCCAATACCGTATTGCTCAGCGCCCTGCTGCCAGGCACGCACAATCTCCGGGTGGTGACTCAGCCCCAGATAGTCGTTGCTGGAAAAATTCAGGTAGCAGCGGTCGCCCTGCATCAGCCAGCGCCCGCTACCGCCTTGATTCACCCGCCGCACACGGTAGGCATCATCGCGCTGGCGTTGTACCAGCGCGGCGTCAATACGTTGCTGCCAGCTCATGATGCAATACACCTTGCCCGACGGTTTGCAGGCTGGAGGTTATACCGCAGCATTATAAAACTGCTCGCTATCGGCATTAACCAGCTGTTCCGCCAACCGCTGTTGCTGTTGGTTATCCCCGTATTCGGTCGCCGTCTGCTGCGGATTCAGACCCAGTTTGAGGAACAGCGCCAGATCCTTGTCTTCTTTCGGGTTTGGCGTGGTAAGCAGTTTGCAGCCGTAGAAAATGGAGTTCGCCCCCGCCATAAAACACATTGCCTGCGTTTGCTCACTCATCTGCTCGCGCCCGGCGGACAGGCGCACATAGGAGGCCGGCATCATGATGCGTGCAACGGCAATAGTCCGAATGAAATCAAACGGATCGACATCATCGTTATCCGCCAGCGGTGTACCTTTCACCTTCACCAGCATGTTGATCGGCACACTTTCCGGCGGCGTCGGCAGGTTAGCCAGTTGCACCAGCAGCCCGGCGCGGTCGCGCACGGTTTCCCCCAACCCAACGATGCCGCCAGAGCAGACTTTAATGCCCGCGCCGCGCACTTTATCCAGCGTATCCAGGCGCTCCTGATACGTGCGAGTCGTGATGATGCTGCCGTAAAATTCTGGTGAGGTATCGAGGTTATGGTTATAGAAATCCAGCCCTGCAGAGGCCAAACGCTCGGCCTGATCGTTGTGCAGCGTCCCCAGCGTCATGCAGGTTTCCATTCCCATCGCTTTCACGCCTTGCACCATCTGTTCCAGATACGGCATGTCACGCTCGTGCGGGTTTTTCCACGCCGCCCCCATACAAAAGCGCGTCGATCCTGCGGCTTTCGCCTGACGGGCCGACTCCAGCACCTGTTCAACCTGCATCAGACGTTCGGTATCAATCCCGGTACGGTAGCGGGAACTTTGCGGACAATACTTACAGTCCTCAGGACAGGAACCGGTTTTGATCGACAGTAGCGTACTAACCTGCACCTGACGGGGATCAAAATGCTGACGGTGGATCTGCTGCGCTTCAAACATCAGTTCCAGAAAGGGTTTATTAAATAAGTCTTGCGCTTGCTCAAGCGTCCAGTACATGCGGTCAGCCACTTCGGCATCTCCAAACTAAAAACGTTTCGCCAGTGTAAATTAACCCGATATACTGTCAACCAGATAGAATCTATTTTGGTTTACGAAAGATCATCATGAGCCCGGAAGACATTGCTTTTGACCAGCGCCACATTTGGCATCCCTACACCTCAATGACCGAACCGCTGCCCTGCTATCCGGTCGTATCGGCCAGCGGCGTCGAGCTTCAGTTGGATGACGGACGTCGCCTGATTGACGGTATGTCATCGTGGTGGGCAGCGATTCACGGTTACAACCATCCAACGATCAATCAGGCAGTACAGGCTCAGCTCAGCCAGATGTCGCACGTGATGTTTGGCGGGATCACCCATCCGGCAGCGGTGGCGCTGTGCCGCCAACTGGTGGACATCACACCGGATGCGCTGGAATGCGTGTTTCTGGCGGATTCCGGCTCGGTAGCCGTCGAAGTGGCGATGAAAATGGCGCTGCAATATTGGCAGGCTCGCAGTGAAATCCGTCAGCGCTTTCTCACTCTACGTCATGGCTATCACGGTGACACCTTCGGTGCGATGTCCGTGTGCGATCCGCAAAATTCGATGCACAGCTTGTATCAGGGCTATCTGCCGACTCACCTGTTTATCGATGCGCCGCCATGCGCCGATATCAACGAAGGCGGTTTTACCGATGACTGGCAGGAAGCGGATATCGCGCCGCTCCAGTCGATGCTGTCAGCGCACGCCCATGAGGTCGCGGCTGTGATTCTGGAACCCATCATGCAAGGCGCGGGTGGGATGCGCTTTTATCATCCGGCCTATCTGCGTCGGGTTCGGGAACTGTGCGATCAATGGGGGATCTTGCTGATTGCCGATGAGATCGCGACCGGATTTGGCCGCACCGGCAAGCTGTTTGCCTGCGAACATGCGGAAATTTCACCCGATATTATGTGTCTGGGAAAAGCGCTTACCGGCGGCTATATGACGCTCTCCGCCACGCTGACCACTCGGACAATTGCGGAAACCATCAGCAACGGCGCGGCGGGCTGTTTTATGCACGGCCCCACATTTATGGGCAATCCACTCGCCTGCGCGGCAGCCAACGCCAGTTTATCGCTGCTGGCGGAGAACCGCTGGCAGGGGCAGGTCAAACAGATTGAACGGCAGCTGCGAGAAGCGCTGCAACCCTGTGCGGACTCGCCGCTGGTGGCAAACGTTCGCGTTCTGGGCGCTATCGGCGTGGTGGAAACACAGCGTCCGGTTAATATGGCGCGGCTACAGCGTTTCTTCGTCGAGCGCGGCGTGTGGATTCGCCCCTTTGGCCGACTCATTTATCTGATGCCGCCGTTTATCATTCAGCCTGATGAACTGCGTAAGCTGACCGACGCGGTCTGTGACGCGATTCGTGACGAGCAGCTATTTGATTAACGACTATTTGGATCAATGAAGTATTTGGATCAATAAAACATTTGGCTCAATAAAGGCTTGGGTGCGACACGTTTGCTGTCGCCCTCAGGCCATTCACCCCATATCCCCTAGCTTGCTTTGCCGCATAACGTTAGCAATGTGCGCTGTGGCACGTAAATTCCATTAGCGTTATGATAATCCCCTCAGCTAATCAGGAATGTCCCATGCGTAATACGTTCATCGTGTGCTGGCAGTATTTACGCGCTTTCGCATTGATTTATCTCTGCCTGCTGGCAGGCAATGCGGTATCCGCGTTACTTCCGTTGACTATCCCCGGCAGTATCATCGGCATGCTGATCTTGTTCATCCTTCTCGCTTCGCAAATTCTGCCCGCGCAGTGGGTAAAACCAGGTTGCCACCTGCTTATTCGTCACATGGCGCTGCTGTTCGTCCCAATCGGCGTCGGCGTGATGAATTATTACGATCTGGTCAGCCAACAGTTTGGCCCTATCGTCGTTTCCTGCCTGATCAGTACCTTTATTGTGATGTTGGTTGTGGGTTTCAGTACCCAGATAATGCAGCGTGAACGAGCCGTGGCTGGCGATCGCACGCCGCCGAAGGATAATGAATAATGTTCAGCTATTTGTGGTGGTCGCTGCCCCTCACTCTGAGTGTCTTTTTCGCCGCGCGTAAACTGGCGGTGCTGACCCGGATTTCCCTGTTGAACCCGCTGCTGGTGTCGATGGCGATTATTATTCCGCTGCTGCTGGTATTGAAGATTCCCTACGAGCACTATTTTCAGGGCAGTAAAGTCCTTAACGATTTGCTGCAACCGGCGGTGGTCGCGCTGGCGTTCCCGCTTTATGAACAGCTGCACCAAATTCGCGCGCGCTGGAAGTCGATCATCAGTGTGTGCTTTATCGGTAGCCTGACTGCCATTATCTCCGGCACGCTGGTGGCGCTGTGGATGGGCGCATCGCCAGAAATCGCCGCCTCGGTGCTGCCTAAATCCGTCACCACGCCGATTGCGATGGCCGTCGCCAGCTCGATTGGCGGGATTCCGGCTATCAGCGCCGTCTGCGTGATTTTTGTCGGTATTCTCGGTGCAGTCTTAGGCCACAGTCTGTTCAACCGCATCGGTATTAAAACCAAAGCCGCGCGCGGGCTGTCGATGGGCACCGCCTCACACGCACTCGGTACGGCGCGCTGCGCGGAAGTTGATTATCAGGAAGGTGCATTCAGTTCGCTGGCGCTGGTCATCTGCGGGATCATCACGTCGCTGATTGCGCCGTTTGTCTTTCCTCTCCTCTTGCACGTCGCTGGCTAAATCTGGTGGGGCGGTGCGTACCTCGCATCTCCCCGCCATAAAATTGAGATACATCTCGCATTTAGTAGTTAATTTGCAGTCATTTCATTCAATAAAGAGATTTTGATCACAATTTATTGCTACTCTGCTACCTAACATGACGTCATTGACGGGTAAAAAGAGTAAGCCACTATGCATCCACGATTTGAAAACGCCTTCCAGCAATTACCTGCCAACCTGCAAGCCGCGATCCGCCCATTGCTCGATAAACCGGATTTCGCCGCCATGCTAACCGCGGACGAGGTGAATGCCGTCTGTGAAGCCAGCCAGTTAGACACCGATGCATTGGCCTTTGCGCTATTGCCACTGGCCGCCGCCTGCGCACAGGCGCCTATCTCGAATTTTCAGGTTGGCGCAATTGCGCAAGGGCTTAGCGGCAATTTCTACTTTGGTGCCAACATGGAGTTCAGTGCCGTTCAGCTTCAGCAAACGGTACACGCCGAGCAGAGCGCCGTCAGTCATGCCTGGCTGCGTAATGAGCGGGGATTGCAGGCTGTCACCGTGAACTACACGCCATGCGGCCACTGCCGCCAGTTTATGAACGAATTGCGCAATGCGGCATCGCTGCGTATTCAACTACCGGGTCGCCAGCCTGCCGTACTCAGCCACTATCTGCCGGATTCCTTCGGCCCTGTCGATCTGCAAATTGATACCTTACTGATGGATGACGTCAACCACGGTGCCACCTTGCAGAATGTGAATGCACTTGCGCGTCAGGCGCTGGATGCCGCCAACCGTAGCCATGCTCCCTATAGCAAAGCTATTAGCGGCATTGCGTTGGAAACGTCAAGTGGCAATACCTATACCGGGCGCTACGCAGAAAATGCGGCATTCAACCCTAGCCTGCCGCCTTTGCAAGCCGCATTAAATCTGATGAACCTTGCTGGGGAAGATCTGTGCACAGTGAAACACGCCGTTGTCGTTGAACGTCGCAACGCGGTTGTCAGCCACTGGGCTATTTCGCAAATTATGCTAGCCGAGTTGGGCTGCACCGACGTTGAACACCACTTTATTGAGGAATAACAGCGGAGGGATGTGCAGGATTTCAGCAAAGGGAAGTGTGAAAAACGAGAGGTGAATCGATAAAGCCTGCATTTCAACTAAGATGCAAGCCATCTGTAACTATTTTAATTAACAATTTCTGTACATATTCTCTGGGTAATTTAAGATCCGCAACAGTTTTTATCGACAACACCTGAGTTTTTTTCTGTTATCCGAGAGTAAAAAGTCATGGAATTAGAATACGAAAGCAAACGTCCTCTCCATATTCCCTACGCTGGCCCAATCTTGCTTGAATTTCCCCTGCTGAATAAAGGCAGCGCGTTTACCGAAGAAGAACGCGCTAACTTTAACCTGCATGGTCTGCTGCCTGAAGCCGTCGAAACCATCGAAGAACAGGCAGAACGCGCCTGGCGTCAGTATCAGGAATTCAAACACGATATTGAAAAACACGTTTACCTGCGCAACATTCAGGATACCAACGAAACCCTGTTCTACCGCCTGTTGGACGGTCACCTCAGTGAGATGATGCCTATCATCTACACCCCGACCGTTGGCGAAGCCTGTGAGCACTTCTCCGATATCTATCGCCGCGCCCGTGGCCTGTTTATCTCTTACCCTAACCGCGCACATATCGATGATATGCTGCAAAACGCCACCAAACAGAACGTGAAAGTCATCGTTGTGACCGACGGTGAGCGTATTCTGGGTCTGGGCGATCAGGGCATTGGCGGCATGGGGATTCCAATCGGTAAGCTGTCGCTGTACACCGCGTGTGGCGGTATCAGCCCAGCCTATACCCTGCCCGTCGTTCTGGATGTCGGCACCAACAACCCGCAGCGCCTGAACGATCCGCTGTACATGGGCTGGCGCCACCCGCGTATCACTGACGATGAATACTATGAATTTGTTGACGAATTCATTCAGGCCGTTAAACGCCGCTGGCCGAACGTGTTGTTGCAGTTTGAAGACTTCGCACAGAAAAATGCGACGCCGCTGCTGAACCGCTATCGTGATGAGATCTGTAGTTTTAACGATGACATTCAGGGCACCGCCGCCGTCGCGATCGGCAGCCTGATTGCCGCCAGCCGTGCAGCAGGCACTCAGCTACGCGATCAGACCGTTGCCTTCCTAGGTGCGGGCTCCGCAGGTTGTGGTATCGCTGAGCAAATCGTCGCGCAGATGAAGTCTGAAGGGCTGAGCGAAGAAGAAGCACGCGCACGCGTCTTCATGGTAGACCGCTTCGGTCTGCTGACTGACAAGCTGCCGAACCTGCTCGATTTCCAGAGCAAGCTGGTGCAGAAAAGTGAACTGCTGGCTGATTGGGATTGCAA
Source organism: Pectobacterium brasiliense (assembly GCF_013449685.1). GTDB lineage: Bacteria > Pseudomonadota > Gammaproteobacteria > Enterobacterales > Enterobacteriaceae > Pectobacterium > Pectobacterium brasiliense_A. The sequence goes on along the minus strand of NZ_JACDSF010000027.1, from coordinate 37,234 downwards.
CAGCGACGCGATTTCACTGTTGGAAGTGGTACGCAATGCCAAGCCGACCATCCTGATCGGTGTATCCGGCCAGCCGGGTCTGTTCACGGAAGAAATCATCCGTGAAATGCACAAGCACTGCGCGCGTCCTATCGTGATGCCGCTGTCTAACCCGACATCCCGCGTAGAAGCCCGTCCAGAAGATATCATTCGCTGGACAGAAGGCGCAGCGCTGGTCGCAACCGGCAGCCCGTTTGCTCCGGTTAACTATCAGGGCAAAATCTTCCCTATCGCCCAGTGCAACAACTCCTACATTTTCCCAGGTATCGGGTTAGGTGTACTGGCGTCGGGTGCCAAACGTATCACTGACGGTATGTTGATGGCCGCTAGCCGTGCGCTGGCTGACTGCTCGCCGCTGGCGAATAACGGTGAAGGCGCGCTGCTGCCGGATCTGTCCGATATCCAGCAGGTGTCCAAGCGTATTGCACTGGATGTGGGTAAAGCCGCACAGTTGCAAGGTGTGGCCGTCGTCACCTCTGCCGATGCATTGCAGAAGGCGATTGAGCACAACTTCTGGCAACCGCAGTACCGCAGCTACAAACGTACCTCGTTCTAATGGTGTGTGGCTGCAAAGGCCGCCAAGCGGCAGTAACGGATAGATCGTAAAGACGCTACGAGTACGTCCATGTAAGCTCGGATTGCGCCATCCTTGGCGCAAACGCTTTACTCTTCTATTCCGTTACTCCCGTTTTCGTTCGGCAAATAGGTTTGTCAGTGGTCTGAGCGCGGCACTTGCCGCGCTTTTTTATCACTGCTTTTTATTTATTCAGCTTTTCAATTTTGGGTCGAGCGCATCGCGCAAACCGTCACCCAGCAAATTAAACGCCAGGACCGTCAGAAAGATCGCCAGACTAGGGAAGATCGCGACGTGCGGGGCAATCACCATATCCGACCGCGCTTCATTCAGCATCGCACCCCACTCCGGCATCGGCGGCTGTGCACCCAACCCCAGAAATGACAGGCTGGCTGCCGTGATGATCGACATCCCAATGCGCATCGAGAAAAACACCACGATGGAAGACACCGAGCCGGGCAGAATATGCCGAAAGAGGATCGTCCGGTCGCTGGCACCAATGCTGCGGGCCGATTCAATATAGGTAAGTTGCTTCAGCACCAGCGTATTGCCGCGCACCAGACGGGCGAAAGCCGGAATGCTGAAAATCGCGACAGCAACAATCACATTCGCCATCCCACTGCCCATCATCGCCACAACGGCAATCGCCAGCAGAATACCGGGGAAGGCAAACAGCACATCGCAGAGGCGCATGATGATCCTGTCCGCCCACCCTTCGTAGTAGCCCGCCACCAGACCGAGTGTCGTGCCGATAATCATCCCGACCAGCACCGAAAGAATGCCCGCCGCCAGCGAGATACGCGTCCCCATCAGGATCCGGCTGAAAATATCACGTCCTAATGAATCCACCCCCAGCCAGTGTGCCGCCGACGGGCCTTCATTCAGGCGTTCATAATCGAAATAGGTCTCGGCATCATAGGGGATCAGGTACGGTGCCAGAAACGCGATCGCAATCAGCAGTAGCACAAACACGCCTGCAATGACCGCGACATGTTGCCGAAGAAAGCGCCGCCAGAATTCACGCCACGGCGTACGAACCGATTTATCCCTAATGACAGGGAGCGTCGCCAGCATAGCGTTACGTCGCCAGTGTCTCATTCCCTTTCCTTATTTATAACGAATGGCTGGGTTAATCGCGGCATACAGCATATCCACCAGCAGATTGATCAGAATAAACTCCAGCGAAAACAGCAGCACCTCTGCCTGAATCACCGGATAGTCGCGCATCTCCACCGCATCCACCAGCAGCCGTCCTAGCCCCGGCCAGTTGAAGACCTTCTCCACGACGATTGAGCCGCCGAGCAAGAAACCAAATTGCAGCCCCATCATCGTAACCACCGGAATCAGCGCATTGCGCAGCCCGTGCTTCACCACCACCAGCGATTCGCGCACGCCCTTTGCCCGCGCCGTACGCATATAATCTTCTTGCAAGACATCAACAAACGACGCACGGGTAAACCGCGCCATCACTGCTGCGACCGCTGCACCCAGCGTCAACGAGGGCAAAATATAGTGCAGCCAGGTGTCTGCCCCCACCGTCGGCAGCCATCCCAATTCAACAGAAAAGACCTGCATTAACAGCATGCCGAGCGCAAACGCAGGGAAAGAGAGACCGGAGACCGCCAGCGTCATCCCGATTCTGTCCGGCCAGCCGTTGCGCCACACGGCAGACACGATACCGATCGCCATGCCAAAAATTACGGCCCACACCATGCTGCACACCGTCAGCCAAAACGTCGGCATAAAGCGCATGGCAATCTCTTCGGTAACCGGTCGTTTCGAGACTATCGATGTGCCAAAGTCCCCTTTCAGGATATTGGTAAAGAAGTGCCAGAACTGGTGCGGCAGCGGTTTATCCAACCCCAAATCCTGCCGGACCATCTCAATAACGGCAGCATCCGCTTCCCGCCCGGCAGCTAAACGCGCCGGATCGCCGGGTAACAGATGAACGAACAGGAACACCAGCACCATCACAATCAGGAGCGTGGGAATCAGTCCCAGTAGTCGTTTAATAAAATAATTCAGCATGAACAGTTTTCCACAGACATGCGTCGGACTCCCTATAAGTGAACGTGTGTTGACCACCGCGGGCAGCCTTACGGCCACCCGACTCCCTGGTCATTCTTTTGCGGTGAATTATTCCTTCAGGTCGGCCTCTTCAAAACTGAACAAGGTATCCGGCATCACGTAAAACCCGGTCAGTTTTTTGCTGTTGGCCGAGACTAAACGCTCTGTCGCCAGGAAAATCCACGGCGCATCTGCCCAGATTTTGTCCTGTGCATCCTGATACAGTTTCTGTTTTTCCGTCCGATCCGTGGTTTTCAGCGCATTCGCCAGATCCGCATCAACCTGTGGGTTGCTGTAAAACGCCGTGTTGAACTGCACGGGTGGCCAGGAAGCCGTCGCAAACAGCGGCGACAGCGCCCAATCCGCCTCACCCGTCGACGCTGACCAGCCGGTGTAGAATAGGCGAACACCCGTTTCTTTCACGCCTTTACCTTCCACTTCCGCCGCGCGCTGCCCTGCATCCATGGCGGTCACCTGCACTTTCACGCCGACCTGCGCCAGCTGTTGCTGTGTGAACTGCAAGACTTTCTGCGCCGTACTGTGGTTATGCGACGACCAGAGCGTGGTGCTGAAGCCGTCAGGATAGCCCGCTTCTTTCAGCAGCTCACGCGCCTTCGCCGGATCGTAAGGCCACGGCTGGTATTTTACTGAATAATCAATGCTGCCCGGCAGTGGCCCTTCGGCGGGCGTCGCATAGCCGGAGAACGCGACTTTAATCAGCGCCTCTTTGTTGATCGCGTAGTTCAGCGCCTGCCGGACTTTCGGGTTATCAAACGGTTTCTGCGTCACGTTCATGCTGATGTAACGGTGCAGAATTGACGGCGACGCCACCAGCGCCAGCTTGTCATTTTTCTCCAACACCTTGGCCTGCTCGAACGGGATGGGATAAGCGAACTGTGCTTCGCCGGTTTGCAGCAGTGCCGCGCGCGTGTTGTTATCCACGACCGGACGCCAGGTAATGCTGTCCAGCTTCGGCAAACCCGCCTTCCAGTAGCCGCTGAATTTCTCGACTTTGACAAAATCGGTCTGATTCCAGGCCACAAAACGGTACGGGCCGGTGCCTACCGGATGGAAGCCAATATCCTTGCCGTACTGCTTTAATGCCGCCGGAGAAATCATCACCGCCGCCGGATGCGCCAGATTGTTAACGAACGCCGAGAATGGCGTCTTCAATGTAATTTTTACCGTCAGATCGTCAACCACGTCGGTTTTTTCGATCATCTTGAACAGGTTATATCGCTTCAAGCGGTTGTCTGGATTACTGGCGCGATCCAGATTCACTTTCACTGCAGCGGCGTTAAACGCCGATCCATCGTGAAATTTGACGCCAGGATGCAGCTTAACGGTATACGTCAGGCCATCCGGACTCACGTCATAGCTGTCCGCCAGCACGTTCACCAGCTTCATCTCTTTGTCGAAGCCAAATAACCCCTGATAGAAGGACTTCGCTACCGTCTGCGATAGCGAATCGTTGGCATCGTACGGATCCAGACTGGTAAAAGTGGAACCCACGGCGATAACCGCATCTTTGGCTGCCCAGACGGGTGAAGCCGCCATGGCAGCGGTTACCCCTGCGGCGACTAACCAGCCCCGTTTTATCGTCATTACGCTCATGCTACGTTCTCCTTGTGAATCCCTGTCAGTAAGCGCCGGCTATCGGATGGTGTGCAACAAAATGTCGCTCACCTACCTGCACCAGAGGCGCCGTGATCGGCTCGTTGCCAAGCGCCCGAATCGGGCTGGGTATTTCGTCAACCAGCAGCACCTGCTCACGCTGGCGGCATGAGGGATCGGCAACCGGTACTGCCGACATCAGCTTGCGGGTATAAGGGTGCCGAGGGCGCTCGAAGACATCTTGCCGCGAGCCAATCTCGACAATTTGTCCCATGTACATCACCGCCACGCGATGGCTAATACGCTCAACCACCGCCATATCATGTGAAATAAACAAGAACGCGATGCCGAATTCACGTTGCAGTTCCAGCATCAGGTTGATGATTTGTGCCTGAATCGACACGTCCAGCGCGGATACCGCTTCATCCGCAATCACGACTTTCGGGTTCAGCGCCAGCGCTCTGGCGATGCAAACGCGCTGGCGCTGGCCGCCGGAAAATTCATGCGGATAGCGGCGAGCGTGTTCCGGCTCCAGCCCTACGCGCGACAACAGCCACTCAACGCGTTTTTCCGCTTCCTGCCGACGGCAAATGTTGTGCACCAGCAGCGGTTCCATAATGGAGAAACCGACCGTCAGACGGGGATCCAGCGACGCATAGGGATCCTGAAAAATCAGCTGAATATCACGCCGCAGGTGTTGTAACGCCGCCCCTTTCAGTTGATGGATTCGCTGACCATTAAAGGTAATCTCGCCCTTCTGGCTTTCAACTAGCTGGAGCAACGCACGGCTGGTGGTGGACTTGCCGCATCCCGATTCACCGACCAGCGAAAGCGTTTCCCCCGGCCAGAGATCGAAGCTGACGTTTTCCACCGCATGCACTTGTCGGGTCACGCGGTTCAATAAACCACTGCGAATGGGAAAACGCGTCACCAGATTGCTCACCTGTAAGATCGGTTCTGACTGCGCGGGAACAGTATCCTGCGGGTCGTTGTCCGCAATACGCCCCGAGTGTTGATCCAGCAGCGGAAATTTTTCCGGGAACGGTTGGCCGCGCATAGACCCTAATGCCGGTACCGCCGCCAACAGCCCCTGCGTATACGGATGCTGCGGTGCAGTAAAGATCTGCCCAACGCTCCCCGCTTCGACGCTTTCCCCACGGTGCATAACCAGTACGCGCTCGGCCATTTCCGCCACCACGCCCATGTCATGGGTGATAAAAATCACGGCCATTTCCATTTCACGCTGTAGCACACGAATAAGCTGCAGAATTTGCGCCTGAATGGTGACATCCAGCGCGGTCGTCGGTTCATCGGCAATCAGCAGCGACGGCTTGCAGGAGAGCGCCATCGCAATCATCACCCGTTGGCGCATACCGCCAGACAACTGGTGGGGATAGCGATCCAGCACGTTGCGCGCTTCCGGTATTCTGACCAGATCCAGCATACGCAAGGTTTCTGCCCGCGCGGCGCGTCTGTCCATCCCCTGGTGCAAACGAATCGACTCGGCAATTTGTTCGCCGACGGGAAAAACCGGATTCAGCGACGTCATCGGCTCCTGGAAAATCATCGCCAGATCCGCCCCACGCAATACGCGCATCGCACGCTGACGGGCACCGCGGATATCCAGCACCTGCCCATCGCGACGGCGAAATAGCATGTCGCCCTGATGAATCACGCCGCCCGCATGTTCAACCAGCCGCATCAGCGCCAGCGACGTTACCGACTTACCCGATCCCGATTCTCCGACGATAGCCAGCGTCTCGCCCCGATCGACAGAGAACGTCAAATTACGCACCGCATCTGTCCGCTGCCCCTGCTGCTCAAAATAGACGCTCAGGTTGCGCACCTCCACCACCCGTTTTTCAGGCAAAATCAGCCCCGGAACAGGGGAAGACAGCGAGGCATAATGATCCTGTGTGGGCGACATGAACGGCGAATCTCCATATAAATGCGGCTGGAATCAGCGCAACGCGGTCAGGGACAAATTATCAGCGATTTTCGACTATATTTAGCGCAAGGTATGATGTAAAGCGGAAACTGAAATCGGCACGGTGAAAAATTTCTTTTTATAACATTAAGTTAATTGTCATAAAGACACGCCATCAGGGGCAATATGTCCTGCAAATCCGTCCACTTTTGCCCGAAATGGTTCGACTTGTGGGAAAAAAGTGACGCTTTCGCACCCCGTCCCTGTCGTTTGATGCCTGACGAGTCATGCGCTATACCCTAAATAATTCNNCAAGAGAAGGCATCCCGATGAGCTGACTCAAGTAAGTGATTCGGGTAACTAAGCGCAGCCAACGCACATGCAACTTGAAGTATGACGGGTATAAAAGCCCTATTCATTGACCTGCGTACATTCACCCACGTTACGAACTCTGACATAATTAATACTGGCATAGGAAACGAGTTTTCGCCCATGAATGACGCGTTGCCGGAACACGATTCTTACTGATGAAATAAATCATATTAATGAAATCAGTCGTATTGATGAAACACACTGTGGAGTGAAGATGGAAAGCGTTAACGCAGGTTTACTGACTCTTGAACAAGCTCTGGAAAACATGTTTTCTCAGGTTCCTTCCCTTACCGAGACAGAGCGCGTATCCCTGTTCGACGCCGCAGGACGGATTACCGCCAATGCCATCGCCTCCCCGATTAACGTCCCACCTTTCGCCAATTCCGCGATGGATGGCTATGCCGTACGCTGCGCCGATTTGTCCGCTTCAACAACGCTGCCGCTGGCCGGCAAAGCGTTTGCTGGCGCGCCCTTCACCGGCGACTGGCCTGCTGGAACCTGCATTCGCATTATGACCGGCGCGCCGATTCCCGCAGGAGCCGACGCCGTCATCATGCAAGAACAGGCTGACGTCAGCGAGGACGGCATCCGCTTTCCGCACGAGGTAAAACCCGGCCAGAATATTCGTCTGGCGGGAGAGGACATTCAGGCAGGTGCCAGCGTGCTGCCTGCGGGCTGCAAGCTTGGCGTGGCGGAGCTGCCGCTGTTGGCCTCGCTGGGGATTGCACAGATTGACGTGGTACGCCGCCTGAAAGTCGCGGTGTTTTCAACCGGTGATGAGCTGCAACCCGTCGGCGAACCGCTGGCAGACGGCCAGATTTATGACACCAACCGTTTCGCCGTCCGTTTGATGCTGGAACAGCTAGGTTGCGAGGTTCACGACCTGGGGATTATCCGCGACGATCCGGCAGCGCTGCGCGCCGCTTTTCATGAAGCAGATAAGCTTGCCGATCTGGTGATTAGCAGCGGCGGCGTTTCCGTTGGCGAAGCGGATTACACCAAACAAATGCTGGATGAGCTGGGCGATATCCATTTCTGGAAGCTGGCGATCAAACCCGGTAAGCCCTTCGCTTTTGGCAAACTGCAACACGCCTGGTTCTGCGGCCTGCCGGGGAATCCGGTTTCTGCTGCGCTGACGTTCTATCAACTGGTTCAGCCACTGCTGGCTCGCCTGTCTGGCTATACGCAATGGCGCTTACCGCCACGGGTTCGCGTCAAAACCACCAGCGCACTGAAAAAGACACCGGGGCGCACCGATTTCCAGCGCGGTGTTTTCAGTCGCAACGCACAGGGTGAGCTGGAAGTCAGAACCACCGGGCATCAGGGTTCACATGTTTTCAGCTCGTTCAGCCTCGGTAACTGCTTCATCGTACTGGAGCAAGATCGCGGTCGCGTCGCCGCTGGCGAATGGGTCGAGATCGAGCCCTTCAACGCGCTGCTGGGGCACTGAGCATGTTGCCGGAGCTGAGCGATGAAGAGATGCTGCGCTACAATCGACAGATTGTGCTGCGCGGCTTTGATTTTGACGGGCAGGAAAAGCTGAAGGCGTCACATCTGCTGATTGTCGGACTGGGTGGGCTAGGCTGTGCCGCCGCGCAGTATCTGGCCGCGGCGGGCGTCGGCTATTTAACACTGCTGGATTTTGACACCGTCTCTCTGTCTAACCTGCAACGTCAGGTTCTGCATCGCGATGCCCGTATCGGCATGGCGAAGGTCGAATCGGCGCGTCTGACGTTATCCGATATGAATCCCCACCTTTCGCTCGAGACGGTTGATGGCGATCTCGATGACGAGGCGTTGAGCGAACTGGTCAGCAAACACGATGCCGTGCTGGACTGTACCGACAATGTCACCATTCGCAACCGCCTAAACCGCATTGGCTTTCAGCTCAAGAAGCCGCTGATCTCTGGGGCAGCAATTCGGATGGAAGGCCAAGTCAGCGTCTTTACCTATCAGCCCGAGGAGCCTTGCTATCATTGTCTCAGCCGTCTGTTCGGTGCTAATGCGCTGACCTGCGTCGAGGCAGGCGTGATGTCGCCGCTGGTAGGCACCATCGGCAGTTTGCAGGCGATAGAAGCCATTAAGCTGCTAACCGGTTACGGTAGGCTAGTGACAGGCCGACTGCTGATGTTCGATGCGATGACGCTGCAATTTCGCGAAATGATGCTGCCAAAAAACCCGCACTGCGACGTCTGCGGCGGAGCGGGCTGAAAAAGGAAAGATTGGCATCCGGCACGATAAGCCATTGAATACGGCGAAAATCAGTGACACATTATCAAGGCGAATCATCACGTAAACTGAGGAACACACCATGAGTAATGCTTTTTTGCAGTCAATCAAGGCCCGTCGTTCAATCTATGCCATCGGCAATACATTACCGATATCAGAAGATCAGGTTACCGCCCTCATTACCGAAGCCGTTAATGAAAGCCCCTCCTCTTTTAATTCACAAAGCTCACGCGTTGTGATTCTGTTCGGCGAGCAGCATCACAAACTGTGGGATATTGTTAAGCAGCAGTTGAAAAAAATTGTACCAGCGGACGCTTTTGCCCCGACAGAAAATAAACTGACTTCCTTTGCCGCTGGCGCAGGTACCGTCCTGTTCTTTGAAGACACCGCCGTGATTGAAGCGCTACAGGAAAAATTCGCGCTTTATGCCGATAACTTCCCGGTCTGGTCTGAACATTCAACCGGTATTGCTCAGTTTGCCGTGTGGTCTACGCTGGCGCAGGAAAAAATTGGTGCCTCCCTCCAGCACTACAATCCGCTGATCGATGATGATGTTAAAGCACAGTGGAATCTGCCAGCTAGTTGGAAACTGCGTGCTCAAATGCCATTTGGCTCAATCGAGCAGCCAGCAGGTGAGAAAACCTATATTTCCTTTGAAGAGCGTTTCCGCGTATTTAAATAATCCGCTGAATCAGCCTTTATCAATAAACAGGGACACCGCATAGTGTCCCTGTTGGTTTTCGACCCTATTTACGGCATCAACGCGGTGGCGCAAAAACCTGAATCGCCTTTTCTCTGATCCCGAATACCGCTGGCGTTTTGCCAACCAGCTCGCCGTCGGCATTGATATCGTGCGGCTTCGAAGTATGTAACGTCAGCTGTCTGGCGGAAAAGGCGCGGACTTTGCGCCAGCGACCGTGCGTTCCCTTGCGGATAAAGGGAATCAGCGCCACCATTTCCCACCAGTGGGACACCTCCAGGCTATACACATCCAGCCGACCATCATCGGGCGCGGCACTGTCTGCCACCGCCATGCCGCCGCCGTAGAAACGCCCGTTCCCCACCGACACCTGCACGGTTCTCACCCGCTCTTTGATGCCATCGTGCTCAATCTCGACGCGGAAAGGACGGCTTTGCTTCAAAAGCTTGAAGGCCGCCAGCGCATAGCCCAATGTGCCCCACCGTTTCTTGGATTTCGCCGACAGCCCGCGCGCCAATGCTGCAGAAAAACCAATACTGGAAACGTTAAAGAACAGATGCCCGTTGACCTCACCCAAATCAACGGCGCGCCGCTGTCCGCTAGCGATCACCTGCACGGCCTGCCGAATCTCTCGGGGAATACCCACCGTACGGGCAAAGTCATTCGCCGTCCCTAAGGGCAGCACGCCCAGCGGCAAGCCGGTATCTACCAGACCTGGCGCGGCTGAATTTAGCGTGCCATCGCCACCGCCGATAATGACAAAGTCCACCCGATCTGCATACGCACGTATAATATCGCTGTATGAACCCGTTTCTTTTTCATCAGGTTCGACGATACTGATCTGGCTTTGTTGCAATAATTCTTTCACATAGCGTGCTGAGGAATCACCATTCCGCGCCTGTTTATTAATCAATAAAAGCGCTGTTGAGCCTGATTCCTTCGCTGCTGAATAATGGCTCATGGTCATCCATCCAACGTTATCGTTTGATTAAATCTAACCATAGGAATAATCAAACCGACAAGGGAGCTTTAGCAAGCCCACAATAAAATACAAAACATTACGTTCCGGCAGTCTGCTGCTGATACTTCCACACAGGAACCACTATACTGAATCCAACAAGCCAGCGATTCCTTTACCCAGTTGTGCTATGGCGTCATTCCAGTAAAATGTCGCACCACTATTTTTAGGCGAAAACAGAGACTTATTACTTATTCACCTATCTCATGAATGATTCTCTGGGGAAACTATGTTGCAGACCGGATTCATTAATAACTCACGTTGGTTAGACAAAACGCGCGCAGTCGTAATACTTGGATCCATGCTGCTTGCCGCCTTTCTGGTTATCAGTTGGACCAGCTATGAAGTGGCTAAAGAATCACTGGAAGAAGAAATCGAAGAAAATACCCTGCCGCTCACCAGTGATAACGTCTATTCTGAAATCCAGCAGGATTTGTTGAAGCCTATCTTTATTTCGTCGCTAATGGCGCACGATACCTTTTTACGTGACTGGGTACTAAAAAATGAAAGCGATCCACAGGCCCTGTTCCGCTATCTGAAAGAGATCGATCGCCGCTTCAACACCGTATTTTCTTTTTTCATTTCTGATAAAACCGGGCTCTATTACGATCAGCAGCGCATCCTGAAAACCGTCTCGGAATCGTCCCCCGACGATCAATGGTATTTCCAGCATAAAGCGCTATCAGATGACATGCCTTACGTTGTCGATCTCCGCGTCGATCCTGAAAACCGCACGCGTCTGGACATTTTCATCAACCACAAAGTGATGGATTATGAAGACAACTTCATTGGCATTACTGGCGTGGGCATCCCGGTTGATCGTGTTAAGCACCTGATTGAAAAATACGAACAGCGCTATAATCGAACGATCTACTTTGTTGATAAACAAGGTAATATTACGCTACATGGAGAAAGTTACGCGTACCCGCTGCAAATTCAAGAACAAGAAGGACTGAACCGGATCGCGACCACGATTTTAACTTCTCCTGGTGGTACCTACGAATATGAAGCAAACGGGGAACATATTTTCCTCAATACCCGTTTAATCCCTGAATTCGGCTGGTATTTGATGGTTGAGCAAACCAGTCACCCCAGTGAAAAACGACTGTTCACCACATTGCTAAAAAATCTGGGCATCAGCACGTTTGTCAGCGTCCTTTTTCTGTTTCTGCTGTGGTTGACGATTGGCGGATATCAACGCCGTCTGGAACAGATGGCGACGACCGATAAATTAACGGGCCTCATGAACCGTCAGGCATTTGATTATTTATTCCATCGTCTCAGGACGAAAAATGCCTTACAACATAAATCGCTCTCTATTATTTTGATTGATATTGACCACTTTAAGAAAATTAATGACAAGTACGGCCACAACGTCGGGGATCTGGTGTTAAAAGAAATTTCCGCCCTCCTATCGGCCAATACCCGATCCAGCGATCAACCCTGCCGTTGGGGAGGAGAAGAGTTCGTCATTTTGCTCGACGATTGCGATCTCAACGCCGCACAACAGCGCGCCGAGGCCCTGCGTCAGAGTATTGAAACCACGCATCTTCCCTACCGTGAAGGAAGAATTCAGGTGACCGCCAGCTGCGGTGTTGCTGAATATCGGGCGGGCGAAACGCTAAACATACTGATTAACCGCGCCGATATCGCGCTCTATCAGGCAAAACAGCAAGGACGTAATCAGGTGGTCGGTTCCGCGTAATAGCGCAGCCATCAATAAAAAGGCAACGGGGAGCAGCATTATGTCTCCCCGTTATTTCATCCTACATCGTCAAACAGGCTTTCCAGCCACTAAATACCATCATCTTTTGTCTGCACCCAAAACGCATGCACCAACCCAGGAAAATAACCTAACAGCGTCAGGATAATATTCAGAATAAATGCTCCACCGATGCCTTTCCCCAGTAACACGCCCAACGGTGGCAGGAGAATAGTCAGTACAATACGCCAAAATCCCATATCAACCTCCGTAACGTGATGATTCCTTATGAAAGTAGTTCAGCACATGGGATTTGTCAGTACGGGACGAGATGATTGAGAGTAATCTTTGCAGAGCCGTTCCCATCACATGTGCACCTGAATACAGAGTGCCGACTTACAGAGGAGCAATCATGAAAAAGCGAGCCATTGCTCTTTTTGCGCTACTGCCCATCACTCAAGCCGCCGCCACAGATTGTGGTAACGCCAACACGCAGTTGGAGATGAGCCAGTTTGCGGCTAATGAATATAAAAAAGTGGATGGCGAGCTTAATCGGCTGTATCAGGATGTCGTCAAACGCCTGATGATTGAAGAACACAAGGCATTGCTCAAATCAGCGCAGAGAAAATGGATCGCGTAGAAGAATTCAAAAGCATGCTACGTTGTGAAGAAGGGGATTTGAGCTGTCCGCTTTAAGCCACTACCAAGTGTGGAAAGCGTCACAGACTCAATGCGGGGTAAGTGTTTGAATAGCGGTGGAGAGACGGGGGAATTTGAACCCTCGGCAGCATTGCCCACTCCCGTTTTCGAGACGGGTTCGGTCAGTCGCTCCAGCATCTCTCCGTTAGCAGTTGCCATGATGCCTACTTTTACGGCATGTTAACAGCACCCGCCCTCGCCTTTAAATTCAAGTGACGACTGAACGAGCAATAACAATGATTAAATGGCCGTGGAAAAACACTCAACCTCAGGTGCAGACGCTTGAACACTGGCACGCTGCGATTTCCATCCCGCTTCTCGCGCCGTTGAGCGATGAAGAGCGCCAGCAGCTGGTCGCCCTTGCCGATCAGTTTCTGAAGCAAAAGCGCCTGATTCCGTTGCAGGAGCTGGTGTTGACGGACATCATGCAGCAGCGCATCGCCCTGCTGTTTTCCCTGCCAGTGCTGTCGCTGGGAATGGATGCGCTGGATGGCTTCCATGAAGTTCTGATTTACCCCGGCCCGTTTATTGTTGAAGAAGAGTGGCAGGATGACATAGGGCTCGTGCATAAGGGGAAAATGGTGCAATCCGGCCAAAGCTGGGATCAGGGACCGATTGTCCTCAACTGGCAGGAAGTGCAGGATTCTTTCGACCTCTCCGGTTTCAACCTCATCATTCATGAAGTCGCGCACAAGCTGGACATCCGCAGCAGCGGCGAAGCGACGGGCGTCCCCCTTATCCCTCTGCGCGAGATTGCTGCGTGGGAACAGCATCTGCACGGCGCGATGGATGCCATGCAGGAAGAAATCGATCTGGTGGGCGAAGATGCCGCTAGCATGGATCCTTACGCCGTCCACGATCCGGCAGAGTGCTTTGCGGTGCTGTCGGAATACTTCTTCAGCGCCCCCGAACTTCTCGACGCGCGTTTCCCTGAGCTGTACCGCTGCTTCCAAAAGTTCTATCAGCAGGATCCGCTCACCCGTCTAAAAAACTGGCAAAGCAGTACCCATTACTGTGCGCCATCCATTTACTAACTCATAAAAAAACAGCGAATTGTACACAGCCTAAACAGTCAGACGATAAAGCTGATTTTGCCGTTGACAGTACCGCGGGTGGCGGATATCATGCGCCCCGTTCACACGATNNGAGTCCAGTCAGAGGAGCCAAATTTATGTTTTCATGCATCTTCACGAATCTTTATGCTTTTTAGATTCAAAGAGTTAGCGTGAAAAATCTTCCCGATGCATTTTCAGTTTTCCCTCCGCATCGGGAGAATTTGGTGGTCAGATTTGGGGTCATGTTGGTTCGATGACGGAGTGACCCCCAAATGTCTCTTAACGACTCAAAAATCCGCAACTTAAAACCATCCGAAAAACCCTTCAAAGTCTCCGACTCGCACGGTCTATACCTTTTGGTCAATCCAGGCGGTTCACGTCTCTGGTATCTCAAATATCGTATCAATAGAAAAGAATCACGCCTCGGCTTGGGTGCCTACCCTGATGTGTCTTTGGCTGATGCCCGTCAACAACGTGATGGTATCCGTAAATTGCTGGCGCATAATATCAACCCAGCACAACAGCGCTCCGCTGAAAGAGCCACTGTGTTGCCAGAAGAAACCTTCAAGTCTGTTGCACTGAGCTGGCATAAAAGCAACCGTACATGGTCAGAGAATCACGCCTCCCGTCTGCTTGCCAGCATGAACAATCATATATTTCCTGTGATTGGACACTTGCCGGTAGCTGAACTGAAACCTCGCCATTTTATCGACCTGCTGAAAGGCATTGAGCAAAAAGGTCTGCTGGAAGTCGCAGCACGTACCCGGCAGCATATGTGCAACATCATGCGTCATGCCGTACATCAGGAGTTGATAGAGCACAATCCGGCAGCAAATCTGGACGGTATCATCGCCCCTCCCGTTAAACGCCACTACCCTGCCCTTCCGCTGGAGCGACTGCCGGAGCTTTTGATTCGTATTGAGGACTACCAGCAAGGACGAGAGTTAACCCGTCTGGCAGTATCACTCACCCTGCACCTATTCATCCGTTCCAGCGAACTGCGTTTCGCCCGTTGGTCTGAGATCGATTTCAAAAATAGAATCTGGACCATTCCTGCCACTCGCGAGGCCATCCCCGGTGTCCGCTACTCCAGGCGTGGTGCAAAAATGCGCACTCCACATATCGTTCCACTCTCTCGTCAGTCCATTGCTATTCTGAAACAGATACGGGAAATATCCGGGCATCAGGTGCTGGTATTCCCCGGCGATCATAATCCGTATAAACCGATGTGCGAAAACACGGTCAATAAGGCGCTACGCCTGATGGGCTATGACACAAAAGATGAAATCTGCGGCCACGGGTTTCGGGCAATGGCCTGTAGTGCCCTCATGGAGTCAGGCCTGTGGTCACAGGATGCGGTTGAGCGTCAGATGAGCCACCAGGAACGCAATAGCGTTCGGGCAGCCTACATCCATAAAGCAGAATATCTCGATGCCCGTAAAGCGATGATGCAGTGGTGGTCGGATTATCTGGATATGTGCCGGAAAGCGTATGCCCCACCTTATATTTGTGGGAAGGAAATCAGTTGCACAATGGGATAACCCCTCTGACAAAATAAACCACAAAAATAGCCGTATCAGTCTGTACTGGTACGGCATTTTCTGGCTTCAATTCGGAGAAATTGTTAAGCCATTTTAAATGACTCTGAGGTGTCTGTTAAACCTGTGGCGATTCAGGGTCAACATCACTTCAGCTCTATTTTGAGAGTAAGGGGGCAGGCCCCCTTTCAAGGTGGGGGGTTAATACAATATAGCTGCGTGTTCCAGTAAAACCGTCAATTGAATGAATCACTTCCAGCAGGGCTTCAAGTGACTGAGTATTCTGGGTTCTGACTTTTAGCAGCATGGCACTATCACCTGCGACGGTGTGAATTTCCTCTACATCGGAAAGCGACTTTAAAGAGAGTATTGAGCGCGTTACAGCCCAACTCGATGTATCGACATGGATGAATGCCAGCAGCGGGCGCCCGATTTTGTTGCTGTCCAGCCTGGCCACTGTCCCTGTAATCACCCCTTCACTCTTAAGCCGTTTGACCCGCTCATGTACCGCCGGTGCTGAAAGGTGCAGTTGACGCCCAAGTTCCGAATAGCTTAGTGAGGCGTCTTCAGCCAGGATGGCTAATAATGTTCGGTCCTTCGCATCCAGTTTCGGCTGTTGAATCAGTTTTGTCTGAACGACATTCACATCTTTATCCATCTCAAAAAAACCTGTTGATAGACTAATTTTATAAGGTAATTATGAGAATACTTCTTATGAAATTCAAAAAAAAGTCATATGCAAAAGATTTATTTAGTTCCTCTGTTCCGGTCCTGTGTTGAGACAAACAGAATTAAAAACTCACTCTGCTTCAAATCAGGGTCAATAAAACGGAAAACGCCCGAGATTTTTGGCGACGACAAGGAAGAAATGCAACAACAGGACTGGAGTAGATGAGTATCACAGCACAGCAGTTAAGCTCCTTTCTGGTTCTGGCGATCGTTATGTCCGTCACCCCGGGACCAAACAACCTCATGGTCCTTTTTTCCAGCGTCCGCTTTGGAGCGCGTAAAACACTGGGTCACATCTCTGGCGCAAGTGCCGGAAGTGCACTCATGCTACTTTTAGTCGGCTTGGGACTGCATGAAATATTTACTTTATTCCCTTATATCCAGGTGTTCATGAAGTATAGCGGCGCAGCCTATATTCTTTATTTGTCCTGGAAGATTTTGGGAAGCACCGGTGAAATCAGGTCGGCAGACACATCACACCCAATGAGTTTTATCGGAGCCGCTTTTTTCCAGCTCATCAACCCGAAATCCTGGATTATGGCAAGTGTGGCAATATCCACATGTCTGCCCAGCGTGTTTTCATTCGAGGATATAGCGCTATACACCGTTCTTTTTGCTGCCGTGAGTTTTCCCTGTGTTGGGATCTGGGCCTGGTTTGGTGCAATGATCAAACACTACCTTACGGATGCGCGGTTAGTCAGGCGCTTTAACCAAAGTTGCGCAGGCATACTCGCTCTTTCTGCTTTGTCCATGACACTGTTTTAACCGTCATAAGATAGCACCAGAACCGCCAGATGATGAGAGGACCCTCTGCAAAACGATATGATGATCGGCGTTGGGCCCACCGGCAATTCATAAAGCAGTCTGCCATTCCCGATCCCGGCAGGAACCACTGGTGCAACTTACACTAACCCGCAGGGTATCAACCTGGCACCCTGCACCTACTGTGGTTTCTGCGGTTTTTACGGCTGTGGTAACTTCTCGAAATCTTCCCCGAATATCTGCGTGGTCCCGGCATTGATGGACCGAACCAACTTTATCCTGCTGACTGAATGTACCGCGTTGTATATCGATAAGGCCGAGGATGGCAAAACCGTAAGGTGTGTAACCTTCCTCGACTCTGATGGTAATACCGGCTTCCAGCCTGCCGATACCAGGACTGTTGCTGAGGCACGTAAGAAGATTAACGTCGCCCACTGACTAAGAGATAAAATAATAAGTAACACTCCACAAGTTTATTAACATACTTGTGGAGTTTTTTAGAGCTAAACGTTCAGTCTGCAGCCTTCCATTCAGAAAGCATTTTAAGGGCGCTGTCGTAGTGACCCGTCGCCCCGGCTGTACGTAAAAATTTGGCGCGCTCAACGATGATTTCATCAGGCGCCGGGTCTGCATGCAAAAGGTCGAGCGTCTCAGTCAGGAAGTCATCCAGCGGCATGGCATGCTCGTCATTTCCCTGTCCGAACAACGAGGTACGCACGCCAGGGGGCGCCAGCTCAATCACGCGCACGGGCGTGTCGGCGAGCTGAACACGCAAGCTTTCAGTGAATGAATGAACCGCAGCTTTTGTGGCGCTATAGGTCATGGCAATAGGGAACGGAACAAACGCCAGTGCGGAACTGACATTAATGATGACACTGTCATTCTTTTGAACCAGCTGCGGTAAGAACGCATAAGTCATACGAATTGTCCCCAGAAGGTTGATCTCAACGGTCTGTTGCGCAATCTTCACTGCATCCTGATCCAAAACATTTTCGCTCAACATAATCCCGGCGTTGTTGATGACGACATTCAGGTCGGGGTAGCGTGCTGCCGCGAGTTCGCTCGCCCGGGTAATGGATCCGGCATCAGCAATATCGAGTTCAATGGCCTCGATGCCGGGATAGTCGTTTGTGATTTGATCAAGTAATGCCTTGCGACGGCCAGCGACAATGACCTTATTGCCTGCTTCATGAAAACGTACCGCAAGGCCCAGCCCTATCCCCGAGGTGGAACCCGTGATGAGGATCGTATTACCTGAAACTTTCATATGTTTCTCCGGATTGATGAAAAAGGTAGAATACCAAACGGACAACTATCCGCTTGGGAAAACTTAACGGACAACTGTCCGTTAAGCAAGTTTTAATATTATGGACAGGAGGACTGGTGACACAACAACAAAAAACGGAGCGCCCGGCACGCGCTGATGCGCAGCAAAATCGCGAACGTATCCTGTCGGTTGCACTTCAGGAACTGACCGTTTCCGCAGACGTGCCGCTAAGCACGATCGCGAAGAAGGCAGGTATCGGGCAGGCCACTTTTTATCGCAACTTCCCGACACGGGAGGTATTAGTGATGGAGGTTTATCGCTATGAGATGTTGCAGGTCACAAAGTTTGCAGAACATTTGCTCCGGACCTGCGCACCCGAACAGGCGTTGCGTGCCTGGATGAATCGCCTTGCCGAATACGCGATGACCAAAGCAGGCCTGGCCAATGCCATTCGCAAGGTATCGCTCTCGCGGGACTGTCCGGAAAAGGCAGGCTATGCCCCTGTCATTGCTGCCGCTCAGTTGTTACTTGATGCCAATAAGAAAGCGGGAACTATCCACCCGGGGGTTACCACTGACGACTTTTTCCTGGCAATTGCAGGGATATGGCAGCTCGATTTTAATGATGAGTGGCAGCCCCGGCTAACCTGGCTCATCGACATGGTGATGGCGGGACTGCGCGCGGGGGCACCGATACGCACTGTTTCTCAGTAGACGCCCACCACAGCGTACATGCAGGAGAGTGACGAAACCGCCGAAGTATCCCGGGGGGTCTGAACAATAATTGCCTCGCCTTTTCATTATTTTTTAAGCCTGGTATTGGTTGATATTTGCAATACGTGGATCTGGTTAAAAACATCAGGCGCAAAGGCGTTCTTATTTGCCGGGATTACTACATGCTCCATCCTGACAGCGCCTCAGTCGCAAACTTCACTCACACCGCAACTTCCGGGTCGAGCCGTCCAAACCCGGGCCGGTTATCGATCCTATGCGGAGCAGACGCGATGAAGCAAACTGGTTGTACAGGTAAAAAGCGCGCGGTTGGAAATAGCACTGTGCACTTCCGACCTCATCAACGGTAAGAATCTCAGAGCGTTGTTGAGTACATAACGGGCCATTGACCGACGCACGAGAAGTTGCCGAAATCATCAAAAAAATCCAGTCAGGGAGATGTGCCACGGTTTCATAATATTGATGTTGGAAAACGCCTGAATATGTTCCGATTGTCATATTTGGCCGTCTACGAAAATTTCCCACAACTCTTCTACTGCCCGGGACATCCTTGCTGCGGGTCTGAAAAGTCTGATGTCTATGGGTATCCAAAGCGCACTGTCTTTCTTAGCCGCAACGGCAATGGAGCCGGCATCCACATCCGGCGCTGCTAGGGTTTCTGGTAGCCATGCGATGCCGTCGCCGGCCCTGACCATAGCCAGTAATGTGGCAGCAAGATCGGCAGTGAACGCGATATCCATCCCACGTCTGGCACGATTTACCTGTGAAGTGTTGGAAAGGATCCGGCCGAGTCCGGACTCCGCTGAATAGGACAGGAAGGGAAACTTTTTACTGCCTGAAGCATGCCAGACCGGCTCGCGGGTTGCCGGATCGCATCTGGAATAAGGCAGTAAAGTTTCCCGTCCGAGCCGGACGCTGAGGTATTTGGACTGATCGAGATTGATGTGCATATGAGGATGGTAATAACAAAGTAGAAACTGTGCGTCACCTTTGTCAATCATACGTTCGCAGGCACTTAACGTGTCAGATAACAGGCGAAAAGAGCCGAAGCGCGCGATTTTTTCGTTATTACGCATCAGCGCCGGAAAAAATGAAAATGACAGAGAGTGTGTAGCGGAAAAAATAACGTCCGGTTTGGTTTCTCCCGCTGCTTCTATAGATTCACTTCTCAGGGTATAGAGTGCGCGAATAAGTTCAGGGATCTGCGTGACGAAAACCTCCCCGGCGCGCGTCAGGCTGACGCCCCGACGATTTCTTTCAAAAAGCGGGGTTCCAAGCCACTCTTCCAGCGAAACAATTCTCCTGCTGAATGCTGGCTGCGTCACATATCGTGAAGCTGCTGCACGGGAGAAATTCAGGGACTGTGCCAGAGCCACACAGTCCTCAAGCCAGGTTAACTCAAGATGATGCCTGTTTTGCATTACAGCCTGCCTCTTTGGCATTAGAACGGAATCCCTAAACTGCTTAGGATGGAGTCAGACAGGGCAAGAAGGTCCCTGAACACTACGCCAATGTATTATGCCAATAAATATATGGCATGACATAACCCATTGCGTAGGTACGTAAGTTAGATGTTATTTGACTAAGAACTGCCGGAGAGAACATGCGTATCCTTGACGTTGTAGAAATTACCAAACCCATTGCTTCCCCTATCCGTAACGCTTACATCGATTTCAGCAAGATGACGGCCAGCCTGGTTGCCGTTGTGACAGATGTTGAGGTAGACGGACGCCGCGTAGTGGGATACGGCTTCAACTCTAACGGCCGTTACGGCCAGGGTGGGCTTATCCGTGAACGCTTCCGTAACCGCATCCTCGAAGCCGAACCTGAAAGCCTGCTGAATGCCAAAGGCGACAACCTGGATCCGCATAAGATCTGGGACGTCATGATGAGCAACGAAAAGCCGGGCGGTCACGGCGAACGTTCAGTTGCGGTAGGTACGCTGGACATGGCTATCTGGGATGCAACCGCAAAAATTGCTAACAAGCCGTTGTTCCGCCTGCTGGCAGAAATGAAGGGGGTTGAGGCTAATCCGCGCGTCTTCGTATACGCAGCTGGCGGTTATTATTATCCGGGTAAAGACCTGAGCGCGCTGCGTCAGGAAATGCGCGGCTACCTGAACCGCGGCTACAACGTCGTGAAAATGAAAATTGGTGGCGCATCTCTGGAAGAAGACCGCCGTCGTATTGAAGCCGTGCTGGAAGAAATCGGTAGCGAAGCACGACTCGCCGTTGACGCCAATGGCCGCTTCAATCTGGAAACCGGTATTGCCTACGCGAAAATGCTGCGCGAATACCCGCTGTTCTGGTATGAAGAGGTCGGTGATCCGCTTGATTACTCCCTGCAGGCCGCGCTGTCAGAGTTCTACCCGGGCTCAATGGCCACGGGTGAAAACCTCTTCTCTCATCAGGATGCCCGTAACCTGCTGCGTTATGGCGGTATGCGGCCTGACCGTGACTACCTGCAATTTGACTGCGCGCTCTCTTATGGTCTGGTTGAGTATCTGCGCACGCTTGATGTGCTTGAGCAGTTTGGCTGGTCACCGTCACGCTGCATTCCTCACGGCGGTCACCAGATGTCCCTGAACATTGCCGCCGGTCTCGGCCTGGGTGGCAATGAAAGTTATCCCGATCTGTTCCAGCCTTACGGCGGTTTCCCGGACTCAGTGAAGGTAGAAGGTGGCCATATCATCATGCCGGAACTGCCGGGTATTGGTTTTGAGGGTAAATCAGACCTCATCAAAGAAATGCGAGCTCTGGCTGAATAAGTTCCTGCTGGCATATCGTCTTGCTTAATTTAATGACGCCCTTCCGTTATGTCGAAGGGCGTTGCGGGAAAAGTATATGAAGCTTTTAAGTTATCTCACACCTGAAGGATATAAAAGTTACGGTATTCTACAGGGCGAGGCAATTATTGATCTAAGAAGCCGGACAGATATTGATACCACCGATCTGAAAAGTTTTATCAGAGAAAGGGGCATAGCTGCTGCTGGCGGATATATCAGCCATGAACCGGATTATCAGCTTTCTGAGATTACCTTTCTTCCTGTAATTGAAAATCCGGGAAAAATACTTTGCGTTGGTATGAATTATCAGACCAAGCGCACGGAGTTCAGCATTACTTCGGATGCGCCTACCCTATTCATCCGGTTTCCTGATTCTCAGACTGCGCATCTGGGCGAGATCATGAAACCTGTGCTAAGCGACCAGCTCGATTATGAAGGTGAGCTGGTTATCATCATTGGAAAACCCGGCCTGAACATCACCGAGCAAGACGCCGCAGAATACATCGCGGGTTATTCCTGCTATATGGATGGCTCCGTGCGTGACTGGCAGCATACCTGGTTCACAGCTGGCAAAAACTGGAGCAAAACCGGTGGGTTCGGTCCCTGGCTGGTTACATGTGATGAGGTTCCGGATCCGCAAAAGCTCCAAATAAAAACCTGGCTAAATGGTGAAAGTGTTCAGCAGGACAACACAGCCAACATGGTTCATGCAATAAGCAAAATTATCAGCTACGTGAGCACCTTCACGCAGCTGTCTCCGGGTGATGTCATTTTGACAGGATCGCCAGGCAGCGTTGGCCGTTCACGTAATCCGCAGGTATTTCTTAATGACGGTGATGTTATAGAAGTTGAAATTGAGTCAATCGGGCGTCTGACTAATTTCGTCGTCGCAGCTTCAAAATAATAAATAAAAATTTACCTGACTGATATTCAAAAGGACCTGGGATCAGCATTTCCTCCCCCTACATCTGCTTCAAATGAGGAAGTTATCATGAGTGAGAATGCTCTTAAAGGTAATGCACTTATCGGGAAAAATCGCTGGACAATAATACTCCCCGCCGTGTTTATCATGTATACCATTTCTTTTTTCGACCGGGTGAATATTGGCATGGCACTGCCCCATATTACGGCCGAAATGGGGCTCAGTTCGGTTGAAGCTGGCTGGCTTGGGAGCGCATTTGCGTGGGGCTACGTGGCTACGCAGTTTACCTCCGGTTGGCTGGCACTCCGTTTTGGTTCGCGCAGAATTATTGGCGTCAGCCTGTTTCTTTTTGGTGCCTGCGCCATGCTTACCGGCCTGACGCGAAACTTCGGTGAACTGGTTGCGATCCGCTTCTTGCTGGGACTCGCTGAAGGCCCGATTCAGGCCGCCACGGCGATGTTTCTGGCGCAGTGGTTTATGAAGCCGGAACGGGGTCGCGCTTTTGGTATCTGGAATCTCAGCCTGGGTGCCGGGGCGTTTCTGGCCGGTCCGATATCTGGCTGGGTCCTCGCGCACCATAACTGGCGCATGATGATGGTGATTGAAGGTGCACCGGCGTGGCTGTTCTGCATCATCTGGTTTTATGTTGTACCCAAAAGCATTCAGGCCGCAAGCTGGCTGAGCGCCGAAGACCGGGATCATATCCAGAAAGACCTGGCGGCTGAGCAGTCAAACTATGTGAAAGAGAAATCCGATCCATGGTGGACCATTCTTAAAATACCCGCACTCTGGCTGATGCTTATCGGCTACTCCCTGCATAGCATGCTGGCTTACGGCTTTACCCTCTGGCTGCCGACGGCACTCAAGGATTACGGAACGCTCAGTGAATTCATGGTGGGTCTGATCAGCGGAATGCCCTTCCTGATGACCATGGTGGGCATCTGGTATATCACCCGACGGTCAGATAAATACAATCAGGAGCGGCGGTTGCATGCCGCTATTCCCACCGTCTTGTGTGGTGTCGCTTTATTGACTGCCGCTTTTGTGCCGCTGTCATATTACTGGGTTCAGATAGCATTGTTCATGTTTGTCGGCCTGACAATGAAGATGCTTGTGCCGCTGGTTTACGTCCGGTTGACTGAAGTCCTCCCGACAAAGAAAGCGGTCCCTGCGGTGGCATTCGTAGGCGCATGCAGCAATTTCATTGGACAGTTTGGCGGACCGCTCGTTGCCGGCTACCTGAAACATCTGGGGGGGGGCACTGATATGACGCTCGCCTGGGGCGTTCTGGGCCTGTTCTCAATCGTTGGTGGAGTGCTTTTTGCCCTTGCCGTAGGCCGTGAAGAACACGTCTGGGACATTCGACAGGCATTCAGGGTTTCTTCCCACAGGACAGTTTCCGCACGGGAATAAAAACAGGGCCTGCCCCTGCCGTATGGGGCAGGCAGACTTTTTCAACAGATTACGTGTATCAATCGGGAGTGCAATGCGAGGTTACATATCAGAGAGTCCTTGCGGTTTTCTGGCCCGTGCCAGACGACTATTTTCTCACGACAGGGTAGTCTCTGCAGTTAAGTCCTGGTCGCAAATAGCGCTGGCTGCTAAGCGCTAAAAACGGGGGCTCCTTCTGATCAATTAACAATCGATTTGAGCTTTTTTGTCAGTTACAGGTATGTAATAACCCCCCCGGAAGCTTAACTCACCTTTATATGGTTCCACCTTACTTTCACATATAAAAAAATCATGTCCGGTCCGGCGGGCTTCGCGTCTGAGTGGCATAATATGGTCGTAAATATTTACCTGCATTTCTGTCAACTGCTCAGGTGTTCCCTGAAAAGGAAACCGTAGAAATGCCGCTGCTCCATCTAAGCTGGTGTGGCCTTCCGGGATAACTTTTGCAAACGTCAGGCTGAAGTTTATTTGTTCAGCGTTACTGGAAGACGGTTCACACATTGCAGCGAAGGATATCGGAAATACATCATTCGGCATTTTTCCGGCTATGCGAAATAATGCCTGGCGCTGCTCGGTGTGGAGCCGCACATTACCAAACCAAGATCCGTACTGTTACAGTTATAGCTCAGACTGATACCCGGTAGTGTATGCAGACTTGCCATAATACGCTGCGGGGCTGGCAATACTGGATATTCTCCAGTAAATTCTGGGATAAGCCCGTCAAAATCCCAGAGCTCAGACTCACGATAGCGACCTGGCGCCAGACCAAAATGACGCTTGAAGGTACGGGTAAATGTTTGCTGCGTACTGAAACCCAACCTATCAACTATTTCGATAACGGAAAGGCTGGTCATTTTCAGCATGATTGCAGCCCTGTATAGCTTTCTTTGGCGGATGTAGGAAGCGAGTGTAAGTCCGGTTTCAGCCCTGAACAGTCGCTGAAGATACCACTTACTGTATCCTGCCCTTACAGAAACATCTTCTAGAGAAATTTTCTGGTCAAGATTTTTTTCAATCCAAATCAATAAATCTCGCGTAAAGCTGTTCATTTTCAATTCCGAAATCTGTACGGATAACCGTCTATGTTCTGATTAGAATGTTCACGCCTGGCATCAGCGATAATGGAGCCTGCTGCAGCATTCACTTAGCTTCAGTCACATACATGCTTTTAGATGACACTCTCAGCAGAAGTATGGCCTAAAATTCAAGGGACTATTGTGTAACCATCACAAACAATGTCAGCTCTTCGGTTGTGTTTCACTTGCCCCCCATCCTTTCTTCAGCATGTCGCTAAGTACAACTCGTGTCCGTTGGTCTGCGACCTTAATGCCGCTTGCCCATGCTACAGCCAAGGCTGCGATGAAAATGTCACGCCCGTTCAAATCCCGACGGGCAAGCCCATCATTTTGAGCTGCCTGAAGAATAGTCTCAGTCTTGTCGATGACATTAAGGCAGGCAGGAGTCAAAGCCGACTGAGCCTGACATGCAGCCTGCAAAGGTTCAGGAAGGCCGTGATAAGCAAGCATCCAGTCGCCCAGCGCGTCGATCCACTTCTCCAGTGATCGTCCGCTATCGCTTTCTTCCGCCTCAATGATCAAACGCTGTTGTTCCAGTACTAAATGATGGTGATCCAGCAGCGAAGCAAGCAATGCATCTTTACTTGGGAAATGACGATAAAGGGTCCCGGCCCCCACCCCTGCTTTTTTGGCAATTGCATCCATAGAAACATTGACGCCCTCGCTCACGAATGCCTGGCGGGCTACATCAAGAATGTGCTTTCGATTACGTTGTGCATCCTTGCGGAGCCCAGCCAGGGAAGACATAACAGTCATAGCAACTTTTGACCTTGAAAAGTGGAGAAACTCTCCGTATATTCTATTAAACGGAGATACACTCCGAATGATACAGAGTGTGGCTGCGTTGTACAACCGGGCAGCATAGATAACGATATATGAAGACCAGACACATGATGCTCGGCAGGCACTTCAGCAACGATGATGGTGATCAAACGGACTGAGGGCATATAGCCGTTTATCACATAAGATCTGCGCCCGCGACGTGATGACACATCATGCTCAGGGTGGGGGAAAGTACAAGTCACGGCTCCTGTTTTACATCCTTTTTCTCAATGAAAATGGCGAAAGAGTAAACGAAGCGACGATGGCTACCGTCTCCCACACTTTGAATTTTGGTATTTTCAGCATTACTGGAGTGAGTACTGTTCGCGAAATTATAACGAACCGGTACACAGTGCACATCAAGCGGCGATCGTGATAAGCAAGGAAAGTTGAGTTTTCACTAAGTATTAAGCAGTCAGTAACGCAAACTGGAGAAATCATTATGAAGATAGGTATTTTAGGCACTGGTAATATCGGGAAAACACTCGTCCAGAAACTGACCAAAGCAGGCCATGAAATTAAAGTCGCGAATTCTCGCGGGCCCGAGACGATTGATGCTCAGATCCTGACTTCTGGCGCCCGTGCGGTAACATCTCAGGACGCGATGAAGGACGTAGACGTAATTATTCTCTCAATTCCCTTTGCGAGCCACTCGACGATTAAGCCCCTTATGGCAGACGTTCCTGAGGAAACTGTAGTGATCGACACTGCTAATTATTATCCGGTACGGGACGGTATAATTCAGGATATTGAGAACGGCATGGTGGAAAGCCTGTGGGTTGCCGAGCTGTTGGGTAGGCCGATTGCCAAGGCATGGAACGCAATAGGAGCACGTGCTTTTGCCGAATCAGGGATGGTGTCAGGCAACCCAGACCGTATCGCAATTCCCGTCGCAGCAGACCGAAAGAATGATCGTGATATAGCAATGCGATTGGTAGAAGCAACTGGTTTCGATGCATTCGACGCTGGCACTCTGGCTGATTCATGGCGTCAGCAACCCGGATCGCCAGTTTACTGCACAAACCTCACAAAGCATGAGATGGCTACAGCGTTGGATACGGCAGAAAAAGCACGTCTCCCCAAACGCCGTGACCTGGTAACAGCAGTGGTACTAGAACGTTTCGGCGCAGAGAAGTTGAGTAATTCCGATGCAGATTTCCTCACGACTTTGAACCGCATCATTTACAGATAGATTATGGATTTACGCTCCATGACCCGGCTGTTTTGAGACAGCCGGCTTCCATTTGCTTTTCCGGGACATGTATTGAATCTGTACTATCATTAGCGCCGGTTCAGCCTGTCTGCGCTGGTGCCTGTAGCAGAATATTGAATTTGGTCCCTCATAAATCAAGAGCAATTGCATCTGTGTTGGGGGTCAAGTATTTATTCCTAACGCCGCCAGCAATGTACTGATTTTAGGCGAACGATGGCGCGATTTTGCATAAATTAATGAAAGCGGAATCGAAGCCTCGGAGTATTCTTGTAGTAGCTCGACCAGTTTACCGTTTTCCAGATATTTACCGACCGCAAAGTCCATTATTTGAACAACCCCCATCCCGCTGAGTGCCGCCTCTAACAGTACATCCGCAGTATCGACGACCAGATTACCCTTAATATCAAAAGCCTGCTGTTCTCCCGCTATATAATAAAACCACTTTGTGCTACGCCCAGTTTTCTGTGCTTTAACAGCCAGACAGTTATGCTGTACCAGTTCCGCTGGCTCTTTAGGGATTCCGTGGCTGTTTAAATATTCCGGTGACGCAACGGTGACAAAGCGTAAATGCTTGATGGTTCTTGCGATAAGCCGTGAGTCCTGTACGCTGCCAATTCTAATCGCCGCGTCAAAGCCTTCTTCCACCAAATCAACCAATCGGTCAGTCATAACCGCGTCAATTGTTAATGCCGGATATCTGTCCAGGATCTCTTTGAGCATAGGAATAATTACCAATCGGCCATAGGCAGAAGGTGTCGTTATTTTTAGTTCGCCTTCAGGGAATACAGTTCTGCCGGTAATCGAATGCCCAACCTCATCCATTTCATGCATCAGGCTTCTTGAGGATTCATATAAAAAAACGCCATCGGTAGTCAGACTTACAGAGTGGGTATTGCGGTTAAGCAAGGTAACACGGAGGTCGAGCTCGAGTCTGGTAATTGCACGCGAGACCCCTGATTGGGTGAGGCCCAATGCCTGCGCAGCTTTGGTAAAACTCTGCGTTTCCCCTACCTTGATAAAGATTTTAAGCGCGTTTAAATCCATAAGTCTTCTCTTGCATCTCTTACACGAACATCTATGCCTCGTGGAGGTATCAAGATACAAAAAAACCTGACAGAAGTTAAATATCAATGTGTGATTAGTTAAAAGATAACGCTATGTCGCCACAATTATTGCAATATCCTTGCGTGGCGACATCATAGAGGACTATGTACGAGTTGAGCTTAGTCCTGAGGTACGTTGAGCGTGACTTTGCCTGGAGCGAGAAGATGCAGGAAATCCTGTTTAATGACTTTGTCCCAACTACCAATATTATCCGCGTATACTTTAATAATCTTCTCGTCAACGAGAGTGAGCAAGGTGTTTAAATCTTCTCCGGCCGGGGAATAATCCTTATAAGAAATCAGATCGATTCCTCGTGATACCAAAATTGTGGTGTCTATGCTCGCCACCTGCCCCGAGGCAACGCCCAGAATGAGAACTGTGCCATTAGGGACAACATTGTCTAATAGATGAGCCAGTAAATCGCCACCGACGGTATCGACCAGTGCATCAAAGGTTCCCTCAAAAGGGAATTCTTTAGCCAATAGTACCTCGTTGGGTTTAACGTCGCTGGCTTGCAGCCAATCGAATCCACGCTGACTGTGCGCCACCGCCGTAACTTTAATACCGGCATGCATTGCCAACTGAACCAACAAATGCCCGACTCCGCCCGTTGCGCCGGTAACGGCCAGAGACTGGCCCGGCTGCAAATGAAGGGTCCGCAGAGAACGCAGCGCCGTTAATCCTGCCACCGGCAACGCTGCTGCAACCGCTGCTGATACACTCTCTGGCACGATAGCGACATTGGCACGATCGACAACGCGATATTGGCTCCAGGCACCCGAAAAACTCCATGTTAACACCCGCTCCCCAATTTTCGGTCCCTGACCGTCGGTGCTGGTCTCGATCACAATACCAAATGCATCCCATCCGGCAGGCTTATCCGATTCCCAGGGAAAGTCTAATTCTCCCCGATTAAGTGATATATTGGAAACTCTGATTAAAATATCACTTTCCGTCCTTCTGACCGGCCGCTGTACGTCGGTGAATCTAAAACCACCGATATCTGATTTCACAATTGCTTGCACGTATTCACTCATTGTTATTTTCCTTTTCAATATTTACACATTCATAAAAATCCATTAAATAACATTATCTATTTTTAAGATAAGCCAATGACGATTTAATAACAAAAATTCGATATCTCAACCTCCTAACCTAACACGACAACTCGATAAACCATCCGATTATATTGGTGAAAAATGTCATAACAATTATGATTCATATTCTGTTTACAAAAGCTAATAATCAAGGGTATTAGTTTCATTACTGTTAATCACATCGAGTGAATTTTTATGAACAAACCACTTCCAGCGGCAATATATGTTTTAGGTTTTACTCTATTTGCCATGACAACATCTGAATACATGGTCGCAGGATTAATCACATCCATGTCATCTGATTTAGGTGTTTCCATTCCTAAAGTTGGATATTTAATTACCATTTATTCATTAGGTATGGTTTTCGGTGGTCCCTTGCTTGCTACATTTTTAGTTAAACTTAGCAATAAAGCAGCATTATTGACTATTACCGGCATATTTCTTGTCGCCCAAGTCGTCGCAACCGTTTCTGCAACTTATGATCTTTTAGCAGTAGCGAGGTTTGCGACCGGATTATCTTCGGCAGCCTTCTTCGGTTTTGCGCTGTTGACAGCGGCAAAAATGGTTCCACCGGAACGCTTTGGCGTTGCAGCCTCCATCGTATTGGGCGGGATGATGATAGCGACGGTGGCGGGACTGCCACTATCAGCAATACTTGATCAGTATTATGGTTGGAGAGTTTCCTTCGCATTAATTATTGTCCTTACAGCTTTAGCTGGAATAGGTATTATACTGATTGTTCCTAAATTCAAGGCGGAGGTTAAAGGTAGTATTAAGGCTGAATTCGGTTCAATTATAAACAGATCAATCTGGGGGGCATTTATTACGAGTTTCTTTATTATTGCTGCAACATTCGCGACATTCAGTTACTTCGTTCCCTATTTTGAAAACACTGTCGGTTTCGATACTCCATATATCCCGGCTATTCTTTTCGCTTACGGTGCATTCACGGTAATTGGTAACTTCCTGGTAGGTCGACTAGCAGATAAATCGCCGATTAAAGTTGTTTTCACCGGTAGCGTCGTGCTAGTACTTGCACTGTTTGGGCTTTATACCTTCTACGACAATAAAATATTAGTGCTGATATCTGTAATGATTTTAGGACTTACTGGTATTACTCTCACTCCTGCCATGTCCTCACGCGTGTTTAAAGCAGCACCAAATACCTCATTGATTAACACCATGCATACTTCTGTCATTTGTCTTGGTGTAGTGATTGGCTCTTGGGCCGGTGGCTATGCAATCGATCAAGGTTATGGTTACCGTGCACCGGCGCTCATCGGCATTTTTTTAGCCGGATTGGCGATTGTCACCCTACTCCCTGTTTTGAGGAATAACCGTTACGATGAGCCTGCTGTTAATCCTCAGGCAAATATCTGACTATATCTATAGGAATAGACCATGAACAGTGAAATTAATTCATTAGACTATGAAAATAATATTCAAACTATTCCGGAGTCACATTTATTTTCCGAAAATAATTATAAACAAGGAACCCCAATTATTTACCACAGCGAGAGTGATAAAATTATTGACCAACGCTGTGAGACAAGGTTATTAGATGAGACACCCAACAAGAAGTCAATCACACATAAAATTCATGTAATACGAAAATGCAAGCCAGAACACATCGGGGATATTTTCTTGCGCTCATCAGAAAATGATGAGAACAGTATTATTTGGGATATTAAAATTCATACACCCTTAGGAGAAAAAATAAAAACCGGACTATTCCGAACACTTTCGTTGCTTTTATTTAAAAAATATAAAGCACTGAGAATTGAGACGCGAACTCTGATTGACAATCATAAAATTATTAATAGTCTTGTATTGAGTGGGTACAGTTTTGAAGGCATTTCACAAAAACTCAATTCAAATTCAAAATTACAGGAATTCGCAGTTTTTTCCTTATTGAGGGATCACAGTAATGCGGCAAAAAGTCTATTATTCCCTGCAGTGGATAGCAATATTTATCGCGATGAGAAAATTGCACTGCGTTTGGCTGAACCAAAAGACACATTTTGTATGTGGCTAGAGCAATCAAATCCTGAATCATCTAAGTGGGGTTTATTCGAAACAGCATCGCTTGATGAAATCAAACAAAAAATTAGTCGTTGTGGGCTTAATTCAGCCGTAGGCCCTAATATTTTGCTCACTATTATAGAATGCTCAACAGGTAATGCTGTGGGAAAGATTGTTATCCGTAATGTTGTACCACCTCATGTAGGTGATGTTGGTTACGGGATATTGCCGGAATATCGTGGTTTGGGCTACGCCGTAAGGGCACTGAATCTTTTGAAAAACTGGGCCTTTAATGAAGCTGGTTATGTACGTTTAGAACTTGGTGTCAAAGAAGGCAATATCGCGTCAGAAAGAGTCGCGCAAAAGGGAGGGTTTGAATTTGAGGGGATGCGTCCGGGACGATTGAAAAATCACGATGGTTCATACAGTAATGAAATGCACTATTTCTTTCTGAATCCGAATATTAGCTATCGTAAAATAGAGGATTGATTAAATGAGCAAAAAGTTCATCTCCTTTCTCGAACAGCATTTAGATCATAAAAACGTCGTCGCCTATGTAAACACACCGAATGATGTTGGCGAATATACTTCCCCATCGGTTTCTGGCCGAGTGGATGTTTCCAGTATTGAACAAGTAATTCGTATTGTTAAGCTGGCAGATCAATTTGACGGGGAAACAGCGCTTTATCCCTACTCAACTGGATACAATTGGGGGTTAGGTTCAACAAAACCTCCGTCAGACAACGCCGTGCAATTAAAGCTGACCGGATTAAATAAAATTCGCGAGATTAATATCGCAGAGGGTTATGCTGTCATTGAGCCAGGTGTGACGCAGGGAACATTATCGCAAAAATTACTGAACACCCATCGCTTTATTAATGTAACAGCCTCATCTGCAGAAACGAGTTTTTTAGGTAATGCTCTCGATCGGGGCGTCGGGTTGAGGCACCAGCGTACAGAAGATCTTCTCGGCCTGGAAATTGTTCTCGCCAACGGGACACTGCACCGAGTGGGCTGGTGGCCGGAACAGGGAAAACATAGCGCATTATACTCCCACGGGATTGGCCCTTCACTGGTACAATTATTCACCCAATCGAATCTCGGAATTATAACCGGTGGCGTTGTACGACTACTTAATCGACCAGAAAAATCTCGCGTCGCCTATATTTCCTTTTCTCCCGAAAACTTAGAGTATGCTATCAATACCTTCCAGCGTTGGTCAGCACAAGGGTTAATTCACGGTGTACTTAAGGTTTATGATGAAACCTCAACACTGACGTATGGTGCGAATAAGGGCGAGTTTCTCGTTCACCTGCCCCTTTCGGGAGCCGCCTCAGTAGTGTCGGCACTTTCCACCGCGCTGGAAACCGAGTTTGTAAAAGCTGGCGAGAAATTCATCTCTTTGATCTGGAGCGACAGCCCTACGAATCCTTATCAAGATGATATCGTTGCCAATCTAGTCACCGCTGCCTATCAAGGGGATACTAAATATCATGATATCCTTCTGGAGAAGACGCTCGGTACTACACCGGCTGAAATAGATACCGAAGGTAAAGGCTGGATATTTTTCTTGCCTCTGCTTCCTTTTACCGGTCAGGCTATTAAACAGGCTTATCTTCATTTTGACGATATCTTCGAGTCTACTGGCGTGCGCTGCGGCGCCACAATTAATACGCTGAGTGATCAGATTATTGATCTCGTTGTATCCATTCGTTTTGAACGCGTGGAAGAGGAAATAATAAAAGCTCATCAGGCTCTGAAACTTCTTCATGAAAAATTCAGTGCTTCAGGTTTTTATCCTTATCGTTTGGATGTCGAACATCCTCTCGCCAATAGTCGTAATGCTAGAACGCTTCGTGAAGGCGAAATCATCAGAAGCCTGCAAAAATCTTTAGATCCAAAGGGAATTTTCGCATCCGGGCGATATAATTATTAATAATACCTAATATGTATTTTTAATATTTAATTAAATAGGTTCATTTATTAAGGTGTATCCATGATAACTCATGACGTTAATACATTTAGCAATATATTAGTTAATCTAAGAGATTTACGCGGTGAATTACGTAACTCCTCTCGTGAAATAGAAGAGCATCGCAGGATACCACTCAATATTATTGAAAGACTACGTGGCATTGGGATATTTGGAATGTGTTTCCCGCAATCATGGGGCGGTGCCGGACTGACGTCGATTGAGCAAATCCTTGTGCTGGAAGAACTCGCCCGGGGCGATACGGCTACCGCCTGGTGCGCCATGATCGGTTGTGACTCGGGTATTTATTCAGGTTTCTTGGAAGAAAAAAGCGCCAAAGAGATCTTTCCACACGCCAATCTGGCCGTGGCGGGTTGGATACACCCGCAGGGAAAAGCCGAGATAGTTGATGGCGGCTACATCGTCACTGGAAAATGGCGTTTTGCCAGCGGATCGCCTCATGGCGATGTCATCTCGGCAGGTTGCTTCCTCTACCGTAACGGCAATCTTGTACTGGATGACAACGGCAAGCCCCTTTGGCGAGTCATGCTGGCGCGTCCTGCCGACTACCTTTTTTCCGATACCTGGTTCACCACCGGCCTGCGGGGAAGCGGCAGTCAGGACTACTCCACGCAAGGATTGTTCATTCCCGAACAGCACGCGTTCAATTTCTCGGCACCAAAACGTCAAGGGCCACTGCACAAAACGCCGGATGCAATTTTACGCAAAATGTCCGGTATCCCGCTGGGGCTTGCGAGAGCCTGTCTGGACTATATCTACGACGTCGCCGACGACCGCACAGACAGAATCAATGATGTGAAATGGCGAAACTCAAAGCGCGTACAGACGGCGGTGGCTAACGCAGAGAATCAGTTATTTATCACCAGAAACGCGGTGCTCACCAGCGTAAGTACATTATGGCAGGCGCTCGAAGCCGATGCCGCTCACGACGATATTACTCATTGGCGCGTACAGTCAGCTCTGAGTAGAAGAAATGCCTTTCAAACCGCACGAACCATCGTTTCAAGCTTGTATGACCTACAGGGCGGCGGTTCTATCTACACCCATGAAACACCTTTTGACCGCGCATTACGTGATATCAACACCATTTGCCAGCACGCTGTCGCGCAGGAAAAAGTCCTGCAGGTGTGCGGCGATATTCTCTTTGGTGGCAAAGTCGAAGATTACTTTATATAAGGAAGAGAACCGATGAGTGGTATTTTTTCGCAAAAGAAAATTCTTGTAACCGGCGCAGGCAGTGGACTTGGCAGAGAAATAGCCTTGGCATTTTCACGACTTGGCGGAACCGTTATTCTTGCAGGCCGAAATACGCAGAAACTCGAAGAAACGGCGCAAGCGATCTCCGAGACTCCTGGCAAATCATGGGTTATTCCTTTCGACGTAAATAATAATCAATCAATAGATAATCTGTTTGATGAAATAAAACATAAAGTCGGCGCTCTTGATATTGCCGTTAATAACGCCGGAGTATTTTCTTTTGGTTTTCTCGATGAAACCTCCAGTGAAGACTTTAATCACATATTCACTACTAATGTCATTGGTTTGTTTGAAAGTCTGAAGCGCGAACTTCAGTCGATGAAAGAAAACCGGGCCGGGACTATCGTTAATATTTCATCAAATATGTCTATCGGGCTGAATATTCCGGGCACGGCGGCCTACACCGCTTCAAAGGCTGCCGTCGATGCATTGACCCGCGTCTCGGCAAAAGAAGCTATCACGCACGGTGTGCGGGTTTTCTCAATAAACCCTGGCCCATTGGCCACCGAAATGACCCAACTTCCCGGCGAATCAGCGGCAGACCGTGACAAAAGATGGCGCGATTTGATCCCCATTGGGCGTATTGGCGATGTTAAAGAGATCGCTGAAGCCATTATTTGGTCCTGCTCCGGCCAGTCTGACTACTTAGTGGGTTCGCGAATAGTTATCGATGGTGGTCATTCTCTTTAAATTATTATTCCTGAGGTATAGATCATGCAGCCATTTATTATTCGAGACAATGAAGGTGTTCCACTTTGGTTAAATAACGACACCTATACTATAAAGCTGGATAAAGAAAACACCGGGGGAAATATTTCTATTATCCAGGGATTTGTGGGTCCAGGCGGGGGTCCGATTTGGCATCTTCATGAAGACGCTGACGAGATTTTTTATGTACTAGATGGACAATTAACAGTAAGAGCCGGAGAAAATATTTTTCATGCCAATCCAGGCGATTTTGTTTATGTTCCCAAGGGGATTTATCATCAATTTAGAAATAACAGCATTAAACCTATCAAGATATTACTGATGTTCTCTCCTGCTGGATTCGAAGGGTTCTTTAGGGAAACAGGAGTCGTAGCAAAACAGGGCGTTATACCACCACTACATATTCATGATGCCGAAGCAAACAGACGGGCTATTAAGATTGGTGGGAAATATCTTTCTTTTGTTCCTGACTTTGAAAATCCCGATGTTAATCCAAATTTGTAAGAAACCAAAATGCCGCGAAGTCTTTGCGGCATTTTTATATTACAAATAAATCTGAACGGGTGTTACTTAAAAAAGCCATCTAACCTTCCATCAACCGTCATCCTTTATTCATCTTATGTGAGGACATCAAATTTATCAGCACGGATATGTAAAAGGAGATATGTTATGTCAGACAGGCTCGCTTTTTTTAAGAATAAAAATGTAAACTCAGACTGGTTAACTATCAAAGAAGCAGTAAAAACATCAAAGAAAAACGGCATCAGGAAAATACAAGAAAGTGATATCTATCGATATGCTTTGCAGGGTAAAATCCTCCTTTCGATATACTTTCAATCTCCCATTACCTTGAGGAAAATAAAATCCCATAACCATAAATTAAAGCTAAAACCTAAAAACAATAACTTACCGGACGACAAAACTTTGTTGGATCAAAGCGATTTTTTTAGCGAGAGTAATTTAACTTTTAGCACCGAAGGTAAATATTTTCACACTGCTCATGGCGTCATTGATACAAATCTTTTTGGATATGAATATTTTCTCATACAATACCTACTTGCTCACAATCTAAAAATACCATCACCTGTACTAAGAGGGAACAATAACTATGGCATTACTGTTTCCTTATCAGGGGAAGTCTTTCTAGTTCACAATAAAATTTCATTACGCGATGGAATGTCATTAAACGGCATAGATTTAAGCTTTAATGATGCCTATTTACCTATTTATAACTTACCGAAGGATGCATGTTTTGTTATCAGGCAAACTGAGTTAAATAAACTATTCAACTGGCTGGCTGGAAAAAAAATCACCCTCGGATTCTTCCACACGCATATCATCCCCTCTATCAAGACTATTTTGGCTTGCCTGTAGAAATAATGAAACTATCAGCCCGTTGATAGGAAAGCCTTACAAGTTGCTATCCATTTTTGAACAATGGGCATCTGAGGAAGGCATTACTGATCGATTCAGTGGCGACACGCTGAAGACTGCGCTTGAACGCGGCTCGCCCTCTTCCATACAAACACAAAAGTAAGATGATGTCCCTTAGCTAGGATAACCCGTATTAAGGATTGTATTTTCCGTAATACGGGTTCATCAACTTTCTCCACACCACGACTTTGTGTTGTCGTGTTATCTCCCGGCTAGCGCAATATTTGCCACAGGAGAATACCGTGACATCTCATCAGCTATTACGCCTGAAACAGGTTGAAGAAAAAACTGGCCTGAAACGTTCTCAAATCTATCTGTATATGAAA
>NZ_JACDSF010000026.1 GCF_013449685.1 Pectobacterium brasiliense | reverse complement strand
TACACAGAATGATTTACAGGGTCTATTTAGCGGTTTTATAAACTGACCCAATAGCCTCAATTATAGGATCTTTCTGGCGCTTAGTTCTTTTAGCGGAGGCTAAGACGATAGAAAAAACCTCTTCTTTAGTAGCAGTAATGCATTTCCCGTGTGGTGTTATGCGAGCAAGTTCTTCCTGTGTATATTTTATACTTCCCATATGCATCGATCCAATTTTATCTTCATAAAAATCAATATCATGAATATTTTGAATTAGAGGTGGAGCATAGGTTTTTTTTCTGTTAGTTGCCATTTTCACCTCCATTAGATTCGTTCTCACTGAGCTCATTATCGCCTAAAAAATACTCGCCTTCAACGTCATCGTTTACTACCTGAATGTCTTCACGAAGCCATTGAAGAAGATTTTCTGAAGAGCGCCACAGTATCGTTTTGCTACCTCCCGTTATATCCTCAAAACCTTGTGTAATATAATAGTTAGCAACACTATCATTAATCGGTTCGATTAAGCGGACTCCGGTGCACTGTGTCTCTATTATGAAAAATAGTACGGCGTAGAGTGCATACTTTAGGGTATTCCCATCCAGTTCTGAATCACGCAGATGGAAATTTTGTAACATTTCAACAGTTAGCGTTGGACCTTCCTCAAAGTGCTCTCCATCTTCTTCCCATTCAGTTCGCGGACAAAAGCTGCACATGCAAGCTGCTGCTGGCCTGTCTTCTGTATCAAGGAGTTTAAAACTGAAGTTAAAAGCATTCGGGCTTTCTAATATTCCACCGTTTTGATTCCAAGGTAGCTGATGAGTATTAATAATATTTCGTGTGTGAGCAATACACCACGCCAAATCTACAGCAGTCAATTGCGCAACACGAAACTCTTTGTTTGCGAGGCCTAGTATCTCATTTGTAGAGGCTAATGCTCTTACGCCAGCGTCTAAAATATATAGTGCATCTGGCATCGTTCTCTCCGATGTTGAGTGTTGAGATTGATTCAATGATTTATCCTAATAGGATAAGTCCATTTAATATATTGAAAATCAGATGTTTTATGTTTAATTGGTTTTTTATTAATGGAATTGAGATCGTCATCGAAGTTATTTTCCGCTGGATACTGTGACCCTAAATATCGGCGAGCGAATTATTGTATTCCTCAGTGAGTGATGCGCAGCATCATGAAACACCCCTCCCACCACTTCCCCATTCCTCACCTATACTTGCTTAACTGCCCGATTTGCCAACGAGCGGCAACGTCGGGTGTGGTGAAAACGAAAACGCGAGGAGTAGGTATGGGTATTCTGTCCTGGATTATTTTTGGCTTGATTGCGGGGATTCTGGCTAAGTGGATTATGCCCGGTAAAGACGGCGGCGGTTTTATCCTGACGGTGTTGCTCGGAATTGTTGGTGCGGTCGTAGGGGGTTACATCAGCGTTTTCTTTGGGTTCGGCCGTGTCGATGGCTTTAATTTCGGCAGTTTTGTGGTGGCGGTTGTCGGCGCGCTTGTCGTGCTGTGGGGATACCGCAAGATTCGGGATTAATTTTGTATCCGTTGCCCCTGTGCAGGGGCAACGGGCTTTCTTTCTTATTTCTTGTCTGATGGTTTTTCCCGCATATTCTTGGTGCTGTCAGTGCGCCACGCCTAATGCGTGATGATGCTATCCAGCGCGCGCAGGTGTTCCGGCTGCCAGGACAGATTGACTTCGGTGCCGGCTTTCCAGTGTGGCTGAATCTCGCTGGCGGGGAGTTTCACCATAAACTGCGGCTGGCCTGCCACTTCAGTCATCATCCTGACGTGATCGCCCAGATAGATGAACTGCTGAATACGGGCTTTGACATGCTGCATGCCGTCATCGACGTGAGCCGCGTTGACGTGAATACGTTCCGGACGGATGCAGAGCGTGATTTTTCGACCCGGTGAACTGGGGCGGACTTTCAGCGCGCGTAGCGAAGTGCCGTCGTCCAGCGTTGCCCGATAGAATGCGCCTTCGGCCTCGGCACGCGTGGCGAGCAGCGTATTATTTTCGCCGATAAACTGCGCCACAAAAGCGTTCTCTGGTTTTTCGTAGATGTCGCTGGGGCTGTCCATCTGCTGAATCACGCCATCGTTAAACACGGCGACGCGGTTGGACATCGTCATCGCTTCGCTCTGGTCATGGGTGACGTACACCACGGTTAATTCCAGCGACTGATGCAGCTCCTTGATTTCTAGCTGCATATGCTCGCGCAGTTGCTTGTCCAGCGCGCCCAGCGGTTCATCCATCAGCACCAGCTTTGGCTCGAAAACCAGTGCGCGAGCCAGCGCCACACGCTGCTGCTGGCCGCCGGACATCTGTGCAGGGTAGCGGTCGGCCAGATTGGTGAGCTTTACGCGATCCAGTACCCGATCCACTTTCTCTTTGATATCGGCACGGTTCAGGCGGCGGATGGAAAGCGGAAATGCCAGATTCTCCGCCACGGTCATGTGTGGGAACAGCGCGTAGTTCTGAAACACCATACCGATATCACGCTGGTGCGGCGGGAGATGGTGCAGCGGGGCGTCGCGCAGCATAATTTCCCCCTGCGTCGGGGTTTCAAACCCGGCGAGCATCATCAAACTGGTGGTTTTTCCCGAGCCGGATGGCCCAAGTAGGGTCAGAAATTCACCTTCACGGATATCCAGATTGAGGTTTTTGACGATCAGGCGGTCGCCGTCATAGGTCTTCTGAACATTCCTGAAGCTGACGTAATTTCTCATTTTTCACTCTCCGGCAGTCACTGTTATTCATAAGAATGCATAAACCATGCCGAATGCGTAGTGAGCAGAAAATACCGTGTTGCAATGTGTCATAACGCCGTCGTTCACCTCAACCAGTGCGCCGTAATAGGGCGCATCGATGGAGGAGAGCACCGTCACGGTGCGAAGGGACGCATATAAAAACGGGAGCTGTCAGGCGTCAGAATGAGGGGGATTCAGCGCCTGAATACAGGCCACAATCACGGAGAAAGCCTGCGTCATGTGGCTCTCTTCCACGCTGGCGTAGCCCAGTAATAAACCGCGCTGCTGTGTCGGTTGCAGATAGTAGCTGGAAAGTGGTTTGACCATCACGCCGCGGCGCAAAATCGCGGCGCTCAATACAACATCGTCGATGTGGGAAGGCAGGCTGAGCAGCATATGCAGCCCGGCGTTGCTGTTGTCCCCGACGTAATCTGCGCCCAGATGCTGTTCGATCAGTGACGTCAATAGCGCGCGGCGTTTGGCATACAGCAGGCGCATACGGCGGATATGCGCGGCGTAGTGGCCTTCGCGGATAAACTGCGCGAGCGTCGCCTGCGTGAGCCAGTGTCCGCCGCGATAGAGTTCGGAATGTGCCGTCTTCAGCGACTGCGCCAGCAGCGGCGGCAGCACCATGTAGCTGACGCGCAGGCCGGGGTAGAGCGTTTTGCTGAATGTGCCGATGTAGATTACCGGTGATTGCGCCTGTAGCCCTTGCAGCGCAGGGATCGGGCTGCCGGAAAAGCGAAACTCGCTGTCGTAATCATCCTCAACGACCCAGCAGCCGTGCTCCT
Organism: Pectobacterium brasiliense; assembly: GCF_013449685.1. GTDB lineage: Bacteria > Pseudomonadota > Gammaproteobacteria > Enterobacterales > Enterobacteriaceae > Pectobacterium > Pectobacterium brasiliense_A. Next base: position 23,849 of record NZ_JACDSF010000026.1, on the reverse strand, counting down.
GCGCCAGTGCCAGCAGCCGTTGACGCCGCGCCAGACTCATCACCGCGCCCAGCGGATACTGATGTGACGGTGTCACGCAAATCAGGCGTGGGGCGGCATCGGGCGAGAGCGTTTCCGGCGGTACCAGCCCCTGTTCATCCACATCGACGGGGGCAACGCGCAGGCCGTTAATCGTCAGGACATTACGAATGCCCCAATAGCAGGGATCTTCAATCCAGGCCAGATCGCCGGGGTTGCACAGCATTTTAGCCAGCAGATCCATCGCCTGATGGGTGCCTTCGGTAATCAGAATCTGCTCCGGCGTACACTCCACCGAACGGGCGACGCGCAGGTAATCCACCAGCGCCAATTGCAGCTCGGGGCAGCCGCCAATCGGCGAATAGGAAAGCTGCTCGGGACGAACGCGCCGCGTCAGGCGCGTCTGAATCCGTCGCCATAAATCGTGGGGAAAACTAGCGATATCCGGGATGCCCGGCATAAATGCGCCCCATTGTCGGGCGGAGGCACCGGCATACCCCAGCAGATGCATACCGCGCCGCGACAGCTCATGCTTAGGCTCGCGTATTTCCCCAGCATTGTCGCTGCTCACCGGCTGCATGTTGCCATCGGGGAGCTGTTCCGTGACGAAGGTTCCGCTTCCTTTGCGCGCGTCAATATAGCCTTCCGCCAGTAGCTGTTCGTAAGCTGTCAGCACGGTATTGCGCGACAGCGACAGCTGCTGCGCCAGATCGCGCGACGATGGCAGACGCTCGCCAGCGGCAATCGCGCCATCAAGAATCGCCAGCCGAATGCTGTCGTACAAACGCTTGTTCAGCGCGCCGTCTTGCTGGTTGGCTAAACGCTGAAGCAATAAGTCGGTCAGAAGTGAGCGCAAAAGTGGATCCTTCAAATATTCAAAACTGGCACTGGATTATAGAACCATTTCGCGTCTAAATGACATCATCATCTTGCAACTACACTAATCGTTACCGTTCGACTCATCATCGTTCAACGACTAACCGATGTGTTTGGGATACCGGAGCAGACCATGAAGAATAGCGAACTGAATCAACGCCGTCTGGCCGCCACACCGCGTGGTGTGGGCGTCATGTGTGATTTCTATGCCGAGCGTGCGGAAAACAGCACCCTGTGGGATGTGGAAGGTCGAGAATTTATCGATTTCGCCGCCGGGATTGCGGTACTGAACACCGGACACCGCCACCCGAAGATTGTCGCGGCGGTGCGCGAGCAGTTGGATCGCTTTACCCATACGGCCTACCAGATTGTACCTTACGGCAGCTATGTCACGTTGGCCGAGCGCATCAACGCGCTGGCACCGATTGAAGGCGCGGCAAAGACCACGTTCTTTACCACCGGCGCCGAAGCAGTAGAAAACGCGGTGAAAATTGCCCGCGCGTACACCAAACGCCCCGGCGTGATCGCCTTCAACGCGGCGTTTCACGGCCGTACGCTGTTGACCATGACGCTGACGGGCAAAGTGGCACCATACTCCACAGGATTCGGGCCGTTCCCCGGCTCCATTTTTCACGCGCTTTATCCGAATGAGAAACAAGGCATCACCGTTGAGCAGGCGCTGGAAAGCGTCGAACGCCTGATGCATACCGACATCGCCGCCGATCAGGTTGCCGCGATTATTCTGGAGCCGGTACAGGGCGAAGGCGGTTTCCACGTCGCGCCGCCAGCCTTTATCAGCGGGCTGCGTAAACTGTGCGACGAACATGGCATCCTGCTGATTGCCGATGAAGTGCAGACCGGTTTTGCCCGTACCGGTAAGCTGTTTGCGATGGAATATTACGCGGAGAAAGCGGACCTGATCACCATGGCGAAAAGCCTGGGCGGTGGCTTCCCGATCTCCGGCGTCGTCGGTCGCGCTGACGTCATGGATGCCCCTTCGCCGGGCGGACTGGGTGGCACCTATGCGGGTAACCCGCTGTCGGTCGCCTCGGCGCTGGCGGTATTGGATGTGATTGAAGAAGAGAAATTGTGCCAACGAGCACAGCGTCTGGGGGCTGCGCTGGTGGAAACGCTGGATAAGATCAAAGCGCAGTGTCCGGCACTGGTGGCGATTCGTGCACAGGGCTCGATGGTCGCCGCCGAATTTAACGATCCGCAGACCGGTAAACCCTCGGCAGAGATTACCCGTCAATTTCAGAAAAGCGCGTTGGAAGCCAGTCTGCTGCTCCTGACCTGCGGCGTGCATGGCAACGTGATTCGTTTCCTGTATCCGTTAACGGTGCCTGACGATCAGTTCAGCAAGGCGATGAGCATCCTGACGCGCGTATTAACACGATAGAAGAGAAGCTATGCAACTGGAACAGTTACTGAAACAACAAACCTTATTCCGTCAACACTGCCTGATTGACGGCGAGTGGCAAGACAGCCAAAACGGTGAGCGTCTGGACGTCACCAATCCGGCGACGGGCGAGGTACTGGGTAGCGTACCGCTAGTGACGGTGTCACAAACTCAGCAGGCGATTACCGCCGCTGAACAGGCGCTGGTTGAGTGGCGTAAGAAGACGGGAAAAGAACGTGCCGCGCTATTGCAGGCGTGGGCACGCCTGATTATGGACAATCAGGAGGATCTGGCTGCGCTGCTGACGGCGGAACAGGGAAAACCGCTGGCGGAAGCGCGGGGCGAAATCGCCTATGCGACCAGCTTTATCGACTGGTTTGCGGAAGAAGCCAAGCGCATTGAAGGCAGCGTGCTGCAATCCCCACAGGGGCAACAGCGCCTGCTGGTCATCAAGCAGCCGATTGGCGTGTGTGCGGCGATTACGCCGTGGAATTTCCCCGCGGCGATGATCACGCGTAAGGTCGGACCCGCGCTGGCGGCCGGTTGCACGATGATCGTTAAGCCTGCCGAGCAGACACCGTTTACCGCACTGGCGTTAGCGGAACTGGCGCAGCAGGCGGGGATTCCGCGTGGCGTGTTGCAGGTCATCGTCGGCGATGCGCAGTCGGTCGGTAAAGTGCTGTGTGATAGCCCGGTGGTGCGCAAGCTGAGCTTCACGGGTTCAACGGAAGTAGGCCGCATTCTGATGGCGCAGAGTGCGCCGACGGTGAAAAAGCTGTCGCTGGAGCTGGGCGGTAACGCGCCGTTTATCGTATTCGATGATGCCGATGTAGATCAGGCGGTGAAAGGCATTCTGGCCTCCAAGTTCCGCAACAGCGGGCAGACCTGCGTCTGCGCCAACCGAATCTACGTGCAAGAGGGTATTTATCCAGCGCTTGTCGAACGGCTGGTTGAGGAAGTGCGCAAGTTGAAGGTCGGCGACGGTACGCAGCCGGGCGTGACGCAGGGGCCGCTGATTGATGCCGATGCGGTCAGCAAGGTTGAGCAGCACATTGCTGATGCACTATCTCACGGGGCAACGCTGCTGCTGGGTGGGAAACGCCACGAACGGGGCGGCACGTTCTTCACGCCAACCATCGTCGGCGGGGTGACGCGCGAGATGCGTTTTGCCCGCGAAGAGACGTTCGGGCCCGTGGCACCGCTGTTCCGCTTCAGTGATGAAGCTGAGGCAATTGCGATGGCGAACGATACCGAGTTTGGGCTGGCAGCCTATGTCTACACGCGTGACGCCGTGCGTCAGTGGACGGTGCCGGAAGCGCTGGACTACGGCATGGTTGGCATTAATACCGGGTTGATCTCGAATGAAGTCGCGCCGTTTGGCGGCGTGAAGCAGTCCGGGCTGGGGCGTGAAGGGTCACGTTTCGGGATCGAAGACTATCTGGAAATGAAATACCTCTGCGTCGATCTTTCCCGGTAGATCGTCGGTAAGAAACGCGTGTCGATAGCCTGTATCGGCTCGCGTATACCAGACGCGCAATGTGTCTGGGTGGTGCAAGGCAATGCTGGATTGCACCACAACATGGCAAAAAGGGTGAAGTGGCATCAGGTATCGATAGCGGTTGTGTCTTCCTGATGCTTCTCCTCACCGTTCCCGCCGCCGCAGTAGTAAAACATCAATAAAATTTTTGAATTGGCACAATTTATGCTCATATTTTTTTGCGTGATTATCATGATACATGATGCATCAAAAGTTCGGCGCACAAAAATTGTGGTTCGTATTTGACCTTATTACGTTGGCTAACACTCCAGGAGCGAAAAGATGTCCAAACTCAACAACACATCCAAAGCGAAAGGCCTCTTCAACCGTCCGGTACTGAAGAAAATAGCGGCCACGGCTTTTCTGGTGACGATGGCCTGTCAGGCGCAGGCGGAGTCCGTCACGGTGATCTCATTTGGCGGGTTAAACAAGGATGCGCAGGATAAGGCATTTTACAAACCGTTCGCCGCAGCGGGCAAAGGCACGGTGGAAGCCGGTGAGTACAACGGTGAAATGGCGCGTATCCGGGCGATGGTGGAAACCGGACAGGTAGGCTGGGACGTCGTGGAAGTTGAAGGTCCAGAACTGATGCGCGGCTGTAACGAAGGGCTGTTTGAACCGCTGGACTGGTCAAAACTGGGCGATCAGTCGCAGTTTGTTAAAGGCGCAGTCAGCGAGTGCGGTGCGGGGATCTTCCTGTGGTCTACCGTACTGACCTATAACGCGCAGAAGCTGAAACAGGCACCGAAAAGCTGGGCTGACTTCTGGAATGTGAAAGATTACCCCGGTAAACGTGCACTGCGTAAAAGTGCCAAATTTACGTTGGAAATTGCGCTGCTGGCCGATGGTGTGAAGCGTGACGATCTCTACACGGTGTTGGCGACGCCAGAAGGTGTCGAGCGCGCCTTTAAGAAATTGAATCAGATCAAATCGAATATCCAGTGGTGGGAATCCGGCGCACAGCCGCTGCAATGGCTGGTGTCGGGCGATGTGGTGATGACCTCTGCGTATAACGGCCGTGTCGCGGCGGCGCAAAAAGAAGGACATGACTTCAAGATTGTTTGGGCTGATAGCATTTACGATCTGGATAGCTGGGCGATCGTCAAAGGCTCCAAGCACAAGGCACTGGCTGAGCAGTTTATCGCGTTTGCCAACCAGCCGGAAAACCAGAAGGTATTCGCCGAAAACATCCCGTATGGCCCGACGCACGTCAAAACCACCAGCCTGCTGGCACCGGCCGTTGCGGCTAATCTACCGACCGCACCGGATAATCTGGCACAGGCCTTGCAAGTCGATACAGAGTTTTGGATCGATCACGGCGAAGAGTTGGAGCAACGTTTTAATGCCTGGGCCGCGCAGTAACGCCGCAGTGAGTGACCGTACGTGATGATGGAGAAAGAGCCTATGTCCCAAAGCGATGTCGTCGCCGCTGTAGCGTCTGGCGGAAACGAAGAAAATTCAACCTTGAAGCAGCAACTGTGGCTCGCGCAGAAAGCCTATAAAAAACGCTCTCTGCTGCTGATTGCACCACTGTTTCTGTTTATCGTGGTGAGTTTTCTCTTCCCGATCACCTCGATTTTGGGGAAAAGCGTCTCCAACCCAGAATTGCGCGACAATATGCCACAGACCATTGCCGCGATGCGGCTCTGGTCGGGCAAAGCTGTACCGGATGACGCCGTCTTTCGGGCGCTGGTTAGCGATCTGCGCGATGCCCGCAGCAGCGGTAAGTTAAGCACGATCACTAAACGGTTAGGGTATGAAGGAGCGGAATACCGTACGCTGATTACCCGCACACTGCGTAAGTTGCCCGCCGAGGGCAGCAGCGACATTCGCGCTCAACTGATACGTGAGCAGCCAATGTGGGGTGAATTGGCGACCTGGCAAACGTTCGACCGGGCGGCGCGGCCTTTCACCAGCTATTACCTGTTGGCGGTGTTTGACCACAAAGTCGATGCCACCACGCAGCAGATTGTCCCGCAGCCTGCCGATCAGGCGCTGTACGTCGACGTGCTGCTGCGTACGCTGCTCATGGCGGGCGTGGTGACGCTGCTGTGCGTGGGGCTGGGATATCCGCTGGCCTATTGGCTGGCCAAACAGCCGTCTAACCGCGCCAATCTGTTGCTGATTCTGGTGCTGCTGCCGTTCTGGACATCGCTGATCGTGCGCACCGCGAGTTGGATTGTGCTGTTGCAGTCGGGCGGCTTGATCAACCGCTCGCTGATTCACATCGGCATTATCGATGAGCCGCTGGTGCTGGTGTTTAACCGCATCGGTGTCTACATCTCAATGACCCACATCCTGCTGCCGTTCTTCATTTTGCCGCTGTATGCGGTGATGAAAGGCATTTCCCCGAACTATGTACGCGCGGCGATTTCGCTGGGGGCGCATCCGTTTATCGCCTTCTGGCGGGTTTACGTGCCGCAAACGTACGCGGGCGTGACGGCGGGAGCGCTGCTGGTCTTTATGATGGCGATTGGCTACTACATTACGCCAGCGCTGCTGGGTGGACCGAGTGACCAAATGCTGAGCTATTTTGTCGCGTTCTTCACCAATAGCACGATGAACTGGGGAATGGCGGCCGCGCTGGGGACGCAGTTGCTGATCATCGTGACGCTGCTGTACGTCGTGTACATCCGTGTCACGCGTACTAATGCGGAAGCGGCGGCGCACTAAGCACACCTTATATTGGGGAGATAACATATGAGACAGCAGGGTGAAGTGATGATCCGCCTGTGGAACACGTTCTTTAATTTCTACGGGGCGGCGATGCTGTTGTTTTTAATCGTGCCCGTGCTGGTGATTGTTCCGCTCTCATTTAATGCCGGTTCGTTTCTGAGCTATCCGCTGACGGGATTTTCTCTGCGCTGGTATCGCGAATTTTTCAACTCCAGCGAGTGGCTGGGGGCGCTGGGCAACAGCCTGCTGATTGCGCCGCTGGCGACGTTACTGGCGACAGTGCTCGGCGTGCTGGCATCGGTCGGGCTGGTACGCGGTGAGTTTCGCGGGAAGTCGCTGGTGATGGCTGTGCTGATTTCGCCGATGATTGCGCCAGTGGTGATTGTCGCGGTAGGGATGTTTTTCTTCTTCGCCAAGCTGTCGCTGCTGAACAGCTATCTGGGGTTGGTGTTGGCACATGCGATGCTGGGCGTGCCGTTCGTGGTGATTACGGTCACTGCAGTATTGAAGAACTACGATCACAACCTGACGCGTGCTGCCGCTAGCCTGGGTGCTTCGCCGCTGCTGGCTTTTCGCAAGGTAACGTTCCCGCTGATTGCGCCCGGCGTGTTCTCCGGTGCGCTCTTTGCTTTTGCGACCTCGTTTGATGAGGTGATCGTCACGCTGTTCCTCGCCAGCCCGCGCCAGCGTACGCTGCCGCTACAGATGTTTGCTGGTATCCGCGAAAACCTCGACCCGACGATAGCCGCCGCCGCCACCATGATGGTCGGCGCTGCGCTCGTCCTGCTCATCGTGATGGAGATTTTACGCCGCCGCTCGGAGCGTTTACGGAGCGGGGGTTAAGATGGGGAATCGAAAAGTGTCCAGCGTGAGAATATTTCGTGCGCGTTGATATTTGCATGCCGTTTCTTATCGCCATTAATGTAATGCGTAAGTGAGGGCAGTTGCTATCCGGCGTAAGAAATTATGCTGAGGAGATAGCAGGCTTAGGATGAGCCGCATGGACGCGGCTCAAGCTTGCGCCACGTCGGGAGCGTGTCGCAAGCGGTCCTCTAAGCCTGATACCGACGAAGGCACCGCTTTAGCGGCATAATTAGCGCCGAAAAGCCAGTGGTCAAGGCGCTGCGGCGATTGAGCGCGCCTTGTCGGGCGTGTGATGAAGTCACAGAGAAATAACACTACTCATACGCACGAAACTTTCACATTAGGATGTATGTAGTCGTGAAAAGACTAAATTTTTGCTGAAAATTCCTTCAGCTTTTTTTAAAACCCAATTGATGATGCATCAAACACCATTTTGATGTGTGCTATGTAAAAAATGATTGTACAAAGGCTCAGGAGATTCGGTATGACAGTGCAAAAAACACTCTTGCTGACCGGCGCTAGCCGGGGAATCGGGCATGCCACCGTTAAGCATTTTCACGCGGCGGGGTGGCGGATCTTTACCGCGTCGCGCCAAAACTGGGCGGAAGAGTGCCCGTGGGCGGAAAAATTGCTTAATCACATTCATCTCGATCTGGAAGATATCGACAGCCTGCAACAGACGCTGCCGCTGATTAAAGAAAAGCTGGGCGGGCGGTTGGATGCGCTGGTCGATAACGCAGGGATTTCACCAAAGGGTGTCGACGGGCAGCGTCTGGGCGTGCGCGACACGGACTATGCGACCTGGCTGCGGGTCTTCAACGTCAATCTGTTTTCCTGCGCGCTGCTGGCAAACGGCTTGTTTGACGAGCTAAAAGCGTCACAGGGCTGCGTGATTAATGTGACCTCGATTGCCGGATCGCGCGTTCATCCCTTTGCCGGCGTGGCTTACGCCACGTCAAAAGCGGCGCTGTCTGCGCTAACGCGGGAAATGGCCTTTGATTTTGGCCCACACGGCGTTCGCGTGAATGCGATTGCGCCGGGGGAAATTGAGACGTCGATTCTGTCACCGGGGACGGACGACATTATTGAGCGGCAGGTGCCGATGCAGCGTTTAGGTAAACCCGAAGAGGTAGCAAGCCTGATCTATTTTCTCTGCACTTCTGGGGCTTCTTATGTCAACGGCGCGGAAATCCACGTTAACGGAGGGCAGCATGTCTGACGGACGACGCACTGTACTTTTTCCCACGTTTCCTTCCGAGGCGTCCAATCAGCCGATTTTTGCCGATGTTGCATCGCATGGCGATGAGCTGATGACGCAGGCGGCACCGCAGGTTTCCTGTCAGCAGGCATTGGCCATCGCACAGCAAGAATATGGCTTGTCTGGGCAGATGACGCTGCTTCAGGGCGAGCGTGATATGAATTTCTGCCTGACGGTCACGCCCGATGAACGCTACATGCTGAAAGTCATCAATGCCGCTGAGCCCGCCGACGTCAGTGATTTTCAGACCGCGTTGCTATTACATCTTGCTCAGCAGGCACCCGAATTGCCCGTACCGCGCATCAGGCCGACAACAGCGGGTCTGCCAGAAACGTGCGTTGAAATTGATGGTGTACTGCTGCGCGTGCGGTTGGTGAGCTATCTCGCAGGCATGCCGCACTATCTGGCTTCGCCTTCAACGGCACTGATGCCGCAACTGGGGGGCGCGCTGGCGCAGTTAGACAACGCGCTTTACGGCTTTATGCATCCGGCGGCGAACCGTTCTCTACTGTGGGATATCAGCCGCGCAGAGCAGGTGCGTCTTTACCTCGATTTTGTGCCTGAGCGACAGCAATATCAGCATCTTCAGCGTACTTTTGATCGTTATGACAGCCATGTCGCGCCTGAATTGACGATGCTACGCCGCCAGGTCATTCATAACGATCTGAACCCGCATAACGTGCTGGTAGACGGTTCGTCGCCGACGCGGGTCACTGGCATTATCGATTTTGGCGATGCCGTCTTTGCCCCGCTAATCTGCGAAGTGGCGACGGCGCTGGCGTACCAGATTGGCGATGGCGTGGACCTGCTGGAACAGGTTGTGCCGTTTGTTGCCGCCTATCATCAGCACAGACCGCTGACATCGGCGGAGATCGCGCTGTTACCGGATTTGATTGCGACCCGCATGGCGCTGACCCTGACGATTGCGCAGTGGCGTGCATCACGCTATCCCGACAATCGGGAATATCTGCTGCGCAATGTGCCGCGCTGCTGGCACAGTTTGCAGCGCATCGCGACCTATTCCCATCCCCAGTTTGTGACTCGCCTACAGCAGGTTTGCCCGGAGAACGCGCGATGAATCAGAGAGAAATCACGCTTGAAATGACCACGACAGAGGCGTTGCTGGCGCGCCGTCAGCGAGTATTGGGCAGCGGCTACCGCCTGTTTTATGAAGAACCCCTGCACGTTGCGCGCGGTGAGGGCGTGTGGCTGGTCGATCATCAGGGGAAACGCTATCTGGATGTGTATAACAATGTGGCCTCGGTTGGGCATTGCCATCCGGCAGTGGTTGAGGCGATGGCGCGACAGAGCGCACAGCTCAATACCCACACGCGATACCTGCACCCTGCGATTATTGATTTCGCGGAAGATCTGCTGAGTGAGTTTCCTGCCGAGTTGAACAACGTGATGCTGACCTGTACCGGCAGTGAAGCCAACGATCTGGCATTACGCATTGCCCGACATGCGACGGGGGGAACGGGCGTGTTGGTAACGCGCTGGGCGTATCACGGCGTAACCAGCGCGCTGGCAGAACTGTCGCCGTCGCTGGGGGATGGTGTGGCGCGCGGCAGTCACGTGAAACTGATCGAGCCGCCGGATACCTATCGCCAGCCCGGTGCATTTCTTCGCAGTATTCGTGATGCGCTGGCGCAGATGCAGCAGGAAGGCATTCGTCCTGCCGCGCTGCTGATCGATACGATTTTTTCCAGTGATGGTGTGTTCTGCGCACCGGAAGGCGAGATGGCGCAGGCGGCTGCGCTGATTCGTCAGGCGGGCGGACTGTTTATCGCAGATGAAGTGCAGCCGGGTTTTGGGCGCACCGGGGAATCAATGTGGGGCTTTGCGCGTCACGGTGTTATCCCGGATCTGGTGAGTTTAGGGAAACCGATGGGCAATGGACATCCGATTGCTGGACTGGTTGGGCGTTCCGCGCTGTTCGATGCATTCGGGCGAGATGTCCGCTATTTCAATACGTTCGGCGGCAATCCGGTGTCCTGTCAGGCGGCGCACGCGGTGCTGCGAGTGATTCGGGAAGAACAGTTACAGCAGAATGCCCAGCGGGTTGGTGATTATCTGCGGCAAGGCTTACAGCAGTTAGCGCAGGATTTCCCGCTGATTGGCGATATTCGGGCTTACGGTCTGTTTATCGGCGTAGATCTGGTTAGCGATCGCGAAAGCAAAGCGCCGGCAACGGAATCCGCATTGCAGGTCGTGAATGCTATGCGTCAGCGCGGTGTGCTGATCAGCGCGACGGGGCCAGCGGCAAACGTGCTGAAAGTTCGCCCGCCGCTGGTGTTTCAGGAAGAGCACGCCGATGTGTTTTTAACCACGTTGAGCGACGTGTTAAAGGTCATCGATACCCGCACGTGGGAATAATCAATCGCGCGGGTGACGTGAAAAGGCAAGGTGATTAGATACGGAACGCCGCAACGGCATGGCTGAGTTCACCCGCACGTTCGGACAGCGAACCAGCGGCCGCGGCGGCTTCGTTTACCAGCGCGGCGTTTTGCTGCGTGACCGTTTCCATCTGTGAAATCGCGGTATTAATCTGCCCAATGCCCAGGCTTTGTTCATTGCTGGCAGTAGAAATTTCGGTCACGATCGAGGCCACGCGTTTGATGTCTTCCACTACGCTTTGAATCGTGCTGCCCGCTTCGATGACGGCATGGTGTCCATGATTTGCCTGTTCGACGGACGTCCCGATCAGTTCTTTGATCTCTTTCGCCGCGTTGGCGCTGCGCTGTGCCAGCGTGCGGACTTCGCCTGCGACGACCGCAAATCCTCGGCCTTGTTCGCCCGCTCGGGCGGCTTCCACGGCGGCGTTCAGCGCGAGGATATTGGTCTGGAAGGCGATGCCGTCGATCACGCCGATAATATTGGTGATTTTCTCTGCGGATGACACCATCTGTTGCATGGCATTGGTCACATCGCCCATCATCTTGCCGCCGTCAACCGCGCGCTGTGAGGCGGTGGTTGCCAACTGGCTGGCGTGAGCGGCATGGGTGGCATTCTGTTTGACCGAGGAGGTCATTTGTTCCATTGAGGCCGCGGTTTCTTCCAGTGAACTGGCCTGCTGCTCGGTTCGAGAGGAGAGATCGATATTGCCGCTGTTAATCTGGCTGGATGCGGTCGCAATAATGTCGGCGTTGCTGTGTACGCGCTCAACGATATCCGTCAGGTTCAGCACCATTTCCCGCAGTGCGGTTTGTAGCTGTCCCATTTCATCGTTTGACGTAATCGCGATGCGGTGTGTCAGATCGCCATCTGCCACTTTTCTGGCTAAATCCACGGCATTTTTTATTGGTACGGCAATCGAGAGAATCAATCGCCACCCTGATAAGGCAACGATAGCTATCCCGACCAGAAGGGTAATCACCACGGAAAATAATATATTACTGAAACTATTTTGTGACTCGGTATACAGTTCCTCTCCCACATCCGATTGTAATTTGATCAGTTGGTCGGCAATTTTCTGCAGCGGTGCGTATTCGTTTTTTAGTGTGTGGTTAATAATATATTCCAGCGCCTCTTTGTCATTTTTTTGTATTGCACGAATGGCGGGAAGGATGACTTTTTCATTGTACTGCTTGTATAAGACAACATACTGTTCTTCTAATGTTTGTTCATCGCCCGTTAAATACGTTTTACTGTACAAGTCCCATTGCGCATTATAAATTTTTTGTGCTTCTTCGATATGTTCCAGCCCAGTCTTGACGTTGTTCGGCTGTGAGAGGTCAATGCTGGCGATTTCAAACATTACGTTGTTCATCTGTCTGGTTACATTGCCAAGATACTGCAGAGCGACCAGCCGATCCTGATACAGTGTTTTCATCGACTGATTTGCGCTGTTCATGCCAAACAGCCCGAGCAGAGAGACGGTTAAAAGCAGTAATGCCATTAACAACATAACCGAAATTAATTTAAGTTTAATGCTCATAAGTACCTCTAAATTACTCCCAGATAAGGAGCGGTATTTCTATATCGACGGAAGAAAGAGAATATTTATGTTGAGGTTAACTAAAATTTAAAAATGGCATTAGGGGACTTTAGATAGCATTTATTTACATTGATTTACAAAACCACCAGCATTACATTCTGATGGTTTTGTATTAATTAAAATATTATCCTGAATGGAAAGTTACCGTTACAGCTAACTGACGGAGATAATCGTTAAGGTAATGCCATAATTGCTTTTTTTAAAACCAGATTCGTTCATTTTAAAAAAAATGAAACGCCGTTGTGAATATAATACTGCGGATAATTAATTTTCGTTATTACATAGTATCCCCTTGTCATGTTCCTCTTCCCTTGCGCAGTAAAATGTGAACGTCTTCATTTCCGTTGCGGTAGAGGGATCGTCCTATGCGAATTCTGAGTACCGGCACCCGTGTTGGTATGCCCACTGCCGGAAGCGATGTACCCAATTCAATAATCATGATTTGTTCTGTTTTTGATCTCATTATGACGTATCCTTAAACAGGCGTAAAAGAGAGTCCGAACGCGAGAGATCACCTGAGGAAATGACAAAAGGAGCATATCATCATGAATATCATTTTTGATTTAGATGGAACTATTATTGACTCTGTTCCGGGAATTAAAGATAGCCTTATTTATGCTATTCGAGAGCAAGGGCATATGATTGATGATGAGATTGATATTTCATCACTCATTGGGCCGCCAATGAGCAATATAGTCAAAACGTTGTTGGAACCTTATGCTGATGACAGGGTAGAAGAAACAATAAATATTTATCGAGCGCATTATGGTCAATATGGGCTTTACAATAGCCTAATCTATGAAGGGGTTTTGTTAATGCTTGATCAATTAAAACAGCGTGGCAATAAACTCTTTATTTCTACATCCAAAAGACAATTATTTGCTGAAAAAATACTGGGGGAGATGGGAATAAGCACATTGTTCTCAGATATCATCGGGACGCCTGCTGACGGCAGCATGGATGATAAGAGTAAATTATTAGCTTATTTAATCATGAAACATGAGGTGGATCCGAGTCGTTCAATCATGGTGGGCGACAGAAAGGACGACATTATCGGTGCTCGGGACAACCACTTATCGTCTATCGGCGTGTTGTGGGGATACGGGACACATGCTGAGTTATCAACCCACCAAGCTGACTACCTATGTGATCAACCGGATAAGTTGTGCGATGTGATCGACAAGATGAAGTTGTTACATCCCGCGATCGTGTAGCACACGTTGATAGTGGCTATATAGAAGAAAAAGACATAAAAGAGTTTCTAAAAAACAGAAAGGTGATTTGCTTTTTTTATCATTGACGCAAAGCTCATTTCTCTCTACTTTAAACAGACGATTATTTTTTAATATTCCATTGATTTATAAACAATTAATCTAATTATAACAACAGTGACAGACATAAATAGCCCGGTTATTCCTCAACGCAAAAAGGCGATGGCGAGCCTACCCCTGTTAAAAATGGCAAGTGAAACAGTCCTGTGGGATAGGTTCAACGTCAACTAAGAAATGATTTTACCCACGAATAATGATTTCCCTACATCAAACAGGCATACGTTTGCGTATGCCAATAAAATAGTCAGTAACAGCAGGAGTGAGTCAGGTAATGATTCGGTTAGAAAACGTGAGCGTTGATTTTCCCGCCGGTAAAGCAGCACAGTCCAGGGCGGTAAACAACGTCAACCTGACCATTCAACAGGGTGAAGTGTTTGGGATTGTCGGCACCAGCGGCGCAGGAAAAAGTACGCTGCTGCGGACGATCAATTTATTGCAGCGCCCAACCGAAGGGCGCGTGTTTTTGGGCGACACGCTGATTAGTGATGCGTCCGGCCGCGAACTGCGTCAGCATCGGCAGCGTATCGGGATGATATTCCAGCATTTTAATCTTATGCATACCCGCAATGTGTATGACAACGTGGCGTTCAGCCTGCGTGCTGCGGGGAAGCGTAAAGAAGAGATTGCCTCACGCGTGCCGGAAATTCTGGCGCTGGTCGGATTGCAGGACAAAGGAACAGCCTATCCGGCGCAGTTGAGCGGTGGGCAGAAACAGCGTGTGGGCATCGCCCGCGCCATCGCCAACCATCCCGAAGTGCTGCTGTGTGATGAACCTACCTCGGCGCTGGATTTGGAAACGTCGGCGTCTATTTTGGCGCTATTGAAAAGCATCAATGCTCGGTTAGGTATCACGATCGTGCTTATTTCCCATGAGATGAGCGTGATTAAAAGTATTTGTCAGCGCATGGCGGTGATGACGGGTGGAAATATAGTGGAAGAAGGTGACGTCTTTACGATCTTCTCCTCACCGCAGCACGCTTACACCAAACAGCTGGTTAGCCATACCAGCCCGGTCGAATTACCTGAACGCTTTAAGCAGAATAATAAAGGCGTCTTGCTGAAAATACTCTTCGCCGATGACTCGGTAGAACAACCGATATTATCCGACGTGGCACAGCAGTTTCAGGTATCGGTAAATATTCTGCACGGCAATATTGAATACATTAACGATCGCGCACTGGGGCATATTATCGCTCAGATTTCATACCGTGACGATCCGACAGCGGATAATTTAGCTGCTGCTATTGCTTATATTCGACAGAATACCTTTGGGGTGGAGGTCATCAATGACTGAGTTATTCGGTGAATTAATCTTCGCCTTCGGTGAAACCTTCACGATGGTGTGTATTTCAACGCTCTGTGCGGTGATATTCGGCCTGCCGTTAGGTATCGCGATTTATGTGACCGATCGTCATTTATTCTGGCAGAACCGTTTTATCTATCTGGTGTCGACCATTCTGGTGAATATCATCCGCTCGATCCCGTTTGTGATCCTGCTGGTGCTGCTGTTGCCATTAACACAGCTGCTGCTGGGTAACACGATTGGGCCAGTTGCGGCGGCGGTGCCGATGTCCGTCGCGGCGATTGCCTTTTATGCGCGTCTGGTGGATTCCGCACTGCGTGAAGTCGATCCGGGTATTGTGGAAGCGGCGGAAGCCTTTGGTGCTAGCCCGACGCGTATCATCGGGACTGTACTGTTACCGGAAGCGCTGGCTGGATTATTACGCGGCCTGACGATCACGCTGGTCAGCCTGATTGGCTACTCGGCAATGGCCGGGATTGTTGGCGGCGGTGGTGTCGGCGATCTGGCGATTCGCTTCGGCTATTACCGTTATGAAACCGAAGTGATGGTGGTGACCGTGATTGCGCTGGTGGTGTTGGTGCAGGTCGTGCAAACGCTGGGCGATATATTATCGCGTCGTGCGAATAAGCGCGAACGCCGCTAAACCACGACAGAATAGGGTATTCAGGGCAGCAGAGAGATGTCATGAAAATAGACAAAATTGTATTAAGAAAAATGAAAATGGCGCTGAAAACGCCATTTACGACCAGCTTTGCGACGCAGACGGAGAAACATTTCTCCATAGTGGAAATTCACGCGGGCGGACAGATTGGTTACGGTGATTGCTCGGCAATTTCGCTGCCGTTTTATAACGAAGAAACCAACGTCACCGCCTGGCATATTATGCGTGACTTCCTGATCCCGATGATTAAGCAAGCTGGGGATATTGAACATCCTTCGCAGGTGCGCGATATTTTCGCCCCGGTAAAGCGTAATAACTGCGCTAAAGCGGCAATCGAAGGGGGTATTTGGGATGCTTACGCGAAGATAAAAGGCGTACCGCTGCATCAATTACTGGGTGGCGTACGAGATAAAGTCGAAGCGGGCGTGAGTATTGGTATTCAGGAAACGCCCGATAAATTAGTCAGCGTGGTCGATAATTTCCTGAATGAAGGCTACAAGCGCATCAAAATAAAGATCAAGCCGGGAAAAGATTACGACTATATTCTGGCGCTGCGTCAGGCATTTGGTGATATTACGCTGATGGTGGATGCCAATTCCGCCTACACGCTGGACGATATCGATTTCTTTAAGCGCATTGATCCATTCAATCTGCTGATGATTGAACAGCCGCTGGCGCACGACGATATTATCGACCACCGCAAACTGCAGGCGGCGGTAAATACGCCTATCTGTCTGGATGAAAGCATTGCGTCGGTAGAGGATGCGCGTAAGGCGATCGAGCTGGGCAGCGCCAAAATCATCAATATTAAAGTCGCGCGCGTGGGCGGCATTACTGAAACCAAGCTGATTCATGACTACTGCCAGGCGCACAATATTCCGGTGTGGTGCGGCGGTATGCTGGATACGGCGGTCGGTAAAGCACACAACATCGCGGTATCCACGCTGCCGAACTTTATCTACGCGCACGATATTCCGCCATCTTCCCGCTATTGGCATGAAGACTTCATGCTGCCGTTTGTCGAATTAGACAAAGACAGCTGCGTCGCCGTGCCAAATAAACCAGGAATTGGCTTCGAGATTAACCCTGAACTGTACGACAAATATTGCTACGGACAGGAAACCTTTTTGTTTTAACTGATTCTTGAGTAAGCCTTTTTTAGTAAGGCATGTGAGCAGTAAAACGTTATCCAACACCAGGGAATAACGTTATAAAAATAGAATAGGGCGCTACGACGCCCATAACCGTTATACGACATGGCAGCAGAGAGCGTGGGATAGAAGAGTAAAGCGTCCGCGCCAGGGATGGCGCGGCTCGAGCGTACAGGGATGTATTTACCGCGTCTTTACGATCTACCCACTCTCTCTGCCGGCCTTACTTCGTCATCAATATCATGGCACCTATTACGCCCCAAATAATGGTAAAGACTGACTAAATCGGACAGACAGGAACGCGACGATGCGATTGAAAAAACTCATTCCACTCATGCTGGCGCTGGGTATCTCTCAGGCTTACGCAGCAGATTCAGGTAAAGAAATCACCATCGGCGTCTCGCCGGGGCCGTATGGCGACATGGTCACGAAAGCGATCAAACCGGAAATGGTGAAAAAAGGCTACGAGGTAAAAGTGCGCGAATTCAGCGACTACATCCAGCCGAATCTGGCACTGTCGAACAAAAGTATCGACGCCAACCTGTTCCAAAACCGCCGCTATCTCGATCGTTTCAGCGCAGATAAAGGGTTGAAACTGGCGGAAGTGATCACCGTACCGACGGCCAGCATGGGCTTTTACTCCAACAAAGTACGCTCGCTGGATGAGCTGAAAGCGGGCGATATCGTCACGCTGCCAAACGATCCGTCCAATCTGGCACGTTCGCTGGATTTCCTGCAAAAATACGGGCTGATCAAGATCAATCCAGAGATTACGCCGACCAAAGCCTCGCTGCGTGATATCACGGAAAACCCGAAAGGGCTGGTCTTTAAACCGCTGGAAGCCGCACAGCTGCCGCGTGCTTTGGGCGGCGTAACGGGCTCGCTGATTAACGCCAACTTCGCGATTTCTGCTGGCCTGAACCTGTCTGACGCGATTCAACTGGATGTACTGCCGGAAGACCTGAAAAACATGATCGTTGTGCGTGCGGAAGATGCCGACAAACCGTTCGCTCAGGATCTGAAAGCCGCCGTTCAATCCCCGGAATTCGCCGCGTTCTTTGAGGACAAAAACTCCATGTTCCACGCGTTCCAGAAGCCGGAGTGGATGAAGAAGAAAGGTACGCAATCCGAATAAACGACTCCCGAACCGGTTGACGCTATTGCCCGATATTACTATGGTAGTTATTACCATAGTAATATCGGGCATTCTTTTATGGGACAAAAAAGGATTTTTGTTGAGCGTCACTACAATAAATCTCGTAGAAAATCAGGCATAACCGATCAGCAGTTACGTGATATTGCGGCAGACATTATTGATCATCCCGATAAAGGAGGTCTCGGTGGTGGTGTTTATAAAAAGCGCGTTGCTACCAGTCTGGGTAAACGTGGCGGTGCTCGGACAATAGTGGCTTACCATCGAGAAGGTAAGGTGTTTTTCTTTGAAGGATGGGAGAAAAACACGGTATCAATGCGTGGGAAAGAAATTCCCGATGATGTATTGGCGGCTTTTAAAATTGTGTCAACGGTGTTTAAAAATAAATCTGATGCCGATCTCGAAACAGACCTTAAAAACAAAGAGCTTGTTGAGGTGATAAATGGTTGATAAGCGCTTATTAAATATACAGAGCATGATTCAGCGTCAACATGCCGCAGGTACGGCCAGTGACGTCGATCTTGACGCTATCAATCGTCTGGTAGCGGAAAGTAAAAAAATGGAATCACGCGCCAGTATGGACGCGAGCAGAGTGCGGGCCATCCGTGAGCGTGAAAAAATTAGTCAAAGCCAACTGGCAGGCATCATTAATATGTCGGCCAACAGCGTTCAGAAATGGGAACGTGGAGTAAGCGCACCAACGGGTGCGGCGTTACGAATACTGGAGGTCATCGAGAGAAAAGGCTTAAGTGCTATTCTTTGATGATGCGGTTAAGAAAGATAGCTGGTTGTTTCATTGCGCTTAGTGGCCGTCTAGTACGGCCACGTTCGCGTTTATAAACATTGTGTTCAGGTTATAAACATCACTTCTGACGCACGTACACTCTGTGTTCTTCTAATAGCGTATGTCCTTGCTCCCCCAGTTCCCAGAACAGGCCGGTCATGATCGCTAACCCTTCGCGGGCGACGGATTTCAGCAGGTGTTCGTTGACCGCGTGCTGGCCGCATGCCGGATAGGAGTGGGGGATCCACAACGTCGGCAGGCCGAGGATGTCGGCGAAAACGTCATTAGGTAGCGAACCGCCCAGATTTGGTAACAGCGCGGGCTGTTTGCCGCTGATGTGCTGCATCAGTGCCAGCGTCCAGTTCACCAGCGGATCTTCGGGGTTAAAGCGCGTCGCCGGAGAGGTGTTAAGTACCTCAACATCCACCTGCGTAAAGCCGTGCTGGTCGAGGTGTTGACGCACATGTTGTGCCAGATTTTTCCAGTCGGTGCCAACCACAAAGCGCAACTGGCAAATCGCCGTGGCGTCGGCGGGAATCGCATTCACCGGCTTGTTCGGGTTACCGGTAATAAACGACAGCACTTCCAGCGTGTTCCAGCCAAATAGCCGTTCGGCAGGTGTGAGACCGTCTTCGCCCCAGTTTTCATCAATCGCCGGATCGCCCTCGCTGCCGGCGGGATCGATGGTGCTGAGAATCTCCCGCAGCGCGGGGGTTAACGGCGGTGGCAGCAGGGCGTCGATCTTCATCCGTCCTTGTCCATCAACCAGACTCGCCACGGCGTTCGCCAACTGAGTGCCCGGATTGCTCAGCAGTCCGCCCCAGTTGCCAGAATGGTATGCCTGATCGCGTGCCTGGATGCGCAAACGGAAATTGATGCAGCCGCGAGAGCCAAGGAACAGCGTCGGACGCGCTGCACTGAGGCGTGGTCCGTCGGAGGCGATAAAGATATCGGCCGCCAGCGCCTGCTTGTGCTGCTGGCACAGCTCGGTCAGCCCCGGAGAGCCAATTTCTTCACCCATCTCGAACAGCAGTTTGCAGTTGAAGCCTAAACGCTGCCCACGAGCCCGAAACACCTGCTCCAGTGCCATCAGATTGATGCTGTGCTGGCCTTTGTTATCGGCGCTGCCGCGTCCGTACCAGTGGTCGCCTTCTTCCACCAATTCCCACGGTTTGAGCCCATCGCGCCAGTTTTCTTCATCACCAAAAACCACGTCGCCGTGGCCGTAAGACAGTACGGTCGGCAGGCTGGGATCTTCAATGCGTTCGGCCAGCAGAAAAGGAGGATGACGTTCATCTGGCGAGGCAATCAGCCTTACGCTGAATCCCATCGCCTGCAAGGCGGGTTGGATCTCGTCGGTCAGATAGCCGTTCAGCGCGGGATGATTACCGGCTTTCTGGCTCTCGCTGGCGTGGGCAATACGCCGGGCCAGCGTCTGTTTAAATTCTCCGCGATCGAAACGTTCACAGGCGATACGAATAAGGTCTGCGCTGGTCATGCCTTTCCTTGCTGAATAATGTGCCGAAGTTACCGATATTTAAAGAAAAAACGAGCTTTGCAACAATAATAAAAATTGCAATTAAGCTTTGCTTTTAATATAAACCTGCGAATCCCCCGCGATGTCTGAAAGGAACGCCGCCATGCACAGCTCCGAGATTCGTTATTTTCTAGTGGTTGCCACCACAGGTTCGCTCAGCGCCGCCAGTCAGCACCTGTTTGTCGCCGTTTCTGCGATCAGTCGCCAAATCCAGCGGCTGGAAGAACGCATCGGCGTGCCGCTGTTCGAGCGTCATGCGCGCGGCATGGTGTTAAACGATGCGGGACGCATTCTGGAAAATCACGTGCGTAAGAGCATGATGGACATGGATGCCGCCGTGGCGGAGATTCAGGGGCTGAAAGCCAGCCGGCGGGCGCTGCTGCGTATCGGCTGCACCGAGGGGATGGCATTTGATCTGCTGCCGACGCTATTTGCACGTTTTCGCCAGCATGACCCGGATACCACCTTTGCGCTGAAAGTGGACTCGGCGATGCAGGTGTCCCAGATGATCCGCAATGGTGAAGTGGATATCGCGCTCCAGTTTGCGCTGGCACCTGAGCAGGGCGTGAATGTGGAGCTGGCGCTGCCTGCGCCGCTGATGCTACTGATGTCTGACGATCATCCGCTGGCGCAGCAGTCTATTCAACTGGCGGATCTGCATCTTTTCCCGCTGGCTTTGCCGGAATCCTCGACCACGCTGCGGCAGCTGTTTGACCTCTCATGCCGCATGAACGGCACCTTTCTGGAACCGACGCTGTGCTGCAACAACTTCACCACGCTTTATTACTATGCGATGAGCACGCCGGGAGCAGTCACCGCCTGTAGTTTCTACTCTGTGATGTACAAGTGCTTACAGCAGCCGATGCGCCTGAAGCCGCTGAATATTAAGCAGCTTGACCAGCGTTCGCTTCAAATCCAAACGCTGGCAGGCAAAGCGCACGCGCCGCAGCAACAGGCTTTTCTTGATTTCATGATGGCGGAGCTGCGTCAGGGGGAAGCGTATTATCTGAGTCAGATCGCGGAAAGCTAACTATCCGCCGTTTACCGATGGGGATACGGTGGCCAATGACGGCAGGTCTACTTATGATGGTAGGCCTGCTTTTAGGTTATGCCGATTCTATTGGCATTTTTTCTATCGGCGGGCATGGATAGTGATGGATATCCGGTAGATCGTGCAATGCCACGGCCTTACTGAAATACCATCCTTGCATAATCGCCGACGGGCACTGTTGCAGGATGTAGGCGGCTTGCTCGCGCGTTTCTACCCCTTCGATGATCACTGGGATGTCGAGCTTTTTGATAAGGGTAAATAACAGATCGGCCATGGCAGCATTAACCGTGCCTGTGCCGATAGCGTCGACAAAAATCTTGTCGATCTTGATCATATCGAACGGTAAATGACTCAGATAATCGAGGTTGGAATAGCCCGTGCCGAAATCATCAAGCGCGATCTTATAACCCGCGCGTCGTAAGGCCTCAAGGCCATCTGCTAGCGTCTTATGGGATGTACTCGACCGCTCGGT
Organism: Pectobacterium brasiliense; assembly: GCF_013449685.1. Classification (GTDB taxonomy): domain Bacteria; phylum Pseudomonadota; class Gammaproteobacteria; order Enterobacterales; family Enterobacteriaceae; genus Pectobacterium; species Pectobacterium brasiliense_A. The sequence continues at coordinate 1,781 of NZ_JACDSF010000026.1, read as the reverse complement.
GAGTTCCAGCATGATACGCGTTCTGTCTATCCCTAGTTCGTCACACATTTGCTGTAGGAATCGATGATAGTCAGGCGAAACAATATCAGTGACCGACAGATTAATACTCAGAAGAAAGGGCGTGTCCTGCGTGAGGTACGGCTGCATGTCACGCAGTGCCTGACGCGTAATGATGCGGGTTAGCTCATCTGAGTAACCCATTTTTTCTGCAATATTGATGAAGTATTCCGGTGAGACGCTATCGCCGCGTTCATTTTTCCAACGCGCCAGCGCTTCTACGCCAATAATGGCGCGCTGGGGCAGACTGATTAACGGCTGATAATGTACCTGAAGGCGCTGATTTTTGATCGCGCGTTTTAACTGTGATGGCAAAGCATGGTGTCGATCGTCATAGAGCTGGTAGGACAGGGCAAAACTGGTCCCGAGGAGCGCCCCGACCAAAAACAGCGCAGCGATGATATACCACGGGCGATACAGGATACCGGCAGAATCCAACTGAGCCAGCACGCAGACATTCAGGGTCGTCGCGCAGGAAAACGTCTGGCGTTTTCCCATAGTCAGCCACCCGTTACTCTCTTGTCGTTTCTCCTTGAACATCGGGAGGTCGATGTTGCCAAAGGTCTGATAGATATGTCCCAGATTACGGGTGAGCAGCATCGCGCTGTATTCGGCGGGTGGCTGAGTGAAATGACGAAATGCGGCGGCGGCGGTGACAGTGACGACACCATTGAGGCTCGCCATATCGGCGGTAATGCGTGGATCCACCACATCTTTCATCGCGGTCCACAGTTGCAGGCCCTCATCGTTCGTCAGGTTTGGCGGCAGCAGATAAATTGGTGGGTTGAGAATGCCCCAGCCCGCAGAACAGATGAGATAGTTGTTCTTGATTCGCCCAATATCACGCAGATAGACGGAGTAAAAGGAGAGCAGGCGTAATTCTTTCAGATCAGCGCTGGAGCAAGGCGTGTTATTTAGCGTCAGTACGCGGTCTATGGTTTCTCGGCTTTCACGGGCGACGGCGGTGCCTTGTTCGAGCACGTCCTGGCTATAGTGCTGCAACTGCGTTTGTTCCAGCCTGGCTAAAATTCCCTGACCAATCAAGAGCGCCAGCAATGCGCTGGCAAACGAGATCAAAATAAGTCTGAACCACAATCTGGTATTGGTAGTTAAGGTGAGCATAGCGACCATTTGGCAGCGTGACGGGAAAATATACGGCATGGGTTCAAATATCGCATCCTTGCCAGTTTGACAGCATAAAAACGTCCCTGCAAATCAGAAACAACGTATGGCCTGTCAGTCAGGTAATAACGCTTTTTATTATTCTAAAAGAAAATCTATGATAACTAACGGCCGGAAACACAGAGAAAACTAGGCTAGTTCTTCCCCTCGCATTTTCATTACTGAAAGAATGTCCTTTTCGTTGGAACTCACTGACACGTTCTCCCACTTAATGAATGAACAAGATGACTGTATGTACAGCATGACAGTTCACTATCGTAAAAATTCATAATATTTATATATATCATTAATTTATAGGCTAATCATGCAGCTTATCAGACTCTAGGTACCGCGATGGTCGGCTCTCTGACGTGTACAGTGGGCGGATAGCGGCACGTCCTGTTCCGCCAATGATTAGGACGTTTCCCTTAACTTAACAACCGCTTTAAAAATAACCTGATCGCCGCCAGTTTTAGCATACTCAGGTCGTTTCTGGCTGTTTTCTCCGAACGGGTAGCAATACGGCGATTTTCTTTGAGTATCGCAAAGCAACGCTCCACGAC
>NZ_JACDSF010000025.1:203-21179 GCF_013449685.1 Pectobacterium brasiliense | reverse complement strand
TTACACAATTTTAATTACAGGCTCAGAACCAAGCAATTCGGATGGATCAATGCCATCTTCAAGAAGTTGTCAGGGCCGAATCACACTTTATTAAAAAATTGAACTATTCTTTAATAGACTGATCTCAAAGTAGAATAGCTTTTTGAGGTCTTGATATGACCCTTTTTACCCCCTCTCTCTGGTAGAGGAAACCCGTTCTCCTATTCATCAACAACATCATCTTGTTGATGTGCTATTTCTTGTTCTCGCTGCAATCGCCAGTGGACAAAATGGGTAGGCTGAAATTCAACAGTTTGGTGATATTACTTTGCAAATACCGGCAGAGTTGAACCCAGAGTTACAGAAGAAATGGCCTTCAATAAAAACACTGGCCGCATCTGACTCTGCTCAGGCGCGGAAACTACGCGCCTGATGCTAATACGGCTATCGTCGCGGCTTACTCTCCACGCAGCGCCGTAGCAGGAGATTGACGGTAGGACAACATCGCGGGAATGGTGAGCACCACAGCAGCAACCAGCAACAGGAGCAGGACGAAGTGGATGTCTTCCCATTCCAGCGTCACCGGCAGGACAAAGCCGCTTTTCTCGCTCATGACCACTGCAATTGCGCGGGCGGCAAGGTAGCCCAGACCGACACCCAGCAGCACGCCGACGCTCACCAGCGACATCAATCCGCTCCAAATCAGCGTAAAAATGCCGTAGCGCGGCGCGCCAAAGGCACGCAGTGCGCCAATCTGTTTCTGTCGCTGCCGCAGGTGGATAACCGCCACCATCGCCACCGCGACGCCGACTAATCCCTGCGTTCCCAGCGAGATATAGGTCAGCAGCTCACGAATGTCGCCCAGCATCGAGTAGAGCTTCACCAGCACTTCGCCGGGGAACACCGCCAGCGTCGTGTTGCTGCGATACAGCGAACGCAGTTGATAAGCACCCGCGATCGTTTTCGGTTTAACGACAATAGCGGGCAACCCCGCCTGATGTGCGTGCCCGTGCGCTTCTTCCTCGCCGTGCTCCTCATCATGTGAAGCCGTTACCGGTTGAGCGGCATCCGCATGATGATCACCACTTGCAGCAGCTTCCGCAGGATGGGCTTCGTTGTGATGCTCATCGGCATGCTGTTCGCCTTCCGCCTGCGTGGTTTCATCATGCGAATGACCGTCATGTTCACTTTCATGATCATGTTCCCCCTCATGCTCATTGTGGTCGTGATCATCGTCCGCAGCATGCGGTGGATGGATGCCGTGTACTCGCCACACCGCGTTCACCGGCACCAGAATCGCTTTATCCCACGCGCTGCCGTCAGCAGGTAAAACACCGACAACGGTGTAGGTGACGTTATCGTGCGCGTGCGCCCCTTCCGTCCCCACCTGACCATGAATCGGGCTAAAGGTACTCCCCACCATCAGCCCCGTTTGCGCCCCTACCACGGCCTCAAAGTCGTCGTTGAACACGCGTCCGGCGGTAAGGTGCCGCTTACCGTTATCCGTGACCAGCGGCGGCGTGGTGCCAACAATCGGCATCCCCTGATAGAAATCACCAAACGCGACCGGTGCCGCCCAGGCGACCAGCGGATTCTTCTCCAAATCTGTCAGCACCTGAGCAGGAACCAGCGTCAGCGCCGACGGTTGCAGGAACACGGACGACAGCACCAGTTGCGTTTCGCTCCCCGGCGCGCCAATTACCAGATCGAAACGATCTGCGGCTTTGGCACTGCCCATGCGCAGCGCTCTTTCCTGCAAACTCACCGAAATACTTAACGCTGTCGCCATCGCGATCAGTAATACCACGACCAGCACACCCGGCCAGAGCCGACGCCAGTCGACCCAAATAAGACGCCATGGAATCATGTACGATCCTCCTGATACGGCGTGTCCGCCACGAGGCGTCCTTTTTCCAGTTGAATACAGCGCGACATTTGCGAAGCCAAACGTGCATCGTGCGTGATCGCGATAAGCGTGGCGCGACTCTCACGCGCCAGCGTCACCAGCAGATCGGCAATCTGCTCGCCGCTGTGCGCATCCAGGCTGGCTGTTGGTTCATCGGCAACGATAATGTCTGGCTTGCTGAGCAACGCTCTCGCGACGGCAACCCGCTGCTTCTCGCCGCGTGATAGCACTTCAATCGGACGTTTCGCGGTATTCAGCCCCACCTGTGCCAGCAAATCCGCTGCCCGCAGCCTGAGCGACGCGGGTATCCGCCAGTGGTGAAACTGCGCAGGCAGTAGGACGTTCTCTATCGCACTCAGGCCGGGGAACAGGTGGAAATCCTGCATCACCAGCCCAATATGCTGCGCCCGCCAGCGGTCGCGTTCCGCTTCGTTCATCTGCCAGATATCCTGTTTTTCCCACTGCACACAGCCCGTTCCGCTGTGATCCATCCCGGTAATAGCATTCACCAGCGTGGTTTTACCAGAGCCGGAAGGCCCCATCACCGCAACCCGCTCGCCAGAACGAATAGACAGCGCGGGAATAGCCAGCACGGCCTCGGACGTATCGGGGAAGGTCACACTCAGGTGTTGAATCAATAACTCCGCCATCAGTGCTCCTAAAGGGTATCGAACGTGGCTTCACGCAGTCGCAGCAGGCTGACAAAACCCGTTTCAGGGTCGGTCCACGATCCGTGCTCCAGCACGCCTTCCACCTCAATCATGGTGTTGTTCTGTACGAAGGTCTGACGTTTGGCGAGGTAAACGACGAGGATATCTTCAGGCCAGTCCGCATCAGACGAACAGAAGGGGCACAGCGCCATCGGCATTTTGGTTAAGACAAAGAATTGTGACTCCGCCTTGAGCGGCGGCGCCATGAAGCCGCGCATTTTTACCCGTTTACCGGAGAGCGCTTTGACGTCATTGGAGAATTCCAGACCCAGCACGCCGTAAGAGGCGTACAGCTTGTCGAAGGAAAGTTCAGACTGCGCGGCTTTCACCGGGGCGAGACCTCCGAGAAGGAGGAGCACCAGCACCGCACGCAGCCAAGAGAATAAAAGCGGGGTCGCCCCCGCTTTGCTGCATTTCGCATTATTCATAGCGTCGTAGGATTACTTTTTGTCCTGCGGTTTTACCGCCAGTGCATCAACAATCACCCGGAACAGATCGGTGTTTTCCATGTAACCACGGATACGCTCTGCACCTGGGCCGCTCGCCTGAATCACCATATCGTCAACGGCATGAACACCCGTATCGGAAGAGCGTGGCAGGATCCCTTCACGGAATACCGCGCCCGGCACTTTCTCATAGGCTTTGTTGGCGACATATTCATCTTTTTCGTTCTTGATAGCAGGAACGAACTGGTTATCCAGCTTCGGACGGAACGTCTCGTAATAGTCAGGGAAGTTGTTGAAGAACACTGCCAGACGTTTAGAAACGTTCAGGTCATCCGGGTAGCCGTCTTTGTTGGCATCCTTATAGTTCGGATAGCCCGCATCTTCATACACGCCAACCTTCTCACGCATCTCGGTGCCTGGCTTGCTGTCGTCCACAGTACCGATGATAGACAGGCCATGCGTATGGTCACCCGTCACGATAATCATCGTGTCTGGGTTTTTCTCGGCAAATTTCTTGGCGATAGCAACGGACTGATCCAGCATGATGGTGTTCGTGAAAGCACGTTCCCAATCCAGTGGGTGGGACGCTTTGTCGATCAGCGCGGATTCCACCATCAGGAAGAAGCCATCCTGGTTTTTGGACAACACATCCAGCGCCGCCTGCGTCATGTTGGTCAGGTCAGGCTGGTTCGGGAATTTCTTGGCAACGTCATTTTTCAGGAAGCGACGATCCATCACGCCATCCATGTTGCCAGTGTGGAACAGCCCCAGCAGTTTGGTCGCCTGCGCGGCATTTTTCTTCAGTGAATCCGCATCGGTAACCAGTGAATAGCCCGCTTGCTGGAATTTCTCAACGTAGTTGGTTTCGTCTTTACGCTTAGAACCCGGCGTGCTTTTCGGCAGGAAGTAGGCAGAACCGCCGCCCAGCATGACCGTAGGCTGCACGTTGTAGAACATCTCAACGATTTCGGCTTTATCCGCACGACGACGCGTGTGAGAGACGACCGCCGCTGGCGTAGCGTCCTGAAGTTCAGCATCGCTGACGACGCCGACAGACATTTTGGTCGAACGGGTTAACAGCTCACCCAGCGTTTCCTGCTTCGGGTGATCCAGTGAATTTTTGCTACGGCTGACGTACACACCCAGCGCGTTCACACCGGATTTGTGACCGGTCATGTAGGCGCTCATGGTGTTGGCGCTATCGGCCGCGATAGAGTCGGTACTGGACGTGCCGGCAAACGCCATATATTGCAGATCATCAATCGCCAGACGACCATCCGCTTTCCCTTCCGTCACCCCTTTGGACAGGATGCGCGCGCCAGTACGGTGCGCAACGGACAGGCCATCGCCGATGAACAGAATCACGTTTTTGGCTTTACGCGTACCGGACGCGGAATAAACGTCCCAGTTCACCTGCGTCTTTTTGCCTTTGGCTTCCGCCTCTACCACATACTTGCCCGCTTCCGGCAAGTTCACGTCTCGCAGCCAGATCGTGGACGCATTGCCACCGTCTTCACGCTCAACAAACGATGCCGTTTTGCCCAGCACCTGCTGGTAATCCTTGCCGTTGATCAGAATGCGAATATCTTCCGGCTTAAGTACTTCATCAAACTCGACTTTAAAATCGAATTTCCCGCCCGCCAACATGGTGGCGCGGTCAATGGGATAAATGGCCTGAGCCTGCACCATTCCTGGCAGCGCAGCAGAAATCAGTAAAGGCAGTAACCAGCGAGCTTTCATTGTTATGTCCTTGGTTGCGTAGTTTAGCAGGACATAACGTAGTTACCTTTTTTTACAGTTTGATGAATTTCCTTAAAAATTACGGCCGCACGAGCATTTGCGTAAGCATGGCCTCACTATGGGATTCAGCGAGCAGTTGCTACCAATCTCCCGGCGGATTCCCGCTTGCTAGCATGCCGCTAAAAACTTTATAAGCATCATGCTGATCGCCATATGCTCGTTTAGTGTCTGAATCATTGACCCAGGCAAGGATGATAGTTTTATGTCTCTCGCTATAGCGAAAAAATAACCGATACTGACCCAGAAATTTTGCCCTGAACCAATGTTTGTTACCTCCGCCTAGCGTATCGCCTTGTCTAAATTTCGTTTGGGACGGATCGCCACAAATCTCAGTACGGATGACTTTGACTATTGCAGCCAATAGCTTAGTTGCCTGCTTTTTCTGATAAGATTCTGGATGTTTCTTACGCAACTGCTCAACTTCAACAATAAGAGACTCAAACTGCGCATCAAAACAAGGATGCGTAAATAGCTGCCACCCATTTATTACTCGCTTATCAACCATTTTGCTCACTCGTCGTCAGTAAGCGGTGCATCCAGATCAATATCCATCCCTGCGGTTAACACACTGGCACGTGACATAAGCGATTGATCAAACGGCTTAATATTTTCTGGATGACGTTGCATATCTTCAGCCAAAAAATGCAAAAAGTGATGAATAACGGGGTCATCATCTATCACCTCTTCACGCCGACTGATCAGCACTTGCCCTCCCGGTAGCACGCTATAATGAATGTACTCCCCAGGTTGCAGGTTCATTGCATCACGCACAGACGATGGAATCGTTGTCTGACTACGCGCCGTTAAGCGACTATCGGCGCGCAACAACACATCCGCTGATTTTAAATCAAACATTTTTTAATCCTCAGTATCGCGCGTCAGTGTCCAGTTCCAAACAGAGCATGTTGGAGAAAAAGGCGATATTGCGCATTGATTCTCCGTGTTTGAATGTCGATTATTTCGCGATCTACCAGCAGAGTAATGCAAATGCATTGGCAATGCAAACGCATTACTTTCTACTCCCTATCGAAATCACAGTGTCGTCATTCCTTCTCCTTTAACGGAAAGCGGCGACGCACGACAACAAAGAACAGCGGCACGAAGAAGATGGCAAGGAAGGTGGCAGCCAGCATCCCGCCGATCACGCCCGTTCCCACCGCATGCTGACTGGCTGAGCCCGCTCCGCTGCTGGTCGCCATCGGCAGAACACCGAAGATAAACGCCAGCGACGTCATCAAGATCGGCCGCAGTCGCTGACGGGAAGCCTCCAGCGTGGCCTCAACCAAGTCCTTCCCTTTCTGGTTCATTTCGTTGGCGAATTCCACTATCAGAATGGCATTCTTCGACGATAGCCCGACCACCGTCAGTAGCCCAACCTGAAAATAGACATCGTTTTCCAGACCGCGCGCCCAGGTAGCCACCAGCGCCCCCAGCACGCCCATCGGCACCACCAGCATGACGGAGAACGGCACAGTCCAGCTTTCATAGAGCGCAGCCAGACACAGGAACACCACCAGCAGCGAAATGGCATACAGCGCCGGTGCCTGCGCCCCGCTCAATCGCTCCTGCAACGACATGCCCGTCCACTGCAACCCAAAGCCTTCCGGCAATTGCGCCACCAGCGATTCCATGACATTCATCGCCGTGCCGGTACTGACGCCCGGCGTCGCCTCGCCGACAATCTCCAGCGACGAATAGCCGTTGTAACGCTCAAGACGCGGCGAGCCGGTTTCCCAGACGGTTTGCGCAAATGCACTAAACGGCACCATGCCGCCGCTGTTGTTGCGCACATACCATTTGCTGACATCGTCCGGCAACATGCGGAACGTCGCCGCCGCCTGAACGTAGACTTTCTTCACCCTACCGCGGTCGAGGAAGTCATTGACATAGGTCGAGCCCCAGCCCGTTTTCAACGTGCTGTTAATGTCATCTACCGATACACCCAGCGCCTGTGCTTTGCGCTGATCGATATGAATCCGCAACTGTGCGCTATCATCCAGACCGTTGTGGCGCACGCGCGTCAGTTCGGGATTGCTGCCAGCCATGTTTAACAGTTGATCCCGTGCAACCATCAGCGCATCGTGTCCCAGTCCCGCGCGATCCTGTAGCTGCATGGAGAAACCCGCAGCACTCCCCAGCCCGTTAATTGATGGCGGGCTACTGGCGAACACACGCGCTTCTTGAATATGACGAAAGGCTTTGGTTGCGCGTTCGATAATCGCAAACGAGCTGCTCTCCGGCGTGGTGCGTTCATCCCAGTCTTTAAGACGTACAAACAGCCGCGCTACGTTCTGCCCGTTTCCACCCGGCCCAGAGCCGATGGTGGAAAACACGGACGTCACGGTGTCTTTTTCCTGCGTGAGATAGTACTGCTCAATCTTGTTGACCACCTGTAGGGTCTGCTGCTGCGTCGAACCCGGCGGGAGCTGCACTTGTGTCGTGAACACACCGCGATCTTCCTGCGGCAGAAACGAGGTCGGCAGCCGGAAAAACAGGAAGGCCATAATCCCGATAATGCCCATATACAGCAGTAGCCAGCGCCCGCTGCTGATCAATATCTTGCCGACGCCGCGTTCATACTTCAGCGACGTGCGGGTAAAGCTGCGGTTAAACCAGCCGAAGAACCCTTTGCGGCCATGATGTTGACCTTTAGCGAGTGGCTTGAGCAGCGTCGCACACAGCGCAGGCGTCAGAATCATCGCCACCAGCACCGACAGAATCATTGAGGTCACAATCGTGATGGAGAACTGGCGGTAAATCGCTCCCGTTGTGCCGCCAAAGAAGGCCATCGGCACAAATACGGCGGACAGCACCAGCGCGATCCCGACCAGCGCCCCTTGCACCTGCCCCATCGATTTTCGCGTCGCCTCGCGTGGTGAGAGCCCTTCCTCGCTCATCACACGCTCTACGTTTTCCACCACCACAATAGCATCGTCGACCAGCAGACCAATCGCCAGCACCATCGCGAACATCGTCAGGGTATTCAGGCTAAAACCAAAGGCATACAGCACGGCAAACGTGCCGAGCAACACCACCGGCACCGCAATCGTGGGAATCAACGTGGCGCGGAAATTCTGCAGGAACAGGTACATCACCAGAAAGACCAGCAGCACCGCTTCGAACAGAGTTTTCACCACATCGGTGATAGAGGCTTTAACAAAAGGGGAGGTTTCGAAGGCGATTTTGGCTTCCAGACCGTGCGGGAAATATTGCGACAGCTCCTCGATACGTTCTCTGACCCGCTTATCGGTTTCCAGCTCATTCGCACCGGACGCCAGCGTCACTCCCAGACCAGAAGCAGACTGGCCGTTGAAACGACTGAGAAAATCGTAGCGTTCCGCGCCCAGTTCGACTTCTGCAACGTTCGCTAACGTCACGGCGGAGCCATCCTGCTTGACGCGCAGCGTGATATCGCGAAACTGCTGCGGCGTCTCTAACAGCGACTGCGCATTGATTGTCGCATTAAGCACCTGATTATCCACAGACGGCACGCCGCCGACCTGCCCTACCGAAACCTGACTGTTCTGCGATTCAATCGCCCGCACTACGTCGCTGGTGGTCAGCGCATAATCCATCAGTTTGGCCGGATCCAGCCAGATACGCATTGCATACTGCGATCCATACGCAGAAACCTCACCCACCCCGCTGATACGGCTAATCGGTTCCTGAATATTCGTCGCGACATAATCGGCGATATCCTGTTTGTCCATACTGCCATCGGTAGAGACAAACGCGACCATCAGAATATTGGTATCGCCGGTTTTACTCACGGTGACGCCCTGCTGCTGGACTTCCTGCGGCAGTTTGCGGATAGCGGATTGAAGCTGGTTTTGCACCTGCTGACGGGCTTCATCGGGATCGGTGCCTGCCTCGAAGGTCAACATGACTCTGGCTTGCCCAGTGTTGCTGCTGTCCGAGGACATGTACATCAGGTTATCCAGCCCCGTCATGCTTTGCTCAATAACCTGTGTGACGGTATTTTCCAGCGTCTGCGCCGACGCACCGGGGTAGCTCGCAGTGATTCGCACGCTGGGCGGGGCCAGATCGGGATACTGTTCCAGCGGCAATGACTTGATCGCCAACATACCACACAGGCTGAGAAGGATAGCCAGCACCCACGCAAAAATGGGACGGTCGACAAAAAAGTTCGCCATCTCTCCAACACTCCTCAGCCATATTTTAACGTGGCTGCTTCACAAGCAGCCTATTTATATTCAAACAGAATTCAACCCAGAGAAAACCCTGCGCACAGGGTGCCGAATTACCTTAACTGTCGACGTCGGCTAAATCGTGGAGAAATTGAGGAGAAAATGTAAATTATCGTCGGCTATGCCTGTGCGAACGCAATCACCTGCTCGGCAAAGGCATCAGGGTGCGAGATAAACGGCGCATGCGCGGCCTTTGGAATCACCACCGAGGTTGAATTCGGCCACTGGTCATCCAGCAATCCGGCAACCTTGCGCGGCACCAGCCCGTCTAACGCACCATAGAGCCGCAGGAATGGCACAGCCAAATCGGCTAATGGCTGGCGTAAATCCGCTTCGCGCAAAATCGCCAACCCGCCGTTTAATACTTCGACTGACGGCATCGGCTGTTCCAGCACCACGCTTTTTAACAGTCGGGCATCCTGCCGTGCGCTCTCCGTTCCCAGCGTTTGCAGCGCCAGAAACCGCTCGACAGTACGCTGGAAATCTTCGCTAAGCTGCTGCTGGAACCCCAGCAAGACGTCTGGCTTGATGCCCGGCCAGCCGTCCTGTGCGCTGAAACAGGGGGATGACGCTACGGTAATCAGCTTGTCCACCCGCGCAGGGGCGCTCAACGCAATCTGGCTGGCAACCAATCCACCCAGCGACCACCCTAACCAGACGGCGTGTTCCGGTGCCTGCGCCAGTACGCAATCCGCCATATCGCTCAGCGACATCGGCCCAAATCCCTGACTTCTGCCATAGCCCGGCAGATCGACTACATGCAGACGAAAATGCGGGGCGAGTCGCGCAATCATGCTTTGCCATACCTGCGCGTTCAATCCCCATCCGTGCAGCAACACAAGATCCGTGTTTCCTGCGCCTTCGGTCTGCCAATACAACGCTGCCATCCGTTATCTTCCTTCCTCGGGAAACCCCGTCACGTTTGCATGGGGTCAATATATTTCAGGGAAAACGATCGTTAAGGAAAACAATGTTAACCATCTCCGCACGCTGCTGGCTATGCTTATTACCGCTTCATCACAGCCAGCAGGGTATTTGCTCGTACTGCCAGCGCCATTTGCCGCGTTTGCCCCTCTGCTGCCCGCGCTGTGGCTTGCCCTCCGGCGACACAACACATCAGTGCGGGCGCTGCCTGCAAAACCCACCGCCCTGGCAATCAATCACATTTATCAGCGACTACGTACCGCCATTCAACACGCTGCTGAAGCATTTTAAGTTTCACGGTAAAACCGAGCTGGCAACGGTGCTCGCCCGACAGCTGTTGCTACGCTGGCAGATGACCTACCGCGAGCGAAAGCTCTCTGGGCGGGCTCCCCTGTTCCGCCCCGATCGCCTGTTCACCGTTCCCCTGCACCGGAACCGCCAGTGGCGACGCGGCTTCAACCAGACCGAGCTGCTCGCCCGGCCTCTCGCCCGCTGGCTGAACTGTGCTTACGAGCCACGCGAATTGCAGCGCACCCGACGCACGCCGCTACAGCAAACGCTCAGCGCCAACGCGCGGCGGCGAAATCTGCGGGGTGCATTTTCCTGTGATGTCTCGCTGTCTGGGCAGCAGGTGGTTTTACTGGATGATGTGGTCACGACGGGCAGTACCGCCGCCGAAATCAGCAGGCTGCTACTGGCTCAAGGTGCAGCGGGCGTTCAGGTCTGGTGTTTGTGCCGAACCTTGTAGTCGGGGGGAGGATGGGCGTATTATAACCGACAAGTGCAGTCAACTATCGAGCTTACTCTTATGATTCGTATTACCGATGCTGCTCAGGAGCATTTCCTGAAACTGTTGGCAAAACAGGAAGAAGGCACACAGATTCGCGTCTTTGTTATCAATCCAGGTACGCCAAACGCCGAGTGTGGCGTGTCGTATTGCCCGCCGGATGCCGTAGAAGCCAGCGATACCGTACTGAAGTTTGAAAAGATTTCCGCTTACGTGGACGAACTCAGCGCCCCTTATCTGGAAGACGCTGAAATCGACTTCGTCACCGACCAGTTAGGTTCTCAACTGACGCTGAAAGCACCAAACGCCAAAATGCGTAAAGTGGACGACAATGCCCCGCTGATGGAACGCGTGGAATATGTGCTGCAATCGCAGATCAACCCACAGCTGGCTGGCCACGGCGGCCGTGTGACGCTGATGGAAATTACCGATGACGGTCTGGCGATTCTGCAATTTGGCGGCGGTTGTAACGGTTGTTCGATGGTTGACGTCACGCTGAAAGAAGGGATTGAGAAAGAGCTGCTGCAAACCTTCCCTGAGCTGAAAGGCGTGAGAGATCTCACTGAACACCAGCGCGGCGAGCACTCTTACTATTAATCCTCTCCCCTGCTGATTGATGTGTGCTTTTCCTCCCCGACTCAAGGGAGGAAGAGTATTCATTAGGTTATTCGGCTTTCTGCGCTTTCATCGGCGCGCCACGACGCAAATCCATATCCCGAACCAGTCGTTCAAGGCAGCGGTCAGCGAAGATCGACTCCAGCGGACGCGTGAGCTTGCGCCGCCAGTTGGGATATTCACGATTGGTGCCCGGCACATTGACGGGTGTCGCCATATCCAGCCAGTCTTCCAGTTGGAACCCGACCAGTGCGCTTGCACTATCGGCAACATAGCGATGAACGCCACGGCTTAGCGGTGCGCCCATCGTCGTCAGCGCCGAATTGCGACCAACCCGCTGTGGCAATAGCCCGAATTCGTGCAACGCATTGAGCAGCCCCTGCTTCGCTTTCTCACGCTGCTGCATTTGTTCTTGCAGTAGTGCTTCCGTCGGGTACAGCCCCAATTCCCGCCCCAGCGATAAATCCACGGTCTGCCAGTAGCCGCGCAGCGTTGGCAGATCGTGCGTGGTGATCGTTGTCATGGCCTGACGCGGGTAATCTTCCGGTGCGCGGAAGTGGTTTTCTTCATCCTTTTCAAAGAACAGCACCTTGTAAGAATAGACACCGTAGTCGTGCAGCTTGCTGACAATTTCCGGCGGCACCGTACCTAAATCCTCACCGATAATCAGGCAGCGATGGCGCTGGCTTTCCAGCGCCAGCACCGCCAGCAGATCGTCGACCGGATAATGCACGTAAGCCCCGTTACCCGCCGATTCCGCCTTGGGTATCCACCACAGGCGCAAGAGCGCCATCACGTGATCGATACGCAACGCGCCACAGTGCGCCATGTTGCTGCGCAGGACATCGATAAACGGCTGATAGCCACGAAGCTGCAGCATGGTAGGGTTCACTGGGGCAAGCTGCCAGTCTTGTCCCTGCGGCCCAAGCGGATCCGGCGGTGCGCCGATAGAGGCATCAAGGCAATAGAGCTGCCGTTCGTCCCAGGTTTCCGCGCCGCCCTGTGCAACGCCAACGGCTAAATCACGATACAGACCGAGCGGCAGACCAAGCTGTTTACTGTGCGCGTAGCACTCCGCAAGTTGCTCGTGCGCCACCCATTGCAGCCAGCTGTAAAACGTAATCTCATCGCTGTTTTCACGGCGGAAGGACTTCACGCTTTCACTGTGCACGTCATGATAGCTGGCAGGCCATTGGTGCCAGTCCGCGTAATTCTCACCCTGTTTTTTCAGGTAGGCCTGCAAGGCATCAAACGTCGCCTGAAGTTGCAGACTCTGCCCACCGCTCACGACAAACTGGCGAAAGGCGCTAATACGCGGATCCAGCGCACTGCGCGTCGTAAAGTAGCGGAAAGCCAGCCGCAAGGCGGTCAGCTTAAGGGCCGTCACCGGTTCATAATCAACCCAGCGCCCCGCCCGCAGCGAAACGATTGCGCTTTGCGTATCCTCACGGTGCCACCATGCTTGCGCTTCCCCGCTCTGCTGAAAATCATCGATCCGATTCACATCGATATAAATAATGTTCAGCCAATGCCGCGAGGAAGGGCTGTAAGGGCTTGCAGCTTCTGGCAGTGCGGGATACAGCGAATGCAGCGGATTCAGCCCGACAAAGGCACCACCGCGTCGGGCAATCTGTTCCACCAGTTGGCGAAGATCGCCAAAATCCCCGACGCCCCAGTTGTTCTGCGAGCGCAAGGTATACAGTTGGACGGTCACGCCCCACCAGCGTTTTCCCTGTAGTAAGGATTCGGGTTCATAGCAGCGGTGCGGGGCAACAATAATCCGGCAGCTCCAGCGCTGGTCAGCCTGCGTCAGCGTCAGGTAGTGGTAACCCAGCGGCAGCACACCCGGCAACGCCAGCGTTGAGCCACCCGTTATCTGTCCTTGAATTTGACCGCCGTTTTCATACATCAGCGTCCAGAGGAATTCACCGTGACCAGCAAGCTCGATGACCGCATCCCGGCCTTGCAAAAAGACCCGAACAGGCGGCAAGGGTGCATTATCGCTATCAGAAACGTCCATCATGGCCTGAATCTGGTTTCTGATTGCGGCCGCAACAATGTGCTCTTTGCCATACGCATCGGTATAGCTTTCCGCGATGCCTGTCTGCTGGCTTGCCAGTTTATCCACCTTGAACACCCTCTCCTTTTCCTAACGATGCGCCTGCCAAATGCGCGTCTGGTAATCATGAATCGCCCGATCCGAACTGAACATCCCCATTCTGGCGGTATTCAGCACACAGTGGCGCGTCCATTCATCCGGCTCACGGTAAAGCGCATCAACACGCTGCTGCACCTCACAGTACGGTGCAAAATCGGCCATTAACATATAGGGATCGCCCAGTTTCAGCAGGCTATCCAACAGCGGGGCAAACGCATTTTTATCCCCCTGACTGAACGCACCGCTCGCTAGCTCGTTCAGCACTTCACGCAGCAGCGGTGTCACAGCAAGGTAGTCAGACGGCTCATAGCCCTGCGCCTGTAGCGCTTTTACCTGTTCGACGGTGTGACCGAAAATGAACAGATTGTCTGCACCGACCTGCTGCGCCATTTCTACATTCGCCCCGTCCAGCGTGCCGACGGTCAGCGCGCCGTTCAGCGCCAGCTTCATATTACCCGTGCCGGACGCTTCTTTACCTGCCGTTGAAATCTGTTCAGACACGTCTGCGGCAGGAATCATCCGTTCGGCCAGCGAAACGCGATAGTCTGGCGGGAAGACAACCTTCAGGCGATCATTAACGCGGCGATCCTGATTAATGACCGCGGCAACCCGATTAATGGCATAAATGATATTTTTCGCTAATACATAGCCCGGTGCCGCTTTGGCACCGAACAAAAAGACGTGCGGCACTATATCCAGATGCGGATTGTCACGCAATTGACGATATAGCGCGAGGATATGCAGCAGATTCAAATGCTGGCGTTTGTACTCATGCAATCGCTTAATTTGCACATCAAACAGCGCGTGCGGATCGATCACGATGTCGTACTGCTGGCGGAGGTAGGTCGCCAGTTGCGTTTTATTATCGGCTTTGATTTGTCGATAACGTTCACGAAAGCCAGCATCGTCAGCATAGGGCTCCAGCCCTTGCAGCGCGGGCAGATCATTCACCCACGGCGTATGCAGCGTGTCGTCGATGAGCGCGGACAGCGCCGGATTACACTGCTTTAGCCAGCGGCGTGGCGTAATGCCATTGGTGACGTTATGGAATTTGGTCGGCCACAGTTGGTGATATTCTGGGAACAGATCTTTCACCACCAGTTCCGAATGCAGCGCCGCCACGCCATTGACCGCGAAGCAACTGACCACGCACAGGTTTGCCATGCGAATCTGGCGCTGGTGGCGAATCGCGAGTTTCGCCCATATCTGCCGATCGCCAGGCCATTGCTGTTCGACCTGCGCCTTAAACTGCGTATCGATTTGCCGAATGATAGACAAGTGGCGCGGAAGCAGGCGGCCAAACAGCCGTTCATCCCAGCGCTCAAGCGCTTCCGGCATCAGCGTGTGGTTGGTATAGGCAAAAGTGCGTCCGGTTATCGACCAGGCTTCATCCCACGGTATCTGATGCTCATCCATCAGCAGCCGCATCAGTTCGGGGATCGCCAACGTCGGGTGAGTATCATTAAGCTGGATGACTTCGTAATCCGGCAGCGTGGACAGCGCGCGCCCAGCATTAAGGTGACGGCGCAGAATGTCGGCCACCGAACAGGCGCAGTGGAAGTATTGCTGCATCAGGCGCAGACGTTTGCCCACCGCGTGGTTGTCATTCGGATACAGCACGCTGGTCAGGCTGGCGGCGGAAATCCCCGCCTGTGCCGCGCGCAGATAGTGCCCTTCATTGAATAGCGTCAGATCAAACGGCTCGCGATGCGTCGCACGCCACAGACGCAGCGGCTGCGCCGCACCGTTGTGATAGCCAATCACCGGCAGGTCACAGGCTTCACCTCTGAAAACGGTATCCGGCAGCCAGCGCAAGGTGCCGTCAGTTTGAGGTTGCAAACGCCCGCCAAACCCGACATCCACCGCCAGCTCCGCGCGCGGTAAAAACCACGGATAGGTATCGCGCTGCCAGTCATCGGCCGTTTCCTGCTGCTTTTCCTGCGCAAAATGCTGCCGGAACAGACCGTATTGGTAGTTGAGGCCGTAACCCGTTGCAGGCTGCCCCACCGTTGCCATCGAATCCAGAAAGCAGGATGCCAGCCGACCTAATCCGCCGTTGCCTAAACCCGGATCGGTTTCCTGCTCCAGAATATCGCTCAGGTTCAGTCCCTGCTCGGCGAGCACGGCGGCTACCGCGTCATACCAGCCCAGATTCAGCAGGTTGTTGCCCGTCAGACGACCGGGCAAAAACTCCATCGACAGGTAGTTCACATGGCGCTGAGGCGCATTGGCAGCAGGAGACGTTGGCGAAGCGGAGTGCATCAGCAGTTGTTCAGACAGCGCAAGGCTGACGGCGCGCCAGCACTGCACTGGCGTCATCGCGTTCAGGGACGCGACGCCACCGAGCCGCTGTTGGCGGCGCAGCGCGGCGGTAAATTCTGAGGCATCAAAGGCGATAGCAGGATGGGTGGAGGAAACGGGCTGCGTTAAAACCTCTGGCTTTTTTGCAGCCGCTGAACGCATTGACGATCCGGATACTTTTGCAGAACCCGACTTTCTTGAAGAATCTGACATGGTGCCTCCTCCTTTGTCCATCATGGAAAAGGCACATCGGGTTCAACACAACTCCAACTGTACCTTATGCTGTTCAATGATTTTCAGTACGCTGGGCGGTGGTGACTGATCGGTAAAAAGATAGTCTATCAAATCCATGTTACCCAAATTCACCATCGCATTACGACCAAACTTGGAATGGTCGGTCACCAGCATGACGCAGCGAGAATTTTCAATAATCGCCCGTTTTGTGCGCACTTCATGGTAATCAAACTCCAGTAATGACCCATCCATGTCAATACCACTGATACCCAAAATGCCGAAATCCAGACGGAACTGAGAGATAAAATCCAGCGTCGCCTCACCCATGATACCGCCATCGCGGGTACGCACTTCGCCACCGGCCAAGATCAGGCGAAAATCCTCTTTTGCCGTCAGTAGCGTGGCTACATTCAGGTTATTGGTGACCACGCGCAGATCCTTATGCTGCATCAGCGCATAGGCCACCGCTTCGGGCGTGGTACCGATATCGATAAACAAGGTAGCGCCGTCTGGAATTTGGCTCGCCACCCGACGGGCAATGCGCGCTTTTTCATCCGACCACATCATTTTACGGTCATGGTAGGCCGTGTTAACCGAGCTGGACGGCAATGCTGCACCGCCGTGGTGGCGATGGATTTTATTCTGCTCGGCCAGATCGTTCAGATCGCGACGAATGGTCTGCGGGCTCACCGCAAAATGCTCCACTAGCTCTTCAGTACTGACATAGCCCTGCTGGCGCACCAGCTCAATAATGGCGTCATGCCGTTGTGTCTGCTTCACATTTATCCCCTAAGACGCCCCGATTTACTGGGGGTTTGTTTTATTATACGTGTCCCAAAAGGCCATCAATAGCCCGACAACCAGACCAGCCACATGCGCCGCATTTGCGATCGACATACCTAAAATATCGAAATATCCAGCGACCAGCCACAGTAAAGCGAAGGCCATCAAACTGCGCGGCATGGATAAATAACCGTCAGGCTCTCGTTCCCCTCGCAGCCAGACATAGCCCATCAGGGCATAAACCACGCCAGACAGGCCACCAAAATGGGTGCCGCTAAACCAGGACTGCGCCCAGCCGCTCACCAGCGCGGAAACCAGCGTGATGACCAGCAACTTTCCGGTTCCCAGCACTTTTTCAACCGGGCCGCCCAGATACCACCACCACATGAGATTGAACAAAATGTGCAGCAGGGAAAAGTGCAACAAAACATGACTGAACCAGCGCCACACCTCTATCTGTTGTCCCTCAGCCGGGAATGCCAGCCATACCATCACGCTCTCATAGCCCGAGATTTGCATCAGGATGAACACCGCGATCGTCACGACCATCAGGGAGAGCGTCAGCGGGCCTGCTTTTTGCTTCAGCGTTTGCAGGTAAGAGTAGCGTTGGTATTGAATACCGGTATCCATCGATCCCGTTTGCCAACTGGCCGCCAGATAGCGCGGGTTTGTCGGGTCGCGCAGAAAAATTTCCAGCTCACCCTGAACCTTGCTCAGTTGGCTTTCATCCTCCAGCCACAGTTCAGCTTCATGCCCCTGAGGCCGCATTTCCAGATGGACCTGCTGTGTACGCATGTAATCAACAAATGCCTGAGCCAGACGCGGGTTGGAGAGAGCAATAACGCGAATCATCATAGCGGGAAGCGCCAGTGAGTAGGTTGAGTTAGAAACATGATAATAAAGGTTCTTTAATCGTCATGCGATCAGGCTTGCGCCTGCGTGTCTTGCGGGTAGCGGTTTTGCCAGGCCTCAAAGCCACCATCGATGCTGTACACCGAATCAAAGCCCAGGCTAATCAGGTACTGCGCGGCATTGCGGCTGCTAATGCCATGGTAGCAAATCACCATGACCGGTGCTTCGAGGTCAGCGCCGCGCACGAAGTCAGACAGCGTCTCGTTCGTCAGGTGCGTCGCGCCGGGGACATGGGCTACGGCAAAGCTCTGTGGATCGCGAATATCAACAACAACGCCCCCTTCCTGCCAGCGGGAGTGGGCTTGCTCAATACTGATAGCTTCAAATTGTTCCATCGAAAGTGACAACCTTGTTAATAATGGACAGGATGTTAGTAACCACTGACGTCATGGCAACCCGAGGCGTAATTGTAACCCGCCTTCAACGGCATAAAACCCATATGATTATAAGGTTATTTATAAAAACAGTGCTTCACTCATGTGGAGAGTGACGACAAAACGGCACAATTTCAGCCTAATATCCCTTCTTTTAATGTGATAACTATCATCATATTGTTAGGTTCGTCACGCATAAATGTTTTTATTTGGTTAACCGTTGGCTGATTTGTTTGTTTTCGATTATCATAATGCTCGAAAACGAACATTTTGATTTATTCGAGGGTGGAGGAAGAAACGTGGAAACCAAAGATCTAATCGTTATCGGCGGCGGAATTAACGGTGCAGGCATCGCCGCAGATGCGGCTGGGCGAGGGTTATCAGTCCTGTTGTTAGAAGCGCAGGATCTTGCCTGTGCCACGTCCTCCGCCAGTTCCAAGCTGATTCACGGTGGCCTGCGTTACCTTGAGCACTATGAGTTTCGTTTGGTGAGCGAAGCGCTGTCTGAACGCGAAACGCTGCTGAAAATGGCCCCGCACATTATTTTCCCTATGCGCTTTCGTTTGCCTCACCAGCCGCACCTGCGTCCGGCCTGGATGATTCGTATCGGCCTGTTCATGTACGACAACATCGGCAAACGCGTCAGCCTGCCTGCCAGTAAAGGACTGAAATTCGGCGCAGATTCTGTGCTTAAGCCTGAATTAAAGCAGGGCTTTGAATATTCTGACTGCTGGGTGGACGATGCGCGTCTGGTGGTGTTAAACGCGCAGGAAGTGACAAAACGCGGCGGAGAAGTCCGTACCCGCACCAAAGTGACCCGCGCTCGCCGTGAACAAGGCGTATGGATTGTCGATGCGGTTGACTCACTGACCGGTGAAACCTTCACCTGGCGCGCCAAAGGTCTGGTGAACGCGACGGGCCCGTGGGTAAAAGAATTCTTTGATGACGGCCTGCAGCTGAAATCACCTTACGGCATCCGTTTGATCAAAGGCAGCCACATCGTGGTGCCAAAAGTGCATAACCAACCGCAGGCGTATATTCTGCAAAACAAAGATCACCGTATTGTGTTCGTGATCCCGTGGCAGGATGACTACTCAATCATCGGCACGACCGACGTGGAGTACAAAGGCAATCCGCACGATGTGAAGATCGATGACAGCGAAGTCGCCTACCTGCTGGACGTGTATAACGACCATTTCAAACAGCAGCTTACGCGTGACGATATCGTCTGGACTTACTCTGGCGTGCGTCCGCTGTGTGATGACGAGTCCGATTCTCCGCAGGCGATTACCCGTGACTACACGCTGTCAGTCGATGATGATAACGGTCAGGCACCACTGCTTTCCGTGTTTGGCGGCAAGCTGACGACATACCGTAAGCTGGCAGAGCACGCGCTGGACAAACTGCACAAATACTACCCGCAAGCAGGTAAGGCCTGGACGAAAGGTGCAGTACTGCCGGGTGGTGATATCGCCGGCACGCGTGATGACTACGCCGCTGCGCTGCGTCGCCGCTTCAATCTGCCAGAATCACTGACGCGCCGTTACAGCCGCACCTATGGTTCAAACAGCGAACTGATTCTGGCAAACGTGAAAGGCCTCAGCGACCTGGGTGAAGATTTCGGTCACGACCTGTATGAAGCAGAACTGCGCTATCTGGTCGAAAAAGAATGGGCCGTTATGCTTGATGACGTCATCTGGCGCCGCACCAAACTGGGCATGCGCTTCGATGATGCACAGAAACAACGCATCAGCGACTGGCTGGCAAACCATTACCAGCAGATAGCAAAAGCGGGTTAATTGCTCCAGCCTCCACTTCTCGATCAGGCCTTCTGATCGAGAAACTTTTCCATAATAAAAAACCTTCCGCCTATAATAAGTAGCAGGCATAACCCGTCAGCAATCTACTCGTATCGCCCCCTGTCCTCAGAGGGTTATGCCGCCATTTAGTTCGCCATCTAATTTATTTATGACTATAATATTTCAATATTAATCAATTGATTGACCTGTTTTTAATCCTTTCTTCGTACTATTGGTTTTCACTTCGCTTGCTACCCTTCTCTCGCCATTGTTTATCAACAGGACCCGCGTCAAGGATGCCACAGGGAACGTTTTCATTATTCTGCCTCTCGCCCCAATTCCTCTGTTCGTTTGTCCTTTACGGCATGAACACATCACTGCTGACTCTCACCCCTTATCCGACATAGGTTTTGTGTTTTGTCCAGAATAGCGTGTTACCCAAGTAGATCGTAGTGTGAACAGACTCAGACCACCGTTTACGCATTTTGCCTTTCATCAGGGGAGCGGTGGAACGCATCGGCACGTGTAGTAGCCGTCGCCGTAGATCAAGAATAAAAATAAGGAGAAAGCCGATGGCAAACAGTACAGGATTACAGTTCACCGTAAAGGTCGGTGCCCTAGATGCAGGCACTTTCGCGGTGGTGGATTTCAGGTTGGATGAAGGGCTGAATAGGCCTTTCAGCCTGTCGCTGAGTCTGGCGAGCGCGTTGCCGGATGTGGATTTCGGCGCGGTGCTGGACCAGCCGTGCGAGCTGATGATCTGGTATGAAGGCGAACTGAAACGTCGGGTCAGCGGAATTATCAGCGGCTTCACGCAGGGTGACACCGGTTTTCGGCGCACGCGCTATCAAGCGGAAGTCCGTCCGGCGCTGTGGCGACTGGGATTACGCACCAACGCCCGCATCTTTCAGGCGCAGAAGCCGGAATCGATTATCGGGGCGCTGCTGGAAGAAGCGGGCATTACCGACTACGCCTTTGCGCTGCGCCATGCGCACGCGCCACGCGAATACTGCGTACAGTATCGGGAAAGCGATTTAGCC
>NZ_JACDSF010000025.1:0-190 GCF_013449685.1 Pectobacterium brasiliense | reverse complement strand
GTATTTCTTCCACGAATACGAAGAAGGCAAGCATCGCGTGGTATTTGCTGACGATGCGGGCGCACTGACCAAAGGCCCTGAGTTGTTCTTCAACCTAGCGACGCAGGGGCTGAGTGAGGGTGAATATGTCCGGCGCTTCCACTACGCAGAGCGGGTGAGTACGGCCGAAGTCGAGCTGAAAGACTACAGC
>NZ_JACDSF010000024.1 GCF_013449685.1 Pectobacterium brasiliense | reverse complement strand
GTGGTGTGAGCAGACTCAGACCACAACTCAGGTTTTCATTTTCATCAGGATAGCGACATGCCGCTCTGGGGTAACTCGAGGCGTGCGGTAGCCATGGCAACGGCGAAGAAGGAGAAAGCAGGTGGCAAACAGTACAGGATTACAGTTCACCGTAAAGGTCGGTGCCCTGGCAGCAGGCACTTTTGCGGTGGTGGATTTCAGGCTGGATGAAGGGCTGAACCGGCCTTTTAGCCTGTCGCTGAGTCTGGCGAGCGCGCTGCCGGATGTGGATTTCGGCGCGG
>NZ_JACDSF010000023.1:61296-62004 GCF_013449685.1 Pectobacterium brasiliense | reverse complement strand
CGAATACCGCTACGAAGACAGCAAGGTTGAGGTCATCTTTGCTGGCCTGTTCGACTGCACACGCCGCAGCTCGCTGGACATGGGGGATACCGTGGCAACCGTCTCTGACGGGGCGGGGCTCGTTGCCCGGCACCCTGTTGTTGGTATGATCACCACGGCTTTTGGTGCGAAAGTGATTGCATTCGATAAACCCCTTCATCCCGCAGTCAAAAGCGCCTTGCACCTGATTGCGGCCCATGAACGACGAGAATATCGTCCTCTGTTGCCCCTGGGGCCGCTCCGGTCCGGCTGGCGTGAGGTGCTCTGTCCCGGCATCAGTGAAGACGTGACGGGAGGACTGTTACCCAACGAACAGCGCCCTAGTGCCGAGCTGTGCCGGGTGCCGTTGCGACAGATGTACGAAACCGCGCGTAGGGCGCAGGTGCCTTTTCCCAATTTTCGCACTTTGCAAAAAACATCACGTAGAGTCGCCAGCTACTTCGTCATGCAGGATAGTCGGCAGGGCTACTCCGCGAAGGCATACAGCGAGTTCTACAGCAAATGGGTGGGGAAAACGGCCCCGACCCCAGAGGTGTTCGAACTGCATATGATCCACTACTGCGTCTGGCTGGGGGAAAAATTGCATGACTACAAGATACTCCGCCAAAACGTGAGTGGAAGTGAACGGGATAAACTCAACGCGCAGTGGGGCTGGCTGAAGCAGGTTGA
>NZ_JACDSF010000023.1:0-61194 GCF_013449685.1 Pectobacterium brasiliense | reverse complement strand
GAGGAACTCCGGTTCGCTACGCTGGACGATCAGGCGAATACGATGTTGAGGAACAATAATTTCTTCGTCCCACGTGGAATAGAGGTATTGGCTGTCGATGACGAGGCCGCAGCATGATGGTCGCAGCAAGTCTGACTATTCAGTTAAAAGAACTAATCAACTAAAAGGACTAAAAAATGGGTAACGCCGTTAAAGTAGGCGATAGCGACACGGGGCACGGTAGTCATCCGCCGACGCCCGTCGCGGTGGGGGCATCGACGGTTAAGGTTGACGGCCTGCCGTTGGCCCGACAAGGCGATCCTTTGGTTCCCCATGGTCATGCGCGGAGTATTAGCAGTGGTTCATCCAGCGTACTCGTTGAGGGTAAACCTGCGGCGCGCACGGGTGATGCAGTGAGCTGTGGTGGCGTGGTGATGGGCGGGGGAACGGTCACTATTGGGTGATGGCTTCGCCGCGTCCGTGCGGCGTATCCTGAATTTCCTGGAAATATTTGTTTATCGTCACTTCAGCGCTGTCTGAAAGATCCCTCCTTTCACGTCCTGTGGCGTGACCACGCCAGTGTCGAGTACCCAGCCGCTGATTAATTCGGCGGGGGTGACGTCAAACGCTGGGT
Organism: Pectobacterium brasiliense; assembly: GCF_013449685.1. Taxonomy (GTDB): domain Bacteria; phylum Pseudomonadota; class Gammaproteobacteria; order Enterobacterales; family Enterobacteriaceae; genus Pectobacterium; species Pectobacterium brasiliense_A. The sequence continues at coordinate 60,581 of NZ_JACDSF010000023.1, read as the reverse complement.
TGTAGACTGCCGCGTTCTGCGGTGCCCACTGGCAGTGCCCGAAGCTGCCGGAAACGCCGGTGACTTCGGTGGCGGCGCGCTGCTCGATAGGAATCGCTCGACCATCTGGGCACGCGGGATCGTGTGTGGTGTGTGGTGCCGCGACGTAAAACGGAATCTGGTGATAGTGTGCCAGCACCGCGAGGCTGTAAGTGCCGATCTTATTGGCGACGTCGCCGTTGGCGGCAATACGATCTGCGCCGACCCAAATCGCATCAACCTGACCCTGCGCCATCAGGCTGGCGGCCATCGAATCACAGATTAGCTGATAAGGAATGCCCAGCTCGCCGAGTTCCCAGGCCGTGAGGCGTCCGCCCTGCAAGAGCGGACGCGTTTCATCGACCCACACCTGAGTGACCTTTCCCTGCTGATGTGCGCGCAGCAGCACGCCGATGGCGGTGCCGATGCCTGCCGTTGCCAGCCCGCCGGTGTTGCAGTGGGTCAGCAAGCGGCTGTTTGGCTTCACCAGCGCTGCGCCGTGATCGGCAATGCGTTCACACAGCGCGCGATCTTCTTCTACCAGTCGCAGAGCTTCCTGCACCAGCGCCTCAACAAACTGCTGCTGTGCCAGCGCCAGCTTCATGCGATCCAGATTGTTCATCAGGTTCACGGCGGTAGGGCGCGATGCTCTCAGTGTCTCCAGCGCCTGCGCCAGTTCGGGTTGCGATAATCCTTTCTCGGCCAGCAGCGCGAGGAGCAGGCTGGCGGACAGGCCAATCAACGGTGCGCCGCGTACGCGTAGCGTCTGGATATGCTCAACCAGTGACGCGACATCCGGGCACGGGCTCCAGCGTTTTTCTTGCGGTAGCGCCTGCTGGTCGAGGATCCACAGTTGGTTATCAACGATTTTCAGGCTGGTTGTGTTAAGCGTCTGCATAGGTCGTTAAATCCATGTTGCATCGATATTCTTATTCTGCCAAGATGCCTGATAGATGTATAGACGTCCGAACGTTTTTATGTCCATATCTTGAATTTAAGCATAGCGAGGAGTTGGAATGTCACTTTACCGCACTTTTACGGCGGATGACGCTGTTGAATATGCCCGCCAGTACGGCGGTGTCAGTCAGCCGCAAACGCTGGTAGCCGCAGAAGAGATCGGCGATGGCAATCTGAATCTGGTGTTTAAAATTAAAGATGAAACGGGCGTCAGCCGAGTGATCGTCAAACAGGCGTTGCCTTATGTGCGCTGCGTCGGGGAATCCTGGCCGCTGACGCTGGACCGCGCCCGCATTGAAGCCGAAACGTTGCTGACGCACGCGCGGTTTTGTCCACAGCATACCGTGACCGTGCTACATCACGATCCTGAACTGGCGGTGATGGTGCAAGAAGATCTCTCCGATCATCGTATCTGGCGCAGCGAGTTGGTTAAGGGCGCGGATTATCCTCAGGCGGCGGCACAGCTGGGAGAATATCTGGCGCAGACGTTATTCCATACCTCTGATTTTCATCAGCATCCACATGAGAAAAAGGCGGCGGTCAGCCAGTTCACTAACCCCGAACTGTGTCAGATTACCGAAGATCTTTTCTTTACCGACCCTTATATCGATCATGAAAGAAACCAGTTTGACGCCGCGCTGACGCCGGATGTGCAGGCATTGCGTGACGATTGTGCGCTGAAGCTGGCGGTTGCCGGGCTGAAGCATGGCTTCTTGAGCAAAGCCGAGGCGCTGCTGCACGGTGATATCCATAGTGGGTCGATCTTTGTCGCAGAAGGGCGCTTAAAAGCGATTGATGCTGAATTCGGTTTTTACGGGCCGATTGGCTTTGATGTCGGCACGGCAATTGGCAATCTGCTGCTGAATTATTGCGGCCTGCCGGGGCTGTTGGCTCCGCGCGAGGCGGCGGCAGGACGTGAGCGACGTCTGGAAGATATTCGTACGCTGTGGCAGAGCTTTTCCGCTCGTTTTCTGGCGTTGAGCGACAGTGAAAGCCGCGATCCGGCACTGGCGGAATCGGGCTATGCCGCGCTGTTTTTACAGCAGGTGTGGCGGGATGCCGTTGGCTACTGCGGAACCGAACTGATTCGCCGCACGATTGGGCTGGCGCATGTCGCCGATCTGGACGGCATTCAGGAGACGGAAGCGCGTTTAGCGTGCCAGCGTCATGCTATTTCGCTGGGCAGAACGTTGGTGCTGGCGGCTCCGCATATTGCGGATGTGGATGCGCTGCTGGCGCGTGTACGGCAGAGCGGTGCCTAGTCGTCATTAGCCACGCTATTTTATAACCGCTCCCGTCAATAAACCGGATGGGAGCGGCAAGCCGATTATTTCTTCCCTTTATTCATCATCGCCTTCAAATCCGCGAAAGGATTATGGGTGGCAACCCCGACATCCTTCTGCGCATCTTCACCCGCGACGACCGTCGAACCGTACATATCCGCATCGGTATATTTTGAATGCTCATTGTCGTGGCAGTAGAGGCACAGCATTTCCCAGTTACTGCCGTCTTCCGGGTTATTGCTGTGATCGTGATCGATGTGGTGAACGGTTAATTCACGCAGGTTGGAATAGACGAATTCGCGTGAACAACGACCACATACCCACGGGAAAAGTTTGAGTGCTTTTTCGCGGTAGCCGCTTTCAAGTCTGGCGTAGTTCTTGGGGATGTAAGCCATGTGTCGGGTTTCATTCAGAAGGAAAGATGATGTGGATTTTACAACTGATGAGTATCTAAAAGAAAGAACAGGCCACCATATTGGCGGCCTGATTCTGTTTATGCTGCTTCGGTTTTTCTTTCCGGTTGCGTTACGGGCGCGGGCTTGTTGGCGGCCAGTGCGTCGAACGCAAAGTCATCCACGTTGATTGAACGTAAGCGGCTGGCTTCGGCTTTGGTCAGAATATCCGCTTCTTCTGCGGTAATCTGACCTTCCACCAGTGCCTGTTCTGCCAACTGATCCAATCGCATGAACGGCAGTGGTTTGTCGCTGGCTTTCGACAGGCGTTGGTAAATCGGCTCGGCAGCCATGATATCCAGCAGTGCTTCTTCCAACAGCCCGATAGGGTTGTGTTCGCTGGCAACCAGATATTGACCGCGTCCCAGACGGCTGCGCGTTTCTGACGGCGTTTGCAGAATCTTCGCGACCTCATGAGCGAGACGGTCAGACGGTGCCGGGCAGCGCAGACCCAGTGGGAAGATGATAAAGGTCAGCAGCCCTGCGACGGCACGGTTCGGGAAGTTACGCAGCAGATCGTCCAGCGCCTGCTCGGCCTGATGCAGGCTGTCCTGCACACCCCAGTGCACCAGCGGTAAATCCGCTTTCTGACGCCCTTCGTCCTCATAGCGTTTCAGCGTCGCGGAAGCCAGATAGAGCTGGCTGAGAACATCCCCCAGACGCGCCGAGATACGCTCACGACGCTTCAGGCTGCCGCCCAGAACCGCCATCGACACATCCGCCAGCAGGGCTAGGTTCGCGCTGAGTCGGTTGAGCTGCTGATAGTAGCGACGTGTTTTGTCGTTCACTGGCGCACGGCTTAGAAGTCCGTTGGTCAACCCAAGCCAGAAGCTGCGCACCTTGTTGCTGCCGACGTGGCCGATATGTCCAACCAGCGCATGGTCAAAGCGTGATACGTCGTTTTCCTGCGCGGCTGCCATCTCTTCCAGTACATAAGGGTGGCAGCGGATGGCACCTTGCCCGAAGATGATCATACTGCGCGTCAGAATATTCGCCCCTTCCACGGTAATCGCAATCGGTGCGCCCTGATAGCTGCGCGCCAGGAAGTTGGACGGGCCAAGACAGATGCCTTTACCGCCGGCGATATCCATCGCATCCATCACGCTACGCTGACCGCGGTGGGTACAGTGATATTTAACGATAGCGGAGAGTACCGCCGGTTTTTCGCCCTGCATGATGCCGCTGGTAATCAGCGTTGCGGCAGCGTCCATCACGTAAGCGTTACCCGCGATGCGTGCCAGAGGCTCTTCAATGCCTTCCATCTTACCGATGGAGATTTTGAACTGGCGGCGAATGTGCGCGTAAGCACCGATGCCGAGGGCAATCGATTTCAGCCCACCGGTCGAGTTGGACGGCAGCGTAATACCGCGTCCGACCGACAGACACTCCATCAGCATACGCCAGCCCTGACCCGCCATCTTCGCGCCGCCGATGATGTAATCCAGCGGAACAAAAATGTTCTCACCTTGCGTCGGGCCATTCTGGAACGGCACGTTCAGTGGGAAATGGCGGCGGCCGATTTTAACGCCGTCGGTGTCCGTCGGAATCAACGCACAGGTAATGCCTACGTCGTCTTGATCGCCTAACAGATGATCGGGATCGTACAGCTTAAAGGCCAGCCCCAGCACGGTGGCGACGGGGGCGAGAGTGATATAGCGTTTATTCCAAGTCAGGCGCATGCCCACGACCTGTTCACCGCGCCAGTTGCCATAGCAGACAATGCCGGTATCGGGAATCGAGCCTGCATCCGAACCCGCTTCCGGGCTGGTCAGCGCAAAGCAGGGGACTTCCTGACCGCGTGCCAGACGTGGCAGGTAGTGATCTTTTTGCGCTTCTGTCCCGTAATGTTGCAGCAGTTCGCCGGGGCCGAGTGAGTTAGGCACGCCGACGGTGATCGCCACAATGCTGGAAACGCCCGCCAGTTTTTGCAGTACCTGCGCCTGTGCATAGGCCGAGAATTCCAGCCCGCCGTACTGCTTCTTGATGATCATGGCGAAGAAGCGGTGCTCTTTTAAGTATTCCCACAGTTCTGGCGGGATATCGGCGCGTTCGTGGGTGATTTCAAAGTCGTTTGCCATCCGGCAGGCTTCAGCAACCGGCCCGTCGATAAATGCCTGTTCTTCGGCGGTCAGCTGTGGACGCGGATAGTTATGCAGCTTTTTCCAATCCGGCGCGCCGCGAAACAGGTCGCCTTCCCACCAGGTTGTCCCGGCATCAATCGCTTCTTTTTCCGTGTTCGACATCGGCGGCATGACCTTCTGGAACATGCGCAGCGCAGAAGCGGAAACCAGCTTTTGGCGCAGAGCCGGAATCGTCATCGGAATCAGCAGAATCACGAGCGGAATCATCAGCCAGACAGGCCACAGCAACATGGCGGACATGGCTGCGAAGTAGGCCAACAGGATGGCGCTGCCGAGCAGAAGACTGAGCCGATGGTAAAACATCGCGCCGATAATAATCAGTAGGAGGAGGATACTGACAGCAACCATAACGTGTCTCCTGCATTGTGATCGAATGGAGGGGGTTCACCTTTCCATCAAACGTTATGTGGCAGTGGAAAGTGAGAACCGTTTTTATCAGTGAAATAAGGCGTAATAGGTCAATATCATAAGAGGTCTGACCTGTTGCTTATATTCGTTGTAGTTTATCTGATTATTTTTATCAATTCGTTTACATCATAATTACAACTCACTTCACAAACCGAGCGGCAGTCGTGTGTTTTCTGACGGGCATCAGCGATCCTCTCAATCCCGTGATTACGCGCTTCTCGCTGTTTGTTCAATCCGCTACACTGCATTGCAGAAGATGATACTGTCACCAGACAAAATGAGAGGATTCCATGTATCAGGATTTAATCCGTAGTGAACTGAAAGAAGCGGCAGAAACACTGAATAATTTTTTGAGTGATGATGCGAACATTCAGTCGATTCAACATGCTGCGGTACTGCTGGCTAACGCGTTTAAAGCGGGCGGTAAAGTGATCTCCTGCGGTAACGGTGGTTCACACTGTGATGCCATGCACTTTGCCGAAGAGCTGACGGGCCGCTACCGCGAGAACCGTCCGGGCTATCCGGCCATTGCGATTTCCGATCCGAGCCATCTGTCCTGCGTCAGCAACGATTTTGGCTATGATTTTGTCTTCTCTCGCTATGTCGAATCGCTGGGGCGTGAAGGTGATGTGCTGCTGGGGATTTCCACTTCGGGCAACTCCGGCAACATTATTAAAGCCATTGCCGCAGCAAAAGCGAAGGGCATGAAGATCATTACGCTGACCGGGAAAGACGGCGGTAAAATGGCGGGCTCAGCCGACGTGGAAATTCGTGTTCCGCACTTTGGCTATGCCGACCGTATTCAGGAAATCCATATCAAAGCGATTCACATCCTGATTCAACTGATTGAAAAAGAGATGGCGGATCAGTAAGCCACGTTAATACGCTCTAAAAGGGCAAGAAGGGAAGGGTAGGAAGTCAGATGTGTGAATTGCTGGGGATGAGCGCGAATGTACCGACGGATATCTGCTTTAGCTTTACTGGGCTGATACAGCGCGGTGGGAAAACCGGACCGCATCGGGATGGCTGGGGAATTACCTTTTATGAAGGGAACGGCTGTCGTACGTTCAAAGATCCGCTGCCAAGCTATAATTCGCCGATTGCCCGACTGGTGCAGGATTATCCGATCAAATCGTGTGCGGTGGTTTCACATATTCGGCAGGCCAATCGCGGCGCGGTGTCGTTGGAAAACACCCATCCCTTTACGCGCGAGCTGTGGGGACGGAACTGGACGTTCGCCCACAATGGGCAGTTGAAAGGCCACCACACTCTGAAAACGGGCATGTTTCGCCCTGTTGGCCAGACGGACAGCGAATTTGCTTTCTGCTGGCTGCTGTCCCAACTGGCTGAACACTACCCGCGTACGCCGGGCAACTGGCCAGCGGTATTCCGCTATATCGCCAAGCAGGCGGATGTCTTGCGGGAGAAAGGCGTGTTTAACATGCTGCTGTCGGACGGGCGTTTTGTGATGGGCTACTGCTCCACCAAACTCTACTGGATCACGCGTCGCGCGCCGTTTGGTAAAGCGACACTGTTAGATCAGGATGTGGAGATTGATTTTCAGCAGCAGACGACACCCAATGATGTCGTCACCGTGCTGGCGACGCAGCCGCTAACGGGCAACGAAACCTGGCATCAGATTATGCCAGGTGAATTCGTCCTATTTTGTTTCGGCGAGCGCATACTTTAAAGTCGGCTGGCTGGTCATCAACGGTGGGTTAACGACGTATTGCCCGTTAAACACGGTGATGGCCGGTGGCTGATTGTGCTGATTAAAATAGGCATACCCCGGCTGAAGCTGTTTCCAGAAGCTGGCGTAGATGGAATTACGGTGGCGCTGCATGTTCTGCTCCGTCATACGGAACGGGTAGATGGCGATATCAATCTTCGCCTGCCCGTGGCGTAACGCCGCTTCGGCATAGCGATAAATCTCATCCATATAGGTGTTGGTCATGGCATAGCAGCCGACCGACACACACTCACCGTGGATCATCAAATAGCGACCAGAATATCCCTGTGATTTATCATAGTCGTTGGGGAAGCCGATATTGATCGCGCGGTAATATTGGCTGTCTGGCTTGAGCTGGCGCAGGTCAACCTGATAGAAACCTTCCGGGCTTTTTAAATCGCCTTCAACGCGTTTTGGTCCTAATCCGCCTGAATATTTACAGATGGGATATTGTTCCAGTAAACGGTATTCGTTACCGACTTTCGCATAAAGTTCGAATATTCGCTCTTCTTTAAAGATCTGAATATAGATCGGAGAGCCTAATAATTGCTGTTTTAATTCTTTTGCTATCGGCGCTAGCGGCGGTGCGGTCCCGCTGGCGGCGCTGGTAACAACACTGGCTTCGCTGGTAATAACAAGAGAAGGCAAAAAAAACAACATCGCAAACGACAGCGCGATTTTTTGCATTATGGTTCCTGATAATAAAATTGCCTGCTACACGCGGCATCCGCGCCGCGCTACTAGTGTTTTAGCGAAAGCGTGGGGATAGCCGTTATCGGTATATATTCCGTCGGCGAATAGGTCACGACGAAAACGAAATCACATTATCATTGGTTTCGTATTAATCAAGCGTTGAAAAGCGCTAAAAAATAACATTTACAAAAAACGACCCGAAAGGATGCGGGCCGCTCAATTTGAGATCGTTTTGAGGTCGTTAATTACGGGAAAAGCGTATCAGGCGCGGGTGGCTTCTATCATCATAATGTCGGTGACAAAGGAACCATCCGTCTGTACGTCAAAATGCTGTACCACCTCGTCCGGCAGCGTTTTTTGCAGTTCACGAATCGCGACCGCGAAATGTTCTGGCGTGCGCATACGGGCGATCCAACTGCTGAACTCCAGTGTTAACCTGTCGCTGGTGACGTTACGCACGATAAACCCTGCGTCGGTAAAGAAGCTCAGCCATTCGCCTGGCGCGTAATTGCGCACGTGTGAGGTATCGCGCAGCTTCTCTACCGTCTGCAAATAGCTGTCCAGCAGCGGATGACCGGGCGAAACGACATCCATCACGATCACTCGGCCGCCCGGTTTCAGAACGCGCCGCATTTCTCGTAATGCCTGTCCGACATCATGCCAGTGGTGCGCAGAATAACGGCTGATGATGATATCTGCGCTGCTATCCTCGAACGGTAAAGACTCGGCGACACCTTGCTGAACGCGGATGTTATTCAGCCCTTTCTGCGCCGCAGCCTGACTCACCACGTCCAGCATTTGGGAAGACAAATCGTAGGCGACAACCTCCGCGACAGCCCGCGCGGCAACGAAACTGGCATGTCCGGCACCACAGCCGACATCGATCACGCGCGCCTGCGGGAAGGGCGCTAATAAAGCGGCCAGTTGGGTTAAATCTTTGCCCTGCGCGTGCACCGCACTGGTCAGGTAGTTCTGCGCCTGTGAGCCGAACTGGTGTTCGACGCGATGATTATGGTTCTGTTTTTCTTCCATCATTGCTCTCGCTTTATTTATCTGAACTGCTTTCGTTTCATCATGGGTTAAACGGCGGCGCGCCAGCCACTACAGAAGACGTCGGTCTGAGAACACTATAATCAGGGAAAAATACGGGTACAATATGAGCATTTATACGGGTATAAAATACTCCCTGTTTGATTAACCTGTTTTTCATTAATGCCGCTGCCATCGCAAGCCACCTATACGAGCGGGATGAAAAGGACACCTGATTATGTCTGCACATTCGTTTATACCTGCCAATTCTCTGAGTGGCCCAAAAGCGCTAGGGGCTTTCTTACGGGTGCTGCGTGAGCGGACTACGCCGGAAATGGTCGGCCTGCCAGCCTCTGGACGGCGGCGCACCAGCGGATTACGTCGCGAAGAGCTGGCGCAAATCGCCCGCATCAGCACCACCTGGTATACCTGGCTTGAACAGGGGCGTGATGTGTCCGCTTCGGCATCGGCGCTGCGCCGCGTGTCGCAGGCGTTAAAACTGGAACCCGCAGAGCATGATTATCTTTTTAGCCTTGCTGGCGTGAAAGATCCTCAGAAGCAGAATAGGGCAACGCCGCCGGATGCGCAGATTGCCGCCAGCTTGCATCACATTACTTGTCCTGCATATTTTCTGGATGGCAGTTGGAATATGCTGGCGTGGAATGCGCCGTCGGAACAGCTGTTTGCCGGATGGCTGGGGAACGATCCCGAGCCTAACCTGCTGCGTTTCATGTTTCTGAATCCGCTGGCACGATCGCTGGTGGTTAATTGGCCGGAACGCGCGAAGCGGGTGGTGGCGGAGTTCCGCGCGGAATCAAGCCATTACGCGCCGACTGATTCTGTTCGGCAAATCGTGATGGCGTTGTGTGAAGAAAGCCGTGAATTCAACCTCTGGTGGTCACAGCAGGCGGTAACCGCCCGTGAAGGCGGCGAGCGACGTTTCCACCATCCTTCGCTTGGCGATATTGCCTATCATCAACAGACTTTTCACCCTGCCGTGCAGAGCGAATTTAAGCTGGTTATGCTGATCGCCCAATAAACGCGGCAGGCATCGCGCAGCTTGTCTATACTGACTTTGATCTGTATATTCATACAGTGTTGTCAGAGGGCCAGTATGCGCAAAATCATTCATGTTGATATGGACTGCTTCTACGCAGCAATTGAGATGCGTGATAACCCGCGCCTGCGCGATATTCCTCTGGCGATTGGTGGGAGCGCCGATCGCCGTGGCGTCATCAGCACCGCTAACTATCCTGCCCGACGCTACGGCGTCCGCAGTGCTATGGCGACGGCAACCGCCTTGCGTCTCTGTCCACATCTCACGTTGTTGCCGGGGCGCATGGAGGTGTATAAGTCCACCTCGCGCCAAATCCGCGAGATCTTCGCCCGCTACACGTCGCTGATCGAACCGCTTTCTCTGGATGAAGCCTATCTGGATGTCACCGATAGCCCGCACTGCAACGGTTCGGCGACGCGCATCGCCGAAGAAATCCGTCGAACCATCGCGGATGAACTGAATCTGACCGCCTCGGCGGGGATTGCGCCGATCAAGTTTCTGGCGAAGATCGCCTCTGAGTTAAATAAGCCGAATGGGCAATATGTAATTACACCGGAGCAGGTGGATGATTTCCTGTTGGCGCTACCGCTGGAGAAGATCCCCGGCGTTGGGAAAGTGACGGCGAAACGGCTGGAAGAACGTGGCTTGCATACCTGCGCGGATGTGCGGGTGTATGCGCTGGCGGATCTGCTTAAAGAGTTCGGCAAGTTTGGCCGCGTACTGTGGGAGCGATGTCAGGGGATTGATGAGCGACGTATTTCACCCGATCGGCTGAGGAAATCGGTTGGCGTGGAAAAGACGCTGGCGCAGGATATTCACGACTGGGAACAGTGTGAAAATCTGATCGAACAGCTTTATGAGGAGCTGGAAGTCCGCCTGAAACGGGTGAAGCCCGATCTGCATATTGCGCGTCAGGGCATCAAACTCAAGTTTGATGATTTTCAGCAAACGACGCAGGAGCATGTGTGGCCGGTGCTGAATAAACAGGATTTGTTGAAGCTGGCGCGGCAAACCTGGCAGGAGCGGCGTAAATCCAGAGGCGTCCGGCTGGTTGGGCTGCATGTGACGCTGCTCGACCCGCAAATTGAGCGACAGCTGGTGTTTGATTGGGGATAAGGCTGTTGAGTTGAGGATAAAAAAGGGCGACGTCTATGCGCCGCCCTGAATTTTACGACTACGCGATTAAGCGCGTGGCGGAATCGCTTTCAGCAGCGCTGTCAGCAATTTCCAGTACAGATCGACGCTGCCGATATGCACTTGTTCATCCGGCGAGTGTGGCCCGGTGATGGTCGGTCCAATGGAAACCATATCCATGTCTGGGTACGGCTTTTTGAACAGACCGCATTCCAGACCGGCGTGAATCACCATGATGTTCGGCGTCTTGTTGAACAGCTTCTGATACGTTTCGCGTACCAGCGCCATGACCGGCGAATGCGCATCTGGCTGCCAGCCTGGGTAGCCGCCTTTCGGTGATGTTTTCGCGCCAGCCAACTGGCCCAGTGCTGTCAGCGTACCGACGACGGCATCTTTACCGCTGTCGATCAGCGAACGAATCAGGCAGATAATTTCCGCGTGGTCGTCTTCCATCGTCACAACGCCGAGGTTCAGTGATGTTTCTACCACGCCTTTGACTTCGTCGCTCATGCGGATCACGCCGTTCGGCGTGGCGTTGAGCAGCGCCAGCAGACGATCGCGGCTGTCTTGCGTCAGCGGGTGCTCATTGCTGTCGCTGGCTTCTACCAGCACGGTCACGTTTTTCTCAACGGCGGACAGCTCATTTTTCAGCACGGCCAGATAGTCCTGGCTCAGCGCTTTCAACTGCTCGACGTTAGCGGCAGGCAGTGACAGCGTGGCGAAAGCTTCACGCGGAATCGCGTTACGCAGCGTCCCGCCGTTCAGATCGAGAATGCGGAGATCCAGCGCTTTCGCCTGCTCGAACAGGAAACGTGCCAGCAGCTTGTTGGCGTTGCCCAGCCCCAGATGGATGTCGCCGCCGGAGTGGCCGCCTTTCAGCCCTTTAATCGTCAGCTTCAGCGTGTGGTACCCAGCAGGTGGCAGTTCGCGCTCCAGCGGTAAATGCGTAATGAAATCAATACCGCCAGCGCACCCCATGTAGATCTCGCCTTCTTCTTCTGAGTCGGTATTGATCAGGATTTCGCCCTGAAGCCAGTTAGGTTGCAGACCAAACGCGCCATCCATACCAGCTTCTTCCGTCATGGTCAGTAGCACTTCCAGCGGGCCGTGCTCGACGTTCGGATCGGCCAGCACCGCCAGCGCAGACGCCATACCGATACCGTTATCCGCGCCCAGCGTGGTACCACGTGCTTTCAGCCATTCGCCGTCAACATAAGGTTGGATCGGATCGGTAGTGAAATCGTGTACGGTGTCGTTGTTTTTCTGCGGCACCATGTCCAGATGCGCCTGCAACACGACAGGTTTGCGATTTTCCATACCTGCGGTTGCCGCTTTGCGCAGCAGAATATTGCCGACCTGATCGCGCTCGGTATAGATGCCTTTCTCTTTAGCCCATTCCAGAATGTGCGCGGCCAATGCTTCTTCATGATAAGACGGGTGCGGAATGGAACAGATCTTGGCGAAAATATCCCACAGCGGCTGGGGGGAAAGTTGAGACAATTCAGACACTATTTCAGTCTCCTTTTTAGCGGCCAGCCTTTGTGTTCTGGCGGGCAAAGCTATAGGTTAAAAGTTAATCGCGGTTAGCCACGAAATATGGCGTGTTACAACAGAATATCATTTTCCATCAAAGCAGGGGAATTGCCGTCAACCCCGTCTTATTTTTCCTGCTGCAATATGAATCCATGGGCTTCCTAGGGCGCAGGTTGTCAGGAAAAACTCGATTCTCACGTTGAGAAAAACTGGTTTTTATGTTGTTGGCTATCTATAATCCCGCGCAACCTTTTTTCCCCCTCAGACTCAACTTAAGCCGTTTTTTATTCGGCTGGGATATATTTTATGAGCGAAAAGTACGTCGTAACCTGGGATATGTTGCAAATTCATGCCCGCAAACTGGCGCAGCGTTTACTGCCTGCCGATCAATGGAAAGGCATCATTGCCGTTAGCCGCGGTGGTCTGGTGCCAAGCGCGCTGCTGGCGCGTGAGCTGGGCATTCGTCACGTTGATACCGTTTGCATCTCCAGTTATGACCACGACAACCAGCGCGAAATGAAAGTGCTGAAGCGTGCCGAGGGAGATGGCGAAGGGTTTATCGTGATTGACGATCTGGTTGATACGGGCGGTACGGCGAAAGCGATTCGTGATATGTACCCGAAAGCGCACTTTGTGACCATTTTCGCGAAACCGGCTGGTAAACCGCTGGTTGACGACTACGTGATTGATATCCCGCAGGATACTTGGATTGAACAGCCGTGGGATATGGGCGTGGTGTTTGTTCCGCCTTTGTCTGGCCGTTAATCGCCTGAGCGAATATTCGTTTCCATCAATGCCCGGTTTAGCCGGGCATTGTCGTTTTTGACGATGGGTATTTATGACGATGGGTACTTATGACGATTGTTGTTTATGGCGATAGTTGTTTCTGAACGGTCGTCATTTCTCGCGCAGGCTTTGATCCCATCGTGTGTTTCTGCTGTTGATATTTGTCTTCTCTGGCCTGAGTTCGTTACACTTTAGTGGGTGACGAAGACGTCGTCTGATGTCCGCTAACAGCGGTTTACATTAACGGAGGCTGCTGTGGCGCAAGCTAACCTGTCTGAAACGCTATTCAAACCATCTTTTAAACATCCAGAAACCTCGACGTTGGTCAGACGTACGCGGAATAGTCAGGACGTGCAGGGGCTGCATTCTACGCTGGAAGGGGAGAAGACCGGCAGTTGGTATCGGATGATTAACCGACTGATGTGGATTTGGCGTGGCGTCGACCCGTGGGAAATCGAAGATGTGCTGTCGCGCATCGCCGCCAGCAAAGCTGACAGAAGCAACGAGCAACTGCTTGATACGGTGATCGGCTACCGAGGCGGCAACTGGATTTATGAATGGGCGAAGCAGGGCGCAGACTGGCAGCAGCGGGCACTTGAGAGTAGCGATGAGTCGCAAACTGGGCAACGCTGGTTGAATGCCGCCAACCTCTACAGCATTGCTGCCTACCCGCATATTAAAGGCGATGAGCTGGCGGAGCAGGCGCAAACGCTGGCAAACCGCGCCTATGAAGAAGCGGCTAAATATCTGCCTTATGAACTCAAAGAATTAACCTTCCCGATTACGGGCGGCGGTACGCTGACCGGTTTCTTGCATATGCCAGCGCAGGCGAAAGCGCCTTTCCCAACTGTGCTTATGTGCGGCAGTCTGGAAATGTTGCAGAGCGATTATCATCGCCTGTTTCAGGACTATTTTGCGCCAGCGGGTATGGCAATGCTGACGATTGATGTTCCCTCCGTTGGATTTTCTTCCCGTTGGAAGCTGACTCAGGATTCCAGCTTCCTGCATCAGCAGGTCTTGCGCGCATTACCGGATGTTCCGTGGGTCGATCACACTCGCGTTGCCGCGTTTGGTTTCCGCTTTGGTGCCAATATTGCCGTTCGGCTGGCGTATCTGGAATCGCAGCGCTTACGTGGTGTGGCCTGTCTCGGCCCCGTGGTGCATCACCTGTTAAGCGATCCGACTCGCCAGCAGCAGGTGCCGGATATGTTTATGGATGTGCTGGCGAGCCGACTGGGTATGCCGTTCTCGACGGATACCTCACTGAAAACCGAACTGGGGCGCTATTCGCTGAAAACGCAGGGGCTGCTAGGACGCCGCTGCCCGACGCCGATGCTGGCAGGCTATTGGGATAACGATCCGCTCTGCCCGAAAGAAGAGGCCAGCCTGATTGTGAATTCATCCGCACAAGGGAAACTGCTGCCAGTGAATTTCTCGCCGGTGTACCAGAATTTCCACCGCGCACTACAGCAAATCAGCGGATGGTTGCAGGATAAAGTGTGTTGAGCATGATGTATCAAAAGTCTAACACCGAACGGTAACCTGATGCCAGGTGGTTGATAAATTGCCATTCTCTGCTAAAAAGAAGGTTCAACCAGAGGAGATCGTAGATGATGTTACCGAGTGGACACCCCAAAAGCCGACTCATGAAAAATTTTACGTCGTTGGGACCTTATATCCGTGAAGCGCAGTGCGAGGATACCGCGTTCTTCTTTGATTGCCTGGCGGTTTGCGTCAACATCAAGCCTGCGCCAGAAAGTCGTGAATTCTGGGGCTGGTGGTTGAATTTGGAAGATACTGGCAAAGGCTTTACCTATGACTATCACTACGGTTTGTTCGATAAGCAGGGCAACTGGCGTGAAGAAAAAATCAAGGACAAAGCCGTAATGGAACAGGTGGAAAATGCCAGAAAGGCTTTCCATATCCGTCTGGAGAAACAGTTGCACTCGTTGGACCCCGCCTGTAGCCTCGTCGCACGACCGTGATATTTCCCTGACGATCCCCGATTTATTCACAGGTTTTCGCGTTGTGCCTGTTGGCATAACGCGTCTGTCCTGCTACAACGTTTTTCTTATTCTTATTTTTTGACATCCAACGGCAGAGATATTATGAGCGGCAGCCAGACTTTGGTTGTGAAACTGGGCACTAGCGTGCTAACCGGCGGTTCGCGCCGCCTTAACCGCGCCCACATTGTTGAACTGGTGCGCCAGTGCGCGCAGCAACATGCGGCAGGGCATCGAATTGTTATTGTTACCTCAGGGGCGATTGCCGCCGGGCGTGAACATTTGGGTTACCCCGAACTCCCCGCGACGATTGCGACCAAACAACTGCTGGCCGCCGTGGGCCAAAGCCGTCTGATTCAACTGTGGGAGCAGCTGTTTTCTATCTACGGTATTCACGTCGGGCAGATGCTGCTGACGCGTGCGGATATGGAAGACAGGGAGCGTTTCCTTAACGCGCGCGACACCATGCGGGCGCTGCTGGATAACAATATCGTTCCGGTCATTAATGAAAACGATGCTGTTGCGACCGCTGAGATCAAGGTCGGTGACAACGACAACCTGTCTGCGCTGGCGGCGATTCTGGCCGATGCGGATAAACTGCTGCTGCTGACCGATCAGGCTGGGCTGTTTACTGCCGATCCGCGCAATAATCCCGATGCGGAGCTGATCCGTGAAGTGACCGGTATCAACGATGCGCTGCGCAGCATTGCGGGTGATAGCGTATCAGGCCTCGGAACGGGCGGTATGTCGACCAAATTGCAGGCTGCCGATGTGGCCTGCCGTGCGGGTATCGATGTAGTGATTGCCGCTGGCAGCAAACCGGGCGTGATTGGCGATGTGATTGCGGATATCTCCGTCGGAACACGTTTTCATGCGCTCGATGCGCCGCTGGAAAGCCGCAAACACTGGATTTTCGGCGCACCGCCAGCGGGAGAAATCACCGTCGACAACGGCGCGCTCTCGGCGATCCTCGAACGCGGCAGTTCGCTGCTGCCTAAAGGCATCCGCACCGTAGAAGGGAACTTCTCTCGTGGTGAAGTGATCCGCGTGCGTAGCTTGGCGGGCCGCGATGTGGCGCATGCCGTGACGCGTTATAACAGCGATGCACTGCGTATGATTGCCGGGCACCATTCTCAACAGATTGCCGAGATTCTTGGCTACGAATATGGTCCGGTGGCTATCCATCGCGACGATATGATTATCAATTAAGGAGTTCGCGATGCTTGAACAAATGGGTAAAGCGGCAAAAGCGGCCTCTTATCAGCTGGCGGTCCTGAGCACAGCGCAAAAAGATCGCGCGCTGCTGACGATTGCGGATTTGCTGGAAGCCGAGAGTGCGACGATTCTGGCGGCTAACGCGCTGGATTTAGCCGATGCGCGCCAAAATGGCATGAGTGACGCATTGCAGGATCGTCTGCTGTTGACGCAGGAACGACTGAGCGCGATTGCCAGCGATGTGCGTCAGGTATGTCGCCTGACCGATCCGGTAGGGCAGGTGATTGACGGCAGCATGCTGGATAACGGGCTGAAGCTGGAGCGTCGCCGCGTGCCGCTGGGTGTGGTCGGTGTGATTTATGAAGCGCGCCCGAACGTCACCATTGATGTGGCGTCCCTGTGCCTGAAAACCGGTAACGCGGTGATTCTGCGCGGTGGAAAAGAGACGTACCGCACCAACGCGGCGACGGTGAAAGTGATTCAGCAGGCGCTGTCGCAGTGCGGCCTGCCTGCTGCTGCGGTGCAGGCGATTGAAAGCCCGGATCGTGAGCTGGTTAATCAACTGCTGAAGCTGGATCGCTACGTAGATATGCTGATTCCGCGCGGCGGTGCAGGCTTGCACAAGCTGTGCCGTGAACAATCGACGATTCCTGTTATCACTGGTGGTATCGGTGTTTGTCACATCTATGCTGACGACAGCATCGATTTCGACAAGGCGCTGACCGTCATTGAAAGCGCCAAAGTGCAGCGCCCTAGCGCCTGTAACAGCCTGGAAACGCTGCTGGTCAACCAACATATTGCCGACCGTTTCCTGCCAGCGCTGAGCAAGAAAATGGCGGCAGCGGGTGTGACGCTCCACGCCAGCCCGTCAGCAATGCCTTATCTGACCGGTGGCCCGGCAAGCGTCGTTGCGGTGGAAGAGGCCAACTATAACGATGAATGGCTCTCTAACGACCTGAACGTTACGCTGGTTGACTCTCTGGATGCGGCAGTTGCCCATATTCGCGAACATGGTACACAGCACTCTGATGCGATTCTGACGCGCTCCTTGAGCAATGCGGAACGCTTTGTGCGTGAAGTGGATTCCTCTGCGGTGTATGTCAACGCCAGTACACGCTTCACCGACGGCGGTCAGTTTGGTCTGGGCGCGGAAGTGGCGGTCAGTACCCAGAAACTGCATGCGCGCGGCCCAATGGGGCTGGAAGCACTGACCACCTATAAGTGGATTGGTTATGGTGACGATTTGATTCGCGCCTAATCGATGCATAGCTGCGTATATTGAGAGATATGCGCAGCGTTATTTTCACTCCGTTTTATTACTTTTCTCTTTTTGTCTAAATAAGACATCTTATTCCGATTGTGATTTTTGCTGTGTTATATGTATTTAACGTAAAATGTAATACAGCAATAGAATTGCAATAAAATAACCGCATCAGAGAAATATCCTCCAATAGTAACAGGCTATGCTTTGTGCGGCGTATTCACAAATACATAACCTGTCTTGCTATCGGAGGATAAAGGGTAATAATGACTTATCCTCTATTACAATAATGCATTATTTCATATTAACGCTGATGCTTCTCTGCGGCATTGTGGATGGAGTCGGCAGTTTCACGAGCATTCTTTTCCGCGCGGCTGTTAAAATTATCCGCTTTCGATTTGACGTCGGCCCAGCCTTTTTCGGCGTCTTTTCTGGCCTCGGATTCTCGGGATTTAACATCCGCTTTGACGTTGTCCGCCCGTTCTCTGGCTTCTGGTTCCCTTGATTTGAGATCAGCTTTGAAATTATTCGCTTTTTCCCGCATCTGGGCTTCATGCTCATGCGCCTTGGTTCTCGCTTCTGACGCTTTTTCTCTCGCTTCAGTGCGATCGTGATTGAAGGCGGATTCTGCTGATGCCCGGGCGGAATCCAGACCATTTGCTGCCACCATGCCAATGTAACTGGTTCCCAAAATTAAGCCTAAAAACAGTGGTTTCATATTCATGGTCTATTTCCTCTTACCGCGCTCTATGACTACGCTAGCAATAACCTTGTCGTCGAAAAAATATTATTGAAAACTTCACATTAAGACCACTGCCTTGTCGTCTTGGCTATTTAAGTAGAGCAAAATAGAAAATAAAAAGAATAGGGAATCATCCTAAACCGTACACTTGGTTTTTTTATGTATTGCATTTATATCTAAAAGGTAAAAAGATATTTTTATTGTAAATATCATGCTTTATAAAACAGGAATATTTATCCGCAAATAAAATGGTGTTTTCACAGGATTAGGGACTGCTTTTCTGGTACTTCACCCGAAGAAGATGGTGACATAGGAAACATGCTCCGCATGCGCGTCCGTTAAGCCGAAAAGCTATAGCCTATAGCATTATTAGCACGGAAAATTATCAGAACAGCGTAGATGCTGATAAAACCAGCAGACGATCGCCAAACGCTTGACTTGACGTACCATTATCACTAATTTGTCACCCCGTAGTTCACGTCTGGCTCTCGCCACGACGATCCCAAAGCCGATATAGCTCAGTTGGTAGAGCAGCGCATTCGTAATGCGAAGGTCGTAGGTTCGACTCCTATTATCGGCACCATAAAATCAATGAGTTACAGAATCCCCTCTCTCTAACATCTTCATTTTTTGCTCTTGGGTACACTCTCGGGTACACAAGTTACAATGTATAGATCATCTCTGTGGTTTTTTCACAAAATTCCCGTCATTTCATTTTGTGATGCCTGCTGGTTTTGTTGAGTAAATCGAACTTTCATCGGCTGATAGGACCAGATCACACTCTTTCCTGATAAAGCATGGAGGAGCGTGGTAAAGCAGAAATTCAACATCTCCTATTGGAAATGTTATAACGATGCGCTCCTACAACGGGGGAAGCTGGTGTTTTGGATTAGCGATGACGCTGCCGTATGGAACGATAAGGCCGACCTAGAACGGTGTTGCAGACCGTTACGACCAGTATTGGTAAACGGATCGGGAGCGTCAACGTTAACATCAAGATGCCAATGCGTGGTGAGTATGGCTTTATGCTGCTGTTCAGCAGATGTTGTCATTCTATATATTGGTGTTTAAGGTACAACCGTGTGATGATTAAATTTTTATATTTACAACGCTTTGTAATATCGATAAATTTAAATGATTGATAATCACGCGTTGGGGATTTTAATGAAGAAATTTTGCTCTATATCAGAAATTGTTAGTCAGTATGATATAGATATTGAATTTATTCTTAGTGAATGGATGATGGAGAAGTTTTGCATCTTTACTCGTTTTGATGGTGAGTTATGCACAATGCGGCATGCTCTGGATTATGAGAGGGAATATAAAAATTTTAAATCTTATTTGAACCATAAAACTGATCTTTTTCAAAGTAAAGAATACTCAATTCATGAATATCTTTTATTTTCTCCCGAGCAACCATTAGATGATCATTTTAGGTCTGAGTATAAGGCGGATTGGTCCGGTCCTTTTTTTAAAGGATATGATGAGATCATGTATGAGGGAAGGGCTTATGGATATTGGTATTTAAAACCGACTAAAACTACACATTTTGGTCGAGATTATTATGTCTTATCAGATGAAAAAAACTATAATGACTTGAAAAGTAAATCTGGAGCGATGTTTGTTTCTGCATTTAGAAAAAATCCATATAATTATTTGGTTTTTCACGAGTCGATAAAAGTTGATGTAAATGATTTATTTATTGAAGATGAAATGGTCGATTTTATTGTTGGGTTATATAAATCTTCAAACAACATTGAATGCATGAGTAATATAAATGAGGTAAGGAGTCCTTTAGTTGAAAAGGGGGTTTCCTCACCACCAACTAATAAAATTGCGATATATGTATTAGTGGCTGAAATTTTCTCTCGAAATGGAGGTGTTATTCCTAATAAGGTATCTGGTTTTTTCGATGATAGAGGAATTTCGATTAATCAAACTACCATAAAAGGATGGTTAGATAATCGACCAGAGGAAAGAAGTAAACCTTTTAGGGACTCACCAAGGAATAATAAGATAATTAATCTATTGCTGAGGGAATATTGTGAAGGAAAAGAAGACATGAAAAATCATCAAGCAATCGCTAATAAGTTAACATCAATCGCCAACGCTCACCCTTACAGTTTCAACATGAAGTTCACTTCGAAAATGGTTTCTAAGTGGCTGAAATTTAAGTAATAAAAACATTTTCTTCACCTCTTACTAAGAGCTTATTAAGCTCTTAGTAAGAGGTAGTCTTCTTTTTTTCCACTTTATCCTGGTTCATTCTTCTTCAACCGAAACGAAGGAGGCAGAATGAACACATTATTTACCCCACCGACCCCCATACAGCGATCAAAAATCTTGCAGGACTACGGCGAGCCTTGTGATCGATTGGTTCGTGAAAGAGAGCGTCAGCATATCACATCAGTGTCTCGCTCCACGGCTTGGAAGCTGGAGAGAGTTGGTCTTTTCCCACAACGAAAGTCGATAGGGTTGAAATCCTGCGCTTGGTTATTAAGTGACCTTCTTTGTTGGATCAATGAGCGTTAATAAATTTTATTACTGGGTGCTCATCT
Source organism: Pectobacterium brasiliense (assembly GCF_013449685.1). Classification (GTDB taxonomy): domain Bacteria; phylum Pseudomonadota; class Gammaproteobacteria; order Enterobacterales; family Enterobacteriaceae; genus Pectobacterium; species Pectobacterium brasiliense_A. The sequence continues at coordinate 39,582 of NZ_JACDSF010000023.1, read as the reverse complement.
TGCTATTTCTGCTAAAAATAGCGGAATAGCTACTAAGGTGGAGTATTTTCAACGTTAAACTGATTATGAGGTGCTTTATGTTCGCTGAACATCCTTTCCCTGTGCATGTGTTTCCACCAGTCATTAGAAATGTAATTCATGAAGTTGGGCAACATACACAGGCACCGCTGTCTTTGATTGCTGCATCTGTCCTTGGGGCTATTTCCCTGGCATGTCAGAACAGGATTGATGTGTGTAGACCTCGCGATTTACGTGGTCCGGCATCTCTTTTTCTACTGACGCTGGCAGAATCAGGGGAACGAAAAAGTACAGTGGATAAACTACTGATGAAGCCACTGTACCAATTGGAAGAGAAACTGTTTGTAAAATATACGCAGGAGTTTGAGACTTGGCGAAATGATGAAGTCGTTTTTAATGCGGAAAAAAAAGCTTTGATATCAAAACTGAAATCTGATGTTCGCCTTGACAAAGATTCTTCCGTAACGAATGAACGGCTAAAAGACCTATTGGCGACTCATCCGACTGGGCCAACCAGGTATAAGCTAATGTTCAATGATGCCACTCCAGCGGCGATTAAAGACTATCTCTGTGGAGATTGGCGAGCTGTTGGTATCATGTCTGATGAGGCTGGCACTATATTTAATGGTTACACGCTGAATGAATTGCCATTCATTAACAAGATGTGGGATGGCTCAACGTTCTCAGTGGAAAGAAAAAGCTCACCAGAACGGTTGATTAAAGATGCCAGATTGACTTTATCTTTGATGGTGCAACCGGATATTTTTAAGGGATATCTGGAGCGTAAAGGTGATACAGCGAAAGGCATCGGATTTTTTGCTCGCTGCCTAATTTGCCAGCCAGATTCAACACAGGGCTCCAGGAAAATTACTAGTCCGGTTAGCTCAAGTGAACACCTTCCGATATTTCATAATCGATTGCTAGAGATCGTTCACGATAGTATCGATAGCAATGTCGAAAATGAAAAAATCTGCCTGCATTTTACTCCCGATGCAGAGCAACGATGGATTAAATTTTATAATGATGTTGAATCCGAAATGGGGTTGTTGGGGAACTTATCAGATTTTAAGGATTATGCATCCAAAGTAGCAGAAAATATGGCGAGAATTGCCGCACTACTGCACTATTTCAATGGTGATAAAGATAATATTTCTCTTGCGGCAACAAACACTGCTGTGAAGATAACTTTATGGTTTGTAAACGAATATGTAAGATTGTTTTCTAAACCCCAAGAGTTGACTCTACTGGGTTCAGATGCCGATGAACTTTACTGGTGGATAAAGGAATATTGTGTCAAATGTTTTGTTCCATACATCAGAAAAACAACTATTCTACAATATGGCCCGAACCGGTTCAGAAATCGAAGTAAATTGAATGAACTACTGAGTACGCTTTACTCGCAAAATAGAATATACACAGAGAAAAGAGGCAAAGCCCTTTTTATAAAGCCTATAGATAGCCTTACGTTATAAACTAATTATGGCTAACTAAAAAATAATTGCTTTATTAAATGGTAATTATTTAAATTAATTATAGAGTGAATTTAAATAAGTCATCGCAGGCTATGGCTATTCTTTTTATGAAATAGGCTGTCGGATAGTTATTATATATTGTATTCCTTAATACTATATGTGAATCTATCACGCTAATAGACCATTTCCAGTAATGTGATGACTGCCATCCATTGAGGAACAAATCATTATGAATATCTACCATAGCGAATATGGTGGCCATGTTACATCATACAAAAGTAAGATCATCGGCGTTATTAATAACGCCGTTAAAGAACACCCTAGAACATTGGCTTTACGAGTGGATCTTCATGACCCAGTTATTCTGGACAATGGTGATACCATTTCCTGTTTCGCTAATACTGATTCAGGTGCTATATCAAGATTTACTAATTCCCTAAAAGCCAAACTGGCAGCATATGAACAGCGCAAACGCAAAGAAGACAAACGGGTACACCCGAATACGCTCCGCTATGCATGGGTACGGGAATTTACCCAGAATGGTAAACGTCATTTTCATGTATTCTTGTTTCTGAACAAGGATACTTACTACCATCTGGGAGACTTTAATATGAATGAAGATACACTCAGAACAATGATCACCTCTGCATGGTGCAGTGCATTAAACTTGACTTCCGAAGAGGGGCAGCACCTAGTGCAGTACCCTTCTAAGGGTAAATATGTCCTGAGTCGTGATGATATTCTTAACGACATTTATCCCGGTGATTTACTGAACCGGATTGATTATCTCACAAAAGTTAAAAGTAAAATTTTTGGTGAAGGCGAACGTAGTTTTGGTTGTAGTCTAAGCTAATTTATTTTTACAGCATCGGCCTTTCCTATGCGAGAAAGGCCAACCTAAAATAGGTAGTTATTAGTCGGCTAGTTCATCTGCTAAAGTTTGCCACTCAGAAGAAAAAACAGCATCCAGGATTTTGGCTGAACTCAATAATGTCTCAAATGCTGTTCGAAGTGGAGAAAATACTTCATGTCCCACTGGAAATTCATCGCTTCCCTTCATGATAGACCTCAAACCGTCCAGCTATTTGAAACCACTTCAGCCTGTTTCAGTATCAGATCGACAGCATAAGGTGTTCTATCTGGCGGATACTTATATTTGCGTAACGTCTGACGCACAAGAATACGCAGTCGAGCCCGTACACTTTCTCGCACCTGCCAGTCTACCGTTGTGGATTGGCGTAATTTTAGCGTAACTTCGATCGCCAGCTTCTTAAGGACATCATCTCCTAGCTCCCGTACTGCGCTTTCGTTTTCTGCCAGCGCATCGTAGAACGCGATTTCGTCCGGGTTCAGTCCCAATGCCTCATCACGCGCCATCGCTTCCTGAAACTCTTTTGCCATCTGGATCAGTTCTTCAATCACCTGTGCAGTTTCAATGGCGCGGTTATTGTATTTGAGCAGTACGGCTTTCAGGCGCTCTGAATATTTCTTCTCTTGTACCACATTGTTTTTGGTTCGGGCATGAATGCCGTCGTTCAGGAGTTTTTCTAGCAACTCGACAGCCAGATTACGCTGCGGCATTTCACGTACTTCTTCTAGAAATTCGTCCGATAACAGTCCGATATTCGGTTTATCTAGGCCAGCCAGTGCAAATACATCATCTACACCCGTCGCAATAATGGCGTTATCGAGGATCTTACCGAGCAGTGTATTTTTCTCTGACTGACTGAATTTTTTATCGGTTGTTGTCAGCTTAATGATTGCCACTTTCACTGCTGACAGGAAAGCCACCTCTTTTTGTAGAGATTTAGCTTCGTCAAGCGTACTGCACAGCGACCACGCTTTGTTCATCGCCAGCACGACATCGAAAAAGCGCTTTTTGCCATCATCAAGACCCAGCACGTAATCTGCGGCTTTAAGTAAAAACCGTTGAGGGACCTCTTCAAAACCAGTGTAATCAAACCCGGATGCCGTTGGTGTTTTAGCAAACATGCCGTGAATAACATCCAGCTTTTCAAGCAGGATGGAGAACGCTTCATGAGCATCGACGGTAGTCTGTCCTTTACCTTTTGAATCGGTATAGGTTTTCAACGCCTGTTTCAGTTCATTGGCGATACCGATGTAATCCACTACCAGGCCGCCAGGCTTATCTTTGAATACGCGGTTTACACGTGCAATCGCCTGCATCAGGTTATGTTCGCGCATCGGTTTGTCGATATACATAGTGTGGCAGCATGGAGCATCAAATCCGGTAAGCCACATATCGCGCACAATCACCAGTTTCAGCGGATCGTTGAGATCTTTGAAACGTGCTTCAAGGCGTTTTTTGGTTTGCTTATTGTAGATGTGTGACTGGAAATGTTCTTTGTCGGCAGCGGAGCCGGTCATGATGATTTTTATTTCACCTTTTTCGACGTCTTTGCTGTGCCATTTCGGGCGTAATGCAACTAAGGCATCATACAGCTTCACGCAGATTTCACGGCTCATGGCCACAATCATCGCCTTACCGTTCATTGTGGCATTACGCGCCTCAAAATGTTGAACCAAATCAGCGGCCACCTGATTGATGCGCGGTTCAGAACCGACCAGTTTTTCCAGGCGGCTCCAGTCCCCTTTGGTTTTCTCTTTTTGCGCAATCTCTTCATCTTCAACTAACTCATCCACTTGATTAGACAGCGTATCTAGATCTTCGTGATTGAGGTCGAGTTTTGCCAGACGAGACTCATAATAGATAGGTACGGTTGCGCCGTCTTCCACGGCGTCCTGAATATCGTAGATTGAGACGTAATCACCAAACACCGCTCGGGTATCTTTATCTTCGGAAGAAACTGGTGTTCCGGTAAAGCCCATAAACGATGCATTGGGTAATGCATCACGCATATGTTTGGCATAACCGTACTTATAAGAGCCCGTTTCCCGGTTCAGCGTGGCGCTAAGACCATACTGGCTGCGGTGCGCCTCATCGGAAATGACGACGATATTACTGCGCAGGTTGAGCGACGGGTGTGTCTGTTCGCCATCCAAAGGGGCAAATTTTTGCACAGTGGTAAAAATAATCCCGCCTGATTCACGGGCATTAAGCATTTCGCGGAGCTGATCGCGGTCGTTCGCCTGCAATGGCTCCTGCTTCAGCAGATCCTGCGCCTGGCAGAACGTGGCATACAATTGGCCGTCGAGATCGTTACGGTCGGTGACAACGACGATGGTGGGGTTGTTCATCTCAGCCTGTTGCAGCAATTTCCCTGCGTAGCAGCACATTGAAATGCTCTTACCTGAGCCTTGGGTGTGCCATACCACGCCCGCTTTTTTACTGCCTGGCGTGATGTTACTGCGCAAAGGCAAGTGTTTACCGGTAGAGGCCACAATCGTCGCTGCCACTGCCTCACGCACAGCATGGAACTGATGATAGGCGGCAATTTTTTTTATTAGCCGATTGCCGTCAGTTTCAAACAGAATGAAATAACGAATGTAGTCGAGCAGCAGTTCGCGGTTAAAGAACCCTTTCACTACCGTTTCAAGCTGCCACTCAAACAGCGGCTTTTCATCTTCATTAGTTAACGTTTTCCACGGCAGGAAACGTTCTTCGTTTGCGGTGAGAGAACCGATACGAGCATTGTAGCCATCGCTGATCACCAGCGCTTCATTGCAGATAAACAGATCGCTGAGTTCGTTTTTGTAGGTTTGCAACTGATTAAATGCGGCCCAGATATCGGCATTAGCATCAATCGGGCTTTTCAGTTCAATGACAGCGACGGGTAGACCGTTGATATAACTGATGACATCCGGACGACGTACCTGCTTCGTTCCCTGGATGGCGACCTGATTCACCACTGTAAAGCGGTTATGCTTGGCGTAGTTGAAATCCATCAGTAGGGCTTTATCGTGGATAATCTTATCGTCCTGTTTGTACTGCACCGGCACGCCGTCGAGCAGCAGGTGATGGAAGGTTTTGTTACTAACGACCAGATCCGGACTTTGCGCATGAGCGATACGCAGTATTACCTCGTCCAACACGGCAACTGGGAGATGTGGGTTAATCTTTTGCAACTGTTCCAGTAACACCGGGCGCAAAAAAACATCATGGAACGAAGCACGCAGCGGATTGTCGCCATCTGGCGCAATATCCGGTCCGTGCAATACTTCCCAGCCCAGTTCAGCAAACCATTGAAGACTTTGCTGTTCTAAATCGTCTTCGCTCAGCATCAGGCTTCCCCTGTCTCAAGTTCTTCCGTATCTTCCGGCGTGTTTGAAATAGCTTTGAGTGCCATATTTAGCGGGGCAATAAAGGGATCGAGTGCTTTTTCAAACGCAGTCAGGTTTATCAACAGCCAGTCGATCATCGCTGACCAATTGCTCTCATCAAGGCTAGTCGCAAATGTGGCGAAAGAGATACGGCAGGATTTTTTACCAGGTAAAGGCTCCCACTTAAGCGCATGGCCGAAGGTGCTCTCAATCATCTCTTTACGCTCATACAGCCAATTAAAGGCAAAGGTATTGCTCTCCGCAGAGGCTTTGGCAATCCACAGCTCGACGCGAATCTCTTTTTTACTGAAAATCAAGTTATACGACACAGCACTAATACCAGACCCAGCACTGAGCCAGTGGTCGGTAGAGGGGCTGATATTGTTATACAACGTACACGTGCTGGCTTTCAGGCGTTCGAGCATTTTGGTCCAAAAGGCTTTACGCAACTGATGCCGGGTTTTCAGTTCGCCGCTGGCTGACTGCTCTTCAGCCTCTTTCTGTGCCATGCCGATCATGTAAGATTCTGCTTCCGGTGTTGGGATCACCTGGCGTATATCGACAAACACCTCGTCATTAAATTTATACGGTTTGACCTTAAAGCACTGTACTCGCAGACCAAACTGCATCAACCACAGGGCAGTATTGGTCACTTCCTTACGGAAGTTGGCTGCCACCATCATCACCCGCTGGCTACGGCTCTGATTGATTTGCACTTCGTCCAGGCTTTCACACTCCAGAAATTCAGCCATCACCTCGGCAGCCGGGCGGGTTTCTTCCGGATCATATTTATCGAGATAGAGTTGGAAAGTTTCCAGGATTTGATCTTTACGCAGATTGGCGCAATAGCCCGCGTATTTTAGTGCCTGCCAGATAACGTCGCGCCCGGAGTCATCGAGTTTATTTTCGATAATTACCAGATTGCGCTGTTTATCGATCGCCAGCAGGTCAAGGCGCTCTTTGGTGTCGTCAAAACCAGCGAACTCTTTCTGAATAATCAGCAGTTCATCGTCGTTGTCGCGGGTCAGCGCCTGCGGGTTTTTCGCCAGCCATTCTTGTAAATGATAGCGCTCAGTAAAACCAAGACTACTGAAAGAGACTTCTTGTAGGGAGTGCAGGCTGTTAGTAGGTGTATCGACTTTATACATGTTCCACCTCTTTGACTGCCTGCTCGGCTTCCGGCAGGGTGATTTCACCAGAGAGGAGTTTGGGGAGGAGGGTGTCACGGAATTGGGTTAACGTTTTATTCTGTGTATTGTTTATTTCAATGAATGAATAATACTTACCAACTGCCTTTGAAAAAGCATCAGAAATCTTCTTATCAGGGAAAATACATTGCCATCCCATAATCGCTGTTTTATCACCACGAGGCATTTTCACTCCTTTAGATGTCAGCATCATGAAATCAAAGAATGACTCTTGATAAAGGAGGTTGTAAATATACTCTACAGTTACAGCATCTCGTGCTTCAAAGGCTAATACATCCGCCGAACGGCCACCGCTATAACGAGCTAACCAAATTTTTTTAAAATAAGGACGAATATTGGAAATCAGAACATGTCCAGATCTAAAACTTGGAATGCTATTTACTGATGGTAATGAAGTGGCTGTAGAAATTCCCGCTCGGTTTTCCAACATATTTTCAGTAGATACATATGTTTCAGCTGTCAAAGAAGAAACATCTACTTTTCCGTTGGCAAAAATGGCAATGTTACTCAATGGTCCAAGATTCCATCCCTCTGGAATATCCCCCAACTCACTCTCATATATTGCAGACGGAAACAGTTCTGCCGTGGCTTTTAATTCGGCATATTGATCAGGGTATTCACGCTCAAAAACCATCAACGCATCTGCATCTTTACCAGAAATCGCAGTCATAGCAGCAAGCGTCGCATCTTCCTGCGAACCGCCTGCACCCAGCACTGCCATTTTGGCTTTTACCGGTTCAAAATCGACAAACCAGCTTTTGAACAGGGCTTGCGCCATTTTTTCGAGAGTTTGGTTAATTTTTTTATTTAATTTTATTTTGCTATCAATGCATTGAAAAATATGGGAAATTTTCTTTTGTATAACTAAAGAGGGTAGTTTGATTTTTAAATTCTTTGCAGAAGCCACGTTAAAATGTTGCTGTACGGCACCAACGAGTTGTGAATTAACCTGATGAACAGCAATTGAGTTCAAGTAGTAGCACAAAAAATAAGGACACAGTTTATGTGTATTAACTCTAACAATAACCAAATCTGAACAGTTGGCCTCTGGCAGCTCATCCGGGATCACGCACGAAGTTCCAGGCTTCCCCGTTCGCACGACAGCAACATCACCAGGACGTAAAACTGATTTCTTTATTTTTTTATGGAATTCAGATGACACATATTTTATGTCGTCCCAGATGACTTCATAATTGGAAATATTTTTTGACCGTAAGAAAGGGATTCCTGAGTCAACGTACTCATGAATCATAGATCCCACAAATCCAACAGTAATCTCATCGGTTAACTCGGATAAAATATTCTCAGCCCAATCATAACGCATAACCCAACCCCCCCAGATTCGCCTTAATCTGCGTTTCCAGCGTCGCGCTCTCTTCCAACTGATCTTTAAGCTGCGCCGTCAGTCGTGCCATCTTCTCGGCAAACGGCTCATCGTCTTCTTCTTGCTCAGCTGCACCGACATAACGCCCAGGAGTAAGCACAAAATCGTTTTTCTGAATATCGTCCAGCGTGGCAGAGAAGCAGAACCCTGCTTCGTTTTCATAGCCTTTATCCGCCTGCCAGGCATGGAAGGTATCGGCAATTTTTGCGATATCCTCACGAGTGAAATCACGCAGTACACGGTCTTTCATATAGCCAATCTGGCGCGCATCAATAAATAGCACTTCACCTTTGCGGTGCGCTTTACCGTTGCCGCCAGATTTATCTTTGGTCAGTAACCAGATACAGGCTGGGATTTGGGTGTTGGTAAACAACTGGCCCGGCAGGGCCACCATACACTCCACCATATCGGCTTCGATCAACTTACGGCGGATCTCGCCTTCATTATTGGTATTAGAACTCATCGAACCGTTGGCTAGCAGCAGCGCCATCGAGCCTTTCGGTGCAAGGTGGTGGATCATATGCTGCATCCAGGCAAAGTTAGCGTTGCCCTGCGGTGGTGTGCCGTATTTCCAACGCACGTCCTCTTTCAGTTTCTCGTTCCACCACTCCTTCATATTGAACGGTGGGTTGGCCATCACGAAGTCGGCACGCAGATCTGGGTGTTGGTCATCCAGCAGTGTATCGGCGTTTTTGCTGCCGAAGTTAAAGTCGATGCCACGGATCGCCATATTCATCGCCGCCAGCTTCCAGGTGGTCGGGTTTGACTCCTGGCCGTAAACAGAAATATTGCGTTTTTGCTCGGCGGCATTGTAATTTTTTTCGCCTGCGTGCTCTTCAATAAAGCGATCGCTGGAAACAAAGAACCCGCCGGAGCCCATTGCTGGGTCGTATACCCGCCCGTTGTACGGTTGCAACATTTCGACAATCAGGGTCACGATGCTTTTGGGCGTGTAGTACTGGCCACCTTGCTTGCCTTCCGCCAGCGCAAACTGGCCGAGGAAATATTCGTACACGTGCCCGAGGATATCTTTGCTCTTTAAGCTGAGTTTTTCGCCGTTATATTCCGGGTTACTAAAGTTCGCGTCAGAGAAGGTGTTAATCAGCCCAGTCAGCACCTCGTTGCCCAGTTGGTACTGGCTGATGCGGTTCAGAATACCTTTCAGCTTCGGGTTGGTTTTTTCAATTTCATCCAACGCGTTATCCACCAGCCAGGAAACGGAGCGCAGTTTGACCTCCAGTCCGGTGTTTTCATCCACCCACAGCACTGTACCGATCGGCAACATGGCTTTATTTTTCAGTATTTCCCAGCGTGCAGCTTTAGGCACCCAGAAGACGTTTTTCTCGGTATAGTAATCTTCGACTTCCAGCTCATCCTGAATAGCCTGTGCGTATTCTTCGTCGGAGTCGTAATCGTCACGCGACATGGCATAGATGTTGTCTGGATTACCCACATCGCGAAATAGCGCCACTAGCTCCTGCTGGCGCGCCTCGAAGGCATCAGAAACATACTTCAGGAAGATCAGCCCCAGAACCACATGCTTGTAGTTGGCGGCGTCCATGTTGGAACGCAGTTTGTCGGCAGCTTTCCAGAATTTGTTATCCAACTCATTAAGAAACTGTTGTTCAGCGTTGTTCATGAAAATCCTCGGGGTAGATCGCAGCGAAAGAGCAACCATGCCATATCGCAAATTCAGTTTTGGAATGCATTGCGCAAAATGATAACCGTAATGGATACGATTACAAACGACACCGAGTGAAGAAGTTTGCTTTTGAAGGGTAAAAAAGAGGAAACTAGATCACCGTCTCGCTTGTTTATCCTACTTTTATCATTCATTCCTTGAACGGCAGGAGCCATTTAGGGCTCGCGATGCGGTGACGACCATTGCAGCGTATAAATTTTGATTAAAGGTAATCAGAATGTTGTCGATGGTAACTCTGATCACAGATTAATACATTAAACGGATAAAATAATGTCCTGGCTTAATTCTCTCTTAGTGACACTTACGTCTGTGGAACCCCATTGGGTGCCTGTCACCGTTATCGGTCTCGTTAGCTTTGCAGTCGTCTGCTTTATTTACTTTTATTTGATCAGAGCCATTAGAATTGTGAATGGCCTTAAAAAATACACACAATCAATTATCAGCGTTGAAAACAATGCTCCAGAGGCCCAGCTTGAACATCTTAAGAACCTGTTTCAGCGGCCTGGACTCAGGCACGCGTGGAATGAGTTCGAAGAATCGTTGCACCCGCAGCGTGAACTGAGTAACGGGGAAGAAAAAATCCTCCGTATTCGCGCCACTGCACCGAGTGCCAGTTTCTTCTCTGAGCAACAATTGATCGATATTCCTTTAAACACTGAATTCTTCAAACACCTGCCCGGAATTCTGACCGGTGTGGGGATTATCGGCACCTTCTATGGTCTGATGATTGGTCTCAACCATTTCGATCCCAGCACACCAGAACAAGTCACCAGTAGCGTCAATAATCTGCTGCACGATGTGTTGTATGCTTTCTTGGGATCTGCGTTCGCTATTTTTGCCTCCATTTTTGTCACCTGGTTGGAAAAGCTATGCATCGCCAAGTGCTACAAATATCTGGAAAAATTCACTGCTGCTCTGGACTCCCTTTATGACAGCGGCGTTGGTGAGGAGTACCTTGCCTCATTGGTAAAATCCAGTAACGAAAGTGCGACCCAGGCACGTCATCTGAAAGAGAGCCTGGTTACCGATCTCCGCGATATGTTGCTGCAACTAACCGAAAATCAGAAAGCCGAAAATGAACGTCTGGCTAATACGTTAAGCACCACTTACCGCGAATCAGGCGCACAATTTGCCGAGCAAGTCAGTGGTGCGATTGAAAACAGTCTGAAGTCGCCTCTAGATAAAATTGCCGGTGCCGTGCAGACGGCCAGTGGCGATCAAAGCGGTATGGTGCAGAACATGCTTCAGGATGTGCTGACGGCATTTATGGCGAAACTCGACACCACCTTTGGCCAGCAGTTCACTAATCTTAATGAAATGATGGGGCAAACTGTTGGCGCGATTCAGACAATGCAAAACGGTTTCGCCACGTTATTACAGGACATGCGTCAGGTAAGCGATGATTCCCGCCAGGGGAGTGCACAACTTATCGAGAAACTGTTATCAGAGATGAAATCTGGTCAGCAAGCGATGCAGGCTGGCATGAATGACATGCTCACCAGCCTTCAGGCTTCAGTGGCTAAGATTGGCGCAGAAGGTGAAGGGGCCGGTGAGCGTATGGCTCGCCAACTGGAGAAAATGTTCGCCGATAGCGAAGCGCGAGAAAAAGCACAGGCAGAGCATATGGCCGCCTTTATTGAAGCCATCCAAAACTCGGTGCAGCAGGGACAGAGTGCCACAATGGAAAAAATGGCGTCCTCTGTCGAGGCGCTTGGTGAACAGTTGGGTAGCTTGTTTGGGCAGATCGATAAGGGTCAGCAACAGATTTCAGCGAATCAGCAAGCGAATCAACAGTCCTTGCACGAACAGACACAGCGAGTGATGAGTGAGGTAGACGATCAGATTAAACAACTGATCGAAACTGTTGCCAGCCAACATCAGAGAACGACTGAAACACTTCGCCTGTTTGCGGAACAAACCAACCGACAGATTCAGGATATGCAAAATGGCGCGGACAAAATGCGTGTTGCAGCTGAACGCTTTGAACACGCAGGCGATCGAGTCTCGGAAGCAAATCACCTCACTGCTGATGTACTGAATAAAGCGCAATCTGCGGGTTCATCGCTCTCTCTTGCCACCAGCGAACTCACATCTGTAGTGGCCGATTATCGTAACAATCGGGAAGCCGTTAGCAAATCAATTGCTATGCTGGAATTACTCGCCGCTAATACACAGTCTGAACAAACCACGCGTAACCAATTTATCGCCGATCTTAAACAGCACGGTGAACGTCTGCAGAGCTATAACCGGGAAGCACAGGCTTTTATGGAAAATGTCAGTGACGTGCTTGGGAAAGGGTTTGAAGACTTCTCTGACGGTGTTTCACGTAGTCTGGATAAAACACTGGGTAAACTTGATGTAGAAATGGCAAAAGCTTCCAATCTGCTCGCCGGTTCTGTTGAACAGATTGGAGAAAGCATCAGCGAGCTTGACGATGTTCTGTCACGCGCGCGTGCCTGAGGGGTGACAGCTGATGTTTGGAAACGCATTTGGCGTTAAAAAACGCCGCAGCGATGAGGCGGAGAAACCATTCTGGATTTCCTATGCTGACCTGATGACGGCTATGATGGTGTTATTTCTGGTGGTTATGGTGGCGTCGCTGAGCTCTGTTACACAGCGCATTCAACGTGTGGAGCAGGGGGAAAAAACAAGGGGGCAGGATATATCCAAATTGTGTGAGCGCTTGGAATTGCATGCCCGCAACGTGAATAAAACTATTGTTGTAGATTGTCACGATAACCGCATCAGTTTTGGCGAAGCCGGGCGTTTCGATCACAACCGTTTTTTCCTGAACGCTGAAGGGCAAAAAGCACTGCAGGATGTTGTTCCGCTGGTGCTGGAAGCTGCCGACAGTGAAGAGGGCAAAAAGTGGTTTAAGCAAATCGTCATTGAAGGGTTTACCGACACTGATGGCTCATATCTGTATAACTTACATCTCTCCCTACAGCGCTCTGAATGGGTGATGTGTAGTCTGCTTGATAGCCGCAGCCCACTGCAAAAAGGTCTTTCTGCAGAACAACAGATCCAAATCCGTAAACTTTTCCTTGCAGGTGGCGTCTCCTTCAATAATGCCAAGGAAAGCAAAGAAGCTAGTCGTCGCGTCGAGTTACGTATGCAGTTCTTCGGGCTTAAAGATAAACGAGATAAGGCCGATGAGGTGGATTTTCCCCTTGTAGTTAATAAAGAAGTTTGTCAGTTGGTAATGCCCCAATGACGCCTGCACTCAGTTCTCTTTCTCAACGTATTGCCGCTAGGCTTTCTTCCAGTCAACGGGATGACCATTATCTACGTAATGATTTCCATACGTTGGCCTCCGCTGCTCTAGATATGGAAAAACGGTTTGATAAAGCAGAAAGAATCCCCTTACCTCCTCAAGAAATGCGGCTAGCGGCCCTGCGTCGTCTTCGTCTTGCGGAAGAACTCACGGAACGAGAGTGGCGGATGGTATTTTATGGTCTTGCCGATAACGATCCGTCATATCCTGACCAGCCAATCCTGCTGGAGGATGATGTATTTTTTCCTGAGGTCGACAACGCTATCAAGACGCGGTTGGAATCTAAAGCGTTAAAACGCAAGGATTGGGCGGCACTTTGTTCAAGCTATTTTGCTTACCAGCATGAATCACCCGAGACAAACCCGCACTGGTGCGTATTGCGTGGGCATATCGCCCAAGGGTACTTCGTGGTGAAAGCCGCGATACGACGAGAAAAATCATGGATGAAAACCATTGAGTTTTATCATGACATTTTTACCCCACAAGCCGGAGGCGTGATATCCAAGCAGTTACTGTCAGGCGAAAGAAACTCACTTTCAGCATTAGAGAAAATTGCGCAAATCCCCGATAGTAGTTGGTTGTGGAAACGCATTTTCACTGTTCTTTTAGCACAATTGGATACTCTTGATGATCCTCTGTTTCTGGACAAACTTAGCTGGTTGTTAGGTCTGGCTGCGCAATGGGTACGTTTTCGTGACGATATAATGACTGCGACCCTGACTCGCTATTACCATTCTATCTATCGCGATCAGGCACATTCAGCGCTGAAGCAGGCAGCGTTGGAATACTGGGATAATCCCCAACTGAAAAGCCAGCAAAATAAGTGGCACCAGTATGTCGCCGAGCCGGTCGCTGCGATGGTTCGGGGATGGCTGGCAAAACAAGACCTGACACATTTCTTTGAACTCTTGCGCGGTAATGGCGATGTCGATCAGGCACGATTGCACTACTGGCTTCGTTTCGCCAATCAGATGGGATTTACTCGTATCGTCATGGGGACTGATGCCCGGCAAGATCGTGGTAGCGACTTTGTGAAATTCCGCGACGAGAATAAGGGACGACTGAGCTACTTACGAGGTGGACGTAGCTTTGATAATGCCATGATTATGCAGATCAACGATTATCTGTTCGTTGAATTTTCCGGGACAGGAAATGCGATGTACGCCTATAGAATAGGTCACGCGCCATTTAATCCTGAATCACGCACGCTTGATATTAACATTCATCTAAAAGACCAGGGGCGCTGCGTACTCAGAATGCCTCATGCACCTCGTGCTGAGGGGTATAACAAAGTACGGATAACTGGCTGGATGTTGAAATATGACGATGAGCTGCGCAAGTTGGGTATTCGGTGGATGGCGGAAGAACCCGTTAAGTTTGTCGATAAGAAAACAGACTCTCCAGCCTCTCTGTCTGCCATTAAAATCATCAATCCGTTGCGTGATACGGCTATACAGCGCTTGGTTGAAGGGACTTCATGTGTCGTCAGCGATAATCGACAAAAAGGTGGCGTGCTGTCCGTACAGCTCAATACACCTGACGACACCCTAGAAAGAGAGTTGTTACGACTAGGCTTTGCGCCTGTGGCTAAAGAACCGCATCGTTACTGGATCAAATAATGCTGAAACGCCTGTTAAGTAAACTGACGGGAAACCGTCAGCAGATAGAACGCCACCTAAAGAATAAATATCAGGTTGAGGAAAACGGACTCAGCTTTCCGCTATCGCTGGTTGATGATTCGCAGCTTTGGGCATTGGCATCCTGGCTTGAACAACTGGCTGAAGAAGACTATCTGATATCACTTACAGACCGGTGGTTGTTGAGTTGGGATGCATTGTATCGCCTGCTGGAGGATGAGGAACATGCCAGCAGCCTGCCTCTGATCGGTGTACCTGAGATACTGCCTTTACGCGCAAGCCTGAGTTCACGTGGGGCGTTAAGTGATAACGATTTTCGCGTCTGGATTGCTGAATGGGCTACGGTTCCAACTTGTAAGCCGATCCATTTCAGCCGTACTGGTGCCATTTTGACCCATGAAAATCAGCAATACCTGTTATCACGGGAAAACTGGATACTCTTACAGGCAACAGAGCAACTCAGTGCGCAGCAAACTCAGGCTCCCAGCGAAACGACTAACCAGTTAGGGTGGGCCGCTATCCGCAAATGTGCAAAACAAGCTTCAGCAAAATTTGATGATTATTTAGAAAAAACGCATGTCGTCAAACCAACCTCATTGTCATTACGTCTGCGTAAGGCAAAGGTTGCCGATACTGCGGTTATCGAAATTGAACCCCATTTTGAGGACCAGCCAGCTAACTGGCTAGGCAGTTTTGACAAGAATTCGCAGGTTCATGATAGCTATCGTATCCCTGGAGAGAATGGCGAACTTAGCCACGTCATCATCCCTCCCGAAGTGAAAGAAGTCCTAAACTCAATACACTCGATCCCTGGTCGTCGAGTGGCAGGGAGCGAAGCGCTTTCTTTTGTTCGCAATCCCTATACCTTTTTGGGCGAAGAGGCCGCCAATGTTATTGCCCCCGAAGAACATGAGCAGGCGTTGTTTGATGCCAGGATTTTCTTCCATCATTTCCGATTGATACCCCAACTGAATGCTGAGAATAAGATTGCGGAAGTTACGCTGGTGCTTGAACCGGTTTCACCTGTTCCCCAGCCAGAAATTACTTTTGCATTCTTAGCGCCCTGGGAGCTTGAAAAATTCATACAGCAACTCGGTATTAGTGTAGCAGCACAGATGCCAGCAGGCTCCTGGCAAGGTTACGAGTTGGAGTTAAGTCAGTTCACTGAACAGCAATGGCACGATTGCCAGGCACTGTTAACCCGCTGGCAACAAGAAATTGAAGGAAAAGAATTTAGCGATGTGCTGGATATTGGGAAGTATGGCGATCGAGTGATTGGCATTGGTGAATTTGAAAAAATTTCCTCTCCTTGGCTAACCAAAGCGCAGAGTGAGAACTGGCTTCCTGATGACATCGATTTCTCCGCATTTTCAGTCGAAACACTGGCTGATTGGCAGCCTGAAAATCTTGGCCATTTCAGTGAACTGCAGGAGAGAATTACTCAGGCAGAAGCTGCTGGTGAAACGCATATCACCACACCATGGAATGACAGCGAATTACCGCTGGATGCAGCCAAAACCTTCAGTAAGAACTGGGAAAAACAGCAAAGCGCTGAAAATGAATCTCAAGGTAAAGTTGTCGATAAAGCGGCTCGTGCCGTACTCAAAATTGAGCAGAATATTGAAGAAGCGGCCTACATCAAACAGCGCCGCGATTCACTCCTCAATGCGCGTCATGCAGAACCTGAAATTCCTCTGAGTCTGAAAGAACATATCCGACTCAAAGATCATCAACGTGCAGGCGTTGCCTGGCTCCAGCAACTTTTTCTTAGTTCACCAGAGGAAACTGCGGGTTGCCTGTTGGCGGATGATATGGGGCTGGGGAAAACGCTACAAATTTTGAGCTTCTTGGTCTGGTTTATTGAAAAATTTCCGCAGGAACCGCCCAGTCTTATTGTTGCCCCAGTTTCTCTTTTAGATAACTGGGAACGTGAGCTGGACAACTTCTTCTACACTGCGGGTATTCCCGTGTTGAAATTGTATGGCGAGACGATTAAAGCGGTGAAATACCCCAAACAGGCTATTCCTGCTCATCTGCAGTTTCAGGGAATCAAAAATCTGCTTAAACCTGGCTGGCCAGGTGAGGCGAAAATCATTCTGACGACTTACGAAACGCTTCGCGATCAAGAGTTTTCTCTGGCACGCCAGCCATGGTCCATTATGGTGTGCGATGAGGCACAAAAAATAAAAAATCCAGCAGCGTTAATCACACATGCTGCCAACGCGGTACAAGCAAGGTTTAAAGTGGCGTGTACCGGTACGCCCGTCGAAAACACACTTGTTGACCTGTGGAGCTTATTTGATTTTGCCCAGCCTGGATTATTAGGGGCACTAAATGAATTTGGTAAACATTATGTTCGTCCTATTGAGAACGACGCTGGCCGCGATACGGAACGACTGGAGCGTTTGCGGGCGCTGATAGAACCCCAGACTTTACGCCGAACCAAAGAAGAAGTTGCGCGTGATTTGCCTCAGAAAATTGAAGTAGAAAACTGCAAACAACTGACGTTGTCCGGCGTGCAAAAACAGCTCTACCTTTCGTCTGTTGCAAATTGGCAACAGCAGCAAGCATTGAGCGAAGGGATGCAGCAGGCCGGAGCAGGTATGTTAGGTTTGTTACACCGACTGAAACTCATTTGCGCACACCCTGCAGTAGTTAATCCAGAGCCATGTTTTCGTGATAACTCACCTAAGCTTAACTGGCTGTTGAAAATACTCGAAGAAATAAAGCATACCACGCAAGATAAGGTCATTATTTTTACTGAACTTCGAGACTTACAGCGTGAACTTCAACATGCGATCTATCAGAAATTTGGTTTCCGTCCAGTCATTATTAACGGCGATACCAGCACTAAAAGTAGTAGTCAGAATAGTCGTCAGCGGCTGATCGATGATTTTCAGTCTCAGTCAGGTTTTGGAGTGATTATTCTTTCTACGGTTGCAGTTGGATTCGGTGTTAACGTCCAGAAAGCCAATCATGTTATTCATTTCACTCGTTGCTGGAACCCAGCCAAAGAAGATCAGGCAACAGACCGGGCGTACCGAATAGGACAAACTAAAGACGTGTATGTCTATTATCCGACAGTGAGGGACACTGAAATAACCACATTTGAAGAAACTCTGGATGACCTTCTGCAGCGTCGACGTGCATTGGCCAGAGATATGCTCTGCGCTACTCCTGACTTGAGTGGTGCAGATTTTGAAGTCCTTTTGAAAGGGGCGTAGGTGTTTAAATTGCGTTATTACCCCTGTCGGCTTCGATTCTATGCTGAAGCCAAATGTAAGATCATATTCAACGATGTGTCGTTGTTGAGACAACAGCTTCGCTAGGGAACCTATTCCAGGATATGCCAGAAAACGATAGGTTTATCAGTAACTTTCTGGCCAAGTCCAGATTCCAGTTCTTTAAATTGTATTATTATTTTCAAACCAGTCGATCAGTTCGCGAGCGCTTTTGCAGTGTGGGGGGCTTGGTTGAGCTATGGTGATTTATAAATCTGTAAAGTGAAAAACAGCAGAGCCTTTCGACTCTGCTATGGAAGGAGACGTCTACTATTGAATATCAAACACGGTTTTTAGCAGGAATGTTTCGAGCGATTCATTGCTACACTCCTGAACGCCAGACACCATTGACCAGGTTAAAATCTGCCGTGCCTGATTGTCGTAAAGATAATAGTAACCATCGCCAATTTCGCACAGTGGAACCGCCTGTAACGGATAATTTTTGCCCTCGCGCAGAGGGACTATTGCACTCAGAATATTCAGGTGGGACGTGACGGGTATGCCGAGCCCATAGAGTTCGGTTGCACCGGAAGCTATCAGACCAAACAGTGCAAGATAGGCTCGGTATTCTGGGGAAAATGCGATTTGTAGCGTTTGTTCCGCTGCGGCAATTTCCTGCTCGCTTGCTGGGCGAGTAATGGCATTGTGCGCTGCAACCTGTTGTTCGACCTGTTTCATGCTCCCTCCTGTTCCTGACGTTGTTTAATCTCTTCGGCTCGGGCTTTCCAGTGATCCTCTCGTTCTTTAGCAAAGGAACCGCGATCGATCTCCGATTCTTTTGTGGTGTCGTGAAGTACCGTATTATTGCCGCCTTCCATGTGCTGCTCGTGGGTCAGTTCCGCCAGCGGAGAATCCGATTTCTGCCCGATGTGGTGCAGTTCAATGGGTTTACCGTTCTCATCCAGCGGTGGTTTACCCATCTCCATTCGTTCAAGGTTGGTATTACCCAGTGCGTCAGTTTGTTCTAGGTCGATGTCGTTATTTACTAGCGCATCTTTACCATTTACGGGCTGACATTCCAGTCCCGCTTCCTGATAGATTGTGGCTTCCTCTTCACTGCCGATGTTGTCGATAACCTCCTTGCTGTAGCCATCTTCTGTAAGCACCTCTTTGGTCTCTTCGGTCAACTCAGTGAGCCCAAGGCGCAGACCACACTGTTCGGTAGCCTGTTTAATGAAAATAGGTTTATCGAGTTCTTTTAGCGAAACATCTCTACTGGGAAGTTCACCCATTCTTTCCATGAGTGTTCCCACCATCTCTTTTTCCAGCTCTTTAATTATAATTGCCTCAATCATGCGACAGCCTCCGAGGTAATGTAATCACGCCATTCGGCATACACAGGCAGAAACTCCTCGCTACGGGTAACCAGATCGCGCATAAAGCATTGTTGTATTGCTACATTGAGCGATTCGGGCAACTCGCCTGCCTGCCGGGTAATCAACCGACGGAACGTTGTGTCGAGGACATCAAACCCTGACGCTTGTCGCACACAGCGTTCAATAGCGGAGGAGTAGCCGAACAGATTAACCACGATGTTCGCCAGTCGGGCAAAATTCTGCTCCTGATGCAGTCCGAGCATTCCTGTTTCTCGGAAAGCAGAAAATAACGATTTTAACTGGATTTTTTGTGTCGTAGCGAGGTTGCTGCCATCCAATTCAGCCTCTAGCGTCTCAAGTGATATTACCTGTGGGACTGGTACGCGTGGTGACAGTAACCAATTGAGCAAATGTTGGTTGAATTGCTGCGCGTTAGTCGCCATGGATGTGGGAGCATCGTAGTGATACAGCACTTCTTTACCAGCAAATTTATTCACTCGGCAAAGCACGGGTTCAAGCCAGTCATTCTGGTAAACCAGCGCGACCCCTTTTGGAAAACGCGCCAGTTCATCGAGTTGCTCATCGTTCAGCCCTGCGGATTTCCCTGCAATCCGGCGATCGGCTTCATCCGGCAACCGCATGATAATTTTGGTGTTTGTATTACGAATGGCCGAAATATCAACGGCATAAGGGGATTGATCGGCAATGATAAATCCTTCGCCCCAGGTACGCATTTCTGCAATCGCATTGGCGAGCATTTCAACGGATTTTCCGGTAATGTCGTTGCCTTCTCCGCCGCTTGTGTTGCCACGTTTCAGAATGTTGTGAGCTTCTTCTAGGACAGTGACATGTTTTAATGGCTGATTCATACCGGAGTTTGCCGCGCGGTATTCGCTCAGGCGGATCACCAGAATGCCCATGATCAGCGATTTTGTCTCCTGCGCGCCGATACGACTGAGATCGATAATGACTTTACGGTCGAACAACTCCATGCTGTCGATCTCTTCGCCGCAGAATATCTGTCCATTCAGCCCATTGGTCAGCGATTTAACGCGAGTCACCAGCGAACCGGTGTAGTTACTTTTTAGTTCCTGCGAATAGGCCGAATCATCAATCACGGCTTGTAACTGCGCCAGTAGATCGTTAAAGGTCGGGAACAGTGCTGGCGAGAACTGGTTTATAGAGTCGACCATGTTCCAACCGCATTCGCTGTAGCTTTGTAGAATCGCCTCTTTGAGGATAGCTGGCATGGCCGCATACATTGGCCAGCACATAGAAAACACTTCCACTAGGCGATCGATATGTTCCAGAACGTGGGTTTCTGGTGGAAAACGGAACGGGTTAATCCGCAGCAGCTCGCTGTAGCGAGTATTGCTGCCCAGAACACGCACGTCAGGGTGATGACCAAAGATATGTTTATATTCGCCTTTCGCCGGTTCAATGACTAGAAAAGGGATTCCGTGCTGGCCCAGTTGAGAGAGCAACTCATAAATGGTGTTGCTTTTGCCTGCACCAGTCGAACCGGTCACAAAAAGGTGGCTTGCCAGTTGGTTAACATCAAGATTGATGGTCTGTGGCAAGTCGTTCCACAGGTGACGGATCTGGCCTAGACAAATTTGTCGTTCACGCTTTTCCGTTGCGTTGTTGCTGTCCAGACGTTGGACTTTGCGGCCAAACGCCTGAGTTTGCAGAACGGCAACTGTGGAGGTTGAGCGGCGCGGCAGGCTTAACTGAATGGCCATCTCCTTACTGGAAACTAGCGTGGCGGGGGTCAGGAAATCAATGTTGATACCGGCTGAAAACATTGGAGTCAAGTGCGGATGCGTCAACGTTGTCAGCCATTCGAGCACCATTTTTTTTTCGCGTGACTGCCATGTCGTCAGTGCGAAATCCTCGGTGCTAGAGCGGCTACCGCGCATTAACCCAAGAAAAATACTAGCAAGTGATTCAGAGGATGCGGTGCTGTCGCCGATGAAATAGGCTGCAGTCTGCCATCCACCATAGGTGTGAGCTTCGTTCACCCTTTCCAGATGGTGATCCACTTTTTCGAGCAGCTTCTCAACGGTTTTGTCGGTGATGTCAAAGGCAATTTGCCGAGTATTACCTTGAGTTTTATTCAGCGAATGGCTGTCTGTCCGGGTGGTGGTATCTGTCTGGGTCGTCGTGGTCGAGTTAGCATGCGACTGGGTAGCCGTCTGACTACTGGAAACACCGGCTGAACCGCCACTCGTTTGGCTAGCAGAAATGTTACGTTCTAGAACATTGTGTTTCAGCAGACAACCCAGGCTGCGCATTGGCCCCATGGTGTCCCCCTGCTGGTATGAGCGCTGAAACTCATCAACAGTACGCGTGAAGGCGTTGCTGGCACCGCTGGTGTAGGTATTACCCCAACTTGAACTTGTTGATGTACCCGTCGTGTCCGAGGTACCTTTGGTTTCCGTCATTCCTAGGCTTTCGCCCAGCGATTGACTCAGTCCCTCACTGATGCTCAGGCCAATACTTTCACTGTCCTGCGCACCGTAAGAGTAATTACGTTTTACCAGCCCAGAAAGCTGGGTAGCAACCTGCTCATAGCCTGTACGGATCACCTCAAGATTCTGCGGAGAGATAGGTTCTGCAAGGATCAGCGCTTGATAGACACGGCTTTCCGCTGCATCAATAAAGTGCTCTAAGCCTTGCATAAAGAGATCATGGTTGTCTGTAGATAACGACGGCACTCCGGTTACGGCAGTGATTGACGCAGAGGGTTCATGCTGCTGAGCCAGTGCACCATCCAGCAGTTCATCCGTTTCGGTTGCGGCCAGAGGGATGAGATGGCTACCCGAAAAATGGCCCTTGAAGGTTTCTTTGAGCAGTTCGCCAGCGCTGTGTCCCAGCGTTTTACCGGCTGTTCCACGCGTACCAATGTACAAATGTGTTTCACGACCGTCAGATTTCAGAAACAGGAAAACGGTATACCCAGCTGCGCCGAGTGCCGTGTAGGCCGCAGTCGTGCTTTCAAGCACCGACTTCTTGTTCTCCTGCACGATACGCTCAATGCGAAAGATCCGAATATCCGTAGCGCGGTTGACCGCAAGCCCCGTCTGGCTTGCGAGATCCTGGAGCGGATAGAGCTTCATTTCTGCCAAATAGCTGCGATTAATTAAGGATCTCGCCGCTTGGAGAGAGACCTCTGTGCGCAGTTCTAACTCCTGCAAACGAGTTGGCGTGATGATTGATTGTGCCATAACGTCATCCTTAAAGTAGTGAAATGACTAGAGCTGCAAGCAGAGCCAACGCGCCACCAGCCAATAATGCAACGCGCAGGAAGCCAGGCTGTACCGACGATGCAGTGGTAGTGGAAGACGACGCGGTACGATAACCTGACTGGTCGTGCTGCTGTGGCCGAGATTGCGGTTGTCTCCGAGTGATAACAATGCGTTCAAACCCTTTAACGCCGCGCTGACGCAGCATGTTACGCACTTCAATCAAATGCTTAAAACGGGATTCTGCAAAGTTAACATTGATGTAGGAGGTTTGGAGATAATAATACTCCGCATCCCACTGAGCGGGATCAAGTATCATCTTGCCTGCCAGAGCGTTTTCTTCGTAGTCTATGAAGAGGTCCGGCACGCGCTCATGGGTCCAGCGAACGGCTTGGGTGACTTCATCTATTGTCAAACGGTTATCTTCCAGCTCGTTAATCAACGCTGAGCGTGCCAGGCTAGTCGTACGGTTAAGTACCATATCTGCCAGGTTATCGCCCGGCGTATAATCGCCAATGCCGTTATTGTTTGTCATTTTTTTGGTTTCCTGTGCAGTAGCTGAAATTCTGACAAAACCCGCTATCCCCTCATTCATGAGATGCTCACGAACGTCAATAAGATGGTTAAGGCGTTTTTGTGAAAAATTACGCTGCGCCAGCTTACGCTGATGGGCAAAATAACCTGCGTTCCAGTCGAGTTCGCTCGGCTCGATGGACTCAAGAAGTTCATTCACCTCATAATCATCAAAGACCGTATTGTTCGGTACCGCCAGGAGAAGTTGGCGCAGAGCGTCGCTTTCCAGTTCGTTTTCAGCCAAGTGCTGTAGCAGCGCCTGTCGAAAAGTCTGCATGATGTCGTCCATTGAAAATTCCATCCTCAGATAGCTAGCGTATTATCAAGCTTTGTTTTGAAATCATTAATCCAGCGCTGCTGCT
This sequence comes from Pectobacterium brasiliense, assembly GCF_013449685.1. Lineage (GTDB taxonomy): Bacteria > Pseudomonadota > Gammaproteobacteria > Enterobacterales > Enterobacteriaceae > Pectobacterium > Pectobacterium brasiliense_A. Next base: position 15,868 of record NZ_JACDSF010000023.1, on the reverse strand, counting down.
CTTTTGCTTCGTTAATCGCTTCCTCACGCTTTTCTTTGTCGGTGAGCTGTGTCTGGAGAGCATTGACCAGCGCGTCGAATTTTTCGTTAAATTCACGTTCAATAAAGGCTAGGTAATTCTCTACCAGTTTGTTTTTATCGGTTTCAAATTTTTCAAGAGCACAACTGCGTAAGTCGTTAAATGCACTTTCAACCAGCGTTCTTTTCTGTTTCCAGACATCGTTCATATCTACGTATTTGACATCTCGGTATTCGTAGACAGTACGAGTACTTCCCCAAGAAAAAGGGTTATACCAGCGAGAATTGCTGACTTCTCTCTGCCCGCTGACCACCTGTTTTATTTGAATGTCACGGTCATTAAGGTCGAGATTGAGTGATACCCCCTGAATACTCTCTTTCAGTCCCTGTAGCATAGGGAGAGATAGTTGGCGGGTTTCGTCAAAAATACTCGTAATAAATTTCTTGTACTCATCATTTAGCTCATCTTTTATGTGCTGTTGGCTTACTTCGAATACGGTTTCAAAATCGCCAATCAGGTCGTTATGTAAGAAAGAAAGCTGGCGTTCTGCATTGCTGAGTTCAATCTGCGCGCGGCTAGCATCCACTTCACCCTGAGAGCTAATGGTGTTACTCAATTCATTCAATATGCCACGGAATTTTGCATCCGACGTGGAGAATGAGCTACCAACGAATTTCGGCAAACCTTTACCTTCGCGGCGCACGCGATCCTTGTACGTTTCAGTGTCCAGCCCTTTCTTACGACGTTCCCGCAGCAAGATGATCTCATCGTTAATCAATGCTAGTTCGCTTTCCTCTCGCTGGAGTTGTTCGGCCAATTGTGTCTCTTTCATCCCGAGACTAATAGCACGGTGCAGAGCGGTATAGGCACGGTTCAGGCGAGTTGGGACATTATATTTATCAATGTATTCATCAATCATCACTTCTACGGCAGGAAGGCCGCTACGTTTCAGAACACCGCTCAAACCACGTTCTTCTAGGCTGCGGCGCACGCGTGAGGTCAGTGGCATATAGGACGGGAAATCCATCATCGGCTCTTCAACAAACAGCTCTGTCAGAGTGTGTAAATCTCCTCGCTCTTTCTTGGTCAGGCTGTCGGGATGTTTGCGCAGTAGGCGGGTTAGATGGGCTGAGACCGGATAAACCTGCGGATTGCGGATACCATTGGCTTCCAGGTATTCAGTTACACGCCCCAGAGCAGCCCCCACATCTTCCCCACTTTCCGGATCGAAGGCATCCATTTTGTTGACCACAAAAATAAAGCGATCTTTGCTCTGCTTACCACCTTTTTGCATGGTTTCAGCCACTAGGCTCAGCAGGTTTCTATCGTCATTCGTACCCAGTTGCGTTCCGTTTAGAACATACAAAATCAGAGGATTACGGCGCGAATCTTTAATAAAACTCATAGTTTTAAGTTCGTGGCCTGCATCCTGGCTGTTATTTGGCCCTGGAGTATCGGTTAACACCAGACGTACATGGTCGCGTGGCTGCATCGCAACAATATTGCCGCATAGCTCTATCTCCTGCGTACCTTCCATGCTATTCCATATTTTAAGCGTCTCGATAGAAACATCTGGATGAGACTCTTGCTCTCCCTCAACTGAGAAGCGGCGAGCTAAGAAGCGGCTTCCGGTGGTTTTATCATCAATAATCTGTGCGATTGTCGCCGTTGTTGCTTCGTTGGCAGCAGGGAGCAAATCCTGCCCCAGCATGGCGTTAATTAGCGTGGATTTTCCGGAAGACATGGTTGCTACAACATAGACGTTAAAGTCGTTGTTAAACGCCTCGTGAAAATCGTTGCGCACCTGTTCATTATCTTCTATGTATTTGCTGAACTGATCATTTTTCTTTGCCTCTGCCATCAGAGCATTGATTTCGTCCAGACGATCTTCCGTTGCCCGCACCGGTTCCCAGCGCAATGCAATTATCATGCCATTTGTACGGGCGTGCTCGGCTGCGCCCTGCACATCGATATAATCAGATTCCACCCCTTTAAATGTCACGTCGAACTGCGTTTCGCCATTGAGTAGAGCCTGAATTTCGTTAAACAGAGACTCAACCCACAACTGCAGACGTGCCTCTTTATAGTCCGATAATTTGCAGCCAGGGGCGGGTTCGGTTCCATTAATCAGAAAAACTGATTCCACAGTAAATGGGTTGTGTTCTATATAAATGCTATTCATAGTTATCCGTGAGATTAATTATGTTGTGATATATAAAGCTCAAGGGTACGAATACCGCTATAAGCGATGAATTGATTGAGTTCTGTTTTATTAAAAATGCCAAATTCCGCATGTTCAGGTTTAGTTCTGTTTAACTCGGCGTAGATCTGACGCTTAATCACAGCAGGAATATTTGAGGCGAGATTAAACAAATGTTTATTCTGATGAAAACGCTGTAATTCCGTCTGCAAACGCCTGTGCTGAGTACGGGTTACAGGCTTTCTATTAAGGATTTTTCGCGCAATTAATGACATCTGCATCATGGCTGGAATAATAATTGGCTGCCGGAAACCAATACGTTCAAGATAATCACGAGATTTATTCAAAAATAGCTCTATAGATTCACCATGCTCTTCGTCCAATTCGTCGACTTTGTTAAGGATAAAAATAATAGAATCGTTGGTCGTCAGATTCACATTCTGTTTGATTTCCTGCAATAGACACTCATCATCACGAGTTGCAAGTTGGGTTGCGTTGAGTACATAGACTAGAAGTTTTTTGCCTGGTAGTGCGAGAGCGGTATTCAACAGTATTTTATGGCTCATATCTTGGCTGTTATTTGGACCTGGGGTATCGTAGATAGCTAGGGGACGTACAGTTTTGCGCAATCCCGCAATGCGGCAGCCAAGGTTGATGCTGCTAACCGCCTGATGATCGTTCCATTGACGCAATAGTTCACTGTATACGTTATCCGACTGCGCGTGAAGCTCTCCATAGACGGTATAACTTGCACCCTCAACCCGCTGGCGTAAATTACGATTAGGGATAATGCGGGTGAGCGTTGCAGTTGCAGCCTCGTTTGCTGAAAACAACAGATCATCTCCAAGAAGAGCATTAATCAGTGATGTTTTTCCCGCACTCATGGTTGCAGTAACAATGACGCTACAGTGTTGAGAGGCTGAAAAAGCTTTTACTGGCGATTTTGCTCTGTTGCGTTTTATTCCTGCCATTGACTATCCTTGTATTCCTAAATAATGACGCATAGTGGTTTCTAGTTCTTGTCGTAAACTTTCTGGCGAAACGATCCTCAGGTGGGGCAGCCAATATTGCACGATAGGTAAAACTTCGTTTTTATGTGAAATACGAGCGGAGATAATTAATCCTCCATCAGTCAGTTCTTTTTCTACTACTTGGCCGATGACTAAATCTCGGCGCTGAAAATATTCTGCAACCTCAGGTGAAACTTTGATGACAACTTCGAATTTAACCTCATTACTCCAGACGCTTTCTTCATTTTTCAAATCATTGAGTAGGATTCTGGATCGTTTAAAAATATCAAATGTGCAGTGTAGGGCTGAAATTTTGCTAAGGGTGAATTTCTTCATTTTTCCATTATGATTTGCTGCAAGATACCAGATGCCGCTATGGTTAATTAACTGATATGGTTCAACATGGTAGGTGTGGTGCTCTGCTCGTTTAAAGTAGCTAAAGTCAATGCGGCGACATTCACTAATTGCTTGCTGCAAACGTGTGAAATTCTCTGTTTGCTGTGCATTTTTAATATAACGATGTCCCATCACTAGGATGTTTTGCTCAGGTGTTGGATAAAAGACTGATTGTAGTATCTTCTTATCTAGTGCTGGAAATAATTCTTTAACACCAGCAACCTCAGCGAAAGTATCAATACTGGAGGCATCAAATTTACCTAGGTACTCGACACGTAAACTATAACTGCTCTTAACGGTATCTTTTTCGACGCCAGCGATAGCAAGGCGATCTTCAATGTCACGGCGAATAGTACGTGGATGAACCCCATATTCTTCTGCCAACCCGTTCAGCGTTAAAGTTTCACCGCGGTTAAATCGTAATAAGATGTCGGCCAGACGCGAGGCCAACAGAAGGTTCTTCTTGCCCATCACTTTTTCCTTGTGTGCTCTTATATTACTGAGCTTACCCCTTGCCGTTGACAGGTTATGTCATCAGTGAATAAAAAGTATTGATATGTTCAAGTTTCACAGGGATAGAGTTTGGTATCGGCATAAAAATAAAAAACTTGAGGATGTTAAGATCGCCCCTGTTTTGTGCAATCGTATACTTACTCCTGACCGGTACACGTCTTACCCCTTACCAGATAGTTTAGAGACCAATATTACAATAAATTTCAGATAGATATTATTCCCATGCACACCTCAATCTGTGGCGATTTTCAATACCCGCCACACTGTTTTGTCTGTCTGAGAAATTCTTATGCCCAACCACGAGAACCTGCGAGAGATACAGGCGTCGCTGTCAGTATTGCCCGATATCCTGCACCAGCGCGTCATTGATCACATTGAACAACTGATCCAATACGAACCCGTCATCGGCATCATGGGCAAGACCGGTGCGGGTAAATCCAGCCTGTGTAATGCACTATTTCAGGGGGACGTGTCCCCGGTCAGTAATAACAGCGCCTGTACCCGACACGCCCTTACGTTCCGGTTGTCATCGGGGCAACGCAGCATTCTGTTTGTTGATTTACCCGGAGTTGGTGAGAGTGAGGCGCGGGACCGTGACTATGCTGCGCTCTATCAGCATTGGTTGCCCCGCGTTGATATCGTGCTCTGGTTGCTCAAGGCCGATGACCGAGCGCTCTCCGTTGACCAGCATGTCTATCGCACCGTTATCGGTGAGCGCTACCGTGACAAGATACTGTTTGTCCTGAATCAGGTAGATAAGCTGGAGCCTTGCCACGAGTGGGGCTGGGACACACAGCAACCTTCACTCAATCAGTCCGGCAATATTTATGCCCGTCGCGTCGCCGTGCGTTCCACTTTCTTTCCCATCCATCCGGTCTGTGCCGTATCGGTAAAAACCGGCTGGGGCATGGCAGCAATGGTGGATACGCTGTTTCAGTGTTTACCGCCGAAGGCCAGCAGCCCGTTGTCAGCCCGGTTACAGCCCGACTGGCGTTCAGTGGCGATTGAGAGCCGGGCTCAGAATGATTTTGCCCAATCGGTCGGTGACGTACTTGATAGCATGATTGCGCTGCCTGCCGTCCCCGCACCGTTAAAAATGCTTATCGGCAGCCTCAAACAAACCATAGTGTCGCTCGCCCGCTCATTGTGGTCACTGCTGTTCTAGGCAACACCTAACCTTTTCATTCTCATCTGACCCTGTCGCTTTTGCGGCAGGGTTTTCGTTTATTCTTTTTCTGAGGAAATTCCTATGGTTCGTTTAGCTTCCCGCTTTGGTGCTGCCAATGTTATCCGTCGTGACCGGCCGTTAACACGCGATGAACTGTTCCGCGTGGTCCCCAGCGTGTTTAGTGAGGACAAACACGCGTCGCGCAGTGAATGCTACACCTGTATCCCGACCATTACCCTGCTGGATAATCTGCAACGTGAAGGATTCCAACCCTTCTTTGCCTGCCAGACCCGCGTCAGGGATATCGGCAAACGCGAACACACCAAACACATGTTACGCCTGCGTCGGGAAGGGCAAATCACCGGCCAGCAGGTGCCGGAGATTATCTTGCTGAACAGTCATGACGGCTCAAGTTCATATCAGATGCTGCCGGGGTTGTTTCGCAGTGTGTGCCAGAACGGCCTGATTTGTGGTGAATCGTTGGGTGAGGTTCGGGTGCCACATAAAGGTGATGTGGTTGAGCGGGTGATTGAAGGGGCTTATGAGGTACTGGATACCTTTGAACATATTGATGAGAAGCGGGATGCCATGCAGTCACTGTTGTTGCCGCCACCGGCTCAGGTAGCGCTGGCAAAGGCGGCACTGACCTATCGCTTTGGCGAAGACCACCAGCCGGTCACAGCAGCTCAGATACTGGCTCCACGCCGCTGGCAGGATGAGTCCAACGACCTGTGGACCACCTATCAACGGGTACAGGAGAACCTGATAAAAGGCGGGTTGACCGGTCGCTCCGTGCAGGGCAGGCAGGCCCGGACACGAGCAGTCAAAGGGATTGATGGCGATATCAAACTCAACCGGGCGCTGTGGGTGATGGCGGAAACCATGCTGGCACATGAACAAGGGCGTTTGCCAGTATGATAAACATTAACAGGGATTGCCAATACGGACACATCCTGTCCGCATAAATCCTCGGGATAGAACAAGAAAACGCAATTTTATCCAGCCAACCCGCGTGACACCTGCCTTACCTCTGAAATAAAAATATTTTTCATCGTGTCCATACCCTGACCATCCCCCTCGTTAAAGTATTCATATCTATTTTTAGTCAGTTAACTTTGTACGGAGATGAAATCATGCCTAAGGCAGAGCGTCGTTATGATCGTCTGGCTATCAGGTTGTCGTTGATCATCAGCCGTCTGTTGGCCGGAGAAACGTTAAATGTTAGTAAACTGGCCGCTGAATTTGGCGTGTCAGTACGTACTCTGCGCCGGGATTTCCGTGAGCGTCTGATGTATCTGGATTTGGAATATAACAGCGGAAATTGCCGACTGCTCACAGGGCATAACATTGTTCATCCTGATCAGGTAGCACTGACATTTGCCCGTCAATCCGGTGTCGCTGGTATGTTCCCAGACCTTGATAGTCGCCTGGTAAACATCCTGCTGGCTGGCAGTGATGATGCACCATGCCTTATCTGGCATGGTGTCCCGAATACAGCGACTACGTCACTGTCTGGTTCCTTCTATCGACTTGCCACCGCCATTACGGAGAAACAACGCGTATGCCTTTTAGCTGATGGTAATCGCTGTGAGAGGTTAGCCCCTTATCGCCTGATTCTATTGACTGGATGCTGGTATTTGACAGGAGAATATCAGGGGCGCATCGCAGTTTTTCCGCTAACGGATATACATGCTGTCACTTTCTCGAAAGAAACCTATACACGCAGTGAGGTGATTTATCGACTTACGGCAACCCCGAGTTTCATTACTGCGCTGCCACACTTTCGTTTTATCCGCGAAGTGATGTCAGCATTCGCTACTGTCTCTGCACCAGTAGCAGAAATTATCTGCCAGGAAAATGAAAGCTGAGACGATCCAATAATTACTAACGCGTTAACCAATCATTAAGCACAAAGGAGAAGACTATGGGATTTTGGGATGCAGCAGGAAAATTAGCCAAAGAGGCAGCAAAAGATGCATTAGGTAATGTTCGTGAAATGAAAGAAACCCACGAAAAACTGGATGGAAAAAGCAGTGCTGAGCTAAAGAAAATCATGAATGATGATGGTTTCTTTAGTAGTGCAACTGACATGGAAAAAAGGCTAGCGAGAAAAATCCTCCGGGATCGTGGCGACATTTAATTATTTCAATAGAGCTGATATTTCAGCTCTATTTAAGTTTAAGGAAACACGATGAATATCTATATCAGAAATACCCTCTGGGTTGCAATGTCTGCCCCATTTCTGAGTATTCCCCCCAGTTCGGCGAATAATATAAAAACAGCAAGCGAAGCATTACAATGTAAGATAAGCAGTGTTGGAAACACAATCCAAAATACCTGTCCTTACCCCTCAGAACTCTACAACAGCGATCCCCAGTATAAAAAGGATATCGATGCCAGTCTGGACAAGGTAGGCCTGAAGAATTTGATGGAAGATAACACACCGTTAGACGGTCCAGAAAGCCCATTATTTCCCATTGAAATAGCAGGGAAAATTTGGTTGAAGGGCTCGATGTGTGAAGCACATAATTGTGGTGAACATTATCTCAATTTTCTGTATCAACCTACAGAGCATCGCGTTTTAGGGTATTACTTTGGTGAGCGAAAAGGGTTCCTTGGTGAACCCGGAGAGGAGGAAAAGAAAATATTGTTTGCGGACGAAATCGAGAAAAAGGAGACCGCAAAGCGTATTGCGGAAGCGAATAAATCTGTTGCCAATAACAATCCAGATGCTCCGCCACCTAACAGTATCTGGGAATTTACTGATAAGAATGGATACACGCTCTGGCAAGCCTGTGGCGGTTCAAACAGCACATGTGTACTGATTGCTAGTGCAAAATTTCATGTTGCCGTTTTTAATCGGGTATCGAAGAGTGGTTGCTCTTTTGGTGATTTGTATATTGTAAATCGTGGCGATACTCAATCCTGGCAACAGTATGATACTGGGGTTTGCAGCCCTAATGCCTATATTACGAAAAGTAGCACATATGGGCTTACTAACGTTGATATTGGGATCAACGGCGCATTGGTTAAACGCTATCCAATCGGTGCGTGGTCCTTTAATAAGGAAAAACACGATCCTGTGTGGCTTAGAAACCGAAAGTATGGTGAAAATAACTCTTTTAGCAATCCAGATAATGAAAGTAAGAAATAGAAAGATAATTAGATCCACATATCGATGATATTTATCTCTATTAATTAAAATGCTGGAAAAACCAATGTATTATATCGGTAATGTTTTAACGGATTATAAAATATGTTAGCCGATAGATAAATCAGCTTCAATGATCTGTTGATTAAATACGTATATCTTCTTTTACTTTGGCTCCTGTTGCTTACGCAACAGGAGCCTTTATCTTTGATAAGGAAATGCATGAAATGCAACATGTCCAACGCTTTTCTATAGCACAGAGCCGAGAGCAGCGCATCATCCAGATGGCGCTGTGCCTGCTGGAAAAACGGGTGCGTAAAAATGCGCGGCAGTTCAAAACCTCGGAGGACACCAAAAGCTGGTTAATGCTGGAGCTCATTAGCCTGGAGCGCGAGGTCTTTATGGTGCTGTATCTGGATAACCAGCATCGCCTGATAGAAAAGGAAGTTATCGCGCTGGGTGGTATCAACAGCACCGAAGTGCATCCGCGTGAAATCCTCAAAGCCTCACTGCGTCATAACGCCGCTGCCGTGATACTGGCGCATAACCATCCTTCCGGCTGGGCCGAGCCCAGTCAGGCTGACCGTCATATCACCGACAAGTTGAAAGACGCGCTGTCACAGCTCGACGTCAGAGTCCTCGATCATCTGGTTGTCGGCGGCGCTGAGGTGGTGTCGTTTGCTGAACGCGGCTGGTTGTGATGATCACATTTACCATCGCACTTTTATAAGGAAACAATCATGCCATCATCGGATACCCCTGAATGGGGATTAAAATGTGCCATCACGCCGCGATTCGGAGCCAGACTGGTGCAAGAAGGTCACCGTCTGCATTATTTGGCAGACCGTGCCAGCGTTGTCGGTACGTTCAGCAAAACAGTAGCTCAAAGTCTGGAATGTTGCTTCCCTGAGCTGATTAAGCTGTTGGAGCAGAAGCTACGCACGGGTGAACTGAATCCCCGCCAGCAGGGCTGCATCATTCTGCATTGCAACGAATGGACCTGTGAAGCCGATACGCTGGGCAGTTTTGGTTATGTGTATATTGTTATTTATTCCTCTTCGGTAGCAGCAGAATAACCCGTTGCTTCTCTCCCCATTCTGAACATTTCCCTGATCTTATCGACTTAACCTGAGAGACAATTCCCATGCAAACATCACCTGCAATCCCGCCACGGGAGGATAATCCCTGTGCGTCGCCTATAGCCGTCTGGCAGCAACTTCTGACCTACCTGCTGGAAAAGCACTACGGCCTCACGCTGAACGATACGCCGCTCTGTGAGGAAAATGTGATTCAGGAGCATATCGATGCTGGCGTTACACTGGTCAATGCCGTGAATTTTCTGGTGGAAAAATATGAACTGGTGCGTATCGATCGCAACGGCTTTAACTGGCAGGAGCAATCGCCATTTCTTACCGCCGTTGATGTTCTCCGCGCCAGACGTGCTACCGGCTTGCTCAAGGTATAAAGATTGCGAGCCGCTTTCCAGTAATACCAAGCCAAATCTATTTATCCTCTTCCCCAATGCATAATGCGCCAGCCCTTAGCGGCTGGCGCATTTGCTTTTATGTATGGATCACAAACTATGCAAACTGAACCCGAGGTTTTAACCGAACACACCGAACTGATTTGCTCGACCAATATCGAACGCATCGTCACCGGACGTGATGCCGCTCTGCAACAGATAGAACAACTCCTCAAACAGCTACAGGCAATTTCAACACTCACGGCGACTATCGGCGGCGGCACTGCCGAAGACTGGGGTCTGAAGCAAGGGCACCGCTACGATTGCTGGCTGACAGAGACACCTGATAAAGCGATCCCAGCTATCACGCGCATGTTGGATCGCAATATCTGGCGTGACCTGATGCTGAAATCTGGCATGCTGTCGCTAATGGACGCCGAAGCACGCAGCCAGTGGCATAAAAATCTGGACGAGGGTGACCTACCGGCCATTAGCGAAACCAATATTCTCAGCACGTTTGAGCAACTTCATCGGAGTAAGCAGGAGGTATTCGAGCGCGGGGTCATCAACGTATTCAAGGGGCTGTCGTGGGATTACAAAACCAATCACCCTTGTTACTTCGGCAAGAAAATCATTATCAGCAATCTGGTGACATACAACCGTTGGGGCTTTGGTCTGAACTGGGGCTGGCGACGCGATCAACTGGCCGATCTGGAACGTATGCTGTATCTGTTAGATGGCAAATCGATCCCCGACAACCGAGGTGATATCACCATCCGTTTGATGGACCATATCCGTGATAATCCGCACAAGCAGGAATACGAGGATGAGTTCTTTAGTGTGCGTTACTTTCAGAAAGGCACCGGACATCTCACCTTTAGACGCCCCGACCTGATCGAGCAGATGAACGACATTATTGCCAAACACTATCCGGGGATGCTGGCGGCGAGGTAGCCATTTCCTTTCTTACTAGCGTGGTATTCATGCCTATTTCCTCCCCCAAAATTTGTTATTATTGCGGCAGATTAGCATTGGATTGCTAAAAGGAGCTGGTTTGTATGCCGATCCCTGAACGTCCCAAGATTTACCATATCCTTCACATTGATCGACTTCGTTCGATCATTGCCGAAGGGTTGTTGTCTGACGAGCAAATCTCGGTTCGTCATGGTGCCGGTACAATGATAGGTATGAGTAGCATTAAACAGCGTCGGCTCCATGAGTTGACGCTCACAAACCATCCCAATCTGTATGTGGGACAATGTGTGCCTTTTTATTTTTGTCCCCGCTCTGTCATGCTATACCTGATATACAGATCCAATCATCCAGAGTTGGCTTATCGTGGTGGTCAGGAGCCTATTTTGCATCTTGAAGCTGACCTCTATACAACCATGGCATGGGCGGAGCAACATCGACAACGCTGGGCGTTTACGTTATCTAATGCCGGTTCACTTTACTTCGAAGATCGTTGTCAACAATCCCAACTTGGAGAGTTGAATTGGGACGCGATACAAAGTAATCAGTGGAGCGGTGGCAATGGAACTAAAGAGGCGAAACAGGCTGAATTTTTGATTGAGCGCTGTTTCCCCTGGCATTTAATTGAGCGCATCGGTGTTCATTCACCTTTGATTTATCAGCAGGTTGCTAACATGATCCCGCTTGACGGGCACCGTCCCCCTGTTGAGGTGAAACGAGAATGGTACTACTGATGAGGATTTCATAATGATTGAATACAGACAGGGTGACATCCTCCAGGCAGAGACTGAGGCCATCATCAATACCGTGAATTGCGTCGGCGTAATGGGCCGGGGTATTGCATTGCAATTCAAAAACGCTTACCCGGATAACTTCAAAGCCTACGCGGCCTCCTGCAAAGCAAAACTCGTGGTGCCTGGCAAAATGTTCGTCTTTGAGACCGGACAGTTAACCAATCCGCGTTATATCATTAACTTTCCGACCAAACGTCACTGGAAAGGAAAAAGTCGCCTTGAAGATATCATTGCCGGATTGGACGATCTGGTCGCAGTGATCCGACAACATGATATTCGCTCTATTGCAATCCCGCCATTGGGGAGTGGCTTAGGCGGTCTGGACTGGCAAGATGTTAAGCCCTTGATTGAGTCAGCGGTTCAACCGCTTGAATCCGTACAGATTGCGATTTACGATCCCAGCGGCGCACCGTCATCGGAACGTATGGTTCATAAAACAGAAGTGCCAAAGATGACGGCAGGACGGGCTGCTCTGGTTGAACTGATGCAGCGTTATCTTAATGGATTGTTAGATCCGTTCATCTCTTTGCTCGAATTACATAAGCTGATGTATTTTATGCAGGAATCTGGAGAACCGTTACGTCTTAAGTACCAGAAAGCGCATTATGGGCCTTATGCGGAAAACCTTCGACATGTGCTTAACGCGATTGAAGGGCATATGATCTCTGGGTATTCAGATGGCGGTGATATGCCTGATAAGCGGCTCTCGCTGGTTCCCGGAGTGGCAGAAGAGGCAAAAACGTTTCTTGAACAGCAGGAAGAGACTTATCGCCGCTTTCAGAAAGTCTCGGATTTGGTGGAAGGCTTTGAGTCGCCTTTTGGTCTGGAACTACTTTCAACGGTTCACTGGACAATGCAATATGAATCATTGACGTCCCCTGAAGACGTTACTGATTTTATCTATGCCTGGAATGAGAGAAAACGGCAGTTTACACCGCGTCAGATATCTTTAGCGGTAGATACGTTGCATCGCAAGGGGTGGTTAACCTCTACCGTTGCTTAGATTTAGTCTTTGTTTAATGACTCGCATGGCTCTTGCTGTTCTGGGGACTCAGAGCCATGCCTCCTTATTTGTTACTTAATTTGTTACTTACCACCGAACTGAACTTTAACGACATTATTTGGCATTGATGCGGGTAGGTTAATGATTTCCTGTTGAATAAAATCACCCCAGCGTAGGAATAGCTTTTTCAGTTTGTCCGCTTGTTGCCCAACTTGATAAGTACGGATTAATCGATCTTTAGGAACGTGATTCAGCAGAAGCTCGATCAAGCGCTCTGGTGCATCCAAATATTCCGCACAACCCGTGGCAACGCTGCGACGCAAGTCATGAGGAGAGAAGGGCGCAAGTTCCGCGAGATATTTAGATCTCACACGCTCCAGAGCACGAGTCAGGGCATCACCAGTGATAGGAAATCCCGGTTTGCTGGTGGAGCCGAAAACATAAGCCCCTTCAGTGATCACTCGCTGTTCTTGAATAAGGGATAGGGCGTGGGGATGTAGTGTGACAATATGACTTTTGCCATTTTTTGTCGCTGGAATAGTCCAACGATCACCGTTGATTTGATCCCAGCGCATTTCTGCTGCTTCTGACCGACGAACACCGGTGAATATAATCAGACGAAGTGCATTCGCCACTGACAATGACATCACCACGCTGGATGCTATCCCGCGACCACCCGCAGCAACGGAACCTCCGCCAACAGAGGCTTCATTCAGCGCTTTCCAAAGCATATGGAGCTCATCTTGCGGTAACCAACGTTCACGCGGTTTACCCATTGATGCGCCAAACATGGCCGGTTTGAGCAAGCGAGTAGGGTTGTGCTCAATTAGCCCTTGCAACGTGGCATGATCAAGGGTCAGATTCAGGATGATTAACCCTTTGCGAACCCCTTCTGCACTGTCCTTTCTCACTCGGCGGAGATGCTCGAAAATGACAGAACGTGAAAGGTCGTTAACGCGCATATTACCCAAAGCCTTTTCGAGGTGGCGGCGATAGGTGCCTTTATAGTCGGTAATGGTACGAGTGCTGATGGGTTTGCTCTCTGTTCTGAATGCCAACCAGTTTTGCCACAAGTCAGCGAATATTGGCATTTGCTCGTTTTGCTGCTTCTCATTTTTTCTAGCATAACGAGGGTCAATGCCTTTTTTTACTAACTCAGCGGCTTCAGCATGGGCTTGACGAGCCTGGGCCAGACCCATCGCTGGGTAGCTACCCAATGTCAGCTTGATTTGCTTTTGTGCGATCCTGTAACGATAAATCCAGCTTTTACTTTCGCTGCCATGACGAACACGAATGTAGAGACCCCCGCCCGCTTTTGATTTGACTGAGACAACATTTTCTTTTTCTTCTTCAGTGACTGAAAGAGAGGCTAACTGTCGATCCTGAGTGATGATGATTGCCATAATAGGTCCTTTCTGGGGTACACTCTCGGGTACACACTTAGCATGATATCAGGGGAAACGACAGCGAACGAGTGGAAACCTAAATATTGATTAATACTCTGATTTTTAAAAATAAAGTATCAATATTTAAACAGGGAAAACAGAAGGAAACATCAGTCTATTGAGTTCGTAATGCGAAGGTCGTAGGTTCGACTCCTATTATCGGCACCATCCTACCTATTTTAACGTCTCCCTAAGTCTACTCAAACACCCTCTAAACCCTTATAATACGCGGTCTGACGGCCCTTATTGTCTCTGCTCGTCTACTCACGTTCACGGAAATCTACGGTGAGTTGGGGGCATCGCTGGGGGCATATCGTGTTCGGTCTAGAGGAGATGCCCCCAGATGAAGCTCAATGCCAGACAGGTCGAGACTGCCAAGCCCAAAGATAAACCCTACAAGATGGGTAGGATCAGATTTCTTCTTGTTCCAGAGGTGTATTATCGAACATGACGCACCCCGTAGCTTGTTGCCGAAACTGGTGATGAGAGTAATGTGCTTTTGTGATAGTGTACGTACCTATTACATTCATCATATTGAAAAAGGTACGTACATGTCAATGATAAAACGCGATACTAAGAAATCAACATCAGCAGGGAAATCACCGACTTTCCAGATACGCATCTCCCCTGATCTACGTGAACAGCTTGATGAGGTCGTAGCGACAGAAGGCGTCAGCTTAGGTAATTGGTTCAAGGAACTTGCACGCAAAGAGCTTCGCAAAAAGGGAATTGAGCCGAAGGGGTGATGATTTAGTTGGTTCGCAGAATAAACAACCAAGGGAATGGGTGATGGATAAAAGAACACTAATCTTAAAATCAGGGTTGACGGTCAGCGAGCTACTTCGTCTTAAAAATAACTATGTGTATGTCAAAAGCGATGATTTTAAATTTAATACCCCAACGAAGAAAGCTGAGTCCTTTGCAGACTATGTTTTTATCGTTACTCGTTTATGCTGGGAAGCAATGTATCTTCCTATCTTCATGAGCCTATTTTTTTCAATTTACGCTTACTATGATAGTGGCAATGTGATTGCCTTTGTCAAAACTTTTTTTATTATTTATTCGATATCGATTTTTTGTGTATTAAAAGTTGAGGCTAATCATTATAATATACATATGATTACGGTTTTAAAATTAATTAAATTTAAATTGATGGTTTTTTTTGCTAACTGATTTTATTTTAACGTTATTCATCGGCGATAGTGGTTAATCAGGAATTACTTGCATTATGAGTGAGGGATCGTGTAATGAATAAAAGAGCACTAATATTAAAATCAGGGTTGAGTGTAAGGGAATTACTTCGCCTGAAAAATAACTATGTTGACACTAAAAGTAAAGTTTACAGCAAAGAAACAAAAATAAAAGACATCGAACCCTTTTCTGATTACATCTTGTTTGTATCACGTTTATCTTGGAGAGGGATGTTAATACCTTTCCTTTTGCCACTATGTTTCGCTATTTATGATTATTATGAATATCGTATTATAATAAATAGTATTAAATTTTTTATGCTTATTTATGGAATTATGTTGTTATGCGTTTTTAAATCAAAGGGAGATTATTTTAAGGTGAAAATGATAACAATAGCTAAATTAATGTATCTCAGGGTTCGTGATGTTTTAAATTACCAAAAAAATATTTAAAATGGGAACGATTATAGAAATAACAACGCGGCGAGACATTGCTATTTCTAATTGATTGCTATTGGTTACCTAAATAGCTTTGCATATTACCGC
>NZ_JACDSF010000022.1 GCF_013449685.1 Pectobacterium brasiliense | reverse complement strand
TCGCCGCTAATTGAGCGAAATCCTCACCGGACAGACTGACGTACCATCAATTCCGGCGTCAACACCAGCGCATTAGGTTCAGTATTGGGATGTTCTAGACGATACAAGAGTGTATCAACCGCTAATTCGCCGAGTTCATCTTTAGGTTGGTGAACGGTAGTAAGAGGTGGAGACATATAGCGGGCCAGTTCAATGTCATCGTAACCAATAACTGCCATATCTTGCGGAATAGAAAGTCCAGCCTGATAAAGCGCATGGTAAACGCCAACGGCCATCGCATCGTTACTGGTGAACACCGCTTCAGGTTTATCTTCCAGCGCTAACAACTGCTGCATAGCGCGGTAGCCCGCTTCAAACTCAAAATCACCGAAAATTTCATAATCAGCGGGAACGAATAGCCCAGCGAGCTGCATCGCCTGTCGATAACCTTCTAATCGGTTATAGGCTGTCGTCTTATCTTTCGGACCCGCAATGCAGGCTATCTTTTTATAACCACGGGAAATGAGGTAATTGGTCGCGATCTCTCCACCGAGCAGGGAGTTATCTTTAATGACGTCCATAACGCCTTCAAAAGGTGCCCAATCCATCATGACCATAGGTATAGAAGGATAGCGGCTCATCATTTCGGGCAAAGGGCGATGGTTTTCGGTGCACATCAACAGTACGCCGTCGACCCGCTTTTGCAGCAGCGTTTCGAGACTATGGCTCATTCTGTCGCGATCGCCTTCGGTGTTGCACAGAATCAGGCTATAGCCTCGTTCATAACAGCAGCGCTCTACGCCACGCACCACTTCGGCATAAAACGGGTTATTACTGGCAGTGAGCAACATGCCGATGGTGCGGGTCTGGTTTATTTTCAGACTTCTGGCCAACGCAGACGGCGCGTAGTTGAGATCCTCAACGGCCTTCATCACTTTTTCGCGAATGGTATCGCTGACAAAGCGATTGTTATTAATGACGTGAGATACGGTAGAAGTAGAAACGCCCGCAAGACGGGCGACATCTTTCATGGTGGCCAAAGATCACCCCTGGGTTTGCAAAAATGCGTCGATCTCTTCACGCCACGGGACAGAGGGCTGAGCACCTCGGCGAGTAACGGCTATCGCCGCTGCCGCATGGGCAAATTTCACTGCGGAGGACATGGGTTTATTTTCCAGCAATGCAGTCACTAATGCGCCATTAAACGTGTCTCCGGCGGCGATAGTATCCACGGCTTTTACACGATATCCTGGAATTCGCTGCCCCTGACCGTTTTCACTTAACCATACGCCACGGCTACCCAATGTGATGAGCACCGTTTCGATACCTTTATCGTGAAGAACCTGTGCTGCGCGAGCCGCATCGTCTTCCGTCTCAACGGTAATTCCCGTCAGGAACTGTGCTTCGGTTTCATTCGGCGTGATCATATTGACCAGCGATAACAGTTCATCGGGTAGCTCGCGGGCAGGAGCGGGGTTCAGAATCACTTTTGTTTGGTGTTCATGCGCGAGTTTAGCGGCCGCAATAACCGTTTCCAACGGCGACTCAAGCTGCATAAGCAACGCTGAAGCATCAATAATGTGTTGCTGATGACGATGAAGGTAATCAGGCGACACCGCAGCATTTGCGCCTGCATTAATCGCAATCATGTTCTCAGCGTCGGCGTTAACAAAAATCAGCGCAACGCCGGTTGTTTCCCCAGAGATAGCCTCAACGGCGGAAACATCAATATTGTCCTTGGATAGCTGCTGGCAAATACGGGTGCCGATATCATCTTCTCCAACGCAGGCAATAAAGGCGATGTCTGCACCGCTTCGGCCAGCAGCAACGGCCTGATTGGCACCTTTCCCACCGAAAGCAACGCTATATTGCTCACCGATCACCGTTTCGCCTGGGCGGGGAAATTGCTCAAGATTGAGAATATGGTCAGCATTAATACTGCCCAGTACCACCAGCTTACCCGTTTTCATTATGTCGAATCCCGCTACGTTAATAATGCGCCACCACAAACGGGTGGCGCGAGCCCTGCTTTATTCTTTAATTATTTTGCTACCAGCTTCAGGTCAACCGGAATGATGGCCTGCGTTTTTTCGCCTTTCAGCACTTTCGCAGCCGTTTCGATACCGATTACACCGATCTGATCAGGACGCTGAGCAACGGTTGCAGCCAGCTTGCCTGACTCAACGGCCTTCACGCCATCCTGAGTGCCGTCAAAACCAACGACCAGCACATCTGTTTTACCTGCGGTTTGCAATGCACGCAGTGCGCCCAACGCCATTTCATCGTTCTGGGCAAATACAGCCTGAACGTCAGGGTGCGCGGTCAGCAGGTTCTGCATCACGTTCAGCCCTTTAGTACGGTCGAAGTCAGCCGGTTGGCTGGCCAACATCGCGAATTTATTTTTCTCAGCAGATTTCATGAAGCCCGCCCCACGCTCACGCGCGGCAGACGTTCCGGCAATCCCTTCCAGCTGAATCACCTTGGCACCTTCACCCAATTTCTTGGCAATGAAGTCACCGGCAACTTTACCACCGAAGGCATTATCAGAAGCAACGTGGCTCACAACTTCACCACTGCTGGCAACGCGGTCCAGCGTAATAACAGGGATCTTGGCCTGATTGGCCATTTTAATCGCATTACCTACCGCATCAGAATCGGTCGGGTTGATCAGCAGAACTTTGGTTCCACGCACCGTCAAATCCTGAACGTTAGCCAGTTCTTTTGCTGGGTTATTCTGAGAATCCAGCACAATTAGCTCGTAACCCAGTTTGTCAGCTTCTTTCTGTGCACCCTCTTTCATTGAAACAAAGAACGGGTTATTCAGCGTAGAAACCACCAGAGCAACCGTATCTTTGGCCAAGGCATTAGCACTGACAGTCGCGCTCAGCGCAACAGCGGAAACCAGAGTAGCCAGCTTTTTCATATTCATAACTCAATTCCTGTGTGAATGAAGGTTATTTACTGCTTTTGTTATCTACCAGGACCGCCAGCAAAATGACGACTGCTTTAACGATCATTTGGTAGTAAGAAGAAACACCTAATAAATTCAGTCCGTTGTTGAGGAAGCCAAGGATAAGTGCGCCGATCAACGTGCCAACGATACGCCCTTTACCTCCAGCCAGACTGGTGCCGCCCAATACTACAGCCGCGATGGCATCCAGTTCATACCCTGTACCCGCCGTAGGCTGTGCAGAGGACAAACGTGCGACTTCGATAATTCCCGCCAGGGCAGACAGCAGCCCACACAGGGAATAGACAATAATCTTGATTTTATCAACGCTGATACCAGACAAACGGGTGGCAGATTCATTGCCGCCCAGCGCATAGATATAACGCCCCAACCGCGTATGGTGCAGCATGTACCAAGCCGCCGCGAACACGATAGCCATGATCCAGATTGGCGTCGGAATCCCCAGCGGACGACCGATACCAAACCAGCCAAACGCATCTGCCACATCGGAAAAACCGGTATTCACCGGGCTGCCGTTGGTATAAACCATCGTCACACCGCGCAGTAACAGCATCATGACCAACGTGGCAATAAACGCCTGCACTTTGCCTTTGGATACAATGACCCCCGTACCCGCACCAATCAGCGCCCCCAGCGCCAGTGCGCCAAACACCGCCACCAGCGCATTGACTTCAAGCCCGACGATGGAAGCCGCTACGGCACCGGTCAATGCCAGCAGTGAACCCACCGACAAATCGATTCCCGAGGTCAGTATCACCAACGTCATGCCAACGGCCATGATGGCGTTCACCGACGTCTGCTGGAGAATATTGAACAGGTTGTTCAGGGTAAAAAAGTTAGGGCTCATAGCGGACACAACCGCAATCAGGATCAGGAGCGCGATCAGCGATTTCTGCTCCAGTAACCACTCTTTGCTGAACCAGCGTTTTGCCGCGATAGATTGAGAACTCATGTCTGACTTACTCCTGCTTTGCGCCGTATTGCTTACCAACGGCCGCGGCCATCAGTGCTTCCTGGGTTGCTTGCTCAATAGGGAAATCACCGCTCAAGCGCCCTTCATGCATCACAATGATGCGATCGCTCATTCCCAAGACTTCGGGCATTTCGGATGACACCAATATGATGCTCAGCCCTTCTTCTTTGAATTGATTGATTAACTGATAAATCTCTTTCTTCGCCCCTACGTCGACGCCACGCGTCGGTTCATCGAGGATCAGGACATTCGGGCGCGTCATCAGGCCACGGGCAATCGCCACTTTCTGCTGATTACCGCCGGAAAGCAGGCCGATAGGCTGCTCCATCGAAGGCGTTTTCACGTTGAACAGCCGAATAAAATCGGCAACCGTCAGTTGCTCCTCGGCGTGTTTCAGGCGACCGCCCGCATGGCTGAAATAGCGCAGTGCGGTTAAGGACATGTTTTCTTTTACCGACATGCCCAGCACCAGACCATCGCGTTTGCGATCTTCCGATATATAAACGATGCCGTTCGCCAAGCCATCCTGCGGTTTACGGGTCACCACGTCGCGGCCATCCAGCGTCACATTGCCGCCCGTACGCGGCAGTGCGCCGTAGAGAATCTTCATCAGCTCGGTACGACCCGCGCCCATCAGCCCCGCGACGCCCAGAATTTCGCCTTTTCGCACCGTAAAGCTGACGCGCTCTACGCCCGGCCCTGACAGGTTCTGCACCTTAAGGCGAACCTCTCCCGGCGCTTTATTCGAACGCGGGTACTGATCTTCCAGCTTACGACCCACCATCATTTCAATCAGCGTATCTTCCTCTAAGTCACTGACCGGACGCTCGCCAATAAACTGACCATCGCGGAACACGGTAATGTCATCGCAGATTTCAAAGATTTCTTTCAGACGGTGGGAAATATAGACAATGCCGCATCCCTGAGATTGCAGCTCTTTGATCACGCTGAATAGCGAAGCGGTTTCGGTATCCGTCAGGGCATCGGTAGGTTCATCCATGATGATGACTTTCGATTCAAAGCTCAGCACCTTGGCAATTTCTACCATTTGCTGATCGCCAATCGATAAATCCCCGACCATACGACGACTGTCGTAGCGCAGATTAAGGCGTTTCAGCAGCTTATCAGCTTCCGCATACATCTTGTTCCAGTCGATACGACCGAAGCGGTTGGTAAATTCACGGCCAAGGAAGATATTCTCGGCAATCGTGAGTTGGGGAATCAGGTTAAGTTCCTGATGGATAATACCGATACCTGCTTCCTGAGACGCTTTCGGCCCGCTGAAATCCACCTCTTGTCCTAGAAAATGGATACTGCCGGCATCTTTACGATAGATCCCGGTCAAGACTTTCATCATGGTGGACTTGCCCGCACCATTTTCGCCCACCAGCGCCATCACTTTTCCCGGATAGACATTGAGTGCAGCACCGGAAAGCGCTTTAACGCCGGGAAAAGATTTCGTGATGCCTTGCAGTTGCAGTAAAGGTTGCATTGATGCCTCAGAACGTTACGCCAGCACAAAGGATGACATTGGCATACGGAGAGCATTCTCCGCTGCGAATGATCGCCCGGCTTTTGCCGCTTTGGGTTTTAAATTCTTCATGGCTAACATAGTGCAATGCAATTGAGTTTCCCTGGAGTTGTTCAAGTTGCTTCAATTGATCGAGTAATGCGTCATGGACTGCGGGGTTCTTTTCAATAATCTCTTCCGCCAGAATCGCGGCCTCGACCTGCATTTCGCTGGTGACAACGCTAACCACCTGCAAGAACGTCGGCACGTTATGCGTCAATGCCAGATCGATACGGGTCGTCGTTTCAGGAATCGGTAAACCGGCATCACCAATAACAAGGCTATCGGTATGCCCCAGTCGAGAAATCACGGAAGAAATATCTGAATTCAATAATGCTGCTTTTTTCATCTTCTCACCCCACCAGCGAAACGTTTCGCTAATAACATTCTAGAAAAAGAAGCAAGAAAGGCAATGAAGAGATAAAAAAAATGTGATCGCTATCGAAACGTTTCGCTAACAAAAAAATAAAGAGAACAAGAGGCCGTTATAGAAGGTTGATAAATAGAGAAATGGCGGGCAACNNCCACGAGGGAATTGAGGATAACGATTTAGAGTTTGCGAATCTGCTTCACATCCAGCTCGACGGAGTTGAAGTCTTTATCCAGTTCACCCTGAATTTCCACTTTGTCGGTGGGCGAAACCATCTGACCATTCCAGCGTTTGTGATCGATTTCGACTTCCATCGTGCCTGTCGCGTCGCGGAACAGGTAGTTTTCATCACCGATCCGTTTTTCAATATTACCGCTCAGTGTCACCCAACTGTCGTCACGCAGATCTTTAGCTTTATCTACCGTCGTGAGGGAATTCTGGGGATCAACAAATCCCCCTTTGTGTGTGCCAACTGCTGGCGTTTCAGGATTGACGAAACCGCCGCCGCTTTGCGCGGCAAATACCGGTGCAGAAACCAGAGCGGTAATGGCGAGTAATGCAGCTGCTTTTTTCATGTTTACCCTTCCTTATTTTGCCTGTTGTTTCAAAGTTAACTGCTTCACAGTCAACTGTGTCGCAGTCAACCTGCAGGAGTAATTAGTCTTCGAGAAGGATTAAAACAAACCGTTCTTAACAGAATCTTAAGGAATCAGCTTCTGCATTTTTATTTTTTTATATTGCCGAAATCGCCCGCTTTCAGCGATTTGTCCTGTAGACGTCGCCCCCCGATTTCGTATAAAACCGGAAAAGGCATAAGCGCAACAGCAGCGCATTCTCTGCGAGGCAGCCATGAGAATATTGTTAATCGAAGACGATCGCTTGATTGGCGACGGTCTGAAAGTGGGGTTGAACAAACTGGGCTTTAATATCGACTGGTTTATGGAAGGTAAAGCCGGTGCTGCGGCATTGAAGGCGGCACCCTATGATGCAGTGGTGCTCGATCTCAGCCTCCCGGGCATGGACGGGATGGATATTCTGCGCCAGTGGCGTCAGGCTGGGCATGACGAACCGGTACTGATTCTGACCGCCCGCGATGCACTGGAACAGCGTGTTGAAGGTTTGCAACAAGGCGCCGACGATTATTTATGTAAGCCCTTTGCGCTGACAGAAGTGGCCGCTCGCCTGCAGGCACTGATTCGTCGCCGTCACGGTCAGCTTCAACTGGCATTAACGCACGGTGCAGTTTCCCTTGAGCAGGGATCGCGGAGCGTCACGCTTAACAATGAACCGTTGATACTAAAATCCCGCGAACTGGCGCTGCTGGAACTGTTTTTGCTCAATCCGAACCGCATACTCACACGCGCACAGTTGGAAGAAAAGCTCTATGGCTGGGACGATGATGTCTCCAGCAATGCGATAGAAGTGCATATCCACCACCTGCGTAAAAAGCTGGGTAGTGGGTTTATCCGTACCGTGCATGGCGTTGGCTATATTCTAGGAGATGCGCCATGAACCGACTCAGCCTGCGTTTACGCCTGATTGCAGGTTTTACGCTGCTGACATTGATTTGCTGGGGCGTAGCCAGTCTGCTTTCGTGGTATCAAACACGCCATAACATTAATGAGCTATTTGATACCCAGCAAATGCTGTTTGCAAAGCGTCTTGCCACCATGAATCCCGATGAATTGCGCATCCCATCAGCGTCTCTGCCCAAAACCAAAAATCTGGTACATAAAAACCGTGGCAAGCAGGATGATGATGCGCTGGCCTTCGCCATTTTTACCCGCGATGGGAAAATGGTGCTGAACGATGGTGATAACGGCAAGGATTTCATTTTTAACTATACGCGCAACGGCTTCACCGACGGCAGGTTACGCGATGACAATGACGCCTGGCACATCGTCTGGCTGACGACACAGGATGATCGTTACGTGATTGCTGTGGGTCAGGAATGGGAATACCGTCAGGATATGACGCTGGATATTGTAAAAACCAACCTAATGCCCTGGCTGTTTGCCCTGCCGATCATGCTGGCACTGCTGTTCTGGCTGGTCACGCGTGAGCTCTCGCCGCTAAAACGCATTACCGCCGAGCTTCAGCAGCGTTCCCCCGATGAAAGTACGCCGCTGGCGACGCAGCACATCCCGCAAGAAGTTCGCCCGTTGGTCAACGCATTAAACCACCTGTTTTCCCGCATCAGTGACATGCTGGTTCGTGAACGCCGTTTTACCTCCGATGCGGCTCACGAATTGCGTAGCCCGCTGGCAGCGTTGAAAGTTCAAACCGAAGTCGCACAATTGGCGCATGATGATGAAGCCATGCGGTACCATGCGCTGGTCAATCTGGATAAAGGCATCGATCGGGCCACACGGCTGGTGGATCAGCTCCTGACGCTGTCGCGGCTGGATGCCGAATCGTCCCCTGAAGGAATGCAGCCCGTCCCGTTCAATGAACTCCTGCAACAGGCGATGATCGCGCATTACCACACGGCGCAAACCGCGGGTATCGAGCTGACGCTGGATTTACCGAACACCCCGGTTATTCGGCAAGGTCACCCGCTGCTGCTGACTCTGCTGGTACGCAATCTGCTGGATAATGCTATTCGCTACAGCCATGAAGGGGGAACGGTAAGCCTGGCGCTGACAGCGCGCGGCTTTCAGGTTGCCGATAACGGACCGGGCATTAGCGAGGAGGCGCTGGCAAGAATTGGCGAACGCTTTTATCGCCCGCCGGGGCAGGAGAAATCCGGCAGCGGTCTTGGGATTTCCATCGTCAATAACATCGCAAAACTGCACCACATGCGGGTCACATTCACCAATCAGCCCGAAGGTGGGCTGATTGTGTCGGTTAACTGGCAAAAGCTATAGGACGTTGCGTTGGGGTAAGATCGAGATACACGGTCGACCACGAGGCGAGGTGTCCCTGCGGGAACCTCATCCCCGTGTGTCCCTAATAACAAACAGCGAGTCGCTGCCTACGTGTTAACGATAGCGAGTATAGAGGGTTCACTTAAATCTCGACCTGTATCCCCAGCTCAATCAGCCTGTTCGGCGGTATTTCAAACTGATCCGCAGCGCGCAGCGCATTGCGGCTGAGCATCATGAATAGCTTACCGCGCAAACGCAGATACCACGGGCGATCACCGATAATCAGCGATTCATTGGACATAAAGAAAGACGTTTCCATCATTTGGCAGGTTAACCCGTCCTGCCAACAGCGCTGAAAGACCTCTTCCACATCCGGCGTCTCACGCCAGCCATAGTTGGCAATCACGCGCCAGAACGTCGGCGAAAGCTGTTCAACCGTCACGCGGCGCGCGTTAAGCACATAGGGCGCATCCTCCGTTCGCATGGTCAACAGCACCACGCGCTCGTGCAGGATCTTATTGTGCTTAAGGTTATGCAACAGCGCGAACGGAATCACGCGAGTCGCGCGCGAGAAATACACGGCGGTTCCCGGCACACGCGTCGGCGGCGTTTTCTCCAGCGAGGCAATCATGGCATCCAGCGAGTTACCATGCTCATGCAACCGACGCAGCAACCTGAAACGCTCGCTTTTCCACGTCGTCATGATGATAAACATCACCATGCCCAGCGCCAGTGGCAGCCAGCCGCCAGAGAGGATCTTGACCACGTTCGCCAAAAACATCGGCACATCGATAACCAGTAAGCCCGCCAGCAATACCCACGCCAGATAGCGATTCCAGAGCCAGTTCTTCAGCGCCACTGTACAGAACAGAATGCTGGTAATCACCATCGTGCCCGTTACCGCAATCCCATAGGCCGCCGCCAAATTGCCCGAATGCTCAAAGCTGACAATCACGATGACAACGGCGATATAGAGCATCCAGTTAATGGCAGGGATATAGATCTGACCGGATTCCATATCTGACGTGTGTACGATACGCATCGGCGGCAAGTAGCCCAATCGCACCGCCTGACGGGTCAGGGAGAAAACGCCGGAAATGACGGCCTGCGAGGCAATAATTGTCGCCAGCGTAGCCAATATCATCAGAGGAATCAGCGCCCAGTCAGGCGCCAGCAGAAAGAAGGGGTTCTTGATGGCTTCCGGGTCTTTTAACAACAGCGCACCCTGCCCGAAGTAATTTAACACCAGCGATGGCAGCACCACCGTAAACCAGGCCAGACGGATCGGGAATTTACCGAAGTGGCCCATATCGGCATACAGCGCCTCGACCCCAGTAATCGCCAGCACCACGGCCCCCAGCGCGAAGAACGATACCGCTTTATATTCGATAAAGAAGCGCACGGCGTACATCGGATTCAACGCCTGCAGGACTTCGGGGTTAGCAATAATGCTGCGCGCGCCCAGTACGCCAAGCGTCAAAAACCAGATCAGCATCACGGGTGCAAACAGCTTGCCGACGCTACCCGTACCATGTTTTTGAATGATAAACAGTAATGTCAGAACGACAATCGAGAGCGGAACAATATAGCTGTCCATTGAGGGCGCGGCGATTTCCAACCCTTCCATCGCCGACATCACCGAGATAGCGGGTGTGATGACCACTTCCCCATAGAAGAAGCTGCCGCCAATCAACCCCATAATGACCAGCACGGACGTCATGCGATCGGAGGTATTGCGCCCAGCTAGCGACATGAGGGTGAGAATCCCACCTTCGCCGGCGTTATCGGCACGCATCACATAGGTCAGATATTTCAGCGAAACAACGAGAACCAACAGCCAAAATATCAGTGAAAGAAAGCCAAAGACCGAGTCAGGCTCAACCCCAAAACCAAACTGCCCTGATAAACATTCCCTTAACGTATAAAGAGGGCTGGTTCCTATATCTCCATAAACCACCCCGATGGCCGCCAGCGTGACAGCCGGAAGCGAACGTTTATGTTCTGAGCTCATATCTATCTTCTGTTGTTAATCAGTCCGCGAATGTTAATCAGTCCGCGAAGCGCGTCATTCACAGCAACTCGTCCAAGAGCGCACAGTATGCACAAATCAGGGTAAAAACCCATTTTTATTATACGGTCACCTGTATAAGAAACATCCTGTAAAAGGTAGTTTATTGCTTACTTACCCCGTTAGGGTGAATAATCCGTAAAAGTATTCTAATAAAAAACTGTGATCTGCCGTTTATTATTACCATTACCTTTCTGAATGTAGGGATTTTCTGAGCGTCCGCTTTCAGGAGATCAATCGGGTTCAGAAATAAACGATTTCGGTGCATCACATCATGGGACTAACGGATTAATTATGCGTCAAACTGCGGCATTGGCTGAAAGAATTTCTCGTCTCAGTCATGCGCTAGAACACGGGCTCTACGAAAGACAGCACACCATTCGTCTCTGTCTGCTGGCCGCGCTAAGCGGGGAAAGTGTTTTCCTGCTGGGGCCGCCAGGTATCGCCAAAAGTATGATCGCCCGGCGTCTTAAATTCGCTTTTCGTCATGCGAACGCGTTTGAGTACCTGATGACTCGCTTTTCCACCCCAGAAGAGGTATTCGGTCCCCTTTCCATTCAGGCGTTAAAAGACGAAGGACGCTATCAGCGTCTGACGGCTGGCTATCTGCCGGAAGCTGAAATCGTGTTTCTGGATGAGATCTGGAAAGCGGGCCCCGCCATTTTGAATACCCTGCTGACGGCCATTAACGAGCGGCGTTTCCGTAATGGCAACAGCGAAGACACAATCCCAATGCGCCTGCTGGTTGCGGCATCGAATGAACTACCGGAAGCGGATGGCGGTCTGGAAGCACTCTACGACCGCATGCTTATCCGTCTGTGGCTCGATCGTGTGCAGGAAAAACAGAATTTCCGTGCGCTGCTCGTGAATAACAGCAGCGAACGCGATAACCCCGTCCCGCCCGCTCTTAGCGTCAGCGATGAAGAGTACCAACAGTGGCAGAAGGATATTGAACACGTCGCGTTGCCAGAATTCAGCTTCGAGCTGATTTACACGCTGCGCCAGCAGCTTGATGCGCTGGAACAGGCGCCTTACATTTCCGATCGACGCTGGAAAAAAGCCCTGCGCCTGCTTCAGGCCAGCGCATTTTTTTGCGGACGGGATACCATTACGCCGGTTGATATCATTCTGCTGAAAGACTGTCTCTGGCATGACCAAAGCACGTTAACGCTCATCGAGCACCAGCTTGAATTACTGATTACCGAACACGCCTACCAGCAGAAAAGCCTGCTGTTCCGCTTGCAACAGGTGAACACCAGACGTCAGCAATACCAACGTGAACAAAGCGAATTACAGGCCTTTTCGGTAGAGAAACAGGGGCACTTCCTCGGCCGAAAATTCCATTACACCTTGCCTGACACGATCGCCGCTGAAACGCTGGATCTAGTGCTGCAACGCCCGCTGATCCTGCACGATATTGAAGTCAACCACCTGATCATTGAGAAAAATGTGCTGCAAGGCTGGCTGCAAAAAGGGGGAGAAATCCGGGGCAAGCTCAACGGCATCGGCTTTACCCAACGTCTCGATCTGCTGGTGGACGAGCGCCAACATCTGACGGTTCGTGATATCAGCCTGCAATCCTCTATTCTTTCTCTGCCGGAAAAGCGCGACATTGCGCTTCCTGCCGACATTATCGATGAGTATGAAAAGCTGAACATGCAGTTGCGCGAACAGCGCCGCTTATTCAGCCAGCATCAGCCTTGCCTGTTTGTCCCCAGTGAGTGGTTGGCCAAAATAGAAGCCAGCCTGCAACAGGTCGCTGAGCAGATCCAGCAATCAGAGCAACAGGACTAACGCACGATGATCACGCTGGAATCACTGGAAATGCTGTTGTCTATCGATGAAAACGAGCTGTTAGACGATCTTATCGTCACACTGCTGGCGACGCCTCAGCTCGCTTTCTTCTTTGAAAAGTATCCCAGCCTGAAGTCCGCGTTACTCAACGACCTACCTCACTGGAAAGAAACCTTAAAACAGCGCCTGCGTGCCACACAGGTACCGCCGGAGCTGGAAAAAGAATTTAGTTGCTACCAGCGTTCACAATCGATCGACAATCAGACTTTTCAGACACGCCTGCCTGCGATTATGGATACGCTGAACAACGTGGAATCCCCCTTTCTGACACAGGCTTCACAGCTCATAGCCTCTCCAGAACAAACCTTAGGGCAGAAGGTCACGAGCGGGCTTCACGCACTCTTTCTTCAGCGCTGGCGGCTAAGCCTCACTCTGCAAACGGTTTCACTGCATCAGCAATTGATGGATCAGGAGCGGGAAATCCTGCTGGATGAACTGCAACAACGCCTGACCCTCAGCGGCAAACTCGAACCTATTCTGGCCGAAAACGAAAATGCGGCCGGGCGGCTCTGGGATCTCAGCGCGGCACAGCGTATTCACACCGATCCCCGTCCGTTACTGGATTTCGGCGCTTTCCTGCAACGCCAGCCTGCATTACAAAAATTGGCGGAACGCTTAGGGCGCAGTCGCGAAACCAAATCCATCCTCACGCAGGAAGCACCGAAAGAAGCCTTCCGGGTCAGAGTACGGGAACCCGCCACCGTGCCTGAGCAAGTGAGCGGCGTGCATCAGAGCGATGACATTTTGCGTTTGATGCCAACAGAGCTCGTCACACTGGGCATTAGCGAACTGGAATATGAATTCTATCGTCGCCTGCTGGAACATCGGCTGCTGACCTATCGCTTACAGGGAGAGAGCTGGCGCGAGAAAATCACCGAGCGCCCCGTGGTACATCAGCAAAACGAACAGCAGCCACGTGGCCCCTTTATCGTCTGCGTCGATACGTCAGGCTCGATGGGCGGCTTTAATGAACGCTGTGCGAAAGCCTTCTGTCTGGCACTGATGCGCATCGCGCTCGCCGACAACCGCCGTTGCTACATCATGCTGTTTTCTACTGGCGTGGTGAAATATGAGCTCACGTCTGCGGACGGCTTAGAGCAAGCGATACGTTTTCTCAGCCAGTCGTTTCGTGGCGGCACGGATATGAGTGCCTGTCTGTCAGCATTGTTGGATAAGATGGACGACGCACTCTGGCATGATGCCGATGCGGTGGTGATTTCGGATTTTATCGCCCAACGGTTGCCGGATGAGGTGGTAAATAAGGTGAAAAGCCTGCAGAAGCAGCTACAGCATCGTTTCCATGCTGTAGCGATGTCCGATCATGGCAAACCCGGCATCATGCACATCTTTGACCATATCTGGCGCTTTGATACCGGGTTAAAAAGCCGCTTAATGCGCCGTTGGCAGCACGGCAAGGCTTATTAAAGCAGGCCGGAAACTGACTCACGCAGCGGCTGTGGCCATACGCCGCACTGAACCTGACCAATGTGCGACAATTGCAGTAACAGCATGACCAGGCGAGACTGGCCGATTCCCCCACCGATCGTTTGCGGCATTTCGCCGCGCAGCAGCGCCTGATGCCATTCCAGCTTCAGACGTTCTTCATCCTGCGTCAGCGCCAGCTGGCGTGTTAACGCATCCGCATCGACACGGATGCCCATTGATGAAATCTCAAATGCATCGTTCAGAACTGGGTTCCACACGACGATATCACCGTTCAGACCCGCCAGTTCCTGCTCGCCCGGCGTCGTCCAGTCATCATAATCCGGCGCACGTACATCGTGAGAATGCCCGCTGGACAGCTTACCGCCAATCCCAATCAGGAAGACCGCCCCCAGTTCTTTAGCGATAGCGCGTTCACGCCCTTTGGCATCCAGATCGGGGTAGCGCTGCAGCAACGTTTCGGTATGCACAAAATGAATCTGCTCTGGCAGGAAAGGCTGAATGCCAAACGCCTGATGTACCGCAGCTTCCGTTGCTTTAATGCCCTGATAAATACGCGTCACCGTCGATTTCAGATACTCCGCATTACGCTCGCCATCTCCCATCACGCGCTCCCAGTCCCACTGATCGACATAGACCGAGTGGATCGGGCTCAAACGATCTTCGTCTGGGCGCAGTGCCTTCATGTGAGTATAGATGCCTTCGCCGAAGCTAAAATCATACGCACCCAGCGTTTTACGTTTCCATTTCGCCAGTGAGTGAACGACTTCAAATGTGGCATCTGGCAGGGCTTTAACCTTAACCTGCACCGCTTTTTCCGTACCAGACAAGTTATCCTGTGTGCCGTCGCCGATACGGCTGAGAATCGGTGCCTGGACTTCAATCAATCCCAAAAGCTGCTCCAGTTGGCTGGAGAAGAAAGACTTAACGAAGCTGATTTGCTGTTGTTTTTCGATGTACTGCTTTTTCATTGCCGCGTCTCTTATTCATCGTATTTAGTTATTCATTAAGCAATAAAAACTGCCAGTCATTCAATAATCTTATGGATAAATTGCACTTGTGCTTTTAATCCGTCATTTTAGAGCGGTATAAAATCATTATTCGCTAAAATAGGGGGCTCAAAGTGGCAGAAATTTATCAGATCGATAATCTCGATCGCGGCATTCTTTCCGCCTTAATGGAAAATGCGCGCACGCCTTATGCCGAACTGGCAAAACAATTTTCCGTTAGTCCGGGGACGATCCACGTTCGAGTGGAGAAAATGAAGCAGGCGGGCATCATTGTCGGTACACGTCTGGACGTGAACCCAAAACAACTGGGCTATGACGTATGCTGTTTTATCGGCATCATTCTGAAAAGCGCCAAAGATTATCCTTCTGCGCTGGAGAAGTTGAACAATCTGGAAGAAGTGGTTGAGGCTTACTACACCACAGGGCATTACAGCATCTTTATTAAGGTCATGTGCCGTTCGATCGAAGCACTGCAACATGTGCTTATCAACAAGATCCAAACAATTGATGAAATTCAGTCCACTGAAACGCTAATCTCCCTGCAAAACCCCATCATGCGGACGATCGCGCCGTAATGCTTTTTTCCTATACCCATATTATCCACAGGTAGATCCCAGCCAGATCACAGCGTACAATATCCCGTCTTTTATCGGATGGGATCGCTATGGCAGACATTACCTTAATCAGTGGCAGTACCCTTGGCAGTGCC
This sequence comes from Pectobacterium brasiliense, assembly GCF_013449685.1. GTDB lineage: Bacteria > Pseudomonadota > Gammaproteobacteria > Enterobacterales > Enterobacteriaceae > Pectobacterium > Pectobacterium brasiliense_A. The sequence continues at coordinate 11,087 of NZ_JACDSF010000022.1, read as the reverse complement.
GAGTATGTTGCGGAGCATTTGTCTGAACTGCTGGAGAAGGATGATTTTTCCACTGAAATTCTGCATGGCCCTACGCTTGATGCACTACCTGAAAGCGGTATATGGCTGGTGGTGACGTCTACACACGGTGCAGGAGAATTCCCTGACAACCTGAAAGCACTGTTTGAACAGCTGGAACAGCAAAAGCCCGATCTTTCTCAGGTAAGTTTCGGTGCGATAGGGATCGGTAGTAAAGAGTACGACACGTTCTGTGGCGCGATCCAAACAGCGGATCGTGTATTGGCTCAATTAGGTGCCAAACGGATCGGTGAAATCCTCGAGATCGACATCACCCAGCATCAGATTCCAGAAGATCCAGCAGAAGAATGGCTAGGATCGTGGGTTAATTTACTCAAATAAGATGAAATATTCGGCAGTTGAATGTGGATAACTATGCTTAATTCAGGTGTAAAAGCCGTAGTTATCCCAATAACAACCTAAGTATGTTTTTTGTCCTGTGCATAAATCCGCATTAAGATCCCAGCTTATACTGTCCAGGATCACCGATCATTCACAGGTAAGGATCAACGCCATTCTCTTGATCTTTAATATGAATAATCACTTATCCACACAACATGACGATCCTAATAAGAGATCTAATAAAGAGATCTTTAAATAAAAAGATCTTTCTTTAATTAACGAGGATCCAACGGACTTGGTCGTTGGCTCAAAGTTGAGTAGAATCCCCATCCCAGGGCAAATAACGATCGTTCGCCACTCATCATTCGCGATAATGCGAGGAGCAGTACCATGTTTTATCCAGATCCATTTGACGTCATCGTGATCGGTGGCGGTCATGCCGGAACAGAAGCTGCTATGGCTTCCGCCCGAATGGGACAACAGACGCTTTTACTCACACACAATATCGATACGCTGGGACAAATGTCTTGTAACCCGGCGATTGGCGGTATTGGAAAAGGTCATCTGGTTAAAGAGATCGATGCCATGGGAGGCTTGATGGCGCGTGCCGTCGATCAGGCTGGTATACAGTTTAGGATACTAAACAGCAGTAAAGGTCCGGCAGTCAGAGCAACGCGCGCACAGGCGGATCGTGTTCTCTATCGTCAGGCTGTTCGCACGGCACTGGAGAATCAGCCAAACCTAACGATCTTCCAACAGGCCGTTGACGATCTGATTGTGGAAAACGATCGTGTCGTCGGTGCTGTTACCCAGATGGGACTAAAATTCCGTGCAAAAGCCGTAGTGTTGACGGTAGGCACTTTCCTTGATGGCAAAATTCATATCGGGCTGGATAACTACAGCGGTGGCCGTGCAGGCGATCCGCCTTCTATTCCGCTCGCGCGTCGTCTGCGTGAGTTACCTCTGCGCGTCAACCGTCTGAAAACCGGTACGCCGCCACGTATTGACGCCAGAACCATCGATTTTAGCGTGCTGGCTCAACAGCACGGTGACAACCCGATGCCCGTTTTCTCGTTCCTGGGTAATGCGAGCCAGCATCCGGCGCAAATGCCGTGCTACATCACGCATACCAATGAGAAGACCCACGATGTGATCCGTAATAATCTGGATCGTAGCCCGATGTATGCAGGGATCATCGAAGGGATCGGCCCACGCTATTGCCCGTCGATCGAAGACAAAGTCATGCGCTTTGCCGATCGAAATACGCATCAGATCTTTCTTGAACCTGAAGGCCTGACCAGCAACGAAATTTATCCTAACGGGATCTCTACCAGTTTGCCGTTTGACGTCCAGTGGCAGATTGTTCGCTCAATGACAGGGATGGAGAATGCACGCATTGTTCGTCCTGGTTATGCCATTGAGTACGATTTCTTCGATCCTCGCGATCTGAAACCTACGCTGGAAAACAAATTTGTGCATGGCCTGTTCTTCGCTGGACAGATCAACGGCACAACAGGGTACGAAGAAGCCGCTGCGCAGGGCATGCTGGCTGGGCTGAATGCAGCTCGATTGGCTGCCGATAAGGAAGGCTGGTCTCCACGTCGCGATCAAGCTTATCTCGGCGTACTGGTTGACGATCTCTGCACGCTGGGGACGAAAGAACCCTACCGTATGTTTACCTCGCGCGCTGAATATCGTCTGATGCTGCGCGAAGATAACGCCGATCTGCGTTTGACTGAAATGGGTCGCGAGCTGGGGATGGTCGACGATCATCGCTGGGCACGTTTCAACGAGAAGCTTGAGAATATTGAGAAAGAGCGTCAGCGTCTGCGCGACATTCACGTTCACCCGCAGTCTGAGCAGTTAGATCAGGTTAACTCACTGCTGAAAACGCCGTTGTCCCGTGAAGCGAACGGTGAAGAACTGCTGCGTCGCCCGGAAGTGGATTACGTTCAGCTTACTGCGCTACCGCTGTTTGCCCCAGGATTAACCGACGAACAGGCCGCAGAGCAGGTTGAAATTCAGGTCAAATACGAAGGGTATATTGCTCGCCAGCAGGATGAAATCGAGAAACAGCAGCGTAATGAAAATGCACTGCTGCCTGCCGATCTGGATTACAAACAGGTGAGTGGATTGTCCAATGAGGTGATTGCCAAGCTGAACGATCATAAACCTTCGTCGATCGGTCAGGCTTCACGGATTTCTGGCATTACGCCTGCGGCGATCTCCATTCTGCTGATCTGGCTTAAAAAACAGGGTCTGCTGCGTCGTAGCGCCTGATTTAAGGTAAACTTATCCCCTAAATAGCCGGTTCTCCGGCTATTTTTATTATTAACCTCATATTTTTCATCGGGATCTTATTGTGCGCAACACACTCGATAATCTGCTAAACGCGGCTGGCATTGTGATTTCAGATAAGCAAAAAAATCTTCTGATACAGTATGTTGATATGCTGAATAAGTGGAACAAGGCTTACAACCTGACGTCGGTACGCGATCCGCAGCAAATGCTGGTCCGCCACATCATGGACAGTATCGTGGTTGAGCCACATTTATACGGACAGCGTTTTATCGATGTGGGTACCGGACCTGGGTTGCCGGGAATTCCATTGGCCATTGTTCGTCCTGATTCGCATTTCACTTTGCTGGATAGCCTGGGTAAGCGTGTGCGCTTCCTGCGTCAGGTTCAGCATGAACTACAGCTTGAAAACATCACGCCAGTGCAGAGTCGCGTTGAGGCGTTTCCAGCAGAACCCCCTTTTGATGGGGTGATCAGTCGGGCATTTGCCTCTTTGCAGGACATGATTAGCTGGTGCAGCCATCTTCCGGCCAGACCGACAGGGCGGTTTTATGCTCTAAAAGGCGTACTTCCAGAGGATGAATTGTCATCCTTGCCACAAGATGTCCTATTAGATCAGGTTGTTCGCTTATCCGTTCCCGATCTGGAAGGTGAGCGCCATTTGGTCGTGCTTAAACCAAACTAATTTTGTTTTTTATCAAAAAAATTATAACTAAATATTGCATGTCAGGATGCCACCTCGTCTATCGGTGGCATTGTTCTGGAACGCATCGCGATCACTGAAATTTTACATCTTCGTTTTTTCAGCGTTGTCCTTTTGCTTTCGCACTGAATAATAACGAGCGAAAATAAATCATCGGCATCAAAATTTAGTTATTTTTGTGTTAATTGAGTAAAAAAACGATATCAATAATGTCAATAGGTGGTTGAAACGTTGTTTATTGCGATTTTTGGATGGTGTTTTTATTAAATTATTGAAATTAAATAAAATAAATACGTTTTATTGCTAAGGACAAAAAAAGATACATCCTGTTGTAAATATTCGTAAGCCCTTTTATGTGAGTCATATCACAGATTGGAGGCCTTTAGAAATTAATGACACCAGACATGAGTCGCGAGGATTGTTAGTAAAAACGGGGCTTCAGAAAGAAATTTAAATAATTGTTCACCTTTTCGCTACTTATCGATTGAATTCGCAGGTATGACCCGTATAATTTGCTCGTTTTTTGCTGCTTGACTCAGTGGTGTAAAGGCAGTTTTATACGTCATTCGGTATACCTCTGAAAAGGTACGGAGAGAGCAAACGTCATGCCTGTATCCCTTTACAGCGGAAAAGTAGCCTTAAGGCTGCTGTTGTTACAGTTAGTGACTTTTGCTTTGTTGAGTGCTGTTTTCAGCCTCAATAGCGTCAACGCTGCTGCTTCTGCATTAGGCGGAGGATTGGCAGCCTGGTTACCGAATGTGTTGTTTGTGCTGTTTGCCTTGCGTCATCAGTCACACAAACCTGCTGATGGGCGTGTGGCCTGGTCATTCGCGATTGGCGAGGCGCTTAAGGTATTTATCACCATTGCACTGTTAGTGGTGGCGTTAGGCGTGTTTAACGCGGCATTTTTTCCGCTTGGCCTGACTTATTTATCGGTGCTGGTTATGCAGATCGTGGCACCGGCCGTAATTAATCGTTGCCGTAATTAACAACAAAAGGGTAAGAGACATCATGGCTGCTGGAGAAATCTCTACTCCGCAAGAGTATATCGGTCACCACTTGCAGCATTTGCAGGTCGGGACGGGTTTTTGGGCGATCAACGTCGATTCGATGTTTTTCTCCATCGCTCTTGGGGTCCTCTTTCTGGTTATCTTTCACCGCGTAGCAAAACGTGCGACCAGCGGTGTGCCAGGTAAGCTGCAAACGGCTGTCGAACTGATTATCGGTTTCGTTGATGGCACCGTTCGCGATATGTTCCATGGCAAAAGCAAACTGATTGCTCCTTTGGCGCTGACCATTTTCGTCTGGGTTTTCCTGATGAACCTGATGGACCTGCTGCCTATCGATCTGTTGCCGCAAGCCTGGGCTGGCATCTATAGCCTGCTGGGATACGATCCGGCGCATGCTTATCTGCGTGCTGTGCCGACGGCCGACGTGAACATCACGCTGTCGATGGCGCTTGGGGTGTTTATTCTGGTTCTGTTCTACAGCATCAAAATGAAGGGTCTCGGTGGTTTTGTTAAAGAACTGACCATGCAGCCGTTCAACCATCCAGTATTTATTCCTATCAACCTGATTCTTGAAGGTGTCAGCCTGCTGTCCAAACCTATTTCCTTAGGCTTGCGACTGTTTGGCAATATGTATGCGGGTGAGTTGATCTTCATCCTGATTGCCGGTCTGTTGCCGTGGTGGTCACAATGGCTGTTAAATGTGCCTTGGGCTATTTTCCACATTTTGATTATTACGCTTCAGGCTTTTATTTTCATGGTTCTGACGGTTGTTTATCTCTCGATGGCATCTGAAGAGCATTGATTTTCTTTCAACAAATAACGTTTTTAACTGAAACAAACTGGAGACTGTCATGGAAAACCTGAGTGTGGATCTGCTGTACATGGCTGCCGCGTTAATGATGGGTTTGGCGGCAATCGGTGCTGCGATCGGTATCGGCATTCTGGGTGGTAAATTCTTGGAAGGTGCTGCTCGTCAGCCTGACCTGATTCCTTTACTGCGTACACAGTTCTTTATCGTCATGGGTCTGGTTGACGCCATCCCGATGATCGCTGTTGGTCTGGGGCTGTATGTGATGTTTGCGGTGGCCTAAGCAGAATGTTTTCTGCTGAGGTTAAAACATCAACTTATTTAACTTTGAAAGAGGCATTGTGCTGTGAATATTAATGCAACAATCCTCGGCCAGGCCATTGCGTTCGTCCTGTTTGTCTGGTTCTGCATGAAGTATGTATGGCCGCCTATGATGGCAGCCATCGAGAAACGTCAAAAAGAAATTGCTGACGGTCTGGCTTCTGCTGAACGTGCCAAAAAAGATTTGAACTTGGCTCAGGCCAATGCGACAGATCAACTGAAGAAAGCCAAAGCGGATGCTCAGGTTATCATCGAGCAGGCGAACAAACGCCGTGCTCAGATCCTGGATGAGGCGAAAGCTGAAGCGGAAGCTGAACGTAACAAGATTGTGGCGCAGGCGCAGGCTGAAATCGAAGCCGAACGTAAACGTGCTCGTGAAGAGCTGCGTAAGCAAGTTGCCGTATTGGCGATTGCCGGTGCCGAGAAAATTATTGAACGTTCCGTGGATGAAGCTGCTAACAGCGACATCGTTGATAAACTGGTCGCTGAACTGTAAGGAGGGAGGGGCTGATGTCTGAATTTGTCACGGTAGCTCGCCCCTACGCCAAAGCAGCTTTTGACTTTGCGGTTGAGAATCAGGCCTTGGATCGCTGGCAGAACATGCTGGCGTTTTCGGCCGAAGTGGCGCGCAATGAGCAGATTGCCGAGTTGCTTTCTGGTGCGGTTGCACCGATTGAGCTGGCGAAAACATTTATTGCCGTTTGTGGTGATCAACTTGATGAAGCCGGTCAGAACCTGATTAGGGTGATGGCCGAAAACGGACGTTTACCAGTGCTTCCTGAAGTACTGGAACAATTTATTCAACTGCGGGCAACTCTGGAATCGACGGTTGACGTCGATGTGATTTCTGCCAACACGTTGAGTGAGCAGCAGCAATCAAAGATCGCTGCCGCTATGGAAAAACGTCTGTCACGCAAAGTGAAGCTGAATTGCAAAATTGATAAGTCTGTCATGGCCGGCGTGGTTATCCGCGCGGGCGATATGGTGATAGATGGCAGCATTCGCGGTCGTCTGGAACGTCTGGCAGACGTCTTGCAGTCTTAAGGGGACTGGAGCATGCAACTGAATTCCACCGAAATCAGCGAACTGATCAAGCAGCGCATTGCTCAGTTCAATGTGGTGAGCGAAGCTCACAATGAAGGTACTATTGTTTCCGTCAGCGACGGAATCATCCGCATCCACGGTCTGGCAGACGTGATGCAGGGAGAGATGATCTCTCTGCCGGGTAACCGTTATGCGATCGCACTGAACCTGGAGCGTGACTCCGTTGGTGCGGTAGTTATGGGACCGTATGCGGATCTGGCTGAAGGCATGAAAGTAAAATGCACCGGCCGTATTCTTGAAGTTCCAGTTGGTCGCGGTCTGCTGGGTCGTGTGGTCAACACGCTGGGCGCACCGATTGACGGTAAAGGCGCACTGGATCACGACGGTTTCTCTGCGGTTGAAGCGATTGCGCCTGGCGTTATCGAACGTCAGTCCGTTGATGAGCCGGTACAAACGGGCTATAAGTCCGTTGACGCCATGATTCCAATCGGTCGTGGTCAGCGTGAGCTGATTATCGGTGACCGTCAGACGGGTAAAACCGCACTGGCTATCGACGCTATCATCAACCAGCGTGATTCCGGCATCAAATGTGTGTACGTCGCTATCGGCCAGAAAGCGTCCACGATTTCTAACGTGGTACGTAAACTGGAAGAGCACGGCGCACTGGAAAACACCATTGTTGTTGTTGCTACTGCGTCTGAGTCTGCTGCTCTGCAATATCTGGCACCGTATGCCGGCTGTGCGATGGGTGAGTACTTCCGTGACCGCGGTGAAGATGCGCTGATTATTTATGATGACCTGTCTAAACAGGCCGTTGCTTATCGTCAGGTTTCTCTGCTGCTCCGTCGTCCGCCAGGTCGTGAAGCTTATCCTGGTGACGTTTTCTATCTCCACTCCCGTTTGTTGGAGCGTGCATCGCGCGTTAATGCCGATTACGTTGAAGCATTCACCAAGGGTGAAGTGAAAGGGAAAACCGGTTCGTTGACGGCTCTGCCGATCATCGAAACACAAGCGGGTGACGTTTCTGCGTTCGTTCCAACCAACGTAATTTCTATTACCGATGGTCAGATCTTCCTGGAATCCAACCTGTTTAACGCCGGTATTCGTCCTGCGGTTAACCCAGGGATCTCCGTATCCCGTGTGGGTGGTGCAGCACAGACCAAGATCATGAAGAAACTGTCCGGTGGTATTCGTACCGCTCTGGCACAGTACCGTGAGCTGGCAGCATTCTCTCAGTTTGCTTCCGATCTTGATGATGCAACCCGTAAGCAGTTGAGCCACGGTCAGAAAGTGACCGAGCTGTTGAAGCAGAAACAGTATGCGCCGATGTCTGTCGCACAGCAGTCTCTGGTTCTGTTTGCGGCGGAACGTGGTTATCTGGAAGATGTTGAGCTGTCGAAAGTTGGTAGCTTTGAAGCGGCACTGTTGGCTTATGCTGACCGTGAGCATGGCGAACTTCTGCAACAAATCGACCAGACTGGCGCTTATAACGATGAGATCGAGGGCAAGTTTAAAGGCATCCTCGATACTTTTAAGGCAACCCAGTCCTGGTAACGCCCGGTGGCCTGCTGTAAAGCAGGCCGCAAGGCTTTGAGGAGAAGCAAAGATGGCCGGCGCAAAAGAGATACGTAGTAAGATCGCAAGCGTCCAAAATACGCAGAAGATCACCAAAGCAATGGAAATGGTCGCCGCTTCCAAAATGCGTAAATCGCAGGATCGTATGGCGGCCAGCCGTCCTTATGCGGAAACCATACGCAATGTGATTGGTCACCTTGCGTTAGGAAATCTGGAATATAAACACCCGTACCTGGAAGAACGCGACGTTAAGCGCGTTGGGTATCTGGTGGTGTCTACTGACCGTGGCCTGTGCGGTGGTCTGAACATTAACCTGTTCAAGAAACTGCTGGCTGATATGAAATCCTGGAGCGACAAAGGCGTTGAAACTGATTTAGCGCTGATTGGTTCCAAAGCGGTCTCTTTCTTCGGTTCGGTAGGCGGAAACATTGTTGCTCAGGTTACCGGTATGGGGGATAACCCTTCCGTATCAGAATTGATAGGCCCGGTTAAAGTTATGCTGCAAGCCTATGACGAAGGTCGTCTGGACAAGCTGTATATCGTAAGCAACAAGTTTATTAATACCATGTCTCAGGAACCGCTTGTTGTTCAAGTGTTACCGTTACCGCCTTCGGATGACGGTGAGTTGAAGAAGAAAGCCTGGGATTACCTGTATGAACCCGATCCTAAGTCGCTGCTGGATACCCTGCTGCGCCGTTATGTAGAATCTCAGGTTTATCAGGGCGTCGTAGAAAATCTGGCTAGTGAGCAGGCCGCGCGAATGGTTGCGATGAAAGCCGCGACCGATAACGGCGGTAGCCTGATCAAAGAGCTGCAGTTGGTATACAACAAAGCTCGTCAGGCCAGCATCACTCAGGAACTCACCGAAATCGTCGGGGGAGCCTCCGCGGTTTAAAGCAGGTTTACGAATTACGTATTGTCGAATTACGTAGAGGATTCAAGATGGCTACTGGAAAGATTATCCAGGTAATCGGCGCCGTGGTGGACGTCGAGTTCCCGCAAGATGCCGTACCGAAGGTGTACGATGCGCTTGAGGTAGAGAACGGCGCTGAAAAACTGGTGCTGGAAGTACAGCAGCAGTTGGGCGGCGGCATTGTTCGTTGTATCGCAATGGGTTCTTCTGACGGCCTGCGTCGCGGGTTGAACGTGAATAACCTGGACCACCCGATCGAAGTACCGGTAGGTAAAGCAACGCTGGGTCGTATCATGAACGTATTGGGTGACCCAATCGACATGAAAGGCGACATCGGCGAAGAAGAGCGTTGGGCTATCCACCGTTCAGCTCCGAGCTATGAAGAGCTGTCAAACTCACAGGAACTGCTGGAAACCGGCATCAAGGTTATCGACCTGATGTGTCCGTTTGCCAAGGGCGGTAAAGTGGGTCTGTTCGGTGGTGCGGGCGTAGGTAAAACCGTAAACATGATGGAGCTGATCCGTAACATCGCGATCGAGCACTCCGGTTACTCCGTGTTTGCAGGCGTAGGTGAGCGTACCCGTGAAGGTAACGACTTCTACCACGAAATGACCGACTCCAACGTAATCGATAAAGTATCACTGGTGTATGGCCAGATGAACGAGCCGCCGGGTAACCGTCTGCGCGTAGCATTGACCGGCCTGACTATGGCGGAAAAATTCCGTGATGAAGGCCGTGACGTACTGCTGTTCGTCGATAACATCTACCGTTATACCCTGGCTGGTACGGAAGTATCCGCACTGCTGGGTCGTATGCCTTCTGCGGTAGGTTATCAGCCGACGCTGGCGGAAGAGATGGGCGTTCTGCAAGAACGTATCACCTCAACCAAAACCGGTTCTATCACCTCCGTTCAGGCCGTTTACGTTCCTGCGGATGACTTGACTGACCCGTCACCAGCCACCACCTTTGCTCACTTGGATGCAACCGTGGTACTGAGCCGTCAGATCGCTTCTCTGGGTATCTACCCGGCCGTTGACCCGCTGGATTCTACCAGCCGTCAGTTGGATCCGTTGGTTGTTGGTCAGGAACACTATGATGTTGCTCGTGGCGTGCAGTCTATTCTGCAACGTTACCAGGAACTGAAAGACATCATCGCGATTCTGGGTATGGACGAGCTGTCTGAAGAAGACAAGCTGGTGGTATCCCGTGCGCGTAAGATTCAGCGCTTCCTGTCTCAGCCGTTCTTCGTAGCGGAAGTATTTACCGGTTCTCCGGGCAAATACGTCTCCCTGAAAGACACTATCCGTGGCTTTAAAGGGATTATGGAAGGCGAATACGACCACCTGCCAGAGCAGGCGTTCTACATGGTTGGTTCCATTGAAGAAGTCGTGGAAAAAGCCAAGAAACTGTAACGCCTTGTAGGAGGGTGACATGGCTATGACTTACCATCTGGATGTCGTGAGTGCAGAACAGCAAATGTTCTCCGGTCTGGTGCAGAAGATCCAGGTAACGGGGAGTGAAGGCGAACTGGGTATTTATCCGGGACATGCTCCTCTGCTCACTGCCATTAAGCCGGGTATGATTCGTATCGTTAAGCAGCACGGTGAGGAAGAGTATATCTATCTTTCTGGCGGCGTCCTTGAGGTGCAGCCGAATATTGTCACCGTACTGTCTGATACCGCTATCCGTGGGCAGGATCTGGATGAAGCACGTGCGCTGGAAGCGAAACGCAAAGCTGAAGATCATATCCGCAATTCGCATGGCGATGTGGATTATGCTCAGGCTTCCGCTGAGCTGACTAAAGCGATTGCGAAGCTGCGTGTTATCGAGCTGACCAGAAAAGCGATGTAACAGATAAGCTTGCAATAATTGAAGGCCAGTCAGTTCACACTGACTGGCCTTTTTGCATTTAAGTCTATGTTACATATAAAAATGCCTGCGAAAGAAGGCATTAAGATCGCGGATAAACCCATTTACCGAACGAAAACGGCAATAATGGGATAGAAGAGTAAAGCG
>NZ_JACDSF010000021.1 GCF_013449685.1 Pectobacterium brasiliense | reverse complement strand
GACAACTACCTTGACACTTACCGTTTATCTCACGCTGGCGTTTTTGACACCCTGGCACCGTATTATTCCGCCATCTTATGGGCGGTATGGAAATCTACGGTATCAACGGTTTTGTGATTGGCCCGCTGATTCCTTTTACGTCCAACTCTCTTGCCTCTCGGGCGTAATCCACACGACGCCTGCGGGCGCTTTGGCGAAGAACCACAGGCCAAATTCGTCTTTCAGCAAGCGTCAGGGGCTCAGACTTCATCGCGTGGGATCATGCGCCTTTGCCTCGTTTATCATTAGTGTTTAAGGTGAGGTAATGCTTTAAGGTGAGGTAATACAGGATAAATTTTCGAATAAAAAACGACGTAAAATAATCAGGATGTTCTGATTTTATAAAGGTAAGAGATGGTTATGTTCGGGAAAATGCTTCTGATTGGAATGGGCGCGGTATTACTTAGCGGATGCTCGGTCGCAACCTATAGTCATAAACTGGATGATTATCAGGGTGCTGAGCGCGTGGGTATGACGTTCGATAACCGCAACCTTGACTATGTTCGCGTTTATCCGACGACCGACAGATGTATTAATATTGATGCACCAGAAAATGGCTATACCAATAATGCGTTTGGGTTCCAAACTAAACTCAATAATAAAGAACTCGGCTTTCCCGCTATTCCAGAAACGCCAACGATGATTCGTGAATTTTGGGTCAGCGCGCAGCACAATATTGCAGTCAGAATGATTGCTGCCAATGGTGGATTTAGTACCGTCACGTTTAAACCTGTGGTCGGGAATTACTATTATGTTACTGGTAAATTTGTTGATGCTTATTCGCCACGTCGCATCGTGGCGTATTTATCGAAGGTGGTAACCGCCTGACAGCCGGTCAGGACAAGAAGGATGAAGGGGAGGACGAGGTAACGCATGTCGGTTGTTTTTCCTTGGAATGCTAACAACATTTGATCACGCTGATATAGCCTGAGCAATACTTAATAATATTGCCATCGTTTGTTATCAGTGCCAGACCTTCTATTTTCGCTTGAGAGACTAATATTCGGTCAAACGGGTCTTGGTGCATTTCGGGTAATCTTGTGAGGTTATAGGCGTGAGTTGCCTGCATAGGAAGCTCAAGATAACCCGCTGATAATAAACCTTTCGTTATAGCCTTAGCATCAATACTAAAGCTGGGCTTGTTTAGTGCCGTTTTGATTGCTATCTCTTGTATGCTGACGGAAGAGAAGTAAAAACGGTTATTGTCATCGGAAAGAATGGCGATTGTGTCGCTGCTAAGGTTTTCCGGCTCACCTGCTAACCAAATCAACGCGTGCGTATCTAACAAGTAGCTAGTAGAGCGCTGCTTTGGGGCATCGTCCTTGTTGATTGTCATCATTATTTCCCATTAAACATGTCGATAATTTCTTCTTTATTCAAATCATTAAAATTCTCTGGTGCTGAAACTTGGCCCTTCATGAAACCAATGCGTGGCGTTTTTTCGGTAAGGGTAAGAGGAACGATCTTCGCTACGGGTTTACCGTTGCGGGCGATGACATAGGATTCTCCCGTTTCAGATACATGGTTGATAATTTTAGAGAAATTGGTCTTTGCCTCGTAGAGATTGATTTTTTGCACAGGTCCTCCGAAGAGTTGGTCAAATTCTTAAAAAAAGTTGGTCTACATGAATGAGTCTACTGGTCATTTAAGAGTTGGTCAATCTGTGACCGATTAAAGCGTGGATAGATTTTTTGTGTCGATTTCATCGACCGAGAAAAGAGGACTGTATTCCCATTTTTGGCAATATTATGGGAATATAGTCCCTATTTGATTGTTTTTTGCTCATCAATAGAGGCTGGAAGTTATCATCTGCCTTTGAGGTGATCGATTTTTTCCGCTTAAGCCGCGAGGACGCAACCCGTATCTATGACGAGGTACTTGGCGCCGTAAAAGGCTGGCAAGCGGCCGCAAACCGATTGGGCATTAGCCGCAATGAGCAACTTGCCAAACAAGAGGCGTTTAATGTGTAGGGCTGGCCGATTTTATTGGCGTGTATTTATAAGGACAGAATAGCGGTAAGTGTCTCTATATTTAGGCGGAATAAGGACAAAAACGCCAGTCAATAAGGACAGTTTGTAGGAAAGTTGTCCTTATTGGGCTCTGATAGGGACAATTTAGGCTAGGTTGGTGCTGGCTACTTAGCTCTTGGTGGCATAAAGCCGCAGTATAAAGCAGACAACTCGACAACACTAAGCTTCATCTATATTCCATTAAAAACAATAATTTGTATTTATTTTAACAATTATTTTCAGTCATGCGGTTGACGTCTTATCATTTGCTGATAACATGTGACGTGTTTATTTATCCAGTATAGAGGCTTTTTCGTGACAATTCCTGAGGTGAGTGCCAGCAGTTGTACTATTGGTATTAAAGGTCAAAGTAAAAGCGTTACAACTCAAGTAGATGTTTGGTTTGACTCCTTGAAGTCAATTGCATCGGTTTTGTCTGATGATAATCAAAAGTTATTAAAGATTATTGCGGATAAAAAACCTGAAACAATTACAGAACTATCTGAATTGACAGGTCGTGCTATAAGTAATTTGTCACGGACTATTAAAACTCTAGAGAAACATGGGCTTGTTGAATTAGAAAATTTTGGTAAAAGCGTCAGACCAAAAATAAAGTACAATGAATTTCATATTCTTTGTGACTTAAATTCAGAAAGAAGAGAGAACGTTTTGCTAAATACTAATTTTAGTCTTGTATCAATGTTTACAGGTGTGGGTGGACTAGATATGGGATTCAAAGGAGGCTTTCATTATAAAGATGAATTTTTTGATAGTCAGCCGTTTTCAACATTAGCTGCATATGAAAAAGATGAGAAGTGTGTAGAGACAATAAAAAGAAATCTCGATATTCCAATACAGCAACTTGAGCTTTCCGAAGATCTTGCTGAAACATTTCCTAGTGCAGATGTTTTAATTGGTGGTTTCCCTTGTCAAGATTTTAGCTCATGTGGCCCTAAAAAAGGGCTGGATTCTGATAGGGGGCAGTTATATAAAGTTTTAGTACGATACATGCAATTTCATAAACCGAAAGTAGTTTGTGCAGAGAATGTACCTAACTTGGCTCGTATGCAAAATGGGTCTGTACTAGAAACTATCGTCAACGATTTTGAGGCGCAAGGCTATAAAGTCCAAGTTTGGGATCTTTTTGCTCCAGACTATGGCGTACCTCAAAGTAGAAGAAGACTATTTTTTATATGTACGCGAAATGATTTAATCGGCGAACCTGTTAAACCTGCGCCTAAATTTATCGGGAATCACCGAGGAACAAAGTGGGCAATAGGTGATCTTGAGAAAATTACAGATGAAGCTTTTCCAAATCAAAGCCAGTATTTTAAAGCCTCAAAAGCTAAGAAGGGAAATGGGCAAGGCGATGAACACTGCAAAGCAAATGAGCCTTCATACACAATAAGAGCAAATGCTAAATCGCGCGTTCAGTTTCACTATGAATTGGAGAGGAGGCTAACTATTAGAGAATGTGCTCGCTTACAAACGTTCCCTGATTCATTTGTTTTTCCTCATTCTGCAACTTCAAATGTGATGCAGATAGGTAATGCTGTACCTCCTATGCTCTCATATGTTGTAGCATCCTCAATTAGAGATTTCCTAAGAGAACAAGGTTAATAAAGTATGAAAAACAATAGGGATGAAGTTTTTTCTTATATTTTCTCTAAAGCAGATGAAGTAGGTTACATGGGGCTTGATTCGGCTAGTTCTGGGAAATTTCAGGATGAGTTAGAGAATGATGAGGAATTAATTCGTATCGCAGGGAAAAAATTATCTAGAAATTATATAAAAGATACTGTTCTTAATAATTATAGTAAAAAACATAGGTATATTTCTGAAGAAGATGTTCTTAGTGTTTTTATTGAATCTGAAGATATTCAAGTCTTAGGTGCGAAGAAAGATTTAGAAAATGGTATTTTTTCAATTTTATATGATGGTAGTTATTTTGAATCTACAAGCTCGAGTATTAATGAGTGGCAGACTGTTTTAAAAAGATTTGGAAAGAAAGTTAATTCCCATGCTCGGTTTTCTTTTTTAACTTGTGGTGGTGTAGAAAAAAATAGTGATGAATTAAATTCGGTCATAGATATATTGAATTCTTATGGAGTTAGTGCTTTTATTGTAAAGCCTAGTCAGGCCCCAGTGTCGATTAAGCCATATATTAAAAAAAAGGTTTTAAGTCCTTCCAGTTTAACTGAATTTACATTAAGCAAACCCTTCCTCCTCCTAGCCGGTATTTCCGGCACAGGAAAATCACGTTTTGTTCGTGAACAAGCAGAAGCGACGGGAAGCCGTCAAGAAACCTATTGTTTAGTTTCCGTCCGTCCGGATTGGCATGAACCCAGCGATTTATTAGGTTATACCACTCGCTTGAATAACAATGCCGAGTACGTCATCACCGATGTGTTGCAATTTATTGTTAAAGCGTGGAAAACCATTGCAGAGACCGGTGTGCCAATCGCAGGGAACAAAACGTCAGGGAACCGTAATGATTTGCAGGCAATACCGCCGTATTGGTTATGCTTGGATGAAATGAATCTTGCCCCTGTCGAGCAGTATTTCGCTGACTATTTATCCATACTGGAAACCCGCGAATGGGAATGGGCAGATGATGCGTTTACCTACCAGTGCGACCCGTTATTAAAAGCCTCCGTGATTCAGTCACTTTCTGATGATAAACGGAATGAATTGTGCAAAAAATTGAAGTTAGACCCGACTTCTGCGTTATGGCTTGAATTTTCTGAGAATGGAATCGGCATTCCCTTTAACTTACTGGTGGCCGGTACGGTGAATATGGATGAGACCACGCACGGCTTTTCCCGTAAGGTGATTGACCGCGCACTGAGTTTCGATTTTGGTGATTTCTTCCCTAACGATTTTAATGAATATTTTTCACCAACAGTCGCCTCTAAAAAACTGACCTACCCGATTTATTCAAGTGCTGTGAAGAATAAAGAACGCTTGCCTGTAATTGATGCAGATGGCAAAGCGAGTATTCAATTTCTACATGCGCTGAATACCGTTTTGGACAACACGCCCTTTAAATTGGCCTATCGTGCCTTAAATGAATTGCTGCTGAGTGTGATCAGTCATCAACCTGAAGACGAAATGCAGTTACAAGCGGTTTGGGATGATTTTTTAATGTGCAAGTTATTACCGCGTATTGAAGGTGATAGCGATAAATTAGCTCAGCATGATATTGATGAATCGCTGCTCATAAAATTATCCGGTATTTTAAAGGAAAATCTGTCCGCTATTTGGAATCAACCAAACGCAAGACAGGATTTTTACCGTGAAAAGCAACAAGATGGTGAGACAATAATGATTGCTTGCCGCAGTCGCGCTAAAATTGATTGGATGCAAAATAAGCTTGCTCAATCCGGCTTTACCAGTTTCTGGCCATAACCCATAAGGCGGTACGAAATGCCCGAATTACTGCGAGTACAAACTGAGCATTTTGAACTGTCGATTTGGTGTAATGATATCGCTAAACGGCAACAGGTTTACCGTAACACACTGGCTAAACGCGTTCAGCACGCTGATGCTCTTCATCCCTCGGTTGAGAATAGTGTGGGCTCGGCGGTGCGTTTTTCCCCTGCGATGGATTTGCAGGAAGTGGCAGTTCTGGATGAAACGCTGATCTCTGAAACGTTGGGTAATTCCCCTCGTGTGCAGAGTGAGTCGATCACTCTGCGGGAACCTTTGTTTTTTGAAAATGCGCAATATCAGTTTGAGTGGGTGTTTTTTAATGAGGTGGAGCAAGCCGCTTTAACCCACCGCGTAAGGCTGGTGAATGAAGGTTTTCGCTTTGCGGCAAAGAAACGCGATATTCCCGCGCGCTTAACGGGCACCGTCAATACTGGTAATGATGTCGGCTGGATGCGCCTGCCGCTCAGCTATCGCCGTGCAGGTCAGGACTATCGGTTTACTCTCGCTTTTGAAGTGTTGCCGACCAAAATGGATTTACACCGTGATTTGCCGGAGATGTATCGTGTACTCGACAAAAATTATCCGCTGTGGCGTTTTAGCCTGGCGGAGAAAACGGAGCAAGACGCAGAGCAAAGCAAACAACGTGGTGATTTTCCGTTACTCTGGTTGGCTAATTTCACGGCACTGAGGCAACGTTTAGAACAAAGTTTAAAAATAATCAGTCAGGCGCCTCATCGCCGCCTACAGCCCAATGTTTCATTTGTGCGTGCGGATCGTTTAAAAGGCCGCTTACCTTATCGCTTAGCCGAAAACGTCATTAACGATCTGAAAAATGGTCGGTCTGATAAACGCTATCGCGTTGAAAAAAAGCACTTGAGTGTCGATACGCCAGAGAATCGTTTTATCAAGATGGTGGTCACTCAATGCAAAAATCGATTAGCCGAGTTTGAACGCAAACTGCGGAAAAATAATCAAGCACCTGAAAATCAACGCCTTTCAGATTCGTTTCTCACTGAAATTGGCAGTTGGCAAAAACCATTGATCAAAATGCTGAACCACAGTTTTTTACGTGACGTTAGCGAATTTAATGGTTTGGCTAAATCATCGCTCGTACTGCAACAAAAAACGGGCTACAGCGCGGTATATCGTATTTGGCAGGAGCTTAAATGCTACTTGGATGTTTTTGCTAATCAAACCAGTATTTCGATGAAATCTGTTGCTGATATTTATGAAGTGTGGTGTTTTCTGGCATTGCGCAACATTTTAGTCGACGATCTTGGATTTAAGGATATCACCCCGAATCGCCAAGCCTTGGTATTAAAAAATGACTTTGAATATCAGTTAAAAAATGGATTTGCGGGCGCGTTTGTTTTTGAACGCGAGGATGGTTTAGTGGCGAGATTGGCTCACGAACCTCATTTTAGCCCAAACAGCGAAGATATTCGTTCTTACTTCGTCTCTCATCGTCCTGATATTGTCTTGAAGGTTGAATTCCCTACGCCGAGCGATAAGCGCTGTATTTGGCTATTCGATGCCAAGTACCGTATTCAAACCAAAGCGAGCCAAGTGGATGGTAGCGATGCAGATAAATACGATATTGATAAAATCGATTTGGTGCCGGACGATGCCATTAACCAAATGCACCGTTACCGTGATGCGTTGATCCGTATTACGCAAGACACATCATCCGTAGCAGGCCAGAAAAGTCGCCCCGTGTTTGGAGCCTTTGCCCTCTATCCCGGCTTTTTTAACCAAAACGTGGAAGACAACCCTTACCTTGATGCCATTTCTGAGGTGGGGATTGGCGCGTTTGCACTTCTGCCCAACAACGATGGTCAGGCTGGGTGCCGCTGGATTGTGGATTTTCTAAAGCACCAGCTTGGTGTTGCGGGAAATTATTACAGCACGCAACAATTACAAGAACGTTTATATCTGCAAGAAGCCGCACGGATCCCTTATTACGGAATGGGGCAAACGCTTTACCCCGATTTAGTGATGACGGCCGCTTTGGGTGGTAAGGTGGGGCGAACCAGCACGTATTTTGATAATTTTGAAAACGGCACATCCGCGTGGTACCACACCAGAGTGGAGACATTCAATGCGGCGATGAAAAAGTCAAAAAACCACGTAGTCGCAGAAATACGCTACCTTGCTATCGCCTCAACGAGTGACCTTGATCCCCACTGGAAATCGATTAAGAAAATATGGCCAGTTAAAAGCCAGAAAATCGTGAAAAGGAATGAACTAGACGTTGAGCAAACGGGAAAGTTAAGTGTCGATACTTATGACTGTATTTTGTTTGAATTAGGTAAACCCCTGATGTTAAAAACACCGATTGAAAACGTGCCTCACCGGCCCATTCGCAATTCGATGAAGCTAACAACATTGAATGCCCTGGAGGCGGCGCGACAATTTAATTCGGTGAAAGAAGTCTATAAGGAAGCCTTGGCGGTCTCGTATGTAGGAAAGGGTGAAGGGCAATAATGCAACGAAAACGCCCTGAGCACAGGGCGTTGTGGCCGCAGATGAATTTTACATTACTTGATGATACTGATGTGAGCCGAGCCTATGCTGCTTACTTACGTGAGTTACGCCAACAAGCAAGCTGTCACGGGCTGCACTGGCAGAGCGAAGCTGCGTGCCTGCGGCCACGATTAAGAAGTTTGAGCTGACTGGGCAAATTTCCTTCCGCCAATTACTGTTGCTTTGGCAGAAGACACTTGACTCGCTAGACAGGCTATATCAGCTCACACAACCTAACAAGGCGCGTGCTGCTATACCGACTAGCATTGATGAGGTGCTAAAAGATGAGTTTTAAACCCATTCAGAAATGCAGTGTAGCTCGCACGTCGGGTGAACAGGTCGCAGTGGGGGTGTTGGCTCAGAATTGGCAAGGCGTTTTTTTTCAATATTTTCTACCACAATAAGAGAAACCCATAATGAAGCTCGGTCGTAACGATCCTTGCCACTGTGGCAGTGGTAAAAAATTTAAAAATTGTTGTATGAACAGCGTATCTCAGCAGCATTCCCAACTCCTTGATGATGTTCAAGCCATGCTGGCAATGAACCCAAATTTGAGCCTTGATGAACTCAATGCTGCTTTACAACACAAAGTGCTGGATCGTAATAATCAACCTCATCCCGATTTTTGTGGGGTGACGCCAAGGCAAATGGCCAATTGGCTTTATGCGCCTTTTGATGAGTTACAGTGGGTCACAATCAACACGCCAGACTGCCTTTCTGCCAGCCCTGTGATGCGCTATTTAGCCCTGATTCTTGATGAAGCCATGGCGCAAGATGGCTCATTCAAAGCCACGAGCAAAGGCAACTTACCGACTAAGTTGGTTAAACAGGCCAGTGGGTTATTGCCTGAGTTTGCCGTTGCTCAATTTGAATATGACAAGAGCATCAGTGAGTTTGCGGGCAGTAACGAAGATAAGTTTAATGCTTTGCACTACACCCGAGTACTGGCCGAGATCAGTGGCATTATTTATCAACGCAGCGGCCGCTACCATGTAAAAAAATCAGCGCAAAAGCAGTATCAAACTCTAGGCGTACAGGCATTTTTTAAACCTATGTTAGAAACTGCCATCAACAAATATCACTGGGGCTATTTGGACCGTTTTGAGTTTGATGTCGATTTGCGTACCTTTTGGTTGTTTATGCTGTGGCGCATACAACGTCATCACAGTGTGGATCAGCTGGTTAAAGAGGTGATGACGGCTTTCCCTGATTTGCTGCTGGCATTCCCTACGGACGGTTACTTCTCACCGAAAAGAAGTTTAAACATGCTAATCGAATCAAGGTTTATTGAACGCTTCTTACAGTTTTGGGGGTTTGTGACGGTTGATCCAAAACGTTATATAAGCGCAGAGCCTGTTGCCAGAATGGTTCAGGTTCAGCCTTTATTAAAACAAACTTTTCAATTCACCATTGATTCAGAAAAAAAGTCATCGTGAGCGAATATCAATACTATCGATTTGAGCGTCTGGATGGGTATTTAGACGCGAAGGTGCGACAAAAACTCAGAGCTATTTCAAGCCGTGCCGACATTTCCGCAACGTCTTTTCAGGTGTATTACACCTACAGTGACTTAAAGGCGGAACCTTCTGAGCTGATGTTAAAATACTTCGATATCGGTTTTTATTACGCCGACTGGGGCTCAATCGATGCCTACATTAAGCTACCTGCTGGGACGATACCGAGTGCTATGCTTGAGTTTGCAACACTTGAACTTTCTATTCATCAAACCGATGAGTGGCAATTGCTTGTTTTCTCTATCGAGGAATATTACGAGTATTTTGATGATGAAAGTGCAGACGATTTTTTCCAACATTTAGCCGCCTTACGCAGTGAGTTAATGCAAGGTGATTGGCGTTTGTTCTACTTCATATGGCTCAAAACGTTTGGCTTTAATGATGAACTTGAGGGAATACCGTTAATTCAGTTCGATTTTACGTCTCTCAGTGAGGGGCTACTGGCTTTTACTGCACTTTATGATATTCCCTTAGCTTCTATTAAAGCGCTTGCCATGGTCCTGAGCGCTCAACCAAGTCACCAAGCCTTAGCGATGACGCGAAAAGAGTCTGTTAATAAAGATGAAACTTATCAGTATTGGTTAACTCCCGATGTGATTACCCCTTATATTCAAGAAGTACGAAGTCAATTACAGCAAGAGCAAGCCGAAGAATTAGCAAAGAAATTGGCAATCGAAAGAGCGGAAAAAGAAAAAGTGTTGGCCGATATTTATAGCCAGCGTGAGCACTGCTGGCTGCAAGCGCAAGAGCAAGCTAATCGAATCTGCGCTAGTGGCTACGATGCAGCTTCACGTTATCTGCATCAGTTGTTCGAAGCCTATCAGTTTAAAGGCGATGTCGCGGCATTTGAGCATCGTTTTAAGCGATTTACCGTGGCCAATAATAATCGTAAAGCACTGCTAAACCGGCTGAGCGATCTGCTTTAGGGACGCCTCGCCCTCTGTCAGCTACTGTCTTGACCAATTATTTTCATCGTTACCTATAAGGTAATAATGTGTAGATCTGTTTCTTGTTTAAGTTGAACACCAGGTCTACATTAAGTTACTTATTTTGTGACGTAGTGTAGACCTATGACTAAATCTGATGAGCTACTAAACGTATTTTCCAAAGCGGTGAACGCTGGCGGTGGCATTCACAGTGCAACAGAGCTGGCTTTTATGCAGAGTGTGCCATGTGACTCAGCCTTTAGAAAGTTCCTAGCCGATTGCGTAAAGAGGGGGTTGCTAAGACGAGTGGTGAAAGGCTTCTATGAAAGTGTTATTACACCACCTGTGTACACGGTAAAATCACGTGCTCTATTTTTTATCCAGTTTTTTTGCAGCAGACTCTAGCTGTTTGATGCTTTTTTCTGGCGCAGGTAGATTCTCTGGCATAGTCCCGCCCAGTTCCTCGATTGTCTTACTTTCCTTCCTACTTCAAAGTGAGTTTCATTGGCTTTTTGCTTCGATTTAACATTATCCCTGCGGAGCTTCTCTTCAGCCTGGGTTGCTCGGAATAGGTTGGCTGCTAATTCAGTGGACCCCATGTGGTCGAGTATCTTTTGGCTTTTTTTGAGGCCTTTCCGTTGATGTATGGCCTTTTGGTCTAATCCGCCGTACAGCCCTTGATACCCATGATTTTGAAATATTGCAAAATCCAGAGTGGTTTCAACACCAGCTTGCTGTGCTGCCTCGACCAATTGTTTATTGTGTTCTTTCAGCTCGTTCCTGAGAAAAAGTCGTTTTTCATCTTCGCGGAGTCGCTTGAATGTCTCATCGTCAGCTAGCTCCTGCCGCCTTGTCTGTATTGCAAAGTATGTTTGCCCTGCTGCTATGACGGGTTTACTAGGATCTCCATTCTGTACAACTAGGTAGCATGCATACCGGGACAAATGAACGTCTTCCAGTTCTCGTTGAGCACCTGATCCCAGCACAACCATTTTGGTGGTCTCAACGAAATGGTCTGAAACCTCTTGGTTACTAGCTTCACATGCTTGAGCTGCACGCGATAGAACGTTTTGAAAATTTCTCCAGTCCCGATAGTCAAGCAATGGCGCCAACTCTCTTGCTGACCAATATTCCTGACCTTCGCTGCTATATTGCTGTAAATCCTCAAAAGGCTGGTGGTGCTCGTTCATCGCTCACTCCATATATCTTGCGCCGGTAGGTTTCGCTTTAGTCGCTGGATCTGCTGAATGTTTGCTTCAATATCCCACATTCTGATTATTGTATGATAGACCTGTCCCGCAATAAGGAGCCACACCAGCCATGAGAATGACCAGCCACAAAAAAGGCATATTCAGCTACTTTGAGCCTCACAATTAACTAAACGTAAACGTATCTCCTGCTCCATCTTCTCCAAGTGCTCAGTCAATTAGGTCAGTACGAGCGACTGGGCAGAGAGCCTGATTGTAAGATGATCACTGGCGTCAGTCGTACTCAGTGGTGGATGATGGAACGGCAAGGCTTAGTCCCCAAACGAGTCAGGCTGAGCGCCCATTGTGTGGCTTGGCGGCTTTCAGATCTGCTGTGGTGGGTTGAGCAGAGAAAAGTCGCTTGAGTAAAGTTAGAGCCCTGTCCCGTTTAGGGCGGGGCTTTTATATCGTCAATATTTGTTGAAGCCGATGGTAAGCTTCGGAATGTTTTTCTGGGTTCATTTTGGCTAGGTTTTGCAGTTTCCAACGAACAGCCGGTAATTGGTCGATACCGGAAAGCTCCAGAAGAGACCAGTCGGGGGCGCGATTTTTGAAAGACAGTAAAAATGATCGCTCTTGAGGCGTCAAAGACGAGTTTATTAGCCTCACCAGATGTTCGCGAGTTGCTTCGAGTTCCGCTTGGGGAATGTCTTGATCGGCCATATTCCGAAACTCCCCTTCATAAACACCTGAAATGTCCTTGAAGTTTGGTCTAAGTAGTTCGGCAATAGGGCGTGGGTGACTAATAATATAAACCAATAAGGCTTTACGAAGTTCATCGGTGAGTCCCTCGTTATCAAGTAGTTGCTTGACGTCGAAAAGATCTCTCGGGTGTTGACGATCCAGTGCTGCACAGATTTTTCCCGCGTACAAATCGGCAAAACTCACCACAGCCATTTCGGCAAAGCCAAACTCATCTTCAACTGCTTCACTTACCTGCATGACTTTGGGGTCGTAAACCGTGCCGCGTAGTACGGGGGAGAGTTCAATTTTGATTTGAACGTTATCTCGCTCCACCAATAAACGCAGAGCATCTGATTTATCCTGGAAGGCGCGAACAACACGAGTATTGTCGATATTAGTAGTGATCGTGGAGGCCAGGGTTTCTAGGTTGCTCTTGATGGTCTGCAGAGCTTCATTCCGTTCCATCATGGGCAGAAAAACTAAGTCGATATCAACCGAAAGTCGAGGAAAGTCACGAACAAACAAATTGATAGCTGTTCCACCTTTGAGAGCGAAACAGTTGTGCTGCGCAACAAAAGGAATAATCCTGAGTAGTAGCTGCACTTGTCGGTAGTAGTGGCTTTGTCTATTCATGTTTTCACATATCCTTAGGCACTGTTATTTGCCAGGCTGGCTCTAGTTTGCCGCCTTTAGCGATCAGTCGTTTACCAGTGCCCAGGGCATACTGTTCTGGTGTGAGGTGCTTAAGCCAGGCGTGTTGATGTCTTCCTGCCAGCCAGAGAAAGAGGCGCTTTGCTTTGATACTGCTACATGCTTTCAGCAAGGTATTCAGCTTACGAGGCGATAGGTTGTGTAATCCTTGCATAAGTTGGTCAGCATGTTCAAAGCTGATGGTATTGGGCACTATAGCTAAAAGCTCCAAAATGGCTTTCTCTGGACAGGAATAATGTAATGAAGGCAATGATGCGTGCCAGCTATCTTGCCTCAGGTACTGGTTGTCTTGCATTAGCGTCTCTGGCCATAGGCGACGAGTGCCATACCACTTAAATTGTGCTGGCGCATCGATTCTAGCCAGCCATCTAGGCAGCATCTCAGCAGAATAGAGGTGAACCTTGGGTTTGTTTCCTTTGGACAGGTAATGGCCAAGTCCTTCTAGCTCTAACGCTGTCAGACCTCCAACATGGACAGGGACATCGGCCATGCGTTGCAACGAGGCAACGATTCCTTTCCAGGATAGCCTCGCTTCTTGCCTAGTGTAAACACCGGCTGCGACAGGGATCAGCGTTTGGCTCCGTACTGCATTGTCTAGAAAATGCAGGTTGAGTCCTTGCGTCTCCAGCCATGATTTGGTGGCGATCATATCCAACGGCAGCAGTTTCTGTAGTTGCTGTCTGGCTTCAGTGTTCAGCATGACTGATCCCATTCTGGTTTATAAAAAATAAAATACACGTTTATTATTGACGTGATTTTCAGACTTTTCAAACTTATTTGGGTTTTTGGTTTGTAATTTTGTCATTTCACGTCAATTATTGCCGTGAAAATTGTAATTTAAAACCATGTCAAGATTGACAATCTTATTTGCCTCATCGCCATTAACAATTGGAGCCAGCCACTCACCAAGCATGTTGTGAGCCGCTTTGCGCTCCTCAAAATAAGCATCTTTGTTATAGATACCATCAGTTCGGTTACCTGGAATTTGGTTAAGGCATCGTTGGGCTATATTGTCAGGAATATTCATCTTACCCATTTCTCAACCTCAAAAAATTGGGGAGTATTTTCTCGCTAAATAAACTATAGCGAGAAAATACTCCCCAATCTATTACCCATAACTACCCAAACTTAGTGGGTTTGCCATGGATGTTATGAGCATCAATTTTTAATAATTTATTGATTTATAATGGTTTGGTGTCCATGCGTGACCGCTGATGAAAGTTACTCAATTGGATCTGCTCGTAGAGTAGCGGTGTAGACCTTAATAAACTCAATGGTTTATCGAAAAGAAACCGTTCAAAAATGCCTGTTTGCCCACCACTTGCCTCTGGCTTTTACTAAATCTTAGTGGTTAGCAATAGAAAAACAGTGCCGCTTTACGCTGCTGTTAGGGTTAAAACATAGCAGTTTAGAAAGGATTTATCGAGTGATTTTTCAGCACCTTACCCACAATTGGACATTATAGTATCTACTTTTGGTTTTATCTGGCTATAATGGATATAACTGTATCCATTTGGTCTTTGCGGATGAATTTTACCTTACTTGATGATACCGATGTAAGCCAAGCCTATGCGGCTTATTTACGAGAGTTACGTCAACGAGCAAAGCTGTCACGAGCGTCGCTTGCTGAGCGAAGCTGTGTACCTGCGGCCACCATTAAGAAATTTGAGCTAACTGGGCAAATTTCATTTCGCCAATTGCTGTTGCTCTGGCAGACCCTAGACTCGTTGGATAGACTTTATCAGCTCACGCAACCTCACAAAGAGCGCGCCACTATGCCTTCTAGTATTGATGAGGTGCTAAAAGATGAGTTTTAAACCCATTCAAAAACTATCCGTTACTCGTACGCTAAGCTCAGGTGAACAAATATCTGTTGGAGTCTTGGCACAGAATCGGCAAGGCGTTTTTTTTCAGTATGCTGACGACTATTTGCAGCAGTTTGGCAATTTATCACCGTTTACCTTACAAGCGAATGCGCAAGTTCAAGCCGCTCCTAAAGCGCCGCACCAAGGTGTACATGGCGTATTTGGAGATTGTTTGCCCGATGGCTGGGGCATGCTGTTGCAAGATCGTATTTTCCGGCAAAAGGGCATCCTGCCTAATCAATTAACGGCGATGGATAGACTGGCCTTTGTCGGTGATAAAGGCATGGGAGCATTGTCTTTTTCTCCGGTGTCTGAGTTTTCAGCCACGACGAACGCGGACATTGATTTAGCTACTTTAGGCTTAGAAGCGCAAACGCTGTTCGATTCTTCGATGTCAGATTATATGGATGATAATCACGATGAGTTAGATGGGCATACGCAACAGGTGTTGGCCGCATTAGTCGCCGGAGGTAGTTCGGGTGGGGCAAGGCCTAAAGCGCAGATTTATATGCCTGCTGGAGAAGCTCGGCATTGTCGAACCTTTGCTCAGCCTAAAGATGAGGCTTGGCTGATTAAATTTACCTCAAAAAATCTCCCGCTCGGCCATGAAGAAGGTTTGTGTGAGGCGGTTTATTTGCAAATGGCTGAGCAAGCTAAGTGTCAACCACCAGTCTGGCAACTTATTGAAGCACCATCTTCAAGCGCTGCATCTGCCTGGTTAGCGCTTAAGCGTTTTGATTATGTCACTGAACAGGCCGACTCAGGCAGTCAACTCAGTTCAGGTCGATTGCATATGCACAGCGCTTGCGGGCTGCTGGATGCAGACTTTCGAACGCCAAGTTTGGATTATATTGACTTGGTTAAAGCCAGCCGTCAGTTGTGTAAATCTCCAGCGGCTGGACAACTGCAATTTCGCCGCGCCATTTTTAACTTGCTGTCGTCTAATCAAGACGACCACAGTAAAAATTGGGCGTTTTTGCAAGCGGATGACGGTCAATGGAATCCTGCACCTTTTTACGATGTTACCTACAGCCCACATCCATTCAACGAACACGCCACTGCGTTCGGAGGTTATGGCAAAGCGCCACCGCTTAAGGTGATGCAAAAATTTGCTACCAGTGCTGGCTTTGCGAATTGGAATGATGCAAGGCAAGTCATTGAAGAAGTCGCAGAAGCCATCAGTCAATTTACTTATCTTGCCAAGCAACAAGGGATCAGTAAAACAACAGTGTCTGCGATTGCTAAGACATTGGATCAGCGCAAACAGGAAAATGCGGTCACGTATTCAACTCGGTGATCGTCAGGTAGAACGTTCATCTGTTTTCCGAAATATTTAGAAGAAGAGCCTGATGGCAACGGTTGAGGTAAAATGCCCATTTTGTGAGCAAACAGATCCGGTTAAAAAACATGGACTGGGAAGCATCGGTCATCAGCGCTTCCGCTGTCAGACCTGTTGTCGAAGTTTTCAGCTTGAGTATGAATATCGTGCCTGTCAGCAGGGTATGAAAGAGAAAATTGTTGACCTTGCCATGAACAATGCCGGTATTCGCGATACCGCACGGGCGCTGCATATCAGTATTAATGCCGTTGTACGCACCTTAAAAAACTCGATAATCGGCACATTCATCGAGCGTGAACATTATCTGCAATGACCTGATCTACATATTGAATACGTGACCATCAGGGGAGTGTACTTAAACGAATGTACTTAAGACTAAATAAGTACACCTTTAAGCACACTTCAAGTACGCGCTCTAGTGATACGATATGAGACTATATAAAACAGAAAAGGCCAGTATTTACAATGGCCTTTTTATCCTGACGAGACTTAATGAGACAACGCGAGATGGCGTGAAACGTTATTCGATGTTTTGGATTTGTTCCCGCATTTGCTCGATCAGCACTTTCAGTTCAATGGCTGACGCGGTGACGTCGGCGTTGATGGATTTCGATGCCAGCGTGTTCGATTCGCGGTTGAATTCCTGCATCATGAAGTCGAGGCGGCGGCCGACGGCTTCTTCTTTTTTCAGGATCTTGTAGGTTTCTTTGACGTGAGCGTCGAGGCGGTCGAGTTCTTCCGCGACATCGACGCGCTGCGCCATCAGCACCAGTTCCTGTTCCAGACGGTTATTTTCCAGCTGTACCTGCGCATCTTCCAGCTTGCTTTGCAGGCGTTCACGCTGCCAGAGCAGGATGTTCGGCATTTGAGCGCGGACTTTGACGACTTCGGCGCTGACGCCAGCCAGACGCTGTTCGATCATCCCTTTCAGCGCATCACCTTCGCTTTCGCGGGCGGCGATGAAATCATCCAACGCGCCTTCTAGCGCGGTCAGCAGTTCGGCGCTGATGGCGTCCAGATCCTGCTCTTCCGCCGACATCACGCCGGGCCAGCGCAGGATATCAACCGGATTGATTTCCCCTTCGTCGCTCTGCATCTTGACCCAGTTGGCGGCATTAACCAGCTGTTTCGCCAATTTTTCGTTCAGGATCAGCGCACTTTGCGCGCTCGGATCGAGCTCAAAACGCAGGTTGCATTCGATTTTTCCACGGGTTAAGCGGGCGCGGATGCGCTCACGGGCGACAGGTTCGAGGCTGCGGAATTGTTCCGGTAAACGAAGATAGGTTTCCAGATAGCGCTGGTTAACGGAACGCAGTTCCCAGGCTGCGCTTCCCCAGTTGCCCTTGATCTCTCGGCGGGCGTAAGCGGTCATGCTGCGAATCATTGGTGCATACCTGTAGAGCAAATGATGAGACGGATTATAGCGTTGAGTCCCGTGCAGGGGATAGGAAAAACCGCCTACATGGTGCCACCTGTCGAGAATCAGGCGGCGTAAAGTAAGGCTTCGTTCTGTCTGGCAATGTCGCGACAGCGATTTTTCATCATCTGTTTTAACTGCAGTGTCGCCTGTGACTGTGGGTTGTCACGGCGGCTGATCAGCGTGACTTCAAAAGGCAGCGGCTGATCGATAGGGACGATCTTGAGCCGGTCAGCATAGCGACAGGCGGTAAAGAGATCGACGATGCCCGTTCCGCCGCCCGCCAGCACCATGTCGGCAATCACCGAGTAGGTTTTGATGTAGAGCGACGCCGCTGGCTGTAGCGCTTTGTCGCGCAGCGCACGGTGTAGCACCTGACCGAGCGGATCCTTATGCTGCATCATCAGCAGATTGTTGTTGCACAGCCATTCCAGCGAGACAGGGCCGTTTATCGGGCTGTCTTTCGGCAATAGGGCAACCATTGTGGACTGGAACAGCGGTTCTGCCAGCAGCTCGGACGGCACCTGCTGGCCAAAGATCAGCGCGAAATCGAGCTGGTTTTGCAGGATGTTCTGGCACAGCGTGCTGAAGTGTTCGGTAACCAGTTCGACGTTAACCGAGGCGGCCTGCTTATGAAATTCCACCAGCGTTGGCGCCACGATCATTTGTCCGAACGCATGTGCTGCACCCAGCCTTACGGAGTGGGCCTTGCTGGTTTTGATTTGTTCGGTGAGTGAACTGATGCTTTGCAGATGGCTGAAAAGTTCCTGCACTTTCGGTATCAGGCGCAGCCCTTCTTCGGTGGCGATCATTCCCTGTGTGCGACGTTCAAACAGGGAAAAACCGAGCTGCTGCTCTGCGTGATTCAATACCCGGCTGACGTTCGGCTGTGAGACGTTGAGTAAGCGGGCAGCGCCGCTGATGGTACCTGCCTGAACAATGGCCTGGAAAATTTCAATATGGCGTAGTCGCATGAGTGCAGGCTCCGGCTGACGCTTTCTGGTGAGCATCGTATGAGTAATAATCAAAATGCCTGCAATTATTACGCCAGTTTCTAATTTCGTTCCTGCCCGCCCAGCGGCGTTTCTTAATAATAGCCTTGCCCAATTATGGTGCGCAATGTTCCATAATTGGGCGTCATGGTCGAAAATGGTGCAATTCGGCCTGAATAGGTAGGGCGACAGATTTAGCGATAAATATCGGCGACGGGGGCTTCTCCCACATAGCCATAGCCGCGGTACATGCCTTCGCTATTAAACGGCAGGGCAATGTTGCCCGCTTTGTCGACGGCAATTAGCCCACCGCTGCCGTCCATCCGCACCAGTTTCTCCATCACGACGCGATCGCTGGCCTGCTGTAGCGTGAGTCCGGCGTATTCCATCAGCGCCGAAACATCATAAGCGGCGACGGCACGCATAAAGACTTCACCCGTACCGGTGCAGGAAACGGCGACCGTCTGGTTATTGGCGTAGCAGCCTGCGCCGATGATGGGGCTGTCACCTACGCGTCCGGCCTGTTTGTTGGTCATGCCGCCCGTCGAGGTTGCTGCCGCGAGGTTGCCCGCGCTGTCCAGTGCGACCGCGCCGACGGTGCCGAATTTACGGTCAGGATCGATAGGGTCGTTCTGGCCATCATGATCGAGGATGACGCGGCCTGAACCTGCCTGCGCGTTATGCAACTGCTGGCGGCGTTCGTCGGTGGAGAAAAACGCCGGATCAACCATCTCCAGACCGTGCTGCTGTGCAAATGCCTCTGCGCCGTCGGCAGTAAACATCACATGTTGACTGGCTTCGAGTACGGTACGCGCGGCCAGAATCGGGTTACGGATATGGCTGACGCAGCTCACCGCACCGGCATCCAGCGAGCGTCCGTCCATAATGCTGGCATCCAGTTCGTGGGTTTCCGCGTGGGTGAAAACCGAACCATGTCCGGCATTGAATAACGGACACTCTTCCAACAGGCGAACGGCTTCCGTTACGGCATCCAGCGCGCTGCCGTTTTCAGCCAGAATGCGCTGTCCGCTGGCGACAATCTCGGACAATGCGGCCAGGTAGCGTTGCTCTTTTTCAGCACTCATAGCTGAGCGGGTCAGCGCACCTGCGCCACCGTGGATCACAATCACGGGCTTTGTCATGCGATAAATTCTCTTTTCAATCGGTTTACGCCCCGGAATAAGGGGCGGATAAACTGGAATCAGTTTTGCGTTGTCGCCAG
The DNA here is from genome assembly GCF_013449685.1 of Pectobacterium brasiliense. GTDB lineage: Bacteria > Pseudomonadota > Gammaproteobacteria > Enterobacterales > Enterobacteriaceae > Pectobacterium > Pectobacterium brasiliense_A. The sequence continues at coordinate 22,761 of NZ_JACDSF010000021.1, read as the reverse complement.
ATAGGAGAAGGCACCTAGCAGGCTGGTGATTTCCCGCATGCTTTGCGCCGTATAACCTACGGTTATGGCATCCAAACGTTCCACATTCGGCAGCAGACAGAATAGATCGGCCAGTATCGGTTTTGCCACCATCAGTTCAAGGCGGTAGGGTGCCTGAATCCGCGAATTCAGCGTCCGGTGCGCTTTTTCCACCGCCGCTTTTGCCGCGTCACGAATCACCTGACGCGCCTGTTCAGTGCTGAGGGATTCGGCTGCGTGCTGCGAAATCGCGCGCTTGACGCAGGTGTAGTCGGTGGCGGGGTAGTAGCGGGCGATCCAGCGCTGGAGCGTGTCGTCACCGCTGACCAACCAGAGTGGTGTCTTCTGTTCTACGCCGGCGGCAGCGTAGATGTCGCTCTCGCCCATGATTTCACCGTTGATGCGCACGCGGTAGAACGCACGACCGTTGATGGTATGCGACAGCACGCCAAACTCGCCCGCCGCGCTGTGGTAGCCGATGAACATCAGGCCGTCGAACTGCTGTTGCTCCAGCCCTTCTACCATCGAATAGCCGCGCGGTTTGCCCTGTACCAGTCGGGCGCGGGCGTCGATGTTCTCCGCGCGCAGATTGACCATTGCCGCATGGCTGTCGGCGACCACCACCTCTGTTGCGCCACCCGCGAACGCACCGTCAATCGCGGCGTTCACTTCCTGCTCCATCAGGCCGCGTGCCAGTTGATATTCCGCGGTGCCAGGGCTGCACTGTTCCGGGCGCATCACGCCTGCGATCCCTTCGATATCAGCAGAGATAAACACTTTCATCATCAGTTTCCTACGGGAGAATTTGCGTATGGATAAAGAGTCGCAGCCAGCCTGTCCAACGCCTGTGGCAGCGTCGGACGATGATGGCCGCGAAAACCAGTCACGGCGTCTGCCTGAAGCATGGCGTCGAGTACAGCGTGTTCGGTGGCGTCGGCGGCGGCGCTTAACAGCGATTCAAGCTGCGCATCCTCCGGCGGTTGCGGCTGCGGGCAGGTGGAGAATGCGACGGCGATATCGCCGGAACCGTGTCCCCAATAGCTGCCGAGCCGGCCTAATCCTGCACCGGCACGCTTGGCGATACGCTTGAGCTGGCGGGCATCAAGCGGGGCATCCGTCGCCATGATAATGATGATCGATCCGGCGTCCTGCTGCGGTGCGAGCTCGGGCAGGATAGGCGCGATAGCGTCGCCCATCTGCACGCCGTCCAGCGTCAGTGAGGAAAGCGTGCCGAAGTTTGCCAGCACCAACACGCCGAGCGTGGCATTCAATTCAGGAATCAGGCGCGATGCGGTGCCGATGCCGCCTTTCAGGCTAAAGCAGCTCATCCCGCGTCCAGCGCCGACGCTGCCGCGTGCGAAACTGTCTGCGGCACTGTCCAGCGCCTGTCGCGCCATGTGTTCCGTCACCGCCAGCGCCTGAATGTCGTTCAGCCAGCCGTCGTTGCACTCCAGCGCCAGCGGGTTCACCGTCGGCAACGTGCGACCCAGTTCAGGATTGCGGGCAATGGCGTCGCGTACCAGCGTAGTAAACAACGTGCCAGTTGCCAGCGTATTGCTGAGCAGGATGGGCGTTTGCAGCAGCCCCAACTCCTTGATCTGTACCAGTCCGACGGGTTTAGCGAAGCCGTTCAGCACCGCCGCGCCGCAGGGCAGAGGCTGGGTGAACAGGTTCTCGCTGGGCGGCACAATCGCCGTGACGCCGGTTTGCACTTCGCCTGCCGCCAATGTGCAGTGGCCGACGCGCACGCCTGCCACATCGCTAATGCTGTTATGCGGTCCGCTAGCCGAGCGCGGCGTACCCAACTGCCGCATCGTTTTCCAGCGTTGTAGCAACAGCGCCTGCTGCTGTTGGTGATAATCGTTCATCGGGTGATCGCCGCGCATCGCCTTCCTCAGCTTTTTAGTTTGGGATCGAGCGTATCACGCAGCGCATCCCCAAGCAGGTTAAACGCCAGCACGGTGAAGAAGATCGCCAGACCTGGGAACACGCTAACGTGCCAGGCACCTGCCATCATCAGGCTACGGCTCATTGCCAGAATATTGCCCCATTCCGGTACGTCCGGCTCTGGGCCAAGGCCGATGAAGCTCAGGCCTGCCGCGGTCAGGATGCTGGTACCGATACGCATGGTGAAATAGACGATCACGTTAGGCAGCGTGCCGGGCAGGATGTGGCGCATCAGCACGATGCGATCCGGCGCACCGGCACAGCGTACCGCTTCCACATAGGCCGCCTGTTTCAGCGACAGCGTAGAGGCACGCACGATGCGGGCGAAGACCGGTACGCTGAAGACCGCGACGGCGATAATCACGTTATTCAGGCCGGGGCCGAGGATCGCGACGACCGCAATTGCCAGCAGCATGCCAGGAAAGGCGAACAGCACGTCGGAACCGCGCATGATCAGCGTATCGACCCAGCGGCCGTAGTAGCCTGCCAGCAGGCCGAGCACGATGCCGACCAACATGCCGAGAGTAACGGAGAAAATGCCGATATATAGCGAGATGCGTGCGCCGTAGATGATACGGCTCATCACATCGCGCCCGAGATCGTCGGTGCCCATCCAGTGCGCCGCTGAAGGCGGTGAAGCCAGCGCCATCCAGTCGGGCTCCATTGGGTTCCACGGTGCCAGCCAGGGCGCGAAAATGGCGACCAGTACCAATAGCAGGACGAAGCCGCTGGAGACCAGCGCCATCGGGTTACGGATAAAGACCTGAACGAAGTCGCGCCACGGCGAACGTATCGTCTCTTCATCAAGCGTGGCAACGGCCATGACGGGTTCGGGAGGAAGGTTCATCGTGTCTCCTAACGTAGGCGAATCGCCGGATTGACCACCGCGTACAGCAGGTCGACCAACAGGTTAATGACAATAAATTCAAACACGAACAGCATCACCAGCGCCTGAATAACCGGCTGATCCTGCGTCTTGATTGATTCAATCAGCAGCCAGCCCAGACCCGGCCAGCTAAACACGCTTTCGACCACAATGGAGCCACCGAGCAGGAAGCCGAATTGCAGCCCCAGCATGGTGATGACTGGGATCAGCGCGTTACGCATCACGTGCTTCCAGGTGACCAGCCGATTGCGCAGCCCCTTGGAGCGAGCGGTGCGGACGTAGTCTTCCTGCGCGACTTCCAGAAACGCGGAGCGGGTAAAGCGTGCCATGACGGCCGCTACCGATGCCCCGAGCGTCAGTGCGGGCAGAATGATGTCGCTGGGTTGATTAAAGCCGCTGACGGAAAAGACGCCGAACGGCATGGCGACAAACTGAATCAGCAACAGGCCGAGCCAGAACGGCGGCATGGAAATTCCGCCGACCGCGAAGCTCATCAGCGTCCAGTCCTGCCATTTGCCACGCTTGAGCGCGGACACCACGCCGATCAGCAGGCCGAGCAGCACCGACCAGACAAAGCCCGCCAGCGCCAGCCACATGGTGGGCATAAAACTCTTGCTGATGACGTCGATAACCGGCTGCTGGGTGCGGTATGTCACACCCAGATCGCCGCTGAACAGGCCGCCGAGCCAGTGGACATACTGCTGCGGCAGCGGGTCGTTCAATCCTAACTGCTGACGAGCGGCTTCCACCGCCTCAATGGTCGCGTCAGCACCGGCGTAAATACGTGCCGGGTCACCCGGCAGCAGTTTTATAAAACCGAACACTAACAGGGAGACCACCAGCAGAACCGGGATCATTTCCAGCAAACGTCGGACGATATAAGCAAACATGGCGTTCTCCCTGACCGATTACTTAAATTCAGCCTGATCGAAGATCAGTGAGCCATCAGCCAGCATGTAGACGCCGTCGAGGTTCTTGGTTTTGCCGACAACGTTGTCCGGCGAGCCCAGGAAGACCACTGGTGCATCTTGCCAAATCTGACGCTGTGCATCCGCATAAGCCGCAGCACGTTTGTCGTTATCGGCCGTCGCCAGCCCAGCGGTAATCGCTTTATCCGTTACCGGATTGCTGTAGTAGGAAACGTTATACGCAACCGGCACCCAGGACTCTGTCGCGAACAGCGGACGCAGTGCCCAGTCAGCATCACCGGTAGACGGAGACCAGCCGTTGTAGAACAGGTCAAATTCGGCGTCTTTCGGATCTTTAACACCAAACAGCTTGGCGTTACGCATCCCGGAATCCATCGGGGTAACGGTGACCTTGATGCCGACCTGCTCTAACTGCTGTTTGAAGAACTGCGCGCTACGGATGTAGTCGGTACGGTTCGTCGTCCACAGCTTCAGGCTCAGGCCGTTGGCGTAGCCCGCTTCTTTCAGCAGCGCCTTGGCTTTTTCTGGGTTATAGGTGTAGTTCGGCGAGGTTTGGCGTGCGAAGAACTGCACGTCTGGTGCCATCGCAGAAGAGGCAGGAACGCCCATGCCTGCAAAGCCAACTTTCAGCCAGATGTCGCGGTTGATGGCGTAGTTCAGCGCCTGACGCACGCGGATATCGTTCAGCGGTGGACGCAGGTTGTTCATCGCCAGCCAGAATTGATAAATACTCGGGTCGCGCTGAATCGCCAGCTTGCTGTCGTTTTGTACGGTGCCGATCAGATCGGAAGGCAGCGGATACACGGCATCGACCTGACCGGATTTCAGTGACGCCACACGGGTGGAATCTTCCGGCGTTGGGTAGAAGGTCACGCTGTCGACTTTTGGCCAGCCTTTCTGCCAGTAGTTGTCGAATTTCACCAGCTTCACGTCTTTACCCTGCTGCCATTCGGTGAATTTGAACGGGCCAGTACCGACGGGATGCACGCGCAGCTGTGCTTCGTCTGGGTATTTCTTCAGCGCTTCCGGGCTGTGCATGACGGCAGACGGGTGCGCCAGCGTATTCACAAAGGCACCGAAGGATTTGTTCAGCTCGATTTTGACCTGCGTCGGCGACAGCACGGTGACGCTTTGCACCATGTTAAACAGGCTGTTGCGCTTTAAGCCTTTGCTCTGATCGGCCAGACGGTCGAGGTTAGCTTTAACGGCGTCGGCGTTAAACGGCGCGCCGTCCTGGAAGGTGATGCCTTCGCGCAGCGTAATGACGAACTCGGTGGCGGTGTCGTTACTGGTGTAGCCCGTCGCCAGACGCGGCACCAGCTTCATTTTATTATCGAACTGGAACAGACGCTCGAAGATGCCGCTCTGAATGGAGTAGCTCAGCGTGTCCGAGGTATCGTGCGGGTCGAGTCCGGTGATATCGGCATAGATGGAAATGCGAAGGTCTTGCGCCTGGGCGACAGCCGCCAGACACAGTGAGAGCCCGAGGGCAACGGCAGAGCGGCGAACAAATGGCTTCATGGTTTCTCTCCTGGTCAGCTATGAACGTGTGTTGTGTTTTGTTAATACTTTGTTTTTTATGACTGTTTTATTGTCATGGCATCGTGTTTCAGGCGGCCGATTCGTTGTCGGCGACCCAGTGCTGCGGCGCGACCTCTCGGTAGCGCGTTTTGGCGACGGCCTCGCCTGCTTTACGCAAGGGTGAGGGGATTTCGCTGTCGTCAAACTGGCGTGCGCCGCGGCGGGTTGGATCGGCAATCGGTACCGAAGCCAACAGGCGGCGGGTATACGGATGCTGTGGATCGTTAAACACCGACTGGCGCGGGCCGATCTCCACAATCTGGCCGAGGTACATCACCGCGACGCGGTTCGCGATGCGCTCGACAACGGCCATATCGTGCGAGATGAAAATCCACGACACGCCGGTTTTCTTCTGGAGATCCATCATCAGGTTGACGACCTGCGCCTGAATCGACACATCGAGCGCCGAAACGGCTTCGTCAGCAATGATGACCTGTGGCTGTAGCGCCATCGCGCGGGCAATCGCGATACGCTGACGCTGTCCGCCGGAAAACTCGTGCGGATAACGACGTGCATGCTCTGGCAGCAGGCCGACACTTTTTAACAGCGCCTGCACCTGCGGTGTCGCTTCTTCCAGCGATTTCACCAGCCCGTGCAGCAGCAGCGGTTCGGCGATGGTAAAGCCGACCGTCAGGCGCGGGTTGAGCGAGGCGTACGGGTCTTGAAACACCATCTGCATTTCCCGGCGCAGCGGCTGGAAATCCCGCTCTTTCATCTGGGAAATCTCGTTGCCCTGAAAATGAATGCTTTCGGCTTGGCTCTGTACCAGACGCAGCAGGGCGCGTCCGGTGGTGGATTTGCCACAGCCGCTTTCCCCGACGATAGCCAGCGTTTCGCCCGGCCAGACGTTGAAATCAATCTGCTCTACCGCATGAACGTGGTGAGTGATGGTGGATAAAATCCCGCTGCGCATCGGGTAATACACGCTCAGCCCGCGAATATCCAACAGCGGCTCGGCGTCATAACGGGCGGTAACCTGTTCACTGTTTTCCGGATCGGCAGCTTGCCCCAGTAAAGGAAAGCGTTTTGGCCAGAGGCTATCGCGCATGTCGCCCAGCTTCGGTACAGCGGCTAGCAGCGACTGGGTATAAGGATGTTGCGGTGCGGCAAAAATCTGTTCGACGGTGCCTTGCTCTACAATCTCGCCACGGTACATCACCACCACGCGGTCGGCGATTTCCGCGACTACACCCATATCATGAGTGATAAACAGTACAGACATGTCGCTCTGCTGTTGCAGGTCACGCAGGATTTGCAGAATGCGAGCCTGCACGGTGACGTCCAGCGCGGTGGTCGGTTCATCGGCAATCAACAACTGCGGATCGCAGGCCAGCGCCTGTGCAATCATCACACGCTGGCGCATTCCGCCGGACAGCGAGTGCGGGTAGCTTTTCATCACGCGATCGACGTCTGCGATGCGCACTTTGTGCAGTAGCTCACGGGCTTTTTTGTCCGCACTCGCGGCATCGCAAATTTTGTGGTCAAGCAGCGCTTCGGTGAGCTGATCGCCGACTTTCAGTACCGGATTAAGCGAAGTCATCGGCTCCTGAAAAATCATGGCGAGATCGCGGCCGCGCAGCTTACGACGCGCTTCCGCTTTCATGCTCAGCAGGTCATGCTGCTTGCCGTCGCGTGCGGTGAAACGGAGCGCACCACGTTCGATGTTGGCAGAGTCCGCCAGCAGCCCCATCACGGCGAGTGAGGTTACGGACTTGCCTGAACCACTTTCGCCGACCACGGCGACCACTTCCCCTTTATTCACGGTAAAGGAAATGCCTTTTAGCGCCTGATGCGTGCCGGAACGGCCGCTAAAGCTGACGCTCAGATCGTCGATTTCCAGTACAGGCCTGGGGGCGTTACCGGGTGCTGTGGCGGCACCCGCGTGCATGATATCCGTCATGGTCACTCCGGTTGATGATTTAGGGTTACTGAGGTTAATGGCGTCATAGCCAAATTCGGCCAAGGTTGTAGGTCAGATAAGGCGAACTGTCGGCGGCCAGCCAGATAGGGCCGTCGAGATCGACGTGCTCGGCATCGACGGCGACGGGCAGGGCGGCTTCCATCGCCATTGACGAGCCCAGCGTGCAGCCGACCATAATGCGCAGGCCGTGAAAGTGGGCTTCGCGCACCATCGCCAGCGCTTCGGTTAGCCCGCCACATTTGTCCAGCTTGATGTTGATCATGTCGTAACGACGGCGCAGCCCGACGATGTCTCCGCTGTGGCGGCAGCTTTCGTCCGCGCAGATCGGAATCGGGTGAGAAAACCGCTGTAAATCCTCGTCCTTACCGACGGGAAGCGGTTGCTCAATCATGGCGACCTGATAAGGCAGCAGAGCGGTAGACAGGCTATGTAAATCCAACCCGCTCCAGCTCGCTCTCGCATCGATAATCAATCTGGCGTTGGGCGCGGCGGCACGAATGGCGGCGACCTTCTCCAGAATCAGCTCGCGATCCAGTTTGATTTTCAGCAGCAGAGTGCCGTGGGAAACGGCATTGGAGGCGGCGGCGGCCATTCTCTCCACGCTGTCGAGCGCCAACGTTTGCGCACAGACCACAGATGTGGGGGGATGAATGCCAACGCGCTGCCACAGCGTCTGTTTTTCCAAGGCGGTGTTGAGCCGCCACAGCGCGCAGTCCAGCGCATTTCTGGCCGCACCCGGTGATAAATCTTTCTGGAGCTGTTCGATGGTCAGGCCGTGTTCTATTGCTTCACGGACCGCAGAGAGCTGGCGACATACGCTGTCGGCGGACTCGCCATAATGGGCGACTGGCGTACATTCGCCTTGTCCAATAAATCCTTTTTCTTCCAACGCGACGCGGATAACGGTAACTGCACGACGCGTCCCGTTTTCAGCCGCCATAGGACGGGCTAGTGGCAGATTGACCGTTTCAATTTGCATATGCCGCATCATGATTTTCTCTCATCAACGCTCAGGGGATGAATGGACTATTTCATGATGCATCATCACTGACGAATACTTGTTCATCAGTAGGGTATAACCTCAGGTTATACCCTAAGTTCAAGGTATGGCTTTCTGATGCCGCTTTCCCGCAACGTGAGTGATTTCGTGTATAATGCGCGGCAGTTTTCATTGACCCACCGGAGATGAGCCATGCGCCCAACAGGCCGAAGTGCACAGCAAGTACGCCCCCTTACATTCACCCGTCATTACACGAAACACGCTGAAGGTTCCGTTTTAGTCGAATTTGGCGATACCAAAGTGTTATGCAATGCCACGGTAGAAGAGGGTGTTCCGCGCTTTCTGAAAGGCCAGGGACAAGGATGGGTCACCGCCGAATACGGCATGTTGCCGCGTGCGACGCACAGCCGTAACTCGCGTGAAGCCGCCAAAGGTAAGCAGGGTGGTCGGACACTGGAGATTCAGCGCCTGATTGCGCGTTCCCTGCGTGCGGCAATCGACCTGAAAGTGCTCGGCGAATACACCATTACGCTCGACTGTGATGTCTTGCAGGCGGACGGCGGCACGCGTACGGCGTCCATCACCGGTGCCTGCGTGGCGTTGGCCGATGCGCTGAACCAGATGGTTGCCAAGGGTAAGCTGAAAAAGAACCCGATGAAAGGCATGATCGCCGCGGTGTCCGTCGGCATCGTGAACGGCGAAGCGCTGTGCGATCTGGAATACGTGGAAGATTCCGCTGCGGAAACCGACATGAATGTGGTCATGACCGAAGACGGTCGCATGATTGAAGTGCAAGGGACGGCCGAAGGCGAGCCGTTCAGCCACGAAGAATTGCTCACCCTGCTGGCGCTAGCCCGAGGGGGAATTGATACCATCGTTCAGGCGCAGAAAGCGGCCTTAATCGATTGATTTGTTAAAGCGATAAGCGACCAGATGGTCGCTTTTTTTATGTCTGATCAATTTTTAATTCTGATCGATAACGTGATTAACCCGTAAGACGAGGAGATGCCGTAATGAAAGCCTACCAGCGCCAGTTTATTGAGTTTGCACTCAGCAAGCAGGTATTGAAGTTTGGCGAGTTTACCCTGAAATCTGGGCGTATCAGTCCCTATTTCTTTAACGCCGGGCTGTTTAATACCGGGCGTGACCTGGCCTTACTGGGGCGTTTTTATGCGGAGGCCTTGGTTGATTCTGGCGTGGCGTTCGATCTGCTGTTCGGGCCAGCTTACAAAGGCATTCCGATTGCGACTACCGCTGCTGTCGCGCTGGCAGAACATCACGATCGTGACCTGCCGTACTGTTTCAACCGCAAAGAAGCCAAAGACCATGGCGAGGGCGGCAGTCTGGTCGGCAGCCCATTACAGGGCCGCGTGATGCTGGTGGATGACGTGATTACGGCCGGGACGGCGATTCGCGAATCGATGGAGATCATCGGTGCACACGGGGCGACGCTGGCGGGGGTGATGATTGCGCTGGATCGTCAGGAACGCGGCCGCGCCGACCTGTCCGCGATTCAGGAAGTGGAACGCGACTATCAGTGCAAGGTGATTTCGATTATTACGCTAACGGATTTGATTGCTTATCTAGCGGAAAAACCAGAAATGGCAGCGCATCTGGATGCGGTGAAAGCCTATCGTGAGCAGTACGGGATTTAACGTGTGAGTCAGGAACCCGAGGTTGCTGACAAAGCCTGTAGAGCGGGAGTAACGGATAGATCGTAAAGACGCTACAAGTACGTCCCTGTAAGCTCGGATTGCGCCATCCCTGGCGCAAACGCTTTACTCTTCTATTCCGTTACCCCGTTTCCGTTTGGCAAATAGGTTTGTCAACGGTCGGACCCGGCAGGAATATCTGGCGGGTTTTAATCTCGAAGAGCGGCGTTTAGTTCAGCTGTGCAGCCAGCAGCGGCCAACGGGTGTCGAATTCCTGCGTCGGACGATAGCGGAATTCAGAGCGAATGAAGCGCGACAACATCCCTTCGCAAAATGCTAATAGTTGGCTGGCTAGCAGCGTTTCATCATGCTGGAAACCTTTGCCATCGCGTAGCTTGTGCTCGCGCAACACCTGACGCAGTTGCGATTCAATACGCTCAAATAGCTGGTTAATCCGCCCTTGCAAGCGATCCTGTTCAAACATCAGCGCATGGCCGGTCATGATGCGAGTCAGACCCGGATTTCGTTCCGCAAACCCTAAAATAAGCAGCAAAATCAGACGAAGACGATTAAACGTTTCTTTTTCGTCTTGCAGAATCAGGTTAATGCGGGTGGTCAGGCTATCCTCAATAAATTCAATCAGGCTATCAAACATCCGCGTTTTACTGGGGAAATGCCGGTAGAGCGCCGCTTCGGACACGCCGACGTTCGCAGCCAGTTTTGCCGTGGTGATACGTTGGCTACCGTCGCTGGATTCCAGCATCTGCGCCAGCGCCTGCAAAATTTCCTCGCGGCGATTCCTTTTCGTATTTTCTTTTTCTGCCATGTCTGAAAAGACCCTTGCTAAATATTTGACTGACAAGCACCCGTTAGCACCACAGTTGCCATTCCCGTTTGAGTCGGCGCTGTGGCTTATAGGAATTTTTACACTATGGGGTGGCTGGATCGCGTTAGCTACGGCCAGAGTGGCCGAAGCCGCCTTCTCCACGTTCGCTGCCGACGAAATCTTCGACCAGATTAAATTCGGCCTGAACGACGGGCACAAAAACCATCTGTGCGATGCGCTCGCCTGGTTCAACCGTGAACGTTTGTTGACCACGGTTCCAGACGGAAACCATCAGTTGTCCCTGGTAGTCCGAATCAATCAGCCCCACCAGATTCCCCAGCACCACGCCGTGCTTGTGGCCCAGTCCGGAGCGGGGCAGGATAACTGCCGCCAGCCCCGTATCGGCAATGTGAATCGCCAGCCCGGTTGGAATAAGCGTGGTTTCCCCTGCTTTGAGTTCAATCGCCTGATCCAGACAGGCACGCAGATCGAGTCCAGCAGAACCCGGTGTGGCATAGGTCGGTAACGGAAATTGCTGCCCAACGCGCGGGTCAACAATCTTAACGTCGATTTTTTTCATCATAACGGCTGATAATCTCATCGATTAATTTTTGGCCAAGCAGACGCTTGTCGCACTGCGGCAACAGCGTGTCACCACCTTGCCAAAAGAGGTGTAACGCATTGGTTTCACTGTTAAAACCATGCCCGGAAAGAGAGACGTTGTTCGCGCAAATCAGATCCAACTTTTTACGCGCCAGTTTTTGTCGGGCGTATTCTTCCACATTCTGGGTTTCGGCAGCAAACCCGACAACATAAGGACGATTTTTCGTCATGGCGGCGACACCGGCGATAATATCCGGATTTTTGACCAGGGTGAGAGTCATTTCATCGCCCTGCTGATTCTGTTTTTTAATCTTCTCATCGGCGATATGTTTGGCGCGGTAGTCGGCAACCGCCGCGCAGCCGATAACAATGTGCTGCTGGGCCGCGTGTGCCATCACCGCGTTTTCCATCTCTAGCGCGCTAACGACATCGATACGTGTGACGCCCTGCGGTGTGACGAGCGACACTGGGCCGCTTACCAGTGTGACATTCGCACCACGGGCAGCCGCGGCCTGTGCGATAGCAAAGCCCATTTTCCCAGAGCTGTGGTTGGTGACAAAGCGAACGGGATCCAGCGCTTCTCTCGTCGGCCCAGCGGTGACCAGAATGTTCAGATGTTGCAGATCGTTGATGGCAGAAAAATGACGCTGCGCCAGCCCGACAATCTCCATTGGGTCGATCATGCGGCCTGGTCCAACGTCGCCACACGCCTGACTGCCGCTATCCGGCCCCCAGATCGGTAAACCACGCGCGGCCAGCGTGCGCAGGTTGTCCTGCGTGGGCTCTGCGCGATACATCTGCTGATTCATCGCAGGGACAACGGCGATGGGAGCGGATGTCGCCAAACAGATCGTGGTGAGCAGGTCATTCGCCATGCCAGCAGCGACGCGTGCGATCAGATCGGCAGTCGCTGGGGCGAGAATGACTAAATCAGCCCATTTTCCCAACTCGATGTGACCCATTGAGGCTTCCGCCGCGGGGTCAAGCAGGTCGTCTGATACTGGGTAGCCGGAGACGGCTTGCAGCGTCAGTGGCGTGATGAACGCTTTAGCTGCAGAGGTCATGACAACGCGTACATCGGCTCCGCCATCACGCAGGCGTCGCACCAGTTCCGGGCACTTATACGCGGCGATGCCGCCGCTGATACCCAGCACGATTCGTTTGCCGGAGAGTGCATTCAGGCTGGAAAATTCCGTCATCATCATGGTCCGATTGAAAGTCAGAAGATGCGCCATTTTACCATAACCTTGCAGTCAGATAGGAATCTTAAGATGGTTACCGTGGCTTCCCTAAGAAGATTGCGAAGCGCTTCGCAGCCTTTTATCGCTGGTGTCGTCCGGTTTTTACGGGCGTGACATGATGCCGTCGAGCGGTATAGGGAGAAGGTGATGGGCTGGGAAAAGGGATTGGCACCGCGTGAAAAGCTGGTGCGCTTAGGGGCGGAATCGCTGACAGATGCCGAATTGCTGGCGATTTTTTTACGCACTGGGTTGCCAGGCGTGCATGTGATGCAGTTGGCAGAGGGCTTGTTGGTGCAGTTTGGGTCGTTATATCAGTTGATGACGGCTGACCAGTCCGCGTTTCATCATGCCAGAGGGGTAGGAATATCAAAATATACGCAAATCAAGGCGATCGCAGAGCTGTCGCGGCGGCTGTTTTTCTCTCGCTTGGCGAAAGAAGATGCCATGCTAAACCCAGAAGCAACGCGACAATATCTGCAACTGCTATTGTCTCGACGTGAACGCGAGGTCTTTTTAGTCCTGTTTTTAGACAATCAGCACCACGTTATTCGCCATCAGGAGATGTTTGTTGGTACGATTAACAGCGTGGAAGTCCACCCGCGTGAGATCGTGCGTGAAGCGCTAAAAGCCAATGCTGCCGCGTTAATACTGGCGCATAATCATCCATCCGGAAAAGCGGAGCCGAGTCAGGCTGACCGTGCGATAACCGAACAGATTGTTAAAGCCTGTCTGTTAATGGAGATCCGTGTGCTCGATCATTTGGTCATTGGGCATGGCGAATACGTTTCTTTTGCTGAACGCGGCTGGATTTAACAGATATTTCCGCGATCCAATGGGATCTTTAGCTGTTCGGGACTTGAGCACTTACGCTTCAGAGCGTATACTACGCCACCTTTGAGAATCTTGGGTGTGGCGTTAAGAGCCTATCTCAGCAGGTTTATCCTGATGACAGAGTCTTTTCAGTGAAGTTGCTGAGATGGGCTCTAAAGCCTGACGAGGCGGCCAAACCCTATACGAAGCTCGAGCTGATTTGATTTTTGGAGAATAGACATGTCCCGAGTCTGCCAAGTTACTGGCAAGCGTCCGGTGGCCGGGAACAACCGTTCCCACGCACTGAATGCGACCAAACGCCGTTTTCTGCCGAACCTGCATTCACACCGTTTTTGGGTTGAAGGCGAGAAGCGCTTTGTAACACTGCGTGTATCTGCTAAAGGTATGCGTGTTATTGATAAGAAGGGTATTGAGACGGTTCTGGCCGATCTGCGTGCCCGTGGTGAAAAGTATTAAGGAACTGAATCATGGCTAAGGGTGTTCGCGAGAAGATCAAGCTGGTTTCTTCTGCTGGTACTGGTCACTTCTATACCACTACGAAGAACAAGCGTACTAAGCCGGAAAAATTGGAACTGAAGAAATTCGATCCAGTTGTCCGTCAGCACGTTCTCTACAAAGAAGCTAAAATTAAGTAATTTCTGCTTCTTGATGAAAACCCGGCCTTGGTCGGGTTTTTTTTCGAGCTTATTTTCTAATTCTTCCCCTTGTATCCCTTTTTGCATTATGCCAATTTTCTGGGCTCTGGCTTCTACAACCATCCGGTAATGAAAATATGGATTCGACATTACACCAGCTTTTGTTAGCGACACCACAGACGCAGCTCTTACTTTTGATCGAAGCGATTTATGGTTTAGATCCAAAGGTAGACCAGCGTATTGAAACGCTGTTGTATCGGCAGGATACGGTGAAGCAGGGAAAATCGCTGAAAGAACGTATTGCATCTATTGCTCGTGGTAAACGATTTATTGATTATTATCAGAGTCATGGCTTTGCTATGGAGCTTGAGGCACTGGTGGGTGATATCGGTTATCTGATCGACGACGCACCGGAAAAAGCATTTGCACTGATTGACGCACTGATGTCCACCCATGTTCGTGTTTATGAGCGCGTGGATGATTCCGATGGGGCTATTGGCGAGGCGTATGTGGCGGCGCTTTCGGTATGGGTTAAGGCCGCAAGCCAGTGGCGAGCACAAGGTGGAAAGACGTGGAATTGGCCTGATGAGGTAAAAAAACGGCATGATGAGAACGATTATGCCGCATGGGATGATTTGATTGCACAAAGTGGCACGTTACTTACCGAGCCAGAGTTGCGGCAACTGGCGCAGGACTTTGAACGTGAATATGCTGCTGCCTTGGCCTCTGCACCGCACAAGGAATATAACTTTCGTGCTGCGCATGCCACTCTCGGTATTTCTGGGGTGGCGCAAGCTCTGCAAGATGTTGCCCTATTTGAGCGATCTATCCTCTTGGGTTCCCCAAAGCCGAATGAATTGCAAAAGCTCCACATTGTGGAGTTCTGTCTGTCGATCAATGACGCACAGTCGGCACTGAAATGGTTATCAAAGCCTTTTGAGGGGCATGCCGAAGAAAAGCGCAGGGCATTGCTGGATAAAGCCTATGTTCAACTTGGCGATCAAGACGCACTCTTGACGTTACGGCGTGAAGCTTATCAGCAACGTCCTGATTATACTCGGCTACAAGCACTGCTTGCCGTCTTGCAAGATGAGACGGAACGAGAAACGTTACAGAATCAGGCGGCTACCCATGCGTTGGCGATGGGAGATGTTCCGTCCAGAATTGATACACTGTTGGCACTGAATGATTATGGGCAAGCATCAGCACAACTGCTTGCTCATTGGGAGTCACTCAATGTCTTCTTCGGTGTATTGTTGGGTTGGGCAAATCAATTTCATGATGCGGAATGCCCTTTAGCTGAAGTGATTTGTTATCGTCTGCTACTCAACGATATTTTATCTGCTGGCCGGAGTAAGGCCTACGATCATGCTGCAAATTATTATCGCGAATTGGATGCTCTAGACTCACAAGTTGCGGATTACGCGCCGTTATTGGCGTGGACGGATTATCAGGCACAGCTTAAGCAGCAACATGGCCGGAAATATTCATTCTGGCAGCGTTTGCAATAATGTGTGTCCTTTCTAAGGAGATAAGATATGCCTGAATTACCTGAGGTTGAAACCAGTCGTCGGGGGATTTCACCGTATCTCGTCGATCACACCATCCTTTATGCGGAAGTGAGGAACACGCGTTTGCGCTGGCCGGTATCGGCTGAGATTCTTTCGCTGAGCGATGAGCCGGTGCTCAGTGTGCGTCGGCGGGCAAAATATCTGCTAATTGAACTCACGCGTGGCTGGCTTATTGTGCATCTTGGCATGTCTGGCAGCCTGCGGGTGTTACCGGAATATAGCGAGCCGGAGAAGCACGACCATGTTGATTTGGTGATGGACAGCGGTAAGGTGCTGCGTTACACCGATCCCCGGCGTTTTGGTGCCTGGCTGTGGACGGATAATCCTGAAACTTGTTCTGTATTGGCGCACTTGGGCCCTGAGCCGTTAGAGGCGGAATTCTCTGCCGATTATCTTTATCAGGCATCACGTGGTAAAAAGACGGCAATCAAACAATGGATTATGGATAACAAAGTCGTCGTTGGCGTAGGCAATATTTACGCGAGCGAATCGCTGTTTGCTGCGGGTATCCATCCTGACAGAGCTGCTGGATCGCTAAATGAAAATGACGCAACCGTATTGGTGGGCGTGATTAAACAGGTGCTACAGCTTTCGATTGAGCAGGGGGGCACAACACTGCGTGACTTTTTGCAATCAGACGGTAAACCCGGGTATTTCGCGCAGGAGCTGCGAGTCTATGGCCGCAACGGTGAACCTTGTCGGACATGCGGAACATTGATCGAAACCGCGAAGCATGGACAGCGCAGCACATTTTTCTGTCGCCGCTGTCAGAAGTAATCCTATTTTTCTTTTTCAGTGTTATAGCCTAAATATAAAAATTTTCAGAGGGCATTATGAGTCGTGTGGATATCAGCGTCATTGTTCCGATATATAACTGCGAAGAGTTTATTCAGCCTCTTTTTTCATCGTTGCTTGCTCAGGATAATGTCTCTTTTGAAATTATTGCAGTCAATGATGGTTCCACCGATGGCAGCCTTGTGCAATTGAATGAGATAGGCAAATCGGCTACGAATTTGATTGTTGTAAGCCAGGAAAATAAAGGATTGTCGGAAGCGAGAAATACAGGGATTCGGCACGCGAATGGAGAGTGGATTGCATTTGTTGATGGTGATGACTGGTTGGAAAAAGATACGCTATCAGCGTGGCTCGAAAAAGCTAAGGAACAACGCCTCGATCTTTTGATAGGTAATGGCTTCAAGTTTAATGAAAATCCGGAGCAAGAAGTAAAAAAACCTATTCAGACGCAGCAGCCATGGGGTGAGGTAATCAGCGGCGATGAATGGATTATTCGGGGTGTAAAACATAATGAATGGTGCCACTTTGCCTGGTTGCAGCTCATACGTCGCAATATTATCTCATTGAACAATTTAAGTTTTATTCCAGATATGATGCATGAAGACATTCTATGGACGGCGAATTTAGCGCTGGTAACCAAGCGAGTCGGTTTCTGTGAAAAGATGAGTTATGGTTATCGCGTTGGTAATACGCATTCAATCACAAAGTCATCATCAATTGAGAAAATAGCCCGCAGAGCAAACAGCTATATTGATATCATGCAGGGGCTGATTTCTCTCGCAGCTCAGAACAAAGATAACGTTGCTTTAAATAAAGCGTTAATTCGTCATGCCAATCGAGAGAGTCGCCATTTATTTGGGCTTTTGCGTAAAAAGATATCATTGCCTGATGTTCGGCAGCAGATAGCTGAAAAATTTATCGTGACGGGCATTGGCGGAAATTTATTCAAGGGAATGACGTCATTTAATGATTTTTGGTATGCCCTGCGTTTTTATTTTACGGTTTATCTATATTCAAAGAAAAAATAATTCCTCTACATCTTCTTTGATAGCTTGTCCTGTAAGGCACTAACGATAGTATCGGGTAAGAAATGCGATACGTCACCGCCGTGACGAGCCACTTCTTTGACCAGAGAAGATGAAATAAACGACCACTCTTCTGATGGCATCAGGAACACGCTTTCGAGAGTAGGCATCAGGTGGTGATTCATTTTTGCGAGCTGGAGTTCATATTCGAAATCGGCAACGGCTCGCAAACCCCGCACAAGAATATTGGCTTCTTGCTGTTGTGCGAAGTGCACCATAAGATCGCTGAAACCGACTACGTCGACGTTGGATAAATGCTGCGTCGCACCCTTTGCCAGCGCCACGCGTTCATCCAGAGTGAAAAGTGTATGTTTGCTCGGGCTGGCAGCGATGGCCAGCACCACATGGTCGAACAGTCGTGATGCACGCGTCAACAGATCCAAATGACCATTGGTTAGTGGATCAAACGTTCCAGGATAAATCGCTTTAGTTGTCATCACATCAGCCCTTCATTTACTGTCTCGGTAGCGGCTGCTTTACTGTGTCCGCTGGGGTAAATAAGGTTCCAGTAGCGTAAGCAGCATCTGTAGTGCACCCTGATTTTGGTGTAACACTTCCACGGCGTGTCGACCATAGTAGAGGCGATAGTCTTCGTCAGCGAGCAGTTTTCCCACTTCTCTTCCAAGTGACTCTGCATCGGTCACGGTAATCAAACCGTCAGCTTGATCGAGTTTGTTGCAGATGTCTTTAAAATTGAACGTGTGTGGCCCCATCAATACTGGGATAGCATGCGCTGCCGCTTCTAGCGGATTATGCCCGCCTCGTTCAACTAAGCTTCCACCGACAAACGCTAAATCGGCAATGCCGTACAACAGCATCAGCTCGCCCATGGTATCCCCGATAACCACCTGCGTGTTTGCAGGAGGCTGTTCACCACTGCTGCGCAGCGTGTAGGTGAATCCCAAATTTTCTGCTAACGCCTGCGTGGTGGAGAAACGTTCTGGGTGGCGAGGTACAAGAATCAATAATAAATCAGGGTAGGTGGCAAGCAACTGTCGGTGAGCGGCCAGAACGATCGCTTCTTCACCTTCGTGCGTACTGGTGGCTATCCATACCGGACGGTGTGGCGCCCATTGTCGACGCAATGTAATGGCTCGTGCTGCCAGTTCTGGCGTCACGGAAATATCAAATTTAAGGCTGCCAGTCACTTTCAGGCTGGAGCGCCTCAGACCAAGATCGATAAATCGATTACCATCTTCCTGATTCTGTGCAGCGACGAGGGTAATGCGCTGCAAGATATGGCGCATCAGTTTGCCGATCTTTTTGTAACCCGCCGCAGAGCGTTCGGACAGTCGGGCATTGGCAATAACCAACGGAATGTCGCGTTTATGCAGTTCCGCGATCAGATTTGGCCACAGCTCGGTTTCCATAATAATGACGATTTTTGGACGAACCTGGTCAAAAAAACGCTTCAGGGCACAGGGTAAATCATAAGGCAGATAAACGTGATAGACCGTGTCGCCAAACGCTGAACGCACGCGCTCCGAACCGGTTGGCGTCATGGTGGTGACTGTGATCGGCAGATTGGGGTAACGATGGCGCAGCGCTCTCACTAAAGGAATGGCGGCCAGCGTTTCCCCCACCGACACCGAATGCAGCATGATACCGTCTGGTTTAACCTTCTCTGCACAAAAGCCGTAACGTTCACCCCAGCGCCGACGATAGGCAGGAGCCTTACGGCCACGAAGCCACAGGCGAAGCCAAATCAACGGCTGGATGAGGTACAGGATGATGGTGTAGAGAGTTTGTAACATAAGGTCTACTGTTATTGGTTATCGCTGGGATGATTTTATCGGGTTCGTGAGGATAAGGCTATGATAATGGTTTACGTCAATTTTTTACGCTCGTGACTTTTTCCCATTATCTCAGATATGGAATGAATTTGCTGTTCGCAACAAAAACAGAATTGTTATCACTTTGTGAGCTTACTTCCAGGTTTTTTTGCTATTGCCATAGTTTCACTTATGCCATAGTTTCACTTACGAAGGTATCGATAAAAATGTGATGTCTATCCAAAAAAAATGGGGGATATGGAATAGAGTTTTCTTTTTTTATTTTTTCCGTTTTAGGTTGAAATATTGAATAATTTCTTCCAGGCAAATCTCAACGTTTCGTTGAGATTTTTTGTGCTCGTTAATAATGTGTTCTAAAACCTTATGTTTGGTCTTGAATGCCCATTCTCTTTGTTCGTCACTCAAGCCATAGGCAATGCCGTATCGATCTTCAATGTTGGGATACCAATCATCAATGCTTGTTTCTTCATCTGGTATAACAATTGATTCGCAGCCAGACAATACCGCGAATATAGAATAAGCCGTATAATCGTCATAACAAAAGAATTTTCTCGATCTTATGAATATATCGGCAATCTCTTCATGCTCTAGCCCATCTAAAGATATGGATTGTTCACTGTGTATGTGCTTTTTGTGCGTTCCTTTTCTTATCATATGACATGATGGGATGTCTCTGTTGTGAGTTTTGCTGTGATCGTTTTTTTTGTTGTAAATATCAATAGGGTAATAGATTACTTTCATTTCATTTGATGAGGTTTTTGAACAGGGATAATAAAAATCATTAATAGCCGAGTTAAACTTAAAATATAACTCACCAGATGAATAACTAACCTCGTTTGTGTGGAATCCAGGCTGGTGTAGAAACCAGCGCACCACATTTTTTATTCCTAATGGATTGCCGTTGATTATTTCAGGATATATTATGACACTGTCCTTGGGATAATTATATTTATCCCAAATAGGAGTATTCCAGTTAATGTTTGTTTTGTAATTATTTTTATTTTTAAAGCGAAAATGTTTTTTCATGAAATATCTAAAAAAAGATCTTTTATGCTTGTGTGATGATGTCTTGATGAGATATGACTCACATCCACCTATCTCATTCAATATATGACATAATCTATGAAGTACTACTGTACCACCATTATTCATATCATAGCTTGGAGCATAAATAAAAATCATCATTTTTTATACCAATAAAATTAAAGGAATCTATTAGATTATATACCCAATAAACCTCAAGACGCAGGTTTGACCTCCTGAAAACGATCGTTAATTCTGGACGCCAGTGAGTCCGCTATTTCTGGTAGCGTGTTTGAGAAAAAATTGAATATCGCATCCCGAAATTCGCGCGTTTTTTCAAAATAGCGATTATTCCATGTATACTCGTTCATCACTTTCCACAACCGTTTATTGCGTTCAGGTTCGGGCTGTATGGTGGTAAATAGTGAAGTTCTATATTCACTATGCACGCCCTGTCTTTAATCAACTGCGTTCAGTGATAACCCGCTCCGTCCAGAATGACATGAATTCTTTGTCGGTAATCGGGATAATGTTTGTGTATCTCAATGAAAAAGCGGGCAATGTTGTAGTCATTAATCGTTTTGTAATCATGAATGATCGTGCTGCCAATATCGTTCAGATTCAGCGCACCCAAAATATTCAGCCAAGTTCGGCTTCCCGCCGTTTTCTTTAAATCTTCATAAGATTCAATGAACTGCTTCTGCCTTTCCTCGTCGAATTTATGCAGTATGCCTGCCAGTTTTTTGTAGGTAAAACCTTGGCGATGCAGCCACTTGTTCATACCGAGAATACTGAACTGGATAGCGCAATGCTGTTCGGCATACGTCACTATTTCGTGGGTATGATGGAATAAATGTTCATATAACAGGCTGATTAAAATGTATTTTTTTAGAAATCAAGGCGATTTGCAGGCCCGCCATTTTCAGGCTTGAGTTTATGTGTATTGACTTAATCGTTGATGTGCTGGTTTACCGTCGTTTCGTGCATGCGCAATCATGGCCGAGGTACAGCCTTCGGAGGCAAGAAGGACAGCTTTGATGCGCTCACGAACATGGCCATTAAGAGTTGTGTCATGAAGGTGTTCAAGTTCAGCTTTCTGTTCGTCGGTAATAAATATTTTTACAACGGAGAACATGGTCTCTATGCTGGGTAAAATCAAGCATCTTCAGTGATTACGAGTATAATAATTATTAATTTAATTCAGAAAATATATTGTAATTGTGTTTTGAGATTATTATTTATAATTTTTTAAGATGGTTTCTAACATAGTATCTGAACTATATTTTTTTAATAATTCATTTTCAACTGGAGGTGATTCGTTTAGCAAAAAGCTCGGGATACGTAAAGGATCATCTTCATCTAATATAAAAATTCTATTTGGATGATAAAAATCAGATTTTTTTATGGCCTTATTGGTTGTAATAAGCTTTTTATTAAAAATCAAACACTCAATTGATCGTAGGGTTATACCTTCTTGAGATATATTATTAATTTCTAATATTATATCTGATTTCTGCAATGTCTCTATATTTTCACAATAAGTTAGGGGAATGTTTTTACAAAACTCAGGGTAGTTTTTTGCCTTTTTTTCTTTGTCAATAAGATGAAAATTTGTATCAAAATAATTTTTTTGCATTAACGTATAAACATTCTCTATTACCTTTTGTCTATGTGAGTTATACATGCCAATAAAATAACAGCTTTTACTACTACTACTAATTTTGTTTTTTAATGATATTTTTATCATTTCATTGTATTGATATGGTAAAAATTGAGGTAAATATATAAGGTCATACTTCTTACAATCATTTATATCAAAACTATAAATATGACTAAAGTGTGGCTTAACCCGTGCTATATAATCTTCATTTTCTCTTAACCATTTTTTATTGATTTTCATTTCATGGTTTAATTTTTCTATTGTATCTCTTAAGATTAATATCTTATTACACTCTATAGTTTTAACCATGTCAATGATACCTAACACACTGAAACCATTGCAAATAAATAAATCTTCATTTTTTATTTTTTTTAATTTTATCCCTGCATGAATTTTTGAAAGCCAATAATTGCTTATGTTATTCTTTAAAAGATATTTGTTAATTTTATTATAGTGTCGTGTTAATTTGTGTAATCCGATAATTTCAAATTTATCTTTTAAAGAATCAATCATTAAATTTTCATAACTTGCATTCCATTCTACGAAATATATTTTCATATACTATTCTCTATTGTATAATATGACGTTATCATAAATATAGTCTGTAGTGTGAATTTTATTTGCATAAATGCAAACGTGATTTAGTGTTGTATTTTTATTTCGTTAGTCATATGGGTTTGAATTTTTTATATTTTTTTAGATCCTATCCTATCTCAGGTAGTTTCTGGCTGTTTTTTCCGAGCGTGTCGCGATACGACGATTTT
>NZ_JACDSF010000020.1 GCF_013449685.1 Pectobacterium brasiliense | reverse complement strand
ACACAATTTTAATTACAGGCTCTTTCTGGCTGGAATGATGGGATACGAGCAGCGGCCCTGAATTAACTATTCCGATGACCTTCTTCTTCAGGTACATAGCCATTATCTTCAACGACTACACTGTAGATTCCGTCTTTACACGTCGGGCAGAGTTTCTTTCCTGTATAGCGGTTTTGGCACAACACGCAATACCAGGTGTTCGGTTCAGGAGGAACGTAGCTGGCACGGACCTTTTCCCGCAGTTTTTTAATCCTCTCTTCTTCTTTCTCTTCGGGGTCCCGGTAGGCACATGCCTTCAGTTTTCTTGAATCTATACTGAACCTATCATGCTCAAACCAGGCTTCTTGATGTTGAGAGCCGTTATGCAGAGTTAACGAACAACCACAGGATGTACACGTCCAGTGACCCTGGGGCAGGCGGCTAGCCTCAGTTGCATTAACAAAACGATTTTTGGCGTTGTTAGCCAGATAGCATTTTAGAAAGCGCATAAATTGATTCCATTCCTGACGATAACGAGCTTAGTGGAAGCGATTGTCCCAACGCTGTTGGCAGGAAAATGAGTCGTGTTTAGAACGTGTGGCTACTGGCGAGATTGATCGATACGTTGCTGTAACCAGGTTTCGACTTCACTTTGTAGCCAGCGGGAACTGCGACCCAGCTTAATCGGCTTCGGAAACTGACCCAGTTGAATCAGCTTGTAAAACCATTTGTCGGTTAATCCGGTCAACTGGGTGATGAAGGTCATATCGACGAACTGGTCGTTAAGAAGGCGGTAATCGGTAGTGGTGCTCATCGTTTTTTCTCCTTGAATAAATGGGAGAAGGAGCCGGAAAATGAAAATTGGCGAACTCCTTCAAACGATAAGGACCTGGCGTAATTTTTTAACCGAGAGCTTTAACTGGTCTTTCGCCGCCTGCCAGATACGTGTGCAGCAGGAATACTACTCAACTGGCAAATAACGCCCTGATTTTTCTGATCCTGCTTGCTGAGATAGCTCAGGATGTACTGCATGCCCTTACGCCCCTTAATATCGTCATGTGCCGTCACCCATTCTCCGCGTACTTTGTAATGCTCCTTAGACTCGCAACGATATGAATAACCTTCCTCCCAGGTCACGTACTTCCAGGTATCTCTCAGCGCTTCAAAGACTCCCCAAGCTCGGCGACGTTTCTGACCATTCAAGTAGAATGCAGCGTGAATGTGGTAGCCATGCTGCTCAGTATGCTCCAGTACCCATGCGTAGCCCACCAGCCCGTTGATGTCCTGGCACCTTTGTAGCAATAGCGTTATATCTGCCACTGTGGAATGAATATCGCCTTCAATCCTTGAATCACTGTCCCGTTTGTAGGAGAAGTCCACCCGCAGCATCAGCAATTTGGAATAACGCTCAAATAATTGGTTCTGGTGATGTTGCAGCTTACGTTTCAGAGTACGGTGCTGAACGTAGTTAAGATTGATATCGGTAATGTCGTGGTAAGCCATGTCTGAATCTCCATGTGAGTGTAATCGTCATGGGAATGGACATGGGCATCAATTTTGAAATGAAGGCGAGTTCGTGGAACTGTAATGATCACTCAGCCTGAGGTATCGATCTGGAGGGCGGTGGATAATTACGAAATCTCTTCTCTATAAAATATCATTAAATACCTTAATTAAATGTTCGCCGTTCTGAGAAACACACCGTTCAGAACACTAAAGTGCTCCCTGTTTAAGGTCTCAATACAAGCAGTGCTACGCCTGTAGGTAGTGGGTTTTTGTATGAATTTCGTACAATTAGGGTTTTTTAGTAACTGATTGACCTATAATGTTTTTGTTATAAAATGTATGTTTATTTACATAACTTGTATGTTTTAAAAATGAACAGCTATTACTCTGCTCGTCAGTCGAAAAACATAGACAAATCGTTTAAGGAATTATTCCGGAATCTCTCTGCCAGGGAGGCAGTGAGAGCGCTGAAATTCTCGTTTGTGATAACACCTCTCGATGGGAAAAGTGCTTATTCTGACGACAGAGGACCTGAGCATGCCAGAAAGGTTCACTTTGCACTGAAGCTGTTTCTGAATCACATGCGGGTGCTTAAATACGGGAAGTGCGTTGCCGGGTATTCATGGCTGATGTGCAACGAAAAGCGCACAAATCTGCCCTATATTTACATGTTGTTTTACATAGCTGAGAGCGCCAGTGCCGATAAAATTGCGGAGTGTCTGGGGGAGTTATGGAGCCGCTCGGTGGAAAAAGCGAGCCTGAAAGAAGGATGGCCCGGTTATCCGGTTGTCTTCAATTACAACCTTGAATTGGGTAATCAGCAATTCTGTAAAGGCAATCACGCTCTTCTCGATGGTTATACCAGGAGCCAGAGTGCTGCATTCATATTCAATGATCTGTGCGGTGGTACAGCTAACTTCAAAATTAATTCAGACAATCCGACGTTGTTCCTGAGCTATCTGGGGTCACTCAGATTGAGTATGCATTCAATCCCTGGCGTAAGGGCATGGGGCCATTCACAGTTAAAGGATAAAAACTAAAAAAATCTTAGTTATATATCACCTCATTGAGTTACCCCTATTTCAATTCATCAGGCCATCCATTCCGGATGGCCTTTTTCATTCTGAGGCTGATATGAAAAAATCGTCAGGTTATTCCCTGATCCGCCGCCATCTGCGGCGCTATCCCCGTTCGTTACGTCATACCCTTATGCAGGAGCTGACCCGGCTGGTCACCTATGAACCGGTGATTGGCATTATGGGCAAAACCGGCGTCGGAAAATCGAGCTTATGTAATGCGCTGTTTCGCAGCGAAGTCTGCGCAGTGAATGCTGTCGCAGCCTGTACCCGTGAGCCACAACGCATTCGTCTGCGTTTTGGGCGTCATTATCTTACGCTGGTTGATTTACCCGGAGTCGGTGAAAGTCAGCAACGGGATGAGGAATATCGCGCACTGTATCAATCCCTGTTGCCGGAGCTGGATATGGTGCTGTGGGTATTGAAGGCGGATGACCGCGCCTATTCTGCCGAGGAGCAGTTTTATCGGGATGTGTTCGGCTCCGTGAACGGGGAGCACACGCCGATACTCTGGCTGCTCAATCAGGTCGACAAGATTGAACCGAGCGAGGAATGGCGCTGGGCCTCTGCGCAGCCGTCATTCAGGCAACGGGAACATATGGCACAAAAGCGGGCGGCTATCGGGCAACAACTCGGTATCGTGGCAGAGAACATTTTACCGCTTTCCGTTAAAGGCCGTTATCAACTGGGAAAGATGGTGGAGGCGATGATAACCCTTCTCCCAAAGCAGGCTCGTAGTCCGGTCATTCCCCATTTACGTGCCGAGCACCAAACCGAAAGCACGATACAGCAGGCCAGGGCTGGATTTTCCGACACGGTAGTCAGTGCGGTGGATTGGGTTATTGACCACGCGCCGTTGCCTCAAGTGGCAAAACAGGTGCTGCATGGCGTTGCCCATTCCGTTGCCAGAGTGGCAAATGCCGTGTGGTCTTTCTTCTTCGACTAACGTTTTTGCTGCTTCCCATTAGCTTTCTTTATCGTCACCGATCGATTTTGTCGATCGAACCGATCGAATTGATTTGTTATACCGCCATTTCTCCCCGCTATAAAATCGACATTTCATTCTGAGACTTTTTTACTTTTATGAATCAATAACATGTTCATGTAACGCGTATGCGTCTGGAGGGCAATGATGCCGTTGTTACTGCTTTGGGTGGGACTGGCAATCGTACTGGGATGCGTGGCATCCAGCAGCGGTCGCTCATTCTGGGGCTGGTTCATTTTGGGTATGGTCATCGACCCGTTACTGGCCGGATTGTTGTATTACCTGATTTGCAGAGAAAAATAATATGCGAACGCTGTTGAAGCTGTTTGGCCGCTTTATGCGCTGGTATATCACGCTGGTGATTTTTATGGCCTGCCTGCTTTTTATCATCAATACCGTTGGCGGATGGGCCGGTTTTTAACCGAGAGCCCTTCCGAAGGAAAACCACAATGAAAACACAACCTGCACTGCCATGCAGCGGAATGCTGCTGGCCTCCCTGATGGTTCTGCCCATTCTGTCTGTACAGGCAAAGCCTGCTGACAATGAACCGCAAATTATCACCGACAGCGACGGGCATATGGTTTGCCATCTCTGTGGACCCGACAGGAAAGACAGTTTCTTTATTTCTGACTATCCACAGGGCTATAAAAATAAAACGGATCAGTACAGCAAGTTATGGGACATGACGCGCTATACCATCCTGCTGAATGATGCCATTCCTGCTTACACCGCTAACCGGACACCCGATTTTTATTACATCGATAAATATGCTGCGTCGCCCACCGTTCACTTTATTGAGTTTGACGATGACCGCTCTGATTTATCGGCTGTAGCGAAGGTGTCGGTGACGGAAAACAAAAACAACACGCTGCTCACTGTCACCTGGAAGAATGGAGAGAAAAACCGTTTTCAGATGAATAACCAGGTTCTTGCGTATCAGGCACACATACTGAGAAACACGCAGAATCAGCTTTTCTGCCGGAATTGCGGTGATAGTGGCAAGGATGTGCTGGTTCAGGGCGCGGATACCGCCAGCCTTTATACCCGTCTGACCGATACGCCGTATTACGCCTTTCTGGTGCAAAGTGCCGGGATGGCCTGCCCGGCAGGGAGCTGGTATGCCGTCAATAAAACGACGCCCGCGCCTGAAATCAAGGCGATTGACCTCAAAGATTGCAGTGAAATCGTGAAGGTTGACAGTACCCATGATGCCAACACCACCACGCTTAACCTCACTCACTACAACGGCAAAAAGGACACGCTGACATTCAGCCATCGTTGAGTGTTACCGCCTCTGGTCATCGGAAGGCTTCGAGCCTGTCGAGTAAAGGAAAATATTATGAAAAAAGCATTTGTCGCGCTCTGCCTGGGATTGTGTTCGCTAAGCGTTTTTGCAGAAAAAGCGCCTGTCAGAGTGCAAACCCGTATTGCCTCAGGAAACTGGTATGCCGGTCCCTATTATCCAAGGATATCTGTGACAGCATTGACAGATTCTGTCGTCGTCAAAGACATTGTGGTTAATCGGGGAAATTGCCAGCACCTTTCCGAAGCATCCTGGAAGCCCGTTCGACTCCGCTTCGGTAGCACTTTTGAAACGACGTTTAAGTCAAAAAACTGGGGAGCCGCCTGTAATGTCCTTGAAATCATTGTCGAGACCGATCAGGGCATATGGGAATTCCAGATGGAATAACGACTGACCTTATTCACGGTTCTGATGCCTCGTGCGCCTGCGCGAGGCATTGTATTTATTGTGCTCTTGTCATCCATTTCATCCTTCTTTTTCATCATCCATCGTTTAGATAAGGAATCACCATGTCATGCAATTCATTGGCAGGCCACATTGCGTCCAGAGAGCAGCGCATCATCCAGATGGCGTTGTGCCTGCTGGAAAAACGCGTGCGTAAAAATGCGCGACAGTTCAAAACCTCGGAGGACACCAAAAGCTGGTTAATGCTGGAGCTCAGCAGTCTGGAGCGCGAAGTCTTTATGGTGCTGTATCTGGATAATCAGCATCGCCTGATAGAAAAGGAAGTTATCGCGCTGGGTGGTATCAACAGCACCGAAGTGCATCCGCGTGAAATCCTCAAAGCCTCACTGCGTCATAACGCCGCCGCCGTGATACTGGCACACAATCATCCTTCCGGCTGTGCCGAGCCCAGTCAGGCTGACCGCCATATCACCGACAAGCTGAAGGGATCACTGTCACAGCTTGACGTCAAAGTGCTCGATCATCTGGTAGTCGGCGGCGATGAGGTAGTGTCGTTCGCTGAACGTGGCTGGCTGTGATGACCACATTTACCACCGTGTTTTTATAAGGAAACCACCATGCCATCAGCGGATATCCCTGAATGGGGACTAAAACGTGC
Source organism: Pectobacterium brasiliense (assembly GCF_013449685.1). GTDB lineage: Bacteria > Pseudomonadota > Gammaproteobacteria > Enterobacterales > Enterobacteriaceae > Pectobacterium > Pectobacterium brasiliense_A. The sequence goes on along the minus strand of NZ_JACDSF010000020.1, from coordinate 89,456 downwards.
CGTCACGCCGCGATTCGGAGCCAAACTCGTGCAGGAAGGTAATCGTCTGCACTATCTGGCAGACCGGGCCAGCATTGTCGGTACGTTTAGCAAAACAGAAGCCCAAAGTCTGGAACGTTGCTTCCCTGAGCTAATTAAGCTGTTGGAACAGAAGCTACGCATGGAGGAACTGAATCCCCGTCAGCAGGGTTGCATCAGGTTGTATTGCAACGAATGGACCTGTGAAGCCGATACGCTGGGCAGTGTTGGCGACGTGTATATTGCTATTTATCCCTCTTCAGCGGCAACACAATAATCCGCTGCTTCCCTCCCCATTCTGAACGTTTCCCTGATTTTATCGACTTAACCTGAAGAGACAATTCTCATGCAAACATTACCCGGAATCCCATCATGGGAGGAGCAACCCTACCCGTCACCTATAACTGTCTGGCAAAGACTTCTTACCTATCTGCTGGAAAAGCACTACGGCCTCACGCTGAATGACACACCGTTCTGTGAAGAAAACGTGATTCAGGAGCATATCGATGCTGGCATCACGTTGGTCAATGCGGTGAATTTTCTGGTGGAAAAATACGAACTGGTGCGTATCGATCGCGACGGTTTTAACTGGCAGGAGCAATCGCCGTTTCTTACCGCCGTTGATGTTCTCCGTGCCAGACGTGCTACCAGTTTGCTTAAAGCATAAAGATTGCGAGCTGCTTTCCAGTAACACCGCACCAAACCTGTTTATCCTTCTCCCCGATGCATAATGCGCCAGCCGGTAAGGGCTGGCGCATTTGCTTTTATGTATGGACCGCAAACTATGCAAATTGAACCCGAGGTTTTGACCGAACACACCGAGCTGATTTGCTCGACCAATATCGAACGTATCGTTACCGGACGTGATGCCGCGCTGCAACAGATAGAGCAACTCCTCAATCAGCTACAATCTATTTCAACGCTAACGGCGACTATCGGCGGCGGCACTGCTGAAGACTGGGCATTGAAACAAGGGCATCGTTACGATTGCTGGCTGACAGAAACGCCTGATAAAGCGATTCCAGCCATCACCCGCACGTTGGATCGCAATATCTGGCGCGACCTGATGCTGAAATCCGGCATGTTGTCGCTGATGGATGCCGAAGCGCGTAGCCAGTGGCATAAAAATCTGGATGAAGGGGAGCTACCGGTCATCAGCGAAGCCAATATACTCAGCACCTTTGAGCAACTTCACCAGAGCAAGCGGGAGGTATTCGAGCGTGGGGTCATCAATGTATTCAAAGGACTATCGTGGGATTACAAAACCAATCACCCTTGTTACTTCGGCAAGAAAATCATCATCAGTAATCTGGTCACATATAACCGTTGGGGCTTTGGCCTGAACTGGGGCTGGCGACGCGATCAACTGGCCGATCTGGAACGTATGCTGTATCTGCTGGATGGCAAACCGATCCCCGATAACCGAGGCGATGTCACCATCCGACTGATGGACCATATCCGTGATAATCCGCATCAGCAGGAATACGAGGATGAGTTCTTCAGCGTTCGCTACTTTCAGAAAGGCACCGGGCATCTCATCTTTAAGCGTCCTGACCTGATCGATCAGATGAACGACATTATTGCCAAATATTATCCGGGGATGTTGGCGGCAAGGTGAGCGCATGATGTAGCAGGGATGCTGATGTGGTACTTGTCACAGGTAGTGACGCTAACAAAATCATGCTATTTTAATAAGTGTTATTAACTTTTATTGAAAGGTGATGCTCATGGGACAACCTGCGAAACAGACGATCAGTGCTCAGATACCCGCCGAACTTGCGGCTGCGGTTGAAAGCCTGGCTATTGAATTGGATAGATCCAAAAGCTGGGTGATTAAGGAAGCATTGACTGCGATGATTGAAGCCAGAGAACAACGTCATCAGGCGATCCAGAAAGGACTTGTTGATGTCGAAGAAGGACGTGTTGTTAGACATTCTGATATGCTTAATATTATTGATAAATCAAAATGATTTATTGAGATTAATGTATTAATTATCAATTGGTTTTCTGTTACTCCCAACTCAGAAACACACACGTAAAGCTCATTCATTTTTGAGTTAATGGCAAAGTTAGATGTCGTATTTTTGCTATTAAAAATGTCGTATATTTGCTATGATGAAGAAATGATCAAAGGAGGATAACATGACTACAAAAGCTCGTATTCAGTCACGACTGAAACGCTCAAAGCGTTATGTTTTCACTCGTGACGACTTCAAAGATCTTGCTGGCTACGATCAAGTTGGCAGAGCGCTGCGTGAACTGGTGAAAGAAGGCCAACTGCTGAAAGTAGGTTATGGCGTCTATACCAAAGCGCGGAAAAATGTGATTACGGGTCGGTTAATGCCCGCATCCCCTGGTGGTTCTGCTGCGGTGGTGATCGAAGCGCTGGAGCGCTTGAAAGTGGACTATCACTTGGCTGATGCAGCAAGCGCTTACAATAGCGGCAAGTCAACTCAAGTTCCAGCATCAATGGAAATCAAAACACCTCCACGTTTTAAGCGCGTGTTGTCAGTAGGGAATAGTAAATTAAATGGATGACTTAACTGCATTATTTCCTGACGTTGCCGATGCACTGGGAATCGGGTCTGTCGCCATAGTGGAGAAAGATTATTACATCGTTGAATTATTACGCCTGCTTCAGCATCTGACTTTTGATACGCATCAACTGGTTTTTGCCGGAGGCACAGCGTTATCGAAAGCAGGAATATCGTTAAACCGAATGTCAGAAGATGTAGATATCAAGTTGGTTCCTACCTCTCATTTTTTGCAACAAAGTTCAAGAAGGCAGCGTAAGAATATCCGTAAAGATATCATCCGAACGATTACCGAATCGATTGTTACTTCAGGGATTTTTAGTTTTGACGATGATTATCCCAAAGTCACTCGCGATGAATATCGTTACAATGAAATTCCCGTGCGTTATCCGCAGATGTATTCGCAAATCCCTTGCCTGCGTCCATTTATTAAACTGGAGTTGATGGAAACAGACTTGCTTGAATCATCAGAAACGCGTGATATTTGTTCATTGGTAACAGATGGCACGAAAAAAGGGGAAATAGTTCGAGCTTTTCCGTGTGCCACTATAGTCAGTACGCAGGCTGAAAAGCTTATCTCGATGATGCGAAGAACGGCTGCAAGTATGCGTGATTTGGAACGAGCTGAGGATGAATCACTAGTGCGCCATATCTACGACAATTTTTGTATTGTCAGAGAGAAAGGGGCTGATGTTCCGGTTTTGCAGCGCTTTGTTCTGGAATGCATTGAGCAGGATATTGAACGTTACGGTAACCAATATCCTGAGTTCTGTAAATCACCCATTGTGGAACTCAAAATGGGGCTGAAAGAATTGGAAAATAACCCACTTCATAAAGAACGTTACCAGCGATTCGTGACACCAATGGTGTTTGGTGGAACCCAGATTCCATGGGAAGAAGCTTATGCCTGTTTTCGCCAAACCGCATTAGATGTGCTGCAATGATATCGTCAGGTGCCAATCTTCCCTTCTAAAACATCTGCGCGGCTTCGAGTCCCAAATTTAACAATTTCAAACGTTGGTATCTGTGTTGGTATAATGTCTTTAGTCTTTATTTAAATTAACATTAAATCATGAGGTTATATACAATGTGCGAGTCCGGCCTTCGCACCATAGTATGAAAATCAAGTCACCTCAGGGTTAATGCCAGTCACTTAAGGTGACTGGCATTGTTTTTTAACGGATATTTTGACCGTTTTTCTCTGACCTCCCGAGGATATTCCCGTTCTCGTCTCGGGGGCAATATCAGCATTGCGGCATTGCTGTAAAACTGTTTCAGTTGGCCCGGGATTGCTCCCGGCGATGCCCATGGGAGGCTGATCAAGAGTCTTAATATTTCTGATATAGCTCCGCTGAAGCTCAACTGATAGGGCAGGTATTCTCCCTTAAGACTGAACGCCATTTTTACCATTTGATAGCGAACCAGATTATATGTCAGCAGTATTCCCCATAGCTCCTGTTTCACCATTTCTGGCAGTTTGCTTCGTAGCGTCCACCTATTACCCATTAAAAACTGTTTAGTTTCACGGTAACCCAGTTCGATTTCCCATCGGTGTTTATACAGTTCTGCCACGCTTGCTGCCGGGTAACGCATCGCATCAGTCATGGAGGTCACGACCTGCCGCTCTACGCCGTTTACTTTACGTCTGATTAACCGGACTATTAACTCATCTGGCAGTCCGGCCCATTGTTTGCGGGCTTGCACCGTCGTTTTCAGCATGATCAACTCGTCCTGCTTACCTAATCTGCGGATTACCTCATATTGGGTTCCCTTCCTAAGCGGAAGCAGCCAGTGTCGGTTTTCTCCCGCGTTGTGCCAGTTATTCAGCAGCCCTATTGACCAAAATCCTCTGTCGAACAGCGTGACACTGTTATCTGGGGCTTGCGCTGCCAATCTGGCAGCCAGGCGCATCTCGTTGACATCGTAGCTATCCATGACGCTGGCACGCAGCAGGTGACTACTCAGTTCCATCAGGCAGACCATGCGCACCTGAGGATATCCTCGTTCACCATGCTGATTACTCGCTTTACCGAAAGCATTCGCGTTATCTGGCGTATCCGGCGTGCGCCAAACGACACCATCAACCGCATTCAGAGTCAGTCCGTGCCAGAGCGGATGTCTGGCCTCTTCATGCCAATGTTGCTGTGTGAGCTCGAAGAGCACCCGAACGGCATCCTCACCCAGTGTTTTTCGGCGTGCAACAACAGAACTGGGTGCTGTAAAGGGGCTTCCAGTGCGGTCAGCGATATCCATCAGATTAACGATGTGGGAAAGCGGCTTATTGTTGAAAATCGCCATGCCAATAACCAACCAGACCATGGACTCGAGAGGAAGCTTGCGCTTGCGCAGTGTTACGGTATCAGTGAGAGAAAAAGCTTGCTGGATGAGGTCAGGGGAAAGCAGGTCGGCAAGAGTTTGAACGTCATCTGGGGCGGTAAGATTAATAATGCCGAGAGCCTGAGAAAGTTCCATTTTAAAAGGGTCCATGTAGAGACATGAACCCTTTTTACACTAGCCACTGGATCGTTCAACCGATCCTTAAACGATCGGCATTAACCTCAGGGTGGCTTTTTTTATGCCTGAAATCCAGATGGTTACACCTTTTCCTTAATCTCTTTTCCCTCAACCTTCTCAAATCATCCAATCTTCAACCACACAGATAATCACAATCGCCATGCAGAGAGTCATATACCGAAAGGCGGATTGTGCTTATGCTGAAACGTAGTGCCTGCGTTGGGTTGCGTGCAGAAGTACAGGAATCCCTGAAACCGCATTTTCAGTGGCGCGCTATTCATAAAGGTCATGCATTTTTAATAAACAGGAACCGAGGAGAACGAATGGAATTAATCGTGACGCACGACATTACGGATAACGATCGGGAAGCACTTTTTGCTGGCCTGAGGAGTTACAACCATCGGTTTATTAATCCCGCCTCTTTTGGGCAAATCGGTATTTTTCACCGAAATAGCGCCGGAGTGATGACGGGCGGGTTGATCGCCACGCGTAAAGGATTATGGCTGTGTATTGATTATTTGTGGGTGAGCGAGGAATCCAGAGGTCTGAAGCTCGGCAGCGCGTTGATGAAGGAAGCTGAGCAGGAGGCGATGCATCTTGGATGCCGTCATGCGCTTGTAGATACCTTTAGTTTTCAGGCACTTCCTTTCTATGAAAAGCAAGGTTATCAACTGCAAATGTCTTTACCCGATTTTCCTGAAGAAGGCATGTTTAGGCACTATCTAATCAAGCAAAATATGCAGTCTGCATGATAGTTATCCGCCCATTGACCAATGACAAGGTAGCGCTGGTAGCCCTTTCTTTATAATCAGGCCCGTTTCTCTTCTCACTGGTGTGGACGCATGGCTTACCAACTTAACCTTAATTGGCCCGAATTCTTAGAAAAATACTGGCAAAAACAACCTGTTGTATTGAAGAATGCTTTCCCGAATTTCGTCGATCCGATTACGCCGGATGAACTGGCGGGTTTGGCGATGGAGGCGGAGGTCGATAGCCGTTTGGTCAGCCATAAAAATGGCCAGTGGCAGGCCAGCAACGGGCCGTTTGAGCATTTTGATAATCTGGGGGAAACTGGCTGGTCGCTGCTGGCTCAGGCGGTGAACCATTGGCATGCGCCGTCTGCTGAACTCGTGAGTCCGTTCCGCGTGTTGCCGGACTGGCGTTTAGATGACCTGATGATCTCCTTTTCCGTACCGGGCGGTGGCGTGGGGCCGCATATCGATCAGTACGATGTCTTCATCATTCAGGGGATGGGTAGCCGCCGCTGGCGCGTAGGGGACAAGTTGCCGATGCGTCAGTTTTGTTCGCATCCTGCGTTGCTGCATGTCGATCCTTTCCCACCGATTATTGATGAAGATCTTGAGCCGGGCGATATTCTCTATATTCCACCAGGCTTCCCGCACGATGGCTTCACGCATGAAACCGCACTCAACTACTCCGTGGGGTTCCGTGGACCGAACGGCAGAGACTTAATCAGCAGCTTTGCGGACTATGTGCTGGAGAACGATCTAGGCGGTGAGCACTATAGCGACCCTGATTTGACCTGTCGCGAGCACCCGGGGCGGGTTGAGGCGTATGAGTTTGACCGCCTGCGCGAGATGATGATCGACGTGATCAATCAGCCGGAAGCGTTGAAGCAGTGGTTCGGTCGCTTTGTGACGACGCCGCGCCACGAGCTGGATATCGCGCCGGCAGAACCGCCCTACAAGCCGGATGAGGTTATGTGGGCGTTGATGGACGGCGGTGTACTGACGCGTCTAAGCGGGCTGCGCGTTCTTGAAGTGGGTGGTAGCTACTTCATTAACAGTGAACGGCTGGATACCGTTGATCCGAAAGCGGCAGATGCACTGTGTCGTTATACCGTTCTCGGTAAAAAAGAGCTGGGTGCGGCGCTGAAAAATCCGGCATTTGTGGTTGAATTAACCGAGCTGGTTAATCAAGGATATTGGTTCTTTGACGAATAAGTGAACTATCTGTTAGGGAGATGTGAAATCAATCACTCGGAGAGATGTCATGCTCCCTTTACCTCAGTTACTGCGAAGGTTCTTGACGTTATTTTTTGTCGTACCGCCCAGTATATTGCCTTTGTTTTCTTCAGCAGAGGTGACAGCGTAGGATTCGTCACGGTATAGCTGCTACGTCAGCACTCGGCGGATAAAAATAATATCGGCATACTGTAAATAATAAGCAAAGAAAAGGCCCGACGTTTCCCTCGGGCCTGTGTGACAACTAGCAACAATAATGACGGAAAATGAAAATTAAACGGCTTCGTTTTCGTCAGTGTAGCGTTTGGCTTTGTAGGCTGGGTGCATCAGGTTCTGAATAGAGAAAATGTCGTCCAGCTGTTCTTCGGTCAGCAGGCCGCGTTCCAGCACCACTTCACGCACGCTCTTACCGGTTTCGGCACAGATTTTCCCAACGATATCGCCGTTGTGGTGGCCGATGAACGGGTTCAGGTAGGTCACGATACCGATAGAGTTGAAGACGTAAGCTTCACACACTTCTTTGTTGGCGGTGATGCCGTCAACGCATTTTTCCAGCAGGTTGTAGCAAGCGCTGGACAGAATCTGGATGGATTCGAACATCGCTTGGCCGATAACCGGTTCCATCACGTTCAACTGCAACTGACCCGCTTCTGCCGCCATGGTGACGCAGGTATCGTTACCGATGACTTTGAAGCAGACCTGATTGACCACTTCTGGTACGACTGGGTTAACTTTGGCTGGCATGATGGACGAGCCCGCCTGCAGTTCTGGCAGGTTGATTTCGTTCAGGCCAGTGCGCGGACCGGAAGACAGCAGGCGCAGGTCGTTACAGATCTTCGATAGTTTTACCGCCACGCGTTTCAGAGCGCTGTGCATCATAACGTAAGCGCCACAGTCGGAGGTTGCTTCGATCAGGTCTTCTGCCGGTACGCAAGGCAGGCCGCTGACTTTTGCCAGATGTTGAACGGCCAGTTTCTGGTACTCATCCGGCGTGTTCAGGCGCGTACCGATGGCGGTTGCGCCCAGGTTCACTTCCAGCAGCAGCTCGGCGGTGCGCAGCAGGTTACGGTTTTCTTCTTTCAGCAGCACGTTGAACGCGTGGAATTCCTGACCGAGGGTCATCGGCACGGCGTCCTGCAACTGGGTGCGGCCCATTTTCAGGATGTTTTCGAACTCTTTCGCTTTGCGCTCAAAGCCATCGCTCAACTGGGTAATCGCTTCGACCAGTTTCAGAATAGAGGTGTACACCGCGATACGGAAGCCGGTTGGGTAGGCATCGTTGGTGGACTGGCATTTGTTCAGGTGGTCGTTCGGGTTCAGGTATTGGTATTCACCTTTCTGGTGACCCATCAGTTCCAGACCGATATTCGCCAGCACTTCGTTGGTGTTCATGTTGACCGACGTACCCGCACCGCCCTGATAGACATCGACAGGGAATTGGTCTAGGCATTTACCGTTATTCAGCACTTCATCACAGGCTTGCAGAATGGTATCGGCAATTTTACGTGGGATGGTTTGCAGTTCTTTATTCGCCAGCGCGGCCGCTTTTTTTACCATTACCATAGCGCGGACAAATTCTGGAATATCGCTGATGGTGCTATTGCTGATATAAAAGTTCTCAATCGCACGCAGCGTATGGATACCATAATAGGCATCGGCAGGGACTTCACGGGTACCTAACAGGTCTTCTTCAATACGGATATTCGTTGACATGGATCTTCTTCCTTTTTTCTTGTTCGATGTACATAGCATCGTTTTCAATATTAAGACTATGATTTTTTAGGGTTTATATTTCCTGTTTTTTGATTTTCAGGTAACAAGAACCCATCACGATTTGTATAAAATCATGACTAAAAAGCGTTCTCGGGGAGACGAACATTGAATTAGCATCGTTAAATGGCTAGTGGTGGATATATTCCTCCATTCTTCTGTCTCCCAATCATAAATAGGTTATTCGGTATTATCCGGGTTGATCTCAACCAGTTTTTCTATTCCGCGGTTCAGCATTTTCAATTTCGGAATAAATACGGTTTTAATAATGTCATGCGTGACATCACACGCTTCTTCAAAGAACGCGCTGTATTCATCTCGGTGCCCGACAATATACAGCGAGCGTTTAATATTCAGCTGTTCCGGCATATGCGTTAGCACCTCACGGGAGTGTGCAACGGATTGTAGGAAACTGAGCGGAGTGGTTACCGCCCAACCGATACCTGCCGCCACCATTGACGTTAAGGTATCCGCATTATCAAATTCGAGCATGTTTGGTACGCGGACATCGATGCGGCGCAGATAGCGCTCAATCTGCATCCCAATCTGTGAGTTCCGGTTAAAGCGCACCAGCGGTAGTGCGGCGGAAAGCTCACGGATGTCCTCAACCGTTTTGATGCGTTTGCGGTAATCCGGCGGCGTGATAATGAAATAGCCTTCGGAAAACAGCTGATGTCGCACCACGCTATCGCTGTCGATCAACGGGTCGCTGGTGACGATTAAATCCAGCTCGCGACGCATTAACGCTTCACCCTGCTGTGGGCTGAGCCCGGTACGAATCAGCAACTGCGATGAGCTCTTCATCAAACTCTTGGTAAACACCGAACCGCAGGTGATAGCAAACGAATCCACCAGGCCGATACGCAAGTCAGGTTTAATCCCTTTTCCCGCTTCCAACACCTGCGCCTTCAGGTTCGCAATCTCTTCCGTCAGGATTTCTCCCCGGTTTTTCAACGCAATGCCGTAAGGCGTCAGGACAAAGGGGCGACGAGCCCGGTTTACCAATTTGACGCCGAAATCTTCTTCCAATAACCGGATCGTTTGCGAAATGGCAGAAGGTGTCAGACCGAGCCGCGTGGCGGCTGCCGTCATGCTTCCTGCTTCCGCCATCGTCACAAAAACATAGACGGCGTACATATCGATCGATTTATTGGCGGACACTGTGCGTTTAACCATGTGAGTTTGCCTACGCTGCAAGGTGAATGTCGTCGAAATATGAAGCGTTAGTCTATCTCATCTCGCTGACTACGACCTCGCTAACTGATGTCAGAATAGTCGGCTAACTTCAGAAAAAATACAGGTTGCATCACTGATTAATTTTTTCTTATTTCTAGCTTTAGCGGATCTGAAGATATGCCATTTATGGATTTTAACGTATGGAATCGCACCGATAAGGGAGAAGGATCGCAACAGGTGGTGGGTCGTATTTGCCAGCAAATGAGCAGCCATTATTGAGAAACGAAGAATCAATGAAATGTGACGAGTAAAATGAAGAGGTGTTGTGCGCAGTAGGGTGGAAAATGCGTCTGTATTTCAAAGGGCTAAGCTAGGAGGTTTCCCTTTAACCGCTTGTTGACACCTTTGTTACGATACGAAATACTCTCTTACGGGTTTACATCCTCTGGCGTGTGATTTTTGAATCTCTCACGCTAATTCAATGAGATAAATATAAAAACTGATTTCGTACTTCGCTCACTTTATTCACATTGAGTGGCGCTTAAGTGTGGAAAAAACTATGCCGAATTAATTAATCATTCTGATTATTGAGAAAACTACGCCGTGCGGTGTTTCACCTCAGTTGGCGGGTGTTTTTAAAAATATGACGTAAGATTTTGTTAATTAATGGATAAAAGGATTCTGCTTGTCGGTGTTCTTTGCGTTTGGGGTGGTTAAGGATGAGGGATATGGAGTGAAGCATTATCAAGTCAGAAGAATTAGCCTGCTTGCTGCCATTGTGACACTGACAACAAGCTGTGCGTCCTTACATGATGCGGGGCGCAGTTATGGAACGGCGATTGGTTGTATTGGTGGGGCCGCATTGGGTGGTGGCCTTACCTATCTGGTAACGGGTGATGCCAAGAAAGCTGTGGCGGGAGGACTGTTAGGCGGTGCCGCAGGTTGTGCATTGGGGAACGTTTGGCAGAACCGTGAAGAGGCTCTGGCAAAAATCGCTCAAGAAGAGAAGATCGCGATTACAACGCGCGCGCTGCAATCTCAGGAAAAAAGTGGTACTGAAACCGTAGGACTGGTGGCGCAGGTTCAAGACAGCGGCATGTTCGATACCAATAGTGCACAGCTTTCAACAGACGGTTTACGGCAGGTCAAAAAGATTGCGACAGCGATGAAAGAGGGAGATCAAAGCGGTGTCATTCTGGTTGTGGGGCATACTGATGCTACTGGGAGTGCAGAATGGAATCAGCGTCTTTCAGAACAACGTGCACAGAATGTCGGTAGGGTGCTTGAACAGGCTGGCCTGAGTGCAAAAAAACTTTATTTCCAGGGGGCGGGTTCTGCTCGTCCGGTGGCGGATAACGCCACGATAACTGGACGGACTGCCAACCGCCGGGTCGAGATTGTGGGGTTGGCAAATGAGGCATTGTTAAAACAGCGGCTTGAGCAGGAAGGCAGTAACCTTGCTTATCTGCGTTATGGCACAGCTGAGCAGGCTACGTCGACAGTGAGTTCTTCCTCTACACCAAACCGTAAGGCGAAACTCTCTACGCCATCTTCAAATCGTAAAGCCGACCCCACTCGTAAAGTAGAAACGCAGACTGCGGCGGCAACGGAAGCGAAGCCATCAGTTGCGCCAACGACGAAGAAAGCCGCCGAGCCAGCCAATAGCAAGAATTTTGTTGATTTTGGCGGACAGCCAGTTAATTCCTCCACGCCTGTGTTGGCAGCGAGCCTCAAACCGCGCAGCAGCGGGTTTAGCCTGATTCCAGAAGCGAATGCCAGCAGCATGCTAAAAAGCTGTGTAGCAGATAATGTGCGCGTCAGTGGACAAGCCAAAAATCTGGCTAGCGGAAAAGCGGTTGAAACCCATGAAACTCGAGAATACCTGCCGGGCATGAACGGTCGGGCCTGGGCTGGGTTGGTGAATAATCATCTGGTCACGCTCTCACCTGTTAAGGTTCTGAGTGACAACGCCACGGTGGTGGAAAATCCGAAGGTGTACGTCACGCGCGATTACCAGTCCAAAGGTAACCGTAAAGCGGATGCGCCATTAAATGCAGTGGCGAATGCGTGGGAAGGCGAAGAGAGCATTCTGTATCGGGTTTATCTGCAAGATGAAACACAACAGGCACTTTCCTGCGTAGATTTGCTGGTGCCGAAAAAGGCCAGTAAGGCACAGCAAGGACAGCTGTTCTACAGCAATCACAGCAAAGAATACATCGCGAGCTACACCCCAACGCGTAGTTAATTAAAAGGTATTGATTCATGGAATTATTTCAAAGCCTCGCTGAGGCGATTTCGCTTTATCGTTATATTTTCTGGCCATTATTGGTGCTGATGACGCTGGTACTGGTTTTTATCCGCTGGTGGGATCAAGTCAGCTACTTTTTCCTCAACCTGATGAGCAGTATGCCACTTATCGGTCATGTATCCCGTTTGTCCCGCGCGAATGAACCACGTCGTCAAGGTACGGGAAAGCTGGCCTGGTATCCTGCAGAAGAGGCGATTTGCGCCAAATATTGGCAGTACTATAAAACCTCTAATCTGGATGCCGATTTTTACCTGCGCTGCGTCAACTACCTTAATAAGGTAGATGAGCGCGGGCGTAAGCCGACGGGCGTCATCTTGTGGGTTTGCAGTGTGGTGTTAGTCCTGCTCGAAGCCTTTATTTTCGCGTTGGTGCTCTCGCCGTTTATCGCTAGCAACATTTCTGCCAATCAAGCCGAATTCTCGGCGATTGTCATTTCCGTTCTGATCGGTGTGGTGCTGGTGCCCGCTACTCACCTGATGGGGGCTGAGCTGCATAAAAATACGCTGCTGAAAAAGATCCGCTACTGGTATTCAGAAGCGCGACATAGCGGCTCTGCCAAAGGGTTGAGCAAGAACCACGAAATCTCGCTGGAAAATACCCGTCTGGATGACAACGATCCAAACTATATCCAGATGTTGAACCGTGTAACGCACAATGTTCACGTTAAGCCGCAGTATTGGGCAACGGTGGTTGCCCTGTCGCTGATTATTTTCTTCTCTGTTGGTGCCTATCTGGTACGTGCTGCGACCATCAATGCGATGGATACGCAGGCAGTGAACGGTTCGCCGTTCTCACAGGTCGTGCAAGCGAGTGATGCTTCTCCGTTTGACCTGCCATCGGGTGCGGTAGCGGACAATGCCAAAGCGGACACGCAGGCGTCGCAAGAAATCACAGACAGCCGTGTGTTTGCTTCAAAACTGACGTTCATCATCTTGTCCGTCATTTTTGTTGGCGTACAGCTGATTGGTATTTTGATCGGTATTTATCGTTCATTTGCTGGTATTGAATCCAAATCCGCGGCGAAATATATCGGTAATTTCAGTGGCTCTGAGGAGTTTGCATCGTGGCATGCAATGCGGCGTGAACGTGTGGAGCGCGATGGGCAAGAAAAGCTAACCGCATTGCAAAATTGTTTGATGATGAAGCGCACTAATAGCCAGAGTGAACCGCTTACCACGCTACCAACGTTTGATGATTACATTAGTGGCAAGCTGCGTGATAAAGCGCGCTCAAACGCAGAGTTGACTGCGCATTTACAAGCGAAAAACGAACCGGTACAGCCCGCGCCTGTTGCGGTTCAGCACGTTGAGTCTGCACCTGCTGAGGTGGCTAGCCAGCCTGCGGCACTCGTATCGACAGCAATGGTCGTTGAACCTGCTCAGCCAGTCACTTCGGCAGTCAATATGTCGGAGAGCGATGATGAGAAGCAACGTATCCATGAACTGGGTGATTTGACGTTGTTCAGTGAGGAAGAGCTACGGCTGATTGCTGACGATCAGGAACTGTCATTGGAGTCCTTGAAGAAACGTCAACGCGTGCAGGCGTTGCTGAATAAGGCGCGTCCGAAGGAGAGCGTATGAGGACGCTACTTTCGCTGCTGTTGCTGGGGGTAACCTGTGTGTCGCAGGCTGTAGAACGTAACGATATCCCCAGTTGCTACAGTTTTGCCAAACTGGATCAACATCGCCCAGCTGATAGTGGTCGGGAACTGGTAGTGATTGTTGACCAGACAGTCAAAGTGCCTGTTGAGCTGAAAAAATCGGTCTGGAATCAGGTAGTTCGTTACGTGCAGCCTGGCGATCATGTCGTGATGTATCAGTTCTCGGCGCTGTTGCAGGATAACTACATGAAGCGCGTGTTTGACGGCAAGCTGGAAATGCCGTTTACCGATCAAAAGGTGCGCAACAGTCTGGGTATGGATAGCCTGAAATCACTGGATGGTTGTCTTGTACAGCAAAGGCAGTTTTTTGCACAAAACATCGGGAAGAAAATGGCAGAAAGTTTCGCCGAACGCGGGGATAACATCGCCAAAAGCGAGATTATGGATAGCCTCAAGCGCATTGGTGATGATCTGAAAGAGACCTCTGCTGCCAGTAAAACGATTCTGCTGGTGTCCGATATGCTGGAAAATAGCGAATTTGGTAGCTTTTACAGCAACAACAGTATTCGTCTGTTAGAGCCGGAAAAAGAGATGGCACGTGCTGGGAAGCAAAATTTGGTGGCGGATTTCACCAGTGCGAATGTGTATATCGCAGGGGCGGGGCTGATCGATACGGATTCAAAAAACAACTATCGATCCGGCAAGATCATGCAGCAGCTTGAAGCCTTCTGGCGACAATACTTCACAGCGTCGAAAGCTACTGTGGTGAGTTTCGGTGCTCCTGAATTGACGGTTGATCTGAAGTAATTTTCCTACTGAAAGCGCTAATGTATGAATGACATTAGCGCTTTTTTGTTTTCAACAGGCCTGCATCAAAATTGTCTATTTTTTGTTCAGTTGATGGGCAGTGCCGAGCTTGTCCTCTTCCCTTATAGAGGGAAAGTTAGAGGGCAAATACTATCACCCTATGTGGCCTAACAGATTGTTTTTACTGCGTGGTAAGCCGCGCATCATTTGCTGGCGTCACTGTTCGCATATGGCGTTCCGCCTGTTCGCACATTTCCAGCAGTGCCGGAATCAGGTGTGCGGTGGCGTTGAGGCACGCACCGAGCTGGCTGAGGCTTTCTTGCGGCAGTTCAATGTCATTTTGTAGCGTGTCGCCGAGGTAATGAAGGCCGTGGCACAGGCCTTCGACCGATTCGGCGGCAATCGCGCCGAGGTCGCAGAGCTGAATGTCATCTAACTGCGCGAAAGGCAGGCTGGCGATCAGGTCGCGGAAAATGGTAATGGTGCTGTCAGCGGGTGTGGCGTGAGTGTCCGTCATGTTTGAATCTTCCATAGCTAGATAGTTATTTCATCACGCCCTCAGGTTCCAAACTAAAGGTGTGACCCAGACAGGATTGGAACACCGGATCTAGCGACCGGCCAACCTTGCGGTTGCCCTGCCTGAGCCACGGATTAGAGTGTGCACGTAGCCCCTGAAAAAACAAAGCGTTTTCAGTTCTAGATAGTCGGGGTTCCAAGCCCGGTTGCGGATGTTGCCGCAGCACAGAGACTGTATTCCAACGGCGGAAAACGTGGAATAGGGTGGATGGATTTACAGTAGAGTTACAGCGTGTTTTGGAATGGAGTCCGCAGAAGTCGCTTTGGTTTTGGAAATAAGTAGGATTGTTCTTTTATTTTAATTGGCTGTAGTAAAGGATATTTCGGTGTTTGCGGGAAATAGTGACAGGGGATTGTCTTGAAAAAGTTCGCATTTGTTAACGATGCTGCTGAAAGGGAATATCGAGCGCTTCCTGCTGATATACAAGGTGAATTTGGAAAAGACTTGCGCCTCATTCAGTATGGGCAAGATCCTAAATCGCCAATTGATTTCCTCGATGGGGTTGGTATCGGCGTTATCGAACTAAAGATAAACGGTAGTCCTGCATATCGATGTGTCTATGTTGCCAAATATCTTGATACCGTAGTGGTTTTGCATTCCTTTAAGAAAACGACCAACGGCGTTGATCGTAAAGCTAAGGAGGTGGCCGAACAACGGCTAAAAGCGCTTATGGCTGATGTCAGGGAGACTGAACGCTGTAAAAAACGTTAGCCTGCTGATTCGATTTCAGTTATAGCGATTGATGCCTGATGTAGGCTTGGCATCGACATCTTCGCGCGGAAACCGAGTGCATCCAGCATGTCGAACATGGCGTCAATAGTGAAAAGCTCAATCTTGGCATTTTTCAGTTCTGAAACGCGCGACTGGCTGATGCCCAGTTTTTCCGCTGCCTCTTTTTGTGTCCAGCCTTTCTCTTTGATTAAATGAGTAATCATGATTGATAAATCCATTTTCATTGCCATCTTGCTGGCAATCTCAGCGTCATGCGTTACATGAAACGGGCTTTCGTAGAATTTTAGCGCCATAATGTTTACCTCCTTATCTCAGTAAATGAAATATCTAATATTTTAGATATTTCGTCAAGTTAACTGGATAGAAAGTGTTCTGTGGATTTTGTGTTACCTGTCCCGCTTCAACGCCTCCCAGCTCAGCCCAAAACGTGCCAGATACTTACGCAGTCGGTCAGCGTCGTTAGGCTTTTGTTTTTGCTGGCGTGAAACGGCGAACAGGCGGCGACCGGCTTCGGAGAGCGAATTAGCGGTACGACAGACGTCGAGCACGGTTTCAAGCTGGCGCTGTTCGAAGAGGTCGAGGTTATTGAGGTCGATCTTAGCGAGTTCGGGCGGTAATTTGGGTGATAGCACGGTTGCTGGCGCAGCGCTTTGCCAATTGGTCCGCAGGCGCGTGATTTCTTCCTCTACCAGTGCCACGGTGATGCGGCCTTGCTCGGCCAGCGTCGCCATGCGGGCGATGGAGGAGCCGAGTTCGCGGAAGTTGCCGCGCCACGCGGCCTGCGATGAGCAGGCAAACGTGAGATAGCGCTGCCGTGCGTCTTTATCGAAGCGGATCTGCGTTTGGTGATCGCGTGTGAAGCGCTGGAGTTCGTAGTCAATATTCGGTTCGATATCTTCCCGACGCTCCGCCAGCCCCGGTAGAGGGAAGGTCCACATATTGATACGGGCGTAGAGATCTTCACGGAATTTGCCCTGTGCAATCCACTCGTGCAGGTTGCGGTGTGTGCCAGCGATCAGTTGGAAATCGCTGCTGACTTCTTTATCTGAGCCAAAGGGTAAAAAGCGTTTTTCTTCAATGGCTTTGAGCAGCATCGCTTGTTCATCGAGCCCGAGTTCGGCGATCTCATCCAGAAACAGCATCCCGCCGTCCGCTTCACGTAGCAGTCCGGTTCTCGCCTGTAACGCACCAGTAAACGCCCCTTTTACGTGGCCGAACAGTGTCGACATCGCGTTATCGCCACGCAGCGTGGCGCAGTTAACCGCGACAAATCGACCGCTGACCAGATGGCGGGACTGGCGTAGCTGATAGATGCGTTGAGCCAGAAAGGATTTCCCCGCCCCCGTTGGGCCAGTTAAGAGCATCGGTGCGGTGGAACGCAGTGCGACGCGTTCAATCTGGTCGATCAGTGCGTTGAACGTGGCATTGCGCGTTTCTATACCCGATTTCAAGAACGAGACGGAGCGCTCCTGCTCGTGTTGGAAACGACTGGTGAGGGTCGCGTAGCGGCTAAGATCCAGATCGATAACGGAGTAGATGCCCTGCGGTGCGGGACGATCCGCTTTCTCCCCCGGTGCGGTTTGCAGCAGCTTGGCGGGCAGGTAGCGGGCTTCGGTCAGCAGGAACCAGCAAATCTGCACGACGTGAGTGCCGGTGGTGATATGAACGAAATACTCTTCGTTCTCGGTATCGAACGGGTAGCGGCTCGCAAAGTCCAGAAAGGCGCTGTAGACCTCTTCCAGATTCCACGGATCGCGCAGTTCAACGGCCTGAAGCGTGACCCGCGTGGCGGGTGACACCACGGCGATATCCTCTGCCACCTGCTGTGCCATTCCTTCGTTGCGTGACTGGTACAGCAGTTCCAGACGGTCGACCGGAAAATCTGGCTGTTGGCACAGGCCGACGGTAGGCCGCCATTTCGTCCAGCGATTTTCTCGTTTACCTCGTTTGTCCAGCGTGGTACCCAGCACACCAATGACGACGCGACGCTTCATACTATACCTTTCTATAAATTACTATCCTGTGGGATAAATTTATCGGTTATTTTGTTTCGTTGCCAGTTTGCATGTTTTGTTTTTTAACTATTAATTATCAATTGGTTATGTTTTTATTTTGTCTTTTTCAGAAAGCTGGCACGCCTTTGGCAATACCTATAGCGAATAATGACAAACAAAGAGAATGAAAATGGAAGAAATGAAAATGCAGGATTACGACATGATGTCGCCCGTGAATAGCGCACCGGTAAAAATGTGGACGCAGGGCGTGCTTGTGGAGCCGGAAGCTCGTGACCAGTTGCTGAATACGGCCAAAATGCCGTTCATTTTTAAACATCTGGCGGTGATGCCGGATGTGCATCTGGGAAAAGGATCGACGATTGGTAGCGTGATACCCACGTGTGGCGCGATTATCCCGGCGGCGGTCGGTGTGGATATCGGTTGCGGGATGATTGCGGTGCGTACGTCACTGGTTGCCAACGATCTACCGGATAATCTGATGGGACTGCGTAGCGCGATTGAACAGGCTGTTCCGCACGGGCGTAGCGTCACGCGTTCTAAACGCGATGTCGGTTCCTGGCAGAACCCGCCGCAAACGGTGGATACGCACTGGTCACTGCTGGCACCGCGTTTTAAACGTTTGACGGATAAATACCCACAGTTGCTGAAAACCAACAACTATCAGCATCTGGGAACATTAGGAACGGGTAACCACTTTATTGAAATCTGTCTGGATGAAGTGGATCGCGTGTGGGTGATGTTGCACAGCGGGTCACGTGGTGTAGGGAACGCGATTGGGTCGCTGTTCATCAAGCTGGCGCAGGAAGATATGCAGCAGCACATCGCGAATCTGCCGGACCGTAATCTGGCGTATTTCGAGGAAGGAAGCCTGCACTTTGACGATTACATTGAAGCGGTGGAATGGGCACAGGATTTTGCTCGTCATAACCGTGAAGTGATGATGTCGCATACGCTGGCGGCGCTGTCTCGCATTGTGACAAAGCCGTTTACCACCCAGCAGGAAGGTGTGAACTGCCACCATAACTATGTGCAGCGCGAAACGCACTTTGGTGAATCGGTGCTGATCACCCGTAAAGGCGCGGTGTCGGCGCAGAAAGGCCAAATGGGGATTATTCCGGGGTCGATGGGCGCAAAGAGCTTTATCGTGCGCGGATTGGGGAACGAAGAGAGCTTCTGTTCCTGTAGCCACGGTGCGGGAAGAACGATGAGCCGTACCGCCGCGAAAAAACGCTTCACCGTAGAAGACCAGATTCGCGCGACCGCACACGTCGAGTGCAGAAAAGACAGCGACGTTATCGATGAAATCCCGATGGCGTACAAAGATATCGATAAGGTGATGGCGGCACAGTCATCGCTGGTGGAAATTGTGCACACGCTGCGTCAGGTGGTGTGTGTGAAAGGATAAGAAGAGGGCAGTGAATATGGCATCGCACGATTTACTCCTGCAACAGTTGGAAAAGCTGGTGGCCTCACCAGATAACTATTATCAGCCCGCGCAGGCTGATGCTCTGGGTTCGGCATCACACCTGATAACGCTCACGCGTCACTATAACGGGCATATTCGGCAGCGTGCGGTGCTGTGTCTGGGCTTCATGGACGAGGTCTCTGCATTGCCCGCGCTGATTGAACGAGTAAACGATTGGGCGGAACCGGTACGCTGGGCGGCTAAACAGAGCGTGCGGCTGCTGTTAACACCGAACAATACCGCATCTTTTATCGCCAATTTGCCTGCCATCTTCTGGTTGTTGCAGTGTCAGCGGGAAGATCATCAGCCGCTGGTGGATGAGATTGTGAGCTTTCTGTCTGAGGAGGCGCACGCGCCGTCGCTATTCGCGGGGTTGTGTTCGGAAGACAAAACCGTTGCCCGACTATCATTGGATATTCTGGCTGAGCGTGAGCGCTTCCCGTTGAAGCAGATCTTTGAGCAGGCGATGCTGCATCACGATCCGTTAGTCAGGGCGAACGCGGCGCGGTATTTGCTGAGTGCGGACAAGGACGTCGATCACGACGTGTTGACCATTCTGTTGAAAGACTCGTTCGCCCCCATCAAGCAGGTGGCGTTGCAGTACGTGATAGACAACGCATTCCCCGTATCTGAGTCTCAACTGATCGCCTTATTGTTTGATAAGAATGCATTGGTGCGTCAGCGAGCCTCAGCGCTACTGCGCGAACGAAACGACGATCCGGTTGCGCATTATCTTGCGTCATTGGATCGGGTGAGTACCGTTGCCGTGCGCAAAATCACGCTCTGGGGGCTGGATGAGCATCGTTATGACGGCATTGTGGCGCTGGCGGAGCGCAATCTGGACGAACGTTATCCCAGCCTTTACTACAGTGCGTTGCGCATTCTTATTCTGCGTACGGGTGACGATGCACGTGAGCGACTGCTGGATTCTCTGCGCAATCCTTCGATTGCTATTACGAAGGTGGCACGGAAGCTGTTTTACCAGCAGAAAATTTATCTGTCGCTGTCTGAGCTTCAATGTTGTCTGGACAGCGCGTCTTCCAGAGAACACGTTGAGGTGTATTACTTTCTCGCGCACAAGCTGAATAAATGGGATTGGCTGGTGTTCCTGCTGGATAACGCTAAGTCAGAGAATACTGCACTCACGCAGGCTGGCGTGGCGTACTGGGTACAGCGGTTCAACCGTTCGGGCATGTTACCAAATACCCGACAGCAGGTACGCTTACGGACGCTGCTTGATGAAAATCCGCACGTTATTTCACGTAAAAGCCCGTACATTGATCTGTTTTTGTTTGGTGGCTGATTCGTTACTTTCTATCCCCGTGCCCAAAAAATATGCTCACGATGGTATGCCATTTGTAACAGGTTGGACGGGGTGGCTGGCAGATTTATTTGTTTGCCTTCGTACTGGGCGAAATGAACGTTGCTGATAAGCGACAGCGCCCTCCGTTGCAGGCGCTGTCGTGATGTTTTCTATGGGGCAGGTCTCTTTTATGGCCTACCTTGATAACAGCGCTTGCCGCAAAGGCTGTGGCGGTGCGTTGTCGTCAACCTTGAAGCGGCTGACCAGCGATTCCATTTCAATCGCTTGTTCATCCAGTAACTGGCTGGCAACGGAAGCCTGAGAAACCAGCGTCGCATTCTGCTGCGTGACCATCTCTAGCTGGCTGAGCGCTTCGTTAATTTGTGCGATGCCCAACGATTGCTCATCGGCGGCGACCGCGATTTCATTCACCAGATCGCGCACTTTACGGGTACCTGCGACGATATCGTTAATCCCCCGGTTCGATTGGTTCACCAGCTTTGTCCCTTCGCTGACGCTGGCAATACTGTCGGCGATGAGCGCGCGGATTTTGCCTGCTTCGTCTGCACTGCGCTGCGACAGCTGACGTACTTCCGCCGCGACGACAGAGAACCCGCGGCCATGCTGCCCCGCTCGTGCAGCCTCAACTGCTGCGTTCAGCGCCAGCAGGTTAGTCTGAAAGGCAATGGCATCAATGGCGGAAACCACCTCGTTCACCCGCTGGCTGGCGTCCTGAATTTTTTCCATCGCAGCGCTGGCCGACTCGGTAATGGTGCCGACACGATGAGCCTGCTCATCCACCTCGGTTGTCAACTGACGCGCCTGTCCGGCAAAGTCGGCGGTTTGTTTTACCGTAACGGTAATCTCTTCCATGCTGCTGGCGGTTTGCACCAGTGAAGCGGATTGCTCTTCGGTACGCTGCGCCAGATCCTGATTGCCGTTGGCGATCTCGCTGCTGGCTTGTCCGATCGTTTGCGAGCTGCGCTTAATACTCACCACCATATCGGCGATGTTTTCCAGTGAGGTGTTGTACGCCTCATTCAGTTGCGACAGTTCGTCGGTTCCCGGCACTCGCAGGCGGCGCGTAAGATCCCCGCCCATCTCGCGAATGGTCGTCAGCGTTTGTTGAAGCTGCTCGTTGATGCTGCGCATGACCATGGAAGCCAGACCGAGTGCCATGAGCAGAGAAACCAGCGCACCGACCAGATAGCTAATCCAGGACTGGCGGGCATCGGCGGCTAAGGTATTCACCTGTGCTGTCAGGTCGTTGGTGGCGAGCTGTTCAACCTTTTTCAACTCATCGATTTTTGCCGTTTGTTGGTTAAACCACTGGCTCGCATCGATACCAAAATTGCCGCCAGGAGAAGCGATGGCCTTATTACGCATCTGAAGTGCGCTTTGTGCAGAAGGATTGTTGAGAGCCTGCTCAAAAGCCCTGCGCAGCTCGGGATTAGCGAACATGTTATAGGCCGTGGTATAGGCCTCTCCTCGGCCAATCATCTGGTTCAGACGTTCGAACATACCGGCTGCAAAGCTATTGGCAGAGAATGTGTTGGAGAGCACGGCGCGTTCAAGCCCAGCCTGTTCTTTGACGTTTAGTAGGTTGTAATAGGCCGCCAACCGCTGGGCGATACCGCCGTCGCTGACCAGATGAGTCATATCCCCGACGATATTCAGCAGATAGCTGATGGAATCGGAATAGTAGCCGATGGCTTGGGCAACGGGTATCGATATGCTATCGACACTGCGGCGATGCTCTCCGAGCTGTTGCATTTTCTGCGCGACGCGCCCGAGTTCCTCGCTGACGGCATCCCCAAGCTCGGCACGGCTCAGGTTTGCGGCGGTTTGCTCAAGCACCTGCTGTGCCCGATCGGTGGCTTGCCGCTGCGTGGTAAGCTCCGGGCCAAAATTTTTCCCCTGACTGCCAAAATAGCCTGCGCTCAAGCCGCGCTCACGCTGTAACTGGTGAACGTACTCGCCTGCATCGCGCGCCAGCGTGATGAGCTTCTCCATACGGATCATTTCATTTTCTGTACTGCGGCGTTCTATCACGCCCGAAAAACTGAACCACAGGAGGGCAAGGATGGGTGGGAGAAGGGCAAGGATGAACTTACTACGGATCGAGATGTGATGAAGGAATTTCATAAATGAGCTCCATAGTCTGCAAGTAGTCCGTTCCTGACATGTGCAGTCTGCAAAAGTAGACAGGGGTTTATTTTAGTTTCGGCCTAATAGGGGAATGGTTTAGCGCTGACCCCATGATTTCCTTAAAAAATCATGCCTATTTTGCTTACCCCCCTACGAATAAGAATATATTGATTATTATTTAATTACTTATATCTTTTTCCTCTCTTTTTTGTAACCAGATCGTTAACTTATAATACACCTAAGGTGGTATATGTTTTTGCCGCTGTATCGGTATTTTTACAGTCTAGATGCTGATAAGCAGCATCGTGACGTTAATCAGTGAAATAAGGGTAAGAAAGAAGACAACGATCCTGAATGCATGGCGAGAAGGTTTCATCGGTACTCCTGATTTGGCGGGCAGCAGCGCACCCGCCGTGAAGAGGCAAAGAAGGAATCAGAACCACTGGCCGAAGCGGCGAATATAGGCGCGTTTGACCAGTTGAGCGACGGTGCAGTAGCCAATCAGTGTGGCGGCCAGCCACGGGAAATATTCCCACGGCAGCGGCTGCAAACCGACCAGCGGCCCCAACGGGGAGAACGGCAGATAGATACCCAGCACCATCACTAGCCCTGTCATCAGCATCACCGGCAGAGCCGCCGTACTCTGAATGAACGGGATCTTCTGGGTACGCAGCATGTGCACCACTAGCGTTTGTGACAGTAGCCCCTCAACGAACCAGCCTGATTGAAACAGGGCCTGATGTTCTACGCTGTTGGCGGCAAACACGAACCACATCAGCGCGTAGGTAGTGATGTCAAAAATCGATGATGTCGGCCCGATACACAGCATGAAGCGACCAATATTTTTGGCATCCCATTTGCGTGGTTTACGCAGGAATTCCTTATCCATTTTGTCCCACGGCAGCGACAGCTGAGAGATGTCGTACATCAGGTTCTGAATCAGCAGATGGATCGCCAGCATCGGCAGGAACGGAATAAAGGCGCTGGCGACCAGCACTGAAAACACGTTGCCGAAGTTGGAGCTGGCAGTCATGTTCAGGTATTTGATGATATTCCCGAACGTCTCGCGCCCTTTGATGACGCCTTCTTCCAGCACCATCAGGTTCTTTTCCAGCAGAATGATATCGGCCGATTCCTTGGCGATATCCGTGCCGGTATCGACAGAAATCCCGATATCCGCATCGCGCAGGGCGGGAGCATCGTTGATACCGTCGCCCAAAAAGCCGACCGTATGGTTATTCCCTTGCAGCGCTTTCAGCACGCGGGATTTTTGCAGCGGCGTCAGCCGGGCAAAAATGGTGCGCTGTTCTACCAGCACGCCGAGCTGCTCATCGCTGAGCGCATCGATAGCGTTGCCTTCCAGCACCTCGCCCGGTTCCAGCCCGACATCGCGGCAGATCTTGCTGGTAATAATCGCGTTATCGCCCGTCAGAACTTTCACCGTCACGCCGTTTTCATGCAGGGCGCGAATGGCGGCAGAGGCGCTTTCTTTCGGCGGATCGAGGAACGTCAGCAGGCCGCAAATTGTCAGGTCGCGTTCATCCTCGGCGCTCAGCGGCAGCGTGCTGCCCACCGGACTCAGTTCACGGGTGCCGATCATCAGCACGCGGAACCCTTGCTGGTTGTAGTTTTCCGCTAGCGTTTTCAGCGTACTGCGGCGCTCGTCGTCCAGTTCATACCGTTGTCCGTTTTCACTCACGTGCGTAGCGACCGCCAGCATTTCTTCTACCGCGCCTTTGCAAATCAGGCGTTGCTGGTTGTGTTCATCGGCAACGATGATGGACAGACGGCGGCGAATGAAATCAAACGGTAGCTCATCGATTTTGCGATAGCGACCCAGTGCGGCGATGGCCGGATTATGACGACCAAAATGCATGATGGCCTGATCCATCAGGTTTTTCATGCCGCTCTGGTGCGCGCTGTTGAGCCAGGCGAGCTGGAGTACGCTCGCGTCGACCTGACCCTGCGTATTCAGATGATGTTCAAGGATGATGCGATCCTGCGTCAGTGTGCCGGTTTTGTCGGTGCACAGGACGTCCATCGCGCCAAAGTTCTGAATCGCGTTCAGCCGTTTGACCACCACTTTACGCCGTGCCATGGCGATCGCGCCTTTTGCCAGATTCGAAGAGACAATCATCGGCAGCATTTCCGGCGTCAGGCCGACAGCGACCGCCAGCGCAAACAGGCTCGCCTCCATCCAGTCGCCTTTGGTGAAGCCGTTAATCAGCAGCACGACAGGCACCATCACGATCATAAAGCGGATCAGCAGCCAGCTTACGCTGTTCACGCCGCGATCGAAGGCGGTTTGGGAACGGGTGCCGACAATCGATTTTGCCAGCGATCCAAAGTAGGTGTGGCTGCCGGTCGCCACGACGATGGCCGTTGCCGTGCCGCTGGAAATGTTGGTTCCCATCAGACAAATGTTGGACAGCGCCAGCAGATCGCTCTCGCCGCCGCAGCCTGCGGGCTGACAGCCTTTGGCGCTGATATCGCTGAAGACGTCGTATTTTTCGATCGGCAGCGATTCACCGGTCAGGACGGCCTGACTGACGAACAGATCGCGTGATTCCACCAGCCGAACATCCGCTGGCACCATATCGCCGGCGGAAAGCGTCAGAATATCGCCGGGAACCAACTGCTGAAGCGGAATTTCCTGCATGACGGCGGTGGCGCTGGCGTGAGGGCGGCGCAGCACGGTGGCCGTTGTCCGCACCATCGATTTCAGTGCTTCGGCGGCTTTATTGGTCCGAAACTCCTGCCAAAAGCGCAGCAGGCCGCTCAGGCTCACCATCACCAGAATGATGATCACACCAGTGAGCGACGTCTCTTCATGATGGCGCAGCGGTAGCCAGTAATCGGTGAAAAAGCTGATCGCGGCCAGCGCCATCAGTACGTAAATAAACGGGTTATTAAACGCGGCGGCCAACTGCACCAGCGCGTGCGGCGCTTTTTCATGGGCGACGCGGTTTTCGCCATAGGTTTGCTGGCGCTCAATGACGTCATCATGGCTTAAGCCGTGCAGATGCGTATTCAGGTTAGCCAGTGTTTGATCGAGGCTGTTTTGCGCCTCGCGGGCAATCGCAAAGGTGGCGGTGGGTGTCTTACGGGCGCGGCGATACCCCGTTTGCGTGATCATATCGGTCATGATGCTGCTCTCTTAATGTTGCCTGTCCGCCGCGCACGGGCGCGCATCCCGGATAAAGGGACGTAAAGCGGAAAAAAATGAAGGTATTAAGGGAGGTAAACGGCGCAGACGGAGAGAACAGAGAGGTCGGGGAAGAAGACGGTTCTTATTCTAACGGATGCGGTTTACCGAGCCATCGAGGGTGCTCGTCCATGTTCTCTCCTTATCGCCGTGCGGCGAGATGTAAAAATAGTCGTCAACTGGCAAACAGATTGCGCAGAAACGGGGGACGTAGAAAGCGGGTACGTAAAAACACAGCACGTAGTGTAGTGGGGCAACGATAACCCCGTTTACCTAAACCAGACGTCAACGTTTTTTCATGAAGCAAACAGGGTGAGCCAGCAGTTATTAGAAATAAGAGAGTTCAGAAACAATAGTTATCAGAAACAATAGCGCTCAGAAATAGGTGGCTGCCCCGCCGGGTTGCTAGCGGGGCAGAGGAGAATTAATGGATTCTCAGCATGTGATCCTGATTAACTTTGAAGAAACGAACCGCATCGCGCAGTTGCTCCCCCTGTTCCGTCATTGCATGGGCTGCCGTGGCGGATTCTTCAACTAGCGCGGCGTTCTGCTGGGTAACCCGATCCATTTGTTCTACCGCTACGCTAATCTCTTTAATGCCAATGTGCTGCTCGTTGGAAGCTTGAGAAATTTCCGCCACGATATCGGTGACCTTTTTTACCGATTGCACAATTTCCGACATCGCTTGGCTGGCTTTGTCTGCCCGCGCTGAGCCGTCGGTAATCTTCTCGACGGTGCCTTCGATCAGCGTTTTGATTTCTTTGGCGGCGTTGGCGCTCTTCTGTGCCAGCGTCCGGACTTCGCCTGCTACAACGGCAAAGCCTTTCCCTTCGCTACCCGCTCTGGCCGCTTCTACAGCGGCGTTCAGTGCAAGGATATTGGTCTGGAAGGCAATCCCTTCGATCACGGCGATAATATCGACAATTTTCTGTGAACTGTCGGAGATCTCATGCATACGCTTGAGCATGTCGTCCACGATAAGCCCACCCTGAGAAGCTGTTTCCGAGGTTTGCTGTGCCAGTTGGCTGGCTTCCTTGGCGTTATCCGCATTCTGGCGCACGGTATGCGTCAATTGCTGCATATTGGCCGATGCCTGAATCAGCGAAGCCGCCTGCTCTTCGGTACGTTGCGATAGGTCGCTGTTGCCCTGAGCAATCTCGTTGGACGCCAGTGAGATGGATTCGCTGCCGCTCATGATGGTATGCACGATGCTCATCAACTGCTGGTTCATGTGGTTGATTGACGCGAGCAGACTTGAGTTGTCACCCTGACGCAGGTGGATTTGTGCTGTCAGGTTACCAGACGCGATCTCGGTCATGATCTCTTGAGCGTAATGCGGGTCGCCGCCGAGCTGGCGCGAAATATTACGTGAGATAACGGTCGCGATAGCAATGGTTGCCAGTAGCGCCAACACCAGCAGACCCCAAACATAGTATTGTGAGGTGCGGTACGTGCTTTCCGCGCTGTCTACGATCGTTTTGGTTGTTGCGATTTCCATCTCGACGAGTTTCGCCAGATCTTTCATGAGTTGGCCGCGATACTTGCCAGAGCTTGCTCCACTTATTTTACTGGCTTCTTCCAAATCGCCCCGATTCACGATGTCAATCAGCGTGGCGTTGACGGAGTTGAAAGCAGAGAAATTTTCGCCAATCACCTTGATCAGTGCTTTTTTATCCTCAGTGTTGGCAATGGTTTGGTAATTCTTAAACGCCGTCATGAAGGCATCAGCATTTTGCAGTAATTCTTTACGGTGGCCTTCGCGTTCTTCGGGGGTTTTTGAGTCAATATACTGTACTTGCTGCAAACGTGTTTCAGACAGTACACCGCGCATTTCCAGACTATATCGCACGCCAGGGAGGCTGCTGCTGCTTAATTCATCAATACGACTATTGTTAATACTAAGTTGGAGGAGTGAAACTACGCCTAATAGTAGCATCATAACTATCAGGATGGAAAATCCGAGTAACAATTTAGAAAGCACTGTGAGTTGGGAAAATTTCATCGCTATTCTTATTGATTATAGAGAGAAGGTAGTAGTGATAACGGCAAAGAAAATAAGATCTTTATAATACGTAATTCGATAAAGAGAGGTTGATGAATAAACGGAGTTTAATAATAATAATTTTCATTATTCCGACACTAAATTCTGTTTATTTTTAAAATATCAATTTATTTTTTTTTAAAAAAAAGCGATTGTTAAAGATTTTTTTAATAAATGTTTTTATTTTTAATGTGAAAGAGGGATATTTCATAAGTAGGGAAAATAAAATGTGATAGCCATCAATAATCGATAATTATTTATACCGTTAAAGTCACAATTATAGGTAACGGGATTCATTAATTAAATGACACATTATTTCTTTTTTATAGCTTCAACAGTAATGACGCAGCGGTAAGGTTATTACCGCTACACGATGATGCGTGATTCAGAGAAGGCGTTAGTCCAGATAGAACACCGGTTCCAGCGCATCGCTAATCGGGCTGTTATCAGGGTTGGCGGGCATGACGTCGCTCATGTGTTTCCACCAGCGCTGGCAGACGTCCGTTTGTGCAATCGCTTCCCAGCGTGCTTCGGATTCGACCTCGACATAGCCGAACAGCAGATTGCGCTGCTTATCCAGAAAAATGCTGTAGTGGTGCGCGCCGTGGTTCTTGAGCACCTCAGCCAGTTCCGGCCAGATAGGATTGTGGCGACGCTGATATTCATCGTGGCTGTCAGGAAAAACTGACATCACAAAAGCCTTACGCAACATGGATGAATCCCCCGTAGTCGTTGGCAGAACGCCACGGCAGTGAGGCCGTGGCGAGTTGAGGCTGAAGCTAATGTTATGCTGAAAGTAGTTTATGCTTAAAATCTGCTACACGCGCAGCGCGGCTTCCATTGGCGTGACGCCGAAACGTTTACCCAACGCGATCAGCTCTTCGGTTGAGATCGTCTGTTTCTTACCGCCCATCGATATCACTTTCACCATCACTTCGGCGGATTTCTCTGCGGTATCGATCAGGCCGAAGGCTTCATCCAGCGTCGGGCCAGTGCCGAAGATACCGTGGAAAGGCCACAGCACCAGCGAATGACGCTGCATTTGTTCGGAGGTGGCATCGCCAATGGCATCGGTGCCCGGCACCATCCACGGCACAATCCCCACGCCGTCCGGGAAGACGACCAGACACTCCGTGCTGCCTTCCCACAGTTCACGGGTGAACTTAGCGGTATCCAGCTCCAGCACATAGCTCAGGGCAATTAGATTGGTCGCGTGGCAGTGCATGATGACGCGGTCGCGTCCGTGAGTGACGCCCATACGGACAATGTGTGACTGGAAATGCGAAGCCAGTTCAGAAGTCGGCAGGCCGCCGTTGGTGAGCCCCCAGAAAATGCGATAGCCTTTACCGTCGCTATCGACCTGCAACACCACCAGTGAATCGGCCGGATCCAACTGCACATTGCGGAAAAATTTGCCGGAGCCGGTGACGATAAACCAGCAGTCAGCCAGCGCAGGCATCGGCTGTGAAAGGGCTTCATGACGCGGCTGCGGGTAGAAATCGCTTTCATAAGGCGTCACATCCTCAGCCGTCAGGCGCAGGCTGACGTTACCGCCGTTACGTTCGTCCCAGCCTTTGAGCCACATGTCGCTGGTGGCTTTAATCATTCCCTGTACAAACCAGGAAGAGAGAATTGCTTGCATAATCTTACCCTTGACGTTGAGTGAGGATGGTTTCTTCATACTGACGTACCTGTTGCAGCCATTCGCTGCCCGGGATGACGTCATGACGCTGGCAGTAGTGTTCCCACACGGCCTGCCACGGCAGTGATTTTTGCTCTTCCAGCAGGGCCAGACGCGCGGTGTAATCGCCGTTTTGTTCCAGTGTGCGCAGCGTTTCCGTGGGTTCCAGCAGCGCGCGTAACAGGGCTTTCTTCATATTGCGGGTACCGATGACCCAGGCGGCGATGCGGTTGATCGAGGCATCAAAAAAATCGAGCCCGATATGCACGCGGTTAAGCAGTTTATGGCGCACGATTTCGTGTGCGATGGCCTGGGTTTCGTCGTCCAGCAGCACCACATGGTCGCTGTCCCAGCGTACCGGACGGCTGACGTGCAGCAGCAGACGCGGAACGTACAGAATCGCACTAGAGATCTTGTCGGAAATGACTTCGGTTGGATGGAAGTGTCCGGCATCCAGACAGAGCGCAGTGCCGCGGCTGGTTGCGTAGCCAAGATAAAATTCGTTGGAGCCGACGGTAAAACTTTCCGCACCTATTCCGAACAGCTTACTTTCCACTGCGTCGATGTGATATGCCTGATCGAGCGGTTCGGAAATGATCTCATCCAATGCGCTGAGCAGTCGCTGGCGGAATGCCAGTCGATCAATGGTTAAATCTTTCATGCCGTCCGGCACCCAGATATTCATTACCGATGGCGTGCCGAGTTCGCGCCCGAAGTAGGCTGAAATCCGGCGGCTGGCCTGACAGTGTTCAATCCAGAAACGGCGTACTTTTTCGTCCGGGTGCGACAGGGTAAAGCCGTCTGCGCTCAGCGGATGAGAAAAACAGGTCGGGTTAAAATCCAGACCGAGCTGGTGGCGCTTGGCCCATTCAACCCAGGTGCTGAAATGCTCGGGGGCAATCTCGTTGCGGGCGACGGGCTGGGCAGATTCCAGATAGATGGCGTGTAGGTTCAGTCGCTTAGGGCCTGGGATCAGCGCGAATGCCTGTTCCAGATCGGCACGCAGTTCATCCGGTGTGCTCGCCTTACCGGGGTAGTTCCCCGTGGCCTGAATGCCGCCGGTGAGTGGCCCGCCGGTGTTCTCGAATCCGGCCACATCGTCGCCCTGCCAGCAGTGCATTGACACTGGAATCTGGTCTAGCTGTTCCAGCACGGCCTCTACGTCAATATTTATGCTGGCATAACGCGTTTTTGCCAACTGCCAGGCAGCTTCAATAGGTGTGCTCATTGCGTGGTCTCCTTTTTGCCCTGTGGGGCGGTTTCTGGCTGGCTGAGCGCCTGAAAACGACGCCAGTGCCCGGCAAAATCACTCTCCGCACGCGGGGTATAGCGATGCAGAGGGAAGTTATGAGTCAGCATGTGCCGGAATGCGGCAAGGTCGGTGACGGCGCCTAGCGCCATCAGTTGGCAGCCGATATTGCCAAGTGTTGAGGCCTCGACCGGCCCGGCCAGAACCGGAATCTGGCACACATCGGCGCACAGTTGGTTCAGGAAGGCGTTCTGGCTGCCGCCGCCGACAATATGCAGTTGGCGGATTGGCGCGTGGCGCAGTTCGCCCAGTTCCATTACCACCTGTCGGTAGAGCAGCGCGAGGCTGTCGAAGATGCAGCGTGCCAGTTCGGCATCGCTTTGGGGCGCAGGCTGGCCGTGCTCACGGCAATAGTCGCGGATCGCCTGATGCATGGACGGCGGATTGATAAAGCGATCGTCATTCGGGTTAATCAGACTGACAAAAGCGGGCAGAGCGGCGGCAGACTGAATCAGCGCGCCTAAATCCTTGATGTCACGCTCCTGACAAACGCGCTGTAGCAGCCACAGCCCCATGATGTTTTTCAGTACCCGATAGGTGCCATCCACGCCACCTTCGTTGGTGATATTGGCGGCCAGCGCCTGCGGGCTGTTAAACGGCGTGTCGCTCTCGATACCCATTAGTGACCAGGTGCCGGAACTGAGGTAGGCGCTGTCGCGGCTCAGTAACGGTGCGCCGACCACCGCGCTGGCGGTGTCGTGCGTGGCGACAGCGGTGACGGGAATTTGCCGTCCGCTTGGTGCTGTCCAGTTCCCTACGGCGTGCCCCGGCTGCACCGGATCGCTCAACCAGCGGCGCGGGATGCCCAGATAGTCCAGCAGTTCGCTGTCCCAGGTTTTCTGTTCCAGATTAAGCAGTTGGGTCGTGCTGGCATTGGTGTATTCGCAGACCAGACTTCCGGTGAGGCGATAGTGAAAATAGTCGGGAATCATCAGCAGGTGTGCCACCTGATTCAGATCGTCAAATGATGTGTCACACAGCGCTTTAAGCTGGTACAGCGTATTAAATGGCAGGAACTGAATGCCGGTACGCTGATAGATCGCCTCACGCCCCAGCTCGGCGGTGACCGTAGCCATCACGCCGTCGGTGCGGTGGTCGCGATAGGAATAGGGTAGGCCAACGCGCTGCCCGTCCTTATCCAGCAACACATAGTCCACGCCCCAACTGTCGATCCCGATGCTATCGGGGGTGATACCCATGGCATCGATTTGGTGTAATCCTGTGAGGATATCGCCTTCCAGCGCGGCCAGATCCCACTGGTGATGGTTGTCCTGAAACACCAGCCTGTTGCTGAAACGGTGAATTTCTTTCAGCGTCAAATGCTGCGTTGCGGTGTGCAAGGTTGCCAGCATGACCCGACCACTGGATGCACCTAAATCCACCGCCACGATATTCTTCACCGCCATAGCCGCACTCCTTACTTGTTAGATGTGTTGCAGTGTAAGGAGCGGTAACAGAAGCCACCTTCCTATGAGTGCCATCTACAACAGGCGGCTGGCAAAATGACAAAGCTGAACGTGAAAGGGCTCACAATCTGGGAAATTACTTAGGGAATAACCATGAGGAAATCAGGGAAAAAGGCGGTGTGATCCTTGCCACACTTCAATCAATTAGGCGGTGAGATCTTAAAAAAAGAGCAGTCAGATGGCGTGTGGGCGACGGTATTTGAAGGCCGGTTTTGTGGCTTCTGACTACTCTTTTTCAAAGGCTACACTTTTGCCAGAGGCTGAATGGAGAACTGAAATGACGTTACTTCGTGGTGATGATTTTTTTACTTCGCGTGCCGTAACGGTTGCGGTGGAGCCGCGTACCCCACAAGTGGCGTTTCCTGAGCATTATCATGATTTCTGGGAAATCGTGCTGGTGGAGCAGGGGGCGGGCGTCCATGTGTTTAACGACCAACCCTATGCACTGTGCAGCGGTTCGGTCTTCTTCGTTCGCGATAACGATCGGCATCTGTTTGAAGACGTCGAAGGGCTGTGCCTGACCAACATGCTGTACCGTTCGCCACGCGGGTTCCGCTTCCTTTCCGATATCGCTGCCTTTTTGCCGTATGGCCCGAACGGCGAGTGGCAAGGGCAGTGGCAGGTGAATGCGACGGGTATGCAGCAGTTGAAACAGTCGATGAACAGTCTGGCGGAACTGGCGCAGAGCGATGCACCGGAAGCGATTGCCGCCAGCGAGAGTCTGTTTCTGCACATTCTGGTGCAACTGCGTCAACACTGTTTCCAGACGCAGGCCAATGGCTCCGAGCGTCAGGGGGTACAGGCGCTGCTGGGCTGGCTACAAAATAACTACAGCGAAGAGGTGAACTGGGGCAGTCTGGCCGATCAGTTCTCACTGCCGCTGCGCACGCTGCACCGTCAGCTCAAACAACACACGGGTATGACGCCACAACGCTATCTGAATCGGTTAAGATTACTGGAGGCTCGTCGGCGGTTGCAGCAGAGTGATGATTCCATCACCACTATTGCGCACGCCTGTGGATTTAGCGACAGCAATCACTTCTCGACGCAATTCCGCAAGGCATTCTCGCAGGCACCTAAGTCACTGCGCCATCAGGCGTTTTCTCGTGAAGAGTAGGTAACGGCAACTGCGGGTGAGGGAATGACGACAGTAATACGGGGTTTGAAATTACAGACTGAAGACTATTTCCTCACCGACAAGAATATCGTGATGGTTGCCGAACGGCATCCACAGCCTGTGTTTCCGCTGCATCATCATGATTTCGATGAACTGGTGATTGTCTGGCGTGGCAACGGCCTGCACCTCTGGAATGATGTGCCTTACCGCATTACTCGCGGGGATATGTTCTATGTCTCTGCGAACGATCGCCACAGCTATGAATCTGTCCACGGGCTCGAACTGGACAACATTCTCTATATTCGCAATCGCCTGACGCTATCTGCCGACTGGCAATCGTTATTGCCAAGCGGGGAGCTACCACAAAGCCAGCGTCACTGGTGTTTAGGTTCAGAAGGTATGGATACCCTCCGCGAGAAGGTGGATGCGTTGACGCAGGAGTGCATGAAGTCGGATGCGTTGTCGCTGCAACTGAGTGAAGCACTGCTGTTGCAGATAGCGCTACTGGCGGCGCGCTATCGCCACACGCCGGATAGTCCACAGTTGGCCGATGCGCATCAGTTGGATATGTTGATGAATGCGCTGCGTGCCAGCATCGCAGCACCGTTCCGCTTTGAAGCCTTCTGTGAACAGCACCACTTCAGTGCCCGCAGTTTACGTTCGCGCTTTAAAGAACAAACCGGCATGAGCGTGCCGCACTACTTGCGCCAACTGCGGCTATGCAAGGCGATGGAGCTGCTGCGTTATGACCTGCAAACCATTGGCGACGTTGCCGCACTGTGCGGCTTTGAAGACAGCAACTACTTCTCCGTGGTGTTCCATCAGGCGTTCGGCGTCTCACCCAGCGCCTACCGCCAGCGCTTCCTGAATGCGGAGTGACACCCGCATCATTCAGGGTTAATATCATTGGTGACACCAGTGATATTAATCGGAGCACATCATGGCTGACACGCCACGCCAAACCACGACGCTGCGCATCGATCAGGACATTAAAGAACGACTGAAAACGTTGGCCGATGACCGCCATAGCTCAGCCCATGCGCTAATGCTGGAAGCCATCGCCGAATACGTGGAGCGTGAAGAAAAACGCAGTCAGTACCGTAAAGAGGCGCTGGCCGCGTGGGATGAATACCAGAGCACCGGCGAACACATCACCGTCGATGAGACGGTCACCTGGTTAGAATCCTGGGGTTCTGGGAGTGAACAGGATGCGCCTGCATGCCACAAGTGATTGTTTCAGAACGCGCAAGACGTGATTTGCAGCGTCTGCAGGATTTTCTAAAAAACAAAAATGCGCTGGCTGCGAAAAAGGCCGCTGAAGTTTTGATTCGCGGCATTCGTCAGTTAGAAGCGCTGCCGAATATCGGGCGACCCGTTGAACATCTCCCTCTTGAATATCAGGAACTGGTGATCGAATTCGGCAGCAGCGGGTACGTGATGCTTTACCGCCATGATGAACTGACTGACAGAGTGGTGATCCTGACCGTCAAGCATCAAAAAGAAGCCGGTTACCAAAACCCTTAATCCTGTCCTCTGAGATTCCCCATTCGCCAAATTCAGCGTGCCACTACACGTCAACAGCGCTACTCCGCCACCGTTGAAAGCAACAGGCGCGTGTAAGGGTGCTGCGGCTGATTGAAGATCTGCTCGACCGGCCCCGTTTCTACGATATCCCCGTCTTTCATGACCGCGATGCGGTGGCTCATATGCTGCACCACGCCCAGATCGTGGGAGATGAACAGCATCGTCAGCCCTAGTTGGTGTTGCAACGCCACTAGCAAATCCAGCACCTGCGCCTGTGTGGTGACGTCCAGCGCCGAGACCGGTTCATCGCAGATCAGAATCTCGGGTTCCGAAGCCAGCGCCTGTGCGATGGAAACGCGCTGACGTTGCCCGCCGGACAGCGCTCTTGGACGGCGGCTCAGTAGGTCGGGCGTCAAGCCGACATACTCCAGTAGCGTCAGAATGCGCCGCTGTTTCTCATCGTCGCTCAAATCGCGGCGCAGGCGCAGCGGCTGATTCAGGATCTGGGCGACGGTAAATTGTGGATCGAACGAACTGAGCGGATCCTGCGTGATCGTCTGAATGCGTGCGCGCAGCGGCCGGCGCTCGCGTTCCGTTAACGTGCTCCAGGCATTGTCCGCGAGTCGGACTTCACCGCTGTCCGGCTTTTGCAGCGCCAGAATGACTTTGCCTAGTGTGGTTTTACCGGAACCGGATTCCCCAACGATGCCCAGCGTTTCGCCGCGCTTGATCTGGAGAGAAACCTGATTGACGGCCTGCATCCGACTGCCGTCAGGGCGCTTGAACGACACTGCAATCCGATCCGCCGTGAGTGCAATGGCGTCGCCGGTGTTGGTGTGATTGGCTGCCAAAGAAGCGGGTGACGGTGCAATGCCGCTCTGTAATGGGTCCGCACCAGCCAGCCACTTTCCACGGGTAGACGCGGTCGGGATCGCCGCCAGCAACTTGCGGGTGTAGGGATGTGTCGGCGCGGACAGGATCTGCTTCGCCTCACCGCCTTCTACCAGCGATCCTTGCTGCATCACGATGACGCGATCCGCTACCTCTGCGACGACGGCAAGATCGTGGGTGATCAGTAAAACGCCGTGCCCTGCCTGTGCTAATGCGGTGAAGACTTTCAGCACCTGCTTTTGCACCGTGGCGTCCAGCGCGGTAGTGGGTTCATCGGCAATCAGCAGCTGTGGGCCTGCTGCCAACGCTGAAGCGATAAGCGCCCGCTGACGCAGCCCGCCGGACAGCTCATGTGGATACTGCGCCGCGCGATTCTCTGGATCGGGAATGCCCGCCTTCGTCAGGAGTTCGGCGACGCGTGCGGGAACCTGCTGGCGAGGCAACAGGCGATGAGTCAGAATCGGCTCGGCGACTTCCTGCCCGATCTTGCGCAGCGGGTCGAGAGACACCAGCGCATCCTGCAAAACAAAGCCGACTTCACGGCCACGAATCGCCCGCCAGTCGCGGTCAGTCAGATAGCGTAAATCACACAGGCTGCCATCATGGCGCGTGAGCTCAATCGCGTTTGCCTGTACGTCAACGTTTTCACCGGCCAGACCCACCAGCGTGCGGGCGGTGACGGATTTCCCTGAACCCGATTCGCCGACCAGCGCCAGTATTTCTCCAGCATTCACCTGAAATGAAAGGTTTTTAACCGAACGAACGGGGCCGAAAGGGCTGGGAAACGTGACACTTAGTCCGTCTACGCGCAGCAGCGGCGTTTTTGCGGACGTTTCTGAAGATGAATGAGAGGGGTGAGAATGTGTGTTCAGGCTCATCGTGCCTCTCCTTTTGCCAAAATGGACTGTAAACGACGTCCCAGCAGCGTGATGGAAATTACCGACAGCGCGACGACGCTGGCGGGCAGCAGGCTGACCCACGGCGCGATATCAAGGAAGTTGCGTCCGTCAGCCAGCAGCGCGCCCCATTCGGCGGTCGGTGGGACGACGCCCAATCCGAGAAAGCTCAGCGCCGAGGCGGACAGCACCGCATGGCCGACGCCAATGGTGGCGACAATCAGCAGCGGGCGCAGCGTATTGGGAATGATGTGGCGGAAAACGATATACAGCGGGTGTTCACCCAGCGCAATCGCGTGCTCAACGTAGCCGGATAGCCTGACTTGCAGCACCTGAGAGCGAATCAAACGCGCATAGCCAGCAATCCCCGCCAGACCGACGGCCAGCATGGTGTTTTCCGGTCCGCGTCCTAGGACGGCGATCACCAGCAACGCCAGCAGCAGATCGGGAAACGCCAGCATGATGTCCAGCAGGCGCACCAGAACCTGACGGATGCGCAGCGGCGCGAGCACCGACAGCGTGCCAAACAGCACGCCGCCGAAGCAGGCGATCAGCATCGCGCCGACGCCAATCCCCAGCGACAGCGAGGTGCCGTGAACGATGCGGGAAAAAATGTCACGTCCCAACTGATCGGTGCCGAACCAGTAAGTGCTATTCGGCGACTGAAATACCGCACCCATATCCATTTCGTCGGCGGTGCGGCTGGTAAATAGCGAGGGGAAAAAGACCGCCAGCGCCAGCAGGAAAACGATAGCCGCAGGCAGCAACGTCGCCGTGCTCAGCCACGGGCTGCGATAGGTTTTTCTTGAGGGGGTCTGAGTGAAGGGCATCGGTTCACTACTCATGGGCGCTCGCCTTCTTGCGTAAGCGGGGATCGATAATGAGGTACAGCGCATCCACCAGCAGGTTGATAACGACAAACAGGAAGGCGGACAGCATGACGACGCCCAGCACCAGCGGCATGTCGCGGTTTTCAATCGCGCTCAGCGTGACCTGCCCGATACCCGCGCGGCCAAAGACGGTCTCGGTCAGCACGGAGCCGCCGAGTACACTTGCCAGCAGCGTGCCAGTCAGCGTTGAGGCAGCCAGCGCTGCGTGGCGTAAACCGTGGCGGAAGCGTAGCCGGATTTCACTGACGCCGCGCGTGCGCACGGTGAGCGAGAACGGCTGGGAGAGCGCATCTTCCAGACCGTCGCGCAGTACCTGACTCAAAATAGCGGCAATCGGTAGGCTCAGCGTGATGACGGGCAGCACCAGCGACATGATGCCATCGTTGCCAGTGACCGGAAACCATTGCAGACGAAAACTGAACAGGCTTAGCAGAACGATACCAATCCAGTAGACCGGCGTGCTAAGCAGCGTGAGTTCCAGCCAGGACACGGTGGTACGCATGACACCATAGCGGCCTGCAGTCAGCAGTGCGCTGGTGATGGCAAGGAGCAGCGCCAGAATCAGGCCGCCGAGCGCCAGCGGTAGCGTTTCATGCATCGCATCGCTAATCACGCTGCCGACTGGCAGGCGGTAAAGATAGCTGACGCCAAAATCGCCCTGTAGCGCCTGTCCGCAGTAGCGCAGATATTGCACCCACAGCGGCTGGTCGAGCCCAAATTGTTTGATGAGTACGGCGCGATAGGCTTCGTCTACCACGTTATCGCCGCCGCTAAGAATGGCGACCGGATCGCCGGGGATCAGTTTGACAGCAATAAACGTCAATGTGGCTGCGCCCCAGAGCACAGCCAGAATGGTGAAAAGACGTTTACCTATCGCGTACAGATTAACGTTTAATCCAGACATCATAGAAGTTCGGTTTTGCGTTGGTGGCCCAGCTTATGCCCTGTACCTGTTTGGACAGGCCGAGTTGGTAGGCAGGAATATACAGCGGAACAACATACGCCTGATCGATGACCTCACGCTGTATTTCGCTATAGAGCTGTTTACGTTCTGCTTCGCCCGCGCCGATGGCTTTTCTCAGCTTGTCATTCAGTACGCTGATACGCGTAAAGTTGTTGCCGTTCGGTGGTGCATAGGCTGAATCGAAGACGGTACGCAGAATATCCGGCTCTGCACGCACGAAGAAGTTAGAAGCGATATCGTACTCGTTGGCATTGGTGCGCGTGGTGAATTCACCCGCATCAACCGGCGTCAGTTTGACGTCGAAGCCTGCCTGCTTCACTTGATATTGCACCGCCTGGAACAACGCGACATCCGCAGCTTCAACGTTGGTTGAAGCGTAAACGAAGCTGACGCTCAGGCGTTGGCCATCTTTGGTTCGGAAGCCTTCGCCGTCTTTCTGTTTCCAGCCTGCGTTATCCAGCAGTTCGTTGGCTTTTTTCACATCAAAGCCCCAGCGGGATGCGACGCTCGAATCGTAGTACAGCGTGGCCGGGCCGAGCACGTTATCGGCGGCTTTCAGCGTACCGAAGAAGGCGACTTTCACCGCCGCGTTGGTATCCACCGCGCTTTGGAATGCCTTACGCACCGCGACATCCTGGAAAGGGCCTTTGGTGGTGTTGAGATAGAGTACACGGTTAACGCCCGGGTTCTCATAGGTGATCACTTCCAGCTTCGGATTGCGTTTCACCGTCGGGAAATTAGCCGGTGGTACGGCGTCAATCGCTTGAATCTGGCCGCTGCTCAGTGCGCCGAGGCGAACCGACGCTTCCGGCAGATATTTGAACACCAGACCGTCCAGATAGGCTGGACCCGTGTGCTTGGCGTAACCCGGTCCCCAGTTGTAATCAGGACGCTTCGTCAGCTTGCTGCCGCTGCCTTTCACAAAGGAATCGAGAATAAACGGACCGGAACCCACCACGGTGGTGCTAGTGTTTGGTGTTTTCTTCAGGTATGTCGGTGATTGAATGCCCAGATACGGCAGGCTCAGGCCTTGTAACAGCGCCGCAAACGGCGAGCTGTAGTGGAGCACAATCGTATAATCATCCGGCGTTGAGATCTTGTCGATAGGACCTAACAGCGATTTTGCGTAGCTGGAGGTGGTTTTTGGATCGAGAATACGTTCGATGTTGTATTTCACCGCTTCCGCATCCAGCTTGGTACCGTCGCTGAACGTCACGTCCTTGCGCAGGTGGAAGGTGTACTCGGTGTTGTTGTCGTTAATTTTCCAGCTTTCCGCCAGCCAAGGCGTAAAGCGGTTATCTTCCGCCTGTCCTACCAGTGAATCCACCACGTTACGCGCAATCAGCGCGGTAACGCCGTAGGCCGTAATGTGTGGATCGATAATCGGCGTATCGCTGCCCAATCCAACATTCAGAATACCGCCGGATACCGGTTTTTCACCCGTTTCCGCCGCGTATGCGCCGGGGTTGAATGCAAACAGTAACGAGAGTAACCCTGCGGCGAGAGTCGTAACTTGCGGATGATTTTTTTCCATTCCCTGTGTCCCTTACCAATGACATGAGGCCATACACGGCGATTTTTTCGCTACTCTAAAGTGTGGCCTTATGCATGTAAAAGAATAAAATTTGATTTTCAATTCCATAAAAATATATATGCGAAAGGGTGTTACGTTCGCTGATGAGTGGGGCTTCTGCTTGAAACCGCAGTGCCTCGAACTGCCGAAAATGAATATCAGCTTTTGCTGAGGTGAGGAAATATTCTGAGTGAGAGGGATACAAGGCGAGAGGATGAGTGACTGCACTGTTATTCTTTCACAAAAAAATAACCAGATTATTTCTTATTGATAATATTATTGGTGAATTATTATTCTTTCTCATCATTTTGGATATACATTTCGAACACGTTAGAGAATCTGGTTTTTCAATGATTGAATAAAAGTTTCACAAAAAATAAACGTGTGATTTCTCTTTTTTATTTTTATAAAATTTAAAACCGTGTTCCTAATAACAAAATAACCTAGAGAGATTGTTCGATATATCAATTAACCTCTTTATAAGTACATGATGTCTATGTAAGACTATAACCTTTAATGGTTAGATTGGTAAAAAAATGAACTTCTTTGAACAAACATCTCCCTCTCGGAGACGCTATGGATTAGCTGCTTTTATTGGTTTGATTGCAGGTATTGTTTCATCTTTCGTTAAGTGGGGAGCAGAACATCCGCTTCCTCCACGTAGTCCTACTGATATGTTTACCGGCGCTTGTGCACCAGAATCACTGATTAGAGCGGCCGAGCAAATTGATTGCTCTCGTAATTTTCTTAACCCTCCCTACATCTTTTTACGCGATTGGCTTGGGGTTGTTGACCCTAATGCGGCGGTTTATACCTTTGCCGGCCACGTATTCAATTGGGTGGGTGTGACGCATATTATTTTCTCTATTGTTTTCGCTGTAGGTTACTGCGTTGTTGCAGAAGTATTTCCTAAAATAAAATTATGGCAAGGTCTGTTGGCTGGTGCGCTGGCTCAATTATTTGTCCATATGATTTCTTTCCCATTGATGGGTTTGACTCCTTCTCTGTTTGTTCTCCCGATGTATGAGCATGTATCAGAAATCGTAGGTCACCTCATTTGGTTCTGGTCTATTGAGATTATTCGCCGTGATTTACGCAATCGAATGACTCGCGAACCTGATCCAGAGATTCCGTTGAGTGCTTCACGATAGGCTGTGATTTTATTTTAGATAATTAATACATCAACGGCTTAACGCATTTTTCCGCCAGTTGATTGACGCTATTGTCATCGCGTTCGGTACTTGCTTTGATGGCACCGAACGCGATGAGAAGGCGCTTACGCGGCCATGCCTAACCCGACGATATTCGCTGCCAGAATAATGACCACGCAGCCGAGAACCAGCATACGCACCGGTTTTTGACCCACAGCCTTCCACTCCTTAAATAGTAACCCGACGATACCGCCGCACAGGACGTAGAAGCTCATGTGCAGCATCCAACTGATGTAGGTGTAATCGGCTAGAATATTGGCGTGCCCCCAAGCATAAAAGAAGAACTGCAAATACCACATGACGCCGCCCAGAATGGCGAAGAGCGCGTTGGCAATCAGTAACGGTTTGGCCTGCGCCAGATCGGCTTTTAATGAAATTCCCTTGCAGGTCGCTAAACGGATGAAACAGAAGCCCAGGTTGACGATGGCACCGCCGCCCATAATCACCACGTAGCTGGGAAGTGCGACATACAGTGCGTTGATCCCCAGCTCTTGTGCTGCGGTGTGCATGGGTTTCGCGGCATCCATCGCAAAGGACATACCTGCGGAGAAGATGCCGCACATCACGGCCAGAATCAGCCCTTTTTTCAGGTTGAACTCCTTGGCGCGAATACCGAGCGCACGCTCTTTCAGTAAACCGGCATAGCTGACAATCGCGACGCCAATGACCGCGACCAGCACGCCCAGTAGCGTCATGCGTCCGCCTGCCGAGCCAAACAGAATGGAGAACTTACCTTGCAGGACGGGCGTCATCAGCGTGCCGATAATCAGCGTCACGCCGATGGCGATACCGATGCCCATCGACATGCCAAGGTAGCGCATCGTCAGGCCGTAGTTGATATTGCCGATCCCCCACATCGCGCCGAAGAGAAAGACGGGGAGTAGGGTCGCCATATCGAACGAACCGTAATAACGCCAAAAATCAGGTAGTAACCACCAACTGATGCACCAGGGCAGGATAATCCACGAGAAAAATCCGCCCAGCGACCACATGGTTTCCCACGACCAGTTTTTGACCTGCTTAAACGGTGCATAGAAACAGGCCGCGCTGGCTGCTCCGATGAAGTGCCAGAAAATACCAAGAAAAATCGGATCGCTCATGCGTAACCCCTTGTTTTATTTTGTGGTAAGCCTGTATTCGGCTCTGAATGTAGAGTGCAGTGTATGATTGCTGCCAGACCTGCTGGCGCTAGACAGTGTAGGAAGGTGAAAAAGGGTGAACCTTCAGATGCGTGCCACTAACGGCAGGAGGACGGCATCAGTTTGAAGGTGGGGGTCGGTCCGATCACAAAACGTGGAAATCATCGCTGAGGGCAAGACAGGGCAGAGCATTCTGTAAAGGGTGCATTCTGCTCAAGAATTGATTAACACCACAGCAGGACTTTTCGCTATTATTTCCCCCTTTTCCACCTGCATATAGTGAGTTATGGAACGTTTTATTGAGAATCTGATGTACTCATCGCGCTGGCTGCTTGCCCCCGTTTATCTCGGGCTATCGCTGGGATTGCTGGCGCTGGCGATCAAGTTTTTCCAGGAGGTGTTCCACGTCCTGCCTAATATCCTAGATATCGCTGAAGCAGATTTGGTGCTTGTGCTGCTGTCACTCATCGATATGACGCTGGTCGGCGGATTGCTGGTGATGGTGATGCTGTCTGGTTACGAGAACTTTGTCTCGGCGCTGGATATCTCCAAAGGCACAGAAAAGCTGAACTGGCTCGGTAAGATGGACTCCGGCTCGCTGAAAAATAAAGTTGCTGCCTCGATTGTCGCTATCTCGTCGATCCATCTGCTGCGCGTGTTTATGGATGCCCGTAATATCCCAGATAACAAGCTGATGTGGTATGTGATTATCCATTTGACGTTTGTGCTGTCTGCATTGGTCATGGGGTATCTGGATCGCATGTCGCGTTACGAAAAAAGTAAAACGGCATAACGAATGCCGCACGGTTTGCGTAGTCAGATGAAAGAACAGATCCTATTGTTAACGAAGTGATGTTATCAACATGCTTTGTTTAACGGAGGATATTATGCCGCAAACCGATCAAATTAACCGCCGTGTGGTTCTGGCTCAGCGCCCGCACGGCGCGCCAACACCAGAGACTTTCCGTCTGGAACAGCAGCCTGTCCCACAGGTCGATTCAGGACATATCCTGCTGCGTACGGTGTTTCTCTCCCTTGACCCTTATATGCGTGGCCGCATGAGCGACGCCCCTTCTTATGCTAAACCCGTCGAACTGAATGACGTGATGGTAGGCGGGACAATCAGCCGCGTGGTGGAATCAAAACACCCGGATTATCAGACCGGCGATTGGGTGCTGTCCTTCAGCGGCTGGCAGGACTATGCAATTTCCGACGGCAAAGGATTAACCAATCTGGGTCAGTCGCCGACAAATCCTTCCTACGCATTGGGCGTGCTGGGTATGCCGGGCTTCACTGCGTATATGGGGTTAACGGATATCGGCCAGCCCAAATCAGGTGAAACGCTGGTGGTGGCCGCCGCGACCGGCCCAGTTGGTGCGACGGTTGGGCAGCTCGGGAAATTGAAAGGCTGTCGGGTTGTCGGCGTGGCGGGGGGCGCGGAAAAATGTCGCTATGCGGTTGAAGTACTGGGATTTGATGCTTGCCTCGACCACCGGGCGGATGATTTTGCCGAACAGCTGAAACAAGCCTGCCCGAAGGGAATCGATATCTACTTTGAAAATGTCGGCGGGAAAGTCTTTGACGCCGTGCTGCCGTTGCTTAATACCTCGGCACGTATTCCGGTGTGCGGGCTCGTCTCTGGCTACAATGCTACTAGGTTGCCGGATGGGCCGGATCGTTTACCGTTGCTGATGGGGACGATCCTGAAGAAACGTATTCGGATGCAGGGATTCATTATCTTTGATGATTATGGTCATCGTTTCGATGAATTCTGGAAGGATGTGTCGCCGTGGGTGGAAGAAGGTAAGATCAAATATCGGGAAGAGATCGTCGATGGGTTGGAAAACGCCCCCGAAGCCTTTATCGGCCTGCTACATGGCCGCAACTTCGGTAAATTAGTGGTCAGAGTCGGACCCGACGCCTGATACACCGGACTCGCCGCTGCGGCGGCGAGTTTTGCACTCGACAGAATGTGTTACCAGTACGGGCAGATAGTCACACGTGTATAGAAACTGCCTGAGTAATACATGAGAATAACAAGGTAAGTAATTATTCTTGGTGGTG
Organism: Pectobacterium brasiliense; assembly: GCF_013449685.1. Lineage (GTDB taxonomy): Bacteria > Pseudomonadota > Gammaproteobacteria > Enterobacterales > Enterobacteriaceae > Pectobacterium > Pectobacterium brasiliense_A. Next base: position 44,533 of record NZ_JACDSF010000020.1, on the reverse strand, counting down.
TTCGTTTAACCAAAAGAAAAGGTATAGACAAAGGGATGATAATGAAATTTGAAAAACTATCAGAATAACTTCTCGGGTTTTCACAAAAATTTTTAAGTGAGCTGTCACCAAATAGCCACCCTGACTCGATTGATGAAAAAGCATTAATTAAGAAAAAGCACAAGATCGAGTAAGCGTAGAAATAAACGTTGTAGGTATAGTTTTTTTTCAGCATTTTTAGGTTTTTTTAGTTGGCTATTGAACAAACACTAATGCGTGTATAGAAACGGTATGAGTGATACATCAGGATAGTAAGGTAGGTGAAGATTCTAAGTGGAGTTCTTCTAACCAGAAGAAAAGGGATAGATAAAGGAACGATAATAATACTTAAGAAACCATCAGCATCGGCTCTCGGCACTTCACAGAAATCTGCAACTGAGTCGCCATCTATCATCCATTCATATTCGATGGTAGAAAAAGCGTTGATTAGAAAAAAGCATAAGGCAGAATAGGTATAAAAATAGACGTTGTAGATATAGCCGGTTTTCCTTAACATTTATCAATCACTCAGCCGTTTTTAACCACATATTAATGATGTTTTTTATAACCCCAGGCTACTATGCGAAGGGGGTATGGTTTTTTTAGCAAAAATTAAATCTAATATAAAAACTCCAAAAATAATAAAACAATAAAATAATATAAGTAATTGCCCTAGCTAAACTTTTCTTTACAATGAAGAAAGGGATAGATAGCGGGATAATAATAAACGAAAAGAAACCATCGGAATCGCCTTCAGGTATCTCACAGAGATTTCTTATTTCTACCCCATCAACCATCCCTTCGTAATCCCTTATTGATGTGATCAATATAATCAAGGCGCAGAGAGTCGAATAAAAATAAAATAGAATATTGTAAGTCATGTTGCTATAGTTTGGCATGTAAGAGTTCTCGGAATTTTAATTACTGTCACTATTCTGGGGCAGAGTCGTAACCTCATAAAGCAGTTTTGTTATTTTTTCTCGATGGTTTAGCATCGATCTACCGTATGACGACCAGTTCCTTTCTTCATAAGAGATTTTTTCTACATCATTTATCGAATGAATAAAATCACTGCGGCTGCGTTCAATACCTCTGTTATAGCGTGAACCTGCAAGGATGAACTGCTCGTCGGTTAGGTTCAACGTGTCAGTACCGGGATAGTCATAGTTGATTAACTCGTAAAGATGGCGTGCGACCATTGTCAGGTTAAAATTATCCTTATTTAAGCAGATGGAGATGTATGTTGCTTCAGCATTCCTTAGTGCACTGGGATTCTTGCCGAAAATTTCGGCAACCACCCTAATTTGCATGGCGATAATACCTATTGATGTTTTCTCTGGGGACGGTATGATTTTTTCCTTTCCTGGCCAGCCACTGTAAGAATGCACCACCTGCCTGCCAAATAATGTTGGATATTTAAAATAGTCAACCATTCCTCCGGCTTCTGCATGGGCAACCGATGCGAGAAGAATAGAGGGTATTTTATATTGTCGGGCTATCTCTTTTATTTTTTCTCGATGGAAAATGATATAGCCATCTTTGTATTTGTTTAAATAATCATCACCACCAAATGTTTTCCACCAAGCAGCATCAAGCGAAGACCAGCGCGGATAGTTCTTTCCCCAATCGGAAAAACTAAGGTCGCATTCGTTGATAATATCATTGAATTTATTCATGGTTTATCAGTACATATTCTCAGTTAATATGCTGTATCCCGATGTCCCTGCAATATTGTGTTGGCAGGTAATGCTTTCATAACGCAGGCTCAGGGTTTCAAATGGCTGCATATCGCTATGCGTCAATGAGTTGGGGTTCTGATTAGAGATATTGACAATAGAGGCATCCCTTAATGTGATTGTCATGTAGTTCTCTTGCGTCCCGCTGGCGGAGGTGCGGTAATATCTCAACTCAATTTCCAGTAGTTCATTATTAGCGATGCTAGTTAGGACTAACGGTGTAGACTTATCAACGACTTTGGTTACGGAAAAGGGGTGATGATTGACGTGTCGATCTCTTGATAAGTCGTAATTTGTTGCATAAACAAAAATCTCATCTTCGTGACCAGATATATGTTTATTTCCTACAGAATCGATACTTAAACACCCTTCAGAGATCAGTCCCTGAATTTTTCCGGTGATCTTCATAAAAATAGAATTAGCCATTCGTGTAACTCCCTGTTAAAAAATCCTTGTTGGGAAAGTTATAACGTAAATCTTGATTGAAAAAAAGAAGAACTCGAGTGTTTAATAGAAATTCTGATTTCTGTCAGAAAGATATCCTTTCCAAAATTCTATAATTGATTGTTTTTAATGGTAAGTCGCCATATAGAGCTTATTTATTAGTTCGCTAATTATATTACAATGATAAGTTTATTTACCTAATAAACCTCAAGATGTAGGTTTGAGCATCTGAAAGCGATCGTGAATTCTGGACATCAGTGAGACCGGCTATTTCTGGTGCTTGGTTGAGAACAAATTGAATATTGCAGTTCGAAACTCGCTCATGTTTTCAAAGTAGTGATTATTCCATGCATGTTCTTTCATCACTCTCCATCAGCGATGAAGGAATAGATTAATAAGGTTTTTTATTAATGATAACGCCTTTTGGCGTTTATTTTTAAGCCAAGGACAGATCAAATGCAAATATACTCATTTTTTAATCCATTACGCCATTCACTCAGTCATAGTATTAATTATTGTTGTTCCTTGGATAAATCCAACATTAGACATTCTATTTCTTTCATTGTAACTCTGTCTTGCTCTTTTGTTTTAATGATCTGAAAGTATTCATCGAATGGTGGGTAATTACCTAAGGAAAAATCATTAACTAATGGGATGCCAGTACTGTTAACATAATCGAGCAACTTATCGTAAGCCTCATTAATGTTATCTAGATCGCATAAATATATCGTGCTTATCTGAGGGTTTGCCTCATCACTCGGCCCATAAGAAAAATAATAATTCTTTGATAGTCTCGGTGCGTCCCTGATTTCTTTATAGGTTAATGTATAGTACTTAAAAATGTCTTTTTCCGTATAAACGGTATAAGGAACGATGATAAGCCATCCCCAAAAGAACATCAGGGAAGAGAATAAAATGAAGATAGTTAAGATCGTTTTCATAAGCTGAAAACATCTTTCTCGTGACCAGAAATATGTTTATTTCCTACAGAATCGATACTTAAACACCCTTCAGATATCAGTCCCTGAATTTTTCCGGTGATCTTCATAAAAATAGAATTAGCCATTCGTGTAACTCCCTGTTAAACAATCCTTGTTAGAGACGTTATAACGTAAATCTTTATTAAATAAAAGAAGAACTCGGCTATTTAATAAGAAATAGGATTCCTGTCAGGAAGATATCCTTTCCAAAATTCCATAATTTATTGTTTTAAATGATAATTAGTTGTGTGGGGCGGTTTTTATTACTCTGCTAATTATGTTTTGATGATGGTTTTATTATATAAACAAAAAATAATGATCGCTTAAATAACAAAGGAGATGGAAAAATAAATGAGTGATTTAATTAAGGTGAAAGCGTTATTGATAACTCGCCGCTTAAGCGGCGATATTATCTATTCTGGTTTTATTATTTCCCGACGTTAAGCCAGTCTGGCAGATCGTGTAATCCCATTGCCTGACGTACCAGTGTGGGTTTAATGCCGGGTAGTTTATCCGCCAGAACCAGACCGACATCACGCAGCAGCTTTTTCGCCGGATTATCGCCGTTAAACAGTTCGCGGAACCCCTGCATGCTGGCGAGCATCACTGCGGCGCTGTGTTTGCGGCGGCGTTCATAGCGTCGCAGATAAAGGTGTTGGCCGATGTCTTTGCCCTGCGCCTGTAAGCGCTTCACTTCCGCAATCAGTTCGGCGACATCCATGAAACCCAGATTGACGCCTTGTCCTGCCAGCGGATGAATGGTGTGCGCTGCGTCGCCGACCAGCACCAGCCGGTGTGCCGCGAAGCTGCGAGCGTAGCGTCCGGTCAGTGGGAAAGTCTGGCGTTCGCTTTCCAGTTCACATAGCCCCAGGCGCATATCAAACGCCATCGCGACCTGACGATTGAATTCTTCTGCTGGCAAGCTCTGCATCGCCTGAGCCTGTTCCGGTGACAGCGACCAGACAATTGAACAAAGGTGAGGCTCGTCCAGCGGCAAGAACGCCAGAATACCGTCACCATGAAACGTCTGACGCGCAACGGATTGATGAGGGTGTTCAGTTCGAATATTGGCGACCAGCGCGTGATGGCCATAGTCCCAAAAGGTCAGCGGAATATCCGCATGCTGGCGCAGCCACGAATGTGCACCGTCCGCGGCGACCACTAGCCGAGCGGTCAGCATGCTGCCGTCCTGCAACGTAATAAAGGCTTCGTTCTCGCCCCAGGCGACCTGTTTTAACGAGGCGGGGGAGAGCAGGGTGATATCGCTTAACTGGGAGGCGCGTTGCCACAGCACCTGCTGAATCACGGGGTTTTCAATGATATGCCCAAGGTGGGAAAAGCCGAATTCTTCACCGCTAAAACTGATTTTGCCGAAGCTGTCTTTGTCCCACACCTGCATATCGTTGTAAGGGCTGACGCGTTGCGCCACGAGATTTTCCCAGACGCCGATATGGCGCAGGAGGCATTCGCTGGCGGCATTGATGGCGGAGACGCGCAGGGCATGGTCTTTCCCGAGCGGCTGAGGTTCGGCCGCCTGTTTCTCCAGCACGGCGATACGCAGGCCGCTGCCCTGTAAGCCGCAGGCTAGCGCCAGACCGACCATACCGCCACCGGCAATAACCACGTCGAATGATTGCATTTCCGTCTTTTCCTGTTGGCGAGCTTAATTAACGTTCTACCCAGCCCAGCGTGCGACGAGCAAAGGCGTCGCGCATCAGCGGCAGGTTATTCATGGCGATCAGACCCAGATTACGGCTGATTGTCAGCGCGGTATAGCGGTTAGCGAACAGCCTGACCAGTCCATCGGTGATCGCCACCGTGCTGTGTTGATCGGGCGTGCGCCGCTGTTGATAGCGGTTGAGTACCGTGTACTGGCCGATATCCTGCTGATTTTTTGCTGCCTCGATGACGGTTTCCGCCAGCGACATCACATCGCGAATCCCCAGATTAAAGCCCTGTCCGGCAATCGGGTGCAGCGTTTGTGCCGCATTGCCCACTAGTGCCAGCCGATGGCTAATATGCTGGCTGGCCGTGAGTAAGCGCAGCGGGTAGCTGTGGCGTTCGCCGATATGGGTGAACTGCCCCAGACGCCAGCCGAAAGCCTGCTGTAGCTGCTGGCGAAATTCGGCTTCGCTCCACCCATCGACCTCATGTTGACGGTGTTTGTCATGGCACCAGACGAGCGAGCAGCGCCCGTTGCTCATCGGCAAGAGCGCCAGCGGGCCGTGCGGGGTAAATCGCTCGAACGCGCGGCCGCGATGGGGTTCGGCAGTTGTCACATTGGCGATGGTCGCGATCTGATCATAATCATGCTGCTGCCATTGAATGCCGCAGGACTGTGACAGCATGGAGCGCGAACCGTCGGCAGCGACCAGCAGTTGACCCGTTAGCTCAGTGCCGTCGTCCAGCGTGAGCGTCGCATTATCCTGCGTCCGCGTGACGGCCACGACTTTGGCCGGGCAGTGCAGGCGCACGCCCGGTGCCTGTTGCAGCAGGGAAAACAGGCGTTGTCCGACGTCGTGCAGTTCAACCACATGGCCTAATGCCTGAACGTGATAGTCCGGGGCCTTCAGGTTCACCACGCTGGCGTGCCCGCGTTCGCTGACGTGAATGTCGGTTATCGCCGTTGCATTACCCGACAGCGCTTGCCAGATGCCCAACGCTGCTAGCTGCTGACGTGTGCCATCAGACAGCGCGAGGGCGCGTGCGTCAAAACCCGGATGTGCCTTGTCGAGTGGCGAGTGTGCCTCGATCAGGTCAACCGAGATTGCGCCCTGCGAAAGCCGCGATATTGCCAGCGCCAGCGTTGCGCCCGCCATCCCGCCACCGACAATTATGACCGCCATGCTGTTGTCCTTTGCAATTATGCCATTGTCCTTTGAAAGGGATTGTCCTTTGAAAGGGCTGCTTAGTGTTGTTTATCATGCCGTTGCGCCATGAGCGCTTCGATGGCATCAGCGTCTTTGATTACGCCAGCCGTCAGGTTTTCATTGCCGTTTTCGGTGATCACGATGTTATCTTCGATACGCACGCCGATTCCCCGGTACTGCTGTGGCACTTTGGCATCAGGCGCGATGTAAAGACCCGGCTCGATGGTCAGTACCATACCCGGTTCAAGCGGGCGACCCCGATCGGTGGTGCCGTAATGGCCTACATCGTGTACGTCCAAACCCAGCCAGTGGCTGAGGCCGTGCATGAAGAATTGGCGATGTGCCTGCTCGGCAATCAGCTCTTCCACTTCACCTTTTAGCACGCCGAGTTTGATAAGCCCGCTGACCATGATGCGCACCACTTCTTCGTTCACTTCACGGATGCTGCGGCCTGGGCCAAACAGCTCCAGTGCGCGCAACTGCGAACGCAGCACGATGTCGTAAATGGCACGTTGCGGCGCGGTAAATTTACCGTTCACGGGGAAGGTGCGGGTAATGTCGCCAGCATAGCTTTTGTATTCACAGCCTGCGTCAATCAGCACCAGATCGCCGTCGTGCATTTGCGTTTCATTTTCGGTGTAATGCAGGATGCAGGCGTTTTCGCCGCTGCCGACGATGGTGTTGTAAGAAGGATAGCGTGCGCCGTGACGGGTAAATTCGTGGTGAATTTCGCCTTCAAGCTGATATTCATACATGCCAGGGCGACATTTCTGCATGGCGCGTGTGTGGGCCAGTGCGGTAATTTCACAGGCGCGGCGCATTACGCTGATTTCTTCCGGTGATTTAAACAGGCGCATCTCATGAACCCACGGGCGCCAGTCAGTCAGCGTAGCAGGGGCAGCAAAGCCCTGACGGGTGCCGTTGCGCAAGGTGTCCAGCGCGGCGAAGACCAGCTTGTCGGCATAATCGTACTGCCCTTGCGCGTGGTACACCACGTCCAGTCCATTCAATAAGAGATGCAGCTGTGTGCCGATTTCGCCAAACGGCAGAGCGCGGTCAACGCCGAGTTTGGCGGGTGCCGCTTCCTGACCGAGACGACGACCAAACCAGATTTCGGCCGTCAGATCGCGTACGCGGTTGAAGATCACGCTGTGATGATGTTTGGCATCGCTTTTTACCAGCAGCAGCACGGCTTCCGGTTCGTTGAAGCCGGTGAAATACCAGAAATCGCTATTTTGACGATAAGGATAGTCACTGTCGGCATTGCGCTGCGCTTCCGGCGCAGAAAAAATAATCGCCGCGCTGCCCGGTGCCATTTTTTCCAACAGACCCTGACGACGACGAAGAAATTCTTGTGGATTCATCACCTGCTCCTGAAAATAGTCCGTGCGGTTACCTTTCCCTTCTGCCTTGCATAACAATCAATGCAGCGTCGGTTTTTGCTGCTCGGGCGCAGTCACAACGCGCTGGCTGGTAAACTCGGTATGGCACAAAATGGCAGAAACGCGAACATACTCAATCACTTCTTCCAGCGATTGCTCCAGCTCTTCCTGATCTTCATCTTCGTCGTAGCCAAGTTGTGCGATGTTGCGTAAATCTTCGATGGCTTCTTTCAGCTCACCTTTGGCTTTGTTCAACTGCGGTTGAGCCACGCCCAGCCCAAGCAGGAAGTGGTTGACCCAGCCTGCCAGCGCGTCGGCGCGATCGAAAACGCTCACGCTATCCAGCGAATCGTCCGGCAAGAAAAGCTGGAACAGAAAGCCATCATCTTCCAGCGCTTCACGCGTGGCCTGGTACAGGTCCTGAAGCGGTTGCGACAGCGTCTGGGTAAACGCCATGCCTTCATTAGTCAGTTCAAAAACCAGCGTTCTCCAACTGTCGTCATGGTTTCCACCACACAGCATCCCACTGATCAGACCGTGCATTTCTGCTGCGGTCAGCGCGACTTGCTGTTGGTGAAGCAGTTGGTTAAGGCCTTCATAGGCGGGAAACGTATTCTCTATAGACATGCGGATTCGTCATCGTTGGCTGGATGGGTTCGTGCTATGCTACCACCAAGCTCCCTTTCGATACCAGAAAGGGCTTGTATCTTAGATCTCGGCTATATATAGTTGCGCCCGCTTTAACGAGCCCGATGTAACGGGTAATGCTCATGCTATGCGGCACCCGGGCGCAAGAACGACAAAAGGCAGGAAGGTGGTATGTCTGCACAACCAGTAGATATTCAAATTTTTGGCCGTTCGTTAAGAGTGAATTGCCCGCCAGAACAACAGGATGCGTTGAATCAGGCTGCGGAAGATCTTAACCAGCGGTTGCAAGATCTTAAAGTTCGCACTAGAGTCACAAACACTGAGCAATTGGTGTTTATTGCCGCGCTGAACGTGTGCCATGAGCTGGCGCAGGAACGGGGTAAGACGCGTGATTATGCGTCGAATATGGAACAGCGTATTCGTATGTTGCAGCAAACCATCGAACAGGCGTTGCTGGAGCAGGGCAAGATCACCGAACGTCAGGGTGCACAATTTGAATAACGTCGTATTTTGACAAAAGTACGGTATTTTTACGCGATAATACGTGCTAAGGTTTATCGCGAGTAACGAATAAAATTTCTCTGAGATGTTTGTCGGCGGGCCAGTCCCCTGAGCCGATATTTCATACCAACAGAATGTAATGCTCTGCGGTTGGTGAGCACGCTCGGTTCGTCCGAGAAGCCTTAAGACTGCGACGTTATGTTCACCTTGAACCAAGGGTTCAAGGGTTACAGCCTGCGGCGGCATCTCGGAGATTCCCTTTCTTTTATCATTCTTGACCCGTGGCGAATGCAGCCCATGTCATCTTCTGACTCATCTTCATCGGCACTTCCCGATATGTTACTCTCCTCTACGGCAGCATCGCGTCAGCAAATTCGTCAGGCTGTGCGGCAGAATCGACGTTTACTGACATCAGAGCAGCAGTCGCGTTTTGCGCAACAGGCGTGTGAGCGCGTCATGGCGCATCCGAAAATAATACGGGCAGATAGTGTGGCGGTATTTCTGTCATTTGATGGCGAGCTGGATACGTCCCCGCTGATTCAACAGTTGTGGCGGCAGGAGAAACGCGTGTATTTGCCGGTTCTGCATCCGTTTCGCGCCGGGCATCTGCTGTTCCTGCACTATGCGCCGGACACCGAGCTGGTACGCAATCGTCTGAAGATTATGGAACCGCGTTTGGATGTGCGTCAGGTGCTGCCGTTACCGCAGTTAGACGTTCTGCTGACGCCGCTGGTGGCGTTTGATCATCTGGGGCAACGGCTTGGTATGGGGGGCGGGTTTTACGACCGCACGTTGCAGTATCGCAGCCAGATGTCGCGTGGGCCTTACCCGATCGGCCTGGCCCACGATTGTCAGCAGGTTGACGCACTGCCAGTGGAAAGCTGGGATATTCCGCTGCCGGAAATCATTACCCCCTCCCGCCATTGGCTGTGGGACACGCGCTAGCTTTTGAGCGGTTCGGGCGAGCGATCGTGGCCCAACATCTGTTGTACCAATTCCACACAGTGCAGGAAGCGCGAATCGTAGTCCGACTCTTTGATGTAAACGTACGGGATATTATTGTTAGCCAGCATCGTTTTCAGCAGATCCTGGAACTCCGAGCGGGCGGTCGTGCTGCCTAAGCTACGCAGCCCGTCGGCCACCCACGGCGTGTTGTTTTCCAGCAAAATCACTAGATCGAAGCGGTATTCATCGATCAGCGCCTGAACGAACGGGTGCTCACGGCCCTCGTATTTCTTGCAGAATGCCTGCGTGGTGACAAAATCGGTGTCGATAAAGGCCACTTTATTGGCATATTTTACTGCAAAATCAATGTACTGCGCCTGGCCTAGCGCGATCTTGTCGTAGTCGGAATACTGCAACGCCATCTCGTCACCGCCCAGATGGGAGAACACGTAATCGCGGCCATATTCCCAGGCGCTGGTGGTGTTGAAGATATTCGCCAGTTTGTTCACCAGCGTGGATTTACCGCTGGATTCGCCGCCAAGAATGGCCACGGTACGCACAAAGAACGGCTTCACTTCGGTCGGGATATAGTCCCAGTAGCGGAAGGGATCGTGACGAATTTGCGAACCGCTGATGTTCATAAAGGAGCGCTGCGGGTCGATCAGGACGGCCTCAATGCCCAGCTGTTCACGGTATTGTGCGGCATCCTGTTCTTCGCTGGTGTAAACGAAATTCGGCGTGATGCTTTTTTCCTGCATAAACGCCTGAATTCCTTTGCTCCACACATCCCAGCCGTGCGGGTAAGGCTCCATTCCTTGCTCATTGAAGGCGTGAATATGAATATTTTTCTGATATTTAAAGGTCTGCAATAGCCAGCGCAGGCGATCGCTGACGGTGGGCTGCTGTGACATCGAGCTGTTCTCAAACAGCAGACGGTCGCGCGGTTCGTCGTAACCTAAAATCACATGCAGTTCATCGACCTGGCTACAGGCTCGCTGAATCAGATAAATGTGGCCAGTGTGTAGCGGATAGAACTTGCCGAAGACGACACCAATACTCTTTTCGTAGCGCGGGAATTCCAGTTCAAGAAAGCGATGCAGCGCTTCCAGCTTCTGGGCGCTAGGGCTTTTGATTTTGGCATTAAGTAATTGACTGAGATAGCCTTTGGTCATATCGGTCGCGTCAGCAACCTGCTGTAGGGTGCAACCCTTCTGCCGGATAGCGGATTTCAGGTAATCAAATGATGACATGGTGCAGCACTCTTGTTTAGCTTACTAAACAAAATACCACAGAACAGGGCAACATCCGCTACTCTTTCCCCCTGTTTAGTTCAGGATGGAAGCGAGCGGATGGCCTTCTGTGGTCCGTTTAGAGATCGTCGAGGATCGCCAGCGCGTCGGCCAGCTTTTTCACGCCGAACACCTGCATGCTGGCAGGGACTTTCTTCGGCATATTGGCATGAGGAACGATGGCGCGTTTGAAGCCGTGCTTGGCGGCTTCGGTAATCCGCTCTTGGCCGCTCGGAACAGGGCGGATTTCCCCCGCCAGACCGACTTCACCGAAGATGACAAGATCCTGCGGTAACGGGCGGTCGCGGAAGCTGGAGACCAGTGAGAGCAGCAGCGCCAGGTCTGCGCTGGTTTCGGTGACTTTAACGCCGCCGACGACATTCACGAACACATCCTGATCGGACATCTGCAAGCCGCCGTGGCGATGTAATACCGCCAGCAGGATCGCCAGGCGATTTTGCTCCAGCCCGACCGCCACGCGACGCGGGTTAGCCATCATCGATTGATCTACCAGCGCCTGAATTTCGACCAGCAGCGGACGCGTACCCTCCCACACCACCATGACTGAACTGCCGGACGTGATTTCGTCCCCGCGACTGAGGAAAATTGCTGACGGATTGCTGATTTCGCGTAGACCCTGTTCCGTCATCGCGAACACGCCCAGCTCATTAACGGCACCGAAACGGTTTTTATGGCTGCGCAGGGTGCGGAAGCGCGAATCGGCATCGCCATCCAGCAGCACGGAGCAGTCGATGCAGTGTTCCAACACTTTCGGCCCGGCGAGTGAACCGTCTTTGGTGACGTGGCCGACCATCACGATGGCGACGCCGCGTGTTTTGGCGAAGCGCGTCAGGTAGGCGGCGGTTTCACGCACCTGCGCCACGCTGCCGGGAGACGATTGAATATCCGCGAGATGCATCACCTGAATGGAGTCGATCACCATCAGCTTCGGCTGTTCCTGCTCGGCAATCAGGCAAATCTGTTCGATGCTGGTTTCTGACAGCATATTGAGATTCTGGGTCGGCAGGTTGAGACGATGCGCCCGCATCGCCACCTGCTGCAAGGATTCTTCCCCGGTGACGTACAGGGTTTTCATGTTCTCTGACAGCTTGCAGAGCGTTTGCAGCAGTAAGGTACTTTTACCCGCGCCGGGGTTACCGCCGATCAGAATCGCACTGCCGGGGACGACGCCGCCGCCCAGAACGCGGTCAAACTCCTGAAAGCCGGTAGAAAAGCGCGGCAGAGCTTCGAGACTGATTTCCGAGAGCTTTTGTACCCGGCTGACGCCAGCGCTTTCGCCCGCATAGCCAGTGAGACGGTCGGAACGTGATACTGACGCCGAGGCCAGACGGACTTCGGTAATGGTGTTCCAGGCATGGCAGGCGCTGCACTGCCCTTGCCAGCGCGGGTAGTCAGCCCCGCATTCATTACATACAAACGCCCGTTTGACGGCTTTTGCCACGTATCACCTCCCACTGATTAACGCTTTTCGTGTCTCATGCTACCGCTAAGGATGCACAGCACGCCGGTCAGATCGGCATGACGGATGGTCACCGCAGACTGTTCATTGACCTTCGGTTTGGCGTGATAGGCAATGCCTAAGCTGGCTGCCTTGATCATCGGCAGATCGTTCGCGCCGTCACCAATCGCAACGGTCTGATGCATGGGGATTTCCAGCTTTTCCGCCAGTTGTTGCAGCGTGGTCGCTTTATATTTTGCATCGACAATCGTGCCGATGACATCGCCGGTCAGCTTGCCGTCTTGCATGCCTAATTCGTTGGCAACGGCGGCGACCAGACCTAATTCATCACGCAAATAATCGGCAAAGTAGGTAAACCCGCCTGATGCAATCGCGACGTGCCAGCCTGCTTCCTGAAGCTGGCTAACCATATTACGCAGGCCCGGCATCAGTGGCAGTGTTTTACGCACCGTCTGTAAGATAGTGGCGTCGGCACCTTTTAATGTTCCCACGCGCTGGCGCAGGCTGGCCGCGAAATCCAGCTCGCCGCGCATCGCGCGTTCGGTGACTTCAGCGACCAATTCACCTGTGCCCGCCAGTTTGGCGATTTCATCAATACATTCGATCTGAATCGCGGTGGAATCCATGTCCATCACCAGCAAACCCGGCGAACGCAGCGATGGCGCGTTACGCATGGCCGCGACATCGATGCCCAGTTCGTGGGCCAGCTTGGTGGCGCGTGGCGTCAGCGTGCCGGCTAAACGCACGACCTGATAATCGCCCACGTTCCAGGCGCTCACGATCACCATCGCACTCCCCAGCTTACGCTGGTAGCGGGAAATCAGGTTCTTATCGAGGACGTCGCTGTAGATCAACCAGCCGGTGTCGCCAGCGCGGTAGTCAAGCGGCATCACTTCGTCACCGCTCAGTGATAGTGGCAGTCCCGGCCAACAGTTGATCTCATTCGGGAGATCACGATAGGTCAGACTATTCGACATGGGGTAAATCCTCTGCTGGCAGTAGTGCGATAAAGTCGTGCGATAAAGAGGGGGACGGCGTCGCCGAAACATATCCCTCCAAAAACTGGGCAACAAGCTATCCTATCATCGGCGCTTCTGGCAACATGAAAGTATCCAAATCGTGTAAGGATTATCATGGTTCGTGCCCGGGTGAAATTTCGGCTACACCGCACGGCAATTGTGCTGATTTGCCTCGCTCTGCTAGTGGTATTAATGCAAGGTGCGTCCTATTTCAGTTTGAGCCACCAGATGGCGCGATCTGAACAAGTTGAAGATCTGGCGCGCACGCTTTCCAGACAGGTGGCTTACAGCCTTTCGCCGCTGATGGGCAGCGTGGACGATAATAGTCAAAAAATTAATACTATCCTCAAACAGCTTACCGATCATAGCCGCATTCTGGATGCTGGCGTGTATCAGCAGGACGGCTCGCTGGTGGCGCATATCGGTGAGCAGGTGCAACTGAGAGACAGACTGGCGCTGGATGGCAATCGGGTCGGTAGTTATTTTAACCATCAACTGGTGCAGCCGATTGAGGGAAAAGAAGGGCCGATCGGTTTCCTGCGGATTACCTTAGATACGCATGTACTGGCGACCGAAGCCAGACAGGTCGATAACACCACCAATATTCTGCGTCTGATGATTTTGCTTTCACTGGCTATCGGCATCATTCTGACTCGCACGCTCTTGCAGAATCGCCGTACCCGCTGGCAGCAGTCGCCTTACCTTCTCACGGCGAGTACGCCAGTGAAAGAAGAAGGGGATGAGGCAGAGAGCGATACGCGGCCGAACGACGGGACGGTAGTGAAAAAAGATGGGGAAGAGAAAAGCCTCTGACACCTAATGGCTCCCGTACAAACCGAGTGTTTGTACGGGGCGTGTGTGCTATTTCAACTGCTGCTGGAACTGCAACCAGTGAGATTGGAATTTGCTGATGACGGAGAGATGATCGTTTTGGGTATAGTGGTCAGACACCGTTGCAGAGATATAGTTACGAAGGCTGTCAAACAGCGAATTAGCAGGTGCTGAGGTGGCAAGAGAAAAGATTTGCTGCCGTTGAACCTGCGTGGCCGATGTGCCTTCCGCATTTTTCTGTAGTTCCAGGAACGTCGTGTTTGTCTTCTCGGTGTCTCCCGTGTCGACGCTGCGCTGATACTCATCTTGCAGAATGTTTTTTTCCAGGTTACTCAGTGCATCAGACTGGTGTTTGATGAAATCCTGAATATCTTTATCGGCTTTCTGGTGAGCGCTGCTATCCACATAGCGGTTTTTCAGTTCTTCTAACTTCGCCGCTTTTAGCGTGATTTCTACGCTATCGGTCGCATAGCTCCATGTTGTCACGTTAGACGGTTTCGACAGTGCTTGATGAATCAGACCGACAAACTCTTCTTTACTGATGCCGCTGTCTTCTTTGAGATTATTTGACCAGCGTTCAAGCGCCATTTCGTTTGTGCCGATGGGATCAATAGATAACGTGATGTCTGGGGTAGTATTGGTCGTGTTGCTTTGCTGAATGAGATTCCGTGTTTTAAGGGTATCGTCTAGCGCTTTACTTTTCTCCTCCTCAGTCAAAGAGGAAGAGGGGGGATTACCTGCATTTTCTTTCAATCGTGCCATTGCTTCCGCAGAGATTTTTATATTGGTGGGAAAGCTGACGGTTTTTCCGGTAATCGGATCGATGACTTTTATACTGTCACTGTTGATTGTGATGGACTCTGTTGTTGTCGATTTTTCTGTCGCTGACTGTGCTGTAGTCGATGGCGTCGCGGTGCTTTGGGCCTGAGAATTGCTATAACCCGTATTATTTACAGACAAGCTCATACTCTCTCCTTAAGTGCGATCAAATGGTTAAATATTGACCCAGATATTATCGGCAAAGATAAATGATAACTTTATAAATGATTTATGGCGTAATTGTTGATGGCGATATCAGAACGGTGACGGCGAGCATGATATCTCCGCGCTGTTTATACCATCACCGATTGTGTCTGCACGTTAAATCAGGGAAAATACTCGGCTACAGTTTATTTCCGCTTTGCCTGACGATCTGACATCGGTGTGTTGTTGCCTTGATGCTGACGCCGGGTGGCTAACAAAAGAAACCTGAAAATCATGTCTCCAAGTGAATACGCCCGCGAAGTCTCCAAAAGAAGAACGTTCGCTATCATTTCTCACCCCGATGCCGGTAAAACCACGATTACCGAAAAGGTCCTGCTGTTCGGACAGGCGATCCAGACTGCTGGTACGGTAAAAGGGCGTGGTTCGAACCAGCATGCGAAATCCGACTGGATGGAGATGGAAAAGCAGCGTGGTATCTCCATCACTACGTCCGTGATGCAGTTCCCCTACCGCGAATGTTTGGTGAATCTGCTGGATACCCCAGGGCACGAAGACTTCTCCGAAGATACCTATCGCACGCTGACGGCGGTGGACTGCTGCCTGATGGTGATCGATGCCGCAAAAGGGGTCGAAGATCGTACGCGTAAGCTGATGGAAGTCACGCGCCTGCGCGACACCCCGATTCTGACGTTCATGAACAAACTTGACCGTGACATCCGCGATCCGATGGAAGTGCTGGATGAAGTCGAGAGCGAGCTTAAGATTGCCTGTGCGCCAATTACCTGGCCGATTGGCTGCGGCAAATTGTTCAAAGGTGTGTACCACCTTTATAAAGACGAAACCTATCTGTATCAGACTGGTAAAGGCCATACGATTCAGGAAGTGCGCATCGTTAAAGGGCTGGATAATCCGGAACTGGATACTGCCGTTGGCGAAGAGCTGGCTGCGCAACTGCGTGAAGAGTTGGAGCTGGTGCAAGGGGCATCGCACGAATTTGAGCTGGACGCGTTTCTGGCTGGTGAACTGACGCCGGTCTTCTTTGGTACGGCACTGGGTAACTTCGGCGTTGACCACATGCTGGATGGCTTAGTCGCCTGGGCGCCTGCGCCGATGCCGCGTAAAACAGATACCCGTGAAGTAACGGCGGCAGAAGAGAAATTTACCGGCTTTGTGTTCAAGATTCAGGCCAATATGGACCCGAAACACCGTGACCGCGTGGCGTTTATGCGCGTGGTGTCTGGGAGATATGAAAAGAGCATGAAGTTGCGTCAGGTGCGTACGGGCAAAGACGTGGTGATATCAGACGCGCTGACCTTTATGGCGGGCGACCGTTCCCATATTGAAGAAGCCTACCCCGGCGATATCATCGGGTTACATAACCACGGCACTATCCAGATTGGCGATACGTTTACACAGGGTGAAGACATGAAATTCACCGGTATCCCCAACTTTGCGCCGGAACTGTTCCGTCGTATCCGCCTGCGTGACCCGCTCAAGCAGAAGCAACTGCTTAAAGGGCTGGTACAGCTGTCTGAGGAAGGCGCGGTGCAGGTCTTCCGTCCACTGACCAACAACGACCTGATCGTGGGTGCGGTCGGTGTGCTGCAGTTTGATGTGGTCGTTGCCCGTCTGAAAACGGAATATAACGTTGAAGCGATTTACGAGTCGGTGAACGTCTCTACCGCGCGCTGGGTTGAGTGCAGCGATGCGAAGAAGTTTGAAGAGTTTAAACGTAAGAACGAACAGCATCTGGCGCTGGATGGCGGGGATAATCTGGCCTACGTCGCTCCGACGATGGTGAACCTGAACCTGACGCGGGAGCGCTATCCAGAAGTGACGTTCCACCAAACGCGCGAGCATTAATTTTGAACGGTGGCGCTACGGTTTCATGAAAATCATCGTGACTGTGGCGCTTACATCGTGATCACATTGTTAAAATAATCATCACCCGGCTATGCTTGGCTTTAGGCCAAAAGTACCGGGTGTTTTTGTTTTTTAATGTATTTAAAAACAATGTATTACCCTGACTTCTTCCCTGCTGTGATTTCTCGCTTCAGTGCAACAGACAAATCTGAATTGCTGCGCATATTCCCTTGCTCCCCTGTGATTTTCCATTCTGTAGGCTATAGTTAACAGTATGTTAACTGATTTAGCTTGTTCAACTGTTAGTACAATTTAAGTTGGTTCATTATTTTGATTTTTTTCGCCTTTGCAATTCAATACTCTGATTTTTTTATGCACGTAGAGGGAATCATCGGAGTATTGATAACGTCATTATCACCTTGATTTGCTGATGACGGTGCGGGCGTTAACGTGACCCAAATAGGTTATTTCGGGTTTATAGAAGAGCATAAGAAGGAAGATATCGATGAAAAAGACCACATTAACACAATCGCTGATCGTCGTTGCTCTGGGTTCTATTCTGGCTGGCGGTGCCATGGCTGAGGAAACGTTAGGGCAGAAAGTAGAACGTATCGCGGACACAACGGGTGCAAAAATCGATAGCTCCGCCAATAAAGCCTCTGGCTACATCAGTGACAGTGCGATCACAGCAAAAGTGAAGAGTGCGCTGTTGGAAGACAAATCGATTGCCAGCAGCGATATTTCCGTTGAAACGTCAAATGGCGTCGTCACGCTGAGCGGTTTTGTCGGTAGTCAGGAATTGAGCACCCGTGCGGTGCAAATTACTACGCAGGTTGAGGGCGTCGAGTCCGTCAGTGATAAACTGCAGGTGAAGGATTCCCAATCACAATCGGTTGGCGCCTATGCCGATGATGCTGTGATGACCAGCACGATTAAAGCCAAACTGCTGGCAGATGATATTGTTCCGTCCCGTAAAGTGAAAGTCGAAACGCAGGCTGGCGTCGTGCAACTGAGCGGCGAGGTGGACAACAACGCGCAGTCCGCTCGAGCTGAAAGTATTGCGAAGGCCGTTGACGGCGTGAAAAGCGTCAAGAACGACCTGGCAGTGAAATAACCGCCACCATACCGTACAGGGTTATCCGTCATCGCGGATAACCCTACCTAATCCGCACAATAAAACACCACTTGTGGATACGCCGTCAGGACGCATGAAGCGCGTCAGGATGACCACCATGATTTTTCATTTTTTGTCTGGTAAGGAGAGCGTATGTTTCGTTGGGGCATTATATTTTTAGTTATCGCACTGATCGCGGCAGCACTGGGTTTCGGCGGATTGGCCGGTACAGCAGCTGGCGCGGCGAAAATCGTCTTTGTGGTCGGTATTATTCTGTTTCTGGTTAGCTTGTTCACGGGTCGAAAACGGCCGTAGCACAGCACCTTCTTTCATTCTTTCTCCATAGAAAGAAATGTCATACAGAGCACACAGCCGCGCCACGCGGCTGTCATATTTTACCGGCACACTATCTTCTAATACGACCCGCGTATTTGCTGCATTTCGACAGTTTATCAGGAGGGTTATGATGAATAGCGATATCGTTGTTGGCAAATGGAAACAGTGGAAAGGGAATTTCCTGGCACTGTGGGCTGATTGGTTTGACAGCGACTGTGCCTGGCTTGAAGGGAGCAATGATTACCTGTCCGGCGTCTTGCAAGAGGGTTACGGAAAAGCGCACGAAGAGGTATCCTCAGAGAAAACCACGTTACACTGAGGCCTCACCGCAACGACAAGTCCGATTCTGCCATGAGGCTTTGGCAGGATGTGACTTGGGCGTAGATTAGGTCGCCTCATCTTGATGGGCCTAATCTTGACGGAGAGAAGCAACGTGCTTTCTGAACGACACCGCTTTATCGATACCCACTGCCATTTCGATTTCCCCTTATTCTATGATGATGCACCGGAAAGCTTGCGTCTGGCGCAAGACGCTGGGGTTGAGCGCATCATTATTCCGGCTGTAGCTTCTCAGCATTTTGAGCGCGTGTTGACGCTCGCTCGCACCTACTCTCCACTTTATGCCGCACTGGGTCTTCACCCGCTTTATATCGCTGAACACCAGGAAAGCGACCTGCTCCGTCTGGAAGAGGAACTGCGCCAGTTGCCTGTAACGCTGGTGGCGGTGGGGGAGATTGGGTTGGATCTCTATATGCCGGAACCGCAGTTTGAGCGACAGCTTACCTTTCTTGAGGCTCAGCTTCGGCTGGCGAAAAAATACGATCTCCCGACGATTCTGCACTCGCGACGCAGTCACGACAGGTTGGCGCAATTGCTCCGCCGTATCGACGTGCCGCGTACTGGCGTAGTTCATGGCTTTGCAGGCAGCCTGGCGCAGGCGCAGGCCTTTATCCGGCTGGGCTATTACATCGGCGTAGGGGGAACCATTACCTATGACAGAGCAAATAAAACGCGTCAGGCGATCGCGCGGCTGCCGTTAGATAGGCTGCTGCTGGAAACTGACGCGCCCGATATGCCGATGAGTGGCTATCAGGGGCAGCCCAACCGACCTGAGCGTATTTCGTGCGCGTTTCAAACGCTGTGTGAGCTACGTGCAGAACCGCCTGAAGAGATTGCTGAGGCGCTGTGGCAGAATTCGTTCAGGCTGTTTGGGCGGCTCACTTCGACATAACAACGTTACCGTTATGCTGAAACGCTTCCCCGAAAGCGGAAGCCCTGTTTGCACCCGCTTTTCTCTTATTTCTGTGCAACAGCAGACAGAACGGTCATTCCGATTTCATATATCACCCATTAAATTGTGATGCAGATCACTTTTCAGCGTTTTTGACTGTTCGATGTTGTGTGTATTTGTGACATAAATTAGCGACCTTTTCGGGCCACTCTTTATAATCGGCTCGCCAGGGCGTACTTACCGTTCTGGCGAAACGATTTTTATTCTGTTTTCACTTTTTTCACGCGTTATAGGGAACTGCACATGCAACTCGTTATGAGTCTCATCGGCATGCTTGTTCTGATTTTGTTCGCGGTTATGTTGTCCAGTAATCGTAAAGCGATCAGATTGCGCACCGTAGTGGGTGCTTTCATTCTTCAGATTGGTATCGGTGCGCTGGTGTTGTATGTGCCAGTAGGACGCAAAATTCTGGAAGGATTAACGGGCGGTGTAGCAAACGTTATCGCCTACGGAAACCAAGGGGTTTCATTCATTTTTGGCGGTCTGGTTTCCGACAAAATGTTCGAAGTCTTTGGCGGTGGTGGGTTTGTTTTCGCATTCCGTGTTTTACCGATCATCGTCTTTTTCTCTTCCCTTGTGGCGGTACTGTATTACATGGGGGTGATGCAGTGGGTCATCCGTTTATTAGGCGGCGGATTGCAGAAACTGTTGGGAACCTCCCGTACTGAATCGCTCTCTGCAACCGCCAACATCTTTGTTGGGCAAACGGAAGCGCCGCTGGTGGTTCGTCCCTATATCGCCAATATGACACGTTCTGAGCTGTTTGCGGTGATGTGTGGTGGATTGGCTTCCATTGCGGGATCGGTGATGGCGGGTTATGCCCAGATGGGGGTGCCACTGGACTACCTGATTGCGGCCTCCTTCATGGCGGCACCGGGTGGATTGCTGTTCGCCAAACTGATGGTGCCAGAAACGGAGAAAACGCACGATCATGACGAGATGGTTGGCTTTGTCGATGAAGACGATCGCCCGGCTAACGTCATTGATGCAGCGGCAAGCGGCGCGGCGTCCGGTATGCAGTTGGCGCTGAATGTGGGCGCGATGCTGCTGGCTTTTGTCGCGTTGATTGCTCTTCTTAACGGCATTCTGGGCGGCATCGGTGGCTGGTTTGATTATCCGCAACTGTCGCTGCAACTGATTCTGGGATGGGTGTTCTCGCCCGTCGCTTTCTTGATCGGTGTACCGTGGCATGAAGCAACGGTTGCGGGCTCGTTCATTGGGCAAAAACTGATCGTCAACGAGTTCGTCGCTTACATGAATTTCAGCGAGTACCTGAAGGCAGATGATGTGGTTGCCGCTGCGGGCTTGCAGGTTTTGTCAGATCATACCAAAGCGGTGATTTCGTTTGCGCTGTGCGGCTTTGCTAACCTTTCGTCTATTGCTATCCTTATTGGAGGTTTGGGCAGTATGGCACCGACTCGGCGTCAGGATATTGCCCGTTTAGGTTTGAAAGCGGTTGCGGCAGGTACGCTTTCTAACCTGATGAGCGCCTGCATCGCAGGGTTCTTCCTGACCCTGTAATGTAACCAGGTATTCTTGCAGTAGCGAGATGATGGGCGGCGAAAGTCGCCCATTGTTCGTTTAAGTCCCAACATTGTCCATAGACTTAAACGTGGCTTATGTAGCATTTACCGAATGCGGGCGCGATAGGCTTGCCTGAGTGGAGCAACATGCTTTCTGCTTTTATTGATGATGTTGAATGGATTACGTTTCCACGGGCAACGGACGGTGCCGCTTACCCAGGTATGACTGCGCGCTGCCATTTCCATTTGTCTGCCTACGACGACGCGCTTTTTGCCGAGGCGAACATTCCTTTCTCCGACGCGCTAGAGCGCGCCGTACCGAAACGCCGCGCCGAATTTCTGGCCGGGCGCTGTGTCGCCAAACACGTGTTAAATAAGCTGGAACACCCTGATTTTGTTCTGCATAGCGGGGAAGATCGCTCACCGCAGTGGCCGGGTAATATTGCCGGTTCGCTGAGCCATAACAAAGACAGCGTACTCTGCGCCGCACATTTACGGAGCGACGCGCTATCGTGTGTGGGGGTGGATATCGAAGGATTTATGTCTGACGAGCGTGCGCAATCGCTGTGGCCCGGCATCATTGGTGACGAAGAATTCCAATGGTTTCAGGGGCGGGAAGAAGCATTTAGCTGTTTGCTGACGATCAGCTTCTCAGCGAAGGAGAGCCTGTTTAAGGCGCTTTACCCGCAGGTCAGGCACTATTTCGATTTTCTGGATGCCAGACTGGTGGCATTGGATATCACCAAACGCGAATTCGAGCTGGAACTGCTGACCGATCTGACGCCGACGTTTTACGCCGGACGCCGTTTTAAAGGCGCGTATCTGTTAAGAGAGTACGACGTCACCACGTTTCTCTGCTGCTAAAAAAGCCCGCGTTAGCGCTGAGGTTGCTGACAACGTCCGTAGAGCGGGAGTAACGGATAGATCGTAAAGACGCTGTAAATACGTCCATGTAAGCTCGGTTTGCGCCATCCTTGGCGCAAACGCTTTACTCTTCTATTCCGTTACTCCCGTTTTCATTCGGCAAATAGGTTTGTCAACGGCCTGAAGCCCGCGTTAGCGGGCTAGAGCTATGACCATCAGAACTTATAGCTCACGCCGCCGTATACCGTACGTCCAGACAGAAAATAGTCGTTGTTGGTAGCAACGTAATCCCGTTTTTCGTTGGTCAGGTTAGTGACGCCCAGTTTTAGATCCACGTTTTTAACCGGTGTATAGGTGGCACCGACATCCATGGTATTAAAGCCGCTTGTCTTGCTGGCTTCCTTATCAAACAGATACTGGTTACCCGTGTACTGATAGGACACATAGGCTGATAAGTTATCCAGCGCCTGCCAGTTCAACTGCGTGTTAACCGTATTTTTCGGCGTTTGCTTCAGGCGCATTTTGGTGGTGCGGTCTTCGGCATCCACAATAGTCCAGTTAGTGGTCCAGTTCAGGTCATCTGTTACATCGACCCAGAATGAAGTTTCAATCCCCTGAATTCTTGCCTTATTCACGTTTTCATAGGTGAGGCGCGTTGCGACTCTGTCCCAGGTTTGTACCTGAATCATGTCTTTAATATCGTTATTGAATAGCGTAACGCCCGCGCCAAAGCGTTCGGCTTCATAAGCGGTGCCAATTTCATAGCTGATTGACGTTTCAGGTTTCAGGTCTGGGTTACCTACCGTCTGGCAACGGCCACGGCAGGCCGCGATGGCATAAGATTCTGATGATTGCGCAATGGAAGGTGCTTTAAACGCTTTGCTGACACCACCTTTTACCACCCAGTTGTCAGTTAGACTATAGGTAGCATAAGCGCGTGGGCTGAATTCTGTACCGTATGTCTCATGTCTGTCGATACGTCCGCCGAAGGTTAATGCCAGATCGGCGAGTTTGAACTCATCTTGCAGGAAGAGTGCTCCCTGACTCACGTCAATGGTGCCGTTGGGCAGATTCATGCTGTGTTTTAGTGAGGTCAGACGGTATTCTCCGCCACCGGTCAGTAAATGGTCGCCCAGATAACCAGAGACCTGTCCGTCAACGGTATGGTTGTCCTGTGTAATATCTGCTTTGCCATTATTGAGCTGGGAATTATCCATCAATTCCACATTTTCATAGAAGTAGCGCAGACGCGTATCGGCGTTATCCCAACTTCCGTTGTGCGTTAACCCCAGTCCCAGTCGCTCCATTTTTTGGATGTTACGCACCGCAGCACCATAGTTATTCCAACGTACATCACGGTCGTCCTTGGTATATGTTACGTCAAAATCCAGACTCTGTTGGGAATCAAGCAGCCACGTCAGGTTGCCTATTACGTTGTAGTTGTCACGTTTTTCCAACGCATCAGTATTCTGATTGATCGACTGTTCCGTTTTCCATGCGTCACGTGTTCCGCCATCGGCCAGCAGGCTTCCCAGTAACGTATTCTCTATCAGTGGACCGCTGATATAACCGTTCAGACGATTATGATCTCCGCCGGAACCTTCAGTCGGTGCTTCAAAGTTATAGCCAATTTCACCTTTGAGATCGTTACCTGGTTGTTTCAGAATTACGTTAACAACGCCGCCTAACGCATCAGCACCGTACAGCGAAGACATGGGGCCACGAATGACTTCTACACGTTCGATAGCGGAGATAGGAATCGCACTCAGGTCGAAATCGTTCCCCATATTGCCTGCAAGTGCATCACGAGAATTTACTCGACGACCATTGATCAGCAGTAATGTGTAGTCCGCTTTCATACCACGGATCTTGATTTCGTTACGACCATAGGTAGATGACGGATTGATGTTAATGCCCGGCAGCTTTTTCACCGCGTCGGTAACGTTATTCACCGACATCTTTTCCAGCTCGGCGCGGGTGATGACAGAAACGCTGGCGGGGGCGCTTAGCGTGGTATGTTTCGTCTGTGTTGCCGTCACGACGATTTTTTCATCTGCCGCATTTTCTGCCTGTGCGAGTGCGGGCAGTGCCAGTAACCCCGTCACCAGCAGGGCGCGATACACCTTGCTGTGTGGGAAATGATGATATGAAAAACGACTTTCTGATTTTAGCTGCATGTCAAAAACCCCATCAAAGAGTGGAAAAATATCCCCGTAAATAACGTGTGGTGTTGCGTATATTGCCGACCCACTCGTACGTGAATCGATCGGTTTATTGCCCTGTAGCCTGTGCCGTTTGGCGTGCGGCCATCTTTCGGCTACGTTCAGCCAACTGCGGAATCAGGCGCAGGGTCAGCAGCATGGCGGCCAGCGCAAATACGGCGCTGGCGATAGCAAGTTGTGAGAAGCCGTCAATTTTTCCCTCGGCAGAGGTGCTCAGATAAGCGGCAGAAGCGACGCTGGCAAGCCCCGACGCCACGTTGGCTGCGGTTCCCTGATAGGACATAAACGCGGCGCGCTGATGCGGCAGCGGAATACCTGCGGTAATCGCCAGCGTGCTGCTGGAGCGGGCTGCGCTGAGCGCCATGAACAGGGTGAACACCAGATACAGGGAAAGTGAAAAAGGCAAAACGAAACCGCAGAGAATCACAGCAGCCAGCAGCAGAGTCGTCACTACGATTGTCCGGCTGGCATAGCCGCGATCCAGCAGATTGCCGCACAGCTGCATGGTCACCATACTTGCCAGCCCGCCGCAGAGATAGAGCAGGGAAATATCATCCCGTGGGAACGCCAAGTTGAACTGAAAGTAGTTGGAAAAATGGGGGATCAGCAGGAAATGACCGAACATTTGCAGCGAAATTACCGTCAGCCCCAGCAGGAAAAGGGGGGACGCTAACAGGTCATGCAATACCGAAGCGGGCGTTGTCGTGGGTGACGAACCTTGCTGAACCCGATGCGTCGGCGGCATGGAAGGAAAAAACCACAGCACTAACAGCGCCAGTAGCAGGCCGCCGAGGCCGAAAATATAAAACGGTGCTTGCCAGTTAATACGGTGAGCCAGCTCCAGCGACAGCGGCATGATGACAATCGCCGCGAGCGAAAAGCTCATGCCGACATAGGCTAACTGCTTTCCACGTTCGTTGGCCGGCACAATATCGACAACCGCCGCCATCAACACGCCAGAGGCCGGCCCGGCCACGCAGCCCGCCAGAATAAACAGCAGTAAAAGATGAGTTTGGCTGGTGGCAAACATGCAGGCGGCCGTCAGGCCGAAGCGCAGGGTTAGCAGCACGATCAGAGCATGTTTACGGTTAAATCTGTCCAGATAGGGAGCGGCGAGGAAGCCGACGATGGCAGAAGCAAACGTTGCGCCGCCGCTAATGTAGCCGATGTTCTTGGCATCCATGGACAGCGCGCTGATGAAATCGGGGCCTAACGGCATCACCATCATCAGGCTACCGAGGGAAAGCATGTTAATGAGCAACGCCAGATGCACAACGGATCGGGTGTGCGGGCGGTACATGCTTTCATCCATGACAGGCTCACATTTAGACACAGTTAGTAAAATATTTGCGCAGTTTAGCGCAGCTTAATTTCCTTGACAATAAATGATAAGTATTTTCATTATCATTTGTGATGTAAGTTTTATAATCAATACATTCCTGTTGTTAATCATTATCCATTCTGAAACATACACAAAAAAATTGATTAACATCAATTTAACCCCTAATTACTGGGAGTGAATAACCATTTTGTGGAAGGATTGACCGAACACGTTACTTCAGTGTAATTTAACTGCGCTTGATATAAATGATAATGATTTTAATAATCATTGGTATTTAATTTGCGAGCGCAGGAGCTGTCTTGTGGATACACTGATTACAGAAACTGAAGCATCTAGCGGACTCACCTATTCGGAACAGACCGCTTTTTTATATGCATCGGAACACCGAAGCCTGTCTACTTCTGGCTTATTTGAACGTATTTCTTCCCCTGTTTGTGTTCCGGGCTCGCACGATGACAGGCTAAGCCCTGCCATCGCGCAGGCATTCCAGCGAGCGCGTCAGGCAGGGCAGTCGCTGCCTATTGTGGTGGGGGCGATTCCCTTTGATACCACGCAACCGTCTTGTCTCTATATCCCTGATAGCTATACCGTTACGACGAAATCTGAACTCGTCAGCCGTGCCCGTAAGCACACGTCGGCGAGCCCTACCGCGTTAACGTTAAACAGCGTCCCAGACGAATATCAGTTCAAGTCCATCGTGGCAGAGGCCGTTGAGCGCTTCCGCCGTAGTGAACTGAGCAAAGCGGTGCTGTCACGCATTCTGGATATTGAGCTGGCGAGCCCCGTTAAGGCGCAAACGATCCTCAATAACCTGATGGTGCAGAACGCCGGTGGGTACCACTTCTCACTGCCGCTGCCGGATGGTTCGGTATTGCTGGGTGCAAGCCCGGAACTGCTGCTGCGTAAGCAGGGGAATGTCATTGTCTCTAATCCGCTGGCGGGATCGGCGCGACGAATGAACGATAAACATCTGGATTACCTGAACAGCCAGCGCCTGCTGAAATCGGGTAAAGACAAGCACGAGCACAAGCTGGTGGTGGACGACATCCGCCAACGCCTGATGCCGCTGTGCGCGTCGTTAACGATTCCATCGGTTCCTTCGCTGATGCACACCGCTTCCATGTGGCACCTGTCTACCGCTATCCGCGGTGAACTGGCGAACCCAGAGATGACGGCGCTTCAGGTCGCCTGCCAGCTCCATCCGACCCCCGCACTGTGCGGCTTCCCCACGCAGGAAGCGCGCCAGTTGATCGCCGAGCTGGAACCGCACGATCGTGGCGTATTCAGCGGCATCGTCGGCTGGTGTGATGCCAACGGCGATGGTGAATGGGCGATAGCGATTCGCTGCGGCACCATCAAACACAACAACGTCCGCCTGTTTGCCGGTGCGGGCATTGTTGAGGCGTCCGTCCCCGAGGATGAATGGGCTGAAACCGCCGCCAAATTAAACACGATGCTGAATGCGTTTGGGCTTAACTCAGGTGTGGATGGACTATGAGCATTGAATTTACGCCCTGGCCAGAGGAACTGGCGCAGCGTTATCGCGACAAGGGATACTGGATCGGTCTGCCGCTAACGGATGCCTGGGAGCGCCATCTGGCCACGCAGCCTGACGCCGTTGCGGTGGTGTGCGGCGAGCGGCAATGGAGCTATCGCGAGCTGGATCGGCAATCTTCCGCACTGGCATCACGCCTGACGGAAAGCGGCTTGCGCTGCGGCGACACCGCGCTGGTGCAGTTACCGAACGTGGCCGAATTTTACCTGACCTTTTTTGCGTTGCTGAAAATGGGTGTCGCGCCGGTTAACGCGCTGTTCAGCCATAACAAGCTGGAGCTGCTGTCGTACGCCACGCAGATCGAACCGCGCTTACTGATCGCCTCGGCTGAACATCCGCTATTTGGCAACGGTGAGTTTCTGGATCGGCTACAGACGCAGGTTCCCCGCCTGCAAACGGTGGTGATGCTCGGCGACAGCCCGCTGGGGCACAGCCTGTCAGACTGGTTGCAGCCGTGTGCGTCGACCAGTCAGTATCAGCCTTCTGCATCGGGGCAGGTCGCTTTCTTCCAGCTTTCTGGCGGCAGTACCGGTACGCCGAAGCTGATTCCCCGTACCCATGACGATTATTACTACAGCGTGCGCCGCAGCGTGGAAATTTGTGAGCTGACGCCACAAACCCGCTATCTGTGCGCGTTGCCTGCTCCACATAACTTCCCGTTAAGCTCGCCCGGTTCGCTCGGCGTGTTTTACGCCGGTGGACGCGTCGTGCTGGCGCCCGATCCGGGGGCGATGACTTGTTTCCCGCTGATCGAACGCCATCAGATCGATATTACCTCGCTGGTGCCGCCCGCTGCCGCGTTGTGGATTCAGGCGGCCGAACAGTTTGGTGGCGCGCTGCGTAGCCTGAAGATCTTGCAGGTGGGTGGGGCGAAGCTGAGTGAAACCGTCGCCCGTCGTATTCCGGCGGTGTTGGGCTGTCAGCTACAGCAAGTGCTCGGCATGGCGGAAGGGCTGGTGAATTACACCCGACTGGATGACAGCGACGAGCACACTTTCACGACGCAAGGCTATCCGATGAGCCCGGACGATGAAGTGAAAGTGCTGGATATCGACGGCAATCCGGTGCCGAGAGGCGAGGCGGGGCTGCTGGCGACGCGCGGCCCGTATACCTTCCGCGGCTATTACCGCAGCCCGGAACACAATGCCCGCGCCTTCGACAGTGAAGGCTTCTACCACTCGGGCGATGTGGTGCAGATGACCGAAGAGGGCTATTTGCGCGTGGTCGGGCGGGAGAAAGATCAGATTAACCGAGGCGGTGAAAAGATTGCCGCGGAAGAGATCGAAAACCTGCTGCTCAAGCATGACGGCATTCTCCATGCCGCGCTGGTGTCCATGCCCGATCCGGTCATGGGCGAAAAGAGCTGCGCTTTTCTGGTGGTCAGCGATCCCGCGCTGAAAGCCATCACGTTAAGAAAATATCTTCGCAATCAGGGTATTGCTGAATTCAAACTGCCGGACCGCTTCGAGATGATCGACACTTTGCCCGTTACGCCGGTCGGCAAGATTGATAAGAAATCACTCCGTCAGCGCATCCAGACCCAACTTAGCACTCAAAACCGAACTTAGTATTCAAAACAAATAAGGATTTTGTGATGGCAATCCCTTCTATTGCTTCTTATCCCCTGCCGCGCGCACAGGATTTCCCTGAGAGCACGGTTTCTTGGGCGTTTGAACCTGAGCGCGCGGTGCTGCTGATTCACGACATGCAGGACTATTTCGTGAACTTCTATGGCGCGGACAGCCCGCTGGCGCAGCAGTTGGTCGAGAACATCGTGGCGTTGCGAACCTACTGCAAAGCACAGGGGATTCCAGTGGTGTATACGGCGCAGCCGAACGCACAAAGCGCGGCCGACCGGGCGCTGCTGAACGACATGTGGGGCGCAGGGCTGAATAATCATCCTGAAAAACAGCGTGTCGTGAGTGCGCTGGCACCGGATGAGCACGACACGGTGCTGGTGAAGTGGCGCTACAGCGCATTCCACCGCTCACCGCTGGAACCGATGATGAAAGAGATGGGTAAAGATCAACTGATTATTTGCGGCGTTTACGCACATATCGGCTGCATGATTACTGCAACGGATGCCTTCATGCGCGACATCAAGCCGTTCATGGTCGGCGATGCA
This sequence comes from Pectobacterium brasiliense, assembly GCF_013449685.1. Lineage (GTDB taxonomy): Bacteria > Pseudomonadota > Gammaproteobacteria > Enterobacterales > Enterobacteriaceae > Pectobacterium > Pectobacterium brasiliense_A. The sequence goes on along the minus strand of NZ_JACDSF010000020.1, from coordinate 15,171 downwards.
GTGGCGGATTTCTCACTTCAGGAACACCAGATGGCGCTGAAATATGTGGCGACGCGCGCCGGACGGGTGGTTAGCACGGCAGAACTCACAGGAGCAAAAATGGCACAGGCACTGACGAAACAAGGACTGAGAGCACATCTGCTGACTTTGATCGACGAAGAAGAAGATCAGTTCGATGAAGATGAAAACCTGATCGACTACGGTCTGGATTCGGTGCGGATGATGTCGCTGCTGACCGAATGGCGTAATCAGGGTGTTACGCTGAGCTTTGTCGATCTGGCGCGTAACCCTAGTCTGAATGCCTGGTGGGCGCTGATCGAAAAACAGCAGGGAGCTGCATCATGAAGCCCTTGAGCGTTGCGCAGCGTGGGCTGTGGTTAGGCCATGCTCTGAACGATGATAAGGCGACGTTCAACACGGCAGAGTGCATTGCGTTTGATGGCAAGGTCGATATTGAAGCCATGCTGAGTGCGATCCGTCAGGCGGTCATGGAGTGCGAGTGCCTGTACTGCCAGTTTGTTGAGGTCGAGGGTGAACATACCGACCAGCCGGAAATCGGCTTTGTGGCTTCACAACTACCGGTGCCGATTGGCGTGCTGCCGATTATTGAACTGTTGCCTGCGCCGATGAAGGATGAAGAGCAGACGATACGCCAGTGGGCGCGTGAGGAAATCGCCCAGCCGCTGGATCTGCTGAACGGATTACCCTGCCGTTTTGCGCTGCTGTGCGGTGAAAAACGTGATTTTCTCTACAGCTGCGTGCACCACATTGCGCTGGACGGCTTTGGCACGACGATGCTGTTTCAACGCATCGCCCAGATCTATACCGCGCTGACGGCGAGGCAACCCGTGGCGGTGGCGGAGTTCGGCCCGTTCAGCGAGGTACTGGAAGAAGAACAGCAGCGCGATGCAAGTGGGCAGACGGCGCAGGCGCGCGATTTCTGGCTGGAAACACTGAACGCGATGCCGGAACCGGCCAGTTTCAGCGAGAAGAAAGCACCGATTGCGGCGCGTTTTTTGCGCCAGAGCAGCGTGTTGCCGACGGATATCTGGCAGCCGCTGACCGCGCTGTGTGAAGGCAATAAAATCAGCTGGCCGGATCTGTTTCTGGCGATGCTGGCGACGCACCTCAAGCTGGTGTCCGGCAGCGACAGACTGACGTTCGGCATGATGGTGATGAACCGCATCGGCTCCGCCTCGCTGACGGTGCCGAGCATGCAGATGAATATCGTGCCGCTGTGCATTCAGGTCGATGAGCAGGCGGACTTTGTCACACTGGCACAGCAGGTTGCCCGCACCAAACGCACGCTGCGTCGTCATCAGCATTATCGCTATGAGCATTTACGGCGCGATCTGAACCGCGTCGGCGGTGAACAGCGGCTCTTCGGCCCGCTGATCAATATCATGCCGTTCGATCATCCGCTCAGTTACGGATCGCTGTCGTCCAGCACGCTGAATCTCAGCGCCGGACCGGTAGAAGATCTGACGATCGAGATCCACTTCAAACCCGATGGCACACCGGTATTGGATTTTGATGCCAACCCGGCCTGTTACAGCGCAGAAGCGCTTGCCAGCCTGCAGGAAACGCTGTTCACGCTGCTTCAACGCTGGCTGGCACAGCCGCAGCAGACCAGCGGCGAGCTGTTGGGACGCTGGCTGCGTGAAGAGCGCGAACTGGCACTGATCACCAGCCGCGAACCTGAACCTTTTGTCGAACCGGTTCTGACGGCGATTGCCAAGCAGGCGCGTAAAAACCCGCATCATCCAGCGCTGACGCAGCGCGACCGGCAGTACAGCTACCAGCAGTTGCTGGATCTGAGCGGTCAGGCCGCTGCGGCGCTGCATGAGCGCGGCGTTCAGCCCGGTGAACGCATCGGCATCATGCTGAACCGCAGCCCGGAAACCATCATTTGCCTGCTGGCCGTGATGCAGTGCGGCGCGGTGTATGTGCCGCTCGATCCTGAACAACCGCACGAACGTCAGCAGCACATCATACAGATTGCCGGGCTGCGTACGATTGTGACGCAGGCCGACTACCAGCATCGGCTGGCATCGGTCTTCTCCGGCGAGATCGTTCTGGCGGGGCATCTTCTGTCATCCAGCGCACAGGCTGCCGCGCTGCCGCCGGTGGAAGCGAGAGACGGACAGATTGCCTATGTCATGTTCACCTCGGGTTCGACCGGATTGCCGAAGGGCGTGGAGATCGGCGCTGACGCGTTAGATCACTTCACGGCGGCGGCACGCCAGCGCTACGGCCTGCGTGCGGCGGATCGCGTGCTGCAATTTGCCCCGTTCAATTTCGATGCCAGCATTGAAGAAATTTTTGCCACGCTGACCAGCGGTGCGACATTGGTGCTGCGCACCGACGAGATGCTGGAATCGATTCCGACCTTTGTCGAACAGGTAGAAGAACAGGCGATTACGCTGCTCGATCTGCCGACCGCATTTTGGAACGAATGGGTAGTGGGGCTGAAAACCGGCACGCTGACCATGCCTGCCGCACTGCGCGCCATCATCATTGGTGGTGAAGCGGTATACCCCGAACAGCTGGCGCAGTGGCAACGCCATGCACCGAACACGCTGCGTTTAATCAACACCTATGGGCCAACAGAAACCACGGTGGTGGCGACCAGTTGCGATCTGCAAACGCAGTCTGCCGATGTGTCGCAGCTTCCTATCGGTCTGCCGCTGGCGGGGGTCAACGCGCTGATTCTGGCAGCGGGCGACCGCCCTGCGGCAGAAGGGGAACTGGTGCTGCTGGGGCCAACGCTGGCGGCGGGTTACATCGGTACAGAACACACGGCGTTTACGCAAATAGCGGTGGGCGATCGGGATCTTCCGGCTTACCGCACGGGCGACAGAGTCCGGCTGGAAAAAGGACAGTTGCTGTACCTCGGACGCATGGACAACGAATTCAAAATCAGCGGCTACCGGATTCAGCCAGGGGAAGTCGAAGCCCATCTGCTGGCGCAGCCGGACGTTGATGAAGCCTGCGTACAGGGGATTGTTTACCCCAACGGTGTGCGGCGTCTGGTGGCATTTGTCGCCACGAAAGCCGGAGAGATTGATGCGCGTGCGCTGAAACAGCGTCTGGGCAGCGTACTGCCGCCAGCAATGATCCCGACCGATTATCGCGCCTTCCGCCAGTTGCCGAAAACCGGCTCCAACAAGGTCGATCGCAAGCGTCTATTAGCGGAATACCGCGACGAAGCACCGGCGCAGGCGTTAGCCAGCGAAACCGAGAATCGGGTTAGCGCCATCTGGCAGCAGATCCTCGGCGTGTCGGGGATCCAATCGCGGGATAACTTCTTCGAACTGGGCGGACAGTCGTTGCAGACCATCCAGATCGTCAACCGTCTGGCCGCTGAATTTTCCGTCAGCATCAAGGTGTCTGATGTGTTCGATCATCCCCAGCTCAGCGACTTCTGCCGCTATCTCGACGACAGGCTGTCACAGGATGAAAACAGCGTGGAAATGGTGTGGTAGGGAAAATGATGAACAAGGCACAACCTCTTCAGTTTGATTTCAGCGGCCAGACCGTCTGGGTCACCGGTGCGGCGAGCGGCATTGGCGAAAGCATTGCCCGCCAGTTTGTCGCACTGGGCGCGAACGTGATCGGCTTCGACCGCGCATTTCGACATTACGATCATCCGTTTACTTGCGTGACGCTGGATATCAGCGAACCGGACAGCGTAGCGGCGGTCTGTCGCCAGCAGTTAGCAGAAACAGGGCTCGACGTTTTTGTTAATGCTGCCGGGATTCTGCGCTTGGGCGACATCGACGCGCTGAGCGTGGACGACTGGCACCAGTGCATTAACGTCAACGCCTCCGGTGCGTTTTACCTGCTGAACGCACTGGTTCCGCATTTCAAGCAGCAGCGCCGTGGCGCGATTGTCTGCGTGGGCTCCAATGCTGCGCATGTCCCCCGTCTACAGATGGCGGCGTACTGCGCTTCAAAAGCGGCGCTCACCAGCCTGTCTCACTGTGCCGGTCTGGAGCTGGCACCTTACGGCGTGCGCTGCAATCTGGTATCGCCGGGCTCGACGGATACGCCGATGCAGCGCGGCATGTGGCACAGCGCCGATGCCGAGCAGCGCACTATCGCGGGCTTTCCTGACCAGTACAAACTGGGGATTCCGCTGGGCAAGATTGCTCAGCCGGAAGAGATTGCCAATACCGTGGTTTTTCTGGCTTCCGATCTGGCCAGCCACATCATCATGCAGGACGTGGTGGTGGATGGCGGGGCAACGCTGACGGCCTGATTTGCTGAGAGAGTGACAAGTCATGAAAGATATCGTAACGCTGTTAAAGCAGTTGGAACGGCAGGGCGTTCGTCTGGCGTTGAATCCACAGGGGCAGTTGATTTCGCAGTCCAACAAAGACGCGATCACGGCAGACATCGGGCGCACGATTAAGGAAAGCAAAGACGCCATTGTGCGCTGCCTGACGGCGCAGCAGGCGTTTGAGCGCCCCATCACGCCGCAAAATGCCACGTCTGGCCCGCTGTCGTCATCGCAAAGCGGACTGTGGTTTATCGAACAGTACGAAGAGCAGTCACACCTCTACAATATGCCGGTCTATTTTCGCCTGACCGGCACGCTGGATGTGGCTGCGCTGGAGTTTGCCTTTGACGCGCTGGCGCAGCGCCATGCCAGTCTGCGCACCCGCTTTGTGGTCAATGAACAGGGCAAGGGTGAACAGCGTATCGATGCCTATCAACCGTTTGTGATACAGCATGATGACTTCTCACTGCTGCCGGAAGCCGAGCGGGAAGCGCGCTTGCAGCAGCAGGTAAAAGCGGAAATCAGTCGCCCGTTCGATCTCACGGCGGGCGATCTCACCCGCGTGCGGCTGGTGAAAATGAGCGAGCGGGTGCATGTTCTGATGATCACCCAGCACCATATTATTTCCGACGGCTGGTCGGTGAAGAATATGTTTGCGGACTTCAAACCGGCTTTTCTGGCCTGTCAAAACCGCCAGCCTCATCCCGTCGAGCCGACGCAGCTTAACTATATTGACTACGCACATTGGTTCAATTCCGCCTCGTTTCTGGATTACCACAACGAGTTCAAACCGTTCTGGGTTGAGCGGCTGACGGGGATCCCTGAGGTGCACAGCCTGCCGCTGGATAAACCGCGTCCGGCACACCAGAACAGCGGTGGTGAGGTGATCTTCTCCGCGATCAACAACGATCTGTGGGATAAATTCAAACGCCTGTGCCAGCGCTACAACACGTCTAATTTTATCGGCTTGCATGCGGTGTTTTCCCTGATGCTGGCGCGGATCAGCGGCGAGAAAGATATCGTCATTGGTTCACCGCTGGCCTACCGCGAGCGGCCGGATATCGAAGATGTCGTCGGCTTCTTCGTTAACACCATCGTGCTGCGCACCCAGTTGCAGGATCAACAGAGCTTTGTCGATTACCTGCAATACTGCCGTGAGCAGGATCTGTCAGCGTTCGATCATCAACTCTATCGTTTTGAAGCGCTGAGCGAGGCGATCGGTTCCGATCGCACCACGGCGATCAACCCGATCTTCCAGGTGATGCTGGTGTATCAGGCCAAAGTGGATTTCAACGATCTGATCCCCGGCTGTGATGCGGCGGAGGAAACCTCGCCGGTGCTGCCAGCTAAAACGGATATTTCGGTCAAGGTGACGGAGCTGATGGGCGAGGTGCGGTTGGACTGGCTGTTTGCCACTGCGCTGTTTGAGCGTCAGACGATCCAGTATTACGCCGACCGCTTTATCCGGCTGATTGAGGCCGTGGTGGAGGCACCGGAAACCGACGTCTGGCATCTGCCGCTGATGGAAGCGGAGCGCTTTGCCTCCGTGCTGGCGGAGAGTCAGCAGCTACCGCGTAGCTATCCGCAGCCGCAGCTGACGGTAACCGACGTGATTGAAGCCATCGCCCAGCGCGATCCCCAGCAGCTGGCGATAGCTTTTGACGGCGAACAGCGCACCAATACGCTGACGTATGGAGAACTGAACAGGCAGTCGAATCAGCTGGCGCACTGGCTGCACCGTCAGGGGCTGGGCGAACAGTCGCTGGTTGGCGTGCTGGCGAAGCGCGATCGCTATTTTGTCATTGCGCTGCTGGCCGTCTGGAAAGCGGGTGCTGCCTATGTGCCGTTGGATCCTGACTATCCGCCGGAGCGGCTGCGTCACATCATTACCGATGCCAATCTTGCTGTCATTCTCGGCGGTGATGGGCAACAGCTGGCACAGTGGTCTGCCGAACAGTGCATCGATCTGACCGATCCTACAGTTGTCGCGCAGTGGCACGATCTGCCGGGCGATGAACCGCCAGCCATTCCGCGCCATGCACAGCAACTGGCACAGGTGATCTACACCTCGGGATCGACCGGTCTGCCGAAGGGCGTGATGATCGAACACGGTTCGCTGATCAATCTGCTGGACGATCATCGCGATCGCATCGCGTTCACGCCGCAAAGCACCATGTTCAACTGCATGTCGCTCTCTTTTGATGCCGGTAACATGACGACGCTGTTGCCGCTGAGCAGCGGTGGCACGCTGGCGTTTGGCGAACCCAACGATCGGGCGATTGTGCAGGCGGAACAGGCGGGTGCGACGCACCTGATCCTGCCGACGGCGCTGATGTCGATTCTCGATCCACAGCACGTTAACGGCATTCAGGCCATTGGCATGGGCGGTGAAGCCTGTCCGAACGCCGTGGTGGAAAACTGGGCCGATAAGGTCGCGCTGTACAACATGTACGGGCCGACGGAGTGTACCGTCACCGCGTTGAGCTCCCGCCTGCGTAAAGGCCAGCCTGTGACCATCGGGAAACCCATCACCCATATTCAGGCGTTGATTCTGGACGCAGCAGGACAGCTGTGTCCGGCGGGCGTGCCGGGTGAATTGTGTCTTGCGGGACTTGGGCTGGCGCGCGGTTACCTCAATCAGCCGCAGATGACCGCCAGCCGCTTTGAACACATCACGCTGAATGACGTGAACAACACCGAACAGAGCACGGCGACGCTGCGTATTTATCGCACGGGTGATAAGGCCAGACTGCTGAACAACGGCGACTATGAATACTGTGGCCGTATTGATGAGCAGATTAAGCTGCGCGGCTACCGCATTGAACTGGGTGAAATTGAGGCACAGCTGGCGGCGGTATGTCCGTCGCTGAAGCAGGTGAAAGTCGTCGTGGCACAGGTCGGGAACCGTCCGGCGCTGGTCGCTTATGGCACGGTGAAAGCGGGCTGCGGCACACCGGAACCTGCCGCGGTGCTGATTGATGTCGCGAAGCACCTGCCGGAATACATGGTGCCTTTCCGACTGATTCTGCTGGAAGACATGCCGCTGACGCCGAACGGCAAACTCGATACGAAACAGCTGCCGCCAGTGCTGGAGACAAGGGAAGGCGACGGTGAAGCCGATAATCCGCTGGAAGCGGACGTACTGGCGATTTGGCGCAGCGTGCTGAATACGCCGCTGGGCGTTGAGGATGATTTCTTCCGCTTAGGCGGAGATTCCATCCTTAGTATTCAACTGACGACGCGCTTGCGCAGTGCGGGCTATGTCTGCACGGTGAAAGACGTTTTCGAAGCAAAAAGCGTGCGGCGTTTGTGTCGCGTGCTGGCACAGAATGATCGTGATACAGGTGTTGTGGCGGAGCAGGGCACGCTGGAAGGCGAATTCGCGCTGCTGCCGATTCAGCGCTGGTTTATGGAACAGCCGCTGGCACGTCCTGAGCACTGGAATCAGGCGGCGATGATCCAACTGCCGGACGTGGATACCGAACGTCTTACCACGATGTTGCAGGCGCTGATGGCGCAACATGACGCGTTGCGTCTGGCCTGTGATGCGGACGGGCAACGCTATCTGATGGATGTGCCTTGCCCTACATTGCAGACGCTGGATTATCGCCAGCTCGGTGACGACGGCCTGCAACAGGCGTTTACCGCATTGCAGAGTGAATTCGATCCCGCGCAGGGAAGGACGATGACCGCCGCACTGGTACGCCACCATCCGCAGGCGGACACAGCTGTGTTCCTCGCTTTCCACCATCTGGTGATTGATGCCGTGTCCTGGCGCATTTTGGTCGACGATCTGGAGCGGCTGTACCTCGGTGAACCGCTGCTGTCGAAAACGTCGAGCTATCGCCAGTGGGGCTCGGCGCTGCAAAACTACGCCACGCAGCATGCGGAACAACTGACGTACTGGCAGGCGCAGGAAGACGGCGTGGATCAGATGGCGCTGATGGCGGCGAAAGATCCGCAGGGCCTGGCCAGCGCTGCGATTTTGACGCTGGACGCGGAAACCACAGGCCAACTGGTGAGCGAGGCCAATCGTGCCTTTAATACCGACGTCAGCGATCTGCTGCTGGCGGCACTGACCCGCACGCTCAACGATCTCGGCTGGGGCGACAAAGCTCGCATCATGCTGGAAGGGCATGGTCGCGAGGCGATTGATCCGACGCTGGATGTCAGCCGCACGGTGGGGTGGTTTACCAGCACCTATCCGGTGTGTCTGCAAGATCGGTCCGACTGGGCTTCCCTGATTAAATCCAGCAAGGAACAGCTGCGTCAGGTGCCGGATAAAGGCGTCGGGTTTAACTCGCTGCGTTACCATCACCCGCAGGGCGGTTCGCTGACGCTGTCGCCGATTGTGTTCAACTATCTCGGGCTGTCGGTTCAGGCGACTGGCGTGTGGCGTCCGGTGGATGTCGCTCCAGGAGGCTGCGTTTCGCCGGAGAATAAACCGGCGGAGATTATCAGCCTTCACGGCGGTATTGCAGGCGGACAGCTGACGCTGCGTCAGGTGGGTTGCCTCAACCAGCGCGACAGCGAACGCCTGATGACGCGACTGACCGAGAATCTGCGTGCGCTGACGGCAGCCTGTCTGGCACAGCTACGTCACGGCACCGCTTTTACCCCCAGCGACTTCCCAGCGGTGACGCTGAGCCAGACGCAGCTCGACAGCCTGTCGCAGCGTTATGACATCGATACGCTGTTGCCGCTGTCATCGCTCCAGCAGTCGATGCTGTATCACCGTCTGCGCTGTCCGCAGGACGATGCTTATCATCTGCAAACGCCGATTCGCTATGCGCAGGCGCTGGACGTGGAAGGCTATCGTCGGGCATGGCAGCGTCAGATTCAGCGTTTCCCGGCGCTACGTGCCGCGCTGGAAAGCGAGTATGCCAGCGTGCAGGTGATTGTGACGCAGGCAGACCTGCCTTTCTACTATCAGGATGTGGCGCAGGAGGCCGATCCACTGGCTGTCATCGAACGCTATCGCCAGCAGGATTTACGCACCGGATTTAACTTGTCGCAACCGCCGCTGTTGCGTATTGCCTGTTTCCGTTTGGGTGAGCAGGATTATCGGGTGCTCCTGAACTGTCATCACAGCGTGATTGATGGCTGGAGCGGCCCGCAGCTGCTGGGCGCGGTACACCGTGATTATCAGATGTTGATGCACAGTGAAACATTTATGCACGGCGAAACATCCGCGATTCAGGTGGATCGCGCTTATGTGGATTATGCGCGGCATGCCGTGGCGCAGCAGTCCGCCGTTGAGGCTTTCTGGCAGCAGCGGCAGCCGCTGCTGGCGCAGACGAACGATGTCGCGATGCTGTTTGCGGCGGCGGGGAAACGCGCCGATCTCAGCCAACATCTGACACAGGTTGAACCGCAGGTCACCGGCGTTAGCCTGAACGAGCAGGATCAGGCTGCACTCATCGCCTTTGCCCGCGAGGTGGGCGTTACGCACAGCATTATTGCGCAATATGCCTGGCACCGGCTGCTGGCGCGGTCGACCGGCGATGCGGTCAGTATTGTCGGGAATGTGCTGTCGGGCAGAGAAAGTCCGGTGGAGGACGTGGCGAGCAGTGTGGGTCTGTACATCAATAGCCTGCCGCTGGCGCTGAGCTGGCAGCAGCCGGTATCGTTGCAACAGCATTTGGTGCAGTTGCAGAATGAGCTGATGGCGATGAATCAGCATGCCACACAGTCGCTGATTGCCCTGACGGCCGGACGCTCGCGTCTGTTCAACAGCCTGTTTATTTATGAAAACTATCCTATTTATGAAAAGCAGCCTGGTACGAAAGCAGAACAGGGCCAACGCGCTGACGATCCGCATCGGCTATCTCCCGAGTTCTCAGCCGCCTATGAAAAAGTCGAGATGCCGCTGAATCTGGTGGTGCGTGAGCAGGCGGGTTGCATGCTGCTGCGCTTCGAGTTTGACGCCGATGTGCTGGACAGTGCGCAGGCGCGTCGGGTGCTGATGCGCTGGCATGACGAAGTGGTCGCGCTGATCAATAGCGCGCCGCAGCAGCCAGCCGAGATTATCGGGCATGAGAAAGCGACAGGCTCGGTGGTTGCGCAGAAAACGGTGGCAGATAGCGGTATTAGCCAGCCGGATACGCCATCAGCCCAGTCGCTGTTGCGCGTGTGGGCGCAAACGCTACATCTCAATGAATCCGGCCTCTGGTCGCAGACGCTGTGTGAAAGCGGCGTCGATTCGCTCCAGCGTATTGCGCTGGCACAGGCATTGAGCTGGGCGTTAGCGCAGTCGGTGAGTGTGGCGCTTTTACAGCGCTACCCGTCACCGCAGGCGCTGAGCGGGTATCTGGCACAGTCGAGGGCTACCGCCAATGAGGAAACGCTGTCATGACAGGGAACGATGAAGCAGTGGGGACTCCGCTGGCGGATATCCAACAGCCCACGGCCTTCGGGCAGCGGGCGGGGGCCGCGCACGGTGAACAGCGGCACAGCAGTGAATTGGTTAAGCACTATCCCACGTCGCTGGTGAGCGCGGCGTGGAGCTGGCTGCTGTACAAATACAGCGGTGAAGAGCAGGTGTGTGCGGCGCTCGTCACGGGCGATCTTCCTGACAGCGTAAGGCCGCTGATCGTGCATTTTCAACAGCGCGATCGTCTCGTCAGTGAGTGGATCACCGCCGTGGGATCGTCGTGCGATCCGCAGTCTGCGCCAGAGATTCCGGCCGCAGATAGCCAGCATGCGCTGTTTAGCAGCCTGCTGATCGTGGGGGAGAGGGCATCGTTACCTGCCGTAGCTCAGAATGTGGCGCTCATCGTGCAGGTTCAGCACGATCGGGTCATTCTGACCGCGCCTGATGGGCAGTTCGACAATCGGCAGCTACAGCGTATTGCCTGCGATCTCACGCAGCTACTTGATGGCCTGCTGACACAGCGCTGGGAGCGGCTGGCGCAGATTCGCCTCAGTCCGCTGGTGGCACCGCTACCGCACAGGGCGACGACGCTCGCGTTGCACGATGAACTGCTGGCGCGTCTTACTGAGGAAGCGCGTCAGGATCGTGTGGCGATCGCCTTCCAAGAACGCGAAATTCGCTATCGGGAACTGCTGCAGCGCGTGGCGCTGATTCAGCAGGCGCTGGCGGCGAAAGGGGTGACGGCTGGTCAGCGAGTGGGGCTGCACCTTAGCCGTCAGCCTGACACCGTAGCGGCGCTGCTGGCCTGCCTGTTTTCTCAGGTGACGTTTGTACCGCTGGAGCCGGATTTTCCGGGAGAGCGTCTACAGGCGATTCAGCAGGAAGCGGCGCTGGCAGCGGTCTTACAGGACGGCTATACCGGCGGTTCGCTGGCGTTTGACTGTCCGATACTGAACCTGTGTGATTTACAGTATGCCGCCAGCGATTCCACGGCGAGCGTACAGTTGGCGCGGACCGGTGGGCCGGAAACCGCGGCCTACATGATGTTTACCTCCGGTTCGACGGGGAAACCAAAGGGCGTGGTGATTGGTCAGCGGGCGCTGCAAACCTTTATCCATGCCAGCGTAGATCGGCTGGCGTTAACGGATCACGCCAACTGGTTGCTGATTACCACGCTGGCGTTTGATATCTCCATGCTGGAAGTGTTTGCGCCGCTGTGGGTTGGCGGCGTGCAGCATCTGACTACGCATGAGGAATACAAAGATCCGCAGGCGGTCGCGGCGTATTTGCAGGCTAGGCCTGAGATCAACGTATTGCAGGCCACGCCCGCGTTTTGGCGCATGATGTTCAAGGCGGGCTGGCAGGGTAAACTCGATCTGGTGGCGCTGTGCGGCGGTGAAGCGCTGGATCTGCGACTGGCGCAGCGTCTGGTCAGCCGTTGTAAGACGCTGTGGAACTGCTATGGACCAACCGAAGCGACAATTTGGTCGCAGATGGCGCAGATTGATGGCGCCGAGTTGGAGAATCAGCACACGGTCGCGCTGGGTAACACGCTGGCGGGCTATCAGCATCTGGTGATCGATGACGATCGTCATCCGCTGTCGGAAGGGATGGTTGGCGAACTGTGCATTCTCGGTGAAGCGCTGAGCAGCGGGTACTGGCAGCGTAACGATCTGACGCAGGATCGTTTTATTCAGCAGGCGGAGTCTGGACAGCGAATGTACCGCACCGGCGATAAAGTCCGGCTGCTGGCGGACGATCGTTATCAGTATCTGGGTCGCTTTGACGATCAGGTGAAATTACGGGGATTTCGCATCGAGTTAGGGGAGATCGAGGCGCAATTGAAGCGGATCGAGCAGGTGCAGGATGCGGCCGTCAAACTTCAGGGTGAAGGGGATGAGGCGGTACTGGTCGGCTACGTGGAATATAAATCCGGCTCGGAGATGACTAAACTGGCGTTGCGTAAACAGCTGCATCAATTCTTACCGGCTTACATGGTGCCGGGACGCATTGTGGTGCTCGACAAGCTGCCCAAAACTGGCAGCGGTAAGGTCGATCGCAAGCGCCTGACGGACATCTGAAAATTATAAAGGGCAGCATCGCTGCCCTTTATCGATCGCGTAAAGAATGACGGTGGCAATACGCGATTGCCACACTGCGATCAGAACGATTGTAAGGTACTGATTTTACCCTGTTGCCAGTTGGTGTCAGATTGACGCAGTGCCTGGCTGATATCTGTAAGCCTATCGGATGGCAGTGATTTTGGTAGCAAGTCCAGTCCGATCGTCGAGAATATCTGGCCGTAAGTATTGCGTAGTTCTGCGTAAGCCAGATCCTGACGCAAACTGGCGTTGAGGGCGTTTAACTCACCTTGAATCAACTGCAATTCACCAATACTGTTAGCCTTATAGCGGTTTCTCAGCTGTTCGACGATTTTAGTGTCAAGATTACGTAATTCTGAACTGGTTTTATATTGTCGCTGCGCCTCATTGAAGTTGGCTCGAGCGATGTACAACTGTGCCATAATTGCCAGTGACATCGCCTGACGCTGCATTTCTGACACGGATTCGTTAGCCTGAGCGGCTTTACGTGCGGCTGGGCCAGACAACAGATTGAACAGGTTCCAGGTGGCTTTTACGCCGACGTCAGCCCAGCTGTTGTTGACCAGGAAGGAGTTGCTGTCATAGTGGCCGCCTGCGCTGATTTCCACGCCGGGCAGCATACGCAGCAGCGCTTTGCGGGTTTCTGCAGCATGAATTCTTACCTGATAATCCTGCTCGCGCAGCTCTGGGCGACTGACCAGCGCCGCTTCTTCCAGCACCCTTACATCGACATTCAACTGCGGTACGGTCTCGTCACTGTTTTGTGGCAACGCGAGCTTGTAGGACGTATCCAATGGCAGATTCATCAAGGTTGCCAGCTCAGTCTTGGCGAGCGACAGTGCGCGACGCTGTTCTTCCAACTGGCGTGTGGCATCGATCAGCGCGCGTTGATAGCTCAGCGCTTCAATGGGATCGCCAATCTGCTGTGACGACATGTGCTCACTCGCGTCGCGCGCCGTGTTGACGCGGGCGATCAGGCCATCAATCTGTCCCAACAAGCGTTCGGCTGCTACGGCACGCCAGTAGGCGGAGCGTACGTCTTGCAGGATGGTATGCACGACTTTGCGCTTACGCTCTTCGGCAATCCAGCGTTGATCTGACTTTTGCTGGGCGGTCACGTAGCTGACGCCAAAGTCGAGCACGTTCCACACCATGGTCAGATCGGCCACATCGCGATCGCGATCTTGTGAGGTGGACGGTTCAAGAGAGGTACGTCCCGTTTCTACGCTGCGGCTGCTGGAGGCACTCATATTATTACGCCCCACGTAGCCTGCCGATGCGGCGATCTTGGGCAGCATATCGTAACGTGCCAGTTCCAGTTGCTGCTGACTCAGTGCATATTCCATCACTTTTAAGCGTGATTCGAGGTTGTATTTCAGTGCACGCGCCATGGCATCATACAGCGTGATCGGTGCTGTTACCGGTTCTTGCTGGCTGAACATGGTGACTCGGTCCTGCTGGCTGCGCTGCCCGCTTTCAATCTTGCTGATCGGCTGGGTGGTTACGGCACAGCCGCTGGCGGCTAGCACGATGGCGCTAAGGCTAAATAGTTTCCGACCCTTTAACACGATTCCGCTCCTCGTTATTGTCATCATTACCACTGTTATTTTTGTGATGGTTTTAGTTGTTTTTGCGATCGTCTTGCGTATCGCCAGTTGCTGTGCTGTTGCACAGGGTTATCCTTGCTGCTGACTACTTTCCTGCAATGCTTGCTCAATAACCGCCAGACGTTGCAGTTCCGAGTCACCTATCTGTTGTAATTGCTGATGCAGCGAAGGCGTAAATGCCACTGAGCGTCCTGTGCTGTCATCCGTGCTATTCATTGCGCTACTCGCCCTATCGAGCGGAATGTCTTTCCAACTGCCACCGGAGAAGACCTCCATTGGCGTCAGTGAAGGCAGGTAGATCCCCGAGAACGCACTGGCCAGCGATGAGGTACCGCCTAAAGCGGGATCTTTGCTGAAGCTAGGGAAAGAACCTAGCGTGCTGTCGAAATTAACGCCAATACCGCTGGTTACGCCACGTCCGAAAGTGCCCGCTACCTGGCTAGTTGGGAGGGTACCTCCCTCAGTGTTCTGGCGTCCGGTAGCAAAAATGGCAGACATTACAGATTTCGGTGCACCGTCATTACCCACGGTAAGACCGCCGAGTGACGGATTGGTAATCAGACCACCTAACGTCGGCTCTGCTATCGCAGCATCCTGCGTGGACAGCTGGCGTGTATCGCTGGCTGACGGCGTCCGGCCAATACCGTCGTTGGCTTTAAATTGGGGATCGCCGCCCACAATGCTGCGTGTCACCGTCAGGCCAAAGCTGGTGCTAATTGAGGTATTGCTGCCGTCAGTGGCCGTTACCCGGATCACCAGCGTACTAACATCACCATTGCCTGGCGTACCGGAGAAGGTGCCGGTGGC
>NZ_JACDSF010000002.1 GCF_013449685.1 Pectobacterium brasiliense | reverse complement strand
AAAACGTTCCTGACGTTTTTGTCCTTGGCGCAAACGCTTTACTCTTCTATTCCATTACCACCGCTCAGCAGCAGCTGATCGCAATCGGTACTAAAACATATTTTTCATATTACGGTGCCGCAAGCAGGAAGGATTTAAACTGTGGCGTCATTACCGCGCTAAATCCCTTATCCGTTTTGGTAATCAGATACACCGCCAGACCCTGTTGTTCTGCCAGTTTTAACGCCTTCTCTGTTCCCAACACCATCAAACCGGTATCCCAGCCATCGGCTTCCAGCGCGGTTGGTGCAATCACGGTTGCAGAAACCAACTGATGAGTAATCGGTCTGCCCGTCTCGGGATCGATAACGTGAGAATAGCGCTTGCTGTCCTCTTCAAAATAATTCCGATAGCTGCCGGAAGTACTGATCGCATACCCCTGCAAATTCACCGCCGCCTGTGCTGCATTTTCCTGATCGGTGGGTTTCTGTATCGCCACACGCCACGGCGTTCCCTCAGCGTTCACCCCACGACTGGAAACCGCTCCACCGACGGAAACCAGATAGTTGGTGATCCCTTTACGCGTCATTAACTGCGCGAGAACGTCTGCGCCGTACCCTTCGCCCAGCGTGGAGAGATCGACATACAAATCCGGCAGATCTTTCTGAATCCATTCTCCTTTTTCGCCACCGATCAGCTTCAGGTGACGCAGCCCGACATGTTGTCGCGCTGCATCGATCTGCTGCTGGCTGGGAACCCGCGTAGGCTGCTTCTGCGGGCCGAACCCCCAGAGATTAACCAACGGGCCGACGGTGATATCCATCGCACCGTGCGTGGCTTTACCGATACGCAGCGCAGCCAGAATAATATCCGCCATGCCATTGCTGATGGGCTGGGGATCCGTTCCTCGGTACTGATTAAAACGCGACAGGACTGAATCGTCACGGTAGGTGGAAATCTCATCATTGGCCCGCTCCAGCAGAACATCGATTTCTCGTTGCAACTGCTGTTTGTCCTCGGTGATGTTGCCGCTAATTTTTACGCTGTAAAACGTCCCCATGGTTTTGCCTTCAATGGTCAACAAAGGGCGCTGTGTCGTCGGCGTTGGATTATCGCAGGCTGTCAGAAGGCTGAATAAGCCACAGAGTAGTAATCTCTTCGCGGCAAGAGGCATCATGAAAAACTCCTGAAAAACTGAACTGAGGGTAGGCAAACAGGAGAATAACAAAAAAGGGATGAAGCGTAATTGAATGGAAGGCAAATGAAAGGAAAAAAAAGGCCCATCTCAGGGGATGGGCAAAGACTACACACAGCAATTCGTTACTCACTCTGACGAGGAGGAAACCTCATTGACAAACAGTAGGTTAATACTAGCTCCGGTATTTATCCTATGGATTATGCCCTACTCAGTCATTAAGAATCATCCTAATAGTTAATTATTTTTTAAGGATTGGCCTCTCAGAGTTTTTGTATTGTCAATAATATTGATGCATTAGAGAAATGATATCAAAATTTTTAGGACTAATCCCTAAGAATAGAGGGTTAATCATTAGCTATTTTTACCTATTGAAAAAGTAAGGGAATGATAGCGCCGAAAAATGGTGCTAAAACCGTGCACGAAAATAATGCCGAAGAAGCGATGCCGAGAGAGGGAATGCGTGGGCGGCGTACCGCCCACGGGAAGAGAAAACGGTGACTGCCGGTCTTACTCTTTATCTGGCGTGTTAGATGTATTAACAGAGAGGATGTTTTGCGGTTCGGGGATTTCACGCATCCAGGCAAACAGCAGACGATAGGAAACGGCGAGGACGACCGGGCCAATAAATATCCCTATCATGCCAAACGCCAGTAAGCCGCCAATCACGCCGGAAAGAATCAGCAACATAGGAAGATCGGCACCCATTCTGATTAATACTGGGCGGATAACGTTATCGATGGTGCCAACGACGCAGCTCCAGACCAGCAGGATAGTGCCCCAGGTGGTATCGCCCGTCCAATACAGCCAGATAATCGCAGGAATCAATACTGGAAGCGGCCCTAATTGCGCCAGGCAACACAGAAACATCAGCACGGTTAATAGCGTAGTGTAAGGAATCCCAGACAGCCCCAGACCGATTCCGCCTAACACTGACTGCACGATGGCTGTTACCACCACGCCCAGGGCGACGGCGCGAATTGACTGTGCTGCCAGAATCACGGCGGCATCGCCGCGCTCTTGCCCCAGCCGAATGGCGAAGTGTCGCACAGCCTTCGCAACGGCTTCCCCCTTGTAATAGAGCAGGGCGCTGAAGATCAGCATCAGGGAGCAGTGCATCAGAAAGCGCCCGACATGCGCCGCCTGTTCCACCAGCCATGTCGCGGTTTTACCAAAATAGGGTTGCACCTTGGCGAATAGACCGCTGCCGCCGCTTTGCAACAGCGCCTGCCAACTGTTGAATAATTTCTCTCCCACTAAAGGAATGGATGTCAACCACTCCAGTGTCGGCGGCGAAAAGTTTTCCTGCCTGGCTCCCCAACTCATTAGCACCGAGCTGTTATCCACCACGCTACTGACAAGAACGGCAATCGGGACAATAAATAGCAGGATAAGTAGCAGCGTCATCACGAGCACGGCGAGAGAACGTCTCCCCCATAATAGCGCCTGAAATCTAATCAGCATCGGCCAGGTGGCAATGACCACCATACATGCCCAGGCGAATCCTAGGATAAAAGGCTGTACCACCCAAAAACAGGCAATAATCATGATGGTAATAAACACCAGACTGAACAGGATTCTGGCCAGATCAAGTCGTGGTGGCTGGGAATATTTGCTCAATGAATCGTTCCTCAATAGCAAAGAAAGGGCTTAGGCGAGGTCGCTTTGGTTAATCACGAATCATCATGAGATATTTCTGGGTGTTTTGACAGCCTATTGAACATTTTGTTGGTGAAACGGCCATTAGCCAACACGCTGTATGTTTTTGCCGATCCGGGAGCGCACACGATTGCGAAATGTGATAAAACGTGATGTCCCCGATGACAGAGCGGCTATATCGGGCTCTTCACAGGCATATCACGACATATTGGCAAACACATCATGTACGGACAGGGTCAAAAAATAATGATCCCACAGATCACGCAATCTCCCGGGCTGGTCCAGCCGGTGCTTAATTTTCTGGAAGCATTGAAGAAAAATGGATTCACGGGCGATACGGCGACTAATTATGCCGATCGTCTGACGATGGCAACGGATAACAGCATCTATCAACTTTTGCCGGATGCGGTGGTCTTCCCCCGTTCAACCGCCGATGTCGCGATCCTCTCGCGGCTGGCGGGCGAGGCGCGTTTTTCAGGGCTGACCTTTACTCCACGCGGTGGCGGGACAGGAACGAACGGGCAGGCGCTGAATCGCGGCATCGTGGTCGATATGTCGCGTTATATGAACCGCATTCTGGAGATCAATCCTGAGCAAGGCTGGGTGCGCGTCGAAGCGGGCGTCATTAAAGATCAGCTTAATCAATACCTGAAGCCTTATGGCTACTTCTTCGCACCCGAGCTCTCGACCAGTAACCGGGCGACGCTGGGCGGCATGATCAATACCGATGCCTCAGGGCAAGGTTCGCTGGTGTACGGCAAAACCTCAGACCATGTGCTGGGGCTACGTGCGGTCCTGCTGGGTGGCGAAATGCTGGATACGCAGGCTATGCCGGTAGAGCTGGCAGAGAAACTGGCGTTAGAAGACTCCGCCATTGGCCGTATTTACCATACGGTGCTGCACCGCTGTCGCGAACAGCGTGCGTTGATTATCGACAAGTTCCCTAAGCTGAATCGTTTTCTGACGGGTTATGACCTGCGTCATGTGTTCAGCGATGATCTCCAGACCTTTGATCTGACGCGTATTCTGACCGGGGCGGAAGGCACGCTGGCGTTTATCACCGAAGCGAAGCTCGATATCACGCCGCTGCCAAAGAGCCGCCGTCTGGTCAATATCAAATACGACTCCTTCAACTCCGCGTTGCGCAATGCGCCGTTCATGGTGGAAGCGAAGGCGCTGTCCGTTGAAACCGTGGATTCCAAAGTCTTAAATCTGGCTCGCGAAGATATCGTCTGGCATTCCGTTAGCGAACTGATTACCGATGTACCTAATCAGGAAATGCTCGGTCTGAATATCGTTGAATTCGCGGGTGATGATGAAGCGCTGATTAACGGGCAGGTCGACGCGCTCTGTCAGCGGCTGGATACGCTGCTGGCAAACGGAGAAGGCGGAGTAATTGGTTACCAAACCTGTAACGACCTGTCCGGCATCGAGCGTATTTATGCCATGCGGAAAAAAGCCGTCGGGCTGCTGGGCAACAGCAAAGGGCAGGCGAAGCCCATTCCGTTTGCGGAAGATACCTGCGTGCCACCACAGCATCTGGCCGATTACATCGAAGAGTTCCGTGCGCTGTTAGATAGCCACAACCTGACGTATGGCATGTTCGGCCACGTTGACGCCGGAGTGCTGCACGTTCGTCCGGCGCTGGATATGTGCGACCCACAACAGGAAATGCTGATGAAACAGCTTTCCGACCAGATTGTCGCGCTGACGGCCAAATATGGCGGTCTGCTGTGGGGAGAGCACGGGAAAGGCTTCCGCGCTGAGTACAGCCCCGAATTCTTTGGGCCGGAACTGTATGCCGAGCTGCGCCGCATTAAGGCCGCGTTCGACCCTGATAACCGACTTAATCCCGGGAAGATTTGTGCGCCGCTGGACGTGGATGCGCCGATGATGAAAGTTGATGCGGTCAAGCGCGGCACGTTCGATCGCACGATCCCGCTGACGGTGCGCACGGCGTTCCGTGGCGCGATGGAATGTAACGGTAACGGGCTGTGCTTTAACTTTGATGCCCGTAGCCCAATGTGCCCGTCGCTGAAAATCAGCGGCAACCGTATTCATTCCCCGAAAGGCCGTGCGACGCTGGTGCGTGAATGGCTACGCCTGCTAGCGGAGCAGGGCGTCGATCCCGTCGCGCTGGAGAATGCGTTGCCGCAGCAGAAGCTGAGCCTGCGCGCCTTTATCCAGAAGACCCGCAATACCTGGCAGGCGAAGCAAGGGGATTACGATTTCTCGCACGAAGTCAAAGACGCGATGTCGGGCTGTCTGGCGTGTAAAGCCTGCTCAACACAGTGTCCTATCAAAATTGACGTGCCCGGTTTCCGCTCTCGTTTCCTGCAACTTTATCACACGCGCTACCTGCGTCCGGTGCGTGACTATCTGGTCGCCGGTGTCGAAAGCTATGCGCCACTGATGGCGCGCAGCCCGAAGACGTTTAACTTCTTCCTGAAAATGCCGCTGCTGAATAACCTGAGCCGTAGCCAGATTGGTATGGTCGATTTGCCGCTGCTGTCATCGCCGTCGCTGCGCCAGCAGTTTGCCGGACATAGCGGCGTCAATACCACGCTGGAACAGCTGGAACAGTTGCCGGAAGCGGCACGCCAGCAGTACGTGTTAATCGTGCAGGATCCATTTACCAGCTATTACGATGCGCAAGTGGTGGCGGATTTCGTTCATCTGATCGAAAAGCTGAAGCTAAAACCGGTGCTATTGCCGTTCTCGCCAAACGGAAAAGCGCAGCACATTAAAGGCTTCTTACAGCGCTTTGCTAAAACGGCCTCGAAGACGGCAGATTTCCTGAACCGCGTCGCCAAATTAGGCATGCCGATGGTGGGCGTTGATCCGGCGCTGGTGCTGTGCTATCGCGACGAATACCGTGAGATTTTGGGTGAGAAGCGCGGCGATTTCCAGGTGCAACTGGTGCATGAATGGCTGGTGACGGCATTGGCAGACAGCACGTCGCAGCCTGCCACTGGCGAATCCTGGTATCTGCTGGGGCACTGTACGGAAACCACGGCGCTGCCGATCAGCACGAAACAGTGGTCCGACATTTTCTCACGCTTTGGTGCCAAACTGGAGAATGTCAGCGTCGGCTGCTGCGGCATGGCGGGAACCTACGGGCATGAAACCAAGAACCTCGCCAACTCGCAGGGAATCTATGCGCTGTCCTGGCAGCAGGTGTTGCAGAAGTTACCGCAGAAACGCTGCCTGACTACCGGCTATTCGTGTCGCAGTCAGGTGAAACGCATGGAAGGCAGCGCATTGCGCCATCCGCTACAGGCCTTGCTGGAGATTATCTGATGCTATGGAAACGACAGGTTACGCTTGAGCAGCTTAACGAACCGAGCCAAACGTGTATGGTGGGTCATGTCGGTATCCGCTATACCCATGTCGCGGAGGATTATCTGGAAGCGGTGATGCCAGTGGATTCTCGCACGCGTCAGCCATTTGGCTTATTGCACGGCGGTGCCTCCGTTGTGCTGGCGGAATCGCTGGGTTCCGTTGCGGGCTATTTGTGTTCTGAAGGCGATCAGCAGGTGGTGGGGCTTGAAATCAATGCCAACCATCTGCGAGCCGTGCGTGAAGGGGAAGTGCGGGGCGTATGCCGGGCGCTTCACGTTGGCCGCCGTAGCCAGGTATGGCAGATTGAGATTTTTGATAATCAGAATCGCCTGTGCTGCATTTCACGTCTGACGACATCGGTCATTACGCCGTAAGCATGAAGCACGAAACCAGATTGCTGGTCGGTCTGGTTTCGTTGTTGGTAAATCGATAGTTCTTTAGGGGAGAAACGGCACGCGCTTAACGAAGTCGGTCTGAAACGCGGTGGCTTTGTCCCATGAGCCTTGCATACTTAGTTGATGGCAAATCGACTTCAGCGTGTTACGGGCAAAGTAGTAGCTTTGCACGCGAAACAGGTGGCAACGCCCTTCATTATTAATCTCTTTAATCAACCGATTGTGCAGCTTGACCAGCGCATGCAGATAGCTCTCGTCATCGCCATTTCTCAGACAGAGTTCAACCATGTCCATGCAGGCGTTATGATAGCGACGTAAATGGTCAATATTGCTTCCCGGACGGTTTAAGCGAGCTTCCGCCATATAGAAATCAACGGTGGCATCGCGAATCTGAAATTTATATTCGTCAATTTGATGGTGCAGCCAGGCATTCACGGAAAGCATGGTTATCGATCCTGGATATGAAATGATAATCATTATCATATTGATAAAAAAGGTCATGATCAATGGGCAAAACGTGCTTTAACGTCAAAAGTCCGATCGGAAATCACATAAATCTTCATATACCTTCCCTGTTTTACAAATAGGTATCGCCGATAAATGTTATAATAATGATAACGAAATGATAATTTTCGCCTTCCCGAAAGGGACCGAGGTGATACTATTAATTCATTTATTATCAATTGTTTAGCTGGTTTTTTACTACGTTGTTTGGCGCGCCCGAGACGTGTAAAATGGTGCTATTGGCTTGCTAAAAACTGAAATGTTACGAATAGCCCTGCGAAACAAGAGGTTGAAGCTAGTTTCATTATCACTAACATTAGGGGAAACCAGCCTAAAACTGGTACCACACGTAATGAGGTATTCCATATGCAAGCGGAAAATGTAGGGACGTTTTCACTGGATGAAAATGTCTGGCAGGGATTGACGCTGACAGAAAGCGCCGTGAAGCAGATTAAGAATCTGATGAAGCAGGATGAGGCCGTGCAAGGACTGCGGCTCAGCGTTAAACAATCAGGCTGTGCGGGGTTTGGCTATGTGCTGGATCTGGTACAGGAGTTCGAAACCGACGATCTGGTATTCGAACGTGATGGTGCAAAACTGTATGTCCCACTGAAAGCGATGCCTTTCATTGACGGCACAGAACTTGATTTCGTCCGTGAAGGGCTGAATCAGATATTCAAGTTTAATAATCCCAGAGCGCAGCATGCTTGTGGATGTGGCGAAAGCTTTGGCATTTAAGTGATGAAAAATTATGGCACGTAGCACGGTAGATGTACCTGATGATGTCCAGATCTGGATGGGTGATGGACGCTATAAAGAAGGTTTCTTTACGCAATTGGAAACCGATGAGCTGGCGCGCGGCATCAATGAAGATGTCGTACGGGCGATCTCGGCGAAGCGTAATGAACCTGAGTGGATGCTGGAATTCCGCCTCAACGCCTACAAGGCGTGGCTGGAGATGGAAGAACCGCATTGGCTGAAAGCCCATTACGAGAAACTGGACTATCAGGACTATAGCTATTATTCCGCGCCTTCCTGCGGTAACTGCGACGACAGCTGTGGCTCTGAGCCCGGCGCCAAGCAGCAATCTGGGATTGCGGACGTGAATAATTACCTGACCAGCGAAGTAGAGAACGCGTTTAATCAGCTGGGCGTTCCTGTCCGTGAAGGCAAGAAAGTGGCGGTCGATGCGATTTTTGACTCCGTCTCTGTTGCGACCACGTATCGGCATGAGCTGGCTGAAAAAGGCATTATCTTCTGCTCATTCAGCGAGGCGATTCAGGAGCATCCCGATCTGGTGCGCCAGTATCTCGGTACGGTCGTCCCAGCGAACGACAACTTCTTTGCGGCGCTGAACTCGGCGGTCGCCTCCGACGGCACGTTTGTGTACATCCCGAAAGGCGTGCGCTGCCCGATGGAACTGTCGACGTATTTCCGCATTAACGCGGCAAAAACCGGCCAGTTCGAGCGTACGATCCTGATCGCCGATGATGACAGCTACGTCAGCTACATCGAAGGCTGCTCCGCGCCCGTTCGTGACACCTACCAGCTGCACGCCGCGGTGGTGGAAGTCATCATCAACAAGAATGCCGAAGTGAAATATTCCACGGTGCAGAACTGGTTCTCCGGTAAAGATGATGCCGAAGGCGGGATTCTAAACTTCGTGACCAAGCGCGCGCTGTGTGCTGGCGAGCATTCGAAAATGTCCTGGACGCAGTCAGAAACCGGCTCCGCGATCACCTGGAAATACCCGAGCGTTATTCTGCGCGGTGACTACTCCGTCGGTGAATTCTTCTCTGTCGCGTTGACCAATGGTCGTCAGCAGGCCGATACCGGCACCAAGATGATTCACATCGGTAAAAACACCCGTTCGACCATTATCTCTAAAGGGATTTCCGCCGGACGTAGTGAGAACACCTACCGCGGTCTGGTGAAGATCATGCCGAGCGCGACCAACGCCCGTAACTTCACCCAGTGTGACTCCATGTTGATCGGTAGCGAGTGCGGCGCGCACACCTTCCCGTATGTGGAAGTGCGCAACAATACCGCGCAGTTGGAGCACGAAGCGACGACCTCGAAAATTGGCGAAGACCAACTGTTCTACTGTCTGCAACGCGGTATCAGCGAAGATGACGCCATCTCGATGATCGTGAACGGATTCTGTAAGGACGTCTTCTCTGAATTGCCGTTGGAATTTGCGGTAGAAGCACAAAAGTTACTGGCGATTAGCCTGGAACACAGCGTGGGTTAATTCGGCGGTTACCGGGATTTTCACAGAGAATAATGAGAATCATCGGTCCCGGAATTCATTAAGCGCTCGCCACATTGGGCGTTGGAAGGAATAAGCATGTTAAGCATCGAAAATTTAAAAGTCAGCGTAGAAGGCAAAGAGATCATCAAAGGGCTTAATCTCACCATTAAGCCGGGTGAAGTTCACGCGATTATGGGCCCGAATGGCTCAGGAAAAAGTACGCTCTCCGCGACGCTGGCTGGACGCGAAGAATATGAAGTGACCGACGGTTCGGTGAACTTCAAAGGGAAAGATCTGCTGGAATTGTCTCCAGAAGATCGTGCGGGCGAAGGCGTCTTCATGGCGTTTCAGTACCCGGTAGAGATCCCCGGCGTCAGCAACCAGTTCTTCCTGCAAACCTCCGTTAACGCGGTGCGTAAATACCGCGAGCAGGAACCGCTGGATCGCTTTGACTTCGCCGACTTTATCGAAGAAAAGATCAAGTTATTGAATATGCCGGAAGATTTGCTGACCCGTTCGGTCAACGTGGGCTTCTCCGGCGGTGAGAAAAAGCGTAACGATATTCTGCAGATGGCGGCGCTGGAACCGGATCTGTGCATTCTGGATGAAACCGACTCCGGCCTGGACATCGATGCACTGAAAATCGTCTCTAACGGCGTGAACTCCCTGCGCGACGGCAAACGTTCGTTCATCATCGTCACGCACTACCAGCGTATTCTTGATTACATCAAACCGGATCACGTCCACGTTCTGTATCAAGGGCGCATTGTGAAATCCGGTGATTTCTCGCTGGTGAAACAGTTGGAGGAGCAAGGCTATGGCTGGCTTACCGACGAGCAATAAGGTGACGGGCGATAACGCGACGGGTAAAACCAGCATCGCACAGAAACAAGAGCAGGCGCTGCAGCAATGGCATGGTTTGTTTGAACGCGATGCATCGCGCCGCTCTGAAGAAGCGAACCAGCACTGGCAGGACGTGGTGCGCCTTGGCTTACCGCACCGTAAGCATGAGCACTGGAAATACACGCCGCTGGATGGCTTGCTGAGCAACGAATTTGTCGCACCACAGGCACCGTCTCTCGATCGTGCAGCGGTAGACGCCCTGGCCTTAGCAGTAGATAGCTGGCGTCTGGTGTTTGTCGATGGCGTATTCAACGCAGAACTCAGCGACAGCGCCTGGGGTCCTTATCAGATTGACGTACAGGCGGCGCGTGCGCATGGCGTGTTGCCTGCGGCTATCCAGTCCGAAGTGTTCCTGCACCTGACCGAAAGTCTGGCTAGCACAAGTACGCTGATTCATCTGGCTGCCGGACAGCAGGCGGAAAAACCGCTTTACCTGTTACACATTAGCAGCAGCCAGGAAGCCGCGTTGAACACGGTTCACCATCGTCATCACCTGAACGTTGGGCGTGGCGCGAGTGCGGAAATTATCGAGCACTACGTCAGTCTGGATGAGCATGCGCACTTTACTGGTGCACGCCTGACGGTGAATGCAGCGGAAAATAGCCAGGTTAGCCATTATAAGCTGGCGTTTGAAGCGGCGGCGGGCTACCACTTCGCGCATAACGATCTGGTTCTGGCGCGTGATGCTCGGGTTCGTAGCCACAGCTTCTTGCTGGGGGCGGGTCTGACGCGTCATAACACCAGCGCCCAGTTGAATGGCGAAGGCACCAATCTGTCCATGAACAGCCTGATCCTGCCGGTTGGCAGTGAAGTGTGCGATACGCGAACGTATCTGGAACACAATCAGGGCTATGGCGAAAGCCGCCAGTTGCATAAAGTCATCGTCAACGATCGCGCCAGAGCGGTGTTTAACGGCATGATCAAAGTTGCGCCACATGCGCTGAAAACTGACGGGCAGATGACTAACAACAACCTGCTGCTGGGTCGACTGGCTGAGGTTGATACCAAGCCACAGTTGGAAATCTACGCAGACGACGTGAAATGCAGCCACGGTGCCACGATTGGCCGCATGGACGAAGAACAGCTGTTCTATCTGCGTTCTCGTGGTATTACGCAGCAGGATGCGCAACAGATGATCATCTTCGCCTTTGCGGCGGAAGTCACAGAAGCGATTGAAAACGAGTCTCTGCGAGATGTGGTTCTGCAACGTATCGCGCAGCGTTTGCCCAACGCGCTGGCGAATGCCGGCAAGGCGGTATGATGAGTTATCCTATTGAACGGGTTCGTGCCGATTTCCCGCTGCTGGTAAGTGAGGTTAACGGTCAACCGTTAGCCTATCTTGATAGCGCCGCGAGTGCGCAAAAACCGCACGTGGTTATCGATCGCGAAGCCGAATTCTATCGCCATGAATATGCTGCTGTGCATCGCGGCATTCACACGCTGAGCGCGCAGGCGACCAGCGCGATGGAAGCCGTGCGCGAGAAGGTTGCCTCCTTTATCAATGCGGCTTCAGTGGAAGAGATTGTCTTTGTTCGCGGGACGACGGAAGCCATCAATCTGGTGGCCAACAGCTACGGCCGCACCTTCATCCAGCCGGGCGATAACCTGATCATCACCGAGATGGAACACCACGCGAATATCGTTCCCTGGCAGATGCTGGCGGAAGCGCGTGGCGTTGAGGTTCGCGTATTGCCGCTAGCCGAAGATGGCTCTCTGGATGTTGCGCAGCTTCTCGGCTTGCTGGACGAACGTACTCGCCTGCTGGCAGTAACGCAAATCTCTAACGTACTCGGTGCCCTAAATCCAGTTAAGGCCATGATCGCACAGGCAAAAGCGGCTGGTGCGGTTACGTTGGTCGATGGTGCGCAGTCGATTATGCATCAGACGGTCGATGTGCAGGATCTGGACTGCGATTTCTTTGCCTTTTCAGGACATAAGATCTACGGCCCATCGGGTATTGGCGTGCTGTACGGCAAACGTGACCTGCTTCAGGCTATGCCGCCGTGGGAAGGCGGCGGGGCGATGATTCGTCAGGTGAGCCTGCATACGGGCACCACCTATGCCGATTCACCGTGGCGCTTTGAGGCTGGTTCGCCCAACACGGGCGGTATCATGGGCTTAGGCGCTGCGTTGGACTACGTGACGGCGCTGGGGCGTGAAGAGATTCAACGTTATGAATCTTCTCTGATGCAGTATGCGCTGGAAGCGCTCACGCAGGTGCCCGATCTGACAGTGTACGGGCCCGCTGAACGCCACGGCGTTATCGCATTTAATCTTGGGCAGCACCACGCCTATGACGTTGGAAGTTTCCTCGATCGGTACGGTATTGCGATTCGCACCGGCCACCATTGCGCGATGCCGCTGATGGAACACTATGGTGTTCCTAGTATGTGCCGCGCCTCGCTGGCCGTTTATACTACACGCGAAGAAATTGACCGGCTGGTTGCCGGATTGCAACGTATCCATCGATTGCTGGGCAGTTAAGCGCCGCGCGCGGATCTGTCCGGGGAGGAAAACATGGCGAGTCTGCCAGAACCGCAGAAACTGGCGCGTAATTTTGCGCGCTGTAATGACTGGGAAGAAAAATATCTTTATGTCATCGAGTTAGGGGAGCGTCTTGACCCTCTGCCCGACGAGTGGCGTAATCCCGATAACCTGATTTCGGGGTGCCAAAGCCAAGTTTGGATTGTGACACAGCTCGACGAACAGGGCATTATCACCCTACATGGCGACAGCGATGCTGCCATCGTGAAAGGGCTGATTGCTGTGGTTTTCAGCCTGTATCAGGGGCTGACAGCGCAGGAGATTGTTGAGCTAGATGTGCGGCCATTCTTCGAATCGCTGGCGTTGAATCAACACCTGACGCCATCCCGCTCTCAGGGGCTTGAGGCGATGTTGCGTGCGATTCGCGCACATGCGGCGGCACTGCTTTAATTTTCTTCCCTGTTTTCTGCTTTCCTGAAGTATAAAAAAGCGCTGTGACGGAAAAAACGTCCAGCGCTTTTTTGTTTTTTTCATTTACTGATATTTGCCAACGGCACGTTATTATTTTTCGGCATATTGATTAACTCGCTGATATTTCAGAATTCATCCCGTATCTTTATTTCCCATTAAATTTTATGCTGGCTCTGCTTTGTAAAGAATTGAATATCAATGCTTTGATTTTTAAATAAAATATTCTTTTGTTACAACAATGCTAATATATACCCACGCTCGGTGGAAAGGGGCAACAATAGCCACATTGACACCAGATATCCCCGAATAATTCAGGTTGCAGAAACGCGAATACACAGGCAGCTTCGGGTATGACGGGGTAAACAGGGTATAGCCAGCCGGATACTGCATTCTGGGTACAGAACCGGATGTTGTTGATAAATTACTTATGTTAGTTGTGATGTAGGGAACCTAATATGAAACGCGCGTTAACTTTACTTGGTATGGCCTTCGCGGCATATCTGGCCAGCACCGCCGCTAAAGCGACGGAATACCCGCTACCGCCACCCAATAGCCGACTGATTGGTGAAAACATCGCTTATACGGTTCCCAATGATGGTCGTCCGCTGGAGGCTATCGCTGCGGATTTCAAGATTGGTCTGTTGGGAATGATGGAAGCGAATCCAGGGGTGGATCCTTACCTGCCGACAGCGGGCTCCACGCTCACGATCCCAACGCAAATGCTGCTGCCGGATACCCCACGTGAAGGTATTGTGGTCAATCTGGCGGAGCTGCGCCTCTATTACTACCCGAAAGGGAAGAATACCGTCATCGTTTACCCGATTGGCATCGGTCAACTGGGGCGTAATACGCCACTGATGACGACCAGCGTTAGCGAGAAACGTGAGAACCCGACTTGGACGCCAACGGCGAACATCCGTAAGCATTATCTTGAAGAGCAGGGCATTAAACTGCCTGCCGTTGTTCCGGCGGGTCCTGATAACCCGATGGGGTTACACGCGTTGCGTCTGTCAGCACACGGCGGCGTTTATCTGCTGCACGGTACGAACGCGGACTTCGGTATCGGTATGCGCGTAAGTTCCGGCTGTATTCGTCTGCGCCCGGATGATATCAAGGCGTTATTCGACAATGTGCCAGTCGGTACGCGCGTGCAGATTGTTAACGATGCGATTAAAACGTCCGTTGAACCAGACGGCAAACGCTACGTTGAAGTGCATCAGCCTCTGTCGAAAACCGATAAGGATGATCCACAAACCATGCCGATTCCACTGACGGCGAAGACGCAGAAGTTTGTTAAGGATGCGGAGACGGACAGTAAAGCGGTTGCTGATGCCATTGTGCGTCGTTCAGGCATGCCAATCGTGGTTAGCGTAGGGCAAGACATCAATACTTACCAGCCACCGGGAGAATCGGCGCCAGAAGCGCCTCAGACGCATCAGGTTGCGCCAATCACGGCGATCAGTACCACTGCTCGGTAATACCGAAATAAATCGGCCAGATGCGTTTAGGCGCATCTGTGCTGGCCTAGGGATAGGGCAGAAGCATGAAGATACCTGATAAAGCGAAAAGGGGATTGAAAGAGAACGCTGAAAAGGTAAAACGCAGGCAAAAAAATGGCGCACACTGTGCGCCATTTTCACTACTTAACCAGTTCGATTACTTTTTGTAAGTACGAACTTGGTTGTCCAGACGCTGGTTAGCACGAGCTGCGTCATCTTTAGCAGCTTGTACGTCAGAGCGGATTGCGTTCACGTCGTTGCTCAGTTGGTCAACTTTAGCGTTCAGAGTCTGAACGTCAGAAGACAGCTGATCAATTTTAGCGTTGCTTGAACAACCAGCAAGCAGAGTAGAACCCAGGATTACCGCGCCCAGTACCAGTTTAGTACGATTCATTATTAATACCCTCTAGATTGAGTTAATCTCCATGTAGCGTTACAAGTATTACACAAACTTTTTTCTAATGAGAATAAATTTTTGATGAGAACATGCTTAATTTTGATCGTTCGCTCAAAGAAACAGCGAGTTTTACCTATTCATTAAAAAAGTAAGGAAAACAGTGCTATTTTTATCGGATAACTCTGAGGCTTTAGGCTATTAAATGATGTGTTACACAGACGCATTAATTAGGTTATCGTACTGTAGAAAGTCGTTTCAAAATATAAAAAAAGCGCCATTAAGGCGCTTTTTACCGATCTGAGATCGTTGAGATTAGAGACGGTGTACAGAAGCAGTGTTAGTTGTGCCGCTGGAAACCAGTGCACCAGACACCATAACCACAACATCGCCTGCTTGCGCATGACCGCTGTTCAGTGCAGCTTCTTTACCGATACGGTAGAAATCATCAGTAGAAGCGATTTCCTTCACCAGCAGCGTATCAATGCCTTTGCTTAGCAGCAACTGACGCGCAGTCACGTCGTTCGTCGTCAGGGCCAGAATACGGGCGTTCGGGAAGTATTTACGGATCGATTTAGCAGACTTACCGCCGCTGGTCGCAACTACAATCAGTGGCGCATCCAGTTTCTCTGCAGTTTCGACTGCGCCACGGCAGACCGCTTCAGTGATACGCAGAACCGGAGGCGTCTTGATGGTATCCAGACGGCTTTTCATCACGGAGTCGGTACGCTGACAGATCGTTGCCATAATGGTAACGGACTCCAGCGGGTATTTACCTTTCGCGCTTTCGCCAGACAGCATTACGGCATCGGTACCGTCGATGATGGCGTTCGCCACGTCGCCAGCTTCAGCACGGGTAGGGCGTGGGTTTTTGATCATGGAATCCAGCATTTGCGTCGCGGTGATTACCACTTTGCGTGCCAGGTTACATTTTTCGATCATCATTTTCTGTGCGAAGATCACTTCTTCAACTGGGATTTCAACGCCCAGGTCGCCACGAGCAACCATGATACCGTCGGATGCTTCCAGGATTTCGTCGAAATTATTCAGACCTTCCTGGTTTTCGATTTTGGAAATGATCTGGATGTGCTCGCCACCGTGTGCTTTCAGGTGAGCGCGGATCTCTTCAACGTCGGAACGTTTACGAATAAAGGATGCTGCAACGAAATCGACGCCTTGTTCGCAACCGAAAATCAGGTCGCGTTTGTCTTTTTCAGCCAGAGCAGGCAACTGGATGGAAACGCCAGGCAGGTTGACACCTTTATTCTCGCCCAGATCGCCATTGTTCAGCACTTTACAAACGACGTCGTTACCGTTGATCGCCGTAACCTGCATACCGATCAAGCCGTCATCAACCAGAACGGTGTTACCGACGCTAAGATCTTCGGTGAATCCAGCGTAGGTTACTGCGACGCGATCTTTGTTACCTACGATGCTTTGATCGGTGGTGAACGTGAACGTTTGACCTGCGGTCAGCGTGACGTCAGCGCCATTTTCCAGCTTCATGGTACGAATTTCTGGGCCTTTGGTGTCAAGCAGGATAGCGGCTTGCTTACCAGTTTTTTCCATAACGGCACGCAGGTTCTTGATGCGCTGACCGTGTTCTGCGTAATCCCCGTGAGAGAAATTCAGGCGCATAACATTCATGCCAGCAGACAGCAGGTTGCCAAGCATTTCTTCCGACTCTGTTTTCGGCCCGATGGTACAAACAATTTTTGTCTTTTTCATACGATAGTTTCTACAAGTTGTGATGGATTAAAAAACGAGTGATCCAGTGGCAGGGCGAGACAGGCCGCTGGAAAGAAGGTATGAGGAAACAGTATAGGAGGTAAGTATAGATGGTCGTTATGAATGGGTGATGAAGTGCGCAACCGCTCGTCGCATGAGATTAGCGGGAGTCGCGTTGGCGATGCCGTTGATAATAATGTTATTGATAGTGGCACGTTGTTTAGCTGAAACCATTCAATTGAAACGACGTTCCGTATTATAGTTATTAAGCGACGAGAAACAAGGTGGTAAAAGGGATGAAATTGAATATTTTGTCGTGTTTACGCAAAAAACTGATCGATTTGGTGTTTTTACCTAACTTTGTTGCGCAACTGCCTAAGTCATCCGCGGGGTAAATGCACGAGGACGGCGCCCGTGAGCAAGGGCTTGATTCTTGTAATGGCCGACAATAAATCAAGAAAATGCGTGTAAGCAACGTGTTTTTCTGTCGATCCGTATCACGTTTTTGTGTCATGCTCCTTGAGAAGATGAATGCAGATGGTAGTTTACCTGCCATTACGGATTGTTACTGCGTTAGCAGGCAAAACCAGATACTCGTTTCTTTCCTCGGGTGTCTGGTTTTTTTGTTTCCAGGGTTTGAAAAATGAAGATTGCCAAAATACTCAACAATAATGTCGTCACCGTAATCGACGAAAACAATAATGAGTCGGTTGTGATGGGACGCGGGCTGGGCTTCAAAAAGCACTCTGGCGACCTGCTGGACGAAACGCTGATTGAA
The DNA here is from genome assembly GCF_013449685.1 of Pectobacterium brasiliense. GTDB lineage: Bacteria > Pseudomonadota > Gammaproteobacteria > Enterobacterales > Enterobacteriaceae > Pectobacterium > Pectobacterium brasiliense_A. Next base: position 17,998 of record NZ_JACDSF010000002.1, on the reverse strand, counting down.
CGTGTATTTGTGATGAAATCCGGCGAGCTGACATCGCGCCTACAGGAACTGCTGTCAGAGATTCCGATGGATGTCATTACGACGGCAGACAAGATCATTCTGCTTGCAAAAGAGCGTTTGCCCGGGAAACTGCAAAACAGCGTCTACATCCCCTTAACGGATCACTGCCACTTTGCGATAGAGCGCCATAAGCAAGGTGTGGATATCCGTAATGTGCTGTTATGGGAAATAAAGCGCCTGTATCCAAAGGAATTCGCTGTTGGTCTGGAAGCGCTGGATATTATTGAGCAGCGTCTTGCCGTGCGGTTACCGGAAGATGAGGCGGGGTTTATTGCGCTGCATTTGGTGAATGCGCAGCTCGACAGCGAAATGCCGGAAGTATTACAAATTACTAAAATTATGCAGGAAATACTGAATATTGTGAAGTATCAGTTGAACCTGGATTATAATGAGCAAGCATTAAGTTATCATCGTTTTGTGACGCATTTGAAATTTTTTGCGCAGCGGTTAATAGGAAAAAACACGGTATTTAGTGATGATGAATCATTACATGATGTCGTGAAGGAAAGATATCCATTGTCTTATCGTTGCGCAGAGAAAATACAGGTTCATATTGTTCAAAAGTATCAGTATACGTTAACGAAAGAAGAGTTGATGTTCTTAACGATTCATATTGAACGTGTACGGACAGAAGGTCAGGATAAAATAGAGCCAGGTGATGGGGAATAATTTCTGTTAATTTGCTTTTCGTCACAAAATAACACTATGACAAGATAAATGTCCTTGCATACTGTGAAAGTGAAAGCATAGAGTATGTGGAAAGTAAATTATCAGATGAAGTTGGTTTCATTGTCAGCACGACTACTGTGTTGACAAATAAGCAGGATTGTTACTGTCAGGCTAGTCTAGGTGGACAGGCAAAACCTAAATCGTTTTCTCAATGCTTATTGGGAAAACGATTTAGGTTTTTTTTTGTCTCAAACAGAGTTGGCGATCTTAAATTATTGATATTTAAGTCTGTTTATACCCTAAATAATTCGAGTTACAGGAAGGCGGCAAGAGAGTGAATCCCGATGAGCTTACTCGGGTAAGTGATTCGGGTGAGCGAACGCAGCCAACGCACATGTAGCTTGAAGTATGACGGATATAGCATTAAGGATAGACGATGGAATACAAAGCATTAGCAACAGAGATACTCGATGGTGTCGGCGGACGTGGCAACATCATTAGCGTGATGCACTGCGCAACCCGATTACGCTTTAAATTAAAAGACGATAAAAAAGCGGATGCCGCTGCGCTGAAAAGTAATTCAGGCGTGATCATGGTGGTTGAAAGTGGCGGGCAATTTCAGGTCGTCGTCGGCAATCATGTCAGTGACGTCTATCGTAGTTTACAGAATATTGCTGGATTGACGGATCAGGCCGACTCTTCAGGCAATGAAGACGGTGATGAGAAAAAAGGAAATATCTTCTCTCGTTTCATTGATATTATTTCTGGAATATTTACGCCGCTAATTGGCGTGATGGCGGCGTCGGGTATTTTAAAAGGTTTTCTGGCACTCAGTCTGGCGTGTGGTTGGCTGGTTGAAAGCAGCGGAACTTATAAAGTTCTGTTTGCCGCAAGCGATGCCTTATTCTTTTTCTTCCCGATAGTATTAGGCTATACCGCAGGGAAAAAATTTGGTGGAAATCCATTTGTTACCATGGTGATTGGTGCCACGCTGGTGCATCCATCGATGATTGCTGAATTTGGCGCTATGCAGAATGCAAATTATCAGCCGCTTTATTTCCTGGGCATTCCGATCACCTTTATTAATTATGCCTCTTCCGTTATTCCGATTATTTTCTCGGCCTGGCTTGCTTCACGTCTGGAAAAACCGCTGAATGCTCTATTGCATATCAATATCCGCAATTTCTTCACGCCGTTACTGTGCCTCTGTATCACCGTTCCCGTCACGTTCCTGCTGATTGGGCCAGCGGCAACCTGGCTTGGGCATATGCTGGCCAGCGGCTACCAACTGATCTACGGACTGAACTCCACGATTGCGGGCGCACTGATGGGCGCGCTGTGGCAGGTGTTTGTGATTTTTGGTCTGCACTGGGGCTTAACGCCGCTGATGATCAACAACCTCAGCTTGTTGGGGCATGACACCATGATGCCGCTACTGGTTCCTGCGGTATTGGGGCAGGCGGGCGCGGTCCTGGGCGTGTTGCTGCGTACCCGTGATATGAAGCTGAAAGGGATTTCTGGTTCGGCTTTCTCGGCGGCAATCTTTGGTATTACGGAGCCAGCGGTGTATGGCGTCACGCTGCCGCTGAAACGTCCTTTCATCTTTGGTTGTGTAGGTGGCGCAATGGGTGCCGCTATTCTGGGGTACTTCCATACCACTATCTATTCCTTCGGCTTCCCGAGCATCTTTACCTTTACTCAGGTTATCCCGCCGACCGGTGTCGATAACACGGTCTGGGCCGCCATTATTGGTACGGTGATTTCATTTACCTTTGCCGCCGCCGCGAGTTGGGCGTTCGGGATTCCCGCGCAAGAAAAAGCGACAGACGCAAATGCACCTGCGACGGCACCACAAACCACACAGCGTCAGAATGATGCAACGCGCAAGCAAGAGATAAACAGCCCGATCGACGGTACGGTTTTGCCACTTGAACACGTCGGTGATGAAACGTTTGCCAGTGGCTTAATGGGGAAAGGGATTGCCATTAAACCGCTGGCCGGGCGCGTGGTTTCCCCAGTGAACGGTACGGTTGCTTCGCTGTTTAAAACCAATCATGCGATTGGACTCGAATCGGAAGACGGAGCCGAGGTGCTCATTCACGTCGGCATCGATACGGTGAAATTGGACGGCCAGTATTTCACTGCACACATTAAGACCGGCGATGTCGTGAAGCAGGGCGATCTTCTGGTGGAGTTTGATTATCTGGCGATTGAGAAAGCCGGCTATGACACCACAACGCCCGTCATTATCACCAATAGCGAAGATTACGTTGATGTTCTGCCTACCGCCGGAGACACCGTGCAAGAGCAGGGCGCGTTGCTGACGTTAATTCGCTGACATTGACATTTACGACCCAATTGGGAGGAGAAAAGATGAGCCATCAGTTTCCGAAAGAATTTTTGTGGGGCGGCGCGATCGCAGCCAATCAGGTTGAAGGTGCGTATTTAACGGACGGTAAAGGGCTATCAACGTCCGATTTACAGCCACAGGGTATTTTTGGCGAGATCGTCACGCGCACGCCTGGCGACAGCGGAATCAAAGACACGGCGATCGATTTTTATCACCGCTACCCCGAAGATATCGCGCTCTTTGCTGAAATGGGCTTCAAATGCCTGAGAACCTCGATTGCCTGGACGCGTATTTTCCCGCAGGGCGATGAAACCCAGCCGAATGAGGCAGGGCTGGCATTTTACGATCGCCTGTTTGATGAAATGGCAAAGTACGGCATTCAGCCGTTGGTGACGCTGTCCCACTATGAAATGCCGTATGGTTTGGTGAAAAATTACGGCGGCTGGGGAAGCCGTGAAACGATCACCTTCTTTGAACGTTACGCCCGCACGGTATTCCAGCGTTATAAAGACAAAGTGAAATATTGGCTGACGTTCAACGAAATCAACTGCGCATTACATGCACCGTTTACCGGAATTGGTTTACCTACCGAGAGTAGTAAGCAGGATATTTATCAGGCGATTCATCACCAGCTCGTGGCGAGTGCGAAAGCGGTGAAGGCGTGTCATGACATCATCCCTGATGCCAAAATCGGCAATATGATGTTGGGTTCGATGTTCTATCCATTAACCTGCAAGCCCGCGGATGTCATGGAAACCATGCAGCAGAACCGCGATTGGCTGTTCTTCGGTGATGTCCAAGCCCGAGGATACTACCCGGCATACATGAAGCGCTTTTTTGCACAGCACGATATTACGCTGACGGTAACGGAAGACGATCGCCAGTCGTTGAAGGAAACGATTGATTTCATTTCTTTCAGTTACTACATGACGGGCTGTGTAACCACCGATGAAGAAGTGAACCAGAAAGCCCGTGGCAATATTCTGAATATGGTGCCGAACCCGCATCTGGAAAGCTCGGAGTGGGGCTGGCAGATCGACCCAGAAGGTCTGCGCTATATCCTGAACTATCTGTATGATCGTTACCAAAAGCCGCTGTTCATTGTGGAAAATGGTTTGGGCGCCAAAGATAAACTCGAAAGCGATGGCAGCATTAACGATGACTATCGCATCAAATACCTGAACGATCACCTGTATCAAGTGGGCGAAGCGCTGGAAGATGGCGTTGAGGTGATGGGTTATACCTGCTGGGGCCCTATCGATCTGGTGAGTGCATCAAAAGCCGAAATGTCGAAACGCTACGGTTTCATTTATGTCGATCGTGACGATGAAGGAAACGGCACATTAGAACGTCGGCGTAAGAAAAGTTTCTACTGGTATAAAGAGGTTATTTCCTCTAATGGTGAAACATTGGAATAAACCATCGCATCGATGAGTCATTTACGCATTCATTCTCAGAAAAATAAGCTCTGGAATGAATGCGAAATTTATTTTTTACTACCCATGGGAAAGATGGCGAAGAAATAAAACGGGAGGAAGTTGACTAGCCATTAAATTATATAAACGGTTATTTGTAACTTACACAACTTGTACAAACAGGCGGACTTACGGCTAGCGTCGTGAGGGGGTTGTCTCAACTTAAAACCGCTTTTCCCAATGTTAAAATGTACCCTACTCGGATAATAAATATGCGTAAAAAATTCCCTGTAAAGATGATAGTATTACTGATTTCTGCAGCGTTTTTGTCTAATGGTGCTATGGCTGCAAAATTGACCGTAGAAGAAAGACTGGAACTATTGGAGAAAGAACTGGCGGAAAATAAAGCGGAATTGCAGTCAACGAAAAAAGAGTTGAAGCAATACAAAACGATAATTGATAGTCGCCAAAAAGCAGAAATAAAAACCCCAACGGCACTGACAGGCAAAGAAAGTATTACCGTAATGACAACACCCCAGCCTAAGGCCACATCTTCCAGTGGGCAAGTAACCGCATCGGGAGACGAGACTGTTGCTATGCCACAGCGACAAGAGCTTACCCTGAATGAGCTATCTAAATACGTTAAGGATGATATTGGTTTTACCTATTCTGGATATTTAAGATCGGGCTGGGCGACTGGTACAAACGGTTCACCCAAATCTTATGCAATTGGTTCATTGGGTCGTTTTGGTAATGAACATACGGGATGGTTCGATCTTTTTCTCAAACAGCGTGTATATAATAAAGACGGGAAAACTGCCCAAGCTGTTATTAAGTTGGATGGTAATGTCGGGCAGTCATACAGTGCTGGTTGGTTTGGTGACGATAGTGCGAATGAGAATAAACTCCAATATTCAGATATTTATTTGACAACGAAAGGGTTTTTACCGTTTGCGCCGGAAGCGGATTTTTGGGTCGGAAAACATGCTTTACCTGTGTATGAAATCCAGATGCTCGATTGGAAAAGTATTCGTACCGATGCAGGCTCCGGCGTAGGTATTGAAAATATGAATGTGGGTGTTGGTAAGATGGATATCTCTTTGACGCGTGAAGATCTGGATGTATATTCACGAAATCTGTCGTCCAAAACGCAGATGAATACCAACTCTATTGATCTACGCTATAAAGGAATTCCTCTGTGGGACGGCGGGTCACTATCGTTAATGGGCAAATATGCCATGGCAAACAAGACTGACACGCAGAAAAGCAATGAAGATAATAATACTTATTTCCAACTGAAAGATGCATATGTAGCGGCTGCAATTTTGCGTCAAAATCTGAACCGTGGTGGATTTAATGAGTTCACCGTGCAGGCCGCTAATAATTCATTTGCTAGCAGCTTTTCCAGATATTCCGGTGCCAGCCCATTCATGGGATATAACGGTTATTACTATGGCGATCATACTAATGGTACTGCTATACGGGTGATTTCTCAGGGCGAGATGTATTTAAGCGATCATATTATCGTTGGGAATGCATTGGTATACTCAAGAGGTAATGATATTTACAGCTATGAAACTGGTGCTCACAGCGATTATGAAAGTATTCGTACCGTAGTAAGACCCGCCTGGATTTGGGATAACTATAACCAAACAGGCGTTGAGTTAGGATGGTTTACTCAAAAGAATAAAAATCAAAATGGTGTGAATTATAAGGAATCGGCTTATAAAACGACGCTTTATCATGCATTAAAGGTCGATACCAGTTTGTTTAACTCTCGCCCAGAAATTCGGTTCTATGGAACGTATTTGAAACTTCTGGATAATGAAATTTCAAACTTTACTTTCCCAGATAGTAAAAAAGACCAATTTACGGTTGGCGTTCAGGCTGAAGTGTGGTGGTAATATCTCGTTTACGTTTTGATAATCATTTGAGCATAACGAAAAGGAATAAGTATGAATATAAACTATCTAGCGTGTTTGATTGCCGGTATGACGCTGTATTCATCAGCGACTATCGCTGCACTCCCTGCCGATTTTCCGGTTATGCCTGCGGCAACCGTCCCTGTGAGCCAGTATGTCACGGCGGTGAATGCGGATAGCAGTATTACTTTCCGCCTGTTTGCGCCAACGGCGAAACAGGTCAGTGTTTTTACCGGTTCGACGCCCGATAGCATCGTGTCCCATGCGATGACGAAAGATGAATCTGGCGTATGGTCGTTCAAAACACCCGCGCTGGCACCGAACCTGTATGAGTATTTTTTCAGCGTGGATGGTTTTCGCACCATTGATACCGGCACGGCGTTTACCAAACCGCAGCGTCAGGTGAATACCAGCCTGATTCTGGTGCCGGGAAGTATTCTGGACGTGCGTCAGGTGCCACACGGTGAGTTGAGAACGCTGACCTACCACTCGAAAGCCTTGAAATCAGAGCGTCAGGTGTATGTCTGGACGCCGCCGGGCTATAGCGAATCGTCAAAACCGCTGCCGGTGCTGTACTTCTATCATGGCTTTGGCGATACGGGCGCATCGGCCGTGGTGCAGGGACGGATACCGCAGATGATGGATAACCTGCTGGCGGAGAAAAAGATTGAGCCGATGCTGGTCGTCATTCCTGATACGGAAACGGACGTTCCCAGCATCATCCCAGAAGACTATCCGCCGCAGGAGCGCCGCAAGGTGTTCTATCCGCGCAATGCGTTAGCGGCGGACAGGGAACTGATTCATGACATCATCCCCGAGATCGGCAAACGCTTTAACGTCCGTCAGGATGCAAACGGCAGGGCGCTGGCCGGGCTGTCGCAGGGCGGCTATCAGGCATTGGTATCCGGCATGAGTCACTTGGATCATTTCGGCTGGCTGGCGACGTTCAGCGGCGTGACCACCGAAACGGTGCCAAACGCGGCCGTTGCTGCACAGCTTGAGCGACCGGAGCAGATTAATCAGCAACTGAAGAATTTCACAGTGGTGATTGGCGAGACCGACAACATTACGGGTAAGGATATCGCGGGTCTGAAAACGGCACTGGAGCAGAAAAATATCCGGTTTGACTACCGCCATTATCCGAATCTCGGCCACGAAATGGATGTTTGGCGGCCAGCCTACAGCGAATTTGTTCAGAAGCTTTTTAAATAGCGTCTTAGGAAGCGGGCTTGAGAAGTCATGCCCGCTTCCTATCAGCCCCTGAATAGAGCCAACTGATCCCCTTACGACAGAAACTGGCTGGTACGTGCTCGCGGTTTAACGCTATCTGCCCGCGGGGCTATCATTATTGAATCGTTGCCAGCGCTTTTGCTATATCGCGATGACGGCCACTATCGGCAATGTCACGACCGGGTCGGGCAGGTGCCTTAAGCGCTTTTTCCAGATAACGTTTTGCTTCGTCTGACTTTTTCTCTTTCAGCAGGAAATCACCGTAAAAATAATTTGCATCAATGCCATCGGGATTGATCGCCAGCGCCTTTTTTAGCATCTCAGCGGCTTTTTCTTTATCACCAAAACCTATCGGCCAGCCGGGAACCTGATAATAGAGTGCGCCGAGGCTGGTCCAGGCTGACCCTTCAAGCGCGTTGGGATCGATCGCTATCGACTTCTCAAAACTGGTGCGAGCCTGTTTAACCAGACTGAGAGCACCCAAACCGCCTTTTGCGCCAGCCCAACTGCTATCGATAATCCCTGACCAGATCAATAACGTTGCATCATCATTGTTTCTGGCATGACTCGCGTCATGTGCCCGTTGGCTTAACGTGCTAAAGCAACTCTCCTTGTTAGCTTCCAATGTCTGGTACTGGCAGACAGACCAGTCGTGTTGTAAATCTGCCAGAGGCGTATTTGCCAGCACGGACATGGGTACAACCCCTGCCAATACCACGATAAGCGCTTTGAGTGTTCTCATTTATTTTCTCCTCTGACCGTGCGTCGAGCGAACGCCTGAATGACCGGTAATTTCTTGTTTAACGCGCCGTCAACGACGGAGGGAAACCAGGCATTAATTTTGACAAACAGGCGTTCCATAACACCGAAGCGGTATCGCTTTTGTTCCGTTTCAAGTAGTCGGACAATCTGAGTAGCCACAACGGTGGGGGTATCACTACCATTACCAAGTTTGCGGTTCAGGGCATAGACGGTTTCGCTGTTGAGTGCGGTTTCCGTCGAACGAGGAGCAACATACAGTACGGAAATACCGCTGCCCCGTAACTCACGATGTAGTGCTTCGGAAAAACGGTGCATAGCGGCTTTCGTCGCGCTGTAGACGCTCCAGGCAGGATGACCAATTTCCCCGAGAATGGAACCAATATTGAGAACAATGCCCGGCTGATTAACTGTCGTTAACAATGCTCGAGTGAGTAATATCGGTATTTCAATATTACTACGGATCTGTTCGCGAATATCATCAAACGATTGCTGCTCAAGCAGCGCAAAGTGGCTGCATCCCGCGTTATTAATCAGGATGTCCAGGTTTCCGCTTTCGTTAAGCTGAGCGGCAAGTGTGCTAATTTCAACATCTGAGTAGGTTTTCATCAGAGCGATACAGTGCCGTTCTGGGTGGGGTAACTGTTGTTGCAGGCGTTGCATCGCCTGTTCGTTACGCCCCACCAGATAGAGGCTTGCGCCTTTTCTCGCCAATGCGTGTGCTAGCGCCTGACCAATTCCGCCACTGGCACCGGTAAGCAGGATCGTCTTATTATTCAGATTCACGTGCGTTATTCCCCAGTTGGTTGAGCATCTGTGTATACAGGTGATAAACGCGGCGGGCGGAGTGGATAATGGCGTCCTGATCTCGCTTGTCAGTGATGGTATCCATCAGCAAAGCAAAAAATTTCAGGTGATCCTGGTCGAGTTCGCCATGTGAACGCAGATAGGTGGTCGCCGTTTTTGGCAGCCCCAGTGTCTGTTCAACCTGCTCGGCAATCGATGAGGCGATCGATACGCTGGTGCCTTCCAGCACCAGTACCATGCCAAAGAGGCTCATCGGGTTGACTCGCTCAATTCGGTAGTAGAGAAAGGCAAGCATCATTTCAATCGGTAGGCTGGGCGTGCCTAATCTGACCTTTTCTGCATCCCCACCACAAGCGCGAATATCGTTCAAAATCCACTCCTGATGGCCATATTCTTCTTCGATATACTCGGTAATTGCACCGCGTACTGACTCATGTGATGAAGGAAGTCGGCTGCCTGCGCACATCAACAGGGGGACGGTGTGGCTGACATGATAGTAAGCCTGAGTCAAAAATTCGATATACATCTCGCGTGAGATATTACCCTCACGGCAGCGAGTGATAGCCGTAGATGAGAACAAACTCTGGCGTTCATCGGCGGTCTTATTTTGTAATTGCTGATAAAAACTCATTATTACTCCTCCTCACTACACGTGAGAATCTGATGTTGTAGGGTTTGCCATATGGCATTTCGGCGAGGACGGCCATTGGCCGTTAACATATCGGGTGATGAAATATCGTGGGTAAACAGCAACCGATGCAGTTGCGCGTAATCAGGTAGTCGGGCGGAAAGTGCCATCAGTTGTTCCCGTGCCTGCTCCTGTTGTCCGTCAAAGGCATCGACCAAAGCGACATTACGAGCTAACCCTTCGCCGAAAATCACAATGCGGCGGACTGCGGGACAGGCCATTGCCTCCGCTTCTGGCCATTCCGGGGAAAAATTGCGGCCGAAAGCGTTAATTTGCACATTTTTTATGCGTCCGTGAATGTGAACGAATCCGTCGTCATCGATTCTGCCGAGATCGCCGGTCGCTACCGTCAATAAGGGCGGCTGTGCCCCCAGATAGCCCAGCGCGTTGGCCGGACTCACGACAACCAGTTGCTGATGAACATCAACCGAGATTCGGATACCCGGTAATGGCCTGCCGACGCTGCCCTGACTTGTGGCCCCGGGTAGGTTGAGTGCCACGACGGAACCACATTCTGATAGTCCATAACCTTCAAAAATAGGGAGCCCGCTGCGAGCCGCAAGCTCAAGCAACTGAGCAGAGATTTTGCCCCCCCCCGCCGCGATAAAACGGAGTGACTGTGTGCTTTCCTGAGCGTGCTGGTGCAAATGTAATAGCACCCGTAATAACTCTGGCACCAGCACCAGACTTTCTGGACGCCAACGCACAAGTGCCTGCGAAAACTGAACCGCATTGAAGCGGCTGGAGCCTTCAAAACCTATATGTGAAGGTGGCAGCACCACGGTTTCAGCTCCCAGCAACAGCGGGATGTAAATGCCACACAGATTCTCAAGCAGAATACTGAGCGGTAATGTCACCAAATGCTTTTGTAAGTGTAGGGGTTGCAGCGCTGTAGCAAGTGCTTGTGCCGTCCATACCATGCCGTTCAGACTCAGGCACACACCTTTAGGCTCACCCGTAGTGCCGGAGGTATAGGTGATTTTGGCCGTACCGTAAGGAAAGGGAACGGGTTCATCGACCGTTCTGGTTTGCAGTGTGCCTAGTGAGAAATCACACGTATGCCACCCTTCCAGCGTATCACCGCCGATTCGCGCATCAATCGATGCCGACGACAGCACCCAGGCTTTTTGTCCGTCGGTGAAGAACGGGGGGACCGGTACGATCACAATCCCGCTAACGAGACAGGCAAGGTCGATGATGGCCCATTCAGGACTATTTTCTGACTCGAGCGCTAACCGTTTTACGCCGAGTGACGTTAATTGTCTGGCTATATCCATGACCGACTCATGGTATTGCTTCCAGCTCCATGCACGTGCTTCACCTTGCAGGGCGATAGCATCGGGATGATGTTGTGCTTCTTGTTCAAGCCTGTCCAGAAACATAAGGTTCTCCCGTTGTCGCAATCCAGGGGGCGTTAGGCAATGCGGTGAAGAGGCTAAGCAGGATACTTGTCTGGCTTAACGTCGTTCTCCCGCCGACGAGTTCACCTGCCATGACTTGCGGATCATGCCGATAATATTCCCCCCATTCCTGTGCGGCCTCACCCAGTCTTTCCGCGCTGGCAGGGGTCAGTAAGGTTGGCTGCAGATTCAGTCGATGAAAGATGTTGCGGATTTTCTTGGTGCCGGTAAACACGATCCATGAGTAATGGTATTGATTAAGCAATAAGCAGAGGGCGGCATACATGACGCGTGCAGAGGCACCGTCACTGGCGGTAAAGTTTCCAACTTCGACAATCCCCTCCCGTGAAACGGGCAGATTAAGCCGCGAGGACAATAGTGTTTCAACGGGAGCATCGAGATAGTGCTCCAAGTAAAATACACCTTGCGAAGCCGTCTGGACACCACAGGCAGCTTTCAGTTCTCCACGGGCATCGTACATGCCCAGAAGCCAGGGCATACAGCGGGAAAGTGAGGCGTTGTAAATCTGATGATAGCTTTCACGTATTGACGTTGAGATATCATTCTGTTCGTATCCGCCATGTAACCATTTTAATGTGTAGGGTGACATTATTCGCATGATATAACCTCTGATGGAATAAGCGCATTCTGGCAGAGGATTATTATGTCAACCTTAAGAGCGGAGAGAGGGGCTAAAAATTTTATATTAATGTATGCTTAAGCTTTTCATTCTATAACCGTTAGACAATTTATTCTCTGGTATTTGAAAATGAAAAAAACTTATGCGTCCAGCCAAATTGTTTTTCACTGGCTTGTGTTTATCATGGTTGTTATTACCTATGCTGCAATGGAATTTAAAGGATTGACACCAAAGGGAAGCTCTGCACGCGCCATGATGGCTCTGGTTCACTATACGGCGGGTTTGGGGGTGTTATTACTTATGATGGTCAGGATGGTGTTGAAATATATCCATCGCACCCCCGAGATTGTTCCACCACCGCCACGTTGGCAAGTTGTAGCGGCGAAAACAGTACATGGTATTTTGTACGTTATTTTTCTTGCTTTGCCGCTTCTCGGTCTATTTTCGCTTTATTTCGGTCAGGTAGAGTGGTCTTTTTTGGGAATAACAATGCCCGTTGCTGGCGTACTGAATAAAGATATTCAGCACAATCTGAAAGAGTTGCATGAATTGATAGCCAATACCGGCTATTTTATCATTGGTCTTCATGCTGCGGCTGCGTTATTTCACCATTATATCGTGCGTGATAATACGCTGGACAGAATGTTGCCTCTTCGCAAGGGAAGAATGTCTGAGTAGCGTTAGACGCTTATCCAGCATCTGATCGGGGCGGTACGCTTGCCATGTACTGGCAAGCGTACCGAGGTGTCACCATGGTGTTGGCTAATGTGGTACGTAGGAGGGTTATTCCCAGTAACCTTCCGTCTGTTTTATCAAACCCAATAGGTTGATGCCATTTGGCGATCCCAAACCAGTACAGGGATCCCATCCTACGGCGGCGGGCAACCCGTTATTGCCAGGGATGTTACTGCTAAATGCATTTGACCCGATGAGTTGATACAAAAAGCTGTTGATATTGCCAACTCGGTATGACAGTGCGGTATTGAGGCGCGCTATCAGGCCGGCGATGAGCGGGGCGGCGGCGCTGGTCCCTGCCGCTTTAAACGGTTTCCCCTTGAAAATCATGGTCGTGTAATTCACGCCACTGGCATTCACGGACAGATCGGGGGTAGCGCAGGCATTTTTTGCATAGCTAGGATACTGGCGGAAATAGTTTGACAGAGCGTAGTATTGGTATGCAGGTGGGGGGGAGATAATGCTAAATCCTCCGCCGGATGCATTGGCATTTTCATGCCAAACCTGCTCTCTTCCATTACTAAAGAGATCGGTTCCGCCACAGGCAATGACGGAATCATAGGCCGCAGGAAGATTGACGCCAGGGACTTTATTATTGGAACCGACCTGATAAATTCCATAATCTCCCGATGCGGCGAGAACCGTGATGCCACGCAGACCCAATTGCTGAAGCAGCATGGCGGACTGCGTTTTCTCAGCCTGCGAGACACTGCTTTCACCGTTAGCCCAACTCGTGCTGATGACACTCACCTCATTTTCTGTGTCATTCAGTACGGCGCGGAATCCATCGGGAAAAGACCTGGCGTAGTACACGACGATTTTGGCTTTAGGGACTATCCCAGCGACCAGTTGTACGTCCATGTTAATTTCTATGTCGTTGATAAATTTTGATTGAGGCGGCTGCCAGGGCTCTGTGCCTACGATCTGCACGTCGGGTTTTTCAAGCTGGAACAGAGTACAGAACGTGGCGAGATCGCTGGGGTTAAATGTTCCCCCTAATGCAATAATTCCCACCGTCTGCCCTTCGCCCTGATTATTGGGAAAATGGTATAGTGCGGTAAGATCTTGCGGTGAATATCCCTCTATCTGCTGCTGTTCTTGTTCACCGGCAAAATCAGTCTGCTTTTTTGGTTGTTGAATGAAATGTTGAACCGGTGAATCCTCTGCTGCAATCTGCATCATTTTTAAGCGTTTGGATGGAACATATCCCGCCTGCAAACCTACATTTAATCCGTCAATACCGGTAATATGGGCGCGCAATTCGTCAGGCAGTTGGATGCGTCCGTGATAGGCTAAAAATGGATTGTTGTTGTCATCCTGATAAATGTGGAAAGAGACCCCAAGTAGCTGAGATAACTGGGCTATGGTGCCCGTCGCTGTTACTTCATGCGTTTCCGCGTTACTGCTCACGTCCTTTAACTCGGCCTGCTGGGCAAACTCTGTCATTTTCTGGATCGTGTTATCGTTCACCGCAAAACGCTGTTTGAGAGCGGCTGCCGAAAGGTACTGGCGTTTTTTGGGATGAGTGTTGCTGAGATTGCTCGTTGACTGTAATGCGTTTTCATTCGTGTCCGGCAACAGATGAAAGGTTAACGTCAACTCAGCACTGTTATCCGCCGTTGTTTGATACACCGCGGTCGGAGGGAGTGTCTGAAAGAAATCATCGGTATAAGTATTCATGGGATTATTCCTCTTTATCACGCATTAACGGATATGCAGCACGGTTTCCACTCTTTCGGGATCGAATAAACGCAGGTAATACAGCCCTGTCCCCGCCAGACCTAACATTAATCCCGGCGTTTCTTTACCGGATTCACCTACACCGCTGGGATCAAAAACGCCGCTTGGCCAGGGGGTTTGCGTTAGTTGGTACTTTTGAATGCCGAATGAGGCGATTCGATGGGCTAACTCGGCAAAATCTGCTCGCTGTAAGCACTCGGCTCCCATAAGAAGAATTTCACTGTTGCCAGCGCCGCCGTGGCAGAGGCTAAAATTGATTTGCTCTGGCTGTGTGCTGAGCTGTTGCAGAAGTTGCTGAGAGGTTGTCGTCAACCCTGCTAACGCTTCTTGTAATAATGTCGGTTCGTTTAATAACTGCCAGGCACGTAAGCGGGATAGTGCGACACCGGGGGCACCATGACACCACATAGTATTGAACTGCGGTGTACGATACATCGAACGTAAATCGGGCCAGTTCTGATGCTGAGGGCTGAAGTTTTCACGTTCGTAGTTAAACGCTTGAAGGCCAGCATGAAGGTAAACGTCTCGATGCGTCACCACGCCCAGCTCAATCAAAGCCAGCCCAAAACCGGCCGCACCATGAGAATAGCCCGTTAAGCCGCGCTCATTACCAGGGGTAATCCAAAAGTGTGTCGTGGGGGTTTTTTGTGCTTTGCTTAATAAAAAATCACCTAACCTAACGGCGCATGCCAGCCAGCGATCGTCATCTTCCGCCTGATAGATTTTCAGTAAAGCAGGGATAGCGCCAGCGGCCCCACCGATCACATCCAGTTCATGATCGGCAATCGGAAGGGTATGAATGTGTTGCAGTAAGTTAAGCCCCTGAGTTTTCCAGTCCGGCTGATTGAGGATGGTGCCGACGCGCCACATTGCCCAGGCAATGCCTAGTTGCCCAGCATGGAGGCTAAAAGCACTCAGTTGGTGAGGTTGCCCTAGCATATGCTGGATACTGTTAATGGTTGACGTTAGGGTGTCGAACAGAATAGGGTCTGGTTTTTGTCGGTACAATTCTGCCAGAAATAGCGCAATACCAGACAGGCCATTGTACAACGACGCGTCAAAAGTACGTGTGACGACCTGAAATTGACCATTAATGACATCAACAACAGAACCCTGCCAATTACTTCGGTTGTTAAAACAGAAACATTCCCGTTGGAGATGCTTGCCGATACTCTCCGCTGCATTCAGGTATTGCTCATTTTTCATGATGCAGATTCCCTCTCTTGTTCACTAAAATCAACGGGCAAACTCAGCGTATTGGGGTTGAGATGCAGGCGGTGGATAGCGATGCCTTTGCTAGTAAATAGGTCAACAAGACAAGCCCAATTCATCTGCTCTGCGGTTAAAGAGGAAGGGCGTGCTTGTTGTTTTTCATAAGCATCCAGTAACCCTTTCGCGATAATCTGGCAGCGGTGCATACCGAAACTTTGGCCATTCCCCGGATCTTCTGCGAAAGAAACGCCCGTTGTTATGGGTTGGGTAAATAGGGGGTGGGCGTTGAGAAGATATTTTTCTAAAGACGGGATATGAGGTTTTAATACGCGTAACGTGTAATCAAAATAGCGTTTTTCGAGATACAGCACGGCACTGTCTGCCCGATGATATAAATCGGGATGATTCAGGCATTTAAAATTAAACGCAATATGATGTGAATTTAATACGTCGGTAATCATGCTAACCAGTGCAGCAGCTCCTTCCGGCAGGATATTCCAGTAGATTCGCACCTGTGGCGCATCATGTTCCATATAGTGATTACTATGCACATAATAAAAAACCTGCTGTATATGACGATTCTCTTTTTGCCGAAGAAAATGAATATATTGATTAACGACGAGTGGCGTATTGGGAATGGCAGGAATAAAACTGTTCGGATAGGCCTGCCGTAATTTCCCGCTCTTTTCTGCCCATATACCTTGGGTATCGGCATGATAAATTTTCCAGTTTTGATCGGGTGTTTCCAGAGAGTGATTGGCTGAGCTTAATGTCTGCATGAATATTTCACGCGCATTATGCTTAGGCAAATGTAGCGATTTTTTATCATCCGCAATACCGCAGTAGAGCGTGGTATAGAGTGCCAGACTCAGTTGTGATTCCAGTAGCTGTTTCCGCTGTTGCCGATCGTGAGTCTGGTTATGTCCAAATAGATTTAGTGGGCCGCTGTAGTCGTTCCAAACCGTATTGTGGAACACCGTATGGGGTTTGCCGTCGATCTGATAGCTGTCTGTACTCGTCACGCGGACACGTGCTGAGAGCTGTTTTAACTGCTGTTCAAAGTTCATGAGAATGTGCTCCCAGAATCTGAGTGGCCCACGCCTGAGGAGAGGCAATCATTTGTGTCACCATCTGTACAATGCGATTGCTTGAAGGCTGTAATTCAGCTTTCGAAATATTGGACTCAAACGCAGTTTGCAGCATTCTGGCGGCAGTGTAGTGGGTAAGTTTTTGCCGGTTTTCCGCGCTATTAAGCCCAGCGTCCGGGTTAATGATGCCGCGCGCCTTGGAGTAATTCAGCCAAAAGGATTGGCAGGCTGACAAGGTTTGTTCCCAGGTTAAAAATTCCATACCGGGGTGAGGCTGGTGTTGCAGCATCGGATTAGGATTTTGTGAGAAAACCCACAGCGTTAAAAAGCTTTGCAAAAGACCAGCCACATCCCACATCGGATCGCCAAGATCGGCGATTTCCCAATCGATCAATTTTAAGGTGCTGGTTTTTTCCTGATCAACTCGAATAAAGTTGACCAATTTAATATCACCGTGAATCAGGGTATTACCTGACCAAGTATAGCGTAGGTCTTCCAGAAGCTGCGGAATATCTGGCTGCTGACGAATCAATGCATCAATAGGGCCGAGATGCTGTTGTGAATTCTTTATTTGGGGATTATCCCTGTCACCAAATAGCATAATCCACGGAGGTTGCCGATTAAAAAAATTCAAGCTAGAGTGGTTTTTTATTTTTTCACTGAGATCGTTATGCAAAGTAGCTAGAATGATGGCCATTTGTGACAGTTCTTCCTGATTGATAGCTTTTCTTTGCGTAATAAACTCATGAAGACTGATGGCTCCGGGAAAAAATTCGGTGACAAAAACATGGTTACCTAATTCATAGCCATAATAATTAGGAATGAAGGCGCGCATTTTCGGCAATATATCGGTTTGTTGGATAAGGCAATGCACGGTTGCATCTTTTTGCATCAAATAGGCATTTTGCTGATCTGAAGACAAAAGTTGCTTAACAAACAACCCGCTCGGATTATTATCTAAAAATACCTGAAAAATACTATTCCTGCTTTGACGCTGAATGACTTTATAGCTACCGCTGACCAGATATTCAGGATGTAAGAAACCATTATCAACGAGGAAATGAGCGAGATTGTGCAGCGTTAAGCGCATGATGATTTCCTTTCAGGGATAAAATCACCGGCGAGTTATCGCCGGTGATGAGGTAGCAGCCAGAATTAACAAGAGCCAATCGATGGGAAATAGGTTTGTGCGTTAGGCTGTTTCGTACTGCAATTCCAGCTCACACCGCAATCCTGAGGATGGGTAATGGGTGGCGTTTGAGCCTGTGCAGCAGCGCAGTGGC
>NZ_JACDSF010000019.1 GCF_013449685.1 Pectobacterium brasiliense | reverse complement strand
ACTTGGCTTGACTATTGCGCGCCTTCCGGCGCGCTTTTCTTTATCTCATCGCCAGCCGCATTGTCCGACCTTTCCAGCAGTTGCGTCGCCTCTTTATCCGCCTTGATGTGAATCTCATGTTCGATCTTCACGTTCATATTGATGGTGATCGGCTCTTTGGGCGCAGCCACTTCGATACGCGGCACACATCCCGTCAGGAAAGTGACCGTGCAACCTACCGCCAGCAATGTCTCGCACTTGTTCATTGTTCTACCTTGAATTTATTCATTGGCCTGCTGCTCCAGCGTATCCCGCAAGTTATCGCCAAAACGCAAGCTGCGCCATAGCTGGAAGATATTCTCCTGATGGCGATAGTTAAGAATCACCTGGCGTTTCGCGCTGAGCTGCGGGTTTTTCCCCTGCACCTGCGACGTTAATGTCAATTCGCCCTGATTATTCAGGTCAAGCGAGGCATAGGAACGCCCAATCTCCAGATAGCGCAGCCAGCCAATCGCCGCCCCGCCTGCCAGATTTTTACTCGCGAGCTCATCAGCCAGTTGGTTATCCAGTCGCAGCGTCAGAAATCCATCATTGGTAATACGTCCGCCTTCAATCAGCGTGGTCGGGTGATTAAAATTCAGCGGAAGCGTGCCGCTCACGCGCCCAGACAGGGCAAACTGCTTTTGTTTCAGCACCGTCATGAGCTCGCTGAGATCCACGCTCTTCACGATGAACAGCGCGGGTTCCCGCTGTGGCCAACGCAGCGTAGACAGGCCAATGTGCCCATCTAATACATCCATATCAGCCTGAGACATAACCAGCGGTCGTCGCTCACTGTACGGGTAAAAGCCCTGGAGATCGACGCGGATATTACTCATCCGAAACAGGTTATCCAGCACGTCGATTCGTAGCGCAACAGGCTGCTTGACGCCCAGTTGCCAACGCTGATCTTTCAGACGGTAAGGCAGGACAAAGTTGACGCCGCTCACCTCACCATCCTGTAACCACAGCCCGCCATTTTTCACGACCCAATGTCCGCCCGCGCTGAATCCTTCTTTACGTGCAGCAGAGAATGCCGCCTGTGCGTAAAATTGTCCGGCGCGGATGTTCATTTTTAACAGCGGAGAAAGCAGAGGCTGAAACACCTTAAGCGGCTGTGTCGGCCACCACGCGCCCCCGCGCAATCGCTCCCCATCCCAACGGCCGCGCAGCCTGACCGGCCCGATATCCTCAGCCTGTAGCTGCCCTTGTAGCTGGAAATCATCCGGGCTACGCCCCTGCATCGCCAGCGTTAACAACGAAGGCGGCAAGTAGCCTCCGTTGCTGAAGTGCGCCCGTTCGGAAGCCAGTTGCAGCGCGCCTTGAAAATGTTCACCTGAACGGGCACGCTGCCACCGAATCGGCTCAGTGATCGTCAAGCGAGGCTGATGCACCGTCACAATGCCATAACCCAACTGATCCAAACCGCTCGACAGTTGGGTGACTTCAATCAGGGTGTTCTGCCACTGGCCTCGGCCGGTCACGTCCCACTGACCTTTCAGCGGCGGTAGCTGGCCATTGCCCCAATAACGCCATTGCCACTGCCCTTGATCCGGCCAGAAATCCTGTGCCTGACCGTCAAGGTGCAGGCTGAAACGTCCCCAGTATGCTTCCCGCGCCTTCACAATTGCCTGTAGTCGCCCATTCACGCCCGTCGAACTGATTCGGACGCCCGCCAACGGCCAACGTGCTTCTTCAAGATAAATTTGCGGCGCAGGCGTTCCCCAAGCACGCAGCAGCGCCCCAGGTAAAAGAGAGAGTTCGGGATTGAGAATAGAGCCCTGCAACACCCCCGGCAGCGTCGCCGTCAGGGAAAGTGCGGGTAAATTTGCCTGTCCGGTAAGCTGAAAGCGCAATTCGCTGTTGAGCAGGCCAATATTGCCCGGCCCCAGCACCAACACAGCGTTCGCCTTGCCATTATGCCCTTGCGTCAGCATGTTCAACCGCGCGTTAATCGTGGTGGCATCCAGCCCTTGTCGCCAGTGCTGTAATGTCATAGCAACCTGCCCGGAGAGCGGCTGATCGGCATAAGGCCAGCGCCAGACGCCGTTAGTCACCTGAATCACCTCATCCGTCAACTGCCACGGCAGCGATATCAGCGGCGTCTCATCATTCGCCGCATTCAGTACCAGCTCACCCGCTTGATGATGCCAGTCCAGCAGGAGCGAAAGCGGATCCGGCGTTTGCCCTGAATCCAGTTTTCCGGTGAGCCGCCCCTGCACCGGTACCGCATCCAGCGTATCGGCCAGTTCCATCTCACCACTAACTTGCAGGCGCACGAACCCCGCCGGTGTGGCGAGCATGCTCTCATGCAGGGTCAGACGTTTCTCGTTCAGTTCTGCCTTAAACGCCAGTTGGTCGCCCTGATAATCCAGCGTTTGTTTCCGCTTGCCGTCGCTGCTAAGTCGCACCTGTCCGGCGTAATCCTGCCAGGGCTGTAGCGTAAACATCTTCACCTGAATATCGGCAGCAGGCAATCGCTGCTGCCATTGCGCCAACTGCGCTGCTGGCTCAGTGCTGCTGCTTGCTGGCACAGGCTGCAGGCAGTCGCTGTTTAACGTCACGGCATCAATATCGACATGCCATCGCCAGCTATGCCAACGAAGCGTCATATCCCGTACATCAACGAGCGTGCATTCCTCGGCCATAAGACTGAATCCCGCGCTATGCAGCCCACCGTCCTGCCAGTCAGGCGTCCCATTCACGGTCAAAGACATCTCCGTCGGGAGCCAGATGTTGGCAAGGCGCGGTAGCCACTGCGGCAATGTTCGCCAGGAAAGAAACAGCAATACGACGAACAGGAAAACCATTGAAAGTGCAAGTTTTTTAATCATTAGCACGAGTTAATCATCCTGTTCAATAGCGGTAAAAATTCGTTCTGTATGACTCTGTCGATTATTTATTCACAAATCGCTCTTTTTGTTAACAAACAGCACCATCCAACTCACATTTACTACTATTGTGCATACGTACTCATTACCCTTTCGTGGTAAAATGTTTAATTGAGGTTATATTTTGTAATGAATCACGTTATCTCATCATGAACAAAGCGTTTACGGGTGGATATCAGGATTATCTCCTTCTGCCCGACCGCCTTAAAAAAGCAATGAGCGACCTGAACCCTTACCGCTATCCGCTGATTTATTGTCGTGGGTATGCCTCATGTTAAATCAGTATTCGGACACAGCATATCAAGGACTGCTTTATGCGTAATAACACCCCTGTAACCGACCGCCAACGCCCTCTTTCTGAAAAAACCAGACTCATGTCGGTCACTACGCCAGAAAGCCATATTACCTACGCGAACAAAGATTTTATTGATGTCAGCGGCTATACCACTGATGAGCTGATGGGGCAGCCCCATAATCTTATCCGACACCCAGATATGCCACCAGCCGCCTTCGCGGATATGTGGAAAACGCTACGTGCGGGCAATATCTGGACGGGAATTGTGAAAAATCGTTGCAAAAATGGCGACCATTACTGGGTAAAATCCAGCACCACACCGCTGAGAAAAGGCGGTGAAATTACCGGTTATATGTCCGTGCGGACCGCCGCCTCGCCCGAAGAGATTCACCAAGCTGAGGCACTCTATGCCAGTGCCAACGAAGGTAAACTGAAATATCGCACCTTCCATCATGGCCTGCTTATTTATACTGGGCCATTGCGCATCCTGAGTCTTTTTAAAACCATGCCGTTACGCTGGCGCATCCGCAGCTATTTTCTGCTCTTTAGCCTGATTCCGCTCATCGCCGCCTATTCCCTGCTGGCAGGAACCGCATTGGCTTCCGTACTCTTCCCGCTGCTTATCGCCTGCTGTTTTGTCAGTGGCGAGCTTCTGGTGCACCATGTTGCCCGTCCTATCGAGCAAATTCTGGCTCAGGCCATGCGTTCCGCCGCTGGGCAGGCGGACAACCTAACGCAGCTTAATCGCGTGGATGAAATTGGCATGTTAATGCGCGCGGTAAACCAGTCCGGTATGAATTTCCGCACCTTCGTAGACGATGTGAACACTAACCTAAGCGAGCTGAAAAACGCCTGTAATGAAATCGCGCAAGGCAACCATACCTTGGCACAGTGCTGCGAGGAAACGGAAGAAAGCCTGCAACAAACCGCCGCCTCCGTGGAACAGCTTACTGCAACAATCAAAAGTAATGCGGAAGCCTCGCTTCAAGCCTCACGCTATACGCAGGATGTGAATCAGGCGGTGAACTCTGGTGAGCAGGCTGTCAGCCAGGTCTCCGATACGATGGAGACGATCACCCGTTCCAGCGAACGGATTACGGATATCGTCAGCGTGATGGATAATCTCGCGTTCCAGACCAATATTCTGGCCGTGAACGCTGCGGTTGAAGCTGCCCATGCCGGCGAACAGGGTAAGAGCTTTGCGGTGGTCGCCAGTGAAGTGCGCTCGTTGGCGCAGCGTAGCGCCTCTTCTTCCAGCAATATTTCGACCATCATTGACGAAACGCTGAATAGCATTCGTACTGGCGAACAGCAGGTTTCACACACGCATAAATCCATGAGCAATATTCTGCTACAGGTTCAGCACGTCACCAATTTGATGAATGAGATCAGCCTCGCAACGCAGGAACAATCTCAGGGGCTAGATCAAATTAATGAAGCGGTAAACCGCATCGATGAGCTCACGCATCAGAATACCGCGTTAGCCAGCCAATCGCATTCGGCCACCGATCACCTGCAACAGCAGATATCAAGCATGGTGCAGGCAGCCTCTGTCTTCAGCCTTTCCCGCTAGCTAATCTCATCTTCACGGTCGCCCCTATNNTATCAGGGCGACCGTCCCCCTGTTTCCTCATCATTTATCCCTTTCTTAAACATGCGCCGGCCACAGTGCAAATTCGCAGAGTCATAATATACTTAATAAATGAATGCTTTTGGTCATCGACTGGCGCTTACTGCGAGTCAGGTTAGGCAACTCATTTTCTAAAGAAAACATAACAGTTTCCCAAAGAAAAAATAACGGATGAAACTAGTAAGAATATATAAGTCTACTCGCTAAGTATTTTGCAAACATTGCCGTTAATTAAATAGCACTCATCGCTTTTCTGTTAGCACATGGATCTAAAAACATTACGTTTATGCTTGCTTATACTAAAAGGATCAATAAATGCGTAAGAATTTTCCGGTCAGTGATATTCAGTATTTATTAGATGAAAAAGCCAAGCTGATGTCGGTTACCACCACTGATAGCCATATCACTTATGCCAATGACGATTTTATTGATGCCAGTGGTTACGACTTTGAGGAAATCCTCCACCAACCTCACAATATCGTGCGCCATCCAGACATGCCCCCACAGGCATTTGCCGACATGTGGGCCACGCTGAAGGCAGGTAAAATCTGGACGGCCGTCGTCAAAAACCGCCGCAAGAATGGCGATTACTACTGGGTAAAAGCCAGTACAACGCCACTCATGAAAGAAGGAAAAATAACAGGATATATGTCGGTACGAACCCGAGTTTCACCGGAAGAGATTCGGCAGGCTGAAGCACTTTATCGCCAAATGAATGAGAATAAATTAAAAAACCGCCGACTCTTTCAGGGACTGCTGATTTATAAAGGGCCGCTAAAACTTCTTAGCTTATTTAATGTTATTCCCGTACGTTGGCGGATAAGAATCTACATATTCTTTTTCATGCTATTCGCACTACTTTTCCTACTGGCGACGCTTCCCGTCACCATACCGCTATTAGTTTTTGTTTTGGCGCTACTCGCTGGTGCAGTAATAACCAGTGAATTATTAGTTCAACACCTGGCAAAACCACTGGAAAAGATTCTACGCCAAGCTATTAATTCCGCATCTGGACAGGCGGATAACTCGTTTCAACTTAATCGCGTGGATGAAGTTGGCATGTTATTACGCGCCGTCAATCAATCCGGCATGAATTTCCGCACGTTTGTCGATGATGTCAACGGCAAACTGGCCGAACTGCGCCACGCCTGCGGCGAGATTGCTTCCGGAAATTACACGCTAAGCCAGCGCTGTGAAGATACCGCACAAAGTTTGCAATCCACCGCGTCATCAATGGAAGAACTGACAGCGACGATTCAAAGCAACGCCTCGGCTTCGCAGTTGGCAACACGCTGTGCGAACGATGCCAATCAGGCCGTCGATGCGGGTGAGAAAGCGGTGAATCAGGTCACGGACACCATGGCGGTGATGACCCGTTCCAGTAAAGAGATCACCGACATCATCAGCGTGCTGGATAATCTGGCATTTCAGACCAACATTCTGGCGCTCAATGCGGCAGTAGAAGCCGCTCACGCCGGAGAACAGGGCAAGAGCTTTGCCGTGGTCGCAGGCGAAGTCCGTATTCTGGCACAGCGTAGCGCCGCTGCCGCCAAAGACATCGCGGCGATTATCGACACCACGATCGCCAACATCCACACCAGCGATAAATTGGTCAACCACACCAGCCAATCGATGCACAATATATTGACTCAGGTACAGCAGGTGACGCAGCTTGTGAACCAAATCAGCCTAGCGACACAAGAGCAATCGCAAGGCCTGGGACAGATTAACTCGGCGGTGAACAACATTGATGAATTGACGCGCCAGAACACCATTTTGGCGACACATTCCAGTTCTGCCATTAACAGCCTGGAACAGCAGATCTCCACGATGTCCGAAGCTGTGTCAGTTTTCAGCACGTCTCGCTAACATCGTTCTTACGCTATTCTTACCTCTCAATTTCAAACCGTTACTGTCAGTCAGGTAACGGTTTGTCACCGCCCGATTTTCTGATAGCTTAACCTAAGGATTTTTCGGAGAAACTATCAATGAAACTGGCAATTTACAGCACGAAGCAGTATGACCGTAAATATCTGGAACAGGTCAATCAGCAGTTTGGCTATGAGCTAGAGTTTTTTGATTTCATGCTGACATCGCGCACCGCGAAAACCGCCGCGGGCTGTCAGGCCGTCTGCATCTTTGTGAACGATGACGGTGGGCGCGAAGTGTTGACAGAACTGGCTGCGTTGGGCATTAAAACGCTGGCACTGCGCTGCGCGGGCTTTAACAATGTCGATTTGGAAGCCGCTAAGGAGCTGGGCATCAGCGTGGTACGCGTTCCTGCGTATTCCCCTGAAGCCGTCGCCGAACATGCCGTCGGCCTGATGCTGACGCTTAACCGCCGCATTCACCGTGCCTATCAGCGTACTCGCGACGCGAACTTCTCTCTGGAAGGGTTGATTGGCTTCAATATGCACAACCGGACGGCGGGCATTATCGGCACCGGAAAAATCGGCATCGCCACCATGCGCATCCTGAAAGGCTTTGGCATGCGGTTGCTGGCCTTCGATCCCTATCCAAACCCGCAGGCCTTGGAAT
Organism: Pectobacterium brasiliense; assembly: GCF_013449685.1. Taxonomy (GTDB): domain Bacteria; phylum Pseudomonadota; class Gammaproteobacteria; order Enterobacterales; family Enterobacteriaceae; genus Pectobacterium; species Pectobacterium brasiliense_A. The sequence goes on along the minus strand of NZ_JACDSF010000019.1, from coordinate 57,053 downwards.
TAGGGGCGGAATACGTCGATCTCAAAACGCTGTATGCCAATGCGGACGTCATCTCCTTGCACTGCCCACTGACGCCGGAGAATCATCATCTGCTGAATCAGACGGCCTTTGCGCAAATGAAAAACGGCGTCATGATCGTCAATACCAGCCGTGGTGGCCTGATCGATTCACAAGCCGCTATCGACGCGTTGAAGCAACAGAAAATTGGTGCGCTGGGTATGGATGTTTATGAAAACGAGCGCGATCTCTTCTTCGCAGATAAATCCAACGATGTGATTCAGGACGATATCTTCCGCCGCTTATCTGCGTGCCACAACGTACTGTTTACTGGGCATCAGGCGTTCCTGACGGAAGAAGCGCTAATCAGCATTTCCCAAACCACACTACAGAACCTGAAAGACATCAGCCAGAACGCGCCTTGCGCAAATCTGGTTACCTCTTAAGTTTTCCTGCGGCAGTGCTGACTGCCGCAACACTCACCCTGCCGGACAACTCCCATTCATCAGCGATTGTTCGCTACAACGCTTACCGTTGGCCAACTGACAGGCTCCCACGCTCGCACCATCAAGCTGCCGGGAGATCGCCATCGTTCCACCAATCAACGTACAGTTAACGTCAACTGGCGAACTGCTTTTCAGCAACACCACGGCGCTTGTGTCATCATTTTGCGTGGCGTTTTGCTGGGTAGCAGCAGTGTTCTCACTATGATTACTGCATCCCGCCAGCAGGAGCGCAGCGGCAGTACATAGCCATGGCAATAATTTCATGTTTTGGCCTCGGATCGGGTGGAGCGAAAGTTCTGATACCACGTTTGGCATCAGCACCTATCGAATAGACTTTTCAGACGAAGACTATATCTATCACACCTCGGAATGGCAACACAGAGCTCAATGTGGGGAACTGGGAAAAGATCAAGGAAACAGCGTTCAGAACGTAACGTGGTTAGTCGATGGCTTGTTGCATAAACTTTTTGATATTTATATTTAAAAATATAATTACCACACTAATTATATTTTTAAATATCTTAATCACTAACATAAAATCTATTATTTTTTGATATGCTTTCACTTTATTCATATAAAGAGAATGGCGTTCTTTCTTGCCAAGAAAAATTAAATAACCTAGTCTCATCTTACTGTCCTGTAAATATATTAACAGGGAAACGCAGCGATATATTATCAATCAAATTAAATGAGGTGAAATAATGTCAGATCAACTTGCTGGTGGATGGACTGCTTTCCGTGATTTGAATGATGCTGATAAATCACTTTTTAAATCTACCGTACATTTACTGGGTGTGGCTTATACGCCGCTATTTGTTGCAACACAGGTGGTATCGGGCACGAACTACTCGTTCCTGACCAAAGGTACGATAACGACACCAGAGGCACCACTAAAAATTGTCAAAATTCATATTTATAAGCCGCTGAGCGGCGATGCGCACATTACTAAAATTGAAGAAGTCCTGCCGCAATAGCGCAATAAATAACGCTACAGCTAGTGGATTTAACTCACAAGCTGTAGCGTGGTTATATATCTCCTACTTCCCTGCTTTGCCAGAGCCACCTCCTGCCTTACCTGAATTGCCACCTGAAGATGAAGGAGCGTTACCTCTATTGCCACCCGATGGATTTCCGGTTGTGCTAGGCCAGTTCCCTCCCTGTTGAGGGTGACTTGACGATGCTCCTCTTGATGCACCTTTACTCATGATATCTTCCTCTCTTGTTTGAACACTCCTCTATCAGGATAGTAATAAGCGACACCGTTGCCAAAAATGGCTTCATGTCACGATTACAGCCAAACAGCATGCAGGTTGTGCTTTTCTGTTATCCCTGTGAAAAAGTGAGTAAAAGTAGCAACGTCCCTTCACCTACGGGGTAATTCTGGAACACCGCTGTAAAACGATCTGGCATTCGTCGCCGTAATCCGTACCATACACGCCATGATCGTGCAGACCGTGTTAGCGTCTGCACTGAACCGTTTTCCATCCGCAACGCCTTTTGCAACGAGCACAGATAAAAATGTCAGAAAATCAACAAATTAACCAGAAACAACAATACAATTTGAACAAATTGCAAAAGCGCCTGCGGCGTAACGTCGGCGAAGCTATCGCTGATTTCAATATGATCGAAGATGGCGACCGCATTATGGTGTGCCTGTCCGGCGGGAAAGATAGCTTCACCATGCTGGAAATTCTGCGCAATCTGCAACAGAGCGCGCCGATTAACTTTTCTCTGGTTGCGGTGAATCTGGATCAGAAGCAGCCGGGGTTCCCGGAGCACGTTCTGCCGCAATACCTCGATAGCATCGGCGTGGAGTACAAGATCGTCGAAGAAAATACCTACGGAATTGTGAAAGACAAGATTCCAGAAGGGAAAACCACCTGCTCACTATGTTCACGTCTGCGCCGCGGGATTCTGTATCGTACCGCGACGGAGCTCGGCGCAACAAAAATCGCCCTTGGTCACCACCGCGACGATATCCTGCAAACGCTGTTCCTGAACATGTTCTACGGTGGGAAGCTGAAAGGCATGCCGCCGAAGCTGATGAGCGACGACGGTAAGCATATCGTCATCCGCCCTCTCGCCTACTGCCGTGAAAAAGATATCGAACGCTTTGCTGAAGCCCGTCAATATCCGATTATTCCGTGCAACCTATGCGGGTCGCAGCCAAATCTGCAACGTCAGGTGATTAAAGACATGCTGCGTGACTGGGACAAACGCTATCCTGGCCGTATTGAGACCATGTTCAGCGCCATGCAGAACGTTGTGCCTTCTCATCTTGCCGATCATGCGCTGTTCGATTTTAAAGGCATTCGTCACGGTAGCGACGTGGTGGATGGTGGCGATCTGGCTTTTGACCGTGAAGAACTGCCGTTGCAGCCCGTTGGCTGGCAGCCGGAAGATGACGATGACGCGCCATCCGTGACCCGCCTTGACGTGCTGGAAATAAAATAAGCGCGACATTCCGGTGCAGGAATGGCATTACCCTAAAGAATAGAGACACGGTGGCAAGAAGCAGCGGTTGCTGTTTCACCACCGTGTTTTTTATTGTCAGCGTGGATGAAGAGGCAAGAATGGGAATAGAGGACAAAAAAAAGCCGACAAAACTGTCGGCATGGTGTGAATCAATTGTGCTATGCAGTAATTCAAAAAAGGAAGTAAGACAATATGGAGCGCAACGCCCATCGCTTGACGTTGCATTCACCTGCGGGAATGATAGTGCCGCACAACAGGGTAAAAAATGTTGATATTGCTCAATTTACGCGTGGTTTTTTAGCCGTTCGCCACAGTTTGTGATTATCTGCGCACCCACTCTCCGCAACTCGTTATAGCCATTTACTGCGTTTTAACCACCATGCAACGCCGCCCACCAATATCACCAACATCAGGCAGAACGTGAAAAAACCAAACGGTGCATCGCCGCCGGGAATTCCCCCTAAGTTGACGCCAAATAGCCCAGTTAAGAATGTCGTCGGCAGGAAAACCATCGCTAAAAGTGACATCGTATAGGTACGGCGATTCATCGCTTCGGTCATCAACGCAGTGATTTCATCCGACAGTACCGTGGTGCGCGCAATACTGGCATCCAAATCCTCCAGCCCACGCCCTAATCGATCGGCAATTTCCTGCATTCTGCGGCGATCGTCATCCTGCATCCAGGGCAGTTTCTCGCCGGAAATACGCGAAAATACATCACGCTGTGGCGTCATATAGCGGCGTAACACGATAAGCTGTTTACGAATCAGCGCCAGCTCGCCGCGCGGCGGGATTTTTTGCTCCAGCAAATCCTCTTCCAGATCGATGATTTTCTCATGCAAATCATCAATAAACTCGCTGGTATGATCGGTCAACGATTCTGCAATGGAAACCAGCCAGCTTCCGCTGTCCGTGGGGCCATTGCCTTCCTTCAGGTCGGTAAGAATCTCATCGATAGCCAGAATTTTACGGCGTCGGGTAGAAACAATCAGTTTGTCGGTAATGAATACCCGAACGGCCACCAGTTGATCCGGTCGCGCATTGGCATTTAGGTTAATGCTGCGCAGGGTGATCAGTGTACCTTCACCCAAACGCGTCACTCTGGGGCGAGCGCTTTCCCCCGCCAACGCATTGCGTACGCTGTCCGGCACCAGCATCGTTTTATTCAACCAGCGCACGCTGGCAGGCAATGTAGAATCTAGGTGTAGCCAGCAGGGTTTCTCGCTGTTAACCACATCCTGCTCGCCAATCGGAGTCACGCCCCCCTTTCCATCCAACTGATACGCATGAACCGCACCGCTGTGTTGCAACTCTTTTCCTGCCAAGGATTCCACGTCTTGCCTCCAACGGTTTTGCTATCAGTTCTTTTGCTATCAGTGTTGTACTCTGTCAGCCGGAGCGACCATCACGACCGCTCCGGCTTTATTGCCACATCATTCAATGTATGACTACGGGACTTAATGCTTTTCGATGTAAAGCATGTGGCTGTATGCCACGTCTTCCGGGTTAGTCATCGGATAGCCCTTCACCCACGGTTTGATCAAACGTCCGTTGGTGTATTGATAGATCGGCGCAATCGGTGCTTCATCCATCAAAATCTGCTCTGCTCGGTTGTAGTCCGCATTCAGTGTCTGCGGGTTAGTCTGATTACCCGCTTCATCTAGGACGCGATCGTAATTCGCATTTTTAAAGCGCGCGATATTCCCGCTGTGGTGCGACGCCAGCAACGAAAGGAATGTCGACGGTTCGTTGTAGTCGCCAACCCAGGACGCTCGCACGACGTCAAAATTACCGCTGTTGCGGCTGTCGATATAGGTTTGCCACTCTTGGTTGGACAAACGCACGTCTACGCCCAGCGTTTTCTTCCACATGGATGCCACGGCAATCGCGATCTTCTGGTGGCTTTCCGACGTGTTGTACAGCAGCGATAATTTCAGAGGATTGTTTGGACCATAGCCCGCCGCTGCCATCAGCGCTTTGGCCTGCGCATCCAGCTCATCCTGAGAATACTGCTGCAACAGGCTTTCCGTCGGTTTGAAACCCGCGGTGACGTCCGGCGTAAAGTGCCAGGCCGGCTTTTCCCCCGTGCCCAATACTTTTTCCGCAATCACTTTACGATCGATGGCGTAAGACAGCGCTTTTCGCACTCGTACGTCATTGGTCGGCGCACGCTGCGTGTTAAACGCGTAATAATAGGTGCCAAGCTGATCTGGCGTATAAACCTGGCCGGGCAAGTCTTTCAGCAGTTTCTGGTACAGGTTTTTAGGAAACGACTCGGTGATGTCGATATCCCCAGACAGGTAGCGCTTCGTCGCGTTCGATTCCTGATTGATCGGCACAAAGGTCACCTTTGTCAGGCGCGTGTGGGCGTTATCCCAATAATATGGATTCTGCGTGAGCACCAGCTTCTCATTGACGACGCGCTGATCCAGCTTAAACGCGCCATTGCCAATCAGATTGCCCGGCTTCGTCCAGTCGTTCCCGAATTTTTCTATCGTAGCCTGATGCACCGGAAACAGGCTGAAATTTGCCGTCAGGCTGACAAAATAAGGTACAGGCTTGCTGAGCTGCACTTTCAGCGTGTGATCATTGACGGCCGTCACGCCAAGCTGATCGACGGGCAGTTTGCCCGCGAGAATCTGCTCGGCGTTCTGAATTCCCGCCAGTCGAGCAAACCAGGCGAACGGCGAGCTGTTTTCAGGGGTGACCAGACGACGCCAGCTGTAAACAAAATCCTTTGCCGTAACGGGTTCACCGTTAGACCAGCGAGCATTATCGCGTAGGGTAAAGATAAATGTGCGGTTATCGGTCGTCTGCCAGCGCAGCGCTACACCGGGAACCAGATTCCCTTTCGCGTCCTGATTGACCAGCCCTTCAAACAGATCGCGCGCCACCTGAGCTTCGGGCAACCCCACCGCTTTTATCGGATCGAGAGAAGCAGGTTCATCTTTAATGTGGCGGACGATTTCTTGCTTCTCAGCCAGAACCGTTCCCGCCGGAACCTGCGCCGCGACGGCATTGCCCGTCATGGCCGCCATCAACGCGGCATAAAATGCAGAATATCCATAGTGCATGATGATTTGACCTGAAAGCGTAATGAATTGATTGAAGAATATAATAGTCAGAAATCAGCGCTATCATCCAGCGATACCCCCGCAATTTGTCAGCCCGCATCGCCGTTTGCGTCTCTGGGCCGATTTTTTTATGATGAAACGCATAGGTAACCACAGGGCAACAACATGGAAAACCCGATCATTCCTCTTCAGGCACGCCAGCAACGAGGTAATTTACCTTCGCTGGGCGAACCGTATGGGAAATCGCTGCTGGGCGCGCCGCTGCTGTATTTCCCCGCCGAATTAGCTCCCTCAGAGAGCGGGCTGATTATTGCCGGAACACACGGCGATGAAACCGCAGCAGTCGTGGCGCTTTCCTGCGCGCTTCGCACCCTCTTTTCAGGCCAGCGCCGCCATCACGTGATTCTTGCGGTGAACCCAGATGGCTGTCAGTTGGGCCTGCGTGCCAACGCTAACGGTGTCGATCTCAATCGCAATTTTCCGGCCAGTAACTGGCAACCGGGGAAGACAGTCTACCGCTGGAATAGCGCCGCAGATGAACGCGATGTCGAGCTATCCACGGGCGAAACGGCAGGTTCAGAGCCGGAAACAAAAGCCCTTTGCACGCTGATTGAGAAACTTAATCCTCACTGGGTTGTCTCTTTTCATGAGCCACTCGCGTGTATTGAAGATCCACATCATTCCGAACTCGGTCTCTGGTTGGCGCAGCGGTGCGAACTGCCGTTAGTATCGAGTATCGGTTACGACACGCCAGGCTCTTTCGGAAGCTGGTGCGCCGATCGTTCGCTTCATTGCATTACCGCTGAGCTTCCGCCAATCTCGGCAGATGCTGCCAGCGAATGCTACCTGAAGGCGATGGTGGCATTGCTAAGCCAGCAATTTTAATCGTAATTTTTATACCAATGTTGCTAATGTTGCCCTAAACTGAGCAGCGTGTTAATCACCTGTAATTAAGGACGCAAACATGTCACAGAACGTACATTTTCAAGGCAATCCTGTGCCAGTAGCAGGGTCATTCCCAGCCAAAGGAAGCAAAGCCCCGGCATTTACTCTGGTGGCTAAAGATCTGTCCGATACCCCGCTGAGCAACTATGCTGGCAAACGCAAAATCCTGAACATTTTCCCAAGCATCGATACCGGTGTTTGTGCCACGTCCGTGCGCAAATTCAACCAACTAGGTTCCGAGCTGGATAACACCGTTGTTCTGTGTATCTCTTCCGATCTGCCGTTCGCGCAGTCCCGTTTTTGCGGCGCGGAAGGTCTGAACAACGTTGTTGTGCTGTCTACCCTGCGTGGCGGTGAGTTCAAAGAGAACTATGGCGTTGCTATCGCCGATGGCGCGCTGAAAGGTCTGACTGCTCGTGCGGTTGTTGTTCTGGATGAAAACGACAACGTGCTGCACAGCGAACTGGTGAACGAGATCACCACTGAACCAGACTATGATGCTGCACTGGCTGTTCTGAAATAAGCTAAGCTACGCTGAAATTACGTAAAAAACGGCTGCGCAAGCAGCCGTTTTGTTATCCTGACTTAAGAAGGATGGGAATTAGCGATCCATTGATAACGAACCGGTCGGTTGTGTTTTTTAATAGCCCCCTCATCAACAGCCCGCTGTAACCAAACGGCAATCTGCGATTTGTGTAGCGCAGTGAAGCTAATGAGTTCCTCCAGACTGACTGCCTCTACCGCCAGCCGATTGAGCTCCTGTAAAAACAACGTATAAAAATCAATGGATTCACTCTTAATAACATTGATTCCCTCTGCTGTAGTAAGGCTATCTTCAATCGTCGCAGCAGTATTTTCGGCACATGTTTTTTGCGAGTCAGGCTGCTCGGGTAGTGTCGTTTGCGGCTCTTCGCGCAAACACAGGCTACCTTGTTCTCCCATGGCAACGGACGTCGATACAAGGCTAACCTGATCGAGTAATTTAGCAATATTCAGAGATCGCCAATCCATATCACACCAGCGTCCACCTGCGGCGACCAACTCCGCATTACCAGCAGACGCTTCGTCTGTTGGCTTTATCCACAGCGGTACCCAGCCTTTCTTCAGGTTTTCCTGGGCGCCGCTGAACGTCCCCCCCTTTTTACCTGAGTGAACGACTAAAGCACTTTCGGCAAGACAATAAATGTATTTATTCCGCGCCATTGCATTGCCCGTACTGAAACCCGCTTCAGGATAGAAAGGAGACACCAACACCGCTCGCCCTTCCATCAATCCTTTACGCCATTTCGTACTCGTACTCGCTTTAAGCAAGCTATCGGCCATTACGCCGATGACAACGCCCCCCTGACTCATAGCACCCAGCATCGCCGTTTCATCCACGCCTCTGGCTCCACCAGAAACAATGGCAATATCGTCAGCGGCAGCTTGCATACCAACCTGATGCGTAAACGATAAATCCATGTCATTAGCATTGCGCGAACCGACCACAGCCAGCCCTCTGGAATTTAAGAGCGCACGATTACCACAGCCAAATAATACGGGAGGAGAATCACTTTTCAGCCGCTGCTTTAAACGCTTGGGATAATCATAATCCGAACGCGTAACGACCCATAATCCCGCTCTTTGCCACTTTTCAATCGCGAGTGCCAAACTATGCCCTCGGTTCAACAGTTGCACAATCCGAGCGACGCTCACCCGTGAATCATGCCAACCACTGAGCAGTGCCGCAGGGTCAGGCACAAGGAGATCCGCAGGGCTCAGTGATTTTTCTTTTAACCACATTGCAAAGCGCCCCCACTCCGTATTAGTGAGTGGTTTGAGATCGTCAGCACTTGCTTTGCTGAAATAACAGGTCAAAAGCAGTGTCGCTTGTGCCATGGGAGATAAATTCATGCATCACTCACCGAAGCAGACGCGAGCGCGGCCGGATAAACACAACCACTGCCCGCTTGTTGTAATAAGGCAGCAATCACCGCCAACGTCCAGCCAGAATCAACAATATCATCAATCAACAACACAGCACCTTTTGGTATCGAGGAGATGACGGCAAACGCACCATCCAGATTACGGCACTGGTGGAAGCGATTTTGCTGACCTTTCTGTGGCTGGTTATCCCGTATTTTATGAATAGCATCCACAAACGGCAGGTTCAACCGTTTAGCCAGGCGCTGAGCAAAATCAGGCACCAATGTAGGGTGATTACGTGAAGGCACACAACAGATCCATTCAGGTGCGGGTTCAGGCTGCCAGCGTTGTTGGATCATCTCCGCCATCGCAGCAACCAATTCGTCACTAAAATGGCCTGCATATTTATTGTCTGCCACCTTCCGTCCCCATCCTGCGTCTCCCCAACGGGACAAGACGCGCCCTTCTTGAGTACGTAAGTTTTGCGCCAGATTTCCACGGAAACTGTATTTAATAAAAGCATTAGCGGCGACCTGTATGTTTGGTCGAATAACAGTTTCAGCCTGTTTGAGAAACATTCCTGCCCGATGAATAAGCTCAGCCTTAAGCGGAATAGCGATCACCGGACGTCCAAGGCAGGAAGTACACTGACCACACGGCGTCGTATCTCGGTCATCCAGTGCGTGACGCAAAAATGTCATCTTGCAACTCGTCTCTGCCAGATAAGCCTGCATCTCCTGCCATTCCCGTTCTCGTTGCCCAGTCAGATGAGCAATGCGACTACGATCCATCGCATAAGGGATAGGCGTCCTACGCCATTTCTGGTCAATTTTTATCACGGGTGCGGGGCTATCGACGCTGAGAAATTTCAACACTTTCTCGATCTGCCCATAACGCAGGTTGGTTTGTTCTTCAATTTCTCGCAATGTCAGACCATCCGCATTTGCGAGCGCCTGCAAAATCTCAGTCACTTGCGTCTCCGCAGGAAAAGCCGATCCCCTGAAAAATTCGTGAATCTCTCTATCTTCAACGCCAGACATCAGGATACCGACAGCTCGCTCGATACCGCGTCCGGCACGCCCCACCTGCTGGTAATACGCAACAATCGATCCTGGCATCTGATAATGAATCACAAAACCTAGATCGGGTTTATCGTATCCCATGCCGAGCGCCGTCGTCGCCACGAGCACCTTAATCTGGTTATTAAGCAGCAATGATTCAAGGTGTTGGCGATACCCATCTGAATCAGCTTTTCCTGCCGACGTCATAAAATCGTCATGCGTTACACCGCTGTAATAAGGCCGTGCGACGATACCCGATTGATTGAGCCAGCGAGAAACCATCTCCGCATCGCGCTGCGTCAGTACATAAACAATTCCGGTCCCTTGTAGGGTTGGAATCGCCTGTACCAGCCATGCAAGACGCGATGATTGGTCGGGTAATCTCATCGTCTGTAACGACAAGCTTTCACGAATGAGTGAACCACGCTGAATGCGAATATTACCTAGTTGAGCCTGAATATCCTCAACCACGCGATTATTGGCCGTGGCTGTCGTACCCAGTACGGGGGTATTAGCCGGCAGTTGGCGAAGAATATTCACAATGCGCCGATAGTCCGGTCGAAAGTCATGCCCCCAATCCGAAATACAGTGTGCCTCGTCAATCACCATCAGGGCAATATGGTCGGCAATAGGCTGCAATACCGTTTCAACGAATGAATCATTCGCCAGACGCTCTGGAGAGATCAGCAAGCAATCCACTTGATTCCGGAGCACGCGCTGTGTGACATTTTCCCATTCACTCTTGTTAGTAGAATTCAGCGTTTCCGCCACAATCCCTAATCGCCCGGCAGAATCTATCTGGTTACGCATCAGCGCCAACAGAGGCGACACAATGATAGTGGGCCCCATGCCGCGATCGCGGAAAATTTTCGTACTGATGAAATAGACCGAACTCTTTCCCCAGCCAGTACGCTGTACTACCAGTAATTTCTGCTGGCGGTTAACCAGCGCGTCAATCGCTTCCCACTGCCCGTCACGAAACTGTGCGGCGGGGTTAGCCAATGCCGTCTGTAGCAGTTGTCGAGCCTGTTCTTGATCCATAATCACTCCTTTGATTAATTATTCCCTACAATGCGTAGACCAAACGCTACTGTTATTCCTCGTCATCCCCAGCCGATTTGCGTTGGCTGAGTCCATATTCCCGCAGTTTGTTGGCTATCGCCGTGTGCGATACGCCTAACCGTTTCGCCAGTTTGCGTGTGCTTGGATAAGATTGATAAAGGCGGGTCAGCACGGAACGCTCGAAACGTTTGTTGATGTCATCCAGCGAACCATCAAGCAAGGTTTCATCTTGCGGCGCATCAATCGAAAACGCTGGGAGATCGATGTCCTGCATATGCAGTTCGTTGCCTTCCAACTGCGTCAGTGCGCGATAAATAGTATTTCGCAACTGCCTAACGTTACCCGGCCAGCCATACTGCGGCAAGAAATGCTCCACATCTGCGGCCAGTTTAGGGCGAGGAATCCCCTGTTCGTCGGCAAAGCGCGCCACAAAAAGCTCGGCCAGCGGCATAATATCCGCTGGGCGCTCACGCAGCGGCGGTAACGTCAGCGAGAGTACATTGAGGCGATAATAAAGATCCTCCCGGAACTCACCGCGCTGCACCAGCTCCAACAGGTTTTTCTTAGTCGCGCAAATCACCCGCACGTCGACATGGACTTCATGATCTTCACCGACGCGGCGGAATGTCCCGTCATTCAGGAAACGCAGCAATTTGGTCTGCATCTGCGCCGACATTTCACCGACTTCATCCAGCAGAACCGAACCGCCGTTTGCCTGTTCGAAGAAACCTTTTTTGCCTTCCTGCGCGTTGAGATACGCGCCGGGCGCATGGCCGAACAGCTCGCTCTCCATCACATCATCGGGTAAGGCCGCACAGTTCAGCGCCAGGAAAGGGTTCTTGCCGCGCGGCCCGCGCAGGTGGCAGGCACGCGCCAGCATATCCTTACCCGTCCCTGTATCGCCCACGATCAGCAATGGCGCGTCCAGCATCGCTAATTTGCGCGCCTGCTCCACCACCTGACGCATTTTCGGGCTAACAGCCACGATATGATCGAACTCATTTTCATCATTCACGGCGAGGTTCTGTAACTGGCGACCCATGCGAGCGGCCGATTTCAGCATCACCAGCGCGCCCGCCGTTGCCACTTTACCGGCATCATCTTCCAGACGGACGGGCGTCATTTCCAGCAGGAAATCCTGACCGCGAATCACCGCACGCTCCGCCACGACGGCGCTGCTCTTCTCCAGCCAACTGGCGAAATTGAAACCGGGGATCATGCTGCCAATCGTCACGTCGCTGATGGTCTCTGCCGATTGTTCAAACAGCGCCAGCGCCGCGGGGTTAAACAGCTCCAGCTTTCCTTTCATATCCAGCGAGAATACGGGTTCAGGCATCGATTCCAACAGCGCATTCAACGCCCGATGCTCGCGCTCAGACGGCATGAACGCCACGGTACGCACATCGCTGACGCTGTCAATACGGCGGATTTCCGTCATCAGCAGACGGAAATCATCAAAATCGAGGGTGGCAAAATTGAGGTAGATACGACCAATAGACGCAATTTCAATGCCGCGTAAATCAATATTGCGTGACGCAAGTAGATCTAACAGTTCACGGACCATACCAATACGGTCTTCACAAATCACTTCCAGATGCATCAACGGCTACCTTCTTCAAGAGACACGATAGGGCTATTACTACTGATAATACCCTTTCGTTTGCACCGGATGAAGTAAGGTGGCAGCAAAAGTTGACACATCTGTACGTTTTTTCCACGTCAATGACGAAACGGGGTTAAGACAGCGGCGTCGTGGCCATCGCCACAATGGTTCGAATACCTTCCAGATAGTTACCGAGGCGCAAATTCTCATCAAAACTATGCTGATTATTGTCGGCATTCACCAGAGGAACGATGACGTAAGGCACTTTCAATACGCTGACCGCGCCGCTCATCGGTAACGTCCCGCCCATCATACGATTCTTATCTGGTGCGATGCCGCGCGCTGCGGTTGTCGTCGCAACCGCCCAGTGACTCAGCGGGGAATCGATCTCACTTCTGACCGCATAGGCGCTTCACCGGCAATGATATGAAAGCCTTTGCTGGCGATGTTAAGCCACGATAAAACAACGATGGCACACTGCCTGTACCATCGTTTTCAGCTCTAACGCCCTTTTTGCAGCGTTTCTTTTATCTGACCAATCAGTTCGCGGCGGAAATCGCCGAGGCGTGGTTTGTCATCCAGCCACGGCAACGGGCGGCACAGTTCCATCGCTTTGATACCCAAGCGCGCGGTCAGCAGCCCAGCACCAATACCCTGCGCAGCACGAGTTGATAGACGTGCGGCCAGATCCTGTGACATCCAATCCATGCCAATTTCCCGCACCAGCTCCGATGCGCCAGCAAACGCGATATTGACCAGCACCAGCCGAAACAGGCGAATGCGGCTGAAATAGCCGAGTTCGATGCCGTACAGCGCGGCAATACGGTTAATCAGGCGCAGGTTGCGCCAGGCGATAAAGGCCATATCCACCAGCGCCAGCGGGCTGACGGCAATCATCAAGGTGGATTCCGCCGCCGATCGGCTGATTTCACGCCGCGCCTGCGTGTCCAGGACGGGCTGAACCAGACGCGCATAAAGCTCCAGCACTTCGCGGTCATTGTGGGTTTCATGGAGCGAAGCCTGCCAGCGCTGTATCGCCGGATGGCCGCTATCCAGCCCTGCCTGACGTGCCAACTTTTCACAGAATTCGCGCCCGCGCCCCACGCCGTGGCTATGTAACAGCTCGCGAGCCACGTCGCGCTCTTCCGCCCGTTCCCGCAAGCGGTAGAGGCGTCGCCACTCGACAGCCAGCGAACCGACGCCCGCTGCCACAATCAGGCTGCCTGCGGTAATGCCGCCCAGCGCGATCCAGTCATGCTGTACCCAGGCGTTATGCAGTGACTGCACGCCCTGTGCCAGCGCGCTAACACCAAACAGCCCAATTCCCGCCATCACCATACGCCGCCACAGGCTGCGCTTAGGACGCAGCGCCGCGCTAATCGCTTCTTCCGCCGCACCTTCTTCCGGTACTTCTTCTTCACGGCTGATCGGGGAAAATGGTGTGCAGCTCTGCTCGTCAAATGCTAACCCGGCACGTAGTTGCGGCTGTGGCTCTTGCGGTGAAACGTCATCGAACGTGACGCGGGGTTTCAGTGGCTCGTTCATCGCAATTTATCCTTTAACAGAAAGTCCATGACTGTATCCAACCGGATATGTGGCAACGGCGTGTCTACCGTCATTTCTCGCGGACGAAATTGATCGAAATGGAAGCCCTGCGTTTGCCAGAATGCCGCCCCCGGTAAACGCGCAGGCACTTCACCAGGGTAGACCGTCAACGGCTGGCCGTCGCTGAGCCGATGCCCTTTCAGCGCCGGAATTTTCTGTCCCTGATGATCGACCACCCCGCTCTGCGTTGACTGGATCGACGCAATGCCTTCGCAGCGCATGTCGATGCCTTCAAACGCCGCGTTCTGCCACGCTTCCTGCACCAGTTGCTGAAGCAGCGACACCAGATTGGCGTGCTGGTCGGCGGTAATGTGATCCGCTTTACTCGCCGCAAACATCAGTTTGTCGATGCAGGGCGAGAACAAACGCCGGAACAGCGTGCGCTTCCCGTAATGAAAACTTTGCATCAGTTGGGTGAGCGCCAGCCGCATATCGTTAAACGCATGAATGCCGCTATTGAGCGGTTGCAGGCAATCGACCAGAACAATCTGCCGGTCGAAGCGTACAAAGTGATCCTTATAAAATCCTTTGACGACCGACTGACAGTAATAGTCAAAACGCTTGCGCAGCATGCCGATGTTGGTTTTTTCATCCGCCTGCGCCAGCTTAGCTTCACCGATCTGATTCACCTGCGGCCAGGGGAAGAATTGCAGCACCGGCGCGCCAGCCAGATCGCCCGGCAGCACAAATCGCCCCGGTTGAATAAAGTGCAGCCCTTCCTGTTTGCAGCGATGCAGATAGTCGGTGTAAGCCTGCGCCACCTCGGCAAGCTGGTTTTCATCCGCCGGGGCCAGCGGATCGACTTTCTCACACAACGCCAGCCAGGGTTTGGCCCACTCGGTGCGCGCCCCTTGCAGCAAACCACTCATCTGCTGCGACCAGCTCAAATACGTTTGCTCCAGCAGCGGCAGATCTAGCAGCCATTCGCCGGGGTAATCGACAATTTCCAGATAGAGCGTCGAGGTGTCTTTGAAATGACGCAGCAAGGAATCCTTAGAGCGATAGCGCAGCGCCAGACGAATCTCACTCACGCCGCGCGTCGGCGTTGGCCAAGCCGGCGGCGAACCATACAGCGCGGCCATGCCTTCATCATAAGCAAAACGCGGCACGCCCAGATCGCGCTGCGGCACACGCTTCCCCCCCAGCAAACGCTCTTCGCGCACGGGAGAAAACATCGGCAAATGCGCACCGCTGTGGGTATTCAATAATTGATTGACGAACGCGGTGATAAACGCGGTTTTGCCACTGCGGCTCAACCCAGTGACGGCAATCCGCAGGTGGCGATCCACGCCGCGATTGACCAGAGAGTTAATTTCGTTCTGTAGTCGACTCATCGAATGAACCATTACTCCTTTGGTTGAGAGATATATCGTATCAATATAATAAAGTCAGACAAACGCCTCACGCTCACGCCGATATAAGTTCAACCCCGCTCACCTATCTCATACCGTATTTTTACCGCCAAAATGTAAAGAAACGATATTTTTAAGACAACTCTTAGCAAGCAATAAGACAACTCTTAGCCAACAAATTGTTAACGTATATAACCTGAAATTGTACCAAGTAACCAATTGTTTCTGGAAACGAATGGTGTCCCAATAACAATTAATAATTCAGGTTAATTCATTATGCTACGGAATGCGTCATTCACTGACGGGTATCAATCTGCGCGTCTCAGCCCGCTTGCGCTATTTATTTTATTGACCACCTCAGCAAGCAGTTGGGCGGCAGATAATAATCTTACGCCTCTTGCCGCACCGAACCGGGTGGATGAACAGCTAAATATCAATCAGCAGGATCGCCAGCGTGCGATGCAGCAGCAATTAGCGCCGCAAACGCCTGATGTGCGTTTGCAACCACCTTCCTCATTCTTTACTAAGTTGCAATTCCCGCAGGAGCAACAGTGCTTTACGCTGTATCACATCATACTGACCGGCAAAGACGATTTCCCCTCCTGGCTGCGTATCCCACTGCAACAGCTGGCCGATCAGGGTAAAGGTCAGTGCCTGGGCGCTCAGGGTGTCAACCTGCTGATGAGCGCACTGCAAAACCGTTTGATCGACCATGGCTACGTGACCGCGCGCGTCATGGCGCCGCCGCAAAACCTGAAAACCGGCACCCTGCATATCACCCTGATTCCGGGCAAAACGCGCCAGATCAAACTGACCAAAGAGAGCGATCGCTACGTGAACCTCTGGAGCGCCCTGCCGGCGCGTGAAGGCGAACTGCTGGATTTGCGTGACATTGAGCAGGGACTGGAAAACCTGCAGCGCGTGCCCACCGTACAGGCAGAGATGGCGATTGTGCCGGGCGAACAGCCCGGTGAAAGCGACATTGACGTCACCTGGAAACAGGAAAAAATGTGGCGTCTCGGTGCGACGCTCGATGACTCTGGCACCGAAACCACCGGTCGTTATCAGGGCGGCTTGACGCTGTATATCGATAATCCCTTCTCACTCAGCGACCTATTCTACATTTCCGGCAACCATGACCTTGAATCCGGCAGCGAAAAAGGCAGCAAGAACTACATGCTGCACTATTCCGTACCGTTCGGTTACTGGATGGCGGGCGTCACCGCCAGCGGCTACGACTACAACCAGAATGTGGCGGGCGCGTATGAAGACTACAACTACAGCGGCAACAGCAAAAACCTTAACTTCCAGTTGAGCCGGGTGCTGCACCGCAGCGGCAGTCAGAAAACTTCAATGAGCTATGAAATTCTGACGCGCGAATCGCAGAACTTCGTCAACGATACCGAAGTGGATGTGCAGCGGCGTAAAACCAGCGCCTGGCGTCTGGGTCTGCAGCATCGCCACTACTTCGGCGCTACCACCCTTGATGCCGCAGTGAGCTACCAGCGCGGCACCCGCTGGTTCGGCGCTATTCCGGCGCAGGAAGAGTATTTCGATGAAGGCACCGCGCTGGCGAAAATTATCCAGTTGAATGCACAACTCGATATGCCGTTTACGCTGGGCAATCAGACCTTCCGCTACAACGTGCAGTATCTGCGCCAGATCAACCATACCAAACTGACGCCACAGGATCAGCTGTCGATTGGTAACCGCTGGACCGTGCGCGGCTTTGATGGTGAACGCACCCTGACGGCCGACAACGGCTGGTTCGTGCGCAACGATCTGGCCTGGCGCACCCCGCTCCCTAATCAGGAACTGTATCTCGGCGCTGACTACGGCGAAGTAGACGGCACGCGTGATTACCTCGCCGGAAAACATCTGGCGGGCGGCGTGCTTGGTCTGCGCGGTAACGCCTTTAACACCGGCTACGACCTGTTTGTCGGTGTGCCGTTCTCCAAACCGGAAGGTTTCCACACCAGCCCGGTCACCCTCGGTTTCAACCTGAGCTGGCAGTACTAAGGAGGCGCGTGATGAAGATTCCTGTTAATGGCTATCAGTTAACCGCCCCGCTGCTCGGCGGTCAGTTCAGCGAAGCGGAAGCGCTTGGCGCGGCGGTCTGGCTGTGGATGCATTCGGAACAGCACCGCGATATTCCGCTCAGTGTGCTGCCGACGCTGCTGCTGCCCGCGATCAAACATCAGCAGTTTGTTATTGCCAGCCGCGATGACAAGCCCCTGTTTTTCCTCAGTTGGGCGTGGATGGACGAAGAAGCGGAACAGCGCTACCTCACCGGCCCCGGCATCCTGGTACAACCGCAGGACTGGACCAGCGGCAACCGCCTGTGGTTCCGCGACTGGGTCGCGCCCTTCGGCGATCAGCTGGCATTTCGTCGCATCGTCGGCGGCACGCTGTTTCCCCACTTATGCGGCCGTGCGCTGTACCACAAAGGGGCGGAACGCGGGCAACGGGTACTGCAATTCCGTGGCGATGACGTCACCCAACAACAATTCAGACTCTGGCAGCAGAACACGCCGCTGGTTGCTTAACATCACTTTTAGCAGGGATAACTTTTCGTGAATAAGAACCTCTATCGCATCATTTTCAACAAGGCTCGCGGCCTGTTAATGGTGGTTTCCGACATCAACCGCGGCCAGGGTAAAAGCGGTGCCAACGGCGTCGGCCATACGCTGAGCCAGCTGATTGGCCGCATGAAGCCTACCGCCTTCCTGACCATGACCGCACTCGGTCTGGTCACGCTCGCGCCACAGACGCTGGCGGCCGGAATTGTCGCCGACAAGAGCGCCCCGGGCGGCCAGCAGCCGAATGTGATGCAGAGCGCCAACGGCATGCCGCAGGTCAATATCCAGACGCCGAGTGCCGGTGGTGTTTCGCATAACAAATACACCCAGTTTGACGTCGATAACAAAGGCGCCATCCTCAATAACTCGCACAAACAGGTGCAGACTCAGATGGGCGGCTGGGTGGCGGGTAACCCATGGCTGGCGAAAGGCGAAGCCAAAATTATTCTTAACGAGGTCAACTCGCGCGACCCGAGCAAGCTGAACGGCTATGTCGAAGTGGCAGGCCGTAAGGCGCAGGTAGTCATAGCCAACCCGGCGGGCATCAGCTGCGACGGCTGTGGCTTTATTAACGCCAACCGTGCCACGCTGACCACCGGCACGCCGCAGATGGCCAATGGTGAACTGCGTGGTTACCGCGTGGGCAAGGGTGAAATCGTGGTGGAAGGCGCTGGCATGGACAGCAGCCGTCAGGATTACACCGACCTGATTGCCCGCACCGTGAAGGTCAATGCCGGTATCTGGGCAAAAGATGTGACCGTCACCACCGGTAAAAACGAGGTGGCCGCCGATAACAGCACGGCCACAGCCAGCAGCGCGGCGGACAGCGACAGCAGCGACGTCAAACCGACGCTGGCGATCGACGTCGCCCAGTTGGGCGGCATGTATGCCGGTAAAATCCGTCTGGTGGCGACCGAGCAAGGGGTCGGCGTCAGCAACAAAGGGACGCTTGGCAGTCAGGCGGGTGACATCACCATTAACGCCAATGGCGATATCGTCAACAGCGGTACGGTCAATGCCGGTCAGGATCTGCTGCTGGGCGGTAAAAAAGTTGACAACAGTGGCACCCTGTTTGCCCAGCGCGATCACAGCACTACCGCCAGCGGCGAGGTGACGAATACCGGCCTTATCGCCGCCAAAGGCAATACCCATGTGCGCGGTGCCAGCATCCGCAACAGCAAAGGCGCGGCCATTGCCGCCGGGATGAAAACCGATGGCACCCTAGCCGACAGCGGCAATCTGACACTCGCCAGCGACGGTAAACTGACCAGCCGGGGTCAGGCGCTGGCCGGTGGCAATCTGAACGCCAGCGCCAGCCAGATTGATCTCAGCGGCAGCGATACCGCCGCGCATCACGCCACGCTGACCAGCAGCAGCGATATCATCACCGACGACGCGCAACTGCTGGCGAGCGGCGATTTGAAACTCTCCGCCGCCGGTAAACTCAGCAACGATCGCGGCGTGATTAACGCCAATGCGCTGCAGGTCAGCACCCCGGTTATCAGTAACCGCGGTGGTCAGTTGCTGCAGAGCGGCGACAGCGATCTGCAACTCAGCAGCGACAGCATTGATAACCAGAATGGCCGCATCGCCGCCAATGCCAAAAAATTCAGCGTACAGAGCGCCAGCCTGAATAACCAGGGCGGCACCATTATGGCGGCCGGTTCCGGCTCGCTGAATGTTGCGGCCAGCAGTGAACTGAACAACCAGAACGGTACGTTGGCCGCTGCCAACGATCTGGCGATCGCCACGCCGGTGCTGAATAACAATCAGGGACAGATCTCCGCCAATAAGCAATTGACGCTCGATCAGCAAAACAGCAGCGCCCTCGCACGCACCGCAGCCACCAGCAGCGATCTGCGTATCAGCAATGAAGGTGGCCGTCTGGTGGCGGGTCAGCAACTGACCTTCCGCAGTCGCGAGATTAATGGCAGCGGTGAAATTCTGTCGCTTGGCGATATGGATCTCAGCTTCGCGGACGGCTTCAGTAACAACAATAAAACGCTGGCAAATGGCGATCTGACGCTGAACGTCAATAACAGCCTGATCAACACGGCACTGCTTGGCGCAGGCGGTAAGCTGAATGTGCAGGCCAGCAACATCGACAACCAGACCACTGGCGAACTAAGTTCCCAACAGACCACGCTGAACGCCAGCGATACGTTGAGCAACCGTGGCCTGATCGACGGCGTGCTGACCCGCATCAACGCCAGCACCGTGAATAATATCGGCACCGGCCGTATTTATGGCGACGGCCTGGCGATCGGCGCAGCGACGCTAAATAATCTGGCGGAAAATAACAGCAGCGCTACCATCGCGGCGCGCCAGCGTCTGGATCTGGGCATCGGTACGCTGAATAACCGCGACCACTCCCTGATCTACAGCAATGGGGATATAGCCATCGGCGGCGCGCTGGATGCGGATACGCTGGCGACCGGCAAGGCAGGCGAAATTAACAACCACAGCTCGACTATCGAATCTGTGGGCAATATGGCGCTGAGCTTCACCGCGCTGAACAATATCAATGACAACTTCGCCACCAGTATGGTGCAGTTGTCGCAGCGGCAGAAAGATGAGTACATGGTGGTCGACCTGAATAATGGCGTCCACTACAGCCCTGACGACTACAACATCAGCTTCTACAAAAATGAAGTGCGCCATATCTGTATCGAAGGCGTGGTGTGTGGTCGCGACCATTACTATCAGTACAGCTATACCGAGACCATTCGCGAAGAGCAGATCGCCCAGAGCGACCCAGCGAAAATCATCGCAGGCGGTCAGATTTCGCTCTCCGGCGATAAGCTGCTGAACGACAAGAGCCAGATTATTGCCGGTGGCACCCTGCTGACGGCGGTGAAGGAACTGGTGAATACCGAAGTCACTGGCCAGAAACTGACGGAGAAAGTCGGTCAGGTCATCGAATGGGATCGTATCCATAAAAAAGGCAAAGACAGCCAGAAAGCACGCGCTTCGGCCTATACACCGCCAACGGAAATTCAGTCCATCAGCCTCAGCCCGACCGTGATGAA
This sequence comes from Pectobacterium brasiliense, assembly GCF_013449685.1. Lineage (GTDB taxonomy): Bacteria > Pseudomonadota > Gammaproteobacteria > Enterobacterales > Enterobacteriaceae > Pectobacterium > Pectobacterium brasiliense_A. Next base: position 35,860 of record NZ_JACDSF010000019.1, on the reverse strand, counting down.
GGAGAATACCCAGGCGACCAGCAGCGCACCATCGCTGGCTGAGTATGCCGCACAGCGCGTGGACGTGGCCGGACAGAACACCGATGTGATTCGTTCGATGACACCGGATGCTTCCCTGCCAACCGGCAGCCTGTTCACCACCCTGCCAGATGCCACAAGCAGCTATCTGATCGAAACCGATCCGCGCTTCACCAATCAGAGAACCTGGCTGAGCTCCGACTATATGCTGCGCCAGTTGCAGACCGACCCGTCGATCACGCAAAAACGCCTCGGCGATGGTTTCTATGAGCAACGTCTGGTGCGCGAGCAGATCGTTGAGCTGGTCGGCCAGCGCTATCTCGCCGACTACACCAGCGATGAAGAGCAGTATAAGGGCCTGATGGAAGCGGGCGTCAGCTTCGCGAAGCAATTCAATCTGGTGCCGGGCGTGGCGCTCACCGCCGAACAGATGAAGCAGATCACTCAGGATATGGTGTGGCTGGTGGCGCAGGATGTGAAGATGCCGGATGGCACCACCCAGAACGTGCTGGTACCGCAGGTGTATGCACAGGTGCAGCAAAGCGATATGGACGGCAGCGGTGCGCTGCTGGCCGGTAAGAACGTCAGCATTGGCGTCAGCGGAGGCATGCTGAACAGCGGACGCATCAGCGCCACACAGCTGGTCAGCGTTTCCGGCGACGATATCGTTAACGTCGGCGGCATCATTGCGGGTAAATCCGTGTCGCTGCAGGCGACCAACGATCTCACTAACACCGGCGGTACAATACGTGCCACCGATACCCTGCTGGCGCAAGCCGGACGCGATATCACCGTTGCCAGCGAGACCAACCACGCGGAAAGTCAGAACGGCAGTAACCGCTTCAGCCGCGACAATATCGACCGCGTGGCAGGCATGTATGTGCAGGGTGACGATGGCAAACTGCTGCTGCAGGCAGGCCGTGATGTCAATCTGCAGGCCGCACAGGTGGTCAGCTCCGGTGAAAACAGCCAGACGCAGATCGCTGCTAACCGCGATATCACTATGACCACCGTCACCACCGGCAGCCGCGACAAAGTCGTGTGGGATAAAGATAACCACGTCACGCAGACGCTGACTCAGGTACAAGGCAGTGAAGTTACCAGCGACGGCAATATCTCGCTGAATGCCGGCAATAATATTAACACCCAGGCGGCGAAGCTGAATGCCGATCGGCAGCTTGCGCTGACCGCCACCAATGATATCAACCTCGGCAGCGCCAGCAGCCAGGAATATCTGGATATGAATTCCAAGGTGAAAGGTTCCGGCTTCCTGTCGAAACGCACCACTACCACCCGCGCCGGTTACGATGCCACGCTGGCAAATGGCAGCAGTCTGGGCGGGGAAAATATCTCCATCAGCGCGGGTAACAATCTGAATATCACCGGCAGCGATGTGGCGGCTGATCGGGATCTGGCACTGCGTACCGGTAACGACCTCAACGTCACGGCGGCAGAAGAAAGCCGCGACAGCTGGTCGATGAAGAAAACCACCAAGTCGGGCCTGATGAGCAGCGGCGGCATTGGCTTCTTTGTCGGTTCAATCAAAGAGAGTTCGACCTCCGATACTGCGGCGCTGACCCACAACAACAGCACGCTGGGCAGCGTCAATGGCGATACCAGTCTGGTGGCGGGCAATAATATCGCCGTGCAGGGCTCCGATGTGATCGCCGGTAACGACATCAATATGGTGGCGAACACTATCACCATTGATGCCGCGAATAATCAGAGCACCACCGACACCACCTATGAGCGTAAACAGACGGGTCTGACGCTGGCGCTGTCCGGCGCGATCGGCAGCGCGATTAATGCCGCTTACACCAGCGCGAAAGCCGCCGATGAGCAGCAGGATGGCCGTATGGCGTCACTGCAAAAGCTGAAATCCGGTCTGGCAGGCGTACAGGCCGCTCAGGCCGCGGTACTGGCTTCGCAGAATACCGCGGATCAGAATGCCATTGGCGTCAGCCTGTCGCTGAGCACCTCAAAGTCGAAGAGCGAGAGCCACAGCGAAGCGGTTAACGCTTCCGGCAGTACCGTGCAGGCGGGCAACAATATCAATCTGGTGGCGACCGGTTCAGAAAATGGCGCAGATGGCGATCTGACCATCGGCGGCAGCCAGCTGAAAGCGGGCAACGATGTGCTGCTGTCGGCGAACCGCGATATCAACCTGCTGTCGGCGCAGAATACCCAACTGCAGACCGGCAAGAACAGCAGCAGCGGCGGCGGCGTGGGCGTCAGCATCGGCGCTGGCCAAGGCGGCGCGGGGATCAGCGTATTTGCTAACGCCAGTAAAGGTTCCGGCAACGAAAATGGCGAGGGCCTGACCCACACCGAAACCACGATCGATGCAGGGAATAAGCTGACGGTTAACAGCGGACGTGACACCACCCTGCGCGGCGCACAGCTGAGTGCCGCGCAGGTGGTAGCGAATGTCGGACGTGACCTGACGCTGCAGAGTGAGCAGGACGTCAATAACTATGACTCGAAGCAGAAGAACAGCTCGGCAGGCGCCAGCTTTACCTTTGGCAGCATGACCGGTAGCGTCAGCGCCAGCGTGGCGAAAGATAAGATCCACAGCACCTATAACAGCGTGCAGGAGCAGACCGGTATCTTCGCCGGTGACGGCGGCTTCGATATCACCGTCGGCAATCACACCCAGTTGGATGGCGCAGTGATTGGTAGCACCGCCAGCGAAGATAAAAACCGTCTCGATACCGGCACGCTGGGCTTCAGCAATATCGACAACCGTGCAGAATTTGAAGTATCGCACAGCAGTGTCGGTATCAGCACTGGCGGTCTGGGCGCGCAGGATCTGCTGAAAAATGCCGTACAGAATCTGGCGGCTAATGGTCTGGGAGCGGGTGGCAGCGATGGGAATGCCTCCGGCACCACCTATGCCGCCGTTTCGCCGGGATCGCTGATTATCCGTGACCAGGCGAACCAGCAGCAGGATGTCAGCGAGCTGAGCCGCGATGTCGAGCATGCGAATCAAAGTATCAGCCCAATCTTCGATAAAGCGAAGGAACAGCAGCGTCTGAGCCAATTGCGGTTGATTAGCGATATCGCGAATCAGGCCGTCGATATTACTCTCAAGCAGGGTGAAATTATGGCTAACAGTGCCGGCATTGAAGAAGCTGGTGAGTGGGATGGTAAAGAAAAGCGTGATGTTTACTGGAATCGTGTCAAAAATACAGACGCTTATAAAAGCGTGAGTGACCAGTATAAGGCTGGAGGCGATCTTGACCGCGGAGTTCGCGCTGCTGCTGCTGCAATTACGGCTCTGGCTGGTGGCGACCCAGCGAAAGCGCTGGCCGCCGGAGCTGCGCCTTATATGGCTGGAGTAGTAAAAGGCATGACAGTAGGCTTTGATGAAGACCCGACGGCCGGTCAAATTGCAGCAAATGCTATTGGGCATGCTGTATTAGGTGGTGTTGTGGCTGAATTGTCGGGAACAAATGCTGCTGCAGGCGCCATCGGCGCGGCGAGTGGAGAACTCGCTGCACGTGCTATTCGTGAATATTTATACCCTGGTGTTAAAACGGAAGATCTCAAACCAGAACAACGTACTAAGATTAGCAATCTGGCATCGCTGGCAGGGGCTCTTGCTGGCGGACTCAGCACGGATACTTCTGCTGGCGCTGTCACTGCGCATGATTCCAGTAAAAATGCGGTGGACAACAATGATCTGTTAAGCCCTGGCATGATGTCCTGGGGTTCTGGTGCGGTGTCACTCGCCAAATATGAGATTGAGCATGGCAAAACGCCTGAGCAGGTCAGTGAATCATTACGCATCTACAACAGAGGCACCCTTTCCGAGAATCAGGATCCGGTAAGAGGATTACTGCAAGCCTGGGGCTTCTTTATGGTTAATGCCCTGACACTCGGTGGAGGGAGTACAGTGACGGGTGGAGCGATCACCGTCAATGGACTCATCGGTGGCGCAGCCAATATCAATAACCAGGTAATCACCATGAAACCGGGTGAAAGCATAAGTTACACTGACGCTTTAATTGCTACAGGCGTCAGCGCCGTCACCACAGGAAAGAGTTTCTTGGCAACCCAAGCTTGGGGGATGAGCGGAGCCTATGTTGGTAGTAAAATTAAGGGTGATAAAGATTCTACTGGGGCTGTTACCGGCGCTGGAGTCGGTAACGTTGCCGGTGCCACTACCTCGACTATTATCAGTGGCGCAGCGGGTACAAAATTGCCGAAACCTGCAGCGGACATGCTGGGGAGTACTTTTGGAGCCGCTGTTTCTGAAGGTACAGGGACGATAATCCAGAAAGCGATTGATAAGAAGCCGCAGGATCAACAAGGAAAATAAGCAGTGAGTACAAAAAAACCTGGTTTTAGTACGCTTTTCTATCTGATGGCTGGCTGCTTCCTGGCGCTCTCCTGCACGGTGGCACTCGTCTATTTTGGGGTATGGCTCTACTACCAGTTTATCCTGCAAATGCCATCAGGTATGCAATGGCAACCTTTACTGACTAAGGCTCTGCGAATTGGCATCGCTTCAGGGCCAGTCATTGGCCTGGGTGTCTGGATACATATGCGCATGGAATACAGTAAAGGAGATAAACGGTGAAACGGTTGCTGCGTTCTGCGAACGCAGCGGTCATTCTGACCGCTGCGGGCTGTGCCTTTATTCCAGACCATACTTTTTTCGTCCCCCCACCTCAACGTGCTCATGCCCCATGGCTGAGAATTGTCGATAACACTGAGCAAACCAGCCTTTATCAAATGCTCAATGGTGAAAGCAAAGGTGGACTGATACGCTCCAGTGAGTGGGTATTACAGAATACAGTGGATCGGGGGATGCCAAAAGTTGCCGGAGAGAAATACAATATTGACTACTACGAAACGCAACTCATTGCAGGTGCAGAAACCGAAGTAGTCAATGTTTACGTTGAAGGTAAGCATACCTGCCTTGTGGATACTTATTTCACGCCCGAAGAAGGGAAGCTTTATCAGTTCCAACTGGAAACCGATACATTGCGGTTCCGCTGTCGCGTTCATGCCAGCGAAATCGAGCAAGACAGCAATGGGCAGTGGCAGCGCATACCACTGCAAAATATTCGCTACAGTGCAAAAGAAGGAAATGGCTGGCATCCCATGCACAGCGGGATCGGATCATAGAGATTGCAGCGAAAAAGCAGCGCGACATTATCCACTCTCGACTCAAGTCGTAAGGTGGATAAGGTCAGCGAAAGCGTATAACTGATGACAAATTACAGGTGACGAAAGCGGTTCTGAACGCCAAACGTATCCGAGGTGACATAGCGCTCAATGTTGCGCAGGCGCTGTTCGCTAGCCTGCAAGGTCGCATCCGCCTCATTCAGCAGTTGGCTGGGTGTGCGAGCCGTCTTTTCATCCTCAAATCCCATTCCCGATGGAGCCGGATCGAGCATAAAGGTCAGAATGATGTAAGCCACCATGGTGAAAAAGAACAGGCCGAAAAACATCGACAGCACCACGATTATCCGCAGGAGCTTCACCGGCACGTCAAAATAACGCGCTAAACCAGCACAAACCCCTTTCAGCATGCCTTCTTCCGGTATGCGATATAACGTTTTACCTGACCACGTATTTTTCATTACGATTTTCTCCAGTCCGGGTGTTCTGCATCCAGAATGTCTTCCAGCGCCCTGATACGCTCACGCATACGGTTGGACTCTTCCGTTAAACGTGTCAGACGTTGCATATCGTTTTGTCCCAGTTGAGCACCGTTTTTACGCTGACTGTAATGTAGCCAAAGCCATATCGGTGCCACAAACAACATGAAAATGGTCAGCGGAATGGCAAGAAACAACGCACTCATTGTGTCTCCTTAGTTATTATTCACACGCCGGTGGCTGCCGTTTTCTAACGACAGCCCATCCGATGGCGTTTACGCTCTTATTACTCTGCTGGCTTAACTTTAGCCTTAAGTGCTGCCAACTGCGCGCTGATTTCATCGTCCGCTTTCAGTTCGGCAAACTGCTGATCCAGCGATTTTTGTTTCCCCAATCCGTGGCTTTCAGCTTCGGCTTCCATCGTATCGATACGGCGTTCGAACTGATCGAAACGCGCCATCGCTTCATCCAGCTTACCGCTATCCAACTGGCGACGCACATCACGCGACGATGCCGCAGCCTGGTGGCGCAGCGTCAGCGCCTGCTGGCGAGCGCGGGTTTCGCTCAATTTGTTTTCCAGCTCACCGATTTCACGCTTCATGCGCTCCAGCGTTTCATCCACGCTTTCGGCTTCATGCTGCAACACCGCGATCAGGTCGGTCAGCTTCTGCTTTTCAATCAGCGCCGCACGGGCCAGATCGTCTTTATCTTTACGCAGCGCCAGCTCGGCTTTTTCCTGCCACTGATCCTGCTGACCGTGCGCTTGTTCAATACGACGGGCAATCTGTTTCTTTTCTGCCAACGCCCGCGCCGAGGTTGAACGCACTTCAACCAGCGTATCTTCCATTTCCTGAATCATCAGCCGCACCAATTTCTGCGGATCTTCAGCTTTATCCAGCAATGAATTGATGTTGGCGTTCACGATGTCGGCAAAACGAGAAAAAATACCCATAATTACATCCTCTTCATGATTTCCAGCGTCTGATTACGCCTGATTTATCACCGTGACCAGCCGAGCCAGTCGCGATCTCCCTATAGGTATATCAATAAGCATGCCAACTTTTAATTCAATTTAACTAACTGAAAATTAAAGAATAGATAATTTTGACTATTTTCCCCTTTCCGCTAGATTAGTCAAATACGCTAACAGTTAGTAAAAATAACACGGTGAAACATCATGCTTCAGGAAAAAGAGAACCTGCTGGGCGAAGCCAACAGCTTTCTGGAGGTTCTGGAACAGGTGTCGCAGTTAGCACAGTTAAATAAGCCCGTGCTGGTGATTGGCGAACGCGGTACCGGTAAAGAGCTGATCGCCAGCCGCCTGCATTACCTTTCCCCGCGTTGGCAAGGGCCGTTCGTTTCCCTCAACTGTGCGGCGCTCAACGAGAATCTGCTCGACTCCGAGCTATTTGGTCATGAAGCCGGTGCTTTTACCGGGGCGCAGAAGCGCCATCTGGGACGTTTCGAACGCGCCGACGGCGGAACGCTGTTTTTGGATGAACTGGCTACCGCGCCGATGCTGGTGCAGGAAAAATTATTGCGGGTGATCGAATACGGCATGCTGGAGCGCGTCGGCGGCAGAGATCAGCTACAGGTTGACGTGCGTCTGGTGTGCGCGACCAACGACGATCTGCCTGCGCTTGCCGCCAGCGGTAAATTCCGGGCAGACCTGCTCGATCGTCTGGCTTTTGACGTTGTGCAGCTCCCACCGCTGCGTGAACGCCAGCAGGATATCATGCTGCTGGCGGATAATTTCGCGATTCAGATGTGCCGCGAATTGCATCTGCCGCTGTTTCCCGGTTTTACGCCTGCTGCGCGCGAAACGCTGCTGAATTACGATTGGCCGGGCAATATCCGTGAGCTAAAAAACGTGGTTGAACGTTCAGTGTACCGTCACGGCGACAGCGAACAGCCTCTTGATGCCATCATTCTGAATCCTTTCCGCCGCACTCCCGCCGTTCAGGAAACGCCACCGCGTGCGACAACCGGCCAGCCGGATTTACCACTGGAGATGAAACCGTGGCTATTGGAACAAGAGAAAGGCTTGATCGATCGGGCATTAACTCAGGCAAAATTTAACCAGCGTAAAGCCGCTGAGCTGCTGGGATTAACCTATCACCAACTGCGTGGATTGCTAAAGAAACACGACATTGTGGTAAATGAGTGACGGTCTGGAAAGAAAATACGGGCGAATTCACGCCCGCAGGATTACTAGATTAATAGGTCAGCGACGTGCTATTTCGGCTCCACACCCCATACCAACGTGCCTTTATCGTGCACGGTGATCTTATCCCAGTTGGCATAGCTTGTGACGTTAGCGCCATATGAATAGTCATTCGTTTCATTCACGTTGCTCCAGTCACCCGCGTGGATACGCACCTGCACTTCACCGGTTTCCGCACCCGGCTGGAGGGAACCGGCTCCGCTGCTGAAGGTCACCAGAACGTAGCGGTTGGCTTTGTCGGTGCTGGCGGCTGGTGTCCCTGTACTGGTCACGATGTTGTGAGGGCCAACGTTCGCCCAGTCAACAAACAGGTTCGCGCCGGGTTTGCCATCATCATGGAAGTAGTAACGCACTTGCAGATCGCTCAGCTTGATCGGCGTACTTCCGGTATTTTTGATGTTAACGGCCATACGAATAGCATCATCGGACGGGTTGTTATCCACATTGCGATATTGCAGCACGACGTCACCCGTTGTTCCATTACCTGGGTTAGTCGGTTCCGTTGGCGGAGTCGGCGTATCGCCACCGTTATCGCCATTGCTCAGATCCGCACCCGCGCGAATCTGCTCTCTGACAAATTTACCTGACGTCGACAGATTCTGCTCTGTCCAACCACCTGATTTGCTCGCTCCCGGTGCCAGCGCGGCGGATGCCTCAGCCTTGTCGGTAAGCGACCAGTTCACCCAGCTTACGCCGCGGTTATTCAGGAAATCGATCCAGGTCTGCGATTCAGGCAGGAACGGCCCACCGTTGCCGGACGCATCGCTGGTGCCCCACTCGCTGACGAAAATCGCGGCGCCACGGCTTTGTGCATAGTCAATGCGGTCGCGCAGGAACTGCCCGTGCGTGCCGGCATAGAAATGCAGCGCGTACATCGTATTCGGATCGGGCAGCTGATTATCCGCCGCGTCGTGGATATCCTGACTCCAGGTGCCCGTACCGACGATAATGAGGTTATCGGGATCTTTGCTACGGATGGTGTCAGTCACTTCCAGCGCATAAGGCCGAATCTGCCCGTTCCATGTCACGCCACCGTTTGGCTCATTGGCGATTTCATAAATCACGTTCGGCGAGCTGCCATACAGCCCAGCCATTTCGGCAAAGAAGGTTTTTGCTTGTGCTTTATAAATATTGGGATCGTTATCCGACAGGATATGCCAGTCGATGATGATGTAAACGCCGAGGCTTTGCGCCGCCGCAACGGCCTCTTTTACCTTATTGGCGAGGGAAGGATTGGAAATATAGCCATCCGCTGCCGTGTACATGGCGACACGGAATACGTTAATCCCCCAGTCATCACGCAGCCACTTCATCGAATCTTTGTTGACATAGTCGCCAAACCACTGCAAACCGTGCGAACTGACCCCTCTCAGTTGCACCCTTTTCCCCTGTTCATCCACCAGTCGTCCGTTTTCGATGGACAGCTGACCATGCGTTTCTACTGGCGTAGCGGATAATGCTGAAAAGCTGAGCGACATCCCCAGCACCGTTGTTACCACCCCTAACGTCAATTTCCTGACAATTTGATTCCTTCTCATCCACATATTCCTTATCTCCATTGTGAACACCCATGATCTTGGGTGTAGGCATGATAAGGGAGATTTTCGTTCCCGCAAACAATTTAGGAAACATCCCAACCATATTGATTTTATTAATTATTTATAGAGAAATAGTAAGTAAGATAAGTATCTGGTGAGGTCATTTTGCAGGCAAAAAAAAGCCAGCACGTCGGCTGGCTAAGATAATACTGGAAGCAATGTGAGCAATGTCGTGCTCTCCTTCAGTGCCTGCGAGAAGCCACCGTCGAAGTGCGAAAATGATGATAATAGTTATCAGTATCATCTGTAAAGCACTTTGTTGAGAATTTTTCTCATTACCATACTGACTATAGGGTTCCTGCCGATGGCAAACCTAGTGTCCTACCGGATTAAACAGCCTATGACTGTAGAAATCCGGGATCGCCTCAATCAGGCGTAGCTGGCTTAACGCGGGATGTAGCGGGTTAATCAGCGCATTACGCATGCTGCCAAATGGCTTAACGGCGCTGGTCGGTACCCAAATCACCAGCGATTGCCCAGCGTTCAGGCAGCGCGATCCCAGTGCTTGCACGTCCGGCATAAACGGATAGCGATGCCAGTCTTCGGGCAGCATATCCAACGTGATGGATTCTTGCGGGACGTCGTCCGGCAGTTCATATACACCCAAACGATAGCTGGCGGGCAGCAACTGCGGCGAAGGGAGATAATTCCCCATTTCCAGCATCGCGACGGCGGGCGTTTCACTGAAATAGAGCACTGGCGTGTTGGGCTGATTGAAACGCGCACCGTGCTGGAAACTTACGCCTGTTTGTCCTGAAAACGCCTCCAGCCAGACCGCTTTAGTAATGCGGTAAAGCCTCATATAAATTCGCCGTATTCAATACGATTCAGCGCGTTATCAACCAACTGGCGCCCTTTGTGCGTATCCAGCATTTCCGCCGGCGTTTTCCCGCCAAAGGCCGGAATGCCGCTCTCCATCCACAGTTGCGCCTTCACTTCATCTTCAAACGTCGTCATGGCTTTCAGCCACAAGCGGAACGTCTCCAGCGCCGCTTCCCCCTGCTCCAGCGTTAAATGCTTACGACGGAATAAGCGGGAGATATTCGACGGATCGACGGACAGCGCCGAGCCAATCAGCTTACGGCTTAGCCCGCTGGCATCCGCACCACGCTTCAGCATCGCGCCGGAGATCCCACCGCGCACGACATTAACGAACATCAACGGGTCATGGAAAACGCCATCAGGCAACTCGGCTTCACGAGCAAAGTTTTCAACTTTAAGACTGATTTCTGCATTCATAGTTATTTCCTCGTCATTGTGACTTAACTATAGCATTCATTATGACGCTTTCAATCATTCATCTGGTGGCTCAAACGGTTGGAAAGTCGCCAGACGCGCATAACAAGAGTGGGGAGGATGCCAAGAGTGCGATACACTCTGTGTATAACCGTCTTGACTGAAAAATCCCGTATGTTCGGAAAAACCTGTTTCGCACTGGCACTCACCTGGCTGACGTTGCCTGCACTGGCCGCACCGCCGTCCGTGCTAACGCCGCCTGCTCCGCTGGACAATATTCGCCAGAGCGGTTTTGTTTATTGCGTCAATGATGTCCTGAACACATTTAATCCGCAGATGGCGCGCAGCGGTGTCACCATTGATACGCTGGCGGCGCAGCTTTACGATCGCCTGCTGGATGTCGATCCTTATACCTATCGTCTGATGCCTGAACTGGCCCAGCGCTGGGAAGTCTCGGACAACGGTTCGACATACCGTTTCTACCTGCGCCGCGATGTGCCGTTTCAGCACACCGCCTGGTTCAGCCCAACCCGCAATATGAACGCCGACGACGTGATATTCAGCTTCCAGCGCATGCTGGACGAAAAGCACCCGTATCATGATGTCAACGGCGGCGAATATCCCTATTTCGACAGCCTGCAATTTGCCGATTCGGTGCAAAGCATCCGCAAGCTGGGCGAGTACAGTATTGAGATTCGGCTCAACAGCCCGGACGCCTCTTTTCTCTGGCATCTGGCCACGCACTACGCGCCGATTCTGTCTGCGGAATACGCGCAGCGTCTGGCCAAAGAGGACAAAAAGGAACGGCTGGATCGCGAACCGGTCGGCACCGGCCCTTATCTGCTCGATGAATACCGCAACGGGCAATATATTCGCCTGACGCGCAACGGTAATTACTGGCGCGGCCTGCCACGCATGCGGCAGGTAGTTGTCGATCTCGGTTCCGGCGGGACGGGTCGCTTATCCAAACTGCTGACGGGCGAATGTGACGTCCTCGCCTATCCGGCTGCCAGCCAGTTGACGATCCTGCGTAACGACCCCCGTCTGCGTCTCTCGCTGCGTCCCGGCATGAACGTCGCCTACCTGGCCTTCAACGTGCGTAAACCGCCGCTGGATGACCGCCGCGTGCGGGAAGCCATCGCACTGGCGATCAATAACGACAGGCTAATGCAGTCGATTTATTACGGCACGGCGGAAACGGCGGCGTCTATTCTGCCCCGTGCATCGTGGGCATACGACAATGAATCGCAGATTACGGAATATAACCCGCAAAAAGCGCAACAAATCTTGCAGGAACTGGGGCTAACTAACCTCAACCTGCGCCTGTGGGTTCCCAGTGCTTCACAGTCCTACAACCCTAGCCCGCTGAAAACGGCAGAGTTGATACAGGCCGATCTAGCGCAAATTGGCGTCACCGTAACCATCGTTCCGGTGGAAGGCCGTTTTCAGGAAGCGCGGCTGATGGAGCTTAGCCACGATTTAACACTGGCAGGCTGGGCAACGGACAGTAACGACCCGGACAGCTTTTTCCGACCATTGCTAAGCTGCGCGGCGATACGCTCCCAGAGCAACTACGCGCACTGGTGCGACCCCACGTTTGATGAAGTGCTGCAAAACGCGCTCTCGTCACAGCAGCTTTCTAAGCGGATTGACTATTATCAGCAGGCACAGCGCATTCTAGCGGAACAGTTACCCGTTCTGCCGCTGGCGTCGTCATTACGACTGCTGGCTTACCGCTATGACATGAAAGGGCTGGTATTAAGTCCCTTCGGCAATGCCTCGTTCGCGGGCGTCTTCCGCGAAGATCAACAGGCGCAGCAGAAGCCTTCTGCACCGGAAACCGTGGAGGAAGCACAGCCGTGATTATCTTTACCTTGCGACGTCTGGTGTTATTGATAGTGACCTTGTCACTGCTGACGCTGGTTGGCTTTAGCCTCAGTTACTACACGCCCAACGCTCCGCTCAACGGCGCAGCGCTGTTTGATGCCTATCACTTTTACCTCACCAGCCTGCTTCAGGGAGATTTCGGTCGCTCCAGCATTAACGGACAGGCCATCAGCGAACTGCTGAAAGAAGTGTTTCCGGCCACGATCGAGCTTTGTCTTTTGGCATTTGCGCTCTCGCTGCTGGTCGGTATTCCGCTGGGGATTACCGCTGGCGTAATGCAGAACCGCGGCGCGGACATTGTGATCAGCACGCTGGCGCTCATCGGTTTCTCCCTGCCGGTGTTCTGGCTAGCGCTGCTGCTGACGCTCTTCTTCTCGCTGCACCTCGGCTGGCTGCCGGTTTCAGGCCGCTTCGACCTGCTCTATCAGGTGAAAACCGTCACCGGATTTGCACTGATTGACGCCTGGCTGTCAGATTCGCCACATCGCGGTGAAATGATCGTCAGCGCCATTCGCCACCTGATTTTGCCGATTACCGTGCTGGCCGTCGGGCCGACCACCGAAGTGATCCGCCTGATGCGCGTCAGCACCACGGAAATTATCAGCAAAAACTACATGAAAGCGGCGGCAACTCGTGGACTGTCGCGCTTTACGATCATTCGTCGTCACCTGATTCACAACGCGCTGCCGCCGATTATTCCCAAACTAGGGTTACAGTTTTCCACCATGTTGACGCTGACGATGATTACCGAAGTGGTCTTTAACTGGCCGGGGATTGGTCGCTGGCTGGTGAACGCCATTCGCCAGCAGGACTTCGCGGCGATTTCTGCGGGCGTGATGGTGGTCGGCGCAATGGTCATAACGGTCAACATCCTGTCCGATATTTGGGGTGCCATGGCAAATCCGTTGAAACATAAGGAATGGTATGCCCTACGATAACGTCTCTAGCGAAAAACGGCTGCCTAGCCGACTAGGCGATACCTGGCGAGCATTCCATCAGGATATGCTGGCGATGATTGGGCTATACGGTTTTCTGATTCTGATCGGCCTGTGCCTGTTCGGCAAATTTCTCGCGCCTTATGAAGTTGACCAGCAATTTTTGGGCTATCAGTTGCTGCCCCCCTCCTGGTCTCGCTACGGTGAAGTCTCGTTCTTTCTTGGCACCGACGATTTAGGTCGCGATCAGTTAAGCCGCCTGCTGAGTGGCGCAGCGCCGACCGTCGGCGCATCGCTCATCGTCACCTATGCAGCGGCGCTGTGCGGCATCGTACTGGGCGTCTTTGCGGGCGTCACACGCGGGCTGCGCTCCGCGATGCTCAACCATATTCTGGATACGCTGCTGTCTATTCCATCGCTGCTGCTGGCGATTGTGGTCATCGCCTTTATCGGCCCCAAGCTCGAGCACGCGATGCTCGCCGTCTGGCTGGCACTGTTGCCACGTATGGTGCGAACTATTTACAGCGCCGTACACGATGAAATGGATAAAGAGTACATGATCGCCGCGCGTCTTGATGGCGCGTCCACGTTTTATCTGGTGTGGTACGTCGTGCTGCCCAATATCGCCGCGCTGCTGGTTGCCGAATTTACCCGCGCGCTGTCGATTGCCATTCTGGATATCGCCGCGCTGGGCTTTCTCGATTTGGGCGCGCAGTTGCCGACGACCGAATGGGGTGCCCTGCTTGGCAACTCGCTGGAGCTGGTTTATGCCGCTCCCTGGACCGTCATGCTGCCCGGCGCGGCTATCGCGCTGAGCGTGTTAATCGTCAACCTGCTGGGCGACGGCATCCACCGCGCGCTCGTCGCGGAAACGGAATAAGAGGCGACAACTCCCTATGCCATTACTTGATATCCGTAACCTGACGATTGAATTTCTGACCGCCGAGGGCGCGGTAAAAGCCGTCGACCGCGTCAGTATGACGCTGAACGAAGGTGAAATTCGCGGGCTGGTCGGCGAATCCGGTTCCGGTAAAAGCCTGATCGCTAAAGCCATTTGCGGGATCACCAAAGAAAACTGGCGCGTGACAGCCGATCGCTTCCGCTTCAATGATATCGACCTGCTGCAACTGTCGTCACGCGAGCGGCGTAAGCTGGTCGGCCATAACGTCTCCATGATTTTCCAAGAGCCGCAATCCTGTCTCGATCCGTCCGAAAGCGTCGGTAAGCAGCTGGTACAGGCGATTCCAGGCTGGACGTACAAAGGCCGCTGGTGGCAACGGTTTAACTGGCGCAAACGCCGTGCAATTGAACTGCTGCACCGCGTCGGGATTAAAGATCACAAAGATATTATGGGCAGCTATCCCTATGAGCTGAGCGACGGCGAGTGTCAGAAGGTGATGATTGCTATCGCGCTGGCGAACCAACCGCGCCTGTTGATTGCCGATGAGCCGACCAACGCGATGGAATCCACCACGCAGGCGCAGATTTTCCGCCTGCTGTCGCGCCTGAACCAGAACAATAACACGACGATTCTGCTCATTAGCCATGACCTGCAAACCATGAGCAAATGGGCCGACCGGATCAACGTGCTCTATTGTGGGCAGACGGTGGAGAGCGCCACCTGTGAAGATTTGATCACCGCGCCGCACCACCCTTATACGCAGGCGCTGATTCGCGCCATGCCCGATTTCGGTCGTTCTCTGCCGCACAAAAGCCGACTGAACACCCTGAACGGCGCGATCCCCTCGCTGGAGCACCTGCCGATTGGCTGCCGGCTTGGCCCACGCTGCCCGTATTCGCAAAAGCAGTGTATGCAAACGCCGCCGCTGCTTTCCGTTAAGAACCACTTATATGCCTGCCACTTCCCGCTCAACATGGAGGAACCGTAATGGTTGAGATGCTGCTTGAAGCCCGCAACCTGACCAAGACGTTCCGCTATCGGACCGGGCTGTTCCGTCGTCAGCATGTTGAGGCTGTGAAGTCCGTCAGCTTTACGCTACGTGAACGGCAAACGCTCGCCATCATCGGCGAGAACGGATCGGGGAAATCGACGCTGGCTAAAATGCTGTCGGGCATGATCGCGCCGACGTCCGGCGAGCTGGTTATCGATGATCATCCGTTGCGTTACGGCGATTACGGCTACCGCAGCCAGCGCATCCGCATGATCTTTCAAGATGCGAGCAATGCCCTCAATCCGCGTCAGCGCATCGGGCAACTGCTGGATGTCCCGCTGCGGCTGAATACCGATCTCAGCGCCGAAGCGCGTGAAAGAGCGATTAATCAAGCGCTGCATCAGGTCGGGCTACGTCCCGATCACGCCTATTACTATCCACATGCGCTCGCGCCGGGGCAAAAACAGCGCGTCGGTCTGGCGCGGGCGCTGATCCTGCAACCAAAAGTGATTGTCGCCGATGAGGCGCTGGCGTCACTGGATATGTCTATGCGGTCACAGATTATCAATCTGATGCTGGAGTTACAGGAAAAGCACGGTATCTCTTATATTTACGTGACGCAGCATCTGGGCATGATGAAACACATCAGCGACCAGATTCTGGTGATGCAGGCTGGCGAAGTGGTCGAACGCGGCAGTACCGCCGATGTGTTGTCCGCCCCGCTCCATGACCTGACGAAACGTTTGATTGCCAGCCACTTCGGCGAAGCGCTCAGCGCCGACGCCTGGCGACGCGACGGCGCACAACGTTAATCTCCGCGCACCACGGCAGCATCCCCGAGACAGCCACAGGGCTGTGGAAAAAGGCGGATACTGCTCGGAGTACCGCTACCGTCCCCAACATGGTAGAATTGCGCGGTTTATTCATCTCGGTCGTCACTTGCCACGTAGATTTACGGGTACAAAGGTGGCGATCGCAGCAACAATGATCACAAGGATTACTTCTATGGGTTTTCTTACCGGTAAGCGCATTCTGGTAACAGGTGTTGCCAGCAACCGTTCTATTGCCTACGGTATTGCACAAGCAATGCAGCGCGAAGGTGCCGAACTGGCGTTCACGTATCAGAACGAAAAATTGAAAGCACGCGTTGAAGGCTTTGCCAGCGAACTGGGTTCCAGCATCGTTCTGCCGTGTGATGTCGCTGAAGATGCCAGCATCGAAGCACTGTTTACCGAACTGGCTAACGTATGGCCGAACTTTGATGGCTTCGTGCACTCCATTGCTTACGCACCGGGCGACCAACTGGACGGTGACTACGTTGATGCCGTTACCCGTGAAGGTTTCAGCATTTCTCACGATATCAGCTCTTACAGCTTCGTCGCGATGGCGAAAGCCTGCCGTAAGATGCTGAACCCGAACTCTGCGCTGGTTACCTTGTCCTATTTGGGTGCTGAGCGTGCCATCCCTAACTACAACGTAATGGGTCTGGCAAAAGCGTCTCTGGAAGCGAACGTTCGTTACATGGCGAATGCGATGGGTGCTCAGGGCGTGCGCGTTAACGCCATCTCTGCGGGCCCGATTCGTACACTGGCTGCATCCGGCATCAAAGACTTCAAGAAAATGCTGTCGCATTGCGAAGCTGTTACGCCAATCCGCCGTGTCGTTACCATTGAAGACGTGGGCAACTCTGCTGCGTTCCTGTGTTCCGATCTGGCAGCCGGTATCTCCGGTGAAGTCCTGCACGTTGACGGCGGCTTCAGCATCGCTGCCATGAACGAGCTGGAACTGAAGTAAGTCATCAAAAGTAGCCTATCTCTGATAGGCTACTTTCTCTAATTCAAATATCCCGACTCCTATTTATTATTCCTCTTAGTCTTTGGCTGTGAATTTCTGCTTTATATCTAATATCTGATTCAGTATGCCCAGATACTGTTGAAGTATCGTACAAAACAACAGGGTCGATATAGTGCATTTGAGCATATTCCGCCGACATCTTTATAGGCATCAATATACTTTCCATTAACGGATCGCTATTTCCTCGTGCGAAATTATATTCAGGCTGACCAACGGTAAGACTGGGTAATAGCGTTTTATCTTTAAGTTTATCGCCTTTTGAACCATAGGCGAATTGATAGGTAAAAACCAGATCAAACCAAACTTTCAAAATAGCAGGCATATTGTACCAATACATGGGGTATTGCAGAATAATCAGTTCATGGCGTAATAAGGCAGCCTGTTCTTCTTTTACGTTAATTTTGTAGTCAGGATTTAGCTGAAAAATATTACGTATTTCCAAGTCAATAAGACCCTGCTGTAATTCAGTTACAATGGTTCTATTTGCTATAGAGTTATCGATATCTGGGTGTGCCAGTATGATTAATGTCATACAATCTCCATTAATAACAGCTCATAGCTATCAAAATGATAGCTTTCGTGGTAAGTTTATCGCGTCGGTTGTCATTGACAATAACTATCAGGAACGATAGTGGAGATAGCATGAAGAAGAAAATCACTAAAAATGCAGCTTGTAAGGTATTTTTGGATGACAAAATCTATCCTTGCCCAGTTAGCATGGTGATGGATTTAATCGGTGGAAAATGGAAAGGCGTTATTCTCTACTATTTGAAAAACAGCAATAAAAGATTCAGTGAATTGCGCAAGGATATTCCTCACATCACTGAAATGACGTTAAGTTTACAGCTTAAGAAACTCGAAAAAGATGGGCTGATCACACGAGAAGTTTTTGGTGATAAACCGCCGCTCAAAGTTGTTTATTCCCTTTCCGAGTTCGGGCAATCATTTAAACCCGTACTTGAGGCGATTTCTCTATGGGCAGATACTGAAATAGTCGAAATTTAATATTTTACATGGAGTGTTATATTTTTATTCAAAAAGTCTGTGCAAACGACTGTTTTATTGAGCAATTGTTAAATGGGTGGATTAGCGCAAATAAACGCTATATTGAACTATTAAACAGAACAGATTGTTGCTGGTGGTACAATGAACGCACGAATGTCAGCGTTCTCGCTGGGCGGCGTGGTCATTAGGCTGGACGGCGATTGAAGAATACCCGTCAGGCAAAAAAATAAAGGGTGATACAGGAGAAAACCCTGATAGCGATACAAGAAAAGGCCGAGTTGATCTTTATATAAAAAATGAATTGGAAAGTATTGCCCTTGAGGCTAAGCAGATATGGCACAACCTAGATGAAGATATAAACAATGATATCTGTTATATCGATTATGCACGCAGCGATGCTGGATATCTAATAAAACAAGCAAATCGCCATTTTGCGGCAACATTTATGGTTTTCTACACGAAAGAAAACCTAAACGCATTCATTCTCGAAAAGCGTATCACTGCCACCATTAATTATACGATTAAAAACATCAGCAATGATGTCATCTCCTATACCTATCTTATTGATAATAAATCCCCATTTATGAATGAGGCAAAATCTTACTATCAAAGCGTTGCCTTGATATTGGAACAGGTTCAGCTGAACCCAGAGATTGATTAAGCGCGTTGCTGGATACTACGGTGATGTATTTCCAATGTTCAACATACCATCACCGAATAATCCTTATCCAATAATTCAAACGTATAATCCCGCTGCGAAGAGAAAATAATCTCTCGTGCTTTTGTCACAAATATCGCTTCGATATCCGGCTGGTTTTGTAGAAAGGTAATGCCTGCGCTGACGCCCATGCCATAAAGCAGCGTGGTGTAGATATCACCGTCGAGAGAGTCGTTCGAGATAACCGTGACGCTGTGCAGCTCATTATCCAGCGGATAACCCGTCCGGGGATCGAGAATATGATGATAGATACGATCGTCCACGGTAAAAAAGCGTTCATAGACGCCGGATGTCACCACGGATTTGTTCTTCACCTTAATGATGCCAAGCAGGCTATCGCGATCCGCGAAGGGCTTCTGCAACCCGACGCTCCATAGCCCTTGCTCATCCGTCAGTGCGCTGCCGATAGCCAGCACGTCCCCCCCCAGATTGATCAGCGCATCCTGAATCGCATGTTGATGCAGAACGTCCCGGACGATATCGGCAATATAACCTTTCGCAATCGCGCCCAGGTCGATCTCCATTCCGGCACTTTCTAGCAACACGGCGCAGTCCTGCTCTCTGAGAATAATGCGTTCGGGATGCGTTAATGCCAACGCCCGTTGTATTGACTCGTGGTCAGGCACCGTGCTGCCGCTAAAACCGATTTTCCATAGTTTCACGACAGGGCCAATCGCAACATTAAAGCCGCTGTTTTCAATCAGACTGACCGCTTTGGCGCGCTTAATCAGCTCAAAGACCAACGGGCTGACCGGAACGTATTCTTTCCCAGCCGCATGGTTGATGCTCATCACTTCCGACTGCGCTCGATTAACGGTTAGCCGATCTTCGAGCTGTTTGATGCGTTGGAAAACCTGCCTGACGGCGGTTTCATCATGGACAAACAGTTTGAGCAGAATGGGGCTGCCCATCAGGTCAACGGAATAGACGTAGGCGTTATTGACAGAAGGCATACGGTGACTCCCATGATCGAATGGCGGTATAGAGAGGAAACGGTGGGAAAATCGCGAGCGCCCTTTGAGACGCCCGCCATCAGCCTTACTCTTTTATCACGTTCTTTTCTATCACTTATTCTGCGACCAGTATCGGCTGCTTTTCAGTCGTTTTCGCCGCCGCTTTCGCAAACTTTGGCTTACGCGCTTTCGTTGGAAAAACGTCGGAACGACGCGGTGCCCGCGCATAGGCCGCAGCCTGCATCCCCGCCTGAATGCCGAAGATAATAATATCCGCCACGGCGTTGCCGCCAATGCGGTTCGCCCCGTGAATACCGCCAACCACTTCCCCCGCGGCATAAGCCCCGGAGATCGTCTCTTTATAGCGGTTCAGCACTTCCGCTTTCTCGTTGATGGTGACGCCGCCCATCGTGTGGTGTACGCCCGGTGCTACCTTAATCGCGTAGTACGGCGCTTGATTCAACGGATCGCGCATCCCCGTGGTACGGCCAAAGTCTTCATCGTGTTTGTCGGCGATAAAGGCATTGTAACGTTCGAGCGAGGCGTGCAGCGCAGCGGGCGGCATATCGAGCTTGTCGGCCAGTTCAGCGACGCTGTCCGCGCTGACGGTCAGCCCTTGTGCGACATATTCTTCAACTGCACGGTTGCGGTTTCTGACCTGCTCGTCGAACAGGATGTACGCGTACTCTTCCGGCAGGTTGACGATGGCGGACGAGACGTTATCCCGCGTCTCCATTTCGTTAAAGAAACGTTCTCCACGCTGCGACACCAGAATGGCTCCGCCGCCGCGAATAGATTCGGAGATCAGATAAGACGTCGTCTGTTCAACCGTCGGATGGGTTTGAATTTCCCCCATGTCCACCGTATCTGCGCCGATCTGTTCCAGCAGGCGAATGCCGCCGCCCGTTGCGCCTTTATGGTTGGTGGTGACGAAGCCTTTCAGGTCTGGGCGGTATGACTCCACCATCGCCTGATTGGCACTAAAACCGCCTGTGGCAACAATCACCGCTTTTGTCGCAATCAGGCTTTCTTCGTGCTCATCATTGACGACTCTGACGGCGGTCACTTTGCCCTTCTCTTGCACAATCTCCGTCACCGACGTTTCCAGCAGCACCTCAATATTGTATTTATTGAGGTTCTTAATCAGGCCGCTGACCAGATAGCCGCCCACCGCAGCCCCATTGGCAGGGCGATGCGTTCTGTCAACGCTCATGCCGCCCGTTGTGGTGATATCGCTAAGCTCAATATCGTGCTGCGCCAGCCAGTTAATCGCGTCAGGCGCGTGCTCGACGAAATATTGCACCAGCGCCGGGTTATTCTTCTGCTTTCCACTTTTCAGCGTTTCGTCATAGAACAGCGCCTGGCTATCTTCAATACCTTTATTTTGCTGGAAGACAGTGCCCGCCGCGTTCATACCGGCAGA
Source organism: Pectobacterium brasiliense (assembly GCF_013449685.1). Taxonomy (GTDB): domain Bacteria; phylum Pseudomonadota; class Gammaproteobacteria; order Enterobacterales; family Enterobacteriaceae; genus Pectobacterium; species Pectobacterium brasiliense_A. Next base: position 14,508 of record NZ_JACDSF010000019.1, on the reverse strand, counting down.
GGCCTTGATGGTATTGCCGCCGATGACGGGCATCTTTTCAATGACGATAACGCGCGCGCCCTCTTCGCTGGCCTGAATCGCCGCCGCCAGACCCGCACCGCCGCTGCCAATCACCACCACATCCGCTTCACGACGCGCGTCTGGGTTACCGCCGTCGGCAATAATGGCGTCTTTGCTCGATTTCACCATCGCTTTGGTAACGGCTTTTTTAATCGCTTCACTCTGCGCCGTTGCACCCGTTACGGCATCAACGTGGGGACTATTGGTATCCAGAATGCGTTCACGGATAATTTCAAAACTGATTTTTAGCGATTCATCCATTTCGCTATTCTCCAGCGCAATATCGGCGACCCGATTCTGCTCAAAATGAACATGAATTCGCAGCTCGCCACATTCATCCTGAACGTTTTCCTGATAAACCCCGGATTTAAATTTTTTGCCGGTTAAATTCACGTCCCGAATCATGGCTTCAACTNNCAACTAATGAAAAACGCCACAGCGGTTCAGGAATCGTTAATGCTTCACGTTTATCGCTGGCAATATAGAGTTCGAGCTTTTCCTGTTCGGCAATACGATCCGTCCAGTCTGGATAAGCAATACAGGCTCTGCCGACGGCAATCAGGTCATAACCATTTTCCAGCGCTGCATCGGCGTCTGCCTGATTGACAATATCCCCTACGCCAATAACCGGAATCGCCGCTAATGTCGCGGAACGGCGGGCAACATATTTTTTAATCAGCGGCGTCGGGTCATCTGTTTCGACAATGGACGCGCGCAGAATATTGCCCATAGAGAAATGAACGTAATCCAGCCCGCGCGCCGCTAATTTTTCCAGCAAATAGAGTGAATCATCAAAATGAATGCCGGGTTCTTCGATCTCTTCCGGCGAGAAACGATAGCCGATAATAAAGGCAGGATCGGCGTATTTATCCGCGACCTCATGAACGATATCCAACACCGCCAGCGGGAAGGCCGCGCGTTTGTCACGGCTGCCGCCCCATTTATCTGAGCGTTGATTAGAGTGTGGAGAATAGAACTGTTGGATCAGGTAGGTATTCGCGCCGTGAATTTCCACACCATCGAAACCCGCCTGAATGGCACGATGAACGGCATCGCCAAACTTGCCGATCATGGCGTCAACCTCGTCGCCCGACAGCGCCATCGGAACGATGGCACCCGCGCGCGGCGCGGCAATAGCACTCGGCGCAACCGGCGTCGCGCCACCGATAAAACGCGGTTCGACCATCCGGCCGCCGTGATAGATTTGCAGGATCGCCGTCGAACCTTTTTCTTTAATCGCCGTCGCAATTTTGGCCAGCCCGGCAATTTTGTCGTCGTGGTCTATTCCTATCGCACCGGGAAAAGCCAACCCTTTGTCATCAATAAAACAGCATTCCACAATCACGGTACCAATGCTGCCTGCTCTGGCCTGATAATATTCCACCAGCTCTTTGGTCACGCTCCCATCGTAAAACCCACTACAGGTGGTCATGGGTGCCATCAGTACCCGATTTTTCAGCGTCGCGCCGTTGGGGAGTGTAAAAGCGGCAAATAGATCATGGTGATTATTCTTCATAGCGAATACTCCACTTAAAATAGAAACTCTGTTCGCAAATGAATCAGAAGCCGCCATGTTTGTTTTTATTAATTCTTTTGGCTGATAATTTGCGAACTTATTACTTACCAAGTATCTATTTTTTTTGATGTTATAAAATGTTTTCTTACTATTTAAACTATTTTGTAGATCCGCTTTTATTAAGGGTATTCGCACAACTCTTTTTTATATTTAATATTCCATTCACTTCGTTAACATTTTCTTATCCTGAAAATAACCAATCGAATATTATTGATATTCTGCATAACAAAAAAACGCCCCGGTAAACAAATAAGACCGGGGCGCAACAGGAAATAAAATGGGATGGCTATTGGTGTTGATAGGTATTCGTGTGGACGCCGTTAATGTACAACTGACGCTGCTCACCCGCCGGCAATCGCAGTGTCGCGTGCCGCCAGGCAGGCTGATATCGCCCTTCCGATGTGAACGTCACGTCAATACGCTGGCTATCCGCACGGATTTCCCAGCGTAGCCACAGCGCGTTTCCTTCACGCCATTGCCACGTCTCGCCATCGTCCTCAAACAGCAGCCCGCAATCCGTACCGCCTGCGGCAGGAGGAAAGAGTAGAAACTCACGCTGATCATCTTCATGTGGGCTGACGTGCGCCTTTCGCCACGACAGCGGGATCATCGCGCCCGCGCGAACCAAAAGCGGGAGACGTTCCAACGGCGCATCCAGCACGATAGTCTGTCCGCCGCTGAACCACTGGCCGGAATGAAAATCGTACCAGCCTGACGTATTCGCCGGCAGGTACACCGTGCGCTGGCGCTGCCCCGCTTCAACCACGCTGGCGACCAGAATATCTCGTCCCAGCATGAAATCGTCGGTTTCTTCCAGCGTCGCGCTGTCCTGCTCGTGGTCGAGGAACATCGGGCGCAGCATCGGCTCATCGTCCGCGCTGGCCTGCCACAGCAAGGTGTAAAAATACGGCAGCAGACGGTAACGAAGCTCAATGGCGCTGCGTATCGCGGGCGTTACCGCGGGGTACATCCACGGTTCGTTCACCGTATGGTCGTCATTCCAAGAATGAATGGTGAAACGCGGGTGCATCACGCCGTTTTGTACCCAGCGCACAAAAAGTTCGGCGTCCGGCTTATCGCCCGAAAACCCGCCGACGTCGTGCCCGACATTAAACAGACCGGACAGGCTCATCCCGATTCCCATCCGCGTGTTGTAACGCAGCGTCTGCCAGTTGGTGCGGTTATCGCCGCTCCAGGTCTGCACGTAGCGCTGCATTCCCGCACAGCCGGAACGCGAGATCAAATAAGGACGCAGCGTCGGCGCAAAGCGCTGCTGTGCCTCCAGCGAGGCGCGCATCATCAGCAACGGCATCAGTGGGCGAATGTGTTTGATCGCCATCGTGTCGCCGAATCCGTGGCAGCGGGCTTCGCCATCCCAGACTTCATATTCGTTATTGTCATTCCACGTCGAATCAATCCCTTTCTCCAACAACTGCCGGGTGACGTTCTCCTGCCACCACGCCACCGTTGCCGGGTTAGTGAAATCAAGATGTGAACCTTCATCGTCCCAAAAGCTGGAGCGTTCTGGCACATCGGCTTCGGAATCGAGGATAAATAGCCCCTGCGCCGATACCTCTTCATATTTGGGATGATCTTGCAGTAGACAGGGCTTGATATTGGCAGCCAGCTTGAGGCCCGCATCGTGGAAGGCCTGCGACATCACCTCCGGCTGGGGGACTTTGTCGTAGTTCCAGTTAAACACATAGCGCTTATTGTTAATCGACGTGTAGCCCGATGAGAGTTGGAACGAATCACACGGAATATGGTGCTCACGACACAGCGCGATAAATTTCATCAGCTGCTGCTGCGCATCGGGCGCGTCGGTGTAATGCATGGTGGAACCGCTATAGCCGAGGCTCCACTTTGGCCCAAAGAGCGTTTTACCCGTCAGGCGCACGAACGCTTTTGTCACATCCAGCACGCGCGGCCCGATGAACAAGTAATAGTCGAGATCGCCCGCTTCCGCCTGATAACGTCGATAAGCCAGATGATAGTTATCGATTTCATTGCCGAGATCGAGCCAGGTCGTGCTCAGGTTATCGTAAAACAGGCCGAAGCTGACATCGTCGCGTCGGGTAATGGTAAACGGGACATGCTTATACAGCGGATCGGTGCTCGCCGCGTTGTAGCCCATCGCATCCAGATTGCGAAACTCAAATCGCTGTCCGGTGCGTTCAAGATCGCCCGCCTTCTCGCCCAGACCGTAATAACGCTCTGTCGCGAAACGGCGCTGATAATGCGCCACGCCGTCACCATGCGGGTTCAGCAGATAGGCGCTGGTGGGGCGATCGGCGGCAAACGGCTGCCATTCGCCCTGTTCATTGAGGTACTCCCATGCCAGCCACAGCGGTTGATGAATCGTAATTCGCATCCGCGCGGTGCTGATGCGCAATGCATCGTCCAACTGTTCCAGCGAAAATCCCGGCAGGCTAAATCCCTCACTACTTTCGCGGCTGCGCCCCTGCCAGGGAACATCCTGCTGCGGCGCGATGCTCCAGGTGCGGTTCAGCTTGAGTTCACCATTTTGTTTAACCAGCACGCGGGCCAACATCGGTTCCAGCACGTACAGACGGAAAACATGTTTATCATCCACCAACAGCTCAACATGATCGGCGCTCTGATGACGAAACACCCAATTTTTCAACGTTTTCATACAGCGTCCTTTTCAGGAAAAAATAAATGAGCCGTTATGCCTGCGACCGCGTTTTTCCACGACGTTCAGCAATAAATGCGATCAGGAAGATGGCACCGATCAGATCGAAGAATCCCATCGCGACAAACAGCGGGTTAAACCCAATTTTGTCGGCGGTGACGCCAATCAGCAGCGAGAACAGGAAGCTGGCAATCCAGGCAAACGAACCGCGCATCCCGTTCACGGTTGCCATCTGCCCTTTATCGAACGATTCCACCACCAGTGCGCTCAACATGCAGGAAATCACCTGATGACCAAACCCACCGATGGAAATCAGCAGAATCGCCACCCACGGATCTTTACTGATGGCCACCAACGCCAGCGACAGCATCAGAAACGCGCCCGTGACCGAACTCGCCACAATCGAGTTAACGCGCGAGCAGCCGAACCAGCGGGTATAAAGTCGGGTGAGATAGCCACTGGCAATACTGCCCAGATCGGCGGCAAGAAACGGCAGCCACGCGAACATCGCAATTTGTTTCAGATCCATCCCGCGTTCATTCGCCAGATAGAGCGGCACCCAAAAGCTGAGCACGGCCCACGCGGGCTCCGCCATAAAGGCTGGAATCGCGATACCGTAAAAGCGTTTGTTTTTTGAGACCGTTTTCAGTGCGGTGAAGAAAGGCAGTTTGACCGGAGGCGCCTCATTGTCCTGACGGATGAAATCCAGTTCCTCTCGGCTTAAATTCGGGTGATCTTCGGGGTTGTGGTAGAACAACCACCACAGCGCCACCCACAGCAGCGCCAGCCCACCGCTGAACATAAACGCGCCCTGCCAGCCCAGATAGGCATGCGCCACAACGATAATCGGCGGTGCCAGCATCGCACCGATGGAGAAACCGACACCGGCCCAACCTGCCGCAACCGGTCGTTCCTTTTTAGGGAACCACTCGCCCAGCGTTTTGGCATTCGCCGGTGTCGCTGCCGCTTCTGACGCGCCCATAAAGAAACGCAAGATCGCCAGATGCAGCCAGCTTCCCGCCCCTGCGTGGAAGATACACATCAGCGCCCAAATCACCGCGCAGATCATAAAGCCCATTTTCAGACCGATGACATCGATCAGCCAACCGCAAATCGGCTGGAAAATGGTATAGGCCAGTTGGAATGCACCGACAATCCAGGAATATTGCTCGGTGGTAATACCCATACTGGTTTTCAGTTCTGGTGCCAGAATGCCCAGCGAATTACGGGTGATGTAATTCACAGTAACGCCGAGCAGGAACAGGCTCAGCACCCACCAACGCAGGTTTCTGAATGTCCGTTTACCTTTGGTAGCGATGGAGGACGAATTGATGTCGAGACTCATGGTGACTCCTTTACAGGAAGTAGGGTGACATTGGTCTGATATCTCGACGGCATTTTTGTATTTATAGCCTATCGAGCAATCAAACCATTTTCATATCATTGTATTTATTGAGTTAAATCCTGTTTTACTGCCTCTAGCCACTGAAATTGGTTTACCAAATCGAGAGTAGAACAATTGAAAATCGTGAAACACTCACTTTTTTGAAAACATTTTCATGCTATGGTCAAAATGCAGACAAAAACCTGCCTATCGCGCCTGAAAATAGGCAACAGATAGCCATGAAAACTTTGTCATTTTCGAAGGTGAACGGGATCACAAAATGAAAGGAAACCTGAAAATACGCGAAATTGCGCAGCGGACGGGCTACTCGATCAGTACGGTTTCACGCGTGCTATCTGGTAAGTCCAATACTAGCGAACAGGCCAAAACGGACATTCTCAACTGCGCCCGTCAGTGCGGCGTACTGGCCGATCTCGCCAACGGCCGTCTGCTCTTGAACGGACTGACCATTTTTGCCCCACCGCGCGCTTTTGATATTCGGTCCGACATCTTCTACCACAAGGTGGTACAGAGCATCATTGATGCCCTGAAGCCGCACGATGTGCGAGTGCGCTACTGCGGGCTGGAGGAAAATGACAGCGATGCGGCGCTATTTTTAGACAAAATGCGCGATCCGGCCACGGAAGCGGCGCTGCTGATCGGCATCGACGATCCCTATATTCACGCGCTGGCGGCGGACAGCGGCAAGCCCTGCATATTGATTAACTGCATTGACCGTAAGATGCGATTGCCGGGTGTGGCGCCCGCACATCGCTTGATAGGCGAGTTCTCCGCCCACTATCTTTTCGAGCAAGGGCACCATACTGTGTTGACGCTGCTGTGCCTGCGTCGCTACACGATGGAGCTGCGTCTGGACGGGATTCGGGATGCCTATCAGCACCATAATCTGCCGTTTTCCTCTGAGGATAATTTTCTGGCGTTGGATAATTTCAGCACGACAGATGCCGAACAGGCGATGACGACCTTTTTAGCCCGCTGCCCGCGAGATAAATGGCCTACGGCTATTCTCGCAGGCGGTGATTTCATTGCGGTCGGGGTGGTCAATGCGTTGACCAAAGCAGGACTGCGCGTGCCGCAAGATGTCTCGGTGATGAGCATGGATGGCTTCAATCTCTCGGCCATTCACGATGTCCCGCTCACATCGGTACATGTGCCACGTGAGGCGCTGGGCGAAGAGGCCGTAAGGATGTTGCAATATCGCCTGATCCGCCCCGAAGCCCCTCTAGGCAACTTGCTACTAAACGGTACGCTGGTGGTTCGCCAATCCGTGAGACGTCTGCGCGCCAGTAAATCAGTGGCGCCGATACAGGATGAAAGCCTCTACGACTGAGCCTGCAACCACACCTGCGCCGCGTCAAAGAAGTTCTGCGCCAGCGGCGTCGCTCGGCCAGCCTGAGCGACAACAACAGCCGCACGACGGCGCATCGGCGGAAATTGAAGCGGTCGCAGCGTTAACGCAGGTGTCATGTCCGGGATCAGGCTGCCGTGGGGAACAATGCCGCATCCAAGCCCGACATAGGCACTTTGGATCAATTGCAGAACAGAAGAACTTTCCACCTTGACCCACGGCGAGATGCCCATTTCGCGGAAATGGCTATCCAGATAGCGGCGGAAGTAGCGGCTGGCTTCCGCCAAACAAAGTGGCACGTCAGAAAGCGCAGCGAGAGGCAGCGGCGTCTCCCCTACCAGCTGTGGGAAATGGTGCGGATGGAACAATAGATCAACGCCCTGCTCCGTCAGCGGCGACGCCTGAAAGTGCAGCTCCTGTAGCGTCGAAAACTCAAAAAAGCCGATGCCGACATCCACCGAATGCGCATTCAGCGCTTCCAGCAACTGATCCGCACTGAACAGCGAGATCTGAAAATCCAACTGCGGGTAAACCTTGTTTACCGCTGCCAGCAGGCTCGACAGCGCGATACTGCTTTGCGGCACCGTGCCGATGCGTAATACGCCGCTCACACCGCGTTTCAGCGACGCCACTTCCAGCTTTAGCCCCTGATAAACCGAGACGATTTCCCGCGCCCAGGCCAGCACGCGCTCGCCTTCGGCGGTAAAGCCTTCAAAATTGTTACCCCGATTGATTAACGCCAGATCCAGCTCCCGCTCCAGATTTTTCAACCGCATGGAGAGCGTTGGCTGACTGACAAAACTGGCTTCCGCTGCCCGGCCAAAATGGCGCTCTTTCTCCAGATTGCACAGGTATTGCAGTTGCTTAATATCCATCGTCAGACTCTGTAGTGGGTAAGCCCGGAGTATATACCGATAAACCGCCTCTATCCCACCATAGCCGCATTTGATTAGACGCGATCGCCGACGGCACCTAAACTTCCCTCAAGAGCAAATATTTAAAATTTTGTTCACATAAAAAAACATCATCACCTGCGGAATGTCTATGAAATTCAAACCATCCATCAAGCCATACCGCAATGCGGCTGGCGGCTGGGGCTCGTTGGAAGCCACCACGCGTTTTGTTCTCGACAGCAAGCAAGCGCTGAAAAATATCCGAAACTTGTTGCGGGTCAATAAATCGAAAGGATTTGACTGCCCCGGCTGTGCCTGGGGGGATGACAACAGCAGCACGTTCAGCTTCTGTGAAAACGGCGCGAAAGCGGTCAGTTGGGAAGCGACGCGCAAAGCGGTCGATCTGGATTTTTTCGCCGCCCACAGCGTCACGACGCTACGCCAGCAAAGTAACTATTTCCTGGAGTATCAGGGCCGTTTAACCCACCCGATGCGCTACGATCGTGCCAGCGATCGCTATGTCCCTATCAGTTGGGACGCGGCGTTTGCGCTGATCGCTCACCATATCGGTAACATGGCACACCCCAATCAGGTCGAGCTTTATACGTCTGGCCGTGCCAGCAACGAAGCCTCTTATCTGTATCAACTTTTTGGCCGCATGCTGGGCACCAACAATTTCCCTGACTGTTCGAACATGTGTCATGAAGCGAGCGGAATCGGTCTGAAACAGAGTATCGGCGTCGGTAAAGGTACTATCCGGCTGGATGATTTCGAACACGCTGACGCGATTTTCGTCTTCGGGCAGAACCCTGGCACCAATCACCCACGCATGCTGCACAGCCTGCGCCATGCCGCCGATCTCGGTACGCACGTCGTCTCGTTTAATACGCTACGCGAACGCGGTCTGGAACGTTTTGCCAATCCGCAGAACCCGCTGGAGCTACTCACGCCGCTGTCTGGTACCATTAGCGAAACCTACCTGCAACCCAATCTGGGCGGCGATATGGCCGCCGTACGCGGCATGGTCAAAGCGCTGCTGGAAACGCATCGCCAGCGCCTGTCCGCTGGGGAAGCGGGCTTATTCGATCAGGATTTCTTGTCTACGCATACCCAACAGGTGGACGAGTACCTTGCGGTGGTTGATGCCACAAGCTGGCAGAAAATCGAACAGCAGTCCGGCCTGAGCGAAGCGCAGTTGCGCTATGTGGCAGCAATTTATCAGCAGTCGCCGCGCGTGATTTGCACCTGGGCGATGGGGATTACCCAGCACAAACATTCCGTCGCCACCGTGCGGGAGATCGTGAACCTGCAACTGCTGTTCGGACAGCTAGGAAAGCCGGGCGCGGGGCTGTGTCCGGTACGCGGTCATAGCAATGTGCAAGGCAACCGCACCATGGGGATCGATGAGAAACCGACGGCCGCGTTTCTCGATCGTCTGGCCGCACATTATGGCTTCACACCGCCTTACGCAGCAGGCCACAACACGGTAGAAGCGCTGGAAGCGATGCTACGTGATGAGATAAAAGTACTGATCGCGCTGGGCGGTAACCTCGCCGCTGCCGCACCGGATTCAGCACGTACCGAAGAAGCACTCAGCCGCTGCGACCTGACGGTGCACATAAGCACCAAACTCAACCGCAGTCATCTGGTGACCGGCAAAGTCGATGCATTGATTCTGCCGACACTCGGCCGTACCGATCTCGATATGCAGGCCAGCGGCCCGCAGTTTATTACCGTCGAAGATTCTTTCAGCATGGTGCACGCGTCACAGGGCGTCGGGCAGCCGCTTTCGCCGTTGCAGCGCTCGGAAACCGCGATTGTGGCCGGGATTGCCAACGCGGTGCTCGGTCATGAAAAGCTCGACTGGCTGGCGCTGGCGGACGATTACTCACGTATTCGTGACCATATCGCCGCGACGATTCCCAACTTTACCGATTTTAATGCCAACTGCGACCTGCCGGGCGGATTCTATCTCGGTAACGCTGCCGCCGAATTGCACTTCAGTACCCTCAACGGGAAAGCGCAATTCAGCCATGCCGCGCTGCCCGATACGCTGTTTCCGCAGCTACAAGGCAGCGATGTGCCCTTTACGTTGCAAACCCTGCGCTCACACGATCAGTACAACACCACGATTTATGGTCTGGATGACCGCTATCGCGGCGTGTACGGGCAGCGAGAAGTGCTGTTCATGCATCCGGATGACATCAGCGCGCTGGGGCTGGAAGACGGCGATCTGGTCGATATCGAAACACTGTGGAATGACGGTATTACGCGTGTCGTCAACGGCTTCAAGCTGGTGAGCTACGCGATTCCGCGCGGCAATCTGGCAGCCTACTACCCAGAAACCAACCCGCTGGTGCCGCTGTCCAGCTTTGGGGATGAAACGCACACGCCGACCTCTAAATCGGTGCCGGTTGTCGTTCGTCGCAGTACGCAAGCAGCGTCTCTGCTCCGTATCGCTTAAAAACCTGCCCAGTAGGCGGCAATTCATAAACATAAATGACGCTGTCGTGCCGTGAAATCAGTCGCGTGCACGGCAGGTGGATACATTCCAATCAGCGTTGACTTTACTCGGGTTTCTCCGCGCTTCTGCTGCCGTTCGGCACCCATGCTACCCCCGATTATTCTTGCCGCCAGCACCCGATTCGAGTAAAACTGTGAGTGGCTAATTGAGCTACTCACAACCGTATTTCTGGACGCTATGTTTCAAGATAATCCGCTGCTTGCACAGCTAAAACAGCAACTTCACTCTCAGACACCGCGTGTTGAAGGTGTCGTCAAAGGCACCGATAAAGGATTTGGCTTTCTTGAAGCTGACGGACAAAAAAGCTATTTCATTCCCCCTCCGCACATGAAAAAAGTGATGCACGGTGACCGGATTACCGCCACCCTGCATACGGAAAAAGAGCGGGAAATTGTCGAGCCAGAAACGCTGATCGAACCCTTCCTTACCCGATTTGTTGGGCGCATCCATAAAAAAGACGACCGCTTATCCATTACGCCTGATCACCCGCTGCTGAAAGATGCCATTCCTTGCCGCGCCGCGCGCGATGTCACGCACGATTTTCAGGAAGGCGATTGGGCCGTAGCAGAAATGCGCCGTCACCCGTTGAAGGGTGACCGTGGATTCCATGCTGAACTGACGCAGTACATCACGACGGGCGATGACCCGCTGGTGCCATGGTGGGTGACGTTGTCACGTCATAATTTGGAGCGCACGGCCCCAGAGGTTGAAGCGACGGAGCGCCATGATGGCGAACTCGTCCGTGACGATCTCACCGCGCTGAGTTTTGTCACTATCGACAGCGCCAGCACTGAAGATATGGACGATGCGCTATACGTGCAGGACAACGGGGATGGTTCGCTGCAATTAACCATCGCGATTGCCGATCCGACCGCGTATGTTGCGGCAGGTAGCGAGCTGGACAACATTGCACGCCAGCGCGCCTTCACCAACTATCTGCCTGGCTTTAACATCCCGATGCTGCCGCGCCCGCTGTCGGACGATATCTGTTCCCTGCGCCCGGATGAGCGTCGCCCTGTCCTCGCCTGCCGCGTGACGATTGCCGCCGACGGTGCGCTGGGTGACGACATTCACTTCTTTGCTGCCTGGATCGAATCCAAAGCCAAGTTAGCGTATGACAACGTCTCTGACTGGCTGGAAAATCAAGGCGAATGGCAGCCGCAAAACGACGCGATTGCTGAACAAATTCGTTTGCTGCACCGCCTCTGTCTGGCTCGTAGCGAATGGCGTACCACCCACGCGCTGGTGTTTAAAGATCGCCCAGATTACCGCTTCCTGCTGGGTGAGAAAGGCGATGTGTTGGATATCGTGGTTGAACATCGCCGCATTGCTAACCGTATCGTTGAAGAATCCATGATTACGGCCAACGTCTGTGCGGCCATTGTGCTGCGCGATAAGCTGGGCTTCGGCATCTATAACGTGCATAACGGCTTCGATCCTGCCTCGATCGAACAAGCGGTTGCCGTGCTGGATACCCATGGTGTTCAAGCTGACGCTCAAGCGCTGTTGACGTTGGAGGGCTTCTGTACGCTGCGCCGCGAGCTGGATGCCCAGCCGACGCAGTTCTTGGACAGCCGCATTCGCCGCTTCCAGTCTTTCGCGGAAGTCAGCACAACGCCGGGGCCACACTTTGGTCTGGGGCTGGAAGCCTACGCTACCTGGACATCGCCGATCCGTAAATACGGCGACATGGTGAACCACCGTTTGTTGAAAGCAGTTATCACCGGACAGGCTGCGGAAAAACCGCAGGACGACGTCACGGTACAACTGGCCGAACGCCGCCGCCTTAATCGTATGGCTGAACGTGATGTTGGCGACTGGCTGTACGCTCGCTACCTCCGCGACAAAGCGGGTACCGATGTGCGCTTCGACGCGGAAATCATTGACGTCACACGCGGTGGTTTGCGCGTTCGCCTGCTGGATAACGGCGCAGTAGCATTTATCCCGTCCTCCTTTATCCATGCCGTGCGCGATGAGCTGGTGTGCAGTCAGGAAATGGGCACCCTCTCAGTGAAAGGCGACGTGGTTTATCGTCAGGGGGATACGCTGGACGTGGTCATCGCTGAAGTGCGTCTGGAAACACGCAGCATCGTGGCAAAACCTACCGCCTAAGTGCCATGCCGCCGAGCCATCTCGGCGGACATGCAACCCTCATCACAGGAGTGTTCACGATGAAGAAAATGACAATCGGTACATCCGCGATACAGGCTTCCAACATTGCGTTGGGCTGTATGCGAATGGCGAAGAAAAGCACGAGTGAAGCGGCTGACATCCTCAATGCTTCCGTCGAAGCAGGCATCGATTTCTTCGATCACGCCGATATCTATGGCTCAGGGTTGTCAGAAGAGATTTTCGCCGCCGGTTTACAGAAGACTGCCATCCGCCGGGAATCCATTTTTCTGCAATCCAAATGCGGCATTCGTCAGGGCTTTTTTGACTTCTCTAAGGCGCACATCATCGCGTCCGTCGAAGGTAGCCTGAAACGCTTGAAAACGGACTATCTTGATACGCTCCTGCTGCACCGCCCGGACACGCTGTTCGAACCCGATGAAGTCGCGGCCGCTTTCGATGAGTTGGAAAGCAGCGGAAAAGTACGCCATTTCGGCGTCAGCAATCAGAACCCGTTGCAGATTGAGCTGCTGAAGCAATCCGTACGCCAGCCGCTGATCGCCAATCAGTTGCAGTTCAGCATCATGCACACGGGCATGATTGATGCCGGCTTTAACGTGAATATGACAAACCCCGCATCGGTGAATCACGATGGTGCGATTCTGGAATACAGCCGTCTGAATACCATGACGATTCAGGCCTGGTCGCCCTTCCAGTACGGCTTTTTTGACGGTGTTTTCCTCGATAACGAGAAATTCCCTAAGCTGAACACCACCCTTGATCGCATCGCCGAGCAACATCGCGTCACCAATACCGCGATTGCCACCGCGTGGATCTTGCGTCACCCTGCCGCGATGCAGGTGATTATCGGCACCATGAGCTCGGAGCGTATCCGTGACATCGAGGCAGCGTCTACCCTGTCGCTCAGCCGCGAAGAATGGTACGAAATTTACCGCGCCGCCGGAAACGTTCTGCCTTAAGAAAGGTGTTGTCTTCGGGGTTTGGGGGCCAATGGAACGAAAACGTACGCTAAGAAGATAATTCATTGTTTATATTGTAATTTAATGTTCTCAGTTCTCCCTTTAAAATATCCTCTGGTAGCGTGAACGTATAATGCCCCAGCATATTGATATGCCCGTGCATCAGTGGGGATAACCGGGCGATATCTTCAACCCCGGTTTCTTCTCCATTACTGCGCATCCAGCTCAGGGCTTCCTGCATATAAAGTGTGTTCCACAGTACCACTGCGTTAGTGACCAGGCCCAGTGCATCAAGCTGATCTTCCTGCCCTTCACGATAGCGCTTTCTGATCTCCCCACGCTGATTATAACAGATGCCCCGGGCTACAGTTTCTGCATATTGCTAAGGCGGTAAGTAGCCCCATTAATTATGTAACATAATTGTGAACATCTTCGCTTATTTGTGATTCCGGTGTGAAAATATCGTTTTTCTATGTTTTGTTTTCTCTGACATTAAATGGAGGTATTTATGGAAGATGTCAGCGTTTTGAATGAAACGATTTTCAGTGCATCAACGGAAAATGAACTGCAGGAACGATTTAAAGATATATACCAAAGTATTAATAATGAAAGTGAATATGATGATTCAGGTTCAGTCTCATTTTTGCCACTTTCAAGGCTGAACTCCCGTTCTGAACGGGCAGAAGCAAAGGACATCATTTCAGTTGTGATTGAAAGCGGATGTTTTACCAGTGGCCCCTATATCGGAGAAGTAGAAGAAACATTAAGAATATTTTATGGTGCTCATACCTGTATTTCCACCAGTAGCGGCACCGATGCGTTAAAAATAGCCCTTAAATCTGTTGGTGTAGGACCCGGTGATGAGGTCATTGTTCCTCTGAACTCCTTTGCTGCTACGGAAAATGCAGTGATGGCCGTGGGGGCCGTTCCGGTCTTCGGAGCCTGTAATTAAAATTGTGT
>NZ_JACDSF010000018.1 GCF_013449685.1 Pectobacterium brasiliense | reverse complement strand
TACGCTTTTCACCTTCAGAGTCAATGCTTATTTTAAAGCGTTTTCTCTTTCTTTATCGACCCAGTTGTGTGTTCACAGCGCCGTGTCGATGGAGGCGCATTATAGGGATCCGTTTTCGTTACACAACAACTTTCTTGATCTTTTTTTCTGTTCGCGTGTTTTTCGACCCTTTCGATGAGATCTTACTCGATCCACACCACTTTTCAGTTGCCGACATCCCATATCTGTCGATATTTTGTCTAAAACGAATCATCAGTATGTGGCAAATAACTACATATGCTAAATAACTACGAGGTTATCGATGAGTGCAAAAACATTCCGTCGTTATAACGGTATTTCTCCCGTTTTAGGCGAAAGGGTCATGGTCGATCATTCCAGCGTGGTGATTGGCAAGGTAACACTAGGCGATGATGTCGGCATCTGGCCCCTTGTCGCCATACGCGGTGATGTTAACTACATTACTGTTGGTGCAAGGAGTAATGTTCAGGACGGTTCTGTACTTCATGTCACCCATTGCTCAGAGAAAAAACCAGAAGGTAATCCGCTTATTATTGGTGAAGACGTCACGGTAGGTCATAAAGCGATGCTGCACGGTTGCCAAATAGGAAATCGGGTTCTGGTCGGGATGGGATCAATACTTCTGGATGGAGCAATTGTTGAAGATGATGTCATGATTGGCGCTGGCAGCTTAGTCCCCCCAGGAAAACGGCTAGAGAAGGGACATCTATACCTCGGTAGCCCAGTCAAAAAAATTCGGCCACTCACACAAGAAGAAATAGAAGGGTTGATTTACTCGGCAAACAACTATGTTCGCTGGAAAGATGAATACCTTGCTCAGGACAACGAGTAACAACCTTCATCATCCCATTCTTCAGCAACGATCATTTGTTCCAGTTCATCTTCAAGATCCCATCGATATTCCCTGAACAGTGCCAGCCACCGTTCAGGGCTATCACCGCCATAGCGTTGCTGGAGCAGCTCAGCACTCACTAAACATTCCTGCAGAAAACCATTCACTAAAACAGGAAAGCGGATCGCCATTACCTTATCATCCCAGCTTTCACGATCGGGAAACTGGATCGCCTGATTCATTTAGCAAGATCCTGCTTTAGTAAAGCAATCACGGGTTCCACATCCGGCATGACACCATGCCAAAGTTTAAACGCATGTGCCGCTTGCCCCACCAGCATTCCCAAACCATCTGCATAATGGAAGGCACCATGCTGTACGCACCATGACAAAAATGGTGTCAGCTGCGGCAGGTAAAACATGTCATAACAGCACGTTTCCGGCGAAATGAGTTCTGTCGGTAAGTTAGGAACGCTGTCGTACATACCAGAAGATGTGGCGTTGATGATCAGATCGAACGATTGACCTTGTAAATCATCGAGAGCAACAGCGTTAATATCACCAATATCACGGAAGATCTTAGCTAAGGCATCGGCCTTGGAAAAGGTCCTATTCGTCAGCACCACTGTACAGCCGTAAGCCAGCAGGGGTTGGATAACACCCCGCGCTGCGCCACCCGCACCAACCAGCAAAACACGATCCAACGGCTTCACCAGCGCCAATCGTTGCAGATCGCTGAGCAAACCAATGCCATCGGTGTTATCGCCAAACAGGCGGCCGTCACTCAATCTCTTCAATGTATTGACCGCACCCGCAAGCGCGGCACACTCGCTACACTCATCGGCTTCAGCAAAGGCACGCTCTTTAAAGGGCGCTGTCACATTCGCCCCACCAGCACCATCACGAAAATACTGGCGCAGCATCTGCTCAAAATTATCCAGAGGCGCCAACACGCGCTGGTACGTCAACGTTATCCCCGTCTGTGCAGCAAATAGCTCATGTATGCGAGGTGATTTACTATGCGCAATCGGGTTGCCAAAAACCGCAAAAGACGTTACTTCAGACACGTTCCTCTCCAACTTGTCGTTACCCCTGACGAATAAGCTCGCCTGTTAATACATCCCTGATTTCTGATGGGTTCATTCTTCCGCCGACATCCCCAACCAGCATAGGAAAATCATCACCAAACTGTAGAGACACTTCCTGAGCCGTGCGGCAAGGCGGTTGACCACTTAAATTGGCACTGGTCGATACCAACGGTTTACCGTAGCGCAGGCACAGTTCCTTGACTAACGGATGATCACTAACACGCACTGCAAGCGAAGAAAATTGGCCCGTTAACCACTGCGGAGTCGTGCGTTTTGCTGGCAATACCCAAGTAACCGGACCTGGCCATGTGGAAAACATCACGGCTTTCTGCTCATCGGATAACGTACTGTCATCAATATAAGGAGCCAGTTGGCTAAAATCTGCCGCAATCAGGATCAACCCTTTTTGCCAAGGGCGTTGTTTTAACGCCAGCAGGCGATTAACCGCCACTTCACTATCAGGATCGCATCCCAACCCAAATACCGCTTCAGTCGGGTATGCAATAACCTGCTCGTTATGTAACTCCCGCAAAACGGGAATCATTCGTTCATCAGACACATCACTCATTCTTATCAACTTCTACCGCTATCGGTTTTCCACATAATTTACTGGCACAAAATAGCTTGATACCTTGTGCCGTTTTTTTCTCAAACAATAAAGCGTAATGGCAAGAAGGGCATTCACCCGCTATCGGCTTATGGTTTAACGTAAACTGGCAATCGGGATAGCGATCGCAAGAATGAAACACCTTGCCGTAGCGAGATTTACGCTGTAACAGCGTGCCTTCATTACACTGTGGACATCGAATCGCCGTATCATCAGGGCGATCGATGGTCTCGGTATGATGGCATTCAGGGTAATTGCCACAGCCGATAAACATCCCATAACGACCTTGGCGTAAGACCAAGGTCGACTGACAAAGCGGACATTGCTGCCCATCTAACACTTTGACGATATGTCCATCAGCTTGTGCTTTCAGCGGGCGAATGAACTCACATTCCGGATACGCAGAACAGCCAAGAAATGGGCCGTGCCGACCAGAACGGATAACCAGCACTGACCCACAGTCTGGACACATTTCCTGTTTTTTTTCAGCAAACAGTGCAGGCTTAGCCATTCGAACTATTATTCCTCTGGCTATTGCACATAACCGTCATTGACCTCAAAGAGTAATTCTTCCATTTGCTGATAGGCATTCTCACAACCAGGTACATTGAAAAGCACCATGAGGATGACCCACTTCAGATCTTCCAGATCAAATTCCGGTGTTTCCAACGCCATGACGCGTTCAATAATCATTTCCCGCGTTTCAAGGTTCAGAACCTGAATTTGCTCAAGGAACAATAAAAAGCCACGACATTCCGCATCAAGACGCTGCGCCTCATCCTGCGTATAGATCCGTATAGCCAGAGGATCGTTCGCTAAATAAAGCGGCGCAGTCTGCCCTTCCTGAATATCAGCCAGTTTTTCCAGCCAACTCAACGCGCTATAGATATCGTTACGATGGAATCCAGCGCGGGTGAGGTCATCAGTTAACGTATCCTGATCGACACGCATTTCAGTTTCATTGTGGATGTAGCTCTCAAACAAGTACATGAGTACGTCGAACATGGCCTGCCCTCCTTAATCGGACATAGCCGCCGGGTACTGCTGCGATCCATCCTGCTAACTCCAGATCTAATAGCTTAGTGACTATCTCTGGCACAGGTTGGCCGGCACGTTCAGCGACAACGTCAACAGGTGTAACCTCATCTCCTACGTTAGCCAACACGTCGGCAAATGGCAATTCGCCATCCTCTTCTTCGTTAGAAATAGTTTGCCCGCTTTCCATCGGCAGCCACTGTAACTCACTCACCAACTGCTCAAGAATATCTTTCGGATGTGTAACCAGGCTGGCTCCTTGCTGGATCAACCAGTGTGTTCCCTCAGTCATCGGGTTGCCAATCGGTCCCGGCAGAGCAAAAACCTCTCGTCCTTGCTCCAAAGCATAACGCGCAGTGACCAGCGACCCACTGCGGATAGTCGCTTCAATGACCAGAACACCCAGCCCTAACCCGCTGATAATACGATTTCTTCTGGGAAAGTTGGTTGGAAAAGGCGGCATCGCGAGGGGAAATTCAGAGACCAACGCGCCACCACCGCCACAGATACGTTCGGCAAGCTTAGCGTGCCGCTTGGGATAAATATTTTTCAACCCGCTTCCCAGCACTGCAATGGTTCGCCCTCCCGCATCCAAAGCAGCGCGATGAGCAATACCATCAATGCCAATCGCTAGCCCACTTGTTACCATGAGTTCATTCGCGGCAAGCTCCTGGGCGAAAAAGTATCCCCAGCGTTCACCGTAAGCACTACTCCCCCGGCTACCAATAATCGATATTTGTGGCGATGCCAGTAACTCAGGAGAGCCAGAAACAAAGAGTAGAAGCGGAAAATCACGAATATTGCTCAATAGAAAAGGATATAAAGCATCTTCACACGTCACGATATGATGATTGGGATAAGACAACCAATTAAGGGTTTCTTCCAGAGTCTTACGATCGTAGGTACAGAATTGGGCTATTTGAGTATCAGACAGGCCTAACGCCCTCAGTAGCTCGTTATCGAACGAGTTTAAGTCAATAAGCTTTCTGACAATCGCCCAAGCACGTCTGGCACCCAGATGCCGTACGCCCGTCATACGTAGCCAGATTTCCGTTGATCGCATCGGTGTCCCTTACTCCGCTCTGTTCAGATAAGTGCTGCAATTCAGTGCCGATGCTGTCAATCGGGGCAGGAAATGTCTAGAATGAGGACTAAGACTCTCTCACTATTCAGATACAGATCTAAACATATATGGCAGTTTTGCAGGTATTACATTTTCCAGACGAGCGGCTCCGCATCACTGCGCAGCCAGTAAAAGAAGTCAATGCAGATATTCAACGTATCGTGGATGATATGTTCGATACCATGTACGAAGAAGAAGGTATTGGGCTGGCTGCGACACAGGTGGATATTCATCAGCGTATTATTGTTATTGACGTCTCTGAAGAACGAGACCAACGACTGGTGCTGATCAATCCCGAGCTGATTGAAAAGAGCGGCGATACGGGCATCGAAGAGGGTTGTCTGTCGATCCCTGAAACGCGTGCGCTGGTTCCTCGTGCAGAGCATGTGAAAGTGCGCGCATTGGATCGTGAAGGTAAGGCGTTCGAACTTGAAGCAAGCGAGCTACTCGCCATTTGTATTCAGCACGAAATGGACCATCTGGTTGGGAAACTGTTTATCGATTACCTTTCCCCGCTTAAACGCCAGCGCATTCGTCAAAAACTGGAAAAACTGGCTAAGCAGAATAGTCGAGCCCGATAATTTTCATCCTGACAGGAAGCACCGTGTCTGATTCTTTACGCATAATCTTTGCCGGAACCCCTGACTTTGCCGCGCGTCACCTCGATGCGCTTTTATCATCGGGTCATGAAGTCGTTGGCGTTTTCACCCAGCCCGATCGTCCAGCAGGCAGGGGCAACAAGCTCACTCCCAGTCCGGTAAAAGTACTGGCAGAGCAGCATAGCATCCCCGTTTTCCAGCCTAAATCTCTGCGGCCGGAAGAAAATCAAGCGATGGTTCAGGCGTTAAATGCCGATGTTATGGTCGTTGTCGCCTACGGATTAATTCTGCCGCAGCCCGTGTTATCCATGCCTCGCCTTGGCTGCATTAATGTTCACGGTTCTCTGTTGCCTCTCTGGCGCGGCGCGGCCCCCATTCAACGTGCATTGTGGGCTGGAGATAGTGAAACCGGCGTGACGATCATGCAAATGGATGTTGGACTCGATACTGGCGCAATGCTGCACAAAATTTCGTGCCCAATCCTGCCACAAGATACCAGCGCAACGTTGTACGATAAACTTGCCGAGCTGGGCCCACGTGGCTTATTGGAAACGCTGGAACAACTTGCTGATGGCAGCGCTGTAGCTGAAACACAAAATGATGCCCTTGCCACCTATGCAGAAAAGCTCAGCAAAGAAGAAGCTCGTCTCAACTGGCAGTTATCTGCCGAGCAGCTTGAACGCTGTATTCGTGCTTTTAATCCTTGGCCAGTCAGCTATTTCATCGTCGATGAACAGCCAGTGAAAGTGTGGAAAGCTGAGGTCATCGCCAAAGCACATGGCTCACAGCCCGGTACAATCATACAGGCAGACAAGCACGGCATTCAGGTAGCAACAGCCGATGGCATCTTGAATATTCAGGAATTGCAGCCCGCAGGCAAAAAAGTCATGGGCGCACAGGATCTGCTTAACTCACGTCGTGAGTGGTTCGTTCCCGGTAATACACTGGACTAATCTATTTTTCATACCGGCACCATGCCGGTATATCCTCTCTCTTTTACGTATACGTCATCGCTAACACATGAAAAGCTCATACAATCTACGCAGTATTGCCGCAAAAGTGGTGGGACAGGTTCTGGATCAGGGACAATCACTCAGTGCCTTATTACCTGTTCATCAGCGTGAAGTCTCCGATAAAGATCGCGCACTTTTGCAAGAGCTTTGCTTCGGCGTATTACGCGTTTTACCGCAGTTGGAATGGTGTATTCAACAACTGATGGCTAAACCTCTGACGGGTAAACAACGCACGCTGCACTACCTCATCATGGTCGGCATCTACCAGCTGCACTACACTCGGATCCCGCCACATGCGGCCCTGGCAGAAACAGTAGAAGGCGCCGTCGCATTAAAGCGGCCACAGCTCAAGGGACTGATTAATGGCGTATTACGCCAATTTCAGCGTCAGCAGGAAGAACTGATTCAACGTGAGGCAACTCACTCATCTCATTACCTGCATCCAAGCTGGCTGCTGGCGCGCATTGAGCGTGCCTATCCACATCATTGGCAAAACATCGTTGAGGCGAATAATCAACGCCCCCCAATGTGGCTACGAGTGAATCGATTACACCACACACGTGAAGCGTATTTAAACTTGTTAGAGCAAGAGGGAATCGAGGCATTTCCTCATGCTGAATACAGCGATGCGATACGACTTACTACTCCCTGTGCGGTCGATCAATTGCCAGGATTTTCACAAGGATGGGCAACCGTACAGGATGCATCGGCTCAAGGTTGCGTCTATTGGCTCGATCCACAAGAGGGCGAACAGATCCTCGATCTCTGCGCTGCACCCGGCGGAAAAACGACACACATTTTAGAAGCTGCGCCAAAGTCTCACGTGCTCGCCGTCGATATTGATGAGGCGCGCCTAAGTCGGGTAAAAGAAAATTTACTGCGATTACAAATGCATGCAGAAGTGAAACAAGGTGATGGGCGTTACCCCGATTCGTGGTGTGAAGGGCGTATGTTTGACCGTATTCTGTTAGATGCCCCTTGTTCCGCCACAGGCGTGATTCGTCGTCATCCTGACATCAAATGGCTACGCCGGGACAGAGATATCGAAGAGTTGGTTGCTCTGCAAAAAGAAATTCTTGACGCCATTTGGCCACATCTCAAAGCAGGTGGCACGATGGTCTACGCCACTTGCTCCATTTTGCCGCAAGAAAACGCTCAACAAGTTACGGATTTCCTGACTCGTCATGCCGATGCAAAACTGGTTGATACAGGAACAAGCGAACTGCCAGGCATACAGATGCTGCCTCATGCTGATGGTGGCGATGGTTTCTTTTATGCGAAGCTGGTAAAAAACTGATATTGAACCCAGTATTGTCTGCAACAGGCAGCAATCAATAAACGGCATGGCTTATTATGAAAATTATCATCCTTGGCGCGGGTCAGGTCGGTGGAACACTGGCAGAAAATCTAGCAGGGGAAAATAACGACATCACTGTCGTTGATACTGATGCAAACCGGTTACGTCAGCTTCAGGATAAGTTTGATCTGCGTGTCGTTACTGGCTATGCCTCTCATCCACGAGTGCTACGTGAAGCAGGGGCTGAAGATGCGGATATGCTGGTCGCCGTTACCAATTCAGATGAAACGAATATGGTGGCCTGTCAGATTGCTTATTCTCTTTTCAAAACACCAAACCGGATCGCTCGCATTCGTGCTGCCGAATACATCCGTGAATCAGAACAGCTTTTTTTACCAGAAGCGGTTCCCATCGATCACTTAATTTCTCCAGAGCAGTTAGTGATCGATAACATTTACAAACTGATCGAATATCCTGGAGCACTTCAGGTCGTCAACTTCGCTGAAGGTAAAGTGAGTCTTGCGGCAGTTAATGCCTACTATGGCGGCCCACTGGTGGGTAATGCCCTCACCTCCCTCCGTGAACACATTCCTCACGTAGATACCCGCGTTGCGGCTATTTTTCGTCACGATCGTCCGATTCGCCCACAGGGTTCCACCATTATCGAAGCTGGAGATGAAGTGTTTTTTGTCGCCGCTTCACAGCATATTCGTGCGGTGATGAGTGAGCTGCAGCGCCTTGAAAAACCGTATAAAAGGATAATGATCGTTGGTGGCGGTAACGTCGGTGCAGGATTAGCGCAGCGGTTAGAAAAAGACTACAGCATCAAGTTGATAGAACGAAATGCAGACCGAGCTGTGGAACTGGCTGAGCTTCTGCAAAATACGGTCGTATTCCATGGCGATGCTTCAGATCAAGAACTCCTCGCCGAAGAGCATATCGAGCAGATCGATGTATTCATCGCCATTACCAACGATGACGAAGCGAATATTATGTCAGCTATGCTGGCTAAACGTATGGGCGCGAAAAAAGTAATGGTACTTATCCAACGTCGGGCTTATGTCGATCTGGTCCAGGGTAGCGTTATCGATGTCGCAATATCCCCACAGCAGGCAACAATTTCTGCGCTACTCAGCCACGTCCGCAAGGTGGATATTGTTAGCGTATCCTCTTTACGTCGTGGGGTCGCCGAAGCAATCGAGGCCATCGCCCATGGGGATGAGGGCACATCGAAAGTTGTCGGCAGAATGATCGAAGATATTAAGCTTCCACCCGGTACAACCATCGGTGCTATCGTTCGCGGTGATGACGTCATCATTGCCAACGCAAATAGCAAAATTGAACAAGGTGATCATGTCATCATGTTCTTGGCCGACAAGAAATTTGTGCCTGATGTTGAACGTCTATTTCAACCAAGTCCCTTCTTTTTATAACGTGGGAAAAGATTTATTGCCCATCGATAATCTGGCAAAGATACGGCTATTGGTTAGAATTAATTTATAAATTTTGGCAAGGAGAACAGATATGAGCATCATCAAAGAATTCAGAGAGTTTGCCATGCGTGGCAACGTTGTCGATTTGGCGGTGGGTGTCATTATTGGTGCAGCTTTTGGCAAAATCGTCTCTTCTCTGGTATCAGATATTATTATGCCGCCACTTGGGCTTTTGATTGGTGGTGTCGATTTTAAACAATTCAGCCTTATTCTCCGTGATGCACAAGGCGAAATTCCTGCCGTTGTCATGAATTATGGCGCTTTCATCCAGAATATTTTCGACTTTATCATCGTCGCTTTTGCGATTTTTATAGCTATCAAGCTTATGAATAAAATGCGCCGTAAACAGGAAGATACTCCTGCCGCCCTACCAAAACCGAGTGCAGAAGAGAAGTTACTAGCTGAAATTCGCGACTTACTAAAAGAACAACAAACTAGACAGTAAGAATTAAGTTTCTACTTAGACTCAGTATCGTTACACAGAAAGTAGAAAGGCCAGTGGTAAATAATCATTTAATTGCTTACCACTGGCCTCCCAATTACCTTTCTTCATGTGCTTCTCTTTCCTACGATAACTTCCTTTCCCTTTTTCATTCACTTCAATTCGTTGACGAAACAGTGGGTCATGTAGCAATGCCTCAATGGCGTTGTCCTGGATTTTCCCACGTTTATGGCGGTATGTGGTCATCATTGCTCCTGAGGAACTCGGCTGGTATGTACAGCAATAAAACGTGCAGAGTATATAGTCGAAATGGGTAGATGAGAATAGGTGGGATGTATTTTCAGCTCACTCAGACACAGGTAGTTGCTTGCCATGTATATTCATGCGAAAGAATGACTTATTTCAGATATAAAAAAACCGGGTTTCCCCGGTTTTTTTACGCTCTTACAGATTACTCTGCAGTAGCCACTTCTTCTGTCTGCGAAACTGAGCGATCAACGAGCTCGATGTATGCCATCGGCGCATTGTCACCAGCACGGAAACCACACTTCAGAATACGAGTGTAACCACCGGCACGGCTCGCGAAACGCGGGCCCAGTTCATTAAACAGTTTTGCCACGATCTCGTTATCACGAGTACGGGCGAATGCCAGACGACGATTAGCAACGCTGTCGGTCTTGGCAAGAGTAATCAGCGGTTCAACAACGCGACGCAGCTCTTTCGCTTTCGGCAGGGTCGTCTTGATGATTTCATGACGAACCAAAGAACTAGCCATGTTACGGAACATAGCCTGACGATGGCTGCTGTTACGGTTCAGTTGACGACCACTCTTACGATGGCGCATGACCTTATCCTTCTCAGTAAAACCTTAACCTGTGATCTGGTTACTCATCAGCAATGCTTGCCGGTGGCCAGTTTTCCAGGCGCATGCCCAGAGACAGACCACGGGAAGCCAGTACGTCTTTAATCTCAGTAAGAGATTTTTTACCAAGGTTAGGCGTTTTGAGCAGCTCAACCTCGGTACGCTGTACCAGATCACCGATGTAGTGGATAGCTTCTGCCTTAAGGCAGTTAGCAGAGCGGACAGTCAATTCCAGATCGTCAACAGGGCGCAGCAGAATCGGATCGAACTCTGGTTTCTCTTCTTTAACTTCTGGCTGACGAACATCACGTAAGTCAACAAAAGCTTCAAGTTGTTCAGCCAGAATGGTAGCCGCACGGCGGATCGCTTCTTCAGGATCGATAGTGCCATTGGTTTCCATTTCGATGACTAGCTTGTCCAGGTCAGTACGCTGTTCTACACGAGCTGCTTCAACATTGTAGGCAATACGCTCTACAGGGCTGTAGCAGGCATCAACTAACAGACGACCAATCGGGCGCTCATCTTCTTCCGTATGAATACGGGCAGATGCCGGCACATAACCACGACCACGCTGAACTTTGATACGCATGCTAATAGATGCGTTTTCATCAGTCAGGTGGCAAATTAAGTGCTGCGGCTTGACGATTTCGACATCACCATCATGGATGATGTCGGCTGCAGTCACAGGGCCAATGCCAGATTTATTCAGGGTAAGAATAACTTCATCTTTGCCTTGAACTCTCACCGCCAGCCCTTTCAGGTTGAGCAGGATTTCCAGGATATCTTCCTGTACGCCTTCTTTGGTGCTGTACTCATGCAGTACACCATCAATCTCAACCTCGGTCACCGCGCAACCTGGCATGGATGAAAGCAGAATACGGCGCAGTGCGTTGCCAAGAGTATGGCCGAAGCCCCGCTCTAATGGCTCAAGGGTCACCTTGGCGTGCGTCGAACTCACTTGCTCGATATCAACCAGGCGCGGTTTTAGAAACTCTGTCACAGAACCCTGCATTGTGTCCTCTCTTTGGTACTAAGCTTTACTTGGAGTAAAGCTCGACGATCAGGTGTTCATTAATGTCCGCAGACAGATCGGTACGTTCAGGAATACGTTTGAACACACCTTCCATCTTGGCAGCATCAACTTCCAGCCAAGTTGGCTTTTCACGCTGTTCAGCCAGCTCCAGAGCGGCTTTCACGCGAGATTGCTTTTTCGCTTTCTCACGGATGCTGACTACGTCATTCGGGGATACCTGATAAGAAGCGATGCTAACAACGCGACCGTTTACCATGATAGCTTTGTGGCTTACCATTTGACGTGCTTCAGCACGAGTGGCACCAAAACCCATACGATAAACAACGTTATCCAGACGACCTTCCAGCAGTTGCAGCAGGTTTGCACCTGTGTTGCCTTTCAGACGTGCAGCTTCTTTATAATAGTTACGGAACTGACGCTCCAGAACACCGTAGATACGGCGAACTTTTTGCTTTTCACGCAACTGTACACCATAGTCAGACAGACGCGGTTTACGCGCACCATGCTGGCCAGGAGCTTGTTCAATTTTACACTTGGAATCGATCGCACGAACACCAGACTTCAGGAACAGGTCGGTGCCTTCACGACGGCTCAGCTTGAGCTTAGGACCCAAATATCTTGCCATTTTCTTTCTCCAACAATCCTAAAAGCGGCGTTATACGCGGCGCTTTTTCGGCGGACGACAACCGTTATGAGGGATCGGAGTCACATCAGTAATATTAGTGATGCGGAAACCAGCCGCGTTCAATGCGCGGATAGTAGACTCACGGCCCGGACCAGGTCCTTTAACCATAACTTCCAGGTTCTTAATACCGTACTCTTTCACGGCCTCTGCGCAACGTTCTGCAGCTACCTGAGCAGCGAACGGCGTAGATTTACGAGAACCACGGAAGCCGGAACCACCGGCAGTTGCCCAACCCAGCGCATTACCCTGACGATCAGTAATGGTTACGATGGTGTTGTTGAAAGAAGCATGGATATGAGCCACACCGTCAGAGACTTGCTTTCTTACACGCTTACGTGCACGAATAGGTGCCTTTGCCATTATTCAATCACCCCGATTATTTCTTGATCGGTTTGCGCGGACCCTTACGGGTACGGGCGTTAGTCTTGGTACGCTGACCGCGAACCGGCAGACCACGACGATGACGCAAACCACGATAAGTACCAAGGTCCATAAGACGCTTGATGCTCAGGGTAACTTCACGACGCAGATCACCTTCTACAACAAACTTGGCAACTTCGTCACGCAGCTTATCGATTTGCTCTTCAGACAGCTCACTGATCTTAACATCTTCGGCAATCCCTGTTGCAGCACAAATAGCCTGCGACCGGGTTTTACCGATACCGAAAATCGACGTTAACGCAATAACGGTATGTTTATGATCAGGAATGTTAATGCCTGCTATACGGGCCACTATGCACTCCTACAATTTTATACAGCAACACCATTCTGAAAAGCCCGTTTTCAGGATACTCAAATAATGTTGCAGCTACATACAAAAGATTGGCTGGCTAATCTAGCCAGCTCAATCCAACTTTGCAAGAAAAATATGCGAGATAATCAGCCTTGACGCTGTTTATGCTTCGGCTCGGCACTGCAGATCACACGAACGACACCGTTACGCTTAACAATCTTACAGTTACGACATAATTTCTTGACGGAAGCACGAACTTTCATTTTTACTCTCCGTAACTTCTCAAGCTCACCTAATTAACGGTTATAGCCTTTCAGGTTTGCTTTCTTCAATGCAGACTCATATTGACTCGACATCATTAGAGTTTGCACTTGAGCCATAAAGTCCATGATGACGACAACAACGATCAATAAAGATGTACCCCCGAAATAGAAAGGTACTTTCATTGCGTCACGCATAAACTCCGGGATCAGGCAGATAAAAGTAATATACATCGCACCAATCAGAGTCAGGCGAGTCATCACTTTATCGATATATTTCGCCGTTTGCTCTCCCGGACGAATTCCTGGCACGAATGCACCGGACTTCTTCAGGTTATCTGCTGTTTCGCGCGGGTTGAAAACCAACGCAGTGTAGAAGAAACAGAAGAAGATGATTGCAGACGCATAGAGTAACACATAAAGCGGCTGTCCGGGCTGCAAATACAGCGAAATAGTTGTCAGCCAGTTCCAACCGGTACCGCCCCCAAACCAAGATGCAATCGTAGCTGGGAACAGAATAATACTGGAGGCGAAAATTGCAGGGATAACCCCAGCCATGTTCACTTTCAGCGGTAAATGCGTACTCTGTGCTGCATAAACACGACGCCCCTGTTGACGTTTTGCATAGTTAACGACAATACGACGTTGACCACGCTCAACGAAAACAACGAAGAAGGTTACTGCAAACACTAAAACTGCAACCAACAGCAACAGGAGGAAGTGCAGGTCGCCTTGCCGAGCTTGCTCGATAGTATGGCCAATGGCCGGCGGTAGCCCCGCAACAATACCAGCGAAGATTATGATCGAGATACCGTTACCGATACCACGTTCCGTAATCTGTTCTCCCAGCCACATCAGGAACATTGTCCCAGTAACTAGGCTCACAACAGCGGTAAAGTAGAAAGCAAAACCTGGATTTATCACCAAGTCTTGCATTCCAGGCATATTCGGCAAACCGGTAGCAATACCGATTGACTGGAATATAGCCAATACCAAGGTACCATAACGGGTATACTGGCTGATCTTACGACGGCCAGCTTCCCCTTCTTTCTTTATTTCAGCCAACGCGGGATGAACCACCGTCAGCAACTGGATAATAATCGATGCCGAAATATACGGCATAATACCCAGTGCAAAGATAGAAGCACGGCTGAGAGCACCACCAGAGAACATGTTAAACATTTCAATGATGGTGCCTCGCTGCTGTTCAAGCAATTTGGCAAGCACAGTGGCATCAATACCAGGAATTGGGATAAAAGAGCCAATACGGAAAACAATTAGCGCACCGATAACAAACAAAAGTCTGCGCTTCAGTTCACCAACTCCGCCTTTAGCACTTTGAAAATCTAATCCTGGTTGCTTAGCCATCTGCTACTTATTCCTCAATTTTACCGCCAGCAGTTTCGATAGCAGCACGAGCACCTTTAGTGACACGCAGACCACGAATCGTTACCGGACGAGCAACTTCACCAGACAGAATCACTTTCGCGAACTCAATCTGAATGCCAATAACATTAGCGGCTTTCAGCGTATTCAGGTCAACCACGTCGCCTTCTACTTTAGCTAAATCAGACAGACGAACTTCTGCCGTGATCATCGCTTTGCGAGAAGTAAAACCGAATTTCGGCAGACGACGATATAAAGGCATCTGACCACCTTCAAAACCACGACGCACGCCACCGCCAGAACGAGAGTTCTGACCTTTGTGACCACGACCACTGGTTTTGCCCAGGCCAGAACCAATACCACGACCTAAACGCTTCGGTGCGTGTTTAGCACCTTCGGCCGGAGACAGAGTATTTAAACGCATCTGTTACTCCTCTACTTTAACCATGTAGGAAACCGCGTTGACCATACCGCGAACCGCAGGAGTATCCTCACGTTCAACTGTATGACCAATACGACGCAGACCCAGGCCAAGCAGTGTCGCCTTATGTTTCGGCAGACGACCGATTGCACTACGGGTTTGAGTAATTTTAATAGTCTTTGCCACGGTCATTACCCCAGAATTTCTTCAACGGATTTACCACGCTTGGCAGCGACCATTTCTGGGGACTTCATATTTGCCAAACCATCAATCGTTGCACGAACCACGTTAATCGGGTTAGTGGAACCATAGGCTTTAGCCAATACGTTGTGAACCCCTGCAACTTCCAAAACGGCGCGCATTGCACCACCGGCAATAATACCGGTACCTTCGGAAGCTGGCTGCATGAACACACGAGAACCCGTGTGAGCACCTTTAACTGGGTGCTGCAGGGTGCCGTTGTTCAGCGCGACATTCATCATATTGCGACGGGCTTTTTCCATCGCTTTCTGGATCGCTGCTGGAACTTCGCGAGCTTTACCGTAACCAAAACCAACGCGGCCGTTGCCATCACCCACTACAGTCAGTGCGGTGAAGCTGAAAATACGACCACCTTTAACGGTTTTAGATACGCGATTTACCGCGATCAGCTTTTCCTGCAGTTCGCCAGCTTGTTTCTCGATGTGAGCCATCTTACACCTCTACCTTAGAACTGAAGGCCAGCTTCACGGGCAGCATCTGCCAGTGCTTGGACTCGACCATGATATTGGAAACCGGAACGGTCGAAAGAGACATCTTTAATGCCTTTTTCTAACGCGCGTTCTGCAATAGCTTTACCTATTGCACTTGCTGCGTCTTTATTACCGGTAGACTTCAGTTGTTCAGCGATAGCTTTTTCTACAGTAGAAGCGGCTACCAGGACTTCAGAACCGTTCGGTGCAATGACCTGCGCATAAATATGGCGTGGAGTACGATGTACCACCAGACGCGTCGCACCCAGTTCCTGGAGCTTGCGGCGTGCGCGGGTCGCACGACGGATACGAGCTGCTTTCTTATCCATAGTGTTACCTTACTTCTTCTTAGCCTCTTTGGTACGCACGACTTCGTCGGCGTAACGGACACCCTTGCCTTTATAAGGCTCAGGACGACGGTAGGCGCGTAATTCCGCAGCAACCTGACCAATAACCTGCTTATCAGCACCTTTCAGTACGATTTCAGTTTGGCTTGGGCATTCTGCAGTAATACCTGCCGGCAGTGCATGCTCTACTGGATGAGAAAACCCGAGAGACAGGTTAACCACGTTGCCTTTAACAGCAGCACGGTAACCAACACCAACCAGTTGCAGCTTCTTAGTGAAGCCTTCGGTAACACCGATAACCATTGCGTTCAACAGAGCACGAGTGGTACCCGCTTGGGCCCATCCGTCAACAAAACCTTCGCGCGGAGCGAAAGTCAGAGCGTTGTCAGCTTGTTTCACTTCAACAGCATCATGGATCTTACGACTCAGCTCGCCGTTTTTACCCTTAATCGAAACATCCTGACCGTTGAGTTTTACCTCTACGCCGGCAGGAATGACGACGGGTGCTTTTGCAACACGAGACATTTTTCCTCCCGATTAAGCTACGTAGCAGATAATCTCGCCACCAAGACCAGCCTGGCGAGCTGCACGATCAGTCATAACACCTTTAGAGGTAGAAACAACTGCGATACCTAAACCGGCCATAACTTTTGGCAGCTCATCTTTTCTTTTATAGATGCGCAGACCTGGACGGCTTACTCGCTGAATGCTTTCTACCACTGCCTTGCCCTGGAAATATTTAAGTTCTAATTCCAGAACTGGCTTGGTGTCGCCTTCGATTTTGAAATCTTCAATGTAACCTTCTTCCTTCAGCACGTTGGCAATTGCCACTTTCAGCTTGGAGGAAGGCATGGTGACCGCAACTTTGTTCGCGGCTTGACCGTTACGGATACGGGTCAGCATATCCGCGATCGGATCTTGCATGCTCATCTGTCTTTACTCCCGTGATTCAATTGGTGACAATTACCAGCTAGCCTTTTTCAGACCCGGAATTTCACCGCGCATAGCGGCTTCACGGACCTTGATACGGCTCAACCCGAACTTCCGCAGGAAAGCGTGCGGACGACCAGTTTGGCGGCAGCGGTTACGCTGACGAGACGGGCTGGAATCACGCGGCAGAGTCTGCAGCTTAAGAACTGCATCCCAACGATCTTCGTCAGATGAGTTCACACCAGAGATGATAGCTTTCAATTCCTCGCGTTTAGCGCGGTATTTTTCAGCCAGTTTCACACGAACAACTTCGCGTGCTTTCATGGATTGCTTAGCCATTAGTAACCCTACCTTACTTGCGGAATGGGAAGTTAAAGGCGGCCAATAGCGCACGGCCTTCATCATCGGATTTCGCAGTGGTGGTAATGGTAATGTCCAAACCACGAACGCGATCGACTTTATCGTAGTCGATTTCCGGGAAGATGATCTGCTCACGCACACCCATGCTGTAATTACCACGACCATCGAATGACTTAGCGGACAAGCCACGGAAGTCACGAATACGCGGTACAGCAATGGAAATCAGACGCTCAAGGAACTCCCACATGCGTTCGCCACGCAGAGTTACTTTACAGCCGATCGGATAGCCCTGACGGATTTTGAAGCCTGCAACAGATTTGCGTGCTTTGGTGATCAACGGTTTTTGACCGGAGATTGCTGCCAGATCAGCTGCTGCGTTATCCAGCAGTTTCTTGTCAGCGATCGCTTCACCAACACCCATATTCAGGGTGATCTTCTCGACCCGAGGGACTTGCATGACAGAATTGTAGTTAAACTCAGTCATGAGTTTTTTAACTACTTCGTCTTTGTAGTAATCATGCAGTTTCGCCATCGTACTACTCCAAATTACTTGATAGTTTCGCTATTAGATTTAAAGAAACGGACTTTTTTTCCGTCTTCGAATCTAAAGCCTACACGGTCAGCCTTACCAGTTGCCGCATTGAAGATTGCAAGGTTAGAAACTTGAATTGCAGCTTCTTTTTCAACGATGCCACCTGGTTGGTTCAGGGCCGGAACCGGCTTCTGATGTTTTTTAACCAGGTTAATACCTTCAACAATGACCTTACTAGCAGACAGGACATTTTTTACTTTACCGCGCTTACCTTTATCTTTACCGGTTAGCACAATAACTTCGTCATCACGACGGATTTTCGCTGCCATGATTCGCTCCTTAAAGTACTTCTGGTGCCAGAGAGATAATTTTCATGAACTTCTCATTACGCAGTTCACGAGTTACCGGCCCAAAAATACGCGTACCGATAGGCTGTTCGCTGTTATTGTTTAAAATAACGCAAGCATTGCCATCGAAGCGAATGACAGAACCGTCCGGGCGACGAACACCCTTCTTGGTGCGCACCACTACCGCCTTCAGAACATCGCCTTTCTTCACCTTACCGCGAGGAATTGCTTCCTTGATGGTAATTTTGATGATATCGCCGACGCCTGCGTAGCGACGGTGCGAGCCACCTAGAACCTTGATACACATTACGCGACGTGCACCGGAATTATCGGCCACGTTCAGCATAGTCTGTTCTTGGATCATTTTAGTGCTCCGCTTGTCAACTACTACTCTAGGACCCTTTCGGGCCATTAAATACCCCATAATTGAGGGCGCAGCATTATAACACCGCTTCCTTGGTATGGGTAGAAAAAATAAACGGCCCTTTGCAGAGCCGTTTATCATAAGAGAAGAGCGCTACTTTATTACAGAATCGCTTTCTCTACAACGCGAACAAGTGTCCAAGACTTATTTTTGGACAGCGGACGGCATTCGCGGATTTCAACCACGTCACCGATACCGCATTCATTGTTCTCGTCATGTACGTGCAGCTTAGTCGTACGCTTAATGAATTTACCGTAAAGCGGGTGTTTCACAAAACGTTCGATAGCAACAACCATGGATTTCTCCATTTTGTCGCTTACAACACGACCTTGCAGAGTACGGATTTTATCAGTCATTACGCACCCGCCTTCTCAGTCAGTAAAGTCTTAACACGTGCAATATTCTGACGCACTTGTTTTACCAGGTGAGTCTGTTGCAACTGACCACTGGCAGCCTGCATACGCAGGTTAAATTGCTCGCGCAGCAGGCCGAGCAGTTCAGTGTTCAGCTCTTCGACGCTTTTTTCACGCAGCTCATTTGCTTTCATTACATCACCGTCTTAGTTACAAAGGTGGTTTTGATAGGCAGTTTCGCTGCTGCCAGTTGGAATGCCTCACGGGCTAACTCTTCCGGCACACCGTCCATTTCGTACAGGACTTTACCTGGCTGAATCAAGGCAACCCAATATTCCACGTTACCTTTACCTTTACCCATACGAACTTCAAGCGGTTTCTCGGTGATCGGTTTGTCCGGGAATACACGGATCCAGATCTTACCTTGACGCTTAACAGCACGAGTCATGGCACGACGTGCAGCTTCGATTTGACGAGCAGTCAGGCGACCGCGGCCAACAGCTTTCAGACCGAAAGTGCCGAAGCTAACATCCGTACCCTGCGCCAGACCACGGTTGCGGCCCTTGTGCACCTTACGGAATTTTGTACGCTTTGGTTGTAACATCAGCGACTCTCCTTACTTGCGGCCTTTACGCTGCTGCTTTTTAGGTTGAGCAGCCGGTTTTTCCGGTTGTTCAACGGCAGCCATACCACCCAGGATCTCACCTTTGAAGATCCACACTTTCACACCGATAACACCATAAGTGGTGTGCGCTTCGGAGGTGTTGTAGTCGATATCCGCACGCAGTGTATGCAATGGAACACGACCTTCACGGTACCATTCGGTACGCGCGATTTCAGCGCCGCCAAGACGGCCACTTACTTCAACTTTAATACCTTTAGCGCCCAGACGCATGGCGTTCTGTACCGCACGCTTCATAGCACGGCGGAACATCACACGACGCTCCAGCTGAGAAGTGATGCTGTCAGCAACCAGTTTTGCGTCCAGTTCAGGTTTACGAACTTCTGCGATATTGATCTGTGCAGGTACGCCAGCGATATCCGCTACGACTTTGCGCAGTTTTTCAACATCTTCACCTTTTTTACCGATCACGATACCCGGGCGAGCAGTGTGAATAGTCACACGAATGCTTTTTGCCGGACGTTCGATAACGATACGAGAAACGGAAGCCTTCTCCAGTTCCTTCGTCAGGTATTTACGAACTTTAAAATCGCTGTCCAGGTTGTCAGCGAATTCTTTGGTATTCGCATACCAGGTAGAGTTCCAAGGTTTGACAATACCCAGGCGAATACCATTAGGATGTACTTTCTGACCCATTGCTAGTCTCCAGAGTCTCAGCGATCGGACACAACCACAGTAATGTGGCTGGTACGCTTCAGGATGCGATCCGCACGACCTTTAGCACGCGGCATAATGCGCTTCATGCTTGGGCCTTCGTCAACGAAGATTTTCGCGACTTTCAGATCATCAATGTCAGCGCCATCGTTGTGTTCTGCGTTAGCAATAGCAGACTCCAGCACTTTTTTAACCAGACCAGCAGCTTTCTTGTTGGTGTAGGTCAGAACTTCCAGAGCTTGCGACACTTTCTTACCGCGAATCAGGTCTGCCACCAGGCGAACCTTTTGAGCAGAAGAACGAGCGTGGCAATGTTTAGCGATAGTTTCCATCTCTTCCTCCTACCTTAGCGCTTCTTGGCCTTTTTGTCGGCCGCATGGCCGCGATAAGTACGAGTCGGCGCGAATTCACCCAGTTTGTGACCGACCATTTCATCGGAAACAAACACCGGAACGTGCTGACGACCATTATGGACAGCGATGGTCAAACCGATCATATTTGGAAAGATCGTTGAACGACGGGACCAAGTGCGCAAAGGCTTCTTGTCTCCGCTTTCCACCGCTTTCTCTACCTTCTTCAGCAAGTGCAGGTCAATAAATGGACCTTTCTTGAGAGAACGTGGCATGGTTTATCCTCTAAGATTATTTAGTACGGCGACGTACGATAAATTTATCAGTACGCTTGTTGCTGCGGGTCTTCTTACCTTTGGTCTGAACGCCCCACGGACTAACCGGGTGCTTACCAAAGTTACGACCTTCACCACCACCGTGTGGGTGGTCGACTGGGTTCATTGCCGTACCGCGAACGGTAGGACGAACACCACGCCAGCGTGCAGCACCAGCTTTACCCAGAACGCGAAGCATGTGCTCAGCGTTGCCAACTTCGCCCAGCGTAGCGCGGCAGTCGGATTCGACTTTACGCATTTCGCCAGAACGCAGACGCAGGGTAACGTAAGAACCGTCACGAGCAACGATCTGAACGTAAGCACCAGCAGAACGAGCCAATTGGCCGCCTTTACCTGGTTTCATTTCTACGTTATGAACCGTTGAACCGACTGGAATGTTACGCATCGGCAGGGTGTTACCCGCTTTAATCGCAGCATCAACGCCAGATTGAATCTGGTCGCCGGCTTTCAGGCCTTTCGGCGCCAGGATGTAACGACGTTCGCCGTCTTTGTACAGAACCAGCGCGATATTCGCGGAACGGTTCGGATCATACTCCAGACGCTCAACAACCGCAGGAATACCGTCTTTATTACGTTTGAAGTCAATCAGACGATATTGCTGTTTGTGACCACCACCGATGTGACGGGTAGTGATGCGGCCATTGTTGTTACGGCCACCGGATTTGCTGTTCTTTTCCAGCAACGGGGCATAAGGCTTGCCCTTGTGCAGCTCAGGGTTAACCACTTTAACAACGTGGCGACGACCCGGAGATGTCGGTTTACATTTAACAACTGCCATTGTCTTTCTCCTCCGACTTACTCAGCGCCGCCGATGAAGTCCAGATTCTGGCCTTCTTTCAGGGTGACGTAAGCTTTTTTCCAGTCGCTGCGACGACCAATACGCTGTCCGTGACGCTTAACTTTACCCTTAACTACCAGGGTGTTTACGTCTTTAACTTCTACTTCGAACAGTTTCTCTACAGCAGCAACGATCTCTGCTTTAGTCGCGTCTTTAGCAACTTTGAGAACGATGGTGTTAGTTTTTTCCATCGCGGTAGATGCTTTTTCAGATACGTGCGGCGCGCGCAGTACTTTCAGCAGACGTTCTTCACGGATCATGCCAGCATCTCCTCAACTTGCTTAACTGCATCAGCAGTCATAACGACTTTGTCGAAGGCGATCAAGCTAACTGGGTCGATACCTGCTGCATCACGCACGTCAACCTTGTACAGGTTACGCGCAGCCAGGAACAGATTTTCATCCAGTTCACCGGTGATGATCAACACGTCTTCCAGTGCCATTTCTTTCAGTTTCTGTGCCAGCAACTTAGTTTTCGGTGCTTCCACAGAGAACGTCTCGACAACGATCAGACGATCTTGACGTACCAATTCGGACAGAATGCTTTTCAGCGCGCCGCGGTACATCTTTTTGTTAACTTTCTGACTGTGATCCTGTGGCTTAGCAGCGAAGGTCACACCACCGGAACGCCAGATCGGGCTCTTAGCAGAACCAGAACGCGCACGGCCAGTACCTTTCTGACGCCAAGGTTTTTTACCGGAACCAGTTACTTCAGCACGGGTCTTCTGGGCGCGAGTACCTTGACGGGCACCTGCTGCATAAGCAACAACAACCTGATGTACCAGCGCTTCGTTGAAATCACGACCGAAGGTAGTTTCGGAAACAGTCAGCGCGCTTTGCGCGTCTTTCAATACTAATTCCATTGCTATCTCCTCACGCCTTCACAGCTGGTTTAACGATCAGGTCGCTACCGGTAGCTCCCGGAACAGCACCTTTAACCAGCAGCAGGTTGCGCTCAGCGTCAACACGCACTACGTCCAGGCTCTGAACGGTTACACGCTCGTTAC
This sequence comes from Pectobacterium brasiliense, assembly GCF_013449685.1. GTDB lineage: Bacteria > Pseudomonadota > Gammaproteobacteria > Enterobacterales > Enterobacteriaceae > Pectobacterium > Pectobacterium brasiliense_A. Next base: position 2,103 of record NZ_JACDSF010000018.1, on the reverse strand, counting down.
CCAGCTGGCCTGCCATTTTCTTGCCTTTGAACACTTTGCCCGGAGTCTGGTTCTGACCGATAGAACCCGGAACGCGGTGGGACAAGGAGTTACCGTGAGTAGCATCCTGAGTACGGAAATTCCAGCGCTTAACTGTGCCAGCAAAACCTTTACCTTTAGATGTACCAGTAACGTCTACTTTTTTAACGTCTGCGAAAATTTCGACACTGATGCTCTGACCTACAGTGAACTCTTCGCCTTCAGAAAGACGGAATTCACGCAGAGTACGGCCAGCTTCTACGCCAGCTTTAGCAAAGTGACCTGCTTCTGGCTTAGTAACACGGTTTGCTTTTTTAGCACCAGTAGTCACTTGCACAGCGCGGTAACCGTCGTTAGCCAGGTCTTTAACCTGAGTTACGCGGTTTGCTTCAATTTCGATAACGGTTACGGGGATAGATACGCCATCTTCAGTGAAGATACGGGTCATGCCCACTTTTTTACCGACTAAACCAATCATTGTTTCAACCTCTCAATCGCTCAATGACCTGATTAACCCAGGCTGATCTGCACGTCTACACCAGCAGCCAGATCCAGACGCATCAGAGCATCAACGGTTTTCTCGGTTGGCTCAACGATGTCAACCAGACGCTTGTGAGTGCGAATCTCGTACTGATCGCGCGCATCTTTATTGACGTGCGGAGAAATCAGAACGGTAAAGCGCTCTTTGCGGGTCGGCAGCGGGATCGGACCACGTACTTGCGCACCAGTGCGCTTAGCAGTCTCGACGATTTCCGCAGTTGATTGATCAATCAGACGATGATCAAACGCTTTCAGGCGGATACGGATTCTTTGGTTCTGCATGAGACCAGAGCTCCAATTATTTATAAACGTAAATGATTACTCCTCACACCCATTTCGATTGATGGGGGAGTGTAATCGTCAGCACATAACCCCCATATCGGGAGTATTGTTTTGGTCAATAAATCAATATTGGCCGTCTGATTCAGATTGAATCAGGCTTACCTAGATTCGGTAAGCTCGCGCATTATACGCAAATTGGCTGGGGAAGCAATAATCAGGATGAAATGATTTTAACGCGGCCGGAACAATGTGCACAGTCCGGCCGAATTGGGACATAAATTACATAGCAGGCTATGATAATCAGTTACTCAGCTTTTAGCTGAGCTTGAAGATAGTTTTGTATACCAAGACGTGAAATCAAGTCTAATTCTGTCTCCAGCCAGTCGATGTGCCCTTCTTCATCGGCAAGAATTTCTATCATTAAATCTCTACTGACGTAGTCATGTACCGAATCAGCATAGGCAATTGCCTCACGCAAACTCTTTGCGCCATCCAATTCAAGTTGAAGATCAGAACGTAAGATCTCCTCGACATCCTCGCCAATGTTCAACTTACCCAAATCCTGTAGATTCGGGATGCCTTCGAGAAACAGGATTCGTTCGATGTAGCGATCAGCATGTTTCATTTCGTCAATAGACTCATGATATTCGTGATCGTTAAGACGGGTTAAGCCCCAGTTTTTAAACATTCGGGCATGAAGAAAATATTGGTTAATGGCTACCAGCTCGTTGCCCAATAGCTTATTCAGGTGTGTGATGACTTTTTTATCGCCTTTCATGACATGCTCCTCCGCTCCAGTTCTTAAAGTGTAGAACTGGTCAGCAAAGAGTCAAAAAAACGATCCTACATTTTATGCTACTTCATACATGTCAGGAATTTTAGCCTGCTCTTCCTCAAAAATAACACGCGCCTGACGAATACATTTTCCGCAATCGGTCCCAATAGGAACGAGCTTGCGTAATTGTTGCATAGATTGAGGCTGGTGCTGACGAACAGCATTACGAATGACTTTGTCAGAAATCGCGTTGCACAAACAAACATACATATCAGAATGACTCATTGTTATTGCGAGTGTCTTTCGCACTACCTTTCAGGACACTACAACTAGCATTTGAAACCGCGCCTAGCGATTTTTTAACCAACTGAGTTATTCTAAATAAGAATTATTTTTATTTCAATTTCCATCTAATCATTCGGACGTAAAAAAAGGCACCGAAGTGCCTTTTTCATGCATTAAGTTTATCAGCGATTAAGCGATAACTT
>NZ_JACDSF010000017.1:293617-350991 GCF_013449685.1 Pectobacterium brasiliense | reverse complement strand
CTAACCAGCTGAGCTACGTAGCCATCTTTTCCGCGTCACCTTCATCGGCGTTGCGGGGCGCATTATGCGTAGTTGGCCTAATTGCGTCAACTAGTTTTTTCCCGAAAAGTGCCCTCAATGTACCGTTTGTTTGGGTTGTGAACAGTATGGTGAGAAAAACGCCAAAAAGCACGCATTCCCAGTCAATTAAGCATACAAAGACGGGCCATGAAAGGCCCGTTGATTGAAGAAATTAAATCGAATTATTTGTAGGCTGACTGGTGTACGCCAACCGCACGGCCTGATGGATCATCCAGTTTCTTGAAAGATTCATCCCACTCAATCGCTTTAGCTGACGAACAGGCGACAGACGGGCCACCCGGTACGCATTCTGCTGCGCTTGGAACCGGGAACAGCTCTTCGAAGATTTCACGGTACAAATACGCTTCTTTGGAGCCTGGCGTGTTGTACGGGAAGCGGAAGCGAGCTGTCTCCAACTGCTGATCGGTAACCTGTTGAGCCGCTACTTCTTTCAGCGTATCAATCCAGCTGTAGCCTACGCCGTCAGAGAACTGTTCTTTCTGGCGCCATGCAACGCTGTGCGGCAGATAAGATTCAAAGCACTCGCGCAGGATGTGTTTTTCCATCTTGCCGTTGCCACACATTTTGTCGCGTGGGTTGATGCGCATCGCGACATCGAGGAAGTTTTTGTCCAGGAACGGTACGCGAGCTTCCACACCCCAGGCTGACATCGCTTTGTTCGCACGGGCGCAGTCGTACTGGTGCAGTGCCAGCAGCTTACGCACGGTTTCTTCATGCAATTCTTTGGCGTTTGGCGCTTTGTGGAAATAGAGGTAACCGCCGAACACTTCGTCAGACCCTTCGCCTGACAGCACCATCTTGATGCCCATGGCTTTGATTTTACGGGACATCAGGTACATCGGCGTTGAGGCGCGAATCGTGGTGACGTCATAGGTTTCGATGTGATAAATCACGTCGCGAATCGCATCCAGCCCTTCCTGCACGGTGAAGTGAATTTCGTGGTGCACGGTGCCCAAGTGGTTAGCGACTTCTTGCGCGGCTTTCAAATCTGGTGCACCTTCCAAACCGACGGCGAAAGAGTGCAACTGAGGCCACCAGGCTTCACTACGCTCGTCATCTTCTACGCGACGTGCCGCATATTTTTTGGTGATTGCTGAGATAACGGAGGAATCCAGACCGCCAGAGAGCAACACGCCGTAGGGCACGTCAGACATCAGGTGGCTTTTCACCGCTTCTTCCAGCGCATCGCGCAGCGCTTCTTTATCCGTTTCGTTGTCTTTTACGGCGTCGTAATCAAACCAGTCGCGCTGGTAATACTCGCGAATTTCGCCGTCTTTGCTCCACAGGTAGCTGCCAGCCGGGAATTCTTTGATGGTGCGGCAAACCGGCACCAGCGCTTTCATTTCAGAAGCGACATACAGGTTGCCGTGCTCATCGTAACCCATGTACAGCGGGATGATGCCGAGGTGGTCACGGCCAATCAGGTAGGCGTCTTTTTCGCTGTCATACAGGGCAAAGGCGAACATGCCGCGCAGTTCATCCAGGAATTCTGGGCCTTTTTCCTGATACAGCGCCAGAATTACTTCGCAGTCGGAGCCAGTCTGGAACGCGTAACGATCACCGTATTGCTGACGCAATGCCTGATGGTTATAAATTTCACCGTTAACGGCCAGAATGTGGGTGCTCTCGGCGTTGTAAAGCGGCTGTGCGCCCGTGTTGACGTCAACGATAGACAGACGTTCGTGAGCCAGAATGGCTTTGTCGCTGGCATAAACGCCGGACCAGTCTGGCCCGCGGTGACGCATCAAACGGGATAACTCCAGCGCTTTCTTACGCAGTTCAACAGGATCGCTTTTCAGATCAAGCACACCAAAAATAGAACACATACATGACTCCCAGTAATGACAGATTCGAACTCAGTGCCATTGATTTAGCATCAAAGTGCCATAGGAATTCAATATTATTTAATGAAAAAAGCCATCCGTGTGGTGTTTCGTTAATTTATTCGGTTTTTTGGTGTGGATTCGTCAAATTCATAGAAGGGAAAGGCCGGATTTTTAGGGATTACATAATCCGGCCCGAAAGGGGATCAGGCGTTTTCAAGCAATTGCTGTAGCAGCACGCCGTTTAGCATCGCCCGTTTGACCAGGGCGAACGCACTGATAGCGGAAAGATGGTTGAGGCTGGAGATCTCAATCGGCAGGTTGTGACGAAATTCTTTCAGCACCTGCGCGTTGATGCAGCGTTGGATCGCGGGAAGCAGCGTTTTTTCTGCTTCAGTGATTTCACCGGCAATCACGACTTTCTGAGGATTGAACAGGTTGATGGCGATGGACAGCGCTTTGCCCAGATTGAGTCCGGCCTGTTCGATAACTTCACGGGCGAGGGCATCACCACGGTTTGCCGCTTTGCAAATTGCAGAAATCGAACAGCTATCGATAGAAAGCTTGCTGGGGTAGCCCTGACCCAGCAGGTGCTGTACGCGTTGCTCAATGGCGGCGTTGGCGACGACGGTTTCCAGACAGCCGAAATTGCCGCAGTGGCAGCGATCGCCAAGTGGATCGATCTGAATATGGCCGATCTCGCCCACGTTGCCGTTACTGCCGAGAAAAATCTGCCCGTTGACGAGAATACCCGCGCCAGTTCCGCGATGGACGCGTACCAGAATAGAATCCAGTGAATCGTGGGTGGCACCGAAATAGTGTTCTGCCAGCGCCAGGCTGCGGATATCGTGACCGACAAAGCTGGTGACGTTAAAGTGGCGTTGCAGATTTTTGACCAGTTGCCAGTTATTTACGCTGATATGTGGCATATAGCGGACGATGCCTGCAACAGGATCAACCAGCCCCGGCAGCACAACCGAGATCGCAATGAGCTCGCGAATACGGCGCTGATGGCTGGCGATAAAGCCGCTGATAACGTGAAAGAGTGCGGCTTCTAGCGACTCCTGCGTTTTTTCTTGCAGATCGTAGTGTGCTTCTTCCAGCGCTTTTCCCTGCAAATCGTACAGCGCAATGGTGACGTCATAGCGACCAAGGCGTACCGCTATGGTATGGAAAGGGCGGTTTTCGGTGATAATCGAAATGGCACGTCTGCCGCCGGTGGAAGCCTGTTGATCGACTTCTTTGATGAGCCCTCGTTCCAGAAGCTGGCGGGTGATTTTGGTCACGCTGGCGGGGGCAAGCTGGCTTTGTTCTGCTATCTGAATCCGCGAGATCGGACCCTGCTGGTCAATCAGGCGGTAAACCACCGCGCTGTTTAATTGCTTAACCAGATCGACATTCCCTATCTGCGCTTGTCCGCCTGTGGTCATTAAAAAGTTACTCGCTTAGGTTTAACTCAACGTTGGGATAAACCTTATCTCCGTTTACCCCAACGTATTTCCGTTTTACCCCAAGGCGTTTCTCGTTTTATCCCCAAACAGGATTACCGTTAACAAACGTCTTGAGAATGTGATAGTCACGGTCAAAGACGGTCAGGTTGGCCACTTTACCGCTTTCAATACTGCCTAACTGCTTATCCACGCCGATGGCGCGCGCAGGGTAGAGCGTTGCCATCCGAATCGCCTCATCCAGCGCGATGCCAGCGTGTTCGACGCTATTACGTACGGCGTCGATCATGGTCAGTGCCGAACCGCTCAGGGTGCCGTGTTCATCGACACAAATACCATCACGGTAGTATATGGTTTTACCAGCAAAAATGAACTGGTCAATATCCGCACCGGCCGGTGCCGTGGCGTCGGTCACCAGCACCAACTTATCGCCCTTGATACGTTTACTGTTGCGAATAGTGGCCCAGTCAACGTGTCGTCCATCCGCGATAATACCGCAATAGACTTCTGGGGCGTCGTAAATCGCGCCGACCAATCCGGGTTCGCGGCCGGTCAGATACGGCATGGCGTTGAACAGGTGGGTAGCGAAACGAATACCAGCGGCAAAACCCCGCTTTGCCTGTTCCCAGGTGGCGTTGGAATGCCCGGCAGAGACGATAATGCCCGCAGCCGTTAGCTGGCGGATAACCGACGGTTCGACTTCTTCCGGTGCTAGCGTGATTTTCGTAATGGCATCCGCGTTAGCGCACAGGAAGTCGACCAACTCTTGCGTTGGTTTGCGGATAAAGACAGGGTCATGCGTGCCTTTCTTGAGGACATTCAGCCAAGGACCTTCGAGATGCAGCCCAAGTGCCTGATGCTTATTCTGCGCCAACCAGTCTCTCATCACATCGATGCTGTGCTTCATAAATGCATCGCTGGAGGTAATCAGCGTAGGTAAAAAACTGGTACAGCCTGAACGCTCGTTCGCCTGCTGCATGATCTCCAATGTCTTGACGGAGATCGTGTCCAGCGAGTCGTTGAACTGCACGCCGCCGCAGCCGTTCAACTGGAGATCGATAAAACCCGGCGCGAGGAACGTGCCGCTCAGGTCGTGTTGTTCAATGCCGGCAGGAAGCTCGGCAAGTGGGCAGACTCGCTCGATCAGCCCATCGGCGATCACGACAGCGTGATTATCCAGAATCTGGTGGCCAGTGAAGATCCGGCTATGGGTTAACGCGTACATCATCGACTCCCGCATCGGTTAGAGATTTTTCATGCTTTCCGTTTCTAACTCACGGAAATATTTAACGGTTTTGACCTTCAGCTCCATGGTTGAAGGCTCGTCACAAACCATGATGGCTTTGGCGTGAAGTTGCAGACAGCTGATGGTCCACATATGGTTAACGTTGCCTTCTACCGCAGCCTGTAGCGCCTGCGCCTTGTTACGACCGGTCACCAGAATCATCACTTCTTCGGCATCCAGCAGCGTACCGACGCCCACGGTCAGGGCAAATTTAGGCACCAGACTGACGTCCCCGCCGAAGAAACGGGAATTGGCGATACGGGTTTCTTCCGTCAACGTTTTGATGCGGGTGCGGGAGGCCAGAGAGGAGGCGGGTTCATTGAAGGCGATATGTCCATCATTGCCCACGCCGCCCATGAAAAGATGAATTTTCCCGTAGGACTTTATTTTCTCTTCATAACGGTGACATTCTGCTGTGGTGTCTTCTGCGTTGCCGTTCAACAGGTTAATGTTTTCACGGGGAATATCAACGTGGTTGAAGAAATTTTGATGCATGAAGGTATGATAGCTTTCTGGATGGTCGGTCGGCAGGCCGACATATTCATCCATATTGAAGGTGACAACGTGTTTGAAGCTCACCAGACCGGCTTTGTGCATGGCGACCAGCGATTTGTAGGCCTCCAGCGGTGAACTTCCCGTCGGCAATCCCAGAATAAAAGGGCGCTCTGCGCTGGGCTTGAAAGCGTTAATTTTCTCAACGATGTGGCGGGCGGCCCATTTTCCGACGTCGGCGGCGGTGGTTAAAGGAATGAGTCTCATCGGCGCTCTCCTGATTTTTTAGTGGAATTAAATACGTTATTGCGCAAATCGCGCCAGTTGCGCGTTTTGTCTATGCATTAAAATTAGTCTACTCCGTTTTTTTTAATCTTGAAATAAGTTGGGGTTTTATTCAGGTATAAACTTTTTGTATGCAGTTTTTTGGTGATTTTTATCACATAATTACGGGGTTTAATTTGTGTAGCGAATTATTTTTCTTACACTCCCCCTAAGAACCACCGCTGCCACGTTTTCTCGACAATGACGTTTTCTACAGCGACGTTCTTCGGCAGTGAAATTTATTGGCAGGTTTGTTTGCCCCACAACATTTCATTACCTCGCAAAGGTAAGAGAGGGAAAAGTGAGTACTCTGAGCTATTTACAAAAAGTCGGTCGGGCATTGATGGTGCCTGTTGCGACGCTGCCTGCTGCCGCTATCCTGATGGGGATAGGTTACTGGATTGATCCGGTTGGCTGGGGAAGCGAGAACGCGTTGGCGGCACTCCTCATCAAATCGGGTGAGGCGATTATCGGACATATGGCCGTGCTGTTTGCTGTCGGTGTCGCGTACGGTATGTCGAAAGATAAAGATGGTGCGGCGGCATTGACCGGTTTTGTCGGTTATCTAGTGCTGACCACGCTGTGTTCACCGGCCGTTGTTGCCATGATCCAACGGATCCCCGTTGAACAGGTACCCGCCGCCTTTGGCAAGATTGAAAACCAGTTCATCGGGATTCTGGTCGGTGTCATGTCCGCCGAACTGTATAACCGCTTCAGTCAGGTTGAGTTGCCTAAGGCGCTGTCGTTCTTCAGCGGACGCCGTTTGGTTCCGATTCTGGTTTCTTTCCTGATGATTCTGGTGGCGTTCATTTTAATGTACGTCTGGCCGGTGATTTACAATGCGCTGGTGTCGTTCGGTGAACACATTCAACAGATGGGGTCGGTCGGCGCTGGGGTTTATGCCTTCTTTAACCGCTTGTTGATTCCTGTTGGATTGCACCATGCGCTGAATTCCGTGTTCTGGTTTGATGTCGCGGGTATCAACGATATTCCTAACTTCCTGGCCGGCCAACAGTCTATCGATTCTGGTAAAGCTGTCGTGGGGATCACCGGACGTTATCAGGCAGGCTTCTTCCCGATTATGATGTTCGGTTTGCCGGGTGCCGCGCTGGCGATTTATCACTGCGCACGCCCTGAAAACAAAAGCAAAGTGGCCGGGATTATGCTGGCGGCGGCATTTGCTTCCTTCTTTACCGGGATCACCGAGCCGCTGGAATTCTCCTTTATGTTTGTTGCGCCGGTGTTGTATTTCCTGCATGCGCTGCTGACCGGTTTTTCTGTCTTTATCGCGGCCAGTATGCATTGGATTGCCGGTTTTGGTTTCAGTGCGGGGCTCGTCGATATGGTGCTGTCCTCACGTAACCCGCTGGCCACTCAGTGGTACATGTTGCTTGCACAGGGGCTGGTATTCTTCGTCATTTACTATGTGGTGTTCCGCTTTACCATCACTCGCTTCAATCTGTTAACGCCAGGACGTGAGCTGGCAGTGAGCGGTAGCGAAGCCGATGGCTATGACGTGAGCACGGCGTCTGCGGGCGAGAAATCAAGCGATACGGCGACGCTGGCGCGGGGCTATTTGCAGGCGCTTGGCGGAAAAGCCAATCTGACGGGCATTGATGCCTGTATCACACGTCTGCGTTTGAACGTGGCTGATTCTTCTCTGGTTGATGATGCACAGGCAAAACGTCTTGGTGCGGCGGGTGTTATTCGTCTGAATAAGCAGAGCGTACAGATTGTGGTAGGTACGCAGGCTGAATCGATAGCGACCGCGTTGAAAGCCGAGTATGACAAGATATAAGTATGACAAGGCGTAATACGACGATGTTGATCGTTTAACGCGGTGTTATACCGATGAAATGGATAGGGTGAGATAGCAATCTCGCCCTTTTTTTTCGTTATGAATAATTAAATGAAACTAACGGTTGTTTCCCAGCGTAGCTTGTTGGATCATTGTCGGTTATACGTCGTTTTAGCATTGAGGAATGAAGAATGAGTGAGGCTGAAGCCCGCCCAACCAACTTTATCCGTCAGATTATTGATGAAGATCTGGCGTCCGGTAAGCATGACCATATTCAGACGCGTTTCCCGCCAGAGCCGAACGGCTATCTGCATATTGGGCATGCAAAGTCTATTTGCCTGAATTTTGGTATCGCGCGTGACTATCAGGGGCAATGCAACCTGCGTTTTGACGATACCAATCCGGTAAAAGAAGACATCGAGTACGTTGAGTCGATCAAACGTGACGTCGAGTGGCTGGGTTTTTCATGGAGCGGCGACGTTCGCTATTCTTCTGATTATTTCGATCAACTGCACGCTTATGCGGTTGAGCTGATCGGTAAAGGGCTGGCTTACGTTGATGAACTGACGCCTGAGCAGATTCGCGAATACCGCGGTACGCTGACGGCACCGGGAAAAAACAGCCCTTACCGCGATCGTACCGTACAGGAAAACCTGGCGCTGTTTGAAAAAATGCGTAACGGTGGGTTTGCGGAAGGTACGGCCTGTCTGCGTGCAAAAATCGATATGGCATCATCCTTTATCGTGATGCGCGATCCGGTGTTGTATCGCATTAAATTTGCCGATCATCACCAGACCGGCAACAAGTGGTGCATCTACCCGATGTATGACTTCACCCACTGCATTTCCGATGCGCTGGAAGGGATCACGCATTCGCTGTGTACGCTGGAATTCCAGGACAACCGCCGTCTGTATGACTGGGTGCTGGATAACATCACTATTCCTTGCCATCCACGTCAGTACGAGTTCTCCCGCCTCAATCTTGAATACGCGATTATGTCCAAGCGTAAGCTGAACCAGCTGGTTGTGGAAAACGTCGTTGAAGGATGGGACGATCCGCGTATGCCGACCATCTCTGGTCTGCGTCGTCGTGGTTACAGCGCAGCCTCTATCCGTGAATTCTGTGTGCGCATCGGCGTAACGAAGCAGGATAACAACGTGGAAATGGCCGCGCTTGAGTCCTGTATTCGCGATGACCTGAATGAGAACGCGCCGCGTGCCATGGCGGTGCTGGATCCGGTCAAAGTCGTGATCGAGAATCTGTCAGCCGAGCACGAAGAGTTTGTCGCGATGCCAAACCATCCGAACAAGCCAGAAATGGGTTCACGTCAGGTCGCATTCAGCCGCGAAGTTTACATCGATCGTGCTGACTTCCGTGAAGAAGCTAACAAGCAGTACAAGCGTCTGGTGCTGGGTAAAGAAGTGCGTCTGCGTAACGCTTATGTGATCAAAGCAGAACGCATTGAAAAAGACGAGCAGGGTACTATCACCACAATCTACTGTAGCTATGATGCAGAAACGCTGAGCAAAGATCCGGCTGATGGCCGTAAAGTGAAAGGCGTTATCCACTGGGTTTCTGCGGCACACGCGATACCAGCTGAATTCCGCTTGTACGATCGCCTGTTCAGTGTGGCAAACCCGGGCGCGGCGGACGACTTCCTGTCGACGATTAATCCAGATTCACTGAAAATTACGCAAGGTTTTGTAGAAGCAAGCCTGGCGCAGGCGGAAGCAGAGAAAGCGTATCAGTTTGAGCGTGAAGGTTATTTCTGTGCTGACCGCGTTTACTCCAGTGCAGAACATCTGGTGTTTAACCGTACGGTTGGGCTACGTGATACCTGGGTAGGCTAAGGCCACCGGTAAGAAGACAAAAATAAAACCGCCTCGGCGGTTTTATTTTTTTATGCGGTCGATTTATCGTGTGGAATCGTGCAGGGTTTCATCCTCTCGGCAATCCCCTTCACTGCAATGCCCATAAAGATACAGACTGTGGTTGGACAGTTTAATGCCGTGTCTTTCTGCGATCTCACGCTGACGTGCTTCGATATATTCATCGCGGAATTCAATGACTTTGCCACAGTCGAGGCAAATTAAGTGATCGTGATGATGCTGCTGCGTCAATTCAAAGACGGATTTGCCACCTTCGAAGTTATGACGGGTTACGATACCCGCATCATCAAACTGGTTGAGTACGCGATAGACGGTAGCAAGACCAATCTCTTCGCCCATATCAATCAGTTTCTTATATAAATCTTCCGCACTGACGTGATGGCAGACAGGGTCCTGTAACACTTCCAGTATTTTCAGTCTTGGAAGAGTGACTTTCAGGCCGGCCTTCTTTAATGCGGTATTGTTGTCAGTCATGCGGGTTTAATCCTGTTGCTTACTTATCAATGGAGGCTGCCTAGCCTATGACATCGGTCGGCTCAAAAAATGCAAAAGCGTCTCAATTATAGAACCGCGCATACAAAATGAAAACAAGGGAATGTTAACAATATTGTCCCCATTCACACTATTGGTATACAACGCAATGCGTTGTTGATGAATGAGGAAATGATGATGCACATACAAAGCCGATGGGATTATTGTACAGGTTTACTGATAGAAGTTAAAAAAATGTATCAATTATTATGAAAGGTTTTATCTATCAATGCTGTTTTCGGCTCTGATAGGGATTATCAGAGCCGAAATGGCTTAGCCAACCAGTTCTTCAAGGTTCAGCTCATCGCTGATCTGTTTCACCCACGTTGTTACGCGTTCGCTGGTTAGTTCAGGCTGGCGGTCTTCATCGATAGCCAGGCCGATGAAGTGATTGTCGTCGGCGAGCCCTTTAGAGGCTTCAAAGTAATAGCCCTCTGTTGGCCAGTGGCCGACAATCGTCGCGCCGCGAGGCTCGATGATGTCACGGATGGTGCCCATGGCATCACAGAAGTATTCTGCATAATCTTCCTGATCGCCGCAGCCAAACAGGGCAACCAATTTTCCTGTGAAATCCACTTCTTCCAGCGACGGGAAGAAGTCATCCCAATCGCACTGAGCTTCACCGTAATACCAGGTTGGAATACCTAGCAGCAGAATATCGAAACCTTCGAGGTCTTCTTTGCTGCTTTTGGCGATGTCATGAACATCAGCGACGTTGGTGCCTAACTGCTGTTGAATCGTTTTGGCGATGTTTTCAGTGTTGCCAGTATCACTGCCAAAGAATATTCCGATGAGTGCCATGAATTGAATAACCTCTTGATTCCTAATGGTATGGTGTAATATTTCACCCACTTATCTGTTAATAATAACAGACACTCACATCGGGAGAAACTCGTATCGGTAAGGATGCGTAAATCAAGAGTGTGTGGAATGCGAGGTAAGTAAGAAAACGAAAATCTCATCTGTTGATACTAAATTCCCTATAATGAGTAAGGATTATGTTATCGTCTGAGATTACGCCCACATTTCTTTAATAGCGTTGCAGATATTTATTTATAACGGCGTTTCATTTTTTATGAATGTGGTTTTTATTTTATGATTTGTTTCAATTGTAATTAAAAGCAGGCTTCTGTTTGTGAGGAATAAAAATCACGGAATGGCATATTACTATTTGCGAGGAATTAAAATGCATACAAAAGATAATGTTTTTATAGAATTGAAAACCTGTAACATTTCTCGGGAATATTCTTAATGAATGGAAATAAGAATTATAACCATTTGCAACTAAATCGATGGGAACCTATAAGGGATGGTTTTATTCTTTTGATGTTAAAGAATAAAATGAAGTGGCACTCAAACGGCCTTGCCGCCTAATGATATATGCATGCCAACGCCCGCAGAACACGAACGGCAGCGTATTCGCTTGCAACGCTATGATTAGAAAACCTATATTTATAAAAATAGGTGAATTTATTTCCAGCATGAAAAATTATATTAATAAATATAGCAATAACGCTAAATATTTTCTGTATTTAGCCGATGAGTTAGCGTGGTTTTTGAGTTTTCAACTCGGTGAAATGTGAACGCTAGGGAGAAGTGACTTGTTTCATGGTGTGAATTTTCTGATTCATATCGGTTGATTAGCGATAAAAATCTTTTTAACCATTTTCCTGATTTGGAGTGAGCTATGAAACTTATAAAAAATATTGCCATCAGAACCGCGATGCTGTGGGTGCTGGGTATTTTTTGTGTTCTTTGGGGTGGCGTATCGATATATACCATGTTCTCTTTTAAAGAGATGACGGCGACCTCAAAAACCAGCACTTTGTTGGTTCAGAACATGAATTTTATCAACCAGGGCAACGATCAATATTTCCGTATGGTAACCCGTCTGGCGCGTGCGGTTGACGCTCGTCGCAGCGGTGATAATGCCACCGCAGATAAAGAGCAGGCTTCTGCACTTGTCGCGCTGGATAAACTGAAATCAGATTTGGTGGCGTTTAATGCTATCGATCATGCGGATCTGGATGCTGCGCTGGTACAGGCGGTCAGCCGTGACTGGAATGACCTGGTGACTCAGGGGGTTGAACCGCTTTACCAGAAGGCCGCTTCCAACGCGCTGGATGACTACCAAAATCAGGCCAAGAACGTTGTGCCACCATTGAGCCGTCAGTTTGGCGTCTCTCTCTCCGCATTCAGTAACGCCAGCGCAGAGAAATTTGATGCAGCGGGTGTTCGTTTTGAACAAATCACCACGATTGGGCAGAACATTTTACTGAGTGGATTGGTTATCGGTCTGATTATGCTGTTTCTGACCGACCGCTATCTGGTGATGTGTCTGGTTCGTCCATTGAACGATCTGCGTTATCACTTTAGCGCGATTGCCTCTGGTCATTTGGGTAAACCGATTCTGGACTTTGGTAATAACTGTGTGGGTCGTTTGTTCCCATTGCTGCGTGAAATGCAGGGGAGTTTGGCCAGCACGGTTAGCACGATCAGAAACAGCACGGATTCCATCTATCAGGGCGCTTCTGAGATTGCCGCAGGCAACAACGATCTGTCTTCACGTACCGAAGAGCAGGCTTCCGCGCTGGAAGAAACCGCGGCGAGCATGGAGCAACTGACGGCAACGGTGAAACAGAACGCCGAAAACGCCAACCATGCCAGCCAACTAGCATTGCAAGCCTCGACAACGGCGAAGAAGGGCGGTGAAATCGTTGAGAACGTGGTGAAAACTATGTCGGAAATCTCCGGCAGCTCGAGAAAAATCGCAGAGATCACCACTGTGATTAACGGTATCGCGTTCCAGACCAATATTCTGGCGCTGAACGCGGCGGTAGAAGCGGCGCGTGCGGGTGAACAAGGCCGTGGGTTTGCCGTGGTGGCGGGCGAAGTCCGCAGCCTGGCGCAGCGCAGTGCGCAGGCAGCGAAAGAGATTGAAGGGCTGATTTCTGAGTCTGTTCGCTGTGTGGATACCGGCTCCAATCTGGTTAGCGATGCGGGTGACACCATGCAGGATATCGTTCGTGCGGTGACTAACGTGACGGATATCATGGGCGAAATTGCGTCGGCATCGGAAGAACAAAGTAAAGGGATTGCACAGGTTGGTCAGGCCGTGGCAGAAATGGACAGCGTAACGCAGCAAAACGCGGCCTTGGTTGAACAGGCCTCGTCAGCAGCCTTGTCGCTGGAAGAGCAGGCGGCGCTGTTGAACCAGACTGTATCGCTGTTCCAACTGTCCGATACGCAGTCAGGACTGCAAGTGGCGGCAAAACCGGTGCAGAAAACGTCGGCAATTGCCCCGCGTGCAAGCAAGGCGCTACCGCCCAGTAACGACAACTGGGAAAAATTCTAAGCGTCGTTTTAATCTGAGATAGCGTGTGTAATCTTGGGTGAATGTTCAGGCGGCGTCAGAAATGGCGCCGCACAAGATGTGAATGCTTAAGTTATTTATAAATATCAGGTTACGTCAATCAGGATTGCTGTCCGGCCAACTGCGCCAGCAGCATCTCTTCAATCAATTCACTGCGGCTAATGTTCCGCTCTTCAGCAAGGCTGTTCAGGATATTGACGGCGTCGCTGTTGATCTTTAATTCAACACGGCGCAACCCACGAACTTTATCGCGACGTAGTTGATTACGCTTGTTGATTCTTAGTTGTTCGTCACGCGTGAGCGGGTTGGTCTTGGGGCGGCCCGGACGACGCTCGTCTGCGAACAGATCCAGTGTGGTGCGATCCGTTTGTTCTTTTGCCATAAGTAATGATACTGCAAGGTATTCGGACCAAAATACACCGCGCGGCCCGTCTTGTTCAAAAGAGACAACCGATGCCTATTCTCATCCTGCTACAGGATTGTCAGGTGGCGGTTTTCTATCTGTGAAACATGTTGGGGGTGATGCGTGCATTTTGATGAAGTGGTTACAATGCTTGTGGCTGAATCAGCCGTCCCTCTACTGCGGTCGCCATCATACCCTAGCCGCACTGGCGGCGACAACGGTTAACTGCCGCCGTTATCATGAATCCGCCAGTGTCAGTGTCGTCTGGTTAATTCGTGTCCAGAAAACGGTGGATAGCACGCAAAACCGCATCGGGTTTTTCTGAGTGAACCCAGTGTCCAGCACCGCTGATCACATGCGCACGAGCTGCCGGGAATTGACGCAATAGCGCATCGCGGTAGGCATCGTCCAGATAGGGAGAATCGCCGCCGCGAATGAACAGGATGGGGCCTTGCCAAGCCGGAACCTCTTGCCAGCCAACGATGTTTTCGTACTCATCCCACAGAACCGGCACGTTAAAACGCCACTCTCCCTGTTGGAAGGATTTCAGCAAAAACTGAATGACGCCGTCTTCCTTTATGTGCTGGCGCATGAGTGTTGTCGCTTCTGCGCGTGATGTCACGCCCGCTTCCGTTACGGCACGCAGCGCGGTAAAGATAGTGTCGTGGCGACGCACCTGATAATCCACCGGTGCGATATCAATGGCGACCAGCTTGTCCAAGCGTTCGGGAATGAGCGCGCTGAGCGCCATGGCGACTTTTCCGCCCATTGAATGCCCAATAACGATAGCGCGTTCGATGTTCAGTTCATCCAGTAATGCCAGCACATCCTGCGCCATCGCGGGGTAGTTCATCTGCGATGAACGCGGCGACAAACCGTGATTGCGTAAATCGATTTGCAGAATGTCATGCGTGTTTTGCAAATCCCGGCCCAATACGCCAAGGTTATCTAATGTACCAAACAGGCCATGAATCAGGACAACAGGGAGCTTATCTGTGGGCTGGTGCGCATAAAGCCTACGATGATTCAATTTCATGGTGAAGTTCATTCAGAGAGACATGGGCTTAGGGTATCATGACTTTAGAATGAATGTTGTCGCTGAAGGGGCAGCAAGGAATGAAAGGCATTGGGGCATAGTCTGACTTTTGCTATTGTCCCATTATGCCGCTGTTCGATAATGTTTGAACGCCTGTATAATCCTTTTGATTTGAGTCATCTACCCATCGATGTCGGGTTACAGAAGGGAAACGTCTCTGTAATTTGCATGGTAATGGGTAAAAACAGCACTGGATAAAGATGAAAACTATTGAAGTCGACGAAGAGCTTTATCGTTATATTGCCAGCCACACACAGCATATTGGTGAGAGCGCATCAGATATTTTACGGCGCATGCTGAAATTTACTGCTGGGCAGCCTGTCACAACGCTTGCGGTAGCGACTGCCACAACAATAACGACGACGTCTCAGCCTGCCGCTGCACCGAGCCCGCGCGATCGGGTACGAACCCTGCGTGAGCTGCTGCTGTCGGATGAATACGCTGAACAGAATAAAGCTATCAATCGCTTTATGCTGGTTCTGTCCACGCTGTATACCTTATCGCCGCAGGAATTTGCTGCCGCGACAGAATCTCTTCATGGCCGCACCCGCGTCTATTTCGCGGGCGACCAGCAAACATTGCTTCAGCATGGCACACACACCAAGCCCAAACATATTCCGGGCACGCCATACTGGGTGATTACCAACACGAATACCGGTCGTAAACGCAGCATGGTTGAGCACATCATGCTGACGATGCAGTTCCCTGCGGAACTGACAGAAAAAGTGTGCGGCACTATCTAATTATTTATCTATAGCCTAAATAATTCGAGTTGCGTGAAGGCGGCAACCGCACGAGTCTCCAGGATCTTACATAAGTAAGTGACTGGAGTGAGTAAGGGCAGCCAACGCACAAGCAGCTTGAAGTATGACGGATATATCAACCACTTATCTAACTACAGCGTTAGGGAGAAGCGCCAATGGCTAATCACCCAAGGGCCGGACAGCCTGCCCGGCAGAGCGATTTGATTAATGTGGCACAGTTAACGTCACAATATTATGTGCTGCGCCCGGAAGTCGGCAACACAGCGCACGCGGTGAAATTCGGTACGTCTGGTCATCGCGGTAGCGCGGGACGTCATAGCTTTAATGAACCGCACATTCTGGCGATTGCGCAGGCGATTGCAGAAGAGCGTAAAAAGCAAGGCATCAGCGGCCCGTGCTATGTCGGTAAAGACACTCATGCGCTCTCCGAGCCGGCGTTTATCTCCGTGCTTGAGGTGCTGGCCGCCAACGGCGTGGATGTGATCGTTCAGTTGGATAATGGTTTTACGCCAACGCCTGCGGTGTCTAACGCGATTCTGGTTCACAATCGTCAGGGCGGTGCGCTGGCAGACGGCATTGTGATTACGCCGTCCCACAATCCGCCGGAAGATGGCGGGATCAAATATAATCCGCCGAACGGTGGCCCTGCGGATACCAACCTGACCAGTGTGATTGAGACGCGTGCGAACGCGTTGCTGGCGGATGAACTGCGCGACGTGAAGCGAATTACGCTGGATCAGGCATTGAACAGCGGACACGTCCATGAACAGGATCTGGTTCAGGCTTATGTCGAAGGACTGGCCAGCGTGGTGGACATGGCGGCGATCCAACGCGCCGGTCTGAAGCTGGGCGTCGACCCGCTGGGCGGTTCCGGCATTGCCTACTGGCAGCGTATCGCAGATCACTACAAGCTGGATCTGACGCTGGTGAACGATGCCGTCGATCAGACATTCCGCTTTATGTCGCTGGATCACGACGGGGTAATCCGTATGGATTGCTCGTCAGAATTCGCGATGGCTGGGCTGCTGGCGCTGCGTGACAAATTCGATCTGGCGTTTGCCAACGATCCTGACTATGACCGCCACGGTATTGTCACGCCTTCTGGGCTGATGAACCCGAACCATTATCTGGCGGTGGCGATCAACTATCTGTTCCAGCACCGTCCTCAATGGGGACAGTCGGTTGCTGTCGGTAAAACGCTGGTATCCAGTGCGATGATCGACTGCGTGGTGGCAGATTTGGGTCGTAAGCTGGTGGAAGTACCGGTTGGCTTCAAATGGTTCGTTGATGGCCTGTATGACGGCAGCTTTGGCTTCGGTGGTGAAGAGAGTGCGGGGGCGTCTTTCCTGCGCTTTGATGGCACGCCGTGGTCGACGGACAAAGACGGCATCATCCTGTGTCTGCTAGCGGCGGAAATTACGGCCGTGACGGGTAAAAACCCGCAGCAGCACTATGATGAGCTGGCACAGCGTTTTGGTGCGCCGAGCTACAACCGTATTCAGGCTTCCGCGACGCATGCGCAAAAAGCGGTGCTGTCCAAGCTATCGCCTGAGCAAGTATCAGCCAGCACGCTGGCGGGCGATCCGATTACTGCACGCCTGACCGCTGCGCCGGGTAACGGTGCATCGATTGGTGGCCTGAAAGTGATGACGGAAAACGGCTGGTTTGCCGCGCGCCCTTCCGGTACGGAAGAAGCCTACAAGATCTACTGTGAAAGTTTCCTCGGGGCTGAACACCGCGAGCGAATCGAGAAAGAAGCGGTAGAAATTGTCAGTGCGGTACTCGCAACGGCTAAATAACTGAAAAGGCGCTGCTTGCAGCGCCTTTTTTTACCTTGTACGGGCAGAAAACTCAGAACGCCTTTATCCCAACGCGACCAGTAGCGCTCCGACGGAAATCAGCGCCACGCCGGCTCCCGCCATCAGCGAAATTTTTTCTCCCAGCAGAATGACTGCCAGCACGACCGCGAAGACCACGCTGAGCTTATCGATCGGCGCGACCTGTGCGACGTTACCGTTCTTCAACGCCACAAAGTAAAATAGCCACGACAGCGCACCGGCAACACCGCTGAGCACAATGAACAACAGCGCTTTCTTATTGGCGACAATCTCACCGACCAGCGCCAGCTTACCTTGTGCCACCACCACGCCCACCAGGAAAAGTGCCATGATGACGGCACGAATTGCGGTCGCCGTATTGGCGTCCAAATTTTGCAGGCCGATCTTGCCAAATATCGCGACCATGGCGGCACATACAGCAGACAGCAAGGCGTAAATTAACCAACTACTCATGTCGGCGTATTCCTGAAGAAAAGACAGGTGTGTACTGCGGAAGCGGTTCTCCACGGACGTTACCCGATACAGGAGGAGGATTTTACGGCATAAAACGATAGCCGATAGCGGTTTCAGTCAAGAGATGGCGTGGTCTCGCCGGATCGCTTTCCAGCTTCTGGCGCAGGTGCCCCATATAAATGCGCAGATAGTGGCTATGCTCGACGGCGTTCGGCCCCCAAACCTGCGTCAGGAGCTGGCGTTGCGTCAGCACTTTGCCGGGGTTGGCGAGCAGCGTTGCCAGCAGGCGAAATTCGATGGGCGTCAGGTGCAGTTCCTGACCGTCGCGACTCACCTGCCGATTAAGTAAATCGACAGTAATATTACTGAAGCTCACCAGCGGCGTTTCCTGCGGTGTATTGCTATGACGTCGCAGCGCGACGCGCAACCGTGCCAGCAGTTCGCCGATGCCGAACGGTTTCGTCAGATAATCATCGGCACCTGCATCCAGTGCGTCTATTTTATCCTGCTCGTCGGTGCGGGCAGACAGCACAATCACGGGCAGGCTGCTCCACTGGCGTAAATCGCGGATGTAGTCGATACCGTTGCCGTCCGGCAGGCCCAAATCGAGAATAATCAGATCGGGCTTACGCGTGGCCGCTTCCAGCAAACCGCGCTGCATCGTTTCTGCGTCAAACACGCGACAGCCTTCGCCTTCCAGGGCCTGACGAACAAAACGACGGATCTCTTTTTCATCCTCAACGATCAGAATAGTGGCCTGCAATGGATTCAGTGCTCCTCAATATCTTCCGGTTCGAGATCCGGCGGTGCCGACAGCGGTAGCGTGAAGTGGAAAGCGGCACCGCCGCTTTCCGCATTCGTCGCCCAGATACGGCCACCGTGAATTTCCACAATTGCCCGACAGATCGCCAGCCCCAGCCCCACGCCGGGAATCGATGACTCTTTGTGACCACGGGAAAATTTATCAAAAATCATGTTTTCTTGACCAGGTTCAATCCCCGGGCCATTGTCCTGCACGATGATTTCCAAAGCATTTTCCTGCGTATCGGGCTGCGAGGCTGTGTTCTCTGCAATAAGGCTGGTGGGAATAACGCTCGCTGAAATCGCGATCGTGGCCTGCTCTCCAGCGTACTTCAGCGCATTCTCCAGCAGGTTAATGAACACGCGTTCCATCAGCCCCGCATCACAATAAACCAGAACCATCTCATCAGGTAGATTAACCTGAATGGTGTTTTTCGCCAGTGCGCTTTCCAACTGTTGCAGTGCACTGCCGATGAGTTCCTCCGGCGTTTGCCACTCTTTGCGCAGGTTAAAGCCGTCCGACTGAATGCGTGCCATATCGAGCAGATTATTCACCAGCCGCGTGGTGTTTAAAATGTGCTGGCGAATCTGGTTGGCCTGGTGGGCATAAGGCGACCCTTCGCTTGCCAGATTCAACGTCAGAATCTCGGCCTGACCAAAAAGGACGGTCAGCGGCGTGCGGAGGTCGTGCGAGAGTGCGGCAAGTAGCGAGTTACGCAACTGCTCACGCTCGGCATCCAGACGGGCATTTTCCGTACTTTGCATCAGATGTAGACGCTCCAACGCATTGGCGATCAGCACGGTAAAGGTTTCCAGCAGGCGCTGCTGTTCGGGGATCATCAGTTGGCGGGCGTTATTGGGCTCGATCGCTAGCACGCCGAAGATTTGTTGTGTGGTGGCGAGCGGCAGGATCTGATACGACACGCCGGGCAGGGTGGATGTCCCTGCGCCGGCCGGCGCGCGATGATCGAAGCTCCAGCGGGCGATAGCACGATCGACAATCAACTGCTGACCGTCCCGCGCGGGCTGTGCGAGTTCAGAGGACGTATGATGCAGGCTATCGGCGAGCAGAACCACGATTCTGGCCTGAAACGTCGTGCTGAGAAAATGCTGGCTGGCTTCAACAATATCGGCGCTGGACAGGCTGCGGTTCAGCGCCTTGGACATCTCATACAGATGGCGGACGCGCTGCTCGCGATAGCGGGCGACTCTGGCCTGATAGCGCACGCCAGCGGTCAGATTACCGACCAGCAGACCGACGCCAAGCATCACGGCAAAGGTGACCAGATATTGCGCATCCGACACGGCAAACGTGCCGCGCGGTAGAATAAAGAAAAGATCGAAACTGGCGACGTTGATGACGGCGGCGAACACCGACGGCCAGCGGCCAAAGAAGAGCGCGACGATCACAACGGCCAGCAGATAAATCATCACCAGATTGACCGGCTCTAGCATGGCGAACGGCGACCATGACGCGAGCAGGGTGATAAAGGCGCACAGCAGCGTGGCGAGCCCGCAGCCAAACAGTTGCATACGCCATTTTTCTACTATCCCGCGAGCATCAGGCGTTTTAATCGGTGTGGCTGGTGCGCCATCCTGCACGGCCACCACAACCAGATCGAGATCCGGTCCCAGTCGGCCGAGTCGTTCGGCAAAGCGGGTCCGCCACCACCAGCCGAAGCGCTGCTCTACATGGCGGCCAATAACGATCTTGCCGAGGTTGTGCTCACGCGCATAGCGCAGTACGGCAAGCTCTTCGTCGGGTTCTGACAGCGTAACGGTCTCTGCCCCTAAATCCTGTGCCAGCTTGAGCGCCCGCAAGATGGCGCGCCGCTGCGGTTCAGGCAAGCGGTGCAGACGTGGGGTTTCGACGTAAACGGCGTGCCAGGCGCTACCCAACCGTGCCGCCAGCCGCGCAGCCGTACGCACCAGTTTTTCATTACCCGTGCCGTGGCCGATGCATAACAGAATGGCATCGCGTGTATGCCAGACCTGTTCGCGTCCTTTTCCGGCACGCATGGCGCGCATTTGATCGTCAACCCGATCCGCCATGCGCCGCAGCGCCAGCTCACGCAGGGCGATCAAATTACCTTTACGGAAAAAATTCTCGATGGCGCGCTCGGCCTGTAGCGGCAGATATACTTTGCCCTCATTCAGGCGCTGGCGTAGATCGTCCGGCGGCAGGTCTACCAAAATCACTTCGCTGGCCTGATCGAAAATCGGGTCTGGTACGGTTTCCCGTACCCTAATCCCCGTGACGCCGCCGACCACATCGTTCAGGCTTTCCAGATGCTGAACGTTCACTGTGGTAAAGACGTCGATACCGGCATCGAGCAGTTCCTGCACGTCCTGCCAGCGTTTTGGGTGGCGAGAGCCGTTTACGTTACTGTGCGCCAGTTCGTCGATCAGAATCAGCGCCGGACAGCGCGCCAGTGCTGCATCCAGATTGAATTCGACAGTATGGCGACCATGGTGGCGAAAATGCTTGAGCGGCAGCAGCGGTAAGCCATCCAGCAGCGCAGCGGTTTCGCTACGGCCGTGGGTTTCGACCACGCCGACAAGGATATCCAATCCTTGAGCGCGTAGCCGCTGGGCTTCCTGCAACATGGCATAGGTTTTCCCGACGCCCGCGCAGGCACCAAAAAAGATCTTCAGCTTGCCGCGCGGTGGCACACCGACCTGAGCCAGCAGGCTATCGGGATCCGGGCGACGATCTTCACCGTCAATCATGTTCTATCCCTTATTAGCGCGGCCTGAAGCGTGGTCAGGCCGCAGCAAAGACGGCGGGGAGCCTGGCTCCCCGTATATACCCTAAATAATTCGAGTTGCATGAAGGCGGCAACCGCGCGAATCCCCAGGAGCTTACACAAGTAAGTGACTGGGGTGAGTAAGGGCAGCCAACGCACAAGCAGCTTGAAGTATGACGGGTATGATGATTAATAGTAACGCACTGCCGATTAAGGCAGGGGTTTTTCCTTATCCAGTGCCAGATTCAGCAACAGGACATTGACCGCCGGCTGCCCAATGAACGCGGGCTTACTCGTTTCGGTAAAGCGATCGATCAGTTGCTGCACCTGCTGGAGCGACATTCCTCTGGCCTGCGCGATGTAGAGCGCCTGATAGCGCGCGGCTTCTGGGGAAATCTGTGGATCCAGGCCGCTGCCGGATGCCGTCAACAGTTCAGCAGGCACCGGCTGCTGATTGCCAACCGCCTGATGCCAGTGAGCGGCGCGTTCAGCGATCTGTTTGTCCAGCGCCGGATTGCTGGCGGTCAGATTGCTACCGCCGGATGCCAGCGCGTTATAAGGCGTATCTGACGTGGCGGACGGACGCCCCTGAAAATAGCCCGCCCGACTGAACGCCTGCCCGATCAGGGATGACCCCACGGCGGTATTCTCACGGTAAATCAGCGATCCGTTTGCCTGTGTTGGGAACAGCCACTGTGCCAGCACCGTTGTCAGTAGCGGGTAGGCCAGACCGGTAACCAGCAGCAATAATAAGAATAAAAACAAAGAAGAACGTAAATAGCGCATAACGTATACCGTCAGTCCTTAAGCCAGATTCAGCCCAATCAGCAACATATCAATCAGCTTGATACCGAGGAACGGTACCAGCAGCCCGCCAAGACCATAAAGCCACAGATTGCGGCTTAACTGCGCCGCGGCACTCATAGGTCGATAGCGAATCCCTTTGAGCGCCAGCGGGATCAGAAACACGATAATCAGCGCATTGAAGATCACCGCCGACAGCATGGCCGAGGTGGGGGAATGCAACTGCATCACGTTGAGCGCATTGAGCTGCGGATAGGTGGCAGCAAAAGCCGCTGGGATAATGGCGAAATACTTCGCCACGTCGTTGGCGATACTGAACGTGGTCAGCGAGCCCCGCGTCATCAGCATCTGCTTACCGATGTGCACGACTTCGATCAGCTTGGTTGGATTGGAGTCCAAATCAACCATGTTGCCCGCTTCCTTTGCTGCCTGCGTGCCGGAGTTCATGGCCACCGCCACATCGGCCTGTGCCAGCGCGGGGGCATCGTTCGTGCCGTCACCCGTCATCGCCACCAGCCGCCCTTCGGCCTGATACTGGCGAATCAGCGCCAGCTTGGTTTCCGGCGTCGCTTCCGCCAGAAAATCATCGACGCCGGCTTCTGCGGCAATCGCCGCTGCCGTGAGCGGGTTGTCGCCGGTGATCATCACGGTTTTGATCCCCATATTGCGCAGCTCGGCAAAGCGCTCTTTGATACCGCTTTTCACGATATCTTTCAGTTCCACCACGCCAAGCACGCGCTTGCCTTCTGCAACGACCAGCGGCGTCCCCCCGCTGCGTGCGACGTTGGAGACCGCTTCTTCGACCTGATGCGGGAAGTCGCCGTTGTTCGCTTCAATGTAGCGGCGCAGGGCATCGACGGCACCTTTACGAATGGTGCGCTGACCAACATTGACGCCACTCATACGTGTCTGAGCGGTAAAGGGGACAAAAGTCGCGTCCAGCGACGTTAAGTCTTGTTCCGCCAGAGTAAAGCGTTGCTTCGCCAGCACCACGATGCTGCGGCCTTCGGGCGTTTCATCGGCTAAGGAGGCAAGACGCGCAGCGTCAGCCAGCGCCTGTTCGGTCACCCCCAGTGCGGGCAGGAAAGCCGAAGCCTGACGGTTGCCCAGCGTAATGGTGCCGGTTTTATCCAGCAGCAGAACGTCAATATCGCCCGCCGCTTCGACGGCACGCCCGCTGGTGGCAATCACGTTAGCGCCCAGCATCCGGCTCATCCCAGCCACGCCGATGGCCGACAGCAGGCCGCCGATGGTGGTGGGGATCAGACAGACGAGCAGGGCGACAAGTACAGTCACGCCGACAACATCGCCGCTGTGATTCGCCTGTACGCCGAACCAGGAAAACGGGTAGAGCGTGGCCGTTACCAGCAGGAAAATAAGTGTCAGCTCGATCAGCAAAATGGTCAGCGCGATCTCGTTTGGCGTTTTCCGGCGCTGCGCCCCTTCGACCATGGCAATCATCCGGTCGAGGAAGGTTTCGCCGGGATTGACGCTGCACTGAATCACCAGCCAGTCGGACAGCACGCGCGTGCCGCCGGTGACGGAGGCGAAATCGCCGCCGGACTCGCGGATCACTGGCGCGGATTCTCCGGTGATGGCGCTTTCATCGACGGATGCGCCGCCTTCCAGCACCTCACCGTCGCATGGAATGGTTTCACCCGCGCTCACCAGTACAATATCGCCCTTGCGCAGGCTGTCGGCTGGCACCGACTCTGAACTGGCATCGTGATGCGGTGCGGCGAGCTTGTTAGCCCAACTGGTTTTCTTGACGCCTTTCAGCGCATTTGCCTGCGCCTTACTGCGACCTTCGGCCAGCGCTTCGGCCATGTTGGCGAACAGCACGGTAAACCACAGCCAGAGTGATACCAGTCCGGTAAACACGGCGTTCCCTTCCGTTTTACCGGCCAGAATCGCCAGCCAGACGAGGGTGGTCAGCATACTGCCGAGATACACCACGAACATGACCGGATTGCGCCACTGTACACGCGGATCGAGTTTCTTCAGCGCATCTTTCAGCGCCGAGCGGATTAACGCTCTGTCAAACAGCGCTTGCTGTTTACGTTTGCCAACGTGGCGGGAAGCCTCGCCCTGCTGGGCAGAAGTCGGTTCCTGTGTTGCCTGATGATTCATCGTGTGACGAGTCATAAAAAGTCTCCAGCCTTAGTGAGTCAGGCCGAACTGTAAATGTTCAGCGACTGGCCCTAACGCCAGTGCAGGGATAAACGTCAGTGCGCCAATCAGCAGGACGATAGCGATGAGCATGCCGATAAATAGCGGACTGCGGGTGGACAATGAACCTTTGCTTTCCGGCTGGCGCTTTTTCACGACCAGCGAACCGGCGATAGCCAGCACGGGGATCATGACGGCAAAGCGGCCCAGCAGCATGGCGACAGCGAGCAGCACGTTATAGAACGGCGTGTTGACGCTCAGGCCGGCAAACGCGCTGCCGTTGTTGTTCGCGGCAGAGGAAAAGGCATAGAGCACTTCGCTAAAGCCGTGCGCGCCGGGGTTCAGAATGCCGCTGCGCCCAGCTTCCGTACTCAGCGCCAGCGCCGTGCCGAGCAGCACTAACGCAGGAGGAATAAGAATCGCCAGTGCCGTCATCTTCATCTCGTAGACTTCGATCTTTTTGCCCAGATATTCCGGCGAGCGGCCAATCATCAGGCCGGCAATAAAAACGGTCAGAAGCACGAACAGCAGCATGCCGTACAGGCCAGAACCGACACCGCCGAACACCACTTCGCCAATTTGCATCAGCCACATGGGAACCATGCCGCCGAGGGCGGTGAAAGAGTCGTGCATGGCGTTCACCGCACCTGTCGAGGTAGCCGTGGTGACAACCGCATACAGGCTGGACGTCAGAACGCCAAAACGCGTCTCTTTCCCTTCCAGATTTGCAGCGCTGTCCGCGCCTAATGCCAGCAGATGCGGGTTACCGTTGACCTCCATTTTCATCACCACGGCAGCGGCGACGATAAAGATCAGCGCCATCGCCCACAGCAGCGCGTGGCCCTGACGCTTGTCGCTCACGGCGTTGCCAAAGGCGAAACACAGCGCGGTAGGGATCAGCAGGATCGCCAGCATTTGCACGCTGTTGCTCAGCGCGGTCGGGTTTTCAAACGGGTGTGACGAGTTAGCACCAAAGAAACCGCCGCCGTTGGTGCCCAACAGTTTAATGGCTTCCTGTGAGGCAACAGGCCCCATCGGCAGCGTTTGGGCTGCGCCGTCCAGCGTGGTCAGATGCTGGTAAGGCAGCAGGTTCTGCAACACGCCCTGACTGACAAAAAACAGCGCCAACAGCAGGGACAGCGGCAGCAGCACATACAGCGTGATACGAAACAGATCGAGCCACGCGTTGCCCAACGTGTCGACACAGCGGCGGGAAAACGCGCGGATTAACGCGAAAGCGACGGCGATGCCGCTGGCGGCAGACAGGAAGTTTTGTACCGTTAGACCAGCCATCTGGCTCAGATAGCTGAGCGTGTTTTCACCGCTGTAAGCTTGCCAGTTGGTGTTGGTGACAAAGCTGATTGCCGTGTTTAACGCCAAATGCCACGACAACCCTGGCATATTTTCTGGGTTAAGCGGCAGAAGCCCCTGCGCCATTAACAGGACAAACAGGACGGCAATGCCGATCAGGTTAAGCGTCAGAAGAGCCGCCGCATACTGCTGCCAGCGCATCTCCGTCGTATCGAAAGCGAAAAGGCGCACCGTTCCTGCTTCAAACTTTTGCAGGAGTGCACCCGTTTCTCCCTCAATCAGGCGGGCCAGTCCGCTGCCCAGCGACTGGGCTACGATCAGTACCGTGAGCAGCAGCCCAAAGATCAGTAGAAAAGCGTCAGCGGCCATCAGAATTCCTCCGCCTTCAACAAGGCATAAACCAGATAGACCAGTAACAGCAGCACGAGCAGGCCGCCTAAGACGATGCTAAGCGTCACAACACACCTCCAGAACAAAATAGACAGCGTCAGGGTAGAAAAACGCAGGAAAAGAAGGTGCAAATTTCCCGTCTGTGGGCGTAAAAAAAGTATAAAAATGGGCTGAAAAGTAGACGGTGGAAGCGGTAATGGCACTACGGTGCCAACAACATCGTTTGCGGTGGGAAGGTGGGATCAAGAGAAAGGAATAAAGTGATCCAATCTAAAACCATAAATTAACTACTGGTAAGTTTATTTTTAACGTTACTGTAACTTAATAACATGATGACGAAAAAATTGGCGATTATTTCATCTTTTACTGGTCAGATGAGTAGTAAACTTTCAGAAAAGGCGGTAAAATTTTAACCAATGTCACAGTTCTTATTTTATCGTTATGAAAAGCGCCGCTGAACAAGGGGGCTTATCCCAGAGGAGGATCGTTATGTCGCTTTATACTACTTATCCCTTGCACCGTATTCTCCTGCGTCGCGCTGCCGTGGTTGCCGTCGGCGTGCTGGCGTTACCGGTGATGCTGTTCCGTCGCGATCGGGCGCGTTTTTACAGCTATTTACACCGCGTCTGGCTGAAAACCAGCGATAAACCCGTGTGGATGGCGCAGTCCGAAGCCGCCGCCTGCGATTTTTATTAAGGCCTGCATATAAGGTCTCTCGTGTCTATCTGCGGTATCCCTAAAACGGGGATGGCAGATAAACACGAAAAATGAACCGGTGAAGGATCGGTTTAAAGATGCTTGACGAGATTTACCCATTTCCCTTCCTGCCTGCTCTGCCATTATTTCTTCCCAATCTCATGATTTATTCCTTTATTCTTCGCTGCGACTGCACAGAATCGTGGTGAAATCCGCTATGCTGATAAGAGCGTTTGTAGAATGCCAACACACGTACAACTTGAATGAAATATGACGGGTATAAGGATAAATCATGACGCTCGAACTCATCCCTGTTGGTATCAGCGCCTGTTTGCTCGGTAGTCCCGTGCGATTTGATGGCGGACACAAGCGTTTGACGTTTGCTGCTGAACAACTGACACCCTATTTTCGTTTTGAGCCGGTCTGCCCAGAAATGGCGATTGGTTTACCGGTGCCGCGTCCGGCTCTCAGGCTGGTGCGAGAAGGGGAAAACCATATCACGATGCGTGCCAGCAATGGTTCGCCGCTGGATGTTACCCAACAGATGGCGGAGTTTTCCGCTGAAAAAGTCAGCCAGCTTCAGCACTTATGCGGTTATATCGTCTGTGCTAAATCGCCGAGCTGCGGTATGGAGCGTGTGAAGGTTTACAATGAAACGCAAAAGGATGCGCGTAAAAGTGGTATCGGCTTATTTACACAGGAGCTGATGCGGCAAATGCCTTGGCTACCGGTTGAGGAAGACGGACGCCTGCAGGATCCCGGTTTGCGGGAAAATTTCATTGAGCGCGTTTATGCGTTACACGAACTGAATCAGCTATGGCAAAACGGGCTGAGCCGTGGTGCGCTGATTGCCTTTCATAGCCGCTATAAACTCCTGCTGTTGGCACATTCCCAGCCGGAATACCGCGAGTTAGGGCCGTTTGTTGCGGGGATCGATAAGTGGGAATCGCTGGAAGACTACATCGTTGAATACCGGAAGCGGTTGATGAAGCTATTGTCGACGCCTGCGACGCGGCGCAATCACACCAATGTGTTGATGCACGTGCAGGGCTACTTCCGACGCCAGCTTAATTCTCAACAGCGACAGGAACTGGCGCAGCTCATCGATCGCTATCGACAGGGTTTGCAGCCGCTGCTGGCACCTATCACGTTGTTAAAACATTACATGGCGGAATACCCCGATGCGTATCTGGCTCAGCAGCGTTACTTTGAGCCGTACCCCGAGGCATTGCGCCTGCGTTACGGACACTAGTTTCACCGCCCGAGGAATTTCATGACCACGCATGCCGTTACACATGTAGTCTGGCTACGCAACGATCTGCGCGTTACCGATAATCTGGCGCTGCACGCGGCCTGTCAGGATCCAAATGCCACCGTGCTGGCGGTTTTTATCGCCACGCCGGCGCAGTGGGAAAAGCACGATATGGCACCGCGTCAGGCGGCCTTTCTGCTGGAGAACCTGAGGTTGGTGCAGCATGTGCTGGCCGAGAAAGGCATCCCGCTGCATTACCACGAATGTGCTGATTTTGCGGCATCGGTTGACTGGCTGGTACAGTTTTGTGCACAGCAGCAGGTGACCGATCTTTTCTACAATTACCAATATGAAATCAACGAGCGGCTGCGTGATAAGCAGGTGAAAGATCGGTTGGCCGATAGCGTGGTTTGTCACGGTTATCATGACAGCCTGTTGTTACCGCCGGGTAGCGTGCTGACGGGTAATGGCGAGATGTACAAAGTGTTTACGCCCTTTCGTCAGGCTTTTATCAAACGTCTGCTGGAGTCGGATACGACGTGCGTACCGGCACCAGACGCGCGCGGTGAGCCGATCAATAACACAGTGGAACTGGTACCGTTCAGCTACCCGCAGCGTGAGGTGGATAGCGATGATTTCCCCTGTGGGGAACGCGCGGCGTTGCAGCAACTGCGCCGTTTTTGCCGCGAGCAGGTGCAGGATTATGACCAGCGGCGGGATTTTCCTGCGTTGCCCGGCACCAGCAAACTTTCTCCGTATCTGGCGCTTGGGATCGTATCGCCGCGCCAGTGCGTTAACCGTCTGCGTGCCGAATGCCCGGAGATGTTGGAACGGCGTGAGGGCGGGGCGTTTACCTGGTTTAACGAGCTGGTCTGGCGTGAATTTTACCGCCACCTGATTGTGTCTTGGCCGCAGCTATGTAAACACCGACCGTTCACCGCATGGACGCAGTGGGTGAAATGGCGAGAATCGCCGGAGAATTTAGCCGCCTGGCAGCAGGGAAAAACGGGCTACCCGATTGTGGATGCAGCGATGCGTCAACTGAATGAAACGGGATGGATGCACAATCGCCTGCGTATGATTTGCGCCAGTTTTCTCGTCAAAGATTTACTGATCGATTGGCGCGAAGGCGAACGCTACTTTATGTCGCAACTGCTGGATGGCGATCTGGCGGCGAATAACGGCGGCTGGCAGTGGGCGGCGTCGACAGGTACCGATGCGGCACCTTATTTTCGTATTTTTAACCCGACAACGCAGGGCGAGCGCTTCGACCCTGAAGGTCGGTTTATTCGTCACTGGCTGCCCGAGCTGGCCGCCGTGCCGGATAAAGATATTCATCAGCCCCATCGCTGGGCTGACAAACACCACCATCAGCTGAACTATCCG
Source organism: Pectobacterium brasiliense (assembly GCF_013449685.1). Lineage (GTDB taxonomy): Bacteria > Pseudomonadota > Gammaproteobacteria > Enterobacterales > Enterobacteriaceae > Pectobacterium > Pectobacterium brasiliense_A. The sequence continues at coordinate 321,837 of NZ_JACDSF010000017.1, read as the reverse complement.
CTGCCCATCGTCGACCATAAAACCGCGCGTCAGAATACGCTGGCGGCGTTTGAGGCGGCCAAAAATATCGGTATGGCGGATAACGATCGAGAAGAGAAAAGTAAGTATGCGTAATGTGGAATTGGAAAGAATCATTAACGAGAAACTGAGCACGGCGACGTTTCAGGACTACGCACCGAACGGTTTACAGGTTGAGGGGCGTGCGGACGTAAAACGTATTGTGACGGGCGTAACGGCCTCACAGGCGCTGCTGGATGCGGCGGTAGAAAAGCAGGCCGATGCGATTCTGGTTCATCACGGCTATTTCTGGAAAAACGAACCGCAGATTGTTTGTGGCATGAAGCGTAACCGGCTGAAAACGCTGTTGCTCAATGATATCAACCTGTACGGCTACCATCTGCCGCTGGATGCACACCTGGAACTGGGGAATAACGCACAGCTGGCGGCGCTGCTGGAGATTCAGGTGCAGGGCGCAATTGAGCCGCTGGTGCCGTATGGTGAACTGGCGCAGCCCATGACGGCAGATGCCTTTTGCCGCCGTGTAGAAAAACGATTGGGGCGGAGCGTGCTGCATTGTGGGGATAATGCACCGCAACAGATACAGCGCGTGGCCTGGTGTACTGGCGGTGGTCAGGGTTTTATTGAACAAGCGGCCCGCTTCGGGGTCGATGCGTTTATTACCGGTGAAGTGTCTGAGCAAACGATTCATATCGCGCGCGAAATGGGGCTGCACTTCTTTGCTGCCGGACACCATGCCACCGAACGCGGCGGCATCAAAGCGTTGGGCGAATGGCTGGCGGCACAGCATGGTTTTGATGTGACATTTATTGATATTCCTAACCCGGCGTGATGGGTTGAAAGTCTTGGGATCGCACAGGAATGATGTCACATTTTCGATATTGGCATCGTTGTTGCTTCGCTGTTGAGAAGAAAACTTATCAGTAAGCAACGCTAATCATTTAGCCATGTTCACCATGACGGATAAAACGCGATTCAGGAGGAAAGATTGCAACGAGCACGGTGTTATCTTCTGGGCGAGAGGGCTGTCGTTCTGGAACTGGAACCGCCAATGTCGCTGGAGAGCCAGCAGCGGATATGGGGGCTTGCCGAGCGCCTGAATCATCATGAAGAGGTGCTGGAAGCGATTCCGGGCATGAACAATCTGACGGTGCTGTTGGCGCATCCACAGCAGGTGGCGTTGGATGCGATTGAACGTTTGCAGCGCTGGTGGGAAGAAAGTGAATCGCTGGTGTTTGACCCACGCGATATCGATATTCCTGTTGTGTATGGCGGAGAAGCGGGGCCAGATCTGGCAGACGTTGCCGCTCACAGTGGCCTGACAGTGAGTCAGGTTGTGGAAGCACACGCAGCCGCACAGTACGTGGTCTACTTTTTGGGCTTCCAGCCGGGCTTTGCCTACCTCGGTGGATTAAACGAGAAGCTGCATATGCCGCGTCGTGCCGAACCGCGCCTGCGCGTGCCGGCGGGGTCGGTCGGGATTGGTGGCGCGCAGACGGGGATTTATCCTCTGGCGACGCCGGGTGGCTGGCAGCTGATTGGCCGCACGTCGTTGAAGCTGTTTAATCCACAAACGATGCCGCCAACGCTGCTGCGTCCTGGCGATAACGTTCGGTTTCTGCCACAGAAGGAGGGCGTATGCTAAAGGTTATCCATGCCGGCTTGCATACTTCGGTGCAGGACGGCGGTCGCGTCGGCTTTCGCCGTTTGGGTATCAGCCAGTCAGGCGCGCTCGATCTGCCTGCACTGACAATGGCCAACCTGCTGGTGGGCAACGCGGAGAATGCCGCCGCGCTGGAAATTACGCTGGGCAAGTTTACCGCAACATTCACCACCGCCTGCTGGGTGGCGCTGACCGGTGCGGACTGCCATGCCGACTTGGATGGCAAGCCGCTCTGGACCGGTTGGCGTTTCGCGGTGAAGCCAGGACAAACGTTGAAAATGCGCATGCCGCGTAACGGAATGCGCAGCTACTTGGCGTTGTCCGGCGGTGTGGATGTGCCGGAAGCGCTTGGGTCGCGCAGTACCGATTTGAAAGCCGGTTTTGGGGGTTTTGACGGACGCTTGCTGAGGGATGGCGATGAACTTCCGCTGGGAACGCCGACTCGTGAACTGACGCGAGAAGTCGGTATCAAGCAACTGCTGTTCGGCAATCGCGTGCGGGCCTTGCCGGGGCCGGAATATCAGGAATTCAGCGAAGAGATGCAGGAGCTGTTCTGGCGAACGTCTTGGCAACTGAGCCCGCAAAGTAACCGCATGGGTTACCGTTTACTGGGCGCTGAACTACAGCGCGCCGCATTGCTGGGTAGCAAACCGCGCGAGCTGCCATCGCATGGGCTGCTGCCGGGCGTGGTGCAAGTTCCGCACAATGGTCACCCTATCGTACTGCTGGCGGATGCCCAGACAACCGGCGGTTACCCGCGTATCGCGACGGTGATCGAAGCCGATTTATTCCATTTGGCGCAAATCCGGCTCGGTGAACCGATACATTTTATTCACTGTACGCAGGCACAGGCGCAAAAAGCGGCCGAAGAACAGCGACGTTACCTCGAACAGCTGGCGTGGAGGCTGCATGATTATTGATCTGAATGCCGATCTGGGCGAAGGCAGTGAGAACGACGAAGCGCTGCTCAAGCTGGTGACCTCTGCCAATATTGCCTGTGGGTTTCATGCCGGTGATGCACAAACCATGCGCCAGTCAGTGCGTTGGGGAATCGGCTATGGCGTTGCTCTTGGTGCACACCCGAGTTTTCCCGATCGTGAAAATTTTGGCCGCAAGGCGATGAATGTGCCTGCGGAAATTGTCTTTGCACAGGTGGTGTATCAGCTTGGCGCGCTCAGTGCGATCGTCGCTGCTGAAGGCGGCACGCTGTCGCACGTTAAGCCTCACGGCATGCTTTACAATCAGGCGGCATGCGAACCAGCGCTGGCCGATGCGATAGCCAAGGCGGTGAAAGTGGTGAATCCGGCGTTACGCTTAGTCGGTCTGGCGGGAAGTGAGTTAATTCGTGCCGGACAACGGCTGGGGCTGGAGACGCGTCAGGAAGTGTTCGCCGACCGCTGCTATCTGCCTGACGGATCGCTGGTGCCGCGCACTCAGGCGGGGGCATTGATTAACAGCGATGAACTGGCGCTGGCGCAAACGCTGGAGATGATTCAACGTCAGCGGGTCAGATCGATTGACGGTTCCTGGGTGAACGTGCAGGCGGATACCGTGTGTATTCACGGCGATGGACCACACGCGCTGTTGTTTGCCCGCAAGCTGCGACACTGTTTTAGCCAGCATCAGATCGCTGTTGCTGCGGCATAATTATTATTTTTATATGACGGGGATAACCGATGAAAACCGTTTTGATTACGGCGTTTGAGCCTTTCGAGGGCGAAGCGATTAACCCCTCTTGGGAAGCGATAAAAGACCTTCATCAGCGGGAAGTTGGCGGTGCGCGCGTAGTGGCCTGCCGTTTATCTTGCGTCTTCGACCTGTCGCTGGAACAGCTTTACCGCGCGATAGCAGAATGGCAGCCGGAAGTGGTGATCGCGGTGGGGCAGGCAGGCGGCCGTGCTGATATTTCTGTCGAACGCGTGGCGATTAATATTAATGATGCCCGCATTGCTGATAACCGAGGTAACCAGCCGATTGATACGCCGGTGGTGGAAAAGGGGCCGGCGGCGTATTTCTCGACGTTGCCGGTGAAAGCGCTGGTACAGGCATTGCGTGCAGCGGGTATTCCCGCCTCGGTATCGCAAACCGCAGGGACGTTTGTCTGCAACCATGTGATGTACGGGCTTTTACATCAACTACATCAACAGGGCGATGTGGTGCGTGGTGGATTCGTTCACATTCCCTATTCGCCGGAGCAGGCCGCGCGACACCCCGGTGAACCGAGCATGCCCACGCCGCTAGTCACGGCGGCGCTGGAGGTGATGATCAAGCAGTCGCTGGTGCAGCAGGTTGATGTGGCGGTGACTGGCGGTGCTCTGCACTAGTGTGATTAATCACGCAATACGTCTGATTTTCAGGGAGTAAGGTATGCCGGAAGGACCGGAAATTCGCCGGGCGGCCGATAAACTGGTTGAGGCTGTAGTGGGAAAAATGCTGACGCGTGTCTGGTTTGCGTTTCCAGAACTGAAGCCATACGAGGCAGAATTGGTTGGGCAGCAGGTCAGGCAGATCGACACGCGCGGAAAGGCGCTGCTGACCTATTTTAGCAACGATCGGGTGTTGTATAGCCACAATCAACTGTATGGCGTGTGGCGAGTCGTGAATGCCGGTGAGTCGCCGGAAACGAAACGGGATTTGCGCGCCCGGCTGGAAACGCAAGATCGCGCCATTCTGCTTTACAGCGCGTCCGATATTGAAATGCTGACGCCGGAGACGCTCTCGACGCATCCTTTCCTGCAACGTATTGGCCCCGATGTCTTGGATCTCTCACTGACGCCGGAACAGGTGTGTGAGCGTCTGTTATTACCGCGCTTTCGCCGTCGCCAGTTCAGTGGGCTGCTGCTGGATCAGGCTTTTCTCGCCGGGCTGGGGAATTATCTGCGCGTCGAGATTCTCTGGCAGGCACAGCTAGCACCGCAACACACGGCAGCGCAGTTGAGTGAGGAACAGTTGCAGAGGTTAAGTCGAGCGCTGCTGGAGATTCCCCGTTTGTCCTACAACACGCGCGGCACCGTTGATGATAATCGACATCACGGGGCGATTTTTTCGTTCAAGGTTTTCCATCGAGAAGGGGAACGCTGCGAGCGCTGCGGCGGGATCATCGAAAGAACGATGCTGTCATCACGCCCGTTCTATTGGTGCCCGCACTGCCAGAAGTAATAATGTGAGTTATTTATGCGCAAAATGAATACGTTAATTCCAGAAATGATTGTCTCTGACCTACAAAAGAGTCTGGCGTTTTATTGCCATGTTTTGGGATTTCAGATTGAGTACGACAGGCCTGAAGATAAGTTCGCATTCCTTTCATTTCATGGGAGCCAACTGATGCTGGAACAGGATTACTTAACCGAATCACCCTGGCGTGTTGAACCGTTAGAACCGCCGTTTGGCCGCGGTATGAATTTATCGATTGAGTGCCCGGATGTTCAGGCGCTGGCGGCGGCGATTGAACGTGCTGGCTATACGCTACGCAGGCCGGTGGATACGTGCTGGTATCGCGATCATGAGGTGTATCACGGGGAAAGTAATTTTCTGGTACAGGATCCGGATGGTTATTTATTGCGATTCACGCAAAGTTTAGGTTGTAAGTCATCCCTTTAGTGCAATTGTAAAAAAGGCCGGAAAATCCGGCCTTTTTTATGCGTACGGAATGGATTAATCGTGTTTCAGATTGGATTTGAAATCACGTTTGTCGTAGCCGGTGTACAGCTGACGTGGACGGGCAATTTTGATGCCGTCGTCGTGCATTTCGTTCCAGTGTGCAATCCAGCCCACGGTACGTGCCATCGCGAAGATAACGGTGAACATGGAAGACGGAATACCCATCGCTTTCAGGATGATACCGGAGTAGAAGTCCACGTTCGGGTACAGTTTCTTCTCGATGAAGTACGGGTCGTTCAGCGCGATATTTTCCAGCTCCATCGCCACTTCCAGTAGGTCGTCTTTTCTGCCCAGCTCTTTCAGCACTTCATGGCAGGTTTCACGCATGACGGTAGCGCGCGGATCGTGGTTTTTGTACACACGGTGACCAAAGCCCATCAGGCGGAAGGAATCGTTCTTGTCTTTTGCACGCTCGATAAACGCAGGGATGTGCTCCACGCTGCTGATTTCTTCCAGCATACGCAGGCAGGCTTCGTTCGCGCCGCCGTGTGCCGGTCCCCACAGCGAGGCGATCCCCGCGGCGATACAGGCAAACGGGTTCGCACCAGACGAGCCAGCAGTACGCACGGTAGACGTCGAGGCATTTTGCTCGTGATCGGCATGCAGGATCAGGATACGGTCCATCGCACGTTCTAACACCGGATTCACAACATATTCTTCGCAAGGCGTAGAGAACATCATGTGCAGGAAGTTACCCGCGTAGGACAGGTTGTTTTTCGGATAAACAAACGGCTGGCCCAGTGAGTATTTGTAGCACATTGCTGCAACGGTCGGCATTTTGGACAGCAGGCGGTAAGCCGCGATCTCACGGTGGCGTTCGTTGCTGATATCCAGCGAGTCGTGGTAGAACGCCGCCAGTGCACCCGTGACGCCGCACAACACAGCCATTGGATGTGAATCACGACGGAAACCGTGGAACAGACGAGTAATCTGCTCATGGATCATGGTGTGACGCGTTACGGTGGTTTTGAAGGTTTCATACTGTTCTACCGTCGGGACTTCACCGAACAGCAGGATGTAACAAACTTCAAGATAATTCGATTTTTCAGCCAGTTGGGCAATCGGGAAGCCACGGTGTAGCAAGATGCCTTCGTCACCGTCAATATAGGTAATCTTGGATTCGCAAGATGCGGTAGAGGTAAAGCCGGGGTCAAATGTGAAGTAACCTTTAGAACCGAGGGGACGAATATCAATCTCATCATACCCCAATGTACCTGATAGGACATTTAGCTCAATTGGATCTTTACCCTCTAGAGTAAGTGTTGCTTTCTTATCAGCCATTTACAGTCTCCTTAGCGCTTTAATTTTAAAAATTCTCACTGAAGAAATACCGTCATGCCTGTGCACCGGCGAGTGAAGAATGACCGGTGAAACTCTGTCGTGACACAGTCGTCAAATAGGATACAGAGTAAGGCGGATAGCCGCATTCAGGATGAAAAATTCGTTCTCCAGGTAATTAACAATCTTCAGGTAATTAGCGATCTTCAGGCAATTAACTATGCTCTGAATAGATTGTAGTCATTACCTATGATTTTTACGTGGACTCTCCCCACTGTTACATAAGTTACGCCAGTGTGGAAGTGTCGCCGTTGTGCTTTAACACATCATAAGGAATTCAATCCCCTATTTGTAATTGAAATGTTGAACTTTTGTCAAATCAGATAATTAATTTTATATAAATTGTGAAATTCGTGATCTAAATCACTGTTCGCGGCAAATGTCACCAAACAGTTTGTATGGGAATTGTAATGGGAATGTGAAGGACCTATACTGCCGCCAGGTCTCCGGAATCACCCTGCAGTAGGAGCACCCAGTATGAAAGGATCATGCGCTGTTTAGACACCGGAATGTCGATGTTTGAGCGCGTATCGTAAACCCACTTTTCAGGGCTGTAACTTTCATACTGTCTGACCTCACATCAGGCCCGGAGGAAGAAACAATAATAAAAGCTGTGTGGGCAAATCTGTGAAAAAACAAAGACCTGTCAATCTGGAATTGCAGACGATCCAGTTTCCCGTTACTGCGATAGCATCTATTCTTCACCGCGTCTCCGGCGTTATCACCTTTGTCGCTGTCGGTATTTTACTGTGGCTGTTAGGCACTTCTCTTTCTTCAGAGGAAGGGTTCCTGCGTGCTGCGGAAATTATGGATAGTTTCATCGTCAAGTTTATCGTTTGGGGCATCCTTGTCGCGTTGGCTTATCACATTGTTGGTGGTATACGTCACCTGTTGATGGATTTTGGCTATATAGAAGAAGACCTTGCCGCAGGTAAGCGTTCTGCAAATATCTCCTTTATTATTACTGTCGTGCTTTCAATTCTGGCTGGAGTCCTCGTATGGTAAGCAATGCTTCTGCGTTAGGACGCAATGGCGTACACGATTGGTTACTGATTCGCGCTTCCGCCATCGTCATTGTTCTGTATGTAATTTATATTATTGGTTTTATTGCTACGGCTGGCGACATCACGTATGAAATCTGGCGTGGTTTCTTCGCAATGGCTCTCACCAAAGTATTCACACTGCTAACGTTATTTTCCATTCTGGTTCATGCCTGGATAGGGATGTGGCAAGTGCTGACCGACTACATTAAACCGCTGGCCTTACGTCTGACTTTACAGTTGGCGATTGTCGTAGCGTTGTTGGTGTACGTCATTTATGGAACTATTGTGGTGTGGGGTGCGTGATGAATTTGCCAGTCAGAGAGTTTGATGCAGTTGTTGTGGGGGCGGGTGGCGCAGGTATGCGCGCCGCGCTGCAAATTTCCCAAATGGGCCTGTCCTGTGCCCTGTTATCGAAGGTGTTCCCAACCCGTTCCCATACTGTGTCCGCGCAGGGCGGTATTACCGTTGCGCTGGGCAACACCCATGAGGACAACTGGGAATGGCACATGTACGATACCGTAAAAGGGTCGGATTACATTGGCGATCAGGACGCTATTGAATATATGTGTAAAACCGGTCCGGAAGCAATTCTGGAACTGGAACACATGGGATTACCTTTCTCCCGTCTGGATGATGGCAGTATTTATCAGCGTCCGTTCGGTGGTCAATCCAAGAATTTTGGCGGCGAGCAGGCCGCGCGTACTGCGGCTGCCGCTGACCGTACCGGTCATGCCTTGTTGCATACGCTGTATCAGCAGAACCTGAAAAATCACACCACTATTTTCTCCGAATGGTACGCCCTCGATCTGGTGAAGAATCAGGATGGCGCGGTGGTCGGCTGTACGGCGATCTGTATCGAAACCGGTGAAGTGGTCTATTTCAAAGCGAAAGCGACCGTGCTGGCGACCGGCGGCGCAGGCCGTATTTACCAGTCCACCACCAACGCACACATTAATACCGGTGATGGCGTGGGCATGGCACTGCGTGCGGGCGTTCCGTTGCAAGACATGGAAATGTGGCAGTTCCACCCGACCGGTATTGCTGGTGCGGGTGTGCTGGTGACAGAAGGCTGCCGTGGTGAAGGCGGTTACCTGCTGAACAAGCACGGTGAACGTTTCATGGAACGTTATGCGCCAAACGCGAAAGATCTGGCTGGTCGTGACGTTGTTGCCCGTTCCATCATGATCGAAATTCGTGAAGGCCGCGGCTGTGAAGGTCCGTGGGGACCACATGCCAAGCTGAAACTGGATCATCTGGGTAAAGATGTTCTGGAATCCCGTCTGCCGGGCATTCTGGAGCTGTCCCGCACATTTGCTCACGTCGATCCGGTGAAAGAACCGATTCCGGTTATCCCAACCTGCCACTACATGATGGGCGGTATCCCGACCAAAGTGAGTGGTCAAGCATTGACGGTGAATGAGAAAGGCGAAGATGTAGTGATTCCAGGGCTGTTTGCCGTGGGTGAAATCGCCTGTGTCTCGGTTCATGGTGCTAACCGTCTCGGCGGTAACTCGCTGCTCGATCTGGTGGTATTTGGTCGCTCAGCGGGCATCCACCTGCAAGAGTCACTGAACGAGCAGGGCGAAAGTCGTGATGCCAGCGAATCCGATATTGAAGCCTCCCTCGACCGTCTTAACCGCTGGAACAATACCCGTTCAGGGGAAGATCCGGTTGAAATCCGCAAGGCGCTGCAATCCTGTATGCAGAACAACTTCTCGGTCTTCCGCGAAGGCGATGCGATGGCGAAAGGCTTGGAAGAGCTGAAAGTGATTCGTGAACGCCTGAAAAATGCGCGTTTGGATGACACGTCAAGCGAGTTCAACACCCAGCGTATCGAGTGTCTGGAGCTGGATAACCTGATGGAAACCGCGTATGCGACGGCGGTATCGGCTAACTTCCGTACCGAAAGCCGTGGCGCGCACAGTCGCTTCGACTACCCAGAGCGCGATGATGAAAATTGGCTGTGCCATTCGTTGTATCTGCCGCAAACCGACAGCATGACGCGCCGTGAGGTGAACATGCAGCCTAAACTGCGTCCGGCGTTCCCGCCGAAAGTACGTACTTATTAATTGCGGAGATCAAACGATGAAACTCGAATTTTCTATTTATCGTTATAACCCGGATGTTGACGATGCTCCGCGGATGCAGGATTACCAGTTGGAGGCGGAAGAAGGCCGCGACATGATGCTGCTTGATGCGCTGATGCTGCTGAAAGAGCAGGATCCAACGCTGTCATTCCGTCGTTCTTGCCGTGAGGGCGTCTGTGGTTCCGATGGCGTCAACATGAACGGCAAAAATGGGCTGGCCTGTATCACGCCGGTTTCTGCATTACGTCGTGGAAACAGCAAAATTGTTATCCGTCCTTTACCTGGATTACCGGTTGTTCGTGATTTGGTAGTGGACATGGGGCAGTTCTATGCTCAATATGAGAAAATAAGGCCTTACCTGTTGAATAATGGGAAAAATCCGCCAGCGCGTGAGCATCTGCAATCGCCTGAACAACGTGCCAAGCTGGATGGGTTATATGAATGCATCATGTGCGCCTGCTGTTCAACGTCTTGCCCGTCGTTCTGGTGGAACCCGGACAAGTTTGTCGGACCGGCGGGGTTGCTGGCAGCGTATCGCTTCCTGATTGACAGCCGCGATACGGAAACCCAGCCACGACTGGACGATCTGGACGATGCGTTCAGCGTCTTCCGCTGCCACGGCATCATGAACTGCGTCAACGTGTGTCCGAAAGGGCTGAACCCGACCAAGGCTATTGGTCATATTAAATCGATGCTGTTGCACCGTAGCGCGTAACGGCTAGTCAGTACGTAACGTGTTATTGCATAAAGATTAAGTAGTAAAACATGTATCTCCCTCTGAAGTTGCTATTCTTCAGAGGGAGCGCAGGAAACCTTTAAAAACCGGCTTACGCACCCGAACCGGTTTTTAAAGGTTCCTTAGGGGGGATGGATACCCTAAGCACGTACCGAAGTACGACAAGTGAACCGTTTGTACGGCGAACGATATACGGAAACTAATTACATGTTAACCACGGCGAAAACTGAAGCTTATTAGCTTAAGGGATCATGATGCAGAACGGCGCGATGAAGGCCTGGCTGGATTCCTCCTATTTGGCGGGTGCGAATCAGTCCTACATAGAGCAACTCTATGAAGATTTTTTAACCGATCCTGACTCGATCGAACATAGCTGGCGCTCTATCTTCCAGCAATTGCCTACGAGTGGGGTCAAACCGGATCAACTCCATTCCAAAACGCGTGAATATTTCCGCCGTCTGGCGAAAGACTCTTCGCGCTTTACCTCGTCAGTCACCGATCCCGATATTGATGCTAAGCAGGTCAAGGTCTTGCAACTGATCAATGCGTTCCGCTTCCGTGGACATCAGCAAGCTAACCTTGACCCGATCTTCCTGCGCCCGCAGGAACCCGTTGCAGAATTGGATCTGGATTACCACAACCTGACGCAGGATGATCTGCAGGAATCTTTCAACGTGGGCTCTTTTGCCATCGGCAAAGACACCATGAAGCTGGAAGATCTGTATGACGCGCTGAAACGCACCTATTGCGGTTCTATCGGTGCAGAATATATGCACATGACCAGTACGGAAGAGAAACGTTGGATCCAGCAGCGTATCGAATCGGTAATGGGGCAGCCGTCATTTTCTCTGGAAGAAAAACGCCGTTTCCTGAAAGAGTTAACCGCAGCCGAAGGGCTGGAGCGTTATCTGGGTGCCAAATATCCTGGTGCCAAGCGTTTCTCGCTGGAAGGCGGTGATGCACTGGTTCCGATGCTGAAAGAGCTGATTCGCCATGCGGGTGCAAACGGTACTCGCGAAGTGGTATTGGGTATGGCACACCGTGGCCGTCTCAACGTGCTGATCAACGTATTGGGCAAAAAATCTCAGGATCTGTTTGACGAGTTTGCTGGTAAGCATAAAGAACACCTCGGTACCGGTGACGTGAAATATCACCAGGGTTTCTCGTCTGAATTCGAGACGGCTGGCGGTCTGGTGCATTTGGCGCTGGCGTTCAACCCATCGCACCTCGAAATCGTCAGTCCAGTAGTGACGGGTTCGGTACGTGCGCGTCTCGATCGTCTGAATAGCCAGAGTGGTCCGCGTGTTTTACCTATCACTATTCACGGTGATGCGGCAGTCAGTGGTCAGGGGGTGGTGCAGGAACTGTTGAATATGTCGACGGTGCGTGGCTACGAAGTCGGCGGCACGCTGCGTATTGTGATTAACAACCGTATCGGTTTCACCACGTCTAACCCGCTGGATATCCGTTCTACCGAGTACTGTACCGATATCGGAAAAATGGTGCAGGCGCCTATTTTCCACGTTAACGCAGACGATCCCGAAGCGGTGGCGTTTGTTACGCGTCTGGCGTTGGATTTCCGTAATGAGTTTAAGCGTGATGTGTTCATCGATCTGATTTGTTATCGCCGTCATGGTCATAACGAAGCTGACGAGCCAAGTGCAACGCAGCCGATGATGTACCAGAAGATCAAAAAACACCCGACGCCGCGTAAGGTATACGCCGACCGTTTGGAGCAGGAAAAATCCATCACGCCGGAAGATGCCACCGAAATGGTCAACCTGTACCGCGATGCGCTCGATGCGGGTGAGTGCGTGGTAGAAGAATGGCGTGAAATGGATATGCAGTCCTTTACCTGGACGCCGTATCTGAACCATGAGTGGGATGAGCCTTATCCGCACGCAACGGAAATGAAACGCTTGCAGGAATTGGCGAAGCGTATCAGCGAAGTGCCGGAAGGGATTGACGTTCATCCCCGTGTTGCCAAAGTTTATGCTGATCGTGCCGAAATGGCCGCTGGCAACAAGCCGTTTGATTGGGGCGGAGCGGAAACGCTGGCCTACGCGACGCTGGTTGACGAGGGCATTCCGATTCGTCTGTCTGGTGAGGACAGCGGTCGCGGTACGTTCTTCCATCGTCATGCGGTCGTGCATAACCAGAAAAATGGTTCCAGCTACACGCCGTTGAACCACGTGCATAACGGACAGGGCGAGTTTAACGTCTGGGACTCCGTATTGTCTGAAGAGGCGATTCTGGCGTTTGAATACGGCTATGCGACCGCAGAACCGCGCACCCTGACTATCTGGGAAGCGCAGTTTGGTGACTTCGCCAACGGTGCGCAGGTCGTTATCGACCAGTTCATCAGCTCCGGTGAGCAGAAGTGGGGCCGTATGTGTGGTCTGGTTATGCTGCTGCCGCACGGTTACGAAGGTCAAGGCCCTGAGCACTCGTCTGCCAGATTGGAACGCTATCTGCAGTTGTGCGCTGAGCAAAATATGCAGGTCTGTATTCCGTCAACGCCAGCGCAGGTTTATCACATGCTTCGCCGTCAGGCGCTGCGTGGTATGCGCCGTCCGCTGGTGGTCATGTCACCGAAATCTCTGCTGCGCCATCCGCTGGCGATCTCTTCACTGGATGAACTGGCAAATGGTTCCTTCCAGCCGGCGATTGGTGAAGTAGAAGAATTAGATCCGGCAGCCGTGAAGCGTGTCGTGCTTTGTTCCGGTAAGGTCTACTATGATTTGGTAGAACAGCGCCGCAAGAACGAGCAAAAGAATGTCGCGATCGTCCGTATCGAACAGCTTTATCCGTTCCCGCATCAGGCCGTTCAAGCTGCGCTGGAATCGTTTGCCCATGTTCATGATTTCGTGTGGTGTCAGGAAGAGCCGCTGAATCAGGGAGCCTGGTATTGCAGTCAGCACCATTTCCGTGAAGTGATTCCGTTTGGGGCTTCTTTACGTTACGCAGGACGCCCGGCGTCTGCATCACCCGCCGTTGGCTATATGTCCGTACACCAGAAACAACAGCAAGATCTGGTCGATGACGCGCTGAACGTTGATTAAATAAAAGGATAGATAATGAGTAGCGTAGATATTCATGTACCCGACCTGCCTGAATCCGTCGCTGACGCCACTGTTGCGAACTGGCATAAAAAGCCAGGCGATAGCGTCGAGCGCGATGAAGTACTGGTTGAAATTGAAACTGACAAAGTTGTACTGGAAGTTCCTGCCTCTGAAGCGGGCATTCTGGATGCCGTGCTGGAAGAGGAAGGCGCGACAGTAACGTCTCGCCAACTGCTGGGCCGCATTCGTCGTGGCGACAGCTCTGGTAAAGAAACCAGCGAGAAATCACAAAGCAAAGAATCAACACCAGCACAGCGTCATACGGCTGGGCTGGAAGAAGAGAACAGCGACGCGCTCAGCCCGGCGATCCGCCGCCTGATTGCAGAGCACGATCTTGATGCCTCTGCTATCAAAGGCAGCGGCGTAGGCGGTCGAATTACCCGTGAAGACGTGGATAAGCATTTGGCTGCCGAGAAGAAAGAGTCTGGTAAAGCGCCTAAGTCTGAAGCGCCAGCGGCTTCTCCGGCACCCGCTCTGGGCGCGCGCAGCGAAAAACGCGTACCGATGACGCGCCTGCGTAAGCGTGTTGCAGAGCGTCTGCTGGAAGCAAAAAACAGCACGGCAATGTTGACGACGTTCAACGAAATCAACATGCAGCCAATCATGGATCTGCGCAAGCAGTACGGCGACGCATTCGAGAAGCGTCACGGTGTGCGTCTGGGCTTCATGTCCTTCTACATCAAAGCCGTGGTCGAAGCGCTGAAGCGTTATCCAGAAGTAAATGCGTCTATTGATGGCGAAGATGTGGTTTACCACAACTACTTCGATGTCAGCATCGCGGTGTCTACCCCGCGTGGTCTGGTTACGCCAGTCCTGCGTGATGTGGATGCGCTGGGCATGGCCGACATCGAGAAGCGCATCAAAGAGCTGGCCGTGAAAGGCCGTGACGGCAAACTGACGGTTGAAGAACTGCTAGGCGGTAATTTCACCATTACCAACGGCGGCGTCTTTGGCTCTCTGATGTCTACCCCAATCATCAACCCACCGCAGAGTGCGATTCTGGGTATGCACGCCATTAAAGATCGTCCGATGGCGGTTGATGGTCAGGTCGTTATTCTGCCGATGATGTATCTGGCGCTGTCTTACGATCACCGTTTGGTCGACGGCCGTGAGTCCGTTGGCTTCCTGGTGACAGTGAAAGAGATGCTGGAAGATCCAGCGCGTCTGCTGTTAGACGTTTAGTCCTACAGATAGGCTCTCGGGCGGATAACCCTGACGGTTTCCGCCCGAAACGATATACCAGATTATGTGCTATGCAGGCCGTTTCTTTTCAACGGCGTTATCCAAATATATCAGAGAGTTAATGGCGATTTTCTCTACCGAAAGATTCGGTGATGACAAACCGTCTGCCGACTTATCTCCAAACCTAAATGGATAGAACATCATGAATTTACACGAGTATCAGGCAAAACAACTCTTTGCTCGATATGGTTTACCGGCACCGACCGGCTATGCCTGTACCACTCCGCGTGAAGCGGAAGAAGCCGCGTCTAAAATTGGTGCGGGTCCGTGGGTCGTAAAATGTCAGGTTCACGCAGGCGGTCGCGGTAAAGCGGGCGGCGTTAAAGTCGTCAGCAATAAAGAAGATATCCGCGCCTTTGCTGAAAACTGGCTGGGTAAAAAACTCGTTACTTATCAAACTGACGCACAGGGTCAGCCGGTTCATCAGATCCTTGTTGAAGCTGCAACGGATATCGACAAAGAGCTTTATCTGGGCGCAGTTGTTGACCGTGGCACGCGTCGCGTGGTGTTCATGGCGTCCACCGAAGGTGGCGTAGAAATTGAAAAAGTGGCAGAAGAAACGCCGGAGCTGATTCATAAAGCGGCGATCGATCCACTGGTCGGCCCACAGCCTTATCAAGGCCGTGAGTTGGCTTTCAAACTGGGCTTAAGCGGTAAGCAAGTTGCTCAGTTCACCAAAATCTTCATGGGTCTGGCGACGCTGTTCCTGGAGCGCGATCTGGCGCTGGTAGAAATCAACCCGCTGGTTATCACCAAGCAGGGCGACCTGATCTGTCTGGATGGCAAACTGGGCGCGGATGGCAATGCCCTGTTCCGTCAGCCTGAACTACGTGAAATGCGCGACCCAAGTCAGGAAGATTCCCGTGAAGCGCATGCGGCACAGTGGGAACTGAACTATGTTGCGCTGGATGGCAACATTGGCTGTATGGTCAACGGTGCCGGTCTGGCGATGGGCACGATGGACATCGTGAAACTGCACGGTGGTGCTCCTGCGAACTTCCTCGATGTTGGCGGCGGTGCGACGAAAGAACGTGTTACTGAAGCGTTCAAAATTATCCTGTCTGACGACAAGGTAAAAGCTGTCTTTGTTAACATCTTTGGTGGCATCGTACGTTGCGATTTGATCGCTGACGGCATCATCGGCGCCGTAGCCGAAGTGGGTGTTAACGTACCGGTTGTGGTACGTCTTGAAGGAAACAATGCGGAGCTGGGTGCCAAGAAACTGGCGGATAGCGGCCTGAATATTATTGCCGCGACCAGCCTGACGGGTGCTGCTCAGCAGGTTGTTGCAGCTGTGGAGGGTAAATAATGTCCATTCTGATTAATAAAAATACCAAAGTTATCTGTCAGGGTTTTACCGGTAGTCAGGGGACATTCCACTCTGAGCAAGCACTTGCTTACGGTACGCAAATGGTTGGCGGTGTGACGCCGGGTAAAGGCGGCACGGAACATCTGGGTCTGCCCGTATTTAATACGGTACGTGAAGCGGTAGAAGCGACGGGCGCAACGGCATCCGTTATCTACGTTCCCGCTCCGTTCTGCAAAGACTCGATTCTGGAAGCGATTGACGCAGGTATTGAGCTGATCATCTGTATCACTGAAGGTATCCCGACGCTGGATATGCTGACGGTGAAAGTGAAACTTGATCAGAGCGGCGTGCGTATGATCGGTCCGAACTGTCCAGGTGTGATCACGCCGGGCGAATGTAAGATCGGTATCATGCCGGGTCATATTCACCTGCCGGGTAAAGTGGGTATCGTTTCTCGTTCCGGTACGCTGACGTATGAAGCGGTGAAGCAAACGACCGATGCGGGTCTGGGTCAGTCAAGCTGTGTGGGTATCGGTGGCGATCCGATCCCAGGTTCTAACTTCATCGATATTCTGAAGCTGTTTGAGCAGGATCCGCAGACGGAAGCCATCGTGATGATCGGTGAAATCGGCGGTACGGCGGAAGAAGAAGCGGCTGCCTACATTAAAGAGCACGTGACGAAGCCGGTTGTCGGCTACATCGCGGGTGTGACGGCACCGAAAGGTAAGCGCATGGGCCACGCTGGCGCCATCATCGCCGGTGGTAAAGGTACGGCTGACGATAAATTCGCGGCGTTAGAAGCGGCGGGTGTTAAAACCGTTCGCAGCCTGGCGGATATCGGTGATGCAGTAAAAGCGATATTAGCGCATTAATCGATTATTCGATTAAATATACCAGCCACCTTAGGGTGGCTTTTTTTTATTCAAATTTAATCCTCGACGTTAATAGGTGCGATTGAATTGCGCATGACTTTTTCAGGGGTTTATTGGATAATTCGCGCGCTTGAAAAAGTGATGAGTGATAAACAGAAATGATGATTATCTCATTGGGTTTGTGTAAGCAGGGAATGATTAATTAATTTGCCTTAGGGGATGTTGTGTGAAAGGAAATATAAAAGCGCTGATTTTGGTATTATCTGCATTTACCTGCGCGGCCAACGCGCAGTCTATTAATATTGAAGTGCTAAGTGCGACGATTAAAGATAAAAAGATTGATGATGCAACGGTTATTCTACAGAAGAACGGAGCACAGTCAGTAACGGCTCGCTCTGATGCGACAGGCCGCGTAGGGCTTAACGCGCCGTTCGAGGTGGATCAAGACAGTCTGCTGATCATTAAAAAAGAAGGGTATTCCGATCTGGTGGTTAAATGTCCGTGTGATGGAATGACCTATGCTATTAGTCCAGTAATGAAAAACCTGGATGGCATGCGAATTGTATTAACCTGGGGTGAACAACCTTTTGATTTAGATTCCCACCTTATTTATCCGGGTAATCATGTTTATTTCCAACACAAGAAAGGACGCGATGCCAATCTTGATGTTGATGATACCGATAGTTTTGGTCCGGAAACGATTACTATTGATAAAAAGCGCTTAGGCGAAAGTTATATTTATGCTGTTCATGATTATTCGAACGGTGATAAGGCTAATTCATCAGCGCTTTCCGCAAGCAGTGCAAAAGTATTTGTCTATGTTGGAAGTTCACAGGTACGGGCATATTCTGTCCCACTGAACAAGGTAGGAAATGTTTGGACGGTTTTCCGTCTTAACCCTAACGGTGACTTTGAAGACATCAATGCCGTTGGCGAGGCCGATTTCTCAAAAGCGAAGGATGGTAATGCGCTGCCAATGGTGCTTAACCCCGCGCAGACCGCCACTTCAGTTGCTGGGAATACCGCGCTGGCAAAAAGCCTCAATCGCGA
Organism: Pectobacterium brasiliense; assembly: GCF_013449685.1. Classification (GTDB taxonomy): domain Bacteria; phylum Pseudomonadota; class Gammaproteobacteria; order Enterobacterales; family Enterobacteriaceae; genus Pectobacterium; species Pectobacterium brasiliense_A. The sequence continues at coordinate 303,697 of NZ_JACDSF010000017.1, read as the reverse complement.
CGGTGAAGCTGCCTATGGACGCGGTGAGCTAGAGCAGGCCACAACACTGTTCCTGGCCGCGATCGATCAGGACAGCGCGTTTGGTCAGGCATATAGCAACCTGGGCCTGACCTATCAAAAGCGCGGCAATATTGCTGAAGCCATTTGGGCCAACCGTAAAGCGATTGCGCTGGCAAATGGTAGCAACGCGGCAACCACGCGTGCCAGCTCGTACTACAATATTGCAAAAATCTACGAAAATGCGGGTCAGTTCAGCGATGCACTTCAGCATTATGAGCTTGCAAGAAGCCAGAAAAGTAACACGGTTTACGATAAAGCCATTGAGCGGATGAAAGCGAAGCAGTAAATCGCCGCATCTTGCTACGTGTGTAACCACAGCGGAGGCCTTTTTGGTCTCCGCTTTGTCATGGATCGTCACAAGCTCACGGCACAGGGGAAGGGCAGGGGAGTTTATGGCTAAAATACAGCGTCGTTGTCAGCAAGAAAAAACAGAAATTTGACATAAAATAGAAGATAAGAAATGCATGTGAATAATCGATAACGTAAAGTAAAAATTATATTGCCGAATTAATTTTAATTAAACCTAAAAGTCACATTGCATTAACAATGAGTGTAATAAAGAAATTAATGCAACGCGACAATCACGAGAAAAGCGTTAAATTGTTTTAGATCAAAAAACGCCTCTGGATATAATTTCTGAAATAGGCTTAAATTGCGCGAGGTCAATTATCGTCTTTCATGTCGTTTAGTGGAAAAGTTGATTTGAAGCCAAAAACCTAGTCTGGGTCACGTAAAAACCTATTTATTGTAGGGGATTACAGGCGTAATATACGATTACCTCCCTATGGGGTACGCGATTTGTAATACTTGTGATTTATCTTGAGCTTGCTGTCGGGGTATCGCGGTGCGACTGCCCTGGTGAACGGTATTTCTAGCGTTCATTACAGCCTGTGTTAAAGCAATTCTTGTTGTGTTCTTTTTGGGTGTAATGGCCGGATGTTTGGCGGCTTGTCAGCGTTTGCAAGCTAATCCCTTCCTGCGAGGAGCAAGGAGTCAAAATGTTTGATGTAGTCGAACTGTCACGTTTACAGTTTGCCTTAACTGCAATGTACCATTTTCTATTCGTACCATTAACGCTGGGGATGGCGTTTTTGCTGGCGATTATGGAAACGGTATATGTGCTGTCTGGCAAACAAATCTATAAAGATATGACCAAGTTCTGGGGCAAGTTATTTGCAATTAACTTTGCTCTGGGGGTTGCTACCGGATTGACCATGGAGTTTCAATTCGGGACCAACTGGTCATATTTCTCTCACTACGTCGGGGATATTTTCGGCGCGCCGCTAGCGATTGAAGGCCTGATGGCATTCTTCCTGGAATCGACCTTTGTTGGCTTGTTCTTCTTCGGCTGGGACCGTTTAGGAAAAGTGCAGCATATGGCCGTGACCTGGTTGGTCGCGCTGGGCTCTAACTTCTCCGCACTGTGGATTCTGGTTGCCAATGGCTGGATGCAGAACCCCATCGCATCGGATTTCAATTTCGAAACCATGCGTATGGAAATGGTGAGCTTCGCCGATCTGGTACTGAACCCGGTTGCTCAGGTGAAATTCGTTCACACGGTAGCGGCAGGTTACTGTACGGGCGCGATGTTCATTCTGGGTGTCAGTTCTTACTATCTGCTGAAAGGCCGTGACATTGCTTTTGCCAAGCGTTCATTCGCTATCGCAGCAAGCTTCGGTATGGCTTCTGTTCTGTCCGTTATTGTACTGGGTGATGAATCTGGTTATGAAATGGGGGACGTACAGAAAACCAAACTGGCGGCAATTGAAGCAGAATGGGAAACGCAACCCGCACCGGCATCCTTTACGCTGATCGGCATCCCCAATCAGGATACGATGGAAAATAACTATGCCATCAAGATCCCTTATGCTCTGGGACTCATTGCCACGCGTTCTACTGACAAAGAAGTGACGGGTCTGAAAGAACTGCTGGTGATGCATGAAGTGCGTATTCGCAATGGTATGAAGGCTTACCAGTTGCTGGAAGAATTACGCGCGGGTAACACTGACCCGGCAGTAAAAGCAGCGTTTGATCAAGCTAAGCAGGATCTGGGCTATGGTTTGCTGCTGAAACGCTATACGCCGAAAGTCTCTGATGCGACAGAAACGCAGATTCAACAGGCTGTTAAAGATTCTATCCCGCGCGTTGCACCGCTGTATTTCTCTTTCCGTATCATGGTGGGCTGTGGCGTTCTGATGCTGTTAATCATCGGTCTGTCCTTCTGGAGTGTTCTGCGCAACAAAATTGGTCAGAAACGCTGGCTGCTCCGTACGGCGTTGTACGGCATTCCGCTCCCGTGGATTGCTATCGAAGCCGGCTGGTTTGTGGCTGAATACGGCCGTCAGCCTTGGGCTATCGGTGAGATTCTGCCGACAGCCGTTGCGACGTCATCACTGACCGCAGGGGATATTCTGTTCTCCATGGGGCTGATCTGTGGTCTGTATACGCTCTTCCTGATTGCAGAAATGTATCTGATGTTCAAATTCGCACGTCTGGGGCCAAGCAGCCTGAAAACAGGGCGCTACCATTTTGAACAACCTATAGCGGCTGCGCAGGAAGCACGGTAAACAGGAGTCCACTATGTTTGAATATGAAGTCTTACGTTTTATTTGGTGGCTGTTGATCGGTATTTTGCTGATTGGCTTCGCTATCACTGATGGTTTTGACATGGGCGTGGGCATTCTGGTGCGTCTGATGGGACGTGGTGATACCGAGCGTCGTGTCATGATTAACAGCATTGCGCCGCACTGGGACGGTAACCAGGTTTGGCTGATCACCGCCGGTGGTGCGCTGTTTGCTGCCTGGCCGATGGTTTACGCTGCCGCGTTCTCCGGTTTCTACATTGCCATGATTCTGGTGCTGGCCTCGTTGTTCTTCCGCCCCGTCGGCTTCGATTACCGTTCAAAAATCGAAGATCCACGCTGGCGTGGTATGTGGGACTGGGGCATTTTCATCGGTAGCTTTGTCCCACCGGTAGTGATTGGTGTGGCATTTGGTAACCTGTTGCAGGGCGTGCCGTTCCACGTTGATGAATATCTGCGTCTGTACTACACCGGAAACTTCTTCCAACTGCTGAATCCGTTTGGCCTGTTGGCTGGTGTGGTTAGTCTGACGATGATCCTAACTCAGGGTGCAACCTACCTGATGATGCGGACCACGGGTGACCTGCACGTGCGTTCTAAATCTGCCGCGCAGATTTCCGCGCTGGTGATGATGGTGACGTTTGCTCTGGCTGGCGTATGGGTCGTTTACGGTATTGATGGTTATGTGGTGACGTCTGCGATTAACACCGCAGCTGAATCTAACCCGCTGCGTAAAGAAGTCGTTCAGCAGGCAGGTGCCTGGCTGATCAATTTCAATAACCATCCGGCATTGTGGGCTATCCCTGTTCTGGGTGTAGTGCTGCCAGTGCTGACTACCCTTATGGCGCGTGCAGAGAAAGGGGCTTGGGCATTCCTGTTCTCCTCTCTGACTATTGCTTGTGTGATTCTGACGGCAGGGATTGCTATGTTCCCATTCATCATGCCGTCAGTGACTGTGCCTAACGTCAGCTTGACGGTATGGGATGCAACATCAAGCCTGCTGACGCTGAAAGTCATGACTGTGGTTGCGATAATTTTTGTTCCTATCGTGCTGTCTTATACCGCATGGTGTTACTACAAGATGTTCGGTCGCATTACCAAAGAGCAGATTGAGCAAAACACTCACTCTATGTACTAAGTAAGGAGCTTAATTTATGTGGTATTTTGCCTGGATACTCGGAACGCTTCTTGCTTGCTCACTGGGGATCGTCACGGCCCTGGCTATTGAGCAGAGTGAGGCAAGCAAAGCGGCTGAAGAAGATAAGCAATGAGTGAACTGGTCGATAAACTCTATCGCCTGATGGATAAGAGCCCGTTAAGGGCTCTTTCCCTTATCATGGCGTTGCTGCTAGCTGGCTGTGTATTCTGGGATCCGACGCGTTTTGCGGCGCGGACCAGTGAGCTCGCAGTTTGGCAGGGGCTGCTGTTGATTTGGGCCGTTTGCGCTGGCGTTGTTCACGGCGTTGGTTTTCGTCCACATCGCCTGCTCTGGCGCGTGTTTTTCGCACCACTTCCCGCCTTTGTGATCCTGTGCGCAGGATTGTACTATTTCTTCGGCTAAAATAGCCTCCTATTCCATTTAGTTATGGGTTGCTTACAGCCCATAATTATTTTCTTTCCGCCGTCACAATCCATTCCAAACCTCATTTCTCTTGCGTATAGTAGCGAGGTTTAATGCATTACTGGGATGTAGAGTGAGTAATTCGTTGTTTCGCTGGCCAGTTCGAGTCTACTTTGAAGACACTGATGCAGGTGGCGTTGTCTACCATGCGCGCTATGTTGCCTTTTATGAAAGGGCAAGAACCGAGGCGTTGCGTGAACGCAACTTTCACCAGCAAGCCTTGCTCAGTGAGCATGTGGCGTTTGCTGTTCGTCGGATGACGGTGGAGTATCTTGCTCCTGCGCGCCTTGATGACATGCTGGAAGTGCAAAGTGAGGTTATCTCGCTGCGTGGCGCTTCTCTGACTTTCGCACAGCGTATTCTCAATGCTCATGGCACCCTGCTAAGCCATGCTGAAGTTTTGATCGCATGCATCGATCCACATCAAATGAAGCCGGTTGCGCTTCCTAAGTCTATTGTCGCGGAGTTCAAGCAGTGACTGACATGAACGTTTTTGATTTGTTCCTGAAGGCAAGCCTTCTGGTCAAACTAATCATGCTGATTTTAATCTGTTTTTCTATCGCTTCTTGGGCGATCATTATTCAACGTACCCGCATTCTGAACTCGGCGACGCGTGAGGCTGAGGCGTTCGAGGACAAATTTTGGTCGGGCATCGAACTGTCCCGCCTCTATCAGGAAAGCCAGACTCGTCGCGATAGCCTGACGGGCACTGAACAAATCTTCCATTCAGGTTTCAAAGAATTTGCACGGTTGCATCGTGCCAACAGCCATGCGCCGGAAGCGGTCGTAGAGGGGGCATCCCGTGCGATGCGTATTTCAATGAATCGTGAATTGGAAACGCTGGAAACACACATTCCCTTCTTGGGCACCGTGGGTTCTATCAGCCCGTATATCGGTCTGTTCGGTACCGTTTGGGGGATTATGCACGCCTTCATCGCGCTTGGCGCCGTGAAGCAGGCAACCTTACAAATGGTTGCGCCTGGTATTGCCGAGGCTTTGATTGCTACAGCAATCGGTCTGTTTGCGGCGATCCCTGCGGTCATGGCATATAACCGTCTTAGCCAGCGGGTAGGCAAACTGGAGCAGAACTACGACAACTTTACTGAAGAGTTCATCGCTATACTGCACCGTCAAGCATTCTCCAGCGACAACAGCAAGTAATCAGGGGGGAGCATGGCACGAGTACGCAGAGGCCGTCGTGAGCTGAAGTCCGAGATCAACATTGTTCCGCTGCTGGACGTGCTGTTGGTACTGTTGCTGATTTTTATGGCGACAGCACCGATTATTACGCAGAGCGTTGAGGTGGATCTGCCGGATGCGACCGACTCAAAAACGGTCTCCAGCAATGACAATCCGCCCGTGATCGTAGAGGTTTCAGGCATAGGGCAATATAGCTTGGTTGTTGAACAAAAGCGTATGGAGCAACTTCCGGCAGAGCAAGTGGTTGCTGAAGCACAATCACGGCTGGCAACCAACCCCAAGACGGTCTTTTTGATTGGTGGTGCGAAGGATGTTCCTTATGATGAGATCATTAAAGCGTTGAATTTATTGCATCAGGCTGGCGTAAAATCCGTTGGTTTGATGACACAACCGATTTAAATGAGCACATCACGGTAATGATCGTTAAGCCTATTTCTGGCAACACTGTTTTTGGGAATCGCTTGTGTTAAAGGCAAACGAACAAAACGATAAGCTGAAACGCGCCGTTATTATCTCGGCTGTTTTGCACATCATACTGATTGCTTTGCTGCTCTGGAGTTCGTCGACGCAAACGATGGATGCCAGCGGGGGCGGCGGAGGCTCGTCAATTGATGCCGTCATGGTCGATCCGAGCGCAGTGGTGGAGCAGTATAACCGGCAACAGCAGCAGCAGACGGATGCAAAACGTTCTGAACAGCAGCGTCAAAAGCAAGCTGAACGGCAGGCCGAAGAGCTTCAACAGAAGCAAGCGGCTGAACAGCAGCGGCTGAAAGAACTGGAAAAAGAGCGTCTACAAGCGCAGGAAGAAGCGAAAAAGCAGGCTCAGGAGCAGGCTGAACAGCGTAAGCAGTCTGAAGCGGCCGCTCAGCAGGCAAAAGAACAGCAGAAGCAAGCTGAAGCTGCAGCGGCAAAAGCGAAGGCCGAAGCTGAACTACAGGCGAAAGCGGCGGCAGACGCTAAGAAGAAAGCGGAAGACGAAGCGAAGAAACAAGCTGCGGCCGCCGCTGCGGCCAAAAAGCAGGCGGAAGAAGAGGTTAAAGAAAAAGCAGCTGAAGCCGCCAAGCAGAAGGCAGCAGAAACCGCTAAAGCAGAAGCAGCAAAGGCTGCCGCAGAGGCAGCAAAAGAGGCCGAGCAGGCTAAGCAAAAAGCAGCGGCTGAGGCAGCTAAACAAAAAGCCGATGCTGAAGCCACTAAGAAAGCTGAAGCAGCTGCAGCAGCTAAGAAAGCCGCTGATGATAAAAAGAAAGCGGCAGCAGAGGCCGCTAAGCAGGAAAGCGCTGTTGATGATTTGCTGGGCGGACTTGCTTCATCGAAAAATGCGCCCAAGTCTGGCGGTGGTGCACCTGCCGGCACTGGTAACAATAAGAAGAGCGGTGCATCAGGTGCAGCGCTTGATAGCTATGGTAGTCAGGTGCGTTCAGCCATTCAGAGCAAGTTTTATGACTGGCAGCTCTACAAAGGCCGCACCTGTACGTTACGGATTAAGCTGGCGCCAGATGGTCTGCTGATTGACGTCACGGCTGAAGGTGGCGATCCGGCGTTATGCCAAGCAGCTATTGCGGCTGCCAAACAGGCCAAAATACCGAAGCCGCCAAGTACGGATGTTTATGAGGCTTTCAAAAATGCGCCAATAGACTTTAAACCGCAGTAACCGGGCTGTTTACCCAATAGATTTAAGATTATTACGATGGTAAATAAACCAGGTTATGTTGTTTTGTTGACATTGGTTTGTTTTTGTTAAAATTCTGCTAATTTATCGTAGACTTCGCGTCTGGATAAGGGAGATGAGATGAAGCAAGTACTGAAAGTTGCATTAAGCTTTTTAATGCTGTGGACTGCGGTTGTTCACGCGGAAGTACGTATAGAGATTACCCAAGGGGTAGACTCTGCACGCCCTATCGGTGTGGTTCCGTTCAAATGGGCGGGCCCGGGCGCTGCGCCTGAAGACGTCGGTGGCATCGTGGGTGCTGACTTACGTAACAGTGGCAAATTCAACCCGATCGATGCAAACCGTATGCCTCAGCAACCTGCAACAGCATCCGAAGTGACGCCTGCTGCATGGACGGCGTTAGGCATCGATGCGGTTGTTGTTGGTCAGGTTCAGCCGAGTGCTGATGGCAGCTATCTGGTTTCTTACCAGCTCGTTGATACCTCCGGTAACCCTGGTAACGTATTGGCGCAGAACCAGTTTAAAGTGACCAAACAGTGGTTGCGCTATGCTGCGCATACGGCCAGTGATGAAGTGTTTGAAAAACTGAGTGGTATCAAAGGTGCGTTCCGTACCCGTATTGCTTACGTTGTTCAGACCAACGGTGGTCAGTTCCCTTATGAACTGCGCGTTGCAGACTACGATGGCTACAACCAGTTTGTGGTTCACCGTTCACCGCAGCCGCTGATGTCCCCGGCTTGGTCCGCAGACGGCAGCAAACTCGCCTATGTAACATTTGAAAGTGGCCGTTCAGCGCTGGTTATCCAGACGCTGGCAAATGGTGCGATCCGCCAAGTCGCGTCTTTCCCACGTCACAACGGTGCACCTTCTTTCTCTCCTGATGGCAGCAAGTTGGCCTTCGCACTGTCTAAGAGCGGTAGCCTGAATCTGTATGTGATGAATCTGGGATCGGGGCAAATCAGCCAGGTGACTGATGGTCGCAGCAATAACACGGAACCAACCTGGTTCCCAGACAGCCAGACCTTGGCCTATACTTCAGACCAGGCTGGTCGTCCGCAAGTTTATAAAGTGAATGCTAACGGCGGCGCGCCACAGCGTCTGACCTGGGAAGGTTCTCAGAATCAGGACTCCGATGTGAGTGCCGACGGGAAGTTTTTGGTAACGGTGAGCTCGAATGGTGGGGCTCAGCATATTTCCAAACTGGATCTGGTAACGGGTGCCGTACAAGTATTGACGGACACGTTCCTGGACGAAACGCCAAGTATCGCACCGAATGGCACGATGGTGATCTACAGTTCCAAACAAGGGCTGGGTTCAGTGCTACAGCTGGTTTCGACAGATGGGCGTTTCAAAGCGCGTCTTCCGGCTACTGATGGACAGGTTAAATTCCCTGCCTGGTCGCCGTATCTATAAGTACAGATATGTACAATAAACTCGTCAAAGGACATAAGAAATGCAATTCAATAAAGTGCTGAAAGGCCTGATGTTGGCTCTGCCGGTACTGGCAGTGGCCGCTTGTAGCTCCAACAAGAACGCGGACAATGACCAATCTTCCATGGGTGCTGGCAACAACGGCATGATGGACGGCGGTAACATGTCTTCTTCTGAACAAGCTCGTTTGCAGATGCAAGAATTACAGCGCAACAACATCGTTTACTTCGGTCTGGACAAGTACGATGTGAGCTCTGAATTCGCTCAGATGCTGGACGCACACGCTGCATTCCTGCGTAGCAACCCGTCTTACAAAGTGACTATCGAAGGTCACGCGGACGAACGTGGTACGCCAGAATACAACATCGCTTTGGGTGAGCGTCGTGCCAATGCGGTACAAATGTACCTGCAAGGTAAAGGCGTTTCTTCCGATCAGATCTCTATCGTTTCTTACGGTAAAGAGAAACCAGCTGTTCTCGGCCATGACGAAGCGGCTTATGCCAAAAACCGTCGTGCCGTTCTGGTATATTAAGAGAATCGCATGAGCAGTAACTTCAGACGTCACCTGTTGGGTCTGTCGTTACTGGTTGGCGTAGCGGTCCCTTGGGCCGCTACTGCCCAAGCGCCAATCAGTAATGTCGGCTCAGGCTCGGTCGAAGACCGCGTCACTCAATTGGAGCGTATTTCTAACGCTCACAGTCAGCTTTTAACCCAACTTCAACAGCAGCTCTCTGATAATCAGCGTGATATTGACAGCCTCCGTGGGCAGATTCAGGAAAGTCAGTATCAGTTGAATCAGGTTGTTGAACGGCAGAAACAGATCTATCAGCAGATTGATGGATTAAGTTCGCAATCATCTTCTACACCGACGACAGATGGCACGCCTGCCGCTGCGGCGGGGACTGATACCGGTGCTGCCAATACGGCGGCACCGGCCAGTACGGGTGATGCAAATACTGATTACAATGCCGCAGTCGCGCTCGTACTGGAGAAAAAACAGTACGATCAGGCTATCAGCGCATTTCAGGCATTCGTCAAGAAGTACCCAGATTCAACGTATCAACCTAATGCTAACTATTGGCTTGGTCAGTTGAATTACAACAAGGGGAAAAAGGACGATGCGGCGTACTATTTCGCCAACGTTGTTAAAAATTATCCCAAGTCACCAAAAAGTTCCGAAGCCTTGCTGAAGGTTGGGGTGATCATGCAGGAAAAAGGTCAGGCAGATAAAGCCAAGGCCGTTTACCAGCAGGTTGTAAAAATGTACCCCAATACGGAAAGTGCAAAGCAGGCGCAAAAGCGTTTAGCCGGATCGTAATACCGTATTAATTGGCACAAAAATTGCGCATCATGAGCGGTTTTTGTGCCTAAACGTCTTAAGAGTAGGCAATTAAACAGTTTTTTAAGAAAATAGGTTGCGCTGAAAATTTAAATCAGTAATATATGCCGCCGTTGCCAAGGCAAATAGCAAAACGCTAAAGCAGCATGAAATTGGGTCGTTAGCTCAGTCGGTAGAG
>NZ_JACDSF010000017.1:104273-293580 GCF_013449685.1 Pectobacterium brasiliense | reverse complement strand
CCTGCACGACCCACCACTTCCGCAGTAGCATTCCTTTCTCGAATAAATTCATTTTAAGTCATATATCGCACGTGTCGTGTAGGTGAGAACCTGCGCTCAGGTTCGAGCCGAGCGAAGCGAGACAGCAACGCTTGCGTCGGCCCCGAAGGCTGGGCATTCTGCATGACCCGCTATCTAAAAAGTCGCATTCCCTCCTCAAATAAATCCACTTTAAGCCATATAGCATGTGTCATATCGATGAGATAAAACCCATCATCATTCCCTACTCGGTAAGGCTTTGCGGTATATTAGATTTTTACCCCTCTCTATGGACTATATAACCCGTCAGGAACTGTTTTTTAATCCTATCGAGCTGGGATGGAGTCATTGCCACAGGGAAGCGCGTGTAGCCCTGTTTAGGAAGATATATGATTGGTCCGTTGATTAATGGTGCCGCTATCTTGATTGGTAGCGGGCTGGGTATTGCTTTACGTCGTTTTATCCCTCAGCGTTTGCAAGATGGGCTGCCGCCAGCGTTTGCGATGGTGTCGATTGCAATGGGAATCACACTGGTTGTTAAAGTCCAGCAGTTGCCTGCGGTGGCGTTGGCTATCGTAATTGGTGTGGCGTTAGGCGAGCTGCTCCGCATGGAGTCTGGTGTGCAGTGGGCTGGCACGATGATTCAGAAGGGATTAAACCGCGTGCTGCCTGCACAGGAGCACCGCTTGCCGCAGGATGTCTACACTCAGAACTTTACCGCGTTAATCGTCCTGTTTTGTGCCAGTGGGACCGGTGTGGTTGGGGCGTTGACGGAAGGGCTAACTGGCGATTATCAACTGCTGATCATCAAATCTGCTTTGGATATTTTTACCGCGCTGATTTTCTCCATCACGCTTGGCCTTGCCGTGATGTCGATTGCGATACCACAGATTATTGTCCAGACGCTGCTGTTCTTCTCTGCCAAATTGATTATGCCCTTTATGACAGACATCACGATGGGTGACTTTTCTGCCTGTGGTGGCATTATCATGATTGCGGTAGGGCTGAGGATCGCGCAGATCAAATCATTTGCGGTGGTTAACTTCCTGCCTGCATTGGTTCTGGTTATTCCTATCTCTCTATACTGGCATCGCTTCTTCGCCTAAAGCGCAGCATCTGATTAGCGGCTGACGATCGAAGGCATGTCGCCGCTAAAGATTTGTGTCACTTTCTGATCGGTAAGCGGCACGCTTTTGCTACAGACATAAATATGCTTTCCTTGCGGGCTGATGCTCTTGGCTAGCTCGATGTAGCTGGCAAACTCGACCTGGCTGTGCCCACCTTCATTCATCTCTATGGCATGGATGATGAGCCTGTGTAAGGCGAACAGATCGAGTCATTGGTTGGATGCCACTTACGCATTTCATCTCACGATTTTAAGCATAGTAAACAAAATTGCGGGTTTTATGGAAAAAACACCGCGACTTTAGGGCGGGTTTTCGGTATTTTGTTTAGGATAAAAAACGTCAGTACTGATGATTAATGAGTATCTGGTGTTACAACCCGAGTTGTCATCGTGGAAATTTATAATGAGTATCCTTTTTGATAGCAATGAGACCATTTATCCCTTTCCGCCGAAGCCCAGGCCTTTATCGGCTGATGCAAAACAGCACTATCGTAGCAGGATAAAAACGCTGCTGCGGGAAAGAAATGCTGTCATGGTCGCGCACTATTATACCGATCCTGAAATTCAGGCGCTGGCGGAAGAAACGGGCGGCTGTGTAGCGGACTCGCTGGAAATGGCGCGCTTCGGTAGCACCCATTCGGCATCAACGCTGCTAGTGGCAGGTGTCCGCTTTATGGGAGAGACCGCCAAGATACTCAATCCGGAAAAGACGATTCTGATGCCTACGCTGGAAGCAGAATGCTCGCTCGATCTCGGTTGTCCCGTCGATGAGTTCAGCCGTTTTTGCGATGCGCACCCAGACAGAACGGTGGTGGTGTATGCCAATACCTCCGCGGCAGTGAAAGCACGTGCTGATTGGGTGGTGACATCCAGCATCGCGGTGGAACTGATCGAGCATCTGGATAGCCTGGGAGAAAAGATTATCTGGGCACCGGACCGCCATCTGGGAAGCTATGTACAAAAGCAGACTGGGGCGGATGTGTTGTGCTGGCAGGGCGCGTGCATTGTGCACGACGAATTTAAAACGCAGGCGCTGCAGCGCATGAAGATTCTGTACCCCGACGCGGCAATTTTGGTCCATCCGGAATCGCCACAGAGCGTGGTAGAGATGGCTGACGCCGTTGGGTCAACCAGCCAGCTGATTCAGGCGGCGAAAACGCTGCCACAGCGCGAACTGATTGTGGCGACCGATCGCGGCATTTTCTACAAGATGCAGCAGGCCTGCCCGGAGAAAACGTTGTTGGAAGCGCCGACAGCGGGAGAAGGGGCCACCTGCCGCAGCTGCGCCCACTGTCCGTGGATGGCGATGAATGGGCTGGAGGCGATTGCTAACGGTCTGGAGCAAGGCGGTGATGCTCATGAGATTCATGTTGATGCAGCCCTGCGAGAAGGCGCGTTAATCCCGCTGAATCGCATGCTGGATTTTGCGGCTTCGCTAAAATTGCGTGTTAAAGGGAATGCCTGACGGAGATCTTGGGCATCTTGATAGAGATTTTTTTACAATAATTGAGACAGGGTGATGAGATGGATTTTTTTAGTACCAGCAATATTTTAATTCATATCCCTTTGGGGGAAGGGGGATACGATCTTTCCTGGATTGAGGCGATTGGCACGCTGTTTGGCCTGCTGTGTATCTGGTTCGCGAGTCAGGAAAAAACTATCAACTATCTGTTTGGATTGATTAACGTCACGTTGTTTGCGGTGATCTTTTTCCAGATTCAGCTTTACGCCAGCCTGTTGCTGCAAATCTTCTTCTTTGCCGCCAATATTTACGGTTGGTATGCCTGGACGCGTAAGACGGATTCGCAGGAAGTGGAGTTACGCATCCGCTGGCTGCCAGTACAGAAACTGATTGGCTGGTCGGTGGCGTGTATTGTCGCGATTGGTTTGATGACGTTCTACATTGACGCGGTGTTTGCTGTGCTGACGCGTATTGCTGTTTCCGGCATGCAGGGGCTGGGGCTGTCTGTGCAGATGCCGACTCTCCAGCCAGATGCGTTCCCATTCTGGGATTCCACCATGATGGTGCTCTCGATCGTGGCGATGATTCTGATGACGCGTAAATACGTCGAGAACTGGTTGCTGTGGGTGGTGATTGATGTGATAAGCGTGGTGATTTTTGCTTATCAGGGCGTGTATGCAATGGCGGTAGAGTACGCCATCCTGACGCTGATTGCCCTGAACGGCTCTTGGCTGTGGATTAAGAGCGCACAGGAGAATCGCGTCAGCGCGGTTTCACACGGCGTGTAGTCCAAACTTAATGCTTGTGGTGGTGACCTTCTGCATCATGGCTTTCATGATAATGACTTTCCTTATAGTGGAAAGCGCAGTGGTCATCATCACAGCGTTGATATTCCATCTGAACCGTCGCGTGTTCAATCTGGTAATGCTTCAGTAAATATTCCTGAATTCGTCTTAACAACGCATCGTGATCGTGAGGGGGAACCACCTGCGCATGTAGCGTCATCATCGGTTTTTCGCCAACCTGCCATAAGTGAACGTGATGGATGTTTCTGACTTCAGGAATATTCAGCGTCAGATCTTTCTGTAGAACCTCAACGCTAAGTTGTCCGGGCGTACCTTCCAGCAACTCATGAATACTCTCTTTCAATAACGCCCACGCACTACGCAGCACCAGACACGACACCAAAATAGAGAGAATCGGGTCGATAGGCGTCCAGTTGGTATAAAGAATGATAATGGCTGCGGCAATCGCACCAACGGATCCGAGTAGATCGCCCAGCACATGCAGAGCCGCCGCGCGGACGTTAATATTTTTCTCTTCACTGCCGTGGTGTAACAGCCAAAATGCCACGATATTTGCCACCAAACCAGCAACGGCGACAAGCAGCATAGGCACGCCCGCAACGGGCTGGGGATCATAGAAGCGCTGAATGGCTTCCCAGAAGATGAAGGCGGTAATCAGTATCAGCGTCAGCGCGTTCACAAAGGCGGCGAGGGTCGTGAGTCGCAAATAGCCAAAGGTATGGCGTGCATTGGGCTTACGCTGTGCGAAACGTACGGCGACAAGCGCGACGAACAGCGCGGCGGCGTCCGTCAACATATGGCCTGCATCTGCCAGTAAGGCGAGGGAGCCGGACAGCAGACCACCAATGACTTCTGCCACCATAAACGTGGCGGTAATGATAAACGCGGCCAGCAGACGTTTACTGTTGCCGGATTCCGTGTGGCTGTGATTATGTGCCATAGATCACCCTGAGTTGCGGTTTTATCCCACTTTACTGAAACCCGCAGAGAAAACCTATTCTGTCATTCACCCGATCTGCCAGTTGAGCTATTTTCTGATGAAAATAGGACGGATGCGGCATCTGAGAGCATTTGATCGCGTAAATCCCGCTGATTTCAGCGCCCTGACAACACCAGCTTGACATATAATAATCAATCTTCAATATGAAACATCCCGTTTCTCAGGCTACCCGTCTAGGCGGGATGGCGCGTATTGGATGGGGCTAACATACCGTTTCGGAACCGATGGATTTATTTATGAATTACCAAAATGATGATTTAAGAATTAAAGAGATTAATGAACTTTTGCCGCCGGTTGCTTTGCTAGAAAAGTTTCCAGCCACGGAGAAGGCAGCGGAAACGGTATCGTTCGCGCGTACTGCCATCCATAAAATTCTTAACGGCAATGACGACCGCCTGCTGGTGGTCATTGGTCCTTGCTCGATCCACGATACGAAAGCAGCAAAAGAGTATGCCGCGCGTTTGCTGACGCTGCGTAACGAGCTGAGCGACGATCTGGAAGTCGTGATGCGGGTTTATTTTGAAAAACCTCGTACTACGATTGGCTGGAAAGGGCTGATCAACGATCCGCACATGGATAACAGCTTCCAGATCAATGACGGCTTGCGCATTGCACGCCAGCTGCTGCTGGAAATTAACGACATCGGTTTACCGGCTGCGGGTGAGTTTCTGGATATGATCACCCCGCAATACATGGCGGATTTGATGAGCTGGGGCGCTATCGGCGCACGTACGACGGAATCTCAGGTTCACCGTGAACTGGCATCCGGCCTGTCATGCCCTGTCGGCTTTAAAAACGGCACCGACGGTACGATCAAAGTTGCGATTGATGCGATCAACGCCGCCAGTGCACCACACTGCTTCCTGTCTGTGACCAAATGGGGCCACTCGGCTATTGTGAACACCAGCGGTAATAACGATTGCCACATCATTCTGCGCGGCGGTAAAACGCCGAACTACAGTGCTGAGCATGTGAAAGATGTGAAAGTTGGCCTGGAAAAAGCGGGCCTGACACCGCAGGTCATGATCGATTTCAGCCATGCGAACAGCAGCAAGCAATTCAAAAAGCAGATGGATGTCTGTACTGACGTCTGTGGGCAGATCGCTCAGGGCGAGAAAGCGATTATGGGCGTGATGGTGGAAAGCCATCTGGTCGAAGGCAACCAGAATCTGGAAAGCGGTGAACCGTTGGTTTATGGCCGCAGTGTGACCGATGCCTGCATTGGCTGGGAAGACACGGAATCCCTGCTGCGCCAGTTAGCGTCTGCTGTACGCGAACGCCGTAACAAGTAATATCGAATAGCGTGCTAGCTGGCACGCTATACCAAAACGTAGGGAACGTTTTTCAACGTCGCTTGCTATAGTTTGTTAGGAAACACGTTGAATTACGCGGCATAAAAAACCCGGCACAGGCCGGGTTTTTCTCATTCAGGGGTAAATTACTTCGCTTTACCCTGATTCGCTACTGCGGCAGCTTTTGCAGCGATTTCGTCTGCGTTGCCCAGGTAGTAACGTTTGATCGGCTTGAAGTTCTCGTCGAACTCATAAACCAACGGCACGCCAGTTGGGATATTCAGTTCCAGAATTTCGTCTTCGCCCAGGTTATCCAGATATTTCACCAGCGCACGCAGTGAGTTACCGTGAGCCGCAACGATCACACGCTCACCGCTTTTGACGCGTGGCAGGATAGTTTCGTTCCAGTAAGGCACAACACGGTCGATGGTCAGCGCCAGGCTTTCAGTCAGTGGCAGCTCTTTGTCGCTCAGAGAAGCGTAACGCGGATCGTGGCCCGGGAAACGTTCGTCATCACGCGTTAACTCTGGAGGCGTAATTGCAAAACCACGACGCCATTGTTTAACCTGCTCATCACCGTATTTCTCAGCGGTTTCGGCTTTGTTCAGGCCCTGCAACGCACCGTAGTGACGCTCATTCAGTTTCCAGCATTTCTCAACTGGCAACCAGGCTTGATCCAGCTCGTCCAGTATATTCCACAGTGTGTGAATGGCACGTTTCAGCACGGAGGTATAAGCGAAATCAAAGGCAAAACCTTCGTCTTTCAGCAGTTGACCTGCGGCTTTGGCTTCTGAACGGCCTTTGTCGGATAGATCGACATCGTACCAGCCTGTGAAGCGGTTTTCGTTGTTCCACTGGCTCTCACCGTGTCTTACCAGTACCAGCTTAGTTACAGCCATAGCTAAACTCCTTCCTATCCTAAGATTTCTGTGATAACTGATTTCATTATAGGGGTGGAGAACGGTTATCGGCAATCGATAGTCGATGGCAAGCGTGATTTATCCGCAGGTTATTTGCGTAAAATCACGCTCTGGCTTTACCGTTTCAGCAAACCGGAATCCCCCTTGTGCAATAACAGATAGACCGCAGGGATCACCAGCATCGACAGCAGAGGAGCGCTCACCATCCCGCCGATCATCGGCGCGGCAATCCGCTGCATGATTTCGGATCCGCTACCGCCGCCCCACATGATGGGAAGCAGCCCTGCCATAATCGTTGCGACGGTCATCATTTTTGGCCGTACGCGCAGAACCGCCCCTTCGTGGATGGCATCCATCAACTGCTGGCGTGACAGCGCCTGACCTGCCACACGGTGTTTCTCTACCGCATGATTGAGGTAGAGCAGCATGATGACGCCGAATTCCGCCGACACGCCCGCCAGTGCAATAAAACCCACGGCACCGGCTACAGAAAGATTATAGCCAAGGATATAGAGCAGCCAGACGCCGCCAATCAGCGCGAAAGGTAAGGTTGCCATGATCAGCAACGCATCTTTGATGCGGTTGAAGGTGACATACAGCAGCACAAAAATGATCAGCAGCGTAAAGGGCACGACGACTTTCATTTTCTCCGTAGCGCGTTCCAGATATTCAAACTGACCGGACCAGCTCAGTGAAACGCCTTCCGGCAGCGTGACCTGCTGGGCAACGGCCTGCTGCATGTCTTCAACGGCGGATTTCAGATCGCGACCGCGCAGATCGACGTAAATCCAGTCCGACAGGCGACTGTTTTCACTTTTCAGCATCGGTGGCCCTTCGCTGACGCGAATATCAGCCAGTTCTGCCAGCGTCACTCTGCTGCCATTTGCCGTAACAATGGGCAGGTCACGCAATTTTTGTAGCGAATCGCGTAATTCACGTGGATAGCGGATATTAATGGGATAACGCTGGCGACCTTCAATCGTTTCGCCGATGTTTTGCCCGCCGATGAGTGTGGAAACCACCGACTGAAGTTCCTCGACGGACACACCGTAGCGCGCCGCGCGTTGACGGTCGATATCAATATCGATATAGCGCCCGCCCGCTAGACGTTCCGCTAGCGCAGATGTCACACCCGGAACCTGCTTCACCACCTGCTCGATTTGCTCGGCGGTACGTTCGATGTCTGCCAGATTATTGCCGTTAACCTTGATGCCCACTGGGCTTTTGATACCGGTAGCCAGCATGTCCAGCCGGTTGCGAATCGGCGGTACCCACACGTTGGCGATACCCGGCAGGCTGACGGTACGATCCAACTCGGCCACCAGCTTGTCCATGGTCATGCCTTCGCGCCACTGGTTGCGCGGTTTCAGCCTGATTGTGCTTTCCAGCATGGTGAGCGGGGCGGGGTCGGTGGCTGTTTCGGCACGGCCTGCTTTGCCGAAAACCGATTCGACTTCGGGCACGGTTTTAATCAGCCGGTCCGTTTGTTGCAGCAGACGACCTGCTTCTCGCGCGGAGATACCGGGCAAGGTGGAAGGCATATACAGCAGATCGCCTTCATCCAGCGGCGGCATGAATTCACTTCCCAGACGGCTGAGTGGAAAGAGCGTCAACAGCAACAGCAGGCCGGAGACCAGCAGCGTGGTTTTCGGGTAGCTCAATACCTTTTGCAGCACCGGGTGATAAGCTGCAATCAGCCAGCGGTTAATCGGGTTCGCCTGTTCGTCCGGTATCTTGCCGCGAACGAAATATCCCATTAATACCGGCACCAGCGTGATCCCTAATCCGGCGGCGACGGCCATGGCATAGGTTTTGGTAAAGGCCAGCGGGGAAAACATGCGGCCTTCCTGCGCTTCCAGTGAGAACACGGGCACAAACGACAGCGTAATGATCAGCAGGCTGCAAAACAGCGCAGGCCCTACTTCTACAGCAGCCCGTTCCGCTAACTGCCACCACTCATTATTCTGCGGCTGTTTCCCAGGGTTCTCATGTCGCCACTGCTCAATGACTTTATGCATGTTTTCTATCATCACAATCGCGGCATCCACCATCGCGCCGATAGCAATCGCAATACCGCCCAGCGACATGATGTTGGCGTTCACACCCTGATAGCGCATGATGATAAACGCCCCCAGAATCCCCAGCGGCAGGCTGATGATCGCCACCAGCGCCGAGCGGAAGTGAAACAGAAACAGGGCGCAGATAATCGCCACAACGACAAACTCTTCCAGCAGCTTGAAGCTGAGCGTATCGATAGCGCGTTCAATCAACTGCGAACGATCGTAGGTTGGGACGATTTCTACCCCCGCGGGCAGGCTTTTCTGTATTTCCTGTAACCGCGCTTTGACGGCATGCAGCGTATTCAGCGCATTCTTGCCATAGCGCAGGACGATGATGCCGCCCGCCACTTCACCTTCGCCATTCAATTCGGCGATGCCGCGCCGCATCTCCGGCCCTTCTCTGAGCGTAGCCACATCCTGCAACAGCACGGGAATACCGTTGCGAGTGGTAATCACCACGTGGTTAAAATCCTGCATACTTTTCAGGTAACCCGTGGTGCGCACCATGTACTCTGCTTCGCCCAACTCCAGCACGGAACCGCCGTTTTCCTGATTGGCGGCCTGTACGGCACTGACGATCTGCTGGTGGGCGATGCCCTGCGTCCGCATGCGTTCCGGGTCGACGACGATCTGATACTGTTTGACCATGCCGCCCACGCTGGCGACTTCCGCCACATCAGGTACCGTTTTCAACTCATATTTCAGCAGCCAGTCCTGAAAGCCGCGCAGGTCGGCTAGACTGTATTTGCCGCTGCGATCGACCAGCGCATATTCGTAAATCCAGCCAACACCAGTGGCATCCGGGCCGAGTGACGTCTTGGCGTCGGCTGGCAGGCTGGATTGCACCTGGCTGAGATATTCCAGCACGCGAGAACGCGCCCAGTAAGGATCGGTGCCATCTTCAAACAGCACATAAACGTAGGCATCGCCGAACATGGAGAAGCCCCGTACCGTCTTGGCCCCCGGAACGGAAAGCATGGTGGTCGTCAGCGGGTAGGTCACCTGATTTTCCACCACCTGTGGTGCTTTTCCCGGATAGCTGACGCGAATGATGACCTGTACGTCCGATAAATCGGGCAAAGCATCCAGCGGCGTTTTTTGTAGCGACAGAAGGCCCCACGCGGCCATGAACAGCGCTGCCAGTAAAACCAAAAGACGGTTTTTGAGCGACCAGCGAATGATGTAGGCAATCATGGATGGCCTCCGTGACTGGCATGCGGATCGTCAGTGGTAGAAAAATTCAGGACGTGAATCCCCCTGTCGTCCATGTTGAACTGGAAACGCACGGTACTGCCTATTCCCATTCCCTGCGGCAACCCTGAGGGTGGCAGCGTGAAATCCATCGTCATCGGTGACCAATTGAGTGCCGGAACCGCTTCATGTTCGATTGTGACCTGATTGCCGTTTATCGCCCTGATGACTCCCTGAGTATGATAGCCAACGGGCGCAGTCGACGTTTCTGGGGCTGCTGGCTTTTCCGCATCAAACTGCGGTAGGGCGCTGCGAAGGCTGGCTTCGGAATCAATCAGGAACTGACCGGAAGTGACCACGTTGTCACCTGCCTTCAGTCCATTGAGGATTTCGACCCAGTCGCCCAGCGACGCGCCCACCGTGACGTTACGTGGGGTAAAATGACCAGTGCCATCACTCAGTAAGACCCGGTTTTGGCTACCGCTGATCAATAGCGCTTCCTTCGGGATCGCCAGACGCGGCTGTGCCTGAGCGTGAGAAAACTGCACGGTCAGGTACATACCGGGCTTAAGCTGCTGTTGCGGGTTATCCAGCACTACGCGGGCTTTTAACGTGCGTGTGGTGCTATCTAATACGGGCAGCAGTTCGCTGATCTTGCCGTGGAAGGTTTTACCCGGCCAGCCGTTGCTGGTCGCGCTGATGTCGCTGCCGAGAGTGAGCTGCGCGGCTTGCGACTCGGGGTAATCGACATCCACCCACACCGGATTCAGGCTGGCAAGCTCAAAGAGAGGCTGAGCTGGGCTTAACTGCATGCCTTGCCGCACCTCTAGCTTATTCACGTAGCCGTCTTCCGGCGCGGTAATCGCGATCCTGTCCTGCGGCTTACCGCTACGCTCGACCTGCCGAATAATCGTTTCCGGCATGAAGAGCAGTGCCAGCCGCTGGCGGGCTGCTTGAGTCAGCATCTCGTCGCCCAACTGCCGTACCGCCAGATATTCGCGCTGCGCCGCTGCCCAGGTCGGGTTCCACAATGTCGCCAGCGTTTCGCCTTTCTTCACCTGCTGTTGCAGTGCATTGACCGTGAGTTTCTCGACAATGCCGCCGCTGGAGGCGACCAGCGTGTGTAATCCACGTTCGTTGATCGCGACGGTGCCGTAACCTGTGCTACTACTGGAAAGTTCGCGCATTTCCGCGCGCGCCGTGCGAACCCCAAGATTTTGCTGCTGGCGGGCGCTGACCGTAATACCGCCGTCACTCTGCGCTTCATCGGCGTAGCGGGGCACCAGTTCCATATCCATAAAGGGGGATTTCCCCGGTTTGTCGAAGCGTTTATCCGGCACCATCGGATCGTACCAATAGAGGGCGGTACGTGCTGGCGCTGCGGCGGAAGAAGACTGTGGCGTTGGCTGTTTACCCACCAGATAGCCCACGCCACCCGCGCTGAGGATAGCCAGCGTCATCAGGCTAAACCTCAGGGATTTGTTCGTGATTGTTTTGCTCATCGCGTAGGGCTTCCTTGTGGCGTCAGATAGCGGATGGCGGCCCAATATTGAGCCATTTCCCGTGCGGTATCCTGAACGGCGATCCGGCTTTCGAGCAGCGCCCGGCGGGCATCCAGTACGGCAGAAAGGTTACTGCTGCCGGATTGGTACTGAGCCTGAATCAGTTTGATGCGCTGTTGTTGCAGCGGAAGAACATCATTGCTCTGCCGCTGCCAGCGTGACTGTGCGGCTTGATATTGAGCAATCAGCGTATCGAGCTGCGCCTGATGTTCTCGCTCGGTGAGCAAGACTCTGTCGCGCGCTTCCATGCTGCGTGAGATATCTGCGGCGTAGTCCTTATCCTGACGCTTGGATGTGAACAGCGGCAGATCGACCGTTACCATCATGCCCGCCATATCGTCGTAATCATCTCCGCGCTTCGCGTAATAGACTTCAACATCGACATTGGGGATGGCGGCAACGGCCGACTGTGCGGAGCGTGCCTGAGCCAGTTCGGCTTCACGCTGCGCCTGTTGCATTTCCGGGTGCTGATGAATGGCGTTGCCCAGCACCTCCGGTGAGGCAGGCAGCCGTTCAAAGCGAGGCAGCTCGCCGTGCACGTTGATATCCGTCACGCCGGTAAGCTGTACCAGCCGAGTGTGCGCGATACGGGTATCACGCTCGGCATCGGCCAATTTGTCCTGCATGGCTGCCAGCGTCAGGCGGGCAGCCAGAACACTACTGGCCTCACTGCCTGCTGCCACACTCGCTTTTTGCGAGGCGATCTGCCGCTGGCTTTCGTTGACCAACGCGGTGACGTCGATCAACGCCTTTTGGGAGAGCGCCAGATCCAGCCATGCCTGTGCCGTTTCCCGTTGTAGACGAGCACGAATACTTTCGCTATTACTTTGCAGTGCTTCGGCTTCGACCCGAATAGTCTGCGCTTTGCTATCGCGCTTACGGCTGCTGACATAAGTTTGCATGACGCCGATACGTTGCATCGTCATGCCTTCACGCGTGAGCCGGCTACCGTTGTTACCGCCCAATGGCAAATTTTCGACGCCAAATTTCAATTTGGGGTCGGGAAGCTGTGTGGCGGAGTCGGCCATGTTCTGTAGCGCATTAATCTGGTGTTGATTGGCCGACAGATCGGCGGAGTAACGCTCCGCTGCCTGTAAGGCCTGTTCAAGACTCAGATCTGCCGCAAAGACGGCGGCAGGCAGCCACAGCAACATCGCCAGACACGCGCGCGCAGCAGCGTGTTTGGATAAGTTCATGGTGTGCTCCGGTTAAGGCTGCTGTGGTGTAATCGCGGTCAGGATGTAGCCGCTATCGTTCTGGCTAAAGCTGAACGTAACGGGGGTGTTGACAGGCAATGGCGTTATTTCGCCGCGGGATGGCAGCGTGAAGGCCATCGTCATGGCAGGCCATTTGAGCTCGGCAACCGGCGCGTGAGAGAGCGTGACGCTATTGGTGTCCCACTGCTTAACAATCCCGGTAGTTTGATAAACGGCTGTTGTGGCCGCAGGGGGCGTGGTCGACATCATCGCGTGATGCTGGTGGTCGTTTGCCCACACGGGGAAGATTGAGGAAGAAACAGAAAAAATCAGGCTGCTAATCAAAGCCATATAAGTGGTACGCATAAAAATAATCCCAATGTACCCGTCATACTTCAAGCTGCTTGTGCGTTGGCTGCCCTTACTCACCCCAGTCACTTACTTGTGTAAGCTCCTGGGGACTCGCGCGGTTGCCGCCTTCCTGCAACTCGAATTATTTAGGGTATGAAAAATAATTGATAAACAAGACGTTGCGCTCGCTGGCGCAGGGGTTATCAATCGTTGGGTTATTCTCTGAATCTGCAGAAGCGGATTTCAGCCGGAGGGCCGACCGCAGGAGGCGAGAGCCAGACATCAGATGTCGGACTAAGGGTAACAGGATTATCCGCTAAGACTAGATCACCGCTGACCGGCAGCGCTAATAATGCCAGCGAGCCATTATCCTGCTTCACGCTATCCGGCACGCAGTGTTTTTCGCACAGCGGCGTTTGCTGATCGGCAACGTAAGACGCTTTAGCTGTATGCTGAGCATGAGATGATAACGGCTGAACGTCAGCTTGTTGCAGATGTGCCTGATGCTGGAGTGCGGGGGATGTCTGGCTGATCGTCATATCGCATTGATGGCCTGCGATAGCCAGTTGTGCATTCAGGAAAAACCAGCACAGTGCCAATAGCCATCCCCACCTGCCTTTATGCCGCAGATGATGAATGAATAATGGAGACCGTGATGATGCGGACATGGCGTTTCCCTTTTGGACGTTTTGCCAGTGTATGCGTCTGAGCGGGAAGGGGGCAAGCGGGGAATAGCATAGTTTTGTAAAGTGGTTTTGTAAATTGGCAGAAAGTTATCTGCCAATGTTATCAATGTGTTAATTATGTTTTGCCGTTCGGTTACTGTACAAGAAACTGGTACGTGGTATCTGAGCGATAGACTTTCCCCGGTTTCAGCCAGCAGTCAGGCTGCGGCCAGTTGGGGTGATTCGGGCTGTCCGGCAGGAATTCACTTTCCAGTGCGACACCGGCATAGTTTTCATATTGACCGCCGTCTCGCGAGGGCGTTCCGGCCAGAAAGTTGCCGCTGTAGAGCTGTAAGGCGGGAGCGCTGGTGAAAACGCTCATCAGTACGCGGCCATCGGATGACCATAAATTGGCAGCCGGACTTTCGCTGGAACCGCAGGTGCGATGCAATAAATAAGCGTGATCGTAGCCGCCGACGGCCATTTGATCGCTGTCGCGCAGGAAATCTTCTTCCAGCGTTTTTGGCTGGCGGAAATCCATGCCGGTAGCGTTTACCGGTGTCAGATCGGCGTTAGGAATGCCCGAACTATTAACCGGTAAATAATAGTCGGCAAACAGTTGCAGTTGGTGCTTACGGACGTCAGTCAGATCGCCATCAAGGTTGAAATAGGCGTGGTTGGTCAGGCAAACGGGGCAGGCTTTCTCTACGGTCGCCTGATACGAGATTTCCAGCGAATTATGTTCGGTCAGCGCGTAGGTCACCTGTACGTTGAGATGCCCTGGATAGCCTTGATCGCCATCCGGCGAGTGCAGTTGATAAGTCACCTGCGCGGCATCCTGACTGGCAATTCGCCAGCGGCGAGCATGAAAGCCTTCTGGGCCACCGTGTAACTGGTGCTCGTTCTGGTTTGGAACCAGATGGAACGTTTCGGTTTCTCGACTGAAGGTGGCTTTGGCTATGCGGTTGGCATAGCGGCCAATTGATGCACCGAGATAAGCGCTTTGTCGCGGATACTGCTCGGGTGAGGCACAGCCCAATAAGACTTCTCGCACCTCACCCTCTGGTAGCGGCAGCTCACAGGAAAGCCAGGTTGCACCCCAGTCCATCAGGCGCACACGCATGCCTGCCTGATTCTGCAAGGTCGTTAATTGAAACGGCTGACCATCGGGTGCCAGCGTGCTAAGACTTTCATTCAACATGACTTGCTCCTGTAGAGGCTTGAGAAGATAGAGAAGGTTGGCCGATGGTTGCAATGGTGGGAAATTAAGCAGAAAGAAGTGTGCTGACAAAGTACGCCATTCTTGTTCCGTAAATGGGTTGTCAACGGTATGAATCAGTTCTGCTTATCTTCCCTTATCTGTCACTCAGCGTGAAAAAACGCCGTCATTCTTCGTCGTACCCGTTGGGGTGGTTGGACTGCCAGCGCCAGGTGTCCTGCGCCATTTCTTGCAGTGAGCGTGTGACTCGCCAGTTAAGGTCTTTCGCTGCACGCTCGGCATCTGCCCAATAAGCAGGCAGATCGCCCTGACGACGTGGGGAAAAATGGTAAGCCAGCGGCTTGCCACAGGCCTGACTGAAGGCTTCGACGACCTGCAATACACTGTAGCCTACGCCTGCGCCCAGATTATAAATATGCACGCCAGCACGATTTTGCAGGGTGTTCATGGCGGCGATATGACCGTCAGCCAGATCGACGACGTGGATGTAATCTCGCACGCCAGTGCCGTCAGCGGTAGGGTAGTCATTACCGAAAATCGCCAGTGAGTCACGACGCCCTACCGCAACCTGAGCGATGTAAGGCATCAGGTTATTGGGCACACCTTGTGGGTCTTCACCCATCTCACCCGATGGATGGGCACCAACTGGGTTGAAATACCGCAACAGCGTAATACTCCATTCCGGTTCTGCATGCTGTAAGTCTTGCAGGATTTGCTCGACCATCAGCTTGCTACGGCCATAAGGGCTGGCAGGGTGTCCTGTGGGGAAACTTTCCTGATAGGGCGTGCGTGGTTGATCGCCATAGACAGTGGCAGAGGAGCTAAAAATCAGGTTTTTCACGCCGGCTTTTTTCATCGCCTCTACCAGTACGAGCGTACCGTTGACGTTATTGTCATAGTAGCTCAGTGGTTCACGCACTGATTCGCCTACGGCTTTTAAGCCGGCAAAGTGGATGACAGAATCAATGGAATGCGTAGCGAAAATATCGTCCAGCAGCGCGCTGTCGCGGATATCGCCCTGATAAAAAACGGGTGTCTTATCGGTTAAGCGTGTAATGGTTTTAACGACGCTAGACTTGCTGTTGCACAAGTTATCGAGAATGATGGGAGTGTGCCCAGCCGCCAGCAATTGTACGCAAGTATGACTTCCTATGTAACCGCTACCACCTGTAACAAGAACGTTCATAATGACCTCTATTATCGCAATACTGCAAAATAACATGGCTAGATGCTGAAAAAGGTGATCTACAGCGAGAATCTGCCTCTGTTATCGATGGTTTTTTTACGAGTAAACTCAGTGAAGCATAATCTATAGTGTAAATGAGCCTGGCTTTCTACCCTACATTTTATTTTGTGGTAGCGTTATCATCTCTGTTTTTAGGCGTTATTTCCGTAACGCGTCAATCTGGTAGCGGTAGATGTCGTTGTGCGGGACGAAAGTGAGCCGATGTGTGATGCACTCGGGCGCGTCTTCCGCGTGGTGAGAAACAAAGAGTAGCTGCGTTTCGCCCTCGCCAATCAGAATATCCAGCCAGCGGCGTACCAGT
The DNA here is from genome assembly GCF_013449685.1 of Pectobacterium brasiliense. GTDB lineage: Bacteria > Pseudomonadota > Gammaproteobacteria > Enterobacterales > Enterobacteriaceae > Pectobacterium > Pectobacterium brasiliense_A. The sequence goes on along the minus strand of NZ_JACDSF010000017.1, from coordinate 277,165 downwards.
TGGCGATTGAGCGGATCAAGCCCCTGTAGCGGTTCATCAAGAATGAGCAGGGCGGGGTGTTTGACTAACGCGCGGGCAATCAGCGTCAGACGCTGCTGACCCCAGGAGAGCGATTGAAACGGGGTATCGGCAATAGCGCCACTGAGCCCAAGCAGAGTGAGCCACTGTTCGGTCAGGTGGCGCTGACGGTCGGAAACGGCCTGGTAAATGCCGATAGAGTCAAAAAAGCCTGACAGGATAACGTTGCGCACGCTGGTGCTGACGCGGTAATCCAGATGGAAGCTGCTGCTGACGTAACCGATGTGGCGCTTGATGTCCCAGATGGTTTCACCGCTGCCGCGTTTACGGCCAAACAGCGTGAGATCGTTGCTGTAGCCTTGCGGATGATCGCCCGTAATCAGGCTGAGTAGCGTCGATTTCCCTGCGCCATTGGGGCCGACAATCTGCCAATGCTGACTGGGCAACACTTCCCACGTTAGCTCGTGTAGAATAGGGCGGTCGTTGTACTGCACCACGCCGTTACGCAGCCGAATGCGTGCCTCGTCAGCGGGAAGCGTCATATACCGCTGCGGATCTTCCGGTTCTGGCAGCGAACTTCCCGACAGTTTTTCGCTAAACGCGAGCTGGGCTACCAGCGCTTCAGAGAGGATCGTTTCACGCTCGCCGACACGGGTCAGCGTACAGTCTGCCAGCACACCGACATGGTTGATAAAGTCAGGGATGTCGTCGAAGCGGTTCAGAATAAGCACCAGCGTATAACCGGTGCCTGCCAGTTTCCTCAGTTCATCGGCAAGCTGCTGGCGGGAGGCAACGTCCAACCCATCGAAAGGCTCGTCGAGAATCAGCAGGTCGGGCTGAGGCATCAGCGCCTGACACAGCATCGCCTTACGGGTTTCCCCCGTAGAGAGGTACTTGAAGCGACGCTCCAGCAAATGCGCGATACCAAACTGGTGTGCCAGTTGTTGGCAACGCGCGGGATCGTTGAGGCTATCCTGAATCACTTCTGCCGAGGTACGGCCAGTATCGTCTTCACCTTCACTGAGCAGATCGGTGTTATTACGCTGCCATTCATCAGAAACCAGTTTTTGTAATTGTTCAAACGACAGTCGGACGGGGCGTTGAAATCCCGTTGTTCGTTCACCACGCAATATTGGCAGTTCGCCGGATAGCGCCCGCGCCAGTGCAGATTTACCACTTCCATTGGCCCCGACAAAGGCCCAGCACTGGTTTTGTTCGAGCGTCAGGTCGTCCAGACGCAGCATGCGGGTATCGCTGAGACGAAACAGTCCCTGCGTGATTTTCAACAATGACATTTTCTATCCTTCGTCAGTCGGCGATAAGCAATGTTGGTAAATGTTAGCAAAGCGTGGCGATGATAACCCTGTCGGCCTTGAAACAGGCCTTCACGTCTGTTCCCAGTTGCAACTTTTGCTGCTCAAGTAAGGCATTCGGCACCATCGCACATAGGGTTTCTCCCCCTGTCAGCGTAATCAGAACTTCGCTGTTTTCCACACCGTGCTGAATGGTCTGAATTCGCCCTGGCAAGACGTTATCAACGGTGGGTGCAGCGGACGTGGCAGCGTACACATCGATCCACGGTGCTTTGATCAGCGCCAGCACCTCTTTTCCTTTCTGTAATTGCAGACGTTCGGCGCTTTGCTGCGTAATCAGTGCGCTGATCGCTGTTTTACCATCGGCGAGTAAAATATCCAGATGTTGCTGCACCTGTTCTTCACCGCGTGCGAGCACGGTTCCAAAAAACTGGTTACGCGCGCTGGTTTGCAGCGAGAAACGCGCGATGGCTGCCAGTAGGCTATCCAGCGGCAACCCGTCCTCCTGCAAGACATCAAAGGCTTTTTGCTGAATCTGCGCGAGCAAATCGTACAGTTGGAGAAGTCGTTCGCCGTAGCGGGTAAGCTGAGCACCGCCGCCGCCTTTGCCGCCGGTCATACGTTCAACGATGGTCTGTTCGGCCAACTGATTCATCTCATTGATGGCATCCCATGCGCTTTTATAGCTAATCCCCGCCAGCTTGGCGCCCTGACTGATTGAACCGGTATGACGAATTTGCTTGAGCAATTCAATGCGCCGCGGATCGGCGAATAAACGCTGTTGGAGTTTCAGGGTGAGAAGAATTTCAGCCTGCATAATGAGGGCACCGTCGGTGAGTTTACTTCTCTGTATTGTCGCTATTTTCTTCATCAGGGGCAAATCGCACAAATAGACGCACTATTTTCTATTACTGCGGTAGACTACGTGGCAATTACGACGATCTCGGCTTACAGTGAAATAGCGCGTTATGCAGGCTAAAGTAGCGGTAACCGTTGCAATAAGTGAGGTAAGCATGTTGGAGTTGTTGAAGAGCCTGCTGTTTGCAGTTGCCATGGTTCCTGTGATGATGGTGGTTATCATGGGTGCAATTTATTGCCTGGGCGAAGTGTTTAACGTGTTGTCCCGCATCGGTCATTCCGACGGCCAGCGCGCAAAGAATCAGCACTGATTCACGATCCTTTCCTATTTTGATGTCCGGCTTTTGGCCGGACATTTCTTTTCTACCTCCCCCATCTACCTCTTTAAAGCGCATGACACTGCTTCATAATTCGTTATATCATTATTTACACAACGATAATTATCAGGAGACAAGAATGAAGCAGCAATGGTTAAAATGGTTTGCCGCACTGACCCTCAGTGCAGGAATGGCGCTGCCTGCGGCAGCAGAAGATAAAGTGACTGTATTCGCCGCCGCGTCATTGACGAATGCGTTGCAGGAAATCGCCACGCAATATCAGAAAGAGACAAATGTCGCTGTTGTGGCGTCTTACGCATCATCGTCAACGCTGGCACGCCAGATTGAGCAAGGTGCGCCTGCCGATCTGTTCATCTCCGCTGACCAACAGTGGATGGACTACGTGCAGGATAAAAACCTGATGGACACCGCTACGCGTCACACGCTGTTGGGCAATGAGCTGGTGGTGATTGCGCCGAAGGCGAGTGCGCAGAAAGAGATTAAGATTGACGACAAAACTGACTGGAAAAGCCTGCTGAAGAGCGGACGTCTGGCCGTTGGCGACCCGGATCACGTGCCTGCTGGAATCTATGCCAAAGAAGCCTTACAGAATCTGAAAGCCTGGGATGAACTCTCCCCGCTGATGGCGCGCGCCAACAACGTACGTGCAGCTATGGCGCTGGTGGAGCGTGAAGAATCCCCGTTGGGTATCGTTTATGGTTCTGACGCGGTTGCCAGCGACAAAGTTAAGGTCGTTGGTACATTCCCTGCGACGAGCCACAAGCCTGTCGAATACCCGATGGCAATAGTCAAAGAGCATAAAAACGCGGCGGTTACCGGTTTTTATGACTACCTGAAAACGCCAGAAGCGGCAGCGGTATTTAAACGTTACGGCTTCGCGCCGCGTTAATGATGCTGAGTGATTACGAATGGCAGGCGGTTGAGCTGAGCCTCAAAGTTTCCGTTGTGGCCGTGGCGTGCAGCTTGCCGTTTGGGATACTGATGGCGTGGATTTTAGTGCGCTGTCGGTTCCCCAGCAAATCACTGCTGGATAGCATTATCCATTTACCACTGGTGCTGCCGCCAGTGGTCATTGGTTATCTGCTGCTGGTGGCGATGGGAAGACGCGGCGTAATCGGTTCCTGGCTCTATGACTGGTTCGGCTTCAGCTTTAGTTTTAGCTGGCGCGGTGCCGCATTAGCGTCGGCGATTGTCGCATTTCCGCTAATGGTTCGGGCGATCCGCTTGTCGCTTGATGCCGTCGATACGCATCTGGAGCAGGCCGCTCGAACACTGGGGGCCTCGCCGTGGCGCGTGTTTTTCACTATCACATTACCTCTCTCTTTTCCTGGGATTGTTGTTGGAACCGTATTGGCGTTTGCCCGTTCGCTGGGCGAATTTGGCGCGACCATTACGTTTGTTTCTAACATTCCAGGCGAAACCCGAACCATTCCACTGGCGATGTATACCCTGATTGAAACGCCCGGCGCGGAGGCTGATGCAGCAAGGCTGTGTATCATTGCCATCGTCTTGTCGCTGGCTGCGCTGTTAGCATCGGAATGGCTAACAAACTGGAGCCGCAAGCGGTTGGGGGGATAATGCTGCAACTCGATTTTCATCAACAGCTGGGTAGCCTCGAACTTCGCGTTCAGTCTGAACTGCCTGCGAACGGTATTACCGCTATTTTCGGCGTATCCGGAGCAGGGAAAACCTCGCTGATCAACGCTGTTGTTGGCCTGACCCGGCCAGATGGCGGGCGAATAGTGCTCAATAATCATGTGCTGGTGGATACGCAGAAGCGTATTTTTCTTCCGCCGGAAAAGCGGCGAATCGGCTATGTATTTCAGGATGCTCGCCTGTTTCCGCACTATCGCGTGCGCGGTAATCTACGCTACGGTATGGCTGAAACAATGGAATCGCAGTTCGATGATATCGTCAGTTTACTGGGTATCGAACCGCTGCTGAATCGCTATCCACGGACGCTGTCCGGTGGAGAGAAACAGCGTGTCGCGATTGGTCGGGCCTTGCTGACCGCACCGGAATTGCTGCTCATGGATGAACCGCTGGCGTCGCTGGATTTACCCAGAAAGCGCGAGCTGTTACCGTATCTGGAGCGTCTGGCGAAAGAAGTCAATATCCCGATCTTGTATGTCAGCCACAGTCTGGAAGAGATTGTCCGGTTAGCCGATCATGTCGTGGTGCTTGATAAAGGCAAAGTGAAAGCGCAGGGGCTGTTGGAAGAGGTATGGGCCAGTAGCGCGCTACGCCCGTGGTTACCGAAAGACGAACAGAGCAGTATTCTGAGTACGCGCGTGTTGGCGCAGCATGAGCATTACGCAATGACGGCGCTGGCATTAGGCGACCAGCAGGTGTGGGTGGGCAAAGTCGAACTCCCGCAGGACGCCGCATTGCGCATTCGCGTGAATGCCGCCGATGTCTCTTTGGTACTACAGCCACCGGAAAAAAGCAGCATCCGCAATGTGCTGCGTGCCAGCGTGGTGGAGTGCATTGATGTCGACGAACAGGTTGAAGTAAAGCTTGCGATCGGCCAGCAGACGCTGTGGTCCCGTATTACTCCGTGGGCACGGGACGATCTCGCACTTCATCTCGGGCAAACGATCTACGCGCAGATTAAGAGCGTGTCGATCACGGCGTAACGATAGGCTGATGATAAAGATATGGTTCCACCGACATCCAACGCGCAGTTTATCAGTCGCGGTATGAAAATGGGCGTAGAGGTAATTCATATCGTGGTTAATCATGGCGATATGGCGGCGGTCTTTGCCAATAAAGTGATTAATCACGAAACTGCGGCAGGTGCTGGGTAGCGCGCTGTAAGTCTGTTTGCGAGTCGAACGCAATCAGGCAAGCGAGAGTGGTCGCTTTTCCTGATTGCGTCATCGTTGGTTATGCCAGAATGCGGGTACGGATAAGATCGGCGATGCTAGGTTCTTCATTGCTGCCAATCACCAGATCGGCTCTCGCCTTGATTTCATCGGCGCTGTTGCCCATCGCGACACCCAATCCTACGCCTTCCAGCATACTGATATCGTTAAAGTTATCGCCGAATGCCACGACGTCTTTCATACTGATGCCCTGTTCGCCAAGCCATTGCTGGAGCAGCTTGCCTTTGCTGTTGCCGGTTTGGGCGATATCAACCTGATCCTGCCATGACCACTCGCAGGCGAGTCCGAGCTGCTTTTCTACTTCTGTGGCGAAGTGGTTCAGTGTGGGAACATCGGCGTGCGTGGTCGCGAATTTCCAGATAGCGTGAGACGCTTCGGTCTGGCGCACCAGATTTTCCACCTGAGCGAAACGAGGGCGCTGCGGTTCCGGCAGGTTCGCAGCCCATGCCAGCGTGCGGACTACGTGCCCGGTTGGGTACTGGTAATACATATCGTCATCGGCATACATCAGCCCATGGATATCACATTCCTCTAGCAGCGTGATGACATTTTTTGCCTGTTCGACAGAGAGCGGATTGGTGTGCGATGCCTTACCCTGCTGGTAATCATAGACGTAAGTGCCGTTACAGCAGATGGCGGGCGTATCCAACTGCAATCCCTGATAAAAAGGGTGGATTGCCGAGTGGTGGCGTCCGGTGACGATCATCACTTTTATGCCTTGCTGACGGGCCAGTGCGAGTGCGCTAAGCGATTCGGGCAGGATTTTTTTCTGTTGATTCAGTAGTGTACCATCAAGATCAAGTGCAATTACTCGGTAGGTCATCGTTATCTCGCAAATAAAAATGTGGGTATCAAATTACCCTTACGATAAAGGACATGACGAAAAATAGACAGACAACAGCGAGATAAAAGTATCTGAGGGTCATTTGATGACGAAGGATTCAGCGCGGCGGTGGGAAATAAGGCTAAACGGACGTTTTTACAGCGCCATTGTTGATTTTCTATGCTTTCAACGGCTTATCATCTATTTTTTAAGCAGTTGACCACAATGCGGCTTTACAATGTGCGGCGTACTGTTTATAGTGCGCGTCATTGCGGAGGAGTGGCCGAGTGGTTGAAGGCACCGGTCTTGAAAACCGGCGACGCGAAAGCGTTCTAGAGTTCGAATCTCTACTCCTCCGCCACTTCACCTATTTCCTTGTATACCTCGTTATTATTCTCTTATCTTCCCCTGATATTCTGAGCCATCACTTTTCATCATCGATTCGTCATTGCCCACCATCAGCGCCTGTTCGCTACATCCATCATTACTTAAAACAATCATTACTTAAATCAGCCATTATTTAAATCAATAGTAGCCTTGCGATGTCTCTGTAGAATAGAGTGATTGGTCATTTATGGTATGCCGTGCGTCAGGTTGAGCAGGTTCATTATCCTTCTGATGAACTTCTTTTTGAGCCTTCCTGTGCCGCCCACATCGCGTGAAAAATAAGGAGAATACGATGCAGCAAGTGGTTTATGTCGCCAGCCCGGAAAGCCAGCAGATTCATGTTTGGCAACTCGGTGCTCAGGGAAATCTGACATTATTGCAAACCGTTGACGTTCCGGGACAGGTTCAGCCGATGGTGATCGCACCGAACAAGCGTCACCTGTATGTTGGGGTTCGTCCTGATTTCAGGGTTCTGAGCTATCGTATTGATGAACAGGGGAAATTGACGGAAGCGGGTGTCGCGTCTTTACCGGGCAGCCCGACGCATCTGTCTACCGATAACGACGGACGTTTCCTGTTCAGCGCGTCTTACAGCGGTGCCTGCGTTAGCGTTAGCCCGATTGGTGCTGATGGCATCGTCGGCGAGCCGATCCAACAATTGGACGGACTGGAAGGGTGCCACTCTACCAACACCGATCCAACCAATTCTGTCGTGTGGGCACCGTGCCTGAAAGAAGACCGCATCCGCCTGTACGATCTGGGTGCGACGGGCGAATTGAGCGTGCACCGTCAGTCTGAAATGACGACGGTAGCGGGTGCCGGTCCACGCCATATGGTTTTCCACCCAAATCAACGCTTTGCCTATTGTGTGAATGAACTGGACAGCTCGGTGGATGTGTATCAGTTGGATGCAACTGGTGGGGAATTGCAGAAAGTGCAAACGCTGGATGCTATGCCAGCAGGCTTCAGCGACACGCGCTGGGCGGCAGATATTCACATTACGCCGAATGGTCGCTTTCTGTACATCAGCGATCGTACTGCCAGCCTGCTGAGTGTTTTCCAGGTATCAGAAGACGGCAGCACGTTAACGCTGACCGGACATCAGCCGACCGAAACGCAGCCGCGCGGTTTCAATATCGACAATACCGGTGAGTTCTTGATTTCAGCAGGGCAGAAATCGCAGCACATTGAGGTGTATCACATCGACCAGAACTCGGGCGATCTGCAACCGCTGGCGCGTTACGCCGTCGGTCAGGGGCCTATGTGGGTGTCGGTGCTGGCGCTGGACTAAGTTAGCTACGCACCACAGTAAGCCCTGCATTGATCCGCAGGGCTTTTTTTTTCGATTAACCCCGGTATTCGATGATCGACAAACCCGCGTTGTAATCCGTGCTGTAGATGATGCCGTCAGCATCAACAAACACATCGCAGGACTGAATAATCTGCGGTCTGCCGGGGCGCTTGTCGACCATTCTGGCTGGCGCAGCAGGCACCAGCGCACCGGTTTCCTTCGGCTGATACGGGTTACTGATGTCGTAAGCGCGTACCCCTGCGTTTTGATACGTGGCGAAAATCAGTGACGAACTGATGAAGCTGCCGGGCCGGTTTTCATGCAGGTTATGTGGGCCAAAGTGTGCGCCTTTCTTCACATAGTCCGTTTCTTTCGGCTGTGGGAAGGTGGCGATGCTCACCGGATTGCTCGGTTCACGAATATCGAACACCCAAATCAATTTCTCGCCATCTTCTTGATTATCCAATACCGCTTCATCCAACACGATCAGCAGATCGCGATCCGGCAAAGGTAGTGCCGTGTGTGTACCGCCGCCAAACGGTGGGCTCCAGTTACGGTGGCTGATGAGCTGTGGATTAGTGCGATCGCTCACGTCCAGCAGCGTCAATCCGCCATCGCGCCAGCTGCCATAGGCGGTGTCGCCGCTGATGATGGCATGATGCAATGCGTAACGCTTGCCTTCTGGCCAGCTTGCGGATTCCCCGCCGGCGGTGTGCATGCCAGGTAGCCAGTAGCGGCCAGCAACTTCCGGACGCTGTGGATCGGCCAGATCGATAGTCAGAAAGATGTAGTCGCTGTAGCCATCAAGCAGCGCGGAGACATAGGCCCAGCGTCCACCTACGTACCAGATGCGGTGAATGCCGATGCCGTCCAGCGGCAGGAAGCTGATCTCGCGCGGTTTATCCGGCGTTGAGATATCGAAAATCCGTAATCCGGCGCTCCAGCTTTTACCCTGTTGTTTGGTACTGACCGTGTCAGCAACGGAGCGGGTGTAATAGACTTTTTCCTCGGCGAAGCTGGCGTCGGCAAACAAATCGCGCGCGTTGACGACAAGCAGCAGGTCATCATGCGTTTGCAGGTGGATGTTCCAGGTGCCGGGCGGGGCAGCAATAAACCCCGCCGGCTTGGGATTTCTGGCATCGCGCACATCCACAATCGACACGCCTTGTGAAACCATATGCCCGATATAAGCGTAGCCGCGGTTAACCATCACCTGCACGCCGTCGGGTCTGCCACCCTGATCGCTGTGTCCAATCAGCCGCATATTACGGCTGTAATCGGGGGTGGGCAGAGGGGTCGATGCCATGAGTTATCTCCGTGTTATTTCGCCTGTTTGGCTTCCAGTGTAGCAAACCACGGTGCGATAAAATCATCCGTTTGGCCCCAGCCTGGGATGATTTTCGCTAATCCGGCGACGTTGACTGCACCCGCCTGGCTAGCTAACAGCGCCTGTGGAATCGCGGCAGCGCGGAACTCGTAGGTCGCAGGTGTCGCTTCACCGGCAATCTTGTTGGCAACCAGACGCAGGTTCACTTTACCGATCAGTTTAGGATCGACAGCTACGCTGACTTTCCACGGGCTGCTTGCTTCTCGCATCAGTTGTAAGTCCTGATTGGAGATGTCGATGCTGTACAGTTTGATTTCGGTCCGGCCGTTTTCTTTCAACGCTTTATAAGCACCTTGGCTGAAGGCATCCCACGATCCCCAGATTGCATCGATTTTGCCTTTCGGGTATTTCGCCAGCACCGCGCCGACTTTGTTAGCGGTATCGCCCTGAACGTCAGAGGACACGGCACCAATCGATTCGAGTTCCTTGATGCCGGGGTTGGCTTTCAGGATCTGTTGATAGGCAAGCTGGCGGCGCTCCATCGGCGGGAAGCCAGCGACCCACAGTTTGATAATGTTGGCTTTACCGTTGAAATCCTTCACCAGTTGGCCGAGTGATTCGTTAGTCAGGGAGGCATCATCCTGCTGGGTGACGGTCACGCCCGGAATTTCGCCATTCACGGCGGTATCAAACACGGAAACGGCAATGCCGCTGTCGACGATGCGTTTAATCAAATCGGTAGAGTAGGGATCGCGGCCCTGTGACAGGATGATGCCATCATATTTCTGGCTAATCGCCTGATTCACGAAATCCTGAAAACGGGCATCATCGCCGTTGCTCAGAAAAGTGCTGACCTTGAAGCCCAGCTTTTTACCTTCTTCAAGCACGCCGGAAACAAACTGCGTGGTGTTGTCGTCGGAACCCAAGTTGCGGATAACCGCGATGCGAACCGGACCGTCATGATTGGCGATAGCGGCTGGAACGGGAGCAATGGTGGCATTCTGATTCGCCAGTGCCGGTAATGCTGTCAGTAAGCTCAGTGCAAGCAGGGCGGGCGTAAATTTCTTCATTATCAGCTCCATGGCGTTTTATAAAGGGATCTTGTGTTGATGAAAGTGTGTCGTGTCGATGGCAGTATTGTTATGTTTTCTGCGTCACTACTTTATAGCTGTCTTTATGTCTGGATGTCTATTTAAAAATGATACTGCATCATAGCCGTTGAGCGATAGACGAGGAAGAGGCGAGCATTATGACTTTTGGGTTTAAGTTATAACGATTCGTACTGACTGCGGATAAAAAGAAAAATGCCCGCGAGGCGGGCATTTGAGGAGGTGATTAAATGAAAAGAACGTGAATTACTTCTTAGCTTCTTTCTCTTCCATTTCACGCGCCCAGCGTGGGTGGTGTTTACGCGCCCAGCGCTTGGAGACCTTGCCTTCGATCATGCCTTTGATCGATCCTTTTACCCAGAACGCCATGTACATATGGATCAGGATGGCATGGATGAGGACGATAGCCGCAACGGCATGAATCAGAATGGCGTAGCGCACGACATCAATCGGGAACAGGTGAGCAAAGTAAGGACGCCACATGATTACCCCAGTGATCAACAGCACCAGCGTCAGTCCCATGATGCTCCAGAACATCATTTTCTGGCCTGGGTTATATTTACCCACTTCTGAGACTTCATGCTCATTGCCTTTCAACACTTCAATAATGTTGAGGAACCACGGCAAGTCACGTTTCTTCGGAATGTTATGGCCAACAAAGCGGAAGAACATCGGGATCAGGCAGATGACAATTAGCACGCCAAAAAACGGGTGCAGAATACGTCCCATCTGCGGCGTACCAAACGTCTGTGTCAGCCATTGCAGGGTTGGGAAAAACAAAGCAATACCTGAGAGCGCGACCAGGAAAAAGCTAATCACCACAATCCAGTGACAGATGCGATCGATAAACTTGGTGCGCAAAATCATTTTTGATTTACTCATGTTTGTCTCCCCCTTCTTTATCTTCTCCTTCGTGGTCATGATCCATTTCTTCTGTGTTCGGACCCACACCGATGTAGTGGAACATTAACCCAGCGAACGTGGCGACAAACCCTAACGCAGATAGTGGCTTCAGAATGCCCTTCCACAGGTTGACCGGCGTAGAAATCTGCGGATCATCCGGCAGATTGTGGTAGAGCGACGGCCTGTCTGCGTGGTGCAGAACATACATCACGTGCGTACCGCCCACGCCCTGCGGATCGTAGAGGCCTGCGTTCGCATAACCACGGCTTTTCAGATCGGCGATGCGTTCTTCTGCCAGATGCTTCATCTCTTCTTTCGTACCGAAACGAATGGCACCCGTCGGACAGGTTTTCACGCAGGCAGGCTCTTGCCCAACGCTGACTCTGTCGACGCACAGCGTACATTTATAGACGCGGTTATCTTCTTTATTCAGACGCGGAATATTGAATGGGCATCCGGCGATGCAATAGCCGCAGCCGATACAGTGTTCTGACTGAAAATCGACGATACCGTTGGCATACTGGATAACGGCACCAGCGGAAGGACAGGCTTTCAGACAGCCCGGATCGCTACAGTGCATGCAGCCATCTTTACGGATCAACCATTCCAGACGATCGTTCTCTTCCACTTCGGAAAAGCGCATCAGCGTCCAGGATTTGGCACTCAAATCCGCTGGGTTATCATAAACGCCAAAGTTATGGCCGACGTCGTCACGAATATCGTTCCACTCTGAACAGGCTACCTGACAGCCTTTACAGCCGATACAGGTGGTGACATCGATCAGTTTTGCCACTTCGCTTTTGTCATCACGCACATGCGGAGGCGGTGTAAAGCCGTTGGTGGCCGAACGTTTAATAATATCTTGTGATTGCATTGACATAATTGGCTACCCTTACGCCTTCTCTACATTAACCAAAAACGCTTTGTACTCAGGCGTTTGTGAATTAGCGTCGCCGACGCTCGGGGTGAGTGTGTTAGCCAGGAACCCTTTACGCGTGGTTCCCTCAAAGCCCCAGTGGCAGGGAATACCAACGGTTTCCACGCTGCGTCCGGCAATTTGCAGCGTTTTGATACGCTTCGTTACCACCGCTTTGGCTTTGATGTAGCCACGCTGGCAGGAGACTTTGACTTCATCGCCCGCTTTAATGCCTTTGCTCTTCGCCAGATTTTCACCGATCTCAACAAACTGTTCTGGCTGCACAATCGCGTTCAGGCGTGCGTGTTTTGTCCAGTGACGGAACAATTCGGTAATCGAGTACGTGGTCGCCACATAAGGGAAATCCTTCGCGGTGCCCATGGTTTTCGCATCACGCGCAAACAAACGCGCAACCGGGCTGGAAATCACCGACGGGTGCAGCGGGTTGGTGCCAATAGGTGATTCGATCGGCTCGTAGTGTTCAGGGAACGGCCCGTCTACCAGTTTGTCCACGGAGAACAGACGTGCCAGACCTTCCGGCAGCATGATGAACGGCCCAGTGTCTTTGCCTGGTGGTACGGTTGCGGCGAAGTCAGGCACATCAATGCCTTGCCACTTCTGACCGGTCCATTCCAGCAATTTACGCTTGCTGTCCCACGGTTTCCCTTGCAGGTTGGCGGAGGCGCGGTTGTAGAGAATGCGGCGGTTTTGCGGCCAGCACCATGCCCAGTTCGGCGTACAGCCCAGACCGGCATCGGCGTTGTCGCGTCTATCCATCTGGTTACCGGCTTCTGTCCAACTCCCAGCGTAAATCCAGCAGAAGCTGGACGTAGTGCCGTCATCACGCAACTGTGAGAAATCGGCGATCTGCTGACCTTTTTTCAGGATCAGTTTGCCGCTGTCGTCGTAGATATCAGCCAGCGCCATGCCGTTGGCTTCGCGGGCGATCTCTTCCGGCGTTGGATCTTCTGGGTCTTTGTAGTTCCAGTTGATGTTCATCAACGGATCCGGGTAAGTACCGCCTTCTTCGTTATACAGCTCACGTAGGCGCATCAGTAGCTTACCGAGGATTTTTCCGTCGTGACGGGCCTCTCCTGGTGGCTCAGCCGCCGCCCAGTGCCATTGCAGCCAGCGACCGGAGTTGGCGATAGAGCCATTCTCTTCGGCAAAGCAGGAAGACGGCAGACGGAAGACTTCAGTCTGAATGGACTTCGTATCCACGTCATTGAATTCGCCATAGTTCTGCCAGAACGTGGACGTTTCCGTGACCAGCGGATCGATGATGACCATGTACTTGAGCTTGGAGAGCGCTTCGGTCGCTTTATTCTTGTTAGAGAACGCCGCAACGGGGTTAAAGCCCTGAACGATGTAGCCGTTCATTTTGCCTTCCACCATCAGCTCGGTTTGCACCATGACGTCGTAGCTACGATCCCACTTCGGCAACCAGTCATAACCCCAGTTATTCGCGGCCTGCGCGTGGTCGCCGTAGAAGCTCTTCATCATGCTGATAAAGAATTTTGGCGTGTTTTTCCAATAGTTAACCTGATCGGGCAACACGGCGGTTGGCGTGATTTGGCCCAGATAGGTATTCAGATCCGGCTGTTTTTCTGACGGCAGTGGCATATAGCCCGGCAGATTTAACGACAGCAGACCCAGATCGGTATACCCCTGAATGTTGGAGTGGCCGCGCAGGGCGTTGATGCCGCCGCCTGCCATACCAATATTCCCCAACAGAAGCTGGATCATGCCAGCGGAGCGGATAATTTGCGCGCCGTTGGTGTGGTGCGTCCAACCCAGTGCATACATGAAGGTTGCGGTTTTATTCGGTACACAGGTTTCAGCCAGCGTACGGCAAATCTCTTCGTAATCTTTGGCTGAGGTACCGCACAGAGAGGTCACCATTTCCAGCGTATAGCGGGAGACGTGCTTTTTCAGCAGGTTCCAGACGCAGCGCGGATGGGACAGCGTGTTGTCACGTTTGGCGAAACCGGACTCATCTAACTCATACTGCCAGCTGGATTTGTCATATTGGCGTTTTTGTTCGTCATAGCCGCTGAACAAGCCTTCGTCGAAGCTAAAGTCATCGCGTACGATCAGGCTGGCATTGGTGTAAGACACCACGTATTCGTGATGAATTTTATCGTTCGTAATAAGGTAGTTAACGATACCTAACAGGAAGGCGGCATCTGAGCCTGCGCGAATCGGCGCGTAGAGATCGGCAACGGCAGCGGAGCGGTTAAAACGCGGATCGACCACAATCAGCTTCGCATTGTTGTGCGTTTTCGCTTCAACGGCCCATTTGAAACCGACCGGGTGCGCTTCTGCCGGGTTTCCGCCCATGACGATGATGACGTTGGCGTTTTTAATATCAACCCAGTTGTTAGTCATCGCGCCACGGCCGAATGTCGGTGCTAGTGCGGCAACGGTTGGTCCGTGACACAGACGAGCCTGACAGTCGATAGCGACCATGCCGAGAGAGCGGGCAAATTTCTGGTCGAGAATGCCGGTTTCGTTGCTGGCGGCAGAAGAGCACAACATCCCGGTAGTCAGCCAGCGGTTGACGGTTTCGCCTTTGGCGTTAGTACGTTCGAAGTTGGCGTCGCGGTCAGCTTTCATCAGGCGCGCTATGCGTTCAATCGCGTCGTCCCAGCTGATTCGTTGCCATTTGTCTGAGCCCGGCGCGCGGTATTCTGGGTAGAGCAGGCGGTTTTCGCTGTGGATGTAGTCGACCAGACCTGCACCTTTCGGGCAAAGGGAGCCACGGCTGACTGGGTGGTCCGCATCACCTTCGATATGAAAAATGGAAGGTTTTGCGTTCTTGGCGCCATCGCCCAGGCTATACATGAGCACACCGCAACCCACTGAACAGTAGGTGCAGTTGTTACGTGTCTCTTTCGCTCGTAACAGCTTATATTGACGTACTGATGCCATTGCTTCCGTGGGTGTAAAGCCCAATACCGCGAGAGTGGTTCCAGCCATCCCCCCCGCGCAAACTTTAAAGAAACCTCTTCTATTGAGTTGCATTAGTTTCCCTGTGTAATTATGTGTCATTTTTGTTGCGAGCAATTTAACAACACATAAATTGTGGGCTTTGCGCAAAATCAAAATTTAAGTATTTAAACCCCCATAACACCTATAAAGAGGTATATTTTTTATTCGTTATATATTGTAATACACAACGATTTTGTTATTTCATGGTTACAAATAATGTGGCGTGACGAGTCAGTCAAAGGGGAGTAAGCGGGAGTTTGTGGAGGAATTGTTGCAAAAAAAGCCGGATAAAAATCCGGCTTGATGTGGTGGTTATTTGACCTGCATACCAGGCTGAGCGCCGCTGTCTGGGCTCAACAGGAAGATATCTTTCCCGCCGGGACCGGCTGCCATCACCATGCCTTCTGATATGCCGAAGCGCATTTTACGCGGAGCCAGATTGGCGACCATCACGGTTAAACGGCCTTCCAGCTTAGCCGGATCGGGATAAGCCTCACGAATGCCGGAGAAGACCTGACGGGTTTCGCCGCCCAGATCCAGCGTCAGACGTAAGAGTTTGTCAGAACCGTCAACCAACTCAGCCTGCTTAATCAGTGCAATACGCATATCGACTTTGGCAAAATCGTCAAAGTTAATCGTGTCCTGCACTGGGTTGTCTGCCAGTGGGCCGGAGACGACTTTTTGCGCGGCGACCATATCTTCTTTAGACGCGTCAACCATCGCATTAACTTTATCCAGATCGATGCGGTTGAACAGCGCTTTGAATGGGCTAACCTGATGGCTCAGCAGCGGTGTAGCGATAGCATCCCAGCTGAGTTCTGTGTTCAAAAATGCTTCTGTCCGCTGGGATAGCGAAGGCAGAACCGGCTTCAGGTAGGTCATCAGTACGCGGAACAGGTTGATGCCCATTGAGCAAATGGCTTGCAGGTCTTCATCCCGACCTTCTGCTTTCGCCACAACCCACGGTGCCTGTTCGTCAACATAGCGGTTGGCGATATCTGCCAGCGCCATGATCTCACGAATGGCACGCCCGGATTCACGGCTGCTATAGGCTTCGGCAATGCTGGTGGCGGCATCGGTGAAGGTTTTGTACAGCTCGGCGTCGGCCAGCTTGTCCGCCAACTTGCCGTCAAAGCGCTTGTTGATGAAACCGGCATTACGTGATGCCAGATTCACGACTTTGTTAACGATATCAGCATTCACGCGCTGAACGAAATCTTCCAGATTGAGGTCGATGTCATCAATGCGAGAAGACAGTTTTGCCGCGTAGTAATAACGCAGGCAATCGGCATCCAAGTGTTGCAGGTACGTGCCTGCTTTGATGAAGGTGCCGCGTGATTTAGACATCTTGGCACCGTTGACCGTGACATAACCATGTACGAACAGGTTTGTCGGTTTACGGAAACCGCTGCCTTCCAGCATGGCAGGCCAGAACAGGCTGTGGAAATAAACGATGTCTTTACCGATGAAGTGGTACAAATCTGCGTCGGAGTCTTTCTTCCAGAAATCATCGAAATTCAGATCGCCACGTTTGTCGCACAGGTTCTTGAACGACCCCATGTAGCCGATTGGCGCGTCCAGCCAGACGTAAAAATATTTGCCCGGTGCATCGGGGATTTCAAAACCGAAATACGGCGCGTCGCGGGTAATGTCCCACTGTTGCAGACCAGAATCGAACCATTCCTGCATCTTGTTAGCGACTTGCTCCTGCAATGCGCCGGAGCGCGTCCAGGCTTGCAGCATCTCGCTGAACGCAGGCAGATCGAAGAAAAAGTGTTCTGTTTCACGCATCTCTGGCGTGGCACCAGACACCACTGATTTTGGTTCGATCAGCTCTGTTGGGCTGTAGGTCGCACCGCAGACTTCGCAGTTATCGCCGTATTGATCGGCTGCCTTACATTTCGGGCAGGTGCCTTTGACGAAACGATCCGGCAGAAACATGCCTTTCTCTGGGTCGTACAACTGAGAAATAGTGCGATTTTTAATAAAACCGTTCTCTTTCAGACGACCATAAATCAGACCTGACAGCTCTCGGTTCTCTTCGCTGTGCGTAGAGTGGTAGTTGTCATAGCTGATATTGAAGCCAGCAAAGTCCTGCTGATGCTCCTGACTCATCGCCGCAATCATCTCTTCCGGCGCAATCCCCATCTGCTGTGCTTTCAGCATGATTGGCGTGCCGTGAGCGTCGTCCGCACAGATAAAGTGAACCTGGTTACCGCGCATTCGTTGGTAACGAACCCAAATATCGGCCTGAACGTGTTCAAGCATATGACCGAGGTGGATTGAACCATTAGCGTAAGGCAGCGCGCACGTTACCAAGATTTTCTTTGCGACTTGAGTCATGAGGAACTTGCTTTCTTTTGTGAATAGAGGGAAATCGATGTTAACCGATAGCGCCTTGCTGCGTAAACCGCTGGCGTGAGTAAAAACGGCAGGAAACCCCATGGCAGATTTTAATTTGCGTAGCGTTTCCACGTTTTTGATGCCGAAGGGCGTCAGGCTTCCCTCGCTCTGGTATGCTATATACGGTCTCAACGGTCAAATATGAGAATTTCAAGGAGCCGGAATGAACGCGACAGTCCCCGAACAACGCCCTGAAGCACTACGTGCGATGGTCACCGGGGTTTTATCTACTTTTCAGCACCCGACACTGAAAAATAACCTGACGACACTGAATGCACTGCGCCATTGTGCGCTGCTGGACAACGTGTTGCATATCGACCTGACGATGCCGTTTGTCTGGCTGAGCGGTTTGGCAGTATTAAAAGAAACGGTTAGCGATGAGCTATTACGTTTATCAGGCGCAAAGGCGGTCGAGTGGCGCTTAACGCACGATATCGCGACGCTGCGTCGGGTTAACGATCAGGCCGGCGTGAAGGGCGTGAAAAACATCATTGCCGTCAGCTCCGGCAAAGGCGGAGTCGGCAAATCCAGTACCGCAGTCAATATGGCGCTGGCGCTGGCGGCCGAAGGCGCGAATGTGGGCATTCTGGATGCTGACATCTACGGTCCTTCCATTCCGACTATGCTGGGCTCGGCCAGTGAGCGCCCAACCTCGCCAGATGGTCAACATATGGCACCGATTATCGCGCACGGCCTGGCAACCAACTCGATTGGTTATCTGGTGACGGACGATAACGCAATGGTGTGGCGTGGGCCGATGGCCAGCAAAGCGTTATTGCAACTGCTGCAGGATACTCTCTGGCCGGATCTGGACTATCTGGTATTAGATATGCCGCCGGGTACGGGTGATATTCAACTGACGCTGGCGCAGAGTATTCCTGTCACGGGTGCGGTCGTGGTGACGACGCCACAGGATATCGCACTGATGGATGCCATGAAGGGTATCGCGATGTTTGAAAAAGTCAGTGTGCCGGTACTGGGCATCGTTGAGAATATGAGCGTACATATCTGTAGCAACTGTGGTCATCTGGAGCCGATCTTCGGCACGGGCGGTGCGCAGAAGCTGGCGGAAAAATATCACTGTTCTCTGTTAGGTCAGCTTCCGCTGCATATCTCCCTGCGTGAAGACCTTGACCGCGGTGAACCGACGGTAGTCAGCCAGCCGGACAGCGAGTTTACTTCTCTGTATCGCGAACTGGCGGGGCAGGTTGCCGCTCAGCTTTACTGGCAGGGTGATACGATTCCCGGCGAAATTTCTTTCCGGGCGCTGTAGCGTTTCCGCCAAAGGGTAATCAGCCGGGGGATTTGCCCCGGTTTGATCCTGCGCCAGCATGCGATTTCCCTCGGGCGCAATACGCGGAAAGGGTGGCGTGAAGGGGGGTAACTCCCTATAATTGCCGCGTCAAAGCGCCCGTTGGCGCATTCCCCTCTCTTTTATTTATATTAATCAGGTCGTTAATACCATGACTGATCAGTCTCACCAGTGCGTCATCATCGGGATCTCAGGAGCATCCGCTTCGGGTAAAAGTCTTATTTCCAGCACCTTGTATCGAGAATTGCGCGATCAGGTTGGTGATCAGCATATCGGGGTGATATCTGAAGACAGTTATTATAAAGATCAAAGCCACCTGACGATGGAAGAGCGGGTAAAAACTAACTATGACCACCCGAGCTCGATGGATCATAGTCTGCTGCTCAAGCATTTGCAGATGCTGAAAGCTGGTCAGGCGATCGAAGTCCCGCAGTACAGCTATGTCGAGCACACCCGCAAGCAGGAAACCGTGCATATCGAGCTGAAAAAGGTCATTATTCTGGAAGGTATCCTGCTGCTGACGGATGCGCGCCTGCGCAGTGAGATGAATTTCTCTATTTTTGTCGATACACCGCTGGATATTTGCCTGCTGCGCCGTATGCGCCGCGACGTTAATGAGCGCGGGCGTTCAATGGATTCCGTGATGGAACAGTATCAGAAGACCGTGCGCCCGATGTTCCTGCAATTTATCGAGCCCTCTAAGCAGTATGCCGACATTATTGTGCCGCGCGGCGGGAAAAACCGTATTGCGATTGATATTTTGAAAGCCAAGATAAGCCAGTTTTTTGAGTAGTCGATACCCTAAATAATCCGCGTTGCCTCACTAACGTGGAGATCATGTGAAGTATGACGGGTAGATGAGGTTTATCTGATAGATACCGGCGTCGAATGGAGAATAAGATGAGACTGTGTGACCGTGACATTGAAGCCTGGCTGGATGATGGCCGACTGGTGATTACACCCCGTCCGCCTACTGAGAGGATCAGTGGTGCGACCGTTGATGTTCGTTTGGGAAATCAGTTTCGTGTCTTCCGCGGACACACTGCGGCCTTCATTGACTTAAGTGGCCCGAAAGATGAAGTCAGCGCGGCGCTGGATCGCGTTATGAGTGATGAAATCAATTTGCCAGAAGGCGAGGCGTTTTTCCTGCACCCGGGTGAATTAGCGCTGGCCGTGACGCTTGAATCCGTTACGTTGCCGGATAATTTGGTTGGCTGGCTGGATGGTCGCTCTTCGCTGGCCCGTCTGGGATTGATGGTTCACGTCACCGCACACCGCATCGATCCAGGTTGGCAAGGAAGAATTGTGCTGGAGTTCTATAATTCAGGTAAGTTGCCGTTGGCGTTACGCCCCGGCATGATGATTGGCGCTCTGAGTTTTGAACCGCTTTCTGGGCCGGCTGCTCGTCCTTACAACCGCCGTCAGGATGCCAAATATAAAGACCAACAGGGTGCGGTAGCGAGCCGGATCGATAAAGACTAAGCGTCTGGCGACAGGCCTGTAAGGTAAAAGCAGGTGGCCGTGCGTTTCGCAATGAGGATGGCATGAGAAGATTTCTGACGACGCTGGCAATTCTGCTTGTGGTGCTGGTGGCAGGAATGACGGCCTTGGTCGTGTTGGTTAATCCCAATGACTTCCGCGCCTACATGGTGAAGCAAGTTGAGGAACATAGCGGCTATCGCCTTCAACTGGATGGCGATCTGCGTTGGCATGTGTGGCCACAACTGAGCATATTATCAGGCGGGATGTCGTTGAGCGCGCCGGGATCCCGTGCGCCGATTGTCAGCGCCGAGAACATGCGTCTTGATGTACAACTGTGGCCGCTGTTGTCGCACAAGCTAGCGGTCAAGCAGGTGATGCTGAAAGGTGCCATTATTCGCCTTACGCCGGAAAGTGAAGCCAAACCGTCTACCACTGCGCCCATTGCCCCTGCGGGATCGCAGACCCCATCTGAGGAGCGGCACTGGCGGCTGGATATTGATAAGATCAAAGTCTCCGATAGCCTGTTGATTCTGCAACGCAGCAATAATGAGCAGATTAACGTGCGTGACATTAATCTTGCGATAGAGCAGAACAGCGACCGTCAGGTCAGCATCGAATTATCAAGCCGTATCAATCGCGATCAGCGCGATATTGTCTTCTCTCTTGCCGCCGATGTCGATTTGCTGCATTTCCCTCAGCAGGTCAATGCCAATATTACCAAGCTAGATTACCAGCTTCAGGGGGCAGGAATACCAGCAAACGGTATCAGCGGAACGGGGAGTGTTCTGGCAAGTTATCAACAGCAGCCTGAAAAAATTACGTTTAGCCAGCTTTCACTTAATACCAATAATAGCCAACTGTCTGGTGCTGGTAGCGTGACGCTGGGGGATATCCCGCATTACGAATTAGATCTGTTGTCTGAGAAGCTGGATTTGGATTCCCTGCTGGGGATCGTGTCGGGAAAAGATAACAATGCCGCTGTGGTGCCAGCTAAATCATCAGCTCCCGTGATTTCAAATGAAAGCGGGTTAGCCAAGCCAGAAGATGGCTTACAGACATTCACCGCGCATCTGTCAGTACAGGCCGCGGCGCTGATCTATCGTGGGCTCGATGTCCGCCAATTTACGCTACGGGCAGACAATCAACCAGGGCTGCTGGATGTGACGGCCTTGAGCGGTGAATTAGGCGGTGGGCATTTCTCATTGCCTGGTAAGGTTGTGACGAAGCCATCGACCAACATCACGCTACGGCCAGACCTCAAGGATGTTGAGTTATCCCAATTGATGTCCGTACTTGCGCTACCCGCTGAGACGGTCAGTGGGAAATTGTCAATGGTGGGGCAGTTCAGCGGCAATAGCTTTGCGCTACCTGCATTGCTCCAGCAGTGGCAGGGGACAGCGATGCTGCAAGGCAATAACGTTCGTCTACAGGGTTTGAATATCCAGCAAATGGTGCAGATGACCGTTGCGCGTAGCAATGGGAATGTGCGAGGACAAGAGCGTTATGAACGCTATACCGAACTGCAACAGTTGACTGGGAAAGTGCAATTGAACGCGGGTAAGTTACGCCTTACCGATCTCAATGGCCGTTCAGAACTGCTGTCGCTAACGGGGGCTGGCCAATTCGATTTGCCAGCCCAGACGTGTGACGTCAACTTGAATGTCTCTATCACGCAAGGGTGGCAGGGGGATGAGCAGCTAGTCAGCGTGTTGAAAAACACGGAGATCCCGTTACGCATCTATGGCGAGTGGGATAAATTGAATTACCAATTACAGGTGGATCAACTGCTGCGTAAACGCCTGCAGGACGAATTGAAAAAACGCCTGAATGATTGGGCCAGCCAAAATCAGCAAAGCCAGAAGGGCAAGGATCTGAAGCAACTCCTCGATCGTCTTTAATTTTCTAAATACTCCGTTTTTATCCGGTTTGCGGATTCCTGTCAGTAAACCGGCAACTTCTCGCTAACATATTCCCTCAGTTTGTCATTCTCCCCCAGACTGGCTATGTGCTCGGTGTCTCTTTTTTAACGCTACATATTAATATTTTTCTCTTTTTTTATTTTCTAAAGCAGTAAACTTCGCTCCCTGTTTTCGGTGCGGTGTTACTCCGCTGCCGGGGAATTTCTGTCAGATAATTTATTACTCAGGTATCGAAACCCACTATGCTCGAACTTTTGATTGGTGTTGCTGTAACGATTCTGGTTGGTCGTTACATTATAAAAGGGTACTCCGCGACTGGCGTGTTGCTGGTGGGCGGCCTCTTACTTTTGGCAATCAGTGCCATGCTGGGAAAAAACGTATTACCAGCCAGCGCCAAGGCGACGGGCTGGAGTGCAACAGATATTGTTGAATACGTAAAAATTTTGCTGATGAGCCGCGGTGGCGATCTCGGCATGATGATTATGGTGCTGTGTGGATTTGCCGCTTATATGACGCATATCGGTGCCAATGATGTCGTTGTGAAGTTGGTTTCACGCCCGCTGAAAATGATTAACTCGCCTTATTTACTGATGATCGCGGCCTATTTTGTCGCCTGCCTGATGTCGTTGGCGGTGTCATCAGCCACGGGATTAGGTGTGCTGTTGATGGCAACGTTGTTCCCCGTCATGGTGAACGTTGGTATTAGTCGCGGTGCCGCTGCTGCAATCTGCGCCTCCCCTGTGGCGTTGATTCTGTCGCCGACGTCGGGCGACGTAGTCCTTGCCGCACAGGCATCACAGATGAAATTAGTGGATTTTGCCTTTAAAGCCACGCTGCCTATTTCCATCATGGCGATCGTGTGTATGGCCGTCGCACATTTCTTCTGGCAGCGCTATCTGGATAACAAAGCGAATGTCAGCCATGAGATTCTGGACGTCAGCGAGATCACGACGGATGCCCCGCGTTTTTACGCCATTCTGCCGTTTACGCCGATCATGGGTGTACTGGTGTTTGATGGCAAATGGGGGCCGGAACTCCACATTATCACTGTATTGGTTATCTGTATGGTGCTGGCCGCAGTACTGGAATTTGTCCGTTCGTTCAGCGCGCAAAAAGTGTTTGATGGGCTGGATGTGGCTTACCGTGGGATGGCCGATGCCTTCTCTAGCGTCGTCATCCTGTTAGTTGCAGCCGGTGTTTTTGCTCAGGGGCTTGGCACGATTGGTTTTATCAGTGGCTTGATTGGCCTGGCGCAGTCATTCGGCAGCGGTGGGTTGGTGATTATGCTGGTACTGGTCGCGATCACGATGTTGGCTGCGATGACAACGGGCTCGGGCAATGCACCGTTCTATGCGTTTGTTGAGCTGATTCCAAAGTTGGCGTCGCAAATGGGCATCAACCCTGCTTATCTGGCGATTCCGATGCTTCAGGCTTCCAACTTGGGCCGTACCATTTCTCCGGTATCCGGCGTAGTTGTTGCGGTCGCTGGGATGGCGAAAATATCGCCGTTTGAGGTGGTTAAGCGCACATCGGTTCCGGTTTTAGTTGGGCTGATTGTGGTGGTGATTGCTACCGAAATTATGGTGCCTGCCTGATAATCGAAATGAGGTAAACAGCAGCACCTTTAAGCTACGTGCTCTAAAGGTGCTGCTTTTGTTGAGTAAGATATCTGTCATGCTTTTAGATCCTGATTAAAGCTATGAATGATATCCGCACGCTCTCTTTGCAGATGCTGGTACATTGAAAGTGTTGTCATTTCAAATTCTCCCGCCGTTGCTTCCGCATCGTAAAGTAGCTTGCCGTTACGAACGATCTCCATTTTTAATACCGTCGAGGCCTGCAATAAATCGATAAGATCGACATCATGACCTACTGCTTTTGCTAACTGGTGGGAGAGCTCCCAGCGTTCAACGGGATCCAAGGCTCTCGTAGCCATGATTGCGATATCAACGTCGCTGTCTGCTCTGGCATTGCCTGTTGCCTGGGAACCAAAGAGGTAAATCATCTTGATGTCAGGCATCTGTTTTTTCAGTGTCAAAACGATCTCATCATTCATATTGGCGATGTTTACCTCTTGATAAGATGCCATGATTGTGTCGTAGAGCTACTCAAATTTCAATTTTCTGTCATGGCGGTAGGGTTTGTTAGCATATTGCGTAGTCATGACAGTCGAGACAGATTGTGCGATAGACGTTTTCAAACCATCAAATAGTGAAATTTCAGATGACTGCTCAATATATTCCAGAATTCCGTCAGCCGTTGATTCAATCATTTCCTTTGCGCCACGAATCTTAAAGTGTTGAGATTCAGCTAATGCCAATAGATGGTTTTTGTCTGGGAAAACTTTGCTGTTGGCTAATTTTAAAGCCATTTTGTTGTCTATTGAATCATAGATGAGGGTATGCGTGACGTCATAAATGGGTGATACAAAAATATTTTTCATGTCCTGGGTATATTGCAGCGCAAAGTTTTTTAAATGAGCATCCCCGTTCCCAATCAAGCAGTTAAATACGATGTATTGATACATTTTTTCCACTTCAGAAAGACTGCCAGTATAGAGCAACGTGGCTTTTAGTAACGTTTCATAACTACCGGTATATTTGGCATCAGGAGTGTTTGGTTTTTTCAATAACGTCGTAAAATCTTCATAGCCGAGAGCGTTGCCATTCGGTCTGTCAAAACGCTCGATAACAAAGGTTTCAAGATTTTCTGATAAATAAACTTGGGGAGCATTCAATCTGCAATACTTTGCTGCCTCCATGCAGACGAACTCGTTAACGGTCAAAAGTGGAAATTCATCATCGAACGACTTAACGATCAAATCTTTCTGTTCAAGGGTTCGGTCTGTCTTTGAAATGCTGACTTTGGGTTGCACACCAGCCAGAGAGTTGCGCAGATAATATTTTTCCAACAATTGAGGAAACAAGGGTTCGGTTCCCTGATAGGTCAATATATCTGACAGGCTGATTGGCTCAGCGTCTGGGAGCGTAAATTCACCCGCGTAGTTTAGCATTCCAATCCCACGATCGCCTTGTAAAGCAAGAAGGTACATATCGTTAACGTTGGCATAGCGTGCCAGTTTTTCAGAAATGTAGCGGCGATTAAAGCCTTCAGGTAAATTTTGAGAAAATATGGGATGCAATGCGCCAGATGAGTAACCATCCATGCCATTTCCTGTCATGGTTAGTGATACATTGAGTCTATCCTGTGTGGGTTGATAATAATGAACAGAACCATGGGTTAATATCCCAGTTTCGTCTTCACTGGAAAAAACGGTCAGACGATCAACTTTTCCTGGCAGAGATGATAGAACCATCATTTGTCCTCAGAGAATAAATCGTCAATTTCGTCCCATCTGGGTAAGGTATGTTGTTTTGGTGCTACGGTAAGTTGAAGCCCGACAGAATCAAGGTAGCGCTCTAGTATGTCGAGGGAACCGGTGAAACGGCCATTTTCTATCTTCGATAGCGTGGTTTTGAAAATACCCGTTGCATCGGCCATCTGTTGCTGAGTTTTTCCCATCTCTTTCCGCGTATCGGCTATTTTTTTACCTATCGCGAGTCTATTGCTCATTGTTTTACCTATAATGTTGCCTATATAGGAAACATTATAGGGTATGAAATTAAAGCTGCCTATATAGGCAACAATTGAAGATAAGGCTATGCTTAGCATCACACTTCAAAATCAGTCTGTGGTTCGTCATTCGGTGTAATACGGACCTCAATGATACGGTGGCTTTCTACCGCCAGAATAGTGAACTGATAGTTATCGATTGATAATGCATCGCCCACCTGCGGAACCCGTTGCGCGTGCTCCATCAACAGCCCCGCCAACGTGTAGTATTCGCGCTTTTCATCCAGCGTCAGCGGAACATACATCGTTAAGTCTTCCAGCGGAATATAGCCATTTACGGTCCAACTACCATCGTCATTCTGCTGAATACTATGGCGCGCATCGCGATCTTCCCCTTCGCGCGGCAGGTTGCCAGCAATGGTTTCCATCACGTCGCTTAATGTGACTATCCCTTCCATCGAACCAAATTCATCAACGACAAACGCAAAGTGCGTTCGCGCTTCTCTAAACTGTTCCAAAGCCTGTAACAGTGAAAGCTGTTCAGGAAAGACCAGCGGCTGACGAATCAGAATACGTGGATTGAACGGCTCGCGGTTTAGCTGCTGCTGGAGTAAATCGGCAACATGTACGATACCTAACGGTTCGTCGGAGGTACTGCTGTCGGTTACCACTAGTCGGGAATGTTGGTTGGTCGTTAACAGTTTAGCGAGCGCATCCTGTGTAATATTCAGCTCAACTGAGTCGATGTCATGCCGCGACGTCATAATGCTGCTGATGGTTCGCTGCGCTAGCCCCAAGACCCGCTTTATCATCCGGCGTTCCTGAAGATTGAAAACTTCCTGACCCGCCCGGGTGTTGTCTGCAATCATCGATGAGGTTTGATTGTCCAGTTCAGCTTCTTCATGGTTACCGCGCAAGATACGCAAAACCACTTCCGCGGTGCGCTGGCGTAGTGGAACCGAAGAAGAAAGAAAGCGCCGGCGGTTGAACAGGGAAACCTGATTCAACATCTCAATCATCACCGAGAAACCTATCGCGGCGTAGAGGTAGCCTTTAGGGATGTGATAACCAAAAGCGTCTGCGACCAGACTGAAACCAATCATCAGCAGGAAACTGAGACACAGGATAACGATGGTCGGGTGTTCAGCGACAAAACGAGTCAGTGGCTTGCTGGCCAGCAGCATGAGGAAAATAGCGATGGTCACGGCGGACATCATGACCAGCAAGTGATCGGTCATGCCGACGGCGGTAATCACAGAATCCAGCGAGAATACAGCGTCCAGTACCACGATCTGTGCTACTACCGGCCAGAAACGTGCACCTTTACGTTGAGCGTGCTGCTCCTCATCTTTTCCTTCGAGACGTTCGTTGAGTTCCATGGTGGCTTTAAAGAGTAGAAACAGCCCTCCAACCAGCATGATGACATCGCGAGCGCTGAATGTGTGCCCAAGGAACGTGAAGAGTGGGGTAGTCAACGACACCAGCCACGAAATGGACGCCAACAGACCCAGGCGCATAATCAGGGCAAGTAACAGACCGACGACTCTGGCTTTATCGCGTTGTTCTTTTGGTAGTTTCTCAGCCAGAATGGCAATGAAGATAAGATTATCAATGCCCAGAACCAGTTCCAGGACAACCAGCGTAGCCAACCCGGCCCATATCGTTGGATCAGCGATCCACTCCATATCTCTTTTTTCACCTTTAAAGGAACATAACCTCGATAGCGTATCAGGGCATGCACAGATGAACCAGAATTTGCAGGGATATTCTTTAGCGTGTGGTGTGGTGTGCAGAAATTATGGCGTATTTTTGTACGTTTTTTATGTGTGGCATGTCAGATTAAGGCCAAATCGTGTTAAAAAAATCCCATTATCGCCCTTAAACAAAATTTTATGCTGTATCGCTGAGATACAGATCGTAACATTTGATCATGCTATGTATCCGAGCATAGAATACCGCGCTGCTGCTCATCTCCACATAATCATGTGGTTTTGTCGCCCACTCAGCCGTTTTTATGCCTGAAGCAGGCTGAGTTTGTTCTTTTCATCGGTTTTTTATACCTACGGAGGTTTTGCTACAATGGATGTTCATAGTCTTATTCCTAAAAAACCCGCCCTAAACATCTTGTTCTTGTGCTCCCGCTTGAGTGGTTAATACTATGTTAGTTCTTTGGGTTAAGTCACATCCTTCACATTCAGGATATGGTTTACCTAATGTATCTGTTGTCATAAGGGTATCTAGTTGACGGTATACGCTGTCTCTACAATAAAAATCATAATTAATATGTAACGTAACGCTTTAAAAATTTAAACCACAGGACAGGGGCCGTACTTTGATAGTGCATTGGTAGCTACAAGCCAAGGGCGGTAGCGTGCCTGATGTATAAACATACAACGGTTAATGATGGTGTAAAAAATGCAAGAATTCATAGTGATCTTTCTAAGCGCTTTTGTCGCACTTTTCTTAGCAAGAAAAGCGGCAATTCGTGTTGGCTTAGTCGATAAACCTAATGTACGTAAAAAGCACCAAGGGCATATTCCCCTTGTTGGTGGGGTATCCATCTATCTCGCCCTATGGGTTTTGTATGTCTTGCAACCGGATTGGCTACCTGATTTCTCTCTGTATATGATTTGTGCCACTGCACTTCTGGTCGTCGGTGTGCTCGATGATCGCTTTGATCTTCCTGTCTTACCCCGTGTGGGATTACAAGCCGCTGTCGCTGGGTTAATGATGTATGCCGGGTTGTACCTGGAGACATTAGGACACGTTCTCTTCGGGTATGAACTTTTCCTCGGTATCTTTGGTTACACGGTGACACTATTTGCAGTATGGGGAGCGATCAATGCCTTTAATATGGTTGACGGCATCGATGGCTTACTCGGGGCGTTATCCTGCGTGACATTTGGCGCGTTGGCTATTGTGTTCTACCTTGGTGGCCATCATGAGCTAGCGCTCTGGAGCGCGTGTCTGTTGGCTGCAACGTTGCCTTATATCCTCCTTAATTTAGGCCTATTATGGGGAAGGAAATTCAAGGTATTCATGGGCGATGCGGGCAGTACGTTGATTGGTTTTACGGTGATATGGTTACTGATGCTGGCGACACAGGGGGAAAATGCGGTGATTCGTCCGGTTACTGCACTGTGGCTTATCGCCATTCCACTTATGGATATGGTGACGATTATGGTTCGCCGTATCCGTCGTGGCGATAGCCCGTTTAAGCCTGACCGTGAACATTTGCACCATATATTAATGCGAGCAGGCCTGACGCCGCGTCAGGCACTGGTCGTTATTCTTCTTGTGGCGATGTTATTTTCGCTTATCGGTATTTTAGGTGAGCGCATTCACATCGCTGAGTCTATTATGCTTAGTGTCTTTCTGATGGCGTTCTGCGGTTATTTCTGGATGATCAGCCGGATATGGCGGGTGTTGACATGGTTTCGTAGAACAATCCGAGACCCTCAGGATGCTGTAACAAGTGCCGATGAAAATGGCACCACGCCGTTAAAACGGTAAATTGCTAGTGTTTCATACCGTATACCTCGGGTTAATCTACTAATTTATTCTCTATAATGATGGGCTATTTTGTAGGGATTTGCGCAATATTTAATCAAGAGCGATGGCATAGACAGGATGATAAAGCACAAACGAAAATTGATGCCCTTGATGGTGTCGGTAGCGCTACTTAGCGGTTGTACCCTGGTTCCTGGTTCACACCTTTCGACGAGTGGTAAGAATGTAGTCGAGCAGCAAGATGCGGATTTCAATATTGATAAGCTCGTCAATGTTTACCCCATGACGCCTTACTTAGTTGAAAAAATGCGCCCTAAACCACTGATAGCCCAGACTAACCCCGCATTGGAAAAAGAATTGCAGAGTTATGAATACCGCATCGGTATTGGTGATGTCATCATGGTGACGGTGTGGGATCACCCTGAGCTAACGACACCAGCGGGTACGTACCGTACCGCAGCCGATACCGGCAACTGGGTGCATTCTGATGGGACGATTTTTTATCCATACATTGGTAAAGTCAGCGTTGCTGGCAAAACAGTCACTGAAGTTCGCGATCAGATCATGGGCCGTTTGGCGCAGTACATTGAATCACCGCAAGTCGATGTCAGCATTGCAGCCTTCCGCTCACAGAAAGCCTACGTAACGGGTGAAGTCGCCACATCAGGGCAACAACCGATCACCAACGTGCCATTGACAGTGCTAGACGCAATCAACAAAGCGGGGGGGCTCACTGAAAATGCCGACTGGCGTAATATCGTATTAACCCACAATGGGCAAGAGCAACGCCTCTCGCTTCAGGCGCTGATGCAAAATGGCGACCTTTCACAAAACCACCTGCTTTATCCCGGTGATATCCTCTACATTCCACGTAACGACGATCTAAAAGTGTTCGTTATGGGGGAAGTCAAAAAGCAAAGTACCCTCAAAATGGATCGCAGCGGCATGACGCTGACAGAAGCATTGGGCAATGCGGAAGGGATGGATCAGACATTCTCGGATGCTACGGGGATCTTTGTAATTCGTTCATTGCGCGGCACCCAAGGCCCTAAACTGGCCGATATCTATCAGCTTAATGCCAAAGATGCTACCGCGATGGTGATGGGCACAGAGTTTCAGTTACAGCCGTATGATATCGTGTATGTCACCACCGCGCCGATTGTTCGCTGGAACCGCGTTATTAGCCAACTGGTACCGACCATTTCCGGCTTTAATGAGTTAACTGAAGGTACATTACGTGTTCGTAACTGGCCGTAGAGATAACTATGTTTGATTCAATTTTGGTGGTGTGTGTGGGCAATATTTGCCGTTCCCCTACAGGGGAACGGTTGTTGAAACAGGCTTTGCCGACGAAAAAAATTGCGTCTGCTGGGTTAGGCGCACTGGTAGGGAAGCCCGCCGATGCAATGGCAACCGAGGTGGCAAGCCATCATGATCTTTCTCTTGAAGGGCACGAAGCGCAGCAATTAACCTCTGCGCTATGCCGCCAGTACGATCTGATTTTGGTAATGGAGAAAGGTCACATCGATGGAGTAAGCCGCATTGCGCCAGAAGTGCGGGGTAAAACCATGCTATTCGGTCACTGGTTGAACCAGCAGGAAATAGCCGATCCGTATCGTAAAAGCCGCGAAGCATTTGAATTCGTTTACTCACAACTTGAGCAGTCTGCACAAAAATGGGTGCAGGCGTTAAATCGTTAATCGTCAGAGAATCCGATGACAGAGAAAACTTCAGTAAAAGTATCTGAAACCAATTCAGATGAGATCGATTTAGGGCGTTTATTAGGAACATTGCTGGATAACCGCTGGTTGATTATTGGTGTGACAGCGGTGTTCACCGTTTTAGGCATTATGTATGCCATGTTAGCTACACCGGTTTATAAAGCCGATGCATTGATTCAGGTGGAACAAAGTTCGGGTAACTCGTTATTAAATGACATTTCCAGCATGTTGCCCGATGCCAAACCCCAGTCTGCTGCTGAAATAGAACTGATTAAATCCCGCATGGTAATTGGCAAAACGGTGAGCGATTTAGCATTGGATATCAAGGTTCAGCAAAAATATTTCCCGTTAATGGGTAAAGGTCTTGCGCGCCTGGCGGGTAACGAACCGGGGAAAATAGCCGTCTCGCGCCTGGATGTGCCAACATCCTGGCAGGATGAAGTTCTGTCACTTGAAGTGTTGCCTAATCAACAATATGCCGTGAAAGCTGGCGATACCGTGAAATTCACTGGCAGCGTAGGCCAGTTAGAAAATCATAATGGCATTACATTATTAGTCAGTGATATTGCCGCTGAACCGGGTACCATTTTTCGTATCCAAAAGCTAAACCAGTTAACGGCGATTAATGATCTGCTGGAGAACTTCAGCGTAGCGGATAAAGGGAAGGACACGGGCGTATTGGCGCTGAGCCTGGAAGGTGAAGATCCTGTTCTGACGACTAAAACATTAAGCAGCATTAGCCAAAATTATCTGCAACAGAATGTAGAGCGTAAATCCGAAGAAGCAGGCAAAAGTTTAGAATTTTTAAAAGAACAGTTGCCGAATGTGCGTAGTTCACTGAATGATGCGGAAAACAAGCTGAATCAGTTTCGTCAACAGAATGAATCGATCGATCTTTCCTTAGAAGCGAAAGCAGTACTGGATACCACCGTTGCAGTGGAAGCACAACTGAATGAACTGACGTTTAAAGAAGCAGAAATTTCGAAACTGTATACCCGCGAACACCCCGCTTACCGTGCGTTAATGGAAAAACGTAAAACGTTAGAACAAGAGCGGGATAAGCTGAATAAACGTGTAGGGGCAATGCCGAAAACTCAGCAGGAGATCTTGCGCTTAACGCGGGATGTGCAAGCAGGGCAAGAAGTGTATATGCAACTGCTGAATAAACAGCAGGAGCTGAGCATTAATAAAGCCAGTACTGTCGGAAGCGTGCGTATTGTCGACAATGCTGTGATTCAGCCAAGCCCAGTAAAACCGAAAAAGTCGCTAATTGTGTTGCTGGCAATGATTTTGGGCGGCATGGCATCAACAGCTTTCGTCATATTGAAAACGCTGTTGCATAAAGGCATCGAAAGCCCAGAACAGTTGGAAGAGCTGGGTATCAACGTCTACGCCAGCGTACCGCTTTCTGAATGGCAACAGAAAAAAGACCGGGCCTTACTCGGTAAGAAGAGTAAGAAAGGCAACACGCGAGCGGCGGATTTATTGGCATTAGGCAACCCGGCAGACCTGGCGATTGAAGCCATCAGAAGCCTCCGCACCAGCTTGCATTTTGCCATGATGGAAGCAAAAAACAATGTACTGATGATTTCCGGCGCAAGCCCGGCAATCGGTAAAACATTTGTTAGTGCCAACCTGGGGGCGGTGATTGCGCAGTCAGGACAACGCGTACTGATTGTCGACTGCGATATGCGTAAAGGTTACGCACATGAGCTGATGGGTACGCATGGCACGGATGGCTTGTCAGATATTTTATCTGGTCAGTGTGATGTGACAAAAAGCGTGCGCAAAACGGCAGTGGAGAATATGGACTTTATTCCCCGTGGGCAGGTTCCACCGAACCCTTCTGAATTATTAATGCACAGCCGCTTTGCTGAGTTCCTTAAGTGGGCAGGTGAGCATTATGATTTGGTGCTGTTGGATACGCCGCCAATCTTAGCAGTTACGGATGCGGCTATTATCAGTCGTCATGCAGGAACATCTTTACTCGTGGCTCGTTTTGAGATGAATACGGTAAAGGAGATTGAAGTCAGCATCCGCCGCTTTGAACAGAATGGTGCAGAAATTAAAGGTGTGATTCTTAACGCCATTGTGAAGCGTGCTGCGAGTTATTATGGGTATGGCAATTATCATTATTATGCTTATGATTATAAGCCTCAGAAATAGTAAAGCATTATAACAATCAGGATGAAGTAGATTAGGCTCGGCAAACCTAATCTACCTTCGATTTATCTACCTGTATGTTTACATTTTTATTCTACGGTATTTTGATTCATAATTTTTCAACCGCCGATGAGAACACGCCTTACTAGCGTCTTACAAATATATAATCCGTCATCTGACTTTTTCTGATATCTATATCCAAATAGTGTAACTATGAGGTATGATGATAGTGGTTGTATTATAAATGAATTATGTGTTATTCTCGAGAATATACGATTTCTGGAATGAAATATAGCCATTTTATTATTTTTCGAAATTGCCTTACAATTGCGACAGTGAAATAGAACACGGCTTTTAGGGTTCTGCCTATGTCGGTAAACCTGAGCAGATTGACAATGGGGAGAATCAATAGTAACGCTTACTATAAGAAGTCCTCAAAAACGAGCATTATATATCATAATCAACTAATTAGGCGTATCACTAGAGGATATATATAAAGATTATGAGAAGATAACTTCAAAACATAATTGATAGAAAATCGTTGATCGTTCTAAATAGATTCGTATATTATCTGTCCACTTTAGCTAGAGCATGCTGATTATCTAAGAGCGGCGACGTGGTATTCATAAATAATTTTGCCTGTTCCAGTAACTGACACATATACTGGCACTTATGATTTTTTGTTATGGTTTCATGTAATGGCAACCAGAGCAACTCGATTGGATTCAGCTACGATGAATACGTGGGCAGGAACTACAAACCAAAACTTTGTATTTTTTCCAACCCGCGTTCCACCTTGCGGTTTTTATGAATGATATAGTCATCAACGACCAGCATAATGGTTTTCGCTCGAAGGTATATTCTCCGTAATGTCTATAACAGATTGATAAATAAATCAGAATACTTTTTTTCCTCCGATGTAATGGACTCGCCCCGTATCCGAATACAGTACTCCTGTCAGATAATATTTTTGCGTAGTCATACGTTTCTGTTGTACTTTGAGCATCCAGTCTGCACTGATTTTTGGGTTCTGGTCGATATCAACTTCATCCTGATAAAATACCGGATGGGACGTCTGCTTTCGGGCTATGGCCTGTTCGATGGTGAGGCGCTTTTCCTCATCATACGGATCTTTGATTTTCAGTGTTGGCGCATCTCTCTCTGCGTCAGGCAATACCCGCTCATCTCAGGTGGCGCTGCAACGTGGTGAGATGAAGCGCTGCATTAAAAAGCCGATTAATATAAGTGCCAATAACTCAGTGCTCCGCGGGAACGCAGCCAGCCAAAATTCTGAGGAGAACACTGAACCAGAAGCGGCAAAATATGCAGGATATCAGTGACCTGCCAGCGTAGTGCTCGTCTGGGGACTTTTTAGTCCTTCAATATCCTGTAAAATAAACTAATTTATCCATCTTCCAACGGATGAGCGGGCGGCACAGAGCAGTCAGTCGACGTCGGTGACGGTCATTCCCCGATGTAGCATCAGTATGGTGATGAGTCATGTGGAATGGTTTTTATCACGAGTCTGTTGGACTTATTTACGCATTAGTCGTCGTTCTTCATCAAGGATTGCTGCTATGTCGGTATTGCTCAGTTCGGTTGGTGATTTGTGATGTTTGGTGATTGATCTGATCGTATAATACAGGCTGAGTGTTCTTTAAGTGATCTACTATTTGGCGATGCTATTTAGTAGAAAATAAATATTTTTATCTTATATTTCAATCTTTTATCGTTATTAATCTAATGCTGAGATAATAAATTTGTGTTTCTAAAGAAAGTAATTTCAAATATTAATTTAAAATTAAAAAACAATCCTAATATAAAAAAAATCATAGGTAATAGTGGTTGGTTGTTGTTAGATAAATTCGTAAGAATGGGATTAGGACTATTAGTTAGTGCATGGGTAGCACGTTATTTAGGACCAATCCAATATGGAGAATTAGCTTTTGTTTTAGCATACTTAGCGTTCTTTCAAGCTATATGTACTCTTGGAATGGATAGTTTAATTGTTCGGGATATTGCAAAGGATGAAAATAGTGCTGGCAAAACACTTGGGACTGCATTTACTTTAAGAGTTACTGTAGGGATAGTTTGTTGGATTTTTGCTGTCAGCGGTATGGTTTTATTAAACGGATGGGAGAGCAAGAGTGTATACGTTACTGCACTTGCTGGTGCCACATTGGTTTTTCAAGCCACAGATACGGTTGATTTATGGTTTCAAAGCCAAAGTCAAAATAAGCGTACTGTAATTGTAAAGTTATCTGCATATATCATTTCAAATGGAATGAAAGTTATTTTTATCCTAAGTAGTGCATCGCTGTTAGCGTTTTCAGGAATGATTGCACTAGAAACATGTGTTGTTTCTGCAGGACTCGTATATGCTTATAAAAAATACCCTACACCAGAGCCATGGAAAAGAGAGAAATATCGTGCACAGATTTTATTAAGAGAGTCATGGCCATTTATTATAAGTGGGCTTTCAATTGTGTTGTACATGAGGATAGACCAAATAATGATAAAAAATTATTTGGGTGATGCTGAACTTGGTATTTATGCAGCAGTGCTTCCTTTAGCTGTAATATGGCAATTTATTCCAATGACACTATCGGTATCTCTTGCTCCAATGGTCGCACAAAGTAAATCTCAGGGTGATGAATATTTTTACAAAACACTTGGATATGTTTTCCGTGTTTTTGCAATACTTGGTTGGCTTGTATGTATTCCAGTAGCGATTTTATCTCATTTAGTTGTAGATATATTATTCGGTGATGTTTATATCAGAGGTGCTATTGTATTAAGTGTCATCGTATTTACAAATTTATTCATAAATATGGGAGTGGCTCAAAGTCTATGGATAGTAAATGAAGGTAAATCAAAAATAAGTTTATATAAAACTATTATGGGTGCTATAACGTGTATAATAAGTAATGTTGTTCTTATTCCACTGTATGGAATTATTGGAGCAGCAATAAGCGCTGTACTTTCTCAAATGATTTCTACAACTTTATCGAATGTGTTTCTTTCTCGTAGAATATTAAAATTACAAATAAAAAGTTTATTGTTTATTAAATAATTAATGGTAATGACTTAGTAGCGTTATTTTGATAATGTGTTCTTTTTTGAGGACACATTTTATGGCAGTCTATAGCAGTAACTATCGAAGTTGTTTGCCGATATTGCTATTAAACAGAACCCGTCCGTAAGCTTGGAACAGGAAAAGCAAGATTCCCCCTGTACTATTGGCAACATTGCTGCCGAATTTTCCATATTAACTACTGCTACAACGCTCATAAATCCGTAACAAAAGAAAAAATTGTCGATATGGCGATGAATGGCTCCGATGACAGAGATACAGTGTGAGTGCTGCACATTAGTATGAACACCGTAATGAGCACATTAAAAACTCGAGCCGAGACAAGTGGCAAGCAGACCATCGTCTATGACGGTCTTATCCTTGTGTGTCAACTGGATGAGCAATGGTCATTCGTAGGTAATAAAAAATAGCAGCACTGGCTTTGGTATGGTTTGATAAAAAAGGAAACAGGTTGTCGTCCTCCCATATTAATTTTTTCACTACCGATGATTGGGATTGCAACGCACGAGAAATTGGGTCAGAAAAATACCTAGCAGGTAAGATATTCACACAGCGAATTGAGCGACATAACCTTAATTTACAAATATACATTAAACGTCTGGCGAGGGGAACAACCTGCTTTTCCCGTTAATTTGAAATACATGAAGAAGTAATTGGTGCTTACATTGAAAAATATCACTAAAACGCATTTTCGTCATGACCTAATTAATGAAGATAATATGATTAACTCAACATTAGCTCCAGTTGCATTGTTTGTATATGCAAGACCTGTTCATACTCAGCGAACAATAGATGCATTATTGTTAAATCCAGAAGCATTATCGACTGATCTAATTGTATATTCGGATGGTGCGAAAAGTGATAAAGATATAACAGCAGTGAATAAGGTGAGAAATATTATTATAAATACTGTTGGTTTCAATACTATCACTTTAATTGAGAGGGAGGTAAATGTCGGATTAGCAAAAAACATTATTGATGGCGTAAGTGAAACCTGTAAAAAATATGGGAAAGTAATTGTGTTAGAAGATGATATTGTTACATCATCATGTTTTCTGAATTTTATGAATTCAGCATTGAATAAATATAAAAATAATAAGAATGTTTGGCATGTTAGTGGCTGGAATTATCCATTGAAAAATATAGATAATTTACCGGAGACATTTTTTTGGCGAACAATGAACTGTTGGGGATGGGCGACATGGAATGATCGTTGGAAGCATTTCGAGAAGAATCCTAAAAAATTGCTTTCTACTTGGACAAAAGAAGATGTTAAGTCTTTCAATTTAGATTATAAATACGATTTTTGGGTTCAAGTGATAAATAATGATAAGGGGTTGCTAAATACATGGGCAATATTTTGGTATGCAACAATTTTTAGGCATAAAGGTTTATGTTTAAATCCAACTAAAACATATGTAACAAACATTGGTAATGATGGGAGTGGCGAGAATTGTGGTTCCATCGACATATATAAAACTAATTTGAATGATAATGCTGAAATTGATTGGCCCCATGATTTTAATGAAAATACAATGATTTTAAATGAAATAAAAAAATTTTATTATATGACAGGACCATTCCTTTTTCCGCGTATTATTAGAAAACTAAAGCGAGTATTTAAATTATGAAAGTTCTGCATGTATCTCATTCTGATTTGATAGGAGGAGCTGCTAGAGCTGCTTATCGTCTCCATATGGCACAATTAGATATAGGTATTGAATCTAGAATGCTTGTTAGGACTAAGCTTTCTGATAATTGGACTATTACCGGACCATCAACAAAATTTGAAAGGATCTGTAACCTATTTCGCTCTCCCATTGGACATCAAATTAACAAGTTACAACGTTCTAAAAATATTAATTTTCATTCAGGTGGTTGGTTATCATCGCATTGGGCAAAAAAAATCAATGCTAGTGATGTTGATATTGTTAATTTGCATTGGGTTGCTGGTGAAACGATGTCGATTGAAGACATCGGACGTATAAATAAACCTATTGTATGGACACTTCATGATATGTGGCCATTTTGCGGTACTGAGCATGTAACAGATTATGGTATAGATGCTCGTTGGAAAACTGGATATTATTCTCAAAATCGTGGAAAATTAGAACAAGGTATAGATCTTGATAAAATAGCTTGGTTACGAAAAAGAAAAGCTTGGAAAAATAAATATTTTCATATCGTTGTTCCAAGCAAATGGATGGCAGAGTG
The DNA here is from genome assembly GCF_013449685.1 of Pectobacterium brasiliense. Classification (GTDB taxonomy): domain Bacteria; phylum Pseudomonadota; class Gammaproteobacteria; order Enterobacterales; family Enterobacteriaceae; genus Pectobacterium; species Pectobacterium brasiliense_A. The sequence goes on along the minus strand of NZ_JACDSF010000017.1, from coordinate 238,615 downwards.
TGTAATAAGTAGTTCATTATTCAAAAATTATCCAGTCACGATAATTCCTAATGTCTTAGATACTAACGTTTATAAACCATTGAACCAAAATTTTTGCCGAAATTTATTAAATTTACCTGAGGGTAAAGAGATTATTTTATTCGGTGCAATGGGGGGAGGGAAAGATCCAAATAAAGGCTATGATCTTCTTCTTGAGGCTTTGAATATCCTTTCTTCTGAAGTTGAAAAGAAAAATATAGTATGTGTTATTTTTGGTCAGGATAAACCTAAAAATGTACCATCACTACCTTTTGAGACAATATGGGTAGGACATATTCATGATGATGAAAAATTAGTACTTTTATATAATTCAGCTACAGTGATGGTTGTACCATCCAGACAAGAAGCATTTGGACAAACAGCTTCAGAAGCACAGTCATGCGGTATTCCGGTTGTTGCCTTTAAAACTACTGGACTAAACGATATTGTAGAACATTTAAAAACTGGATATCTTGCAGAATCTTTCTGTACACGCAGTCTAGTTGATGGAATTAAATGGGGTCTGAATATTAATGAATTAAATGAGCCAGTACACCTAAATGCAAGAAATAAATCATTATGTTATTGGAGTCGTAAAGTTGTACTCTCACAATATTTATCAGTCTATAGTGGGTTTAAATAAATTATAATGAGGTTGACAAGTCGGAATAAAGATGAAAAAAAGTAAATATTTTCTTCTATTATTAAGTGCTTTTATTTTTTGGGGTTCATTTATAAGCACTTTTTATTTGAATTTTAATAAGAAGTTACCATTTGATATTATAATGGCATCCATTTTAGACTGGTTGCTTACTATGCTCGTTGTATTTTCTGTGTTATCTATTAACACAAGTAGTATAACTAACTTTAACTCAAATATGTTCGCTAAAATAAAAATTGTTTTTGAACGTTACTCATATTTGATTTATGTACTCTTGTTTGTTACATTCGTTTTTGTACTCCAAAGAATTGATCTTATTTTACTAGGAGTGACACGCGAAGAATTAGTGTTTGATGAAGATAGCAATAGATTTATAATGTTGTTATCTTCATTTTTTGTATTTACGTGCGGAGTGGCGCTTTCTTATCAGTTCAAATTGATCATGAAAGTAATGTTGATAATCGGTATTTTATTAGTATGTACTTATAATTTATCGAGAAGTGAAATTCAGACATTATTGTTTGTTATTTTAATATGTCAAATATTTATTGGCATTTCACTGAGGAAGTTGTTGTTTTTTTCATTGTTCAGTATCTGTATTGTATCAGTCGTGTGCCTTATAACAATATATCAAGGCCGCGCTGATAGTATGCCTACTGCTTTTAATGATTTATATAATTCATTTTTTAAATATAAAGCATTTTCATTTTATTTGTCAGAGTTTGCTATAAAAAAAATTGAAGGTGACTTTGAACAAATTTTATATCCATTTTTTGGTTTTTTTATTGAGCGGTTCTTGTCTGCGATAGAGCATGTTAGTAATCCTATATCAGTTCAAGGCTCTGATTTTATTTCAACATTTAGAAGCCTTGGATCAACAAGTGCTTTTGATGCTAATGTGCTATATCCTTGGTGGGCATGGTTTTATGGATTGTATGGAATAATCGGTATTTTCATAAAATCTATTTATTGTTTTTTGATCCTATATGGGTTATCAAAAAGTAGATTTTATTTTTTATATTTATATGTACTGTACGTATTTTTAATATCAAGCTTCTACAGGCATCCGTTACTAAATGCAGATTCATTATATGCATTGGTGTCTTTTATTATACTGGATGCTTTTTTGATTTTTGTTATCAAAAGAATAAAATTCAACGATTAAAAACCTATCCAAAAATGAGTTGTCATATTAATAAACAATGGTCATTTATGAGGACGGGGAAATAGTAATATATCTAATTAGTTTAAATAGGGTAAAATACGCCTCTTTGGGATGATTTATGTCCAGTATTAATGCTCATTGCGCCGTTGTAATTCTGCTCTGGTTTATCGTCATGGGTAGAATCGGACTGGGTCAGGAAGATTTCCGCTGTCATGAATGTCACGGTATATCCAACTGACTTACACTTATCAGGCTCGAAAACCCGGCGTCAGAGACCAGATTGTTGATATGGTTTTCAACGGTGCTTGCGTTCGTGATACTGCAAGAACTCTCAGCGTTGGCATCAGTATTGTCATCAGCACATTAAAAAACTTACGCCAAAGCGAATAACGTCTTCGCCAGTCGCTCATGCTGATGTGGAACTTACCTGTGAACTTGATGAACAACGGAGTTTTCTTGGCAGCATATGCACACAACACGAAAACAGGCGGTGTTCGTGCATATACTTTCGCCCCCGTACTGATGGAGTTCGCCGTGAATTATTGGCGTTACTCACACCGTTCACGATTGGCATGATAACTAGCGATGACTGGGGCACTATAATCCCGAAGTGCTAAAGGATAAGCATCTCACCGAGAAGATTTTCACCCAGCGTATCGAACGTAACAATCTGACGCTAAGAACGCATATTAAACGTCTGGCACGTAAAACAAATTGCTTCTCATGTTGAATTGAAGTAGATGAAAAAGTGATAGGAGCCCTCTAGAAAAACACATTCTCTACTAATTGGGGTCACCACAGCATCTTCGATGATCACGGGTATGAATATATTAAGCTTAAAATATGTCAAATAAAATTAGTGTAATTACTGTCTGTTTCAATCCAGGTCCTGTTCTAAAAAAAACCATCGATTCGGTTATTAGTAATATGTGTGATAATGTTGAGTATATCATCATTGATGGTAAATCAACTGACGGGACAGTAGCGTATCTACACGAACTAGTTAGAATTAATAATAAAATAAAATTTATTAGTGAGGCGGATGACGGGATATATGATGCTATGAATAAAGGAATATTATCAGCTACTGGAGATTGGCTTATTTTTATGAATGCAGGCGATGAATTTTTTACATCTGATACACTTAAAAAATCTTATACGTATTTAGAAGATGATTATACTATCGTTTATGGTGATATGTACTGTAAGGGCGAAATAATACATGCAAGGAAAATAAAGTCTCTTAGTAGTGGTATAATCATGGCTTGTCATCAATCTATGTTTTTTAATAAACGAAAGCTAAATAAAAATTTGAAATATGATTTATCATATCCTATATACGGAGATTACGAATTAGTTGTTAGAATAACAAATAAATTTATAAATTCTACAAAATATATGAATATGGTAATATCTAAATATGAAGGTGGTGGTATATCAGATAAAATATCAAAACAAAAAAGAGTGGATAAATATAATATACTATATAAATATTATGGTGCTATTGGGGTCTGCAAAGGCTTATTTTATTGGGTTTTTAATAAAATGAAGAAAAATATTTTGTAGAAAGGCACTTTGAAAATGAGAATTTCATTATGATAGTTGAACCTTTAGTATCTATAATAATCCCGAATTATAATAATTCATTTTATTTGAAATCATGTATTGATAGTATCCAAAATCAGTCATATAAAAATATTGAAATTATAATTGTAGATGATTGTTCAACTGATAATTCGATTGAGGTTTTAAAGGAAATACAAAAAAAATATAAAAATGTGTATTTATATAAAAATAAAATAAATATGGGGGTTTCATATACTAGAAACTTAGGAGTGAAAAAATCAAATGGTACGTTTATTTCCACGTTAGACCCTGATGATGAATATTACGAAGATAAAATTTATTCAGAAGTAACGAAGATACTATCTATTCCTGATGTTAATGCTATTATTTACTCTGGGTTTAATAGTGTTGATGAAAATTTAAAACCTATACGACTTAAAACTAAAATAAATAAATTTAATGCAGCAGAAGGAGATTTATATAATAGACTTTGTTATATGGTGATTCCTGTTCCCAGAGATATGCTAATGAGAAAGCAACATTTTATTTCTGTGGGAGGATTTAATGAGTCAATGTCATTATATGAAGATTGGGATCTTAAATTAAGATTAGCAAAAAAATATAATTTCTATTATAGTGGTTCAAAGGGCGTTAAGTATAGGCGTCATTCATCTGGATTATCATCTTTAAGCTTTAATAAACATTTCGAAGTTATGATAAAAGTTTTTTATAAATACACTAAAAATCCCAATGTCAAGTTATTTAAAATTATTAACAATAAAAATAAGATGTCTAAATTTATAAAGCTGATTTGCTACCTCCCCTTTGTTAATTTTTTCTTTAAATAAAATCATTTTTTCAATAATATATGCTTGGAGAACTACGTGAAAATAGCATTAATCACAGGAATTACAGGACAGGACGGTTCATATTTAGCAGAATTTCTTCTAGAAAAAGGTTACGAAGTTCATGGTTTAATTCGAAGATCATCTTCTTTTAATACTGAACGGATTGATGCTGCAGTTAATAATAATGATTCTATTAAATTACATTATGGTGATTTGACAGATACATCAAATTTAATTCGATTAATAAAAGAAATTGAACCAGATGAGGTTTATAATCTAGGTGCAATGTCTCATGTGGCTGTTTCCTTCGAGTCACCTGAATATACTGCAGATGTTGATGCCATTGGAACTTTACGTTTATTAGAAGCCATTCGTATCAATGGATTAGAGAAGAAAACTAGATTCTATCAAGCTTCTACATCAGAACTCTATGGTGAAGTTCAAGAAATTCCACAACGTGAGACAACACCATTTCACCCACGTTCACCATATGCAGTCGCGAAAATGTATGCTTATTGGATCACTGTTAACTACCGTGAATCTTATGGCATATATGCATGTAATGGTATTTTATTTAATCACGAATCCCCTCGCCGTGGTGAAACATTTGTTACTCGTAAAATTACGCGTACTATAGCAAATATTTCTCAAGGTTTAGAAAAGTGTCTCTATTTAGGTAATATGGATGCACTTCGTGATTGGGGGCATGCCAAAGACTATGTTCGTATGCAATGGATGATGCTGCAGCAAGAACAAGCTGAAGATTTTGTTATTGCAACAGGAAAACAAATATCTGTTCGTGAATTTGTCCGTATGTCTGCGAAAGAGGCTGGTATTATAGTTGAATTTAGTGGTCAAGGTGTTGATGAAATAGCTACTGTAATTGCTGTTGATAATGAATTTTCTCCACATGTGAATATTGGTGATATTATTGTACGCATTAATGCTAAGTTCTTCCGACCGGCAGAAGTAGAAACTCTTCTAGGCGATCCCTCTAAGGCAAAACAAAAACTTGGTTGGGTACCAGAGATCACTGTTGAGGATATGTGTGCTGAAATGGTTGCGTCCGATATCACAAAAGCGAAGCAGTATGCCCTGCTTAAATCAAGTGGTTTTGATGTTTCAATCTCTTTGGAAAACTAAGGGCTTCTGAGTGAAAAAAAACGTATTTATTGCTGGACATAATGGTATGGTTGGCTCGTCCATTTTGAGGCAATTACAAAAACGTCCTAATATTAATATAATTACTAGATTGCGTAGCGAATTAGACCTTACTAATCAAGTTGCGGTAAATGATTTTTTTGCATCAAATAAAATTGATGAAGTTTATTTGGCAGCAGCAAAAGTTGGTGGTATTTATGCTAATAATGTCTATCCAGCTGATTTCATTTACGAAAACATTATGATTGAATGTAATGTGATTCATTCAGCACATAATAATGATGTTCAACATTTGTTGTTTTTAGGATCTTCTTGTATTTATCCTAAATTCGCTGAACAGCCAATACTTGAATCAGCACTTCTAACTGGCATGCTTGAATCAACAAATGAGCCATATGCAATAGCTAAAATTGCAGGTATTAAACTATGTGAGTCATATAACCGTCAATATGGACGTGATTACCGTAGTGTTATGCCGACAAATTTATATGGAGAAAATGATAATTTTCATCCTGAAAATTCACATGTTATACCTGCGTTATTACGTAGATTCCATGAAGCGAAGTTGAATAATGATAAGCAAGTTGTTGTATGGGGAACTGGTACCCCAATGCGTGAATTTCTCTATGTAGATGACATGGCAGAGGCATCTATATATGTCATGGAATTAGATAAAGAAACTTACCAAGCGAGTACTCAACCAATGTTATCGCATATTAATGTTGGGACAGGAGTTGATTGTACTATTCGTCAAATGGCTGAAACCATGGCTAAGGTTGTTGGTTATTCTGGTGAGATAATTTTTGATAGTACCAAACCAGACGGTACACCACGAAAATTAATGGATGTCTCGCGACTTAGGACATTAGGTTGGCGCTATTCTGTGAACCTTGAGCAGGGCTTGAATAAAACCTATCAATGGTTTCTGAAAAATAAATTTAATTTTAGAAAATAACAGGTGATTTTAAAAATGACGCAACGATTAGATTTTGATTTATTTAAAACTATCGTTGCATCTACGCCTCTAGTCTCAATTGATTTGGTTGTTTTAAATTCCAAAAGAGAAGTTTTACTAGGTTTACGAAACAACCGACCCGCTCAAGGGTACTGGTTTGTGCCTGGAGGACGTATTTGCAAAGATGAAACTTTTGATGTCGCTTTTAAGCGATTAACTCATGAAGAGCTAGGTGTTACTTACAATATTAATGATGCAAAATTTATAGGGAGTTATGAACATCTCTATTCTGATAATTTTTCAGGAAATGATTTCTCGACACACTATGTAGTTTTAGGCTACCAAATAATAGTCGATATAGATATTACTAACTTGCCATGCGAACAGCATAAAAATTATCAATGGTGGGATATTGATACATTACAGCTATCAAGTAATGTTCATGATAATACTAAGGCTTATTTTCTCGCGCTCTGAATATTTTAATTAACGGAAGTTATTATGCTATTACCTATTATTATGGCTGGCGGATCCGGTAGTCGCTTATGGCCCCTCTCTCGCAGTTTGCATCCGAAACAATTTATAACATTGACTAGTAATAAAACAATGTTACAAGAAACAGTAGCTCGGTTATCATCCATACAGCATCAAGCACCTGTATTTATTTGTAATGAAGAACATCGCTTTATTGTTGCAGAGCAATTGAGACAAGAAAATTTTAAACACAGCGGTATAATTTTAGAGCCTGTTGGAAAGAATACAGCCCCAGCGATTGCGCTTGCTGCTATCAGAGCAATACAAAACGGTGACGATCCATTGCTGCTCGTTTTGGCTGCTGACCATGTGATTCAGGATATATCAGCTTTTACAACTACAATAGAAAAAGCCATTGGCTCTGCTCAAAAAAATGCCCTTATTACATTTGGAGTTATACCAACAGCACCTGAAACAGGCTATGGGTATATAAAAAAAGGCCATTCTATTCATAATGAATTATTTAATGTCGAAAAGTTTGTTGAAAAACCAAATTTAGCTACGGCAGAAGCATATCTTGCGAGCGGAGAGTATCTTTGGAATAGTGGGATGTTTTTATTCAAAGCCTCTAGATACTTAGATGAGTTAAATAAACATTGCCCAAAAATCCTTCAAGTTTGTCAGCAATCAATTGATAATGCTCAAAATGATTTAGATTTTATTCGTGTAAAACATGAAACATTTATGGACTGTCCTGATGAGTCTATCGACTATGCGGTAATGGAAAAAGCGGAGAATGTATTAGTTATCCCAATGAATGCTGGTTGGAGTGATGTTGGTTCTTTCAGCTCACTTTGGGAAGTATCTGCTAAAGATGAAAAGTCTAATGTCATAGTCGGTGATGTTTTAGTGGAGAACACAGTCAATAGCTATATTTATGCACAAAATAAATTAGTTTCTGTAGTAGGCATTGACAATCTAGTTATCGTAGAAACTAAAGATGCTGTATTAGTTGCAAATAAAGATAATGTTCAGGATGTGAAAAATATAGTTAATCAACTTAAAACACTAGGACGTATTGAGTGTGAGCAGCATCGTGAAATATTTAGGCCCTGGGGATCCCATGATGATATTGCTCGGGGACAACGGTTTCATGTTAAACAGTTAACCGTTAAACCAGGCGAAAAAACGGCTCTACAGCTACATTATCATCGTGCTGAACACTGGGTTGTTGTTCAAGGTACTGCTAAAGTTACTAATGGTGACGATACTTTTATCTTAGGTGAGAATGAGTCTACATATATTCCCATTGGATCACCTCATAGGATTGAAAATCCCGGAAAGCTAGACTTGCAATTAATCGAGGTTAGGTCGGGTAGCTATTTGGAAGAAGATGATATTATTAGGTTAGAAGAATATGGCGTAGGTTATTAATGAAAATATCAATAATAACGGCAACATATAATAGTAGCCAAACAATCATAGATACGTTGAGATCGCTTGAAGAGCAAACATATCAAAATATTGAATACATTATTATTGATGGTGCATCAAAAGATAATACACTTGAGATCATTAAAAATAATTCTTCACGAGTATCTATCATCATATCTGAGCCTGATCAGGGTATATACGATGCTTTAAACAAAGGGATCAAGGTTTCCACTGGTGATGTAATCGGATTTCTTCATTCTGATGATGTTTTTGCTTATCCTGAAGCCATAGAAGACCTTGTTTTAATGATGCAAAAAAATAACACGCAAGCTGTCTATGCTGACCTAGATTACGTGTCTAAAGATAATATGGAAAAAATCGTTAGGAAATGGATTTCTGGTAGTTATGATCGTTCTAAAATGAAGAATGGATGGATGCCTCCCCATCCTACTTTTTATATGAAAAAAGAACTGTATGATAAACTTGGTAGTTTTGATACAAACCTAAAAATATCGGCTGATTATGATTCTTTATTACGCTATTTGTGGGTTAATAGCGTTTCGGCTTCATATTTACCTAAAGTAGTGACTAAAATGCGTGTCGGTGGAGCAAGTAATCGAAGTTTTATGAATATGTTATATAAGACGAAAGAAGATATCACCGCGCTTAATAAAAACAATATTTCTTGGATGTTTCCAATTTTAATTAAAAATTTATCTAAAGTGCAACAATTTATTCAGAGATAATATAATGCTATCAAGTGTTGATGTAATTAAAGAGTCAGGTGTGCAATTTGGAACAAGTGGAGCAAGAGGGTTAGTCACCCAGTTTACAAATCAGGCCTGTGCCGCTTTCACACATGCATTTATTAATACAATGAAGCAATGGTTTAAATTTAAATATGTAGCAGTTGCGATAGATAATCGCCCTAGTAGCGAATATATTGCTAGTGCATGCATTGATGCTATCAAAAAACAAGGTTTAGAACCTATTTATTATGGTGTAATCCCTACCCCAGCATTAGCATCTTCAGCGATGGAAGATAATATTCCTTGCATCATGGTAACGGGAAGTCATATTCCATTTGATAGAAATGGACTTAAATTTTATAGGCCTGATGGTGAAATAACAAAGTTAGATGAGCAAAATATCATTAATATTAATGTTCTTTTTGAAGCTTCGCCAGAAACTTCAGTTCTGCCATGTATTGATTCATTAGCTGGAGAGCGATATATTTCTCGTTATTTGTCTATATTTGATGGCGCATTGTTAACGGGTAAACGTATTGGTATTTATGAACATTCTAGTGCTGGTAGAGATTTATATTCGATTCTTTTTAAACGGTTAGGTGCTGAAGCTATCTCTTTAGAACGAAGTGATCAGTTTATCCCTATTGATACAGAAGCAGTTTCGGAAGTCGATAAAGCTAAAGCAAAAATGTGGTCTGAGAAGTATCAACTGGATGCTATATTTTCCACCGATGGTGATGGTGATCGGCCATTAGTAGCTGATGAAAACGGTGAATGGTTACGAGGTGATATTCTTGGATTATTGTGTGCTCAGGAAATGAAAACAGAAGCACTGGCAGTACCCGTTAGCTGCAATACAGTTATAGAAATGATTCCCCAGTTTAGTAAAGTATCTCGCACTCGAATTGGTTCTCCTTATGTTATTGAGGAATTTGCTAAACTTAAAAAACATTATCATTCTGTTTCTGGTTTTGAGGCTAATGGTGGGTACTTACTGGGGTCCGACGTTAAAATCAATGGTAAATGTTTAAAAGCATTACCAACGCGTGATGCTGTTTTACCTGCCATTATGTTACTTGCCGCTGCGAAAGATTCTGGTATAGCTGCGTTGGTGAATGCCTTACCAGCTCGTTATACTTATAGTGATCGTATTCAAGATTTTCCTACGGCAAAAAGTTTATCTCTTTTGGAAAGAGGAAAGTTAGACCCTGAAATTTTGGTTTCTCTGGTGGGTTTTAATAATGTCTTAGTTGACCAAATTGATACAACTGATGGTCTAAGGTTGACATTATCGGATAAAACTATTTTTCATCTACGCCCTTCAGGAAATGCACCTGAACTCCGTTGTTATGCCGAAGCTAATACATTTGAAAAAGCTCAAGCTATTGTCATTCAAGTTTTAGAAAAAATAAAAAATATGTAGGATGTATAAAATACCATGCGTTGGTGGTCACTCCAATTAGTAGAACATGTGTTTTTCTATGAAGATCTCTATCATTTTTTCATCTACTACAATTGAATGTGAGAAACAATTTGTTTTACGTGCCAGACGTTTAATACACGTTCTTAGTGTCATATTGTTACGTTCGATACGCTGGGTGAAAATCTTCCCGGTGAGATGATACTTATCCTTTAGCACTTCCGGACTATAGTGCCTCGGTCATCGCTGGTTATCATGCCAATCGTGAACGGTGTGAGTAGCGCCAATAATTCACGGCGGACTCCATCAGTACGGGGCGGAAGTATACCCCGAACACCGCCTGTTTTCGTGTTGTAGGCATACCAAAGTCAGTGCTGGCTTTTACTGCCAACAAAACTCCCTTGTTCATCAAGTTTGCAGGTAAATACCACACCAGCATGGGCGACTGGCGAAGACGTTATTCGCTTTGGCGTGAGTTTTTTAATGTGCGGATGACAGTACTGATGCCAACGCTGAGAGTTCTGGCATTATCACGAACCGAACGCCAGCACCGTTGAAAACTATGTCAACAATCTGGTCTCTGACGTCGTGTTCTCGAACCTGATAAGTGTAAGTTAGTTGGAATACACCGTGGCATTCATGACAGCGGAAACGTTCCTGACCCGTCGGATTCTTACCATGACGATAAACCAGAACGGAATCACAACGGGGCAATGAACGTTAATACTGGCCATAAGTCATCTCAAAGGGGCGCATTGTACCACTATTTTAACTAATTGAATGCACTACCAAAAATATTTACAGGACACAACTTGGCCCGGCTTTGTTGGGCTTCTATCGTATAGAAATAAATAACAGTATCATTAACCGTCTATTCTCGGTTTTCAGTGATAGTTATTCATTTTAATATTATTCTTAGGCTCTTCATATTGAAACAAATTAATGATGACGTTAAATATTTCCGTCATTATGAATTTTTGCTCTATACAATACACTCTATCATCTCAATTTTACAAGTGACTAGAATGAAAATAGCAATTGCTGGAACCGGCTATGTAGGTCTTTCAAATGGAATTCTTATTTCCCAGAATCACGAAGTGGTCGCGTTAGATATTATTCAGGAAAAAATAGACTTATTGAATAATAACTATTCTCCTATTTCCGATAAAGAAATTGAGTCTTATCTTGCGAATGAATCGCTTAATTTTCGTGCTACTGCCGATAAACAAGAAGCTTATGCTGGGGCTGATTATGTCATTATCGCTACTCCAACTGATTATGATCCAAAAACAAATTATTTTAACACGCAGTCAGTTGAATCAGTAATTCGTGATGTTTTGGCAATCAATCCATATGCTGTGATGATTATAAAATCTACAGTTCCAGTAGGTTTTACCAAGTCGGTTAAAGAGAAATATGCTACCGACAATATCATTTTCTCTCCTGAGTTTTTACGAGAAGGTAAAGCACTCCACGATAATCTCTATCCATCTCGCATTGTAGTTGGAGAACGTTCTGCGCGGGCAGAGCAGTTCGCTAACTTGTTGCTTGAAGGTGCCATCAAAAAAGATGTGCCAGTCTTATTCACCGACTCAACAGAAGCAGAAGCCATCAAACTGTTCTCTAATACCTATCTGGCCATGCGTGTCGCCTACTTTAACGAGCTTGATAGCTATGCGCAGATTAATGGGCTAGATAGCAAACAAATCATTGATGGTGTGGGGCTAGATCCTCGTATCGGTAGTCACTATAACAATCCTTCCTTTGGCTACGGTGGCTATTGCCTGCCTAAAGATACTAAGCAACTGCTCGCTAACTATGCCAGTGTGCCAAATAGTCTAATTAGCGCCATTGTTGAAGCAAACCGTACTCGTAAGGATTTTATCGCAGACTCCATTATTGAGCGTGACCCAAAAGTGGTAGGAGTTTATCGCTTGGTAATGAAAGCAGGTTCAGATAATTTCCGTGCCTCTGCTATCCAAGGAGTCATGAAACGCATAAAGGCTAAAGGTATCGAGGTTGTTGTTTACGAACCAGCTCTGAAAGAGGAAACTTTTTTCCGTTCTCGCGTTATCCACAAGGTGAATGATTTTAAGCAAATAGCTGATGTGATTATCTCTAATCGAATGACCGACGAGTTGTCTGATGTTGCAGAAAAAGTATATACGCGCGATCTTTTTGGTTCAGATTGATATTGTGTAACACATGAGGAGCGACGTTCTAAACGTTATGTCATCTTTGGAGCCGCTCCTCGTTTTAGTGGGAATTATAAATTAAACGTTAAGTTAATTTATGATGGCCCCTAGACTTTTCTCCCAGTTAGATGAGTTAACTCCCAATTTGTTTATTTTCTTCTGACATAAAATTGAAAAAGCAGGGCGCTGAGCCTGAGTAGGGTATTGAGCTGTGGTAATCGGCGTTAGCGTTGGTGCTTTACTCAGAAGTGCTTTTTGCACTGCCGTAGAAAAAATTGCCTGCGCAAACTCATACCAGCTAACTTCTTTATCACCGCAATAGTGATAAATTCCACCTTCTGCATTCTTTTCAAGCAGAGAAATAATCGCCTGCGCTAAATCTCCCGCATAGGTTGGGCAGCCGCATTGATCGTTAACAACACTCAACGTATCCCGTTCTTTTGCCAGCCTTAGCATTGTCTTAACGAAGTTATTGCCGTATTCGCTAAATACCCACGCGGTACGCACAATAATTGTTTCAGGTGCCGCTTGTGTCACTGCCTGCTCACCCGCCAGCTTGGTTTTACCGTAAACACTCAACGGATTCGTCGCACTGTCTTCGTGGTAAGGCTCTGTGGCATTACCGTCAAAGACATAATCAGTGGAAACATGGACTAATCGAATACCTTGCTTATTTGCGACAACAGCTAAATTTTCTGGGCCCGCAACGTTAATCTTTTCTGCAAGTTCAGGTTCTGATTCTGCTTTGTCTACGGCGGTGTACGCAGCCGCGTTGACGATAGCATCAGGCTGGAAATCCTTTACTATTTCTTCAACGCGCGCTAAATCAGTAATATCAAGCTCAGCAGTATCGGTTGCTAGAATTTCCCACTCGGTTGGCAAACGATCTTGAAAACAGCGGCCTAATTGCCCATTGGCACCCGTCAGTAATATTTTCATTTTGCCAGATCCTTGAATAACTTGCCTAATTTGTCTTTCTCAGAGAGCAATGGGGCGGTGATTGGCCATTCAATACCAACGTCAGGATCGTTCCATAACAGGCAACCTTCATCGCTCGGGTCATAATAATCGGTACACTTGTACTCGAAATCTGCGGTATCTGAGAGAACGACAAAACCATGCGCCAGCCCCGGTGGAAGCCAAAATTGGGTTTTGTTTTCTTCTGACAGCGTGACGCCACACCATTCTCCGTAGGAAGGGGAGCCTTGGCGAATATCTACCACAACATCAAACACCTCACCGCCTACAACACGAACGAGCTTTCCCTGTGGCTTCGTTTTCTGGAAATGCAGACCGCGTAATACACCTTTACTTGAACGGGAATGGTTATCCTGAACAAAGTCTACATCGATATCCAACATCTCCTGATAACGTCTCTTTTCAAACGTTTCCAGAAAGAAACCCCTTGCATCACCGAATACTTTCGGTTGAATAATTTTTGCGCCATAAATAGCAGTATCAATGACTTGCATGTTATTTCTCTGCGATGAGTTGGGTTAAATACTGCCCATAGGACGTTTTGCTCATTACTTTTGCTTCGTCAGCAACTTGTTGTTTAGAGAGCCAGCCTTTGCGGAATGCAATCTCTTCCAAACAAGCGACTTTAAACCCTTGGCGTTTCTCAATGGTATGAATAAATTGTGAAGCTTCAATCAGGCTGTCATGCGTGCCTGTATCCAACCAAGCGAAACCTCTTCCCAACAGCTCAACATTCAATGTACCTTGTTCAAGATACATTTGGTTCAGCGTGGTAATTTCTAACTCGCCGCGGTGTGACGGTTTAACTTGCTTCGCCATCTCTACAATATTCTTATCGTAGAAGTAGAGTCCAGTAACGGCCCAGTTCGATTTTGGTTTTACCGGCTTTTCTTCTATCGATAGTGCTCTGAAATCCTGATCAAACTCGACAACGCCAAAACGTTCGGGATCGGTGACTTGATAACCGAAAATCGTTGCGCCTTCTTCTCTTGCCGCCACGGCTTCAAGTTTCTTACCAAAGCTCTGGCCGAAATAAATATTATCACCGAGCACCAGCGCACAACGTTCCCCGTTGATAAATTCTTCGCCGATGATAAAGGCTTGAGCTAACCCATCTGGGCTGGGTTGAATCGCATAACTCAGCGCAATACCAAAACGGCTCCCGTCACCTAAAAGGCGCTGAAATGCAGGCATGTCTTCAGGCGTAGTGATAATCAGTATTTCACGGATACCCGCAAGCATGAGAACCGAAATAGGATAATAAACCATCGGTTTATCATAGATCGGTAATAGCTGCTTAGAAACGCCGCGAGTAATCGGATATAGCCGAGTACCACTTCCCCCTGCAAGCACGATCCCTTTCATCAAGAACTCCACCTTTTCATCTGAAATTGTCTTTAAATAACCGGTTCAGTATACCACCCTACGTCACCAGAATTGTCTGATGTAGCGGAAAAAATAGCGTGGAATAGCGCTCGCAAAATAAGTACGACCTAGCAATAGGCTGTGTCTGATAGCGATAGGATGACACCCTAATTTAACGCCTTTGCGGTACGCTATGAAAGAGAGCAATACGTCGACCCCACACGATGGGATTTTTAAAACATTTCTGACGCATCTGGAAACCGCGCAAGATTTTCTGGATATCCATCTGCCGCCAGCGCTGCGTCAGGTCTGTGACTTGAATACCTTACATCTTGAGTCCGGCAGTTTTATAGAAGAAAATCTACGAACCTACTTTGCCGATGTTCTCTATTCTCTGCATACGGCAAGTGGGGAGGGATATATTTACTGCCTCATTGAGCACCAGAGTAGTTCGGATAGCCATATGGCGTTTCGTTTGATGCGTTACGCCGTTGCTGCCATGCAACGTCATTTGGATGCAGGGCACAAAACATTGCCACGGGTCATTCCTCTGTTGTTCTGTCATGGTCGTGCCAGCCCTTGACCTTTCTCGCTAAACTGGCTGTCATTGTTCAGTGAACCAGAGATTGCCCGACAATTGTATACAGGCGCTTTCCCGTTGGTTGATGTTGGCGTATTAGACGATGATAACATCATGCAACACCGGCGTATGGCAATGCTGGAGTTGTTGCTCAAGCATATCCGCCAGCGAGATCTGGTCGACCTAACGGAACAACTGGTCACGCTATTGTTACATGGGTACACTACAGGCGAAAAATTGGTCACTTTGTTGAATTGGATGCTGCAAACTGGCGACACCAGCGAACCCAAGTTATTCCTACAGACTCTGTTCTATCGGTCACCACAACATGAGGAAGTCCTTATGACTATCGCACAGAAACTAGAACAGAAAGCGCGTATTGAGGGCCATACCGAAGGACTAGCCGAGGGGATGACGGAGGGACTCAATAAGGGGATGAGTGAGGGGCGTCTCGAAGGTAAACGTGAAGTCGCGCGTGCTATGTTAGAAAATGGCATTGACCGTTTTTCTGTCATGCGAATGACAGGGCTGTCTTCCGAAGAGTTGGAACAGATCAAAATGAAGCCGCAGAAGTGTTGGCTAGCATGGGGTTGACGGTATCGGATCTGGTGAGAATAACGCTAACAAAA
Source organism: Pectobacterium brasiliense (assembly GCF_013449685.1). Lineage (GTDB taxonomy): Bacteria > Pseudomonadota > Gammaproteobacteria > Enterobacterales > Enterobacteriaceae > Pectobacterium > Pectobacterium brasiliense_A. The sequence goes on along the minus strand of NZ_JACDSF010000017.1, from coordinate 222,417 downwards.
GTTGCTAAAGAAAAAGCGCTTCCATTTGATATGCACGTCCCTAACAAACTTATGCAGCTTTTGCTTGAAGACAAACTACCGTTGCCACAGGAATATCAGGATCATCCTCTTCAGGAGAATTATAAAGGTTACAGAGATGCGCATATCGAACCGGATTGGCTTCTTAATTTACAAACTGACCGATGATGTTTTGCGTTTTGAACGTACAGGGACGCAATCAGACCTTTTCTAAATAGATTCATAAAGACGATTTTGTTGAGGAATGTTCTTTACCTGCATGATGATAAAAACGGAATATTCCAGCGCGTCAGAAAAAGTCAGATACCTGAGATCGCTTTGTCGCAGATTGGGTGTAATCTTAGTGTCATGCATGGCGTTGTGAGATTACGCTGCTAAGTGAAAAGTGTTCGATAAAACAAAATCGTTCGCCAGATAAAAACCATCAGATTGAAGAGAGTCAATCCATGACATCATTAAAAGCGATTATCCCTGTAGCAGGTTTAGGGATGAATTTGTTACCCGTGACCAAGGCCATTCCTAAGGAAATGTTGCCATTGGTTGACCGCCCGGTGATTGAGAAAATCGTCAACGAGTGTGTGAGGGCGGGGATTAAAGAAATTGTTCTGGTGACGCATGCGTCTAAAAACGCAATTGAAAACCACTTCGATACCTCATTTGAGCTTGAATCTCTGCTGGAAGAACGCGCCAAGCGTCAACTGCTGGCCGAAGTACAGTCTATCTGCCCGAAAGGTGTGACGATCATGAACGTTCGCCAGGGGGAAACGCTGGGGTTAGGGCATGCGGTCTCCTGTGCTCGCCCAATCATTGGCGATAGTCCGTTTGTGGTTGTGTTGCCGGATGTGGTGCTGGATGAAAGCACGGCCGATCAGACAAAGGAAAACCTGGCGCTGCTGATCTCTCGCTTTGAAGAAACAGGGCGTAGCCAAGTGCTGGTGAAGCATCGTCCTTATGAGGTGTTGCCTGAGTATTCTGTCGTCGATTGTGATAAACCGCTGGTAAACCCAGGCGATGCCGCAGCGATTACGTCTATGATTGAAAAGCCTGAGGCACCCTCTGAAACGGGGTCTGATCTTTCTGCGGTCGGGCGTTATGTATTAACGGCCGATGCCTGGCCACTGCTGGAAAAAGCGCTCCCCGGCGCATGGGGACGTATTCAGTTAACGGATGTCATTGCCGACATGATTGCGACGCAGCAGGTTGATGCTGTGCAAATGTCAGGCAAGAACTTTAACTGCGGCCGTAAATTGGGTTATGCGCAGGCATTTGTGTCCTATGGGTTACGCAATCCTGAGTTTGGTGCCGAATTTAAAGAAAGTATTAAGGCGCTGCTGAAAAAGTAATATTGTAGATAGGATTAAACCGCAGGTAGAGCATCTGCGGTTTAGTTTTTCAATACTGGAATAAGTAATTATCTTGATCGAGAGGAGAAAAAGCCAGTTTAAGCGTAGTGACGATACGTTCTTGATTTTCCTTAGAAATACGAAGGTCCTGCATGCATTTTTCAAAATAGCTCTTATTTCTATTGAGCATTGAAATAGCATCTTTGTATGCTTTGTCAACAGATGAACCGTATACTACTCTTGCTTTATCCCAGGCTTCTTGAGGAATATCTCCCCATGTTGACTGCATCATTGCCAGATCAATGAGGTCTTTACTCTGTGCTGACTTATCTAAGCCGCGATCAGCGTTAGCAAGTAGCTTTGTAGCGAAAAGATCGGCCTTTCCCAATGTTGGAACACCAAGAATATGGCTACCTAAGGTTAGATCGAGTCTGGATTCACTAACGAATTCAAGCCGAATAGGGAATCCTTCAACGTCAATCCTCCCTCTGATCCCATATTGGTCTTTACGAATATCTCCAATTGTAGAGATAGAAGAAGAAAACAAAGGTGAGAAATCATTACCATAAAGCAATGTACGTAGTTTGCTGTAGCCATCGCGAGATGAACATAGAAAATCGATATCTACAGATTCTCTGTATTCGTTAAGCATCATCACAATTGCAGTTCCACCGGCAAAATAGCAGCTAGCTTCATCTAAAAGGTGCTGGGAAAACGCGCTAAGAACTTTTGCGATGCGATTATGATGCGCCAATTGAAATTCAGACATTGAGAAAACCGTTTCCTATTTCCTTGGCTAGCCGTTCAATGAGCTGTTTCTCGTGCGTAGTGAGTTTATTTTGTTCAATATATTTCCAGTTACGCTCGTAGAAATCTAATGCTTCACGATCATTAAATTGGGTACTTGGGGCAAGATACCAAGCACATGCTTTCATTTGTGGATAATCGGTGATTTTTATCATATGCCCTCCATCTGATATGTTCATTATACAACCACTCTGATGCGCCTTCAAATTACAGAATGTAGACCCGTGAAGGCGATTACCACGAAGACAGCATACAATCAAAAGGCGTTGTCTCGAATTCATGTGGATGACCATCATCCCATCCTATGGTGATTTGCATTACATCATGCAGTCGGTCAAGCGTGATATTGGCAGGAACGACAATACGTGGCTAGATAGCCGGCCGCGAACCCAGTAATGAAATTTTTAGCAGGTAGCGTTTTAGTGACATAACGGGTGCTTTTCACTGAGGAGACACGCTTGATGGTAAGTGAAGTCAAAGATGTTGTATAGCGTGGTACTCTGAATAATAGATTATGCTTTTGCCTTTTAGGCGCTTTCGCTATCAAACCAATCACTACCCACTCACGCAAAGCTGAGTTACCATGTCGGCCTGTTTTTAAATTGCTTGCGAGGTCGCAATGCGAGGCGTTGTCGCCGTTGCAGGCAGGTTATCCTTCAGACAGGAGTTGCTTTAATGTCCAAACAGCAAATTGGCGTTGTCGGTATGGCGGTGATGGGGCGCAATCTGGCGCTGAACATTGAGAGCCGTGGCTATAGCGTTTCCATCTTTAACCGTTCTTCCGATAAAACCGATGAAGTGATCGCGGAAAATCCGGGTAAAAAACTGGTGCCGTCTTACACCGTTGAAGAGTTTGTCGAATCCCTGGAAAAACCCCGCCGTATTCTGCTGATGGTGAAGGCTGGTGAAGCAACCGATAAAACGATTGAATCGCTGAAACCTTATCTGGAAAAAGGCGATATTTTGATCGATGGTGGTAACACCTTCTATAAAGATACGATTCGCCGTAACCGCGAACTGTCCGCTGAAGGGTTTAACTTCATCGGTACAGGCGTATCTGGTGGGGAAGAGGGCGCGCTGAAAGGGCCTTCCATCATGCCGGGTGGCCAGAAAGAAGCGTATGAACTGGTTGCTCCGATTCTGGAACAGATTGCCGCGCGTGCCGATGGCGAAGCCTGTGTGACCTACATTGGTGCTGATGGCGCAGGCCACTATGTCAAGATGGTGCATAACGGCATTGAATACGGCGACATGCAGCTGATTGCTGAAGCCTATGCATTGCTCAAGCAGGCACTGAATCTGAACAACGACGAGCTTGCTACGACGTTCTCTGAGTGGAACAAAGGCGAGTTAAGTAGTTACTTGATTGAAATCACTGCCGATATCTTCAAGAAAAAAGATGAAGAAGGCAAATACCTGGTTGATGTGATTCTGGATGAAGCCGCTAACAAAGGCACGGGTAAATGGACCAGCCAAAGCTCTCTGGATCTGGGTGAGCCGCTGTCTCTGATCACGGAATCCGTTTTTGCCCGTTACCTGTCTTCACTGAAAGATCAGCGTGTTGCTGCCTCTAAAGTGCTGACTGGCCCAACGGCTCAGCCATTCGGTGGTGACAAAGCCGAGTTTGTTGAGAAAGTGCGTCGTGCACTGTATCTGGGTAAAATCGTTTCTTATGCTCAGGGCTTCTCACAGCTGAAAGCGGCATCAGACGAGAACAACTGGGATCTGAACTACGGTGAAATCGCCAAGATTTTCCGCGCTGGTTGCATCATCCGTGCACAGTTCCTGCAGAAAATCACCGATGCGTATGAGCAGAAAGCAGATATCGCGAATCTGCTGCTGGCGCCTTACTTCAAGAAAGTGGCTGACGAATACCAGCAAGCGCTGCGCGATGTCGTCTCTTACGCTGTTCAGCAAGGTATCCCGACGCCAACCTTCTCCGCGGCCATTGCTTATTACGACAGCTACCGCTCAGCTGTGCTGCCTGCTAACCTGATTCAGGCTCAGCGTGACTATTTCGGTGCACATACTTATAAGCGTACAGATAAAGAAGGCGTATTCCATACCGAATGGCTGGAATAATCGTTTCTTATGCTTAGATAGTGCTGTTTGTTAATAAAACGCCAGATTAGGAAATATCTGGCGTTTTTTATATTGCTGAGTCAGTGGATTGATATCGTTAAGATATCTATGACTTTTTTCCTGCAATACTGTAAATTTCATTAAAGAAATCTGCATTTTTACCGAGATCATTGCTGTTTATTACACTGAGATCTTGCTATTTTTAATGGTGTTGCAAAAATCGAGCGGTAGTTTTGCTTTCTGGTATTGGTTATCAGAGGTGGCCTCTTAGCGATGATTTATGTCATAGAGAGTCTGTCACCCATTGAACGGTAACGCATTACTGGGAGGATCCCAGTAACGGTTGGTAACGACGCAAAATATAGAGCGTTTTGCCGTTGTGCTGGCTGGAATGAAGGACGGAGTATGGTCTTTTCGGCGGTACTCCACCCTGAAGTACTTCATGTTTAAAAGGAAATCGTAATGAAGAAAACGTTAATCACGCTGGTTGCGGTACTGGCTATGTCGTCAAACGCGTTTGCCGCTGTTGGTGGCGTTGGCGCTGGCGCGGCAAGTTCTGTCGGTACTACGAGTTCTGCTGGCATTGCTGCGGGTGCTGCGGGTGCTGCGGGTGCGGGTGTTGCTGCGGGTACCACTGCACTGATTGCAGTCGGTGTTGCGGCCGCTGCTGCTGTTGGTGTCGCTGTTGCTGTTGCCAGCAATGACGACAACAGCGCTACGGGAACAACGACAGTCACTGGTACTCGTAGTTAATTCCGTTTCAATTCTAAGGCCACTTCGGTGGCCTTTTTTTTCCGGGCTACGCGGTTCAACGAGAATTTCATCGCATGACAAGAATAAAACGAATAGCAGAAATGAAAGCGCTGATTGCCATCCCCCTTTTCTCAATTTTATTAACCGGTTGCTCCCAAAATGTGGAGCAGGTGGGGAAAACGTTTAAACTGGCATTTTTCGGGCAGGATGATACCCATGTGACGGCCAAACAGGTTGCCAATACACCGTATGCATCAGCCTATCTGAAAGTGGGTAAGGCACCGCAAGCGTTTGTCGTGCTCGCTTTTGCTGAACAGAACCAACTGAAATGGATCGCGGCCGATAAAAATATCGTCGCGACCCAACATGGCCGCTTGGTGAAAACGCAGGGCTTCGGCGAAGACATTACCTATGTGGATAACCTGCCACAGGATCCCCTGACGTTAGGCCTGTTGAAGACATCGACGCCAATGACATGGCAAAGTCGAGTTGAATGGGCGCAGGTCTTCCGTGGGGGTTACGATACGCGGTCCGTTTTTCAGGCTCGCGGCAAAGAAATCGTAAAAATTCTGGATACCTCGCGTGAGTTGCTGCGCTTTGATGAGCAGGTGACGGTTCCCGCCTTGAATGAATCTTACACGAATAGTTACTGGCTTGATCCGACTAACGGAAGCGTGGTTCAAAGCCAGCAGTATATGGGGCCGGGTATGGCATTGGTTACATTCACCGTATTAAAACCCTACGCACAATAAGGGGCTGCAATGTTGGCACTCAATCGTATCGCTACCTTGTTGCTGCTGGTTTCCGGCGTTGCGACGTCTGCGCAACTGACGGTGAAATCACCTCAAGAGACGGTCGCTGTCGTTAAACTCGACGACGGTACGCGTCTTGAAAAATTTTACGAACAGGTTCCCTGGCCACAGAATATTAACTGGCAAACCGCATTTATTTCTGATTTTGCGACGACGCAGAAAGTCCGCGCGCAAGGGGATGTCTTACTGCAAAAGTTGGCGGAATTGGAAACGCGTTGGCGTAATTCAGGCGATGGCGATCTGGCAATCTCTGCCTGGCTGCTAAGAAAGACCATAAATCCGATTAATGTCGCTGGGCGTATCCATACCGATCTGGATCCTGACCGCGTGCGCGTATATGCAGAAAATAATCGCCCTCTGGTGGGGGAATATGCACTGTATGTGGCACCTCATGATGACAAGCTGTCCCTGATTGGCCTGGTCAATACCTCCGCGGACGTGGGGGAACTAGAGACATCGGGGAACGTGGCGCTGCGTGCCGGATGGTCGGTCGAAAATTATCTTTCTGGACGTCGGCTCCTTGCGGGGGCGGATAACAGTTATGGTTATCTGATCGCGGGAAATGGCAAGTGGCGTAAAGTGCCGCTGGCGCTGTGGAATCGTCAGCACGTTGAACCCGCTGCGGGAGAAACGCTCTTTATTGGTTTTAATCCCTCAGTGCTGCCTCAGGATATGTCATCACTTAACGATCAGCTTGCTGACTATCTCGCTAACCGGACGCCACTCGAATGACAAAGAATAGAAACGTTAAACTAGGCTGTCTGTCGTTGGCGATTGGCAGCATCTTGAGTGCACAGGCGATGGCGGCTGAAACCGCAAGCCCTCGTACTGCGACAAACCCGAATCTGCGCTTTCAGCCTGCGGGAGTCTCGCAGTCTGATTTTGGTGGCACAGGTCTATTACAGATGCCTACGGCGCGTATGGCGGAAACGGGCGAGTTTAGCCTGAATTACCGTGATAACGAAGAATACCGACGCTACTCCATCTCCCTCCAGCTCTTTGACTGGCTGGAAACCACGGTGCGTTATACTGACATCCGTACTCGCCCTTATAGCAACGATCCGTCTTTCAGTGGTAGCCAAACCTATAAAGATAAGTCATTCGATGTCAAAGCCCGTTTGTGGCAGGAAAGCTACTGGATGCCGGATGTTTCTGTAGGATTACGTGACATTGCGGGAACTGGCCTGTTTGATAGCGAGTATCTGGTGGCAAGTAAGCGTATGGGTGCATTTGATTTTACGCTGGGTATGGGGTGGGGCAATATGGCCCAGAGCGGCAATATTAAAAACCCAGCCTGTTCATTTAAAGCCAGCTTCTGTCAACGCAGTGAAGGCTTTTCAGGTTCTGGAGGAGAATTTGAAGTTGGTAATTTCTTCCATGGCCCTGCTGCGCTGTTTGGTGGCGTTGAGTATCAGACACCCTGGGATCCTCTGCGCTTAAAACTGGAATATGACGGTAACGATTACAGTGCAGAGCGTACTTCAGCTACTGCTCGGTCACAACAGCTCAAACATGACTCCCCCTTCAATATCGGCGCAGTCTATCGCGTCGGCGATGTGCTAGATACCACGCTGTCGTGGCAGCGCGGCAATACCCTGATGTGGGGCTTTACCCTACGCACGAATTTCAACGATCTGAAGCCGAACTATTTAGACGATACACCCCCTGTCTATGCGCCAGTGCAGGATGGCAAAGGGACAAACTGGCAGCTCGTCTCGAAAGAGCTGAATGATAAGGCCGGCTTTAAGGACGCCGATATTTACGCGGACCAAAAGCAGGTCACCATTGTTGCCGATCAAACCAAGTATCGTGATAGCGATCAGGCAACACAGCGTGCTGCGACGGTATTGGCGAATCATGTACCGAGCAATATTGATGAATACCACATTGTTCAGCGCAGCCAGCGCTTACCGATTGCCAGCACGGAAGTGAATGCCAAAGCGTTCCATCAGGTTCAACAGGCTGCTGTTCCGCTGGGTCAACCGGAGCCGAACACGCATCGTAAAGAGCCGGTATCTGACGTGCGGGGTCAGCAGATGCTGCTCGCAGAGCCCGATCGTCTGACGTACTCATTAGATCCGACGTTGACGCAGTCTTTCGGTGGCGCTGAGTCCTTCTATATGTACCAGATTGCGCTGAAGGGGAACGTTGATTATCGGATCAGCGATCACTGGAGCGTAGGGGGAACGGCGACGCTGAACCTGTTGGATAACTACGACAAGTTCAACTATAAAACACCGCCGGCGGATGGCGCAGCGCTGCCACGCGTCAGAACCTGGGTGCGTGAATACGTGACCTCTTCGGATCTGCTGCTGACCAATCTGCAATTGACTCGTAGGGATAATCCGGCACAGGACTGGTATACCCAGGTCTACGGCGGCTATCTGGAAATGATGTATGCGGGTGTCGGGTCTGAGGTGTTGTATCGTCCGTTTGGTAAAAGCTGGGCGCTGGGGATGGATGTTAACTACGTCAAGCAGCGTGACTGGAACGACATCATGAGAATGGCTGATTATGATGTGGTGACAGGCCATCTGACCGCTTACTGGGAACTGCCGTTTGTGGAAGGTGCGGTGGCGAAAGTGAGCGTGGGCCGTTATCTGGCAGGGGACAAAGGGGTCACCCTCGATCTGTCTCGCCGCTTTGACAGCGGGATTGTTGCGGGTGCCTTTGCGACCAAAACCAACGTCAGCGCCGCTGAATACGGTGAAGGCAGCTTCACCAAAGGCTTCTACGTCTCCATACCGTTTGATTTGCTGTTCACTGAACCGACGGTGAAACGTGGATCGGTCGGTTGGGTACCACTGACGCGTGACGGTGGGCAGATGCTACAGCGTCGTAATCCGTTGTATGGCGTGACCGACCATTAATCGATCCCGATCCGTTTAGGCTTAATCGAGCCCGTCATGGTCAAGCGCCATGACGGGCTTTTTTTGTGTGCGCTTGCTTCACAGAGCAATATCGTTATTTGGTAACCAAAATGAACTATTTCATTTGGTTATTGTTTGTGTCTTAATCATCGAATGGTGAGGATTGCGCTTTTGGGGCTTAATTCTTAATTTGCTTGTAATTTAGCAACTTAATGGCGGGTATCGCAACGGGCTGGGTGATTTTTAAGAAGAAATGTTTCCTGTGGGTAACGGTTGAAATAGTTTCGTCATGGAAGATTCATAGGGCGAAACCTATTATCTCCTGCCGCAATGGCGAAATAAAACATCGCCATAGACCTTCATGGTGGTGCTAACAGGAGAATGTAACCCGATGAATTTGCCTATTTCCGCTGTTATCTCATTAATGATGAGCGCTGTTTGGTGTGTTCCTCTCTATGCTACAGCGCAGAATAATCCTCTTGGTATCTATCAACTGATTCAGGAGCGGATGATGTTGATGAAAGATGTTGCGGGGTATAAGGCTCGTCAACACCTGCCTGTTGAGGATCTAAAACAAGAGGAACATATCTTGAGCAAGGTGCGGGAGCAATCTGCTGCCGTTGGTTTATCCCCTCAGAGTACACTGCTGTTCGTAACTTCATTAATGAATGCCAGCAAAGCCATTCAGTATCGCTACATGGCGGACTGGCTTGCGACACCGGAGAGCGACTGGGCGCCGCTTTCGCTGAACGACACCATCAGACCCATGCTACTCACGATTGATGACCAGCTCTTGATGAGTATTAAACGTTATCTTGCGAATGGCGGGCGTTTTGCGCCTCAGCAAGAGGCTACATTTCTTTCTTCTATCCATGTTGAGCATCTGTCACAGAACGACAAACGCCAGATTTATGCGGCATTGAGTCAAATTGAACCAGACGGCAAATAGCTGAGTGGGAGGCGGCAGGAATGCCTTTGCCTCGTCAGAGGGTGACAACGCGGTGAGCCCGATTGATATCGAAGTGCAGATGGATATCGAAATTGCGGGTTGGTTGGCTCCAGCCGCCAAAACCGCGGTGTATTTTGCCCGAATACCGATGCCGTGTTTTTAGACGCGATCAATACGGCGATTTATGGTGAGAAAAATGCGCCATCGTGATGTTGATTAACTGCGGGGCAAGCAAGTCACCATGGACGGCGCAATCATTACAGGTGTACGACCACGACGATGGACATGAGTAGTGAGTGCGTATTTCTGGGATAGCGTGTGTAGCGGAAAAATTCCACCCAGGCGACGCGATTATCGGTGATATTCATCACAGATTACCTGACCTCGGTTTGAGTCTACGGCGGTTAGCAGATATAACCCGATAAGAAGGACGTGATCGGGCGAAGGCCTGAGCGAAACCTGATACGACGCATGTTATTCAGACATGTTAGTATCAGGTTTTTTTTTGCCTGAATCCACCCCGATCGCGTGCTATCCATAACATCAGTGATGTCTCGTTGAGAAAAGGAGAAAAACCGTGAAATACCGTCATCTTAAACATTTCCCTGAGGGGTTTTTATGGGGCGCGGCGACATCGGCTTATCAGGTTGAAGGGGCATGGAATGAAGACGGCAAAGGGCCGTCGGTGATCGATGCCAGAACGTCCTATCCTGAGGGCACAACGGATTTTAAAGTCGCCAGCGACCATTATCATCGTTACAAGGAAGATGTCGCACTGTTTGCTGATATCGGCTTTAAAACCTACCGTTTTTCCATCGCCTGGAGCCGCATCATTCCCGATGGTAGCGGCGAGGTAAACCCCGCGGGCATTGCGTTTTACCACAATCTTATCGATGAATTGCTGCATTACGGTATTGTGCCGATTGTTACGATGTACCATTTCGATCTGCCGCAGGCGTTACAGGAAAAAGGCGGTTGGTATAACCGGGAAACGGTAGATGCATTTGAGCGCTTTGCCAACGTGCTGTTTGATGAATACGGCGACAAAGTGAAGTACTGGCTGACCATCAATGAACAAAACATGATGATTTTGCACGGTTCTGCATTGGGCACGCTCGATCCTACGCTGGAAAATCCGAAGCAGAATCTCTATCAGCAGAACCACAACATGCTGGTGGCGCAGGCAAAGGCGATGAATGCGCTGCATGCAAAAGTGCCCGGCGCAAAAATTGGTCCGGCACCCAATATTGCGTTGATTTATCCGGCCTCACCAAAGCCGGAAGATGTCATGGCGGCGTTCAACTATAACGCGATCCGCAACTGGCTGTATCTGGATATGGCAGTATACGGGCGCTACAACACCGCGGCCTGGCGTTATATGGAAGAAAAAGGTTATACGCCGGAGATTCTGCCCGGCGATATGGATATTCTGGCATCGGCGAAGCCCGATTTCATCGCCTTTAACTACTACACCTCGCAAACGGTGGAAGCCAGTAAAAATGATGGGCAGGATGAAACGGCTCGCGGCGGCGACCAGCACCTGAAATCAGGTGAAGAAGGCGTACATCGCGGGGCGAGTAATCCGTGGTTGCAGAAAAATGCCTTTGGCTGGGAGATCGATCCGATAGGCTTCCGCAATACGCTGCGTGAGCTGCACGATCGCTACCATTTACCGCTGATCATTACGGAAAATGGGCTGGGTGCGTTTGATACGCTGGATGAAAACGGTGAGATTCACGATGATTATCGCATCGACTATCTGCAACGCCACATTGAGCAAATCCAGCTTGCGATCACCGACGGTGTGGATGTCTTCGGCTATACGCCATGGTCGGCGTTGGATCTCATTTCCACCCATCAGGGATGCTCGAAGCGCTATGGCTTTATTTACGTTAACCGTGAAGAGTTCGATCTGAAGGATCTGCGGCGTATCCGTAAAAAAAGCGCATACTGGTATGCTGATGTGATTAAAAACAATGGGCTGGATAGCTCAGAAGCTAAGTAATGAAAGAAGACGCCTCGTCGATATCACGTTGAGGCGCTAAACGGTAGGGAAGGCCAGCGTGCCTTCCCGTCAGACAGGACGGCTGATGCGATGATCATTGAAAAAATACTGAGCAATAACGCCGTTCTGGTGCTGGCAGATGACCAACGGGAAATTGTGGCGATTGGCAAAGGCGTCGGCTTTGGCAAGAAAGTAGGTGACCCTATCGACCCGCAGCGCATTGAAAGCCAGTTCGTGAAAAAAAGCGACGGCATAGCGGATGTGTTGTCACAACTGCTGGCGGACATTCCACCTGACTGCCTGGCGGTCACGCAGCAGATCATTACTCTGGCGCAAAAAACGCTGCGACTTAATGTGCAGGACACGTTGTTTCTGGCTCTAAGCGATCACATCAACTTTGCACTTCAACGCCATAAGAAAGGGCAGACGATCAAGAACCTGATGCTGTGGGATATTCGCCAGTTTTATCGCAGCGAATTTGCCGTTGGGTTGGAGGCGCTGGAACTGATTCGCGCGAAATTGGATATCGATTTGCCGGAGGATGAAGCCGGGTTTATTGCGTTGCATTTGGCGAATGCGACAAATAACAGCGACATGCAGAGCACGATGCAAAGTGCGGGAATCATTAAAGATATTTTGACCATTCTGAAATACGATCTCCACATCACGTTTGACGAGCACTCTCTCAATTATCAGCGTTTGGTGACGCATCTGAAATTTTTTGCTCTGCGTTTGTTAAATCGAGAAACGGTGAACCACGGTGATGACTCTATCTATCAGGGGATTACTGAATTGATGCCGCGGGCCTATGCCTGTGCGATGAAGGTGTATGACTATGTGGAAAAAAATTACGCCTGCCATCTCACCACCGATGAGATCATGTTTTTAACCATTCATATTAACCGATTGCAGCCTTCTCCGGCTTAACAAGATGATGAAGATCTCTACGGTAATAATCGGAACGAAAATCACGGGTAAGACCAGCTACCGTTAGCATCCGTGTTACTCTCTCCCCCCCCTTACGACACCTGTTAGTTTCGTTATGTAACAAAATAAATGCACAAATTGCTCACTGTTACTGACAGGCTTTCAGCCATAATGTTCTTTTTTCTCGCTATTTTTTCGTGAACCGCATGGGGGTCCTTATGTCAGCCTCGCTGCCGACGTTTTTGACGGTAGATGTACGCCGCTCAGGGCTACGCTTTTCCCAGCGAGTCTATATTCCACGGATTGTCGGTACGATATTCTGCTCTCTTTTTATATCCTCGGTCCTGATGACCAAGTCTGTCCCTACGCTATTGTGGGTACTGCTCTTTCTTAATACCTTCATCTGGCCTCACATTGCTTACCTGTTTTCCTTGCGGTCAAGCGACCCTATGGGGTGCGAGAAGCGTAATTTATTGCTTGATGTGGCATTTGGCGGCATCTGGATAGGATTTATGGGCGTGAATCTTCTGCCCAGTGCTCTGATTGTCGCGATGGTTGGGATGAACTGTACGGCTGGCGGTGGGATAAAGCTGTTTGTGCAGGGTATCGCATTGTTGTGTGTGAGCTGCGCGCTAACTCTTGTGCTGTTTGCCGTGCCTGTTTCGCTGGATACCACACCCATACAGATTTATGCCTGTCTGCCGATGTTGCTGATCTACCCGATTTCTCTGGGCTACGTGACCTATACCACCGCGCTGAAACTGGCAGAACACAAACGTATGCTGATGGAAGTCAGTATTCATGACGGCATGACCAGCCTCTATAACCGTCACCACTGGGAACGTCTGCTGAAGCATGAGTATGATATTTGCCAGCGTTATAAGCGTACGGCGACGTTAGTCCTGTTTGATATCGACCATTTTAAAGCCTTTAACGACAACTTTGGGCATAACGTCGGCGATCAGGCGATCTTGCTGCTGGCGCGTGAACTGACATCCGGCTTTCGGGAAACGGATGTCATTGGGCGATTCGGCGGAGATGAGTTTGCCGTTATTTTACCGCAGACCAGTGCGGGAGAGGCGTTAGATGCTGTAAACCGCATTCGGGAGAGTTTGTCGCTGAAGTTCCTGAACCAGACCCCGCAGCTGGCGGTATTTGTCAGCGTCGGCATTGCGGAGATTTCACCGGAAATGGGCCAATATATTGACTGGTTAAAGGCTGCCGATATGGCACTTTATCGGGCAAAAAACAAAGGTCGCCGCCGAACCGAAATCGCCTGAATACGCAAAGAAACGGTGGGAGATCCCGTTGTTACTTTCCAGACAGGTCGATAGCCAGCGGACGGCACAGCATTATTCGAACGCATCCATCAGCAGGAAGGTGCACTCAGCGCGCTGGTGGCTATTGATCATCGGAACCAGCCGCTGGAAGTGCTCAGTCTGGCAGTGAATATCCAGCGCGGCTCTATCCGGCCAGGTTTCGATAAAGGTGAAATGCCCCGGATCTTTCTGATTGATAAAAAGCTCATAGGAGATGCACAGCGGCTCCTGTCGGGTTTTCTCTACTAACTCGCGGTACAGCGGCATGACTACCTCAATGCACTCAGGCTTAATAAAATCCTGTGCGATCACTTTAAGCATAAAATGGCTCTCCCTACATGGTTGTCCTGCTGATTAAACGGGTTCCTGCTAGCCGCGCTGCTGTTTTTCACTCTGATCTGCGCCGTTTCCCTGTCGGTAGGCTAGCGATACCATCAGCGATTGCACCAAACACAGCGTGGCAGACTGTGAACGGAACGCATCAACCTGCGCTTCCTTCACCACAAAGCAAACGTCACTTAGCGTTGCCAGTGGGCTGATCTGGCTGTCGGTAATGACGATTTGCCGCGCGCCGGCCTTCGCGGCCATCTCACTGACCATCACGGTTTCCTGTGAGTAGGGCGAGAAGCTGATGGAAACCACCACATCGCGTGAACTGACACGGCTGAGCTGTTCGCGAAACATGCCTCCCAGCCCGTTAACCAGAATCGGGCTGCTTTCCAAATGACTAAGCGCATAGGTCAGGTAAGTGGCGACGCTGAACGAGCGCCGCAGCCCGACGATATAAATCGTTTCCGCCTGAGCCAGCAAATCGACGGCTTTTTGCAGATCCTCTTGCGGGGTACGTGCCGCGAGTTGCTGCATCGCCTGCGCGTTTGAGCGGGCAAATTCATGCAGAATATCCAGCGGCGTTTCTGGCACGGCATCCGCTTCCATCGCTCGAAACAGCCGCGCTCGGTCAGTATAGCTGGCGGTTTCTTCCACCAGATTCATACGGAATAGCTGTTTCATTTCGTTGAAACCGCTGAAATCAAAGGCGTTGGCGAAGCGAATCAGGGTTGAAGGGGGAACGTCAGCGCGTTCGGCGATTACTGCGACGGTATCGAAAGCGATGCTGTTGGTATTATCCAACACATAGTGCGCCACCTGCTGTAATCGTTTGCTGAGTGAATCATAACGCTCGCGGATCTGTTCCTGTAATTCTTTCAGGCTGGTTGCCATGGGCATATCGGGTTATCTCCCAAAGACGTATAAGAACCTATCCCATTAGGGCGATTGCATGACTGGCGCCTGAAACGGAACAGAAAATTCATTTCTGGATACGGCTGTTTTATCTGTACGACATTTCCGGCGGCACACCTTTTATCGATAAGACTATTTTCAGAGGCTGCTCGCCTGCCTTTATGGACAGCTATCTCCAAGTTTACATAAAAATTCGCAGCGGATCACAATAATCAACATTTATTTTATTTTTACGTTAAATGGAATGTTTATTTCATATACTGTAATCCGATAGCAGCCGTTTGTCTCCTCAAAAACCACAAAGGTGTAAACATGGAAACCGTATCTAACTTCATTCAGGGGGCGATTGCCTCCAGCACCAGCCAGCGCTACGCCGCAGTTTACAACCCTGCAACGGGCGAGCAGATTCGCCAGGTTGTGATGTCTGATAAGGCGGAAGTCGAGCAGGCTATTGCCAGCGCGGCGGCGGCATTCCCTGCGTGGTCAAAACATTCTCCGCTGCGCCGTGCACGCGTACTGTTTCGCTTCAAAGCGTTGCTGGAAGAACGCATGGATACGCTGGCTCGGCTGATTTCACAGGAACATGGCAAGGTCTATTCCGATGCCGTGGGGGAGGTGACACGCGGCTTGGAAGTCGTTGAATTTGCCTGCGGTATTCCCCATTTGCAAAAAGGCGAACACTCGGCGAATGTCGGTACCGGAGTGGATAGCCATTCACTCATGCAGCCGCTCGGCGTGTGCGTCGGGATTACGCCGTTCAACTTCCCAGCGATGGTGCCAATGTGGATGTTCCCGATTGCGCTGGCAACCGGCAATACCTTTGTGCTTAAGCCGTCGGAGAAAGATCCGTCGCTCTCGCTGCTGTTAGCACAACTGCTGAAAGAAGCGGGTCTGCCGGACGGTGTGTTTAACGTCGTTCAGGGCGACAAAGAAGCGGTGGACGTCCTGCTGACCGATCCGCGCGTGCAGGCGGTGAGTTTTGTGGGATCGACGCCGGTGGCGGAATACATTTATCAGACGGCGTCGGCGCACGGTAAACGCTGTCAGGCGCTGGGTGGGGCGAAAAACCACTGTATCCTGATGCCGGATGCCGACATGGACATGGCCGCCAGCGCGATTATGGGTGCAGCGTTTGGTGCGGCGGGCGAGCGTTGCATGGCGTTGTCGGTGGTGGTCGCCGTTGGTGATGACACGGCGGAAGCGCTGCATCAGCGTCTGAGCGCACAGATTAAAGCAATGCGCGTCGGGCCAGGTCTGGTGGACGGGCAGGAAAATGAAATGGGGCCAGTGATCAGCGCACCGCACCGGGCGAAGATTGCCGACTATATTCAAAGTGGTGTCGATCAGGGCGCGATGCTGCGTATCGATGGTCGCACGCTGTCTGTTCAAGGGCACCCGCAAGGCTACTTCATCGGGCCGACGCTGTTCGACAACGTCACGCCAGAGATGAAGATCTATCAGGAAGAAATTTTTGGCCCGGTGCTGTCCGTAGTACGCGTGCCGGATTACCAGACGGCCGTGACGCTGATTAACAACCATGAATATGGCAACGGCACCGCTATTTTTACCCGCGATGGTGAAACGGCGCGTCAGTTCTGCGAAGAGGTACAGGCCGGTATGGTCGGCGTGAACGTACCGATTCCGGTACCGATGGCGTTCCACAGCTTCGGCGGCTGGAAGCGCTCCATTTTTGGGCCGCTGAATGTCCACGGCAATGACGGTGTGCGCTTCTACACCCGCATGAAAACCGTCACCAGCCGCTGGCCCGCCAGCGTCCGTCTGGAACACCACACCAGCAGCTTCGTCATGCCCACGCTAGAGTGAAGATGTTATGAAAGAACTAAAACTTCGGCTGGTTCATTACGATAAATAGCAGTGCAGATTTTTATTGTTTTTTCTTTCACGTAAAAAATTGCGCTGAGGTGGCGTGACCGTCGGGTGAGCGACAAGGATGTCGCGAAAGCCAGTGCCGCGTCTGGAGCGCGTCACTGGTGACCCGGCTACGGGAACGAACGCCGAAGGTCTCGCGTAGCGACGCAATTTCCCGTGGAGAAGCCTGGGGTCATGGGGCAGCGGCGATTGAGCTGCCCCATGTCGGGCGTGTGCAGCAGTGTGGAAAAGAAGTGATTTGCGCAATACGCACGAAACTTTATGCCGACTGACATAGAAATCGTTTCTATGGCCAGCACGGTGGCTAGCCGTCTGGATAAAATAGGTAGGAGTAGATCAATGGATACGTGTCGCATCACCATGGCGCAGGCGCTGGTCAGGTTTCTCAACCAGCAATACCTCAGCGTAGATGGTGAAGAATCCCCCTTTGTGCAGGGCGTTATGACCATTTTTGGTCACGGCAATGTGCTGGGCATCGGCCAGGCGCTGGAGCAGGAGGCGAACCGTCTCACCGTACATCAGGGGTGCAACGAACAGGGAATGGCACACATCGCCGTCGGGTTCGCCAAACAGCACAAGCGGCGGAAAATCTATGCGGTGACCTCGTCGGTGGGGCCGGGGGCGGCAAATATGGTCACTGCTGCGGCGACCGCCACCGCCAACCGCATTCCGGTGCTGCTGTTGCCCGGCGATCTCTTCGCCTGCCGCCAGCCGGATCCGGTTCTGCAGCAGGTCGAGCAATATCACGATCTGTCGATTAGCACCAATGACTGCTTCAAACCCGTTTCCCGCTACTGGGATCGCATTAATCGTCCTGAACAACTGATGAGTGCGCTGATTAATGCCATGCGTGTGTTGACCGATCCGGCAGATACTGGCGCAGTAACGCTGTGTTTACCGCAGGATGTGCAGGCGGAAGTCTGGGATTATCCGGCCTCGTTTTTCCGCAAGCGTGTCCATCACCTTGAACGCCGTCCGCCAGATGTGGCGCGGCTGGAGGAAGCGGCGGCGCTGATTGCGAGCAAGCGCCGTCCGATGCTGATTTGCGGTGGCGGCGTGCGTTATTCCGGTGCGCATGATGCGCTGGCGCAGTTTGCCGAGCAGTTTGCGATTCCGTTTGGTGAAACGCAGGCGGGTAAAGGCGCGATCGTTTCCTCACACCCGCTGAACTGTGGCGGTATTGGCGTGACGGGGGGACTGGCGGCGAATCGGCTGGCACACGAAGCGGATCTGATTATCGGCGTCGGAACGCGTTTAACCGATTTTACTACCGGCTCAAAATCGCTGTTTCAGAACCCGAACGTCGAATTTTTACTGCTCAACGTTGCCGAGTTCGATGCGTTAAAACTGGATGCGCTGCCACTCATCGCCGATGCGCGTGTCGGGTTGGAGGCGCTAGCCGAACGGCTGGCGGCGGCGTCCTATCGTAGCGGCTGGCAGCAGGCCGTTGAACAGGCTCGCGCGGAATGGGATCGCGAGCTACAGCGGTTGTTTACCGTGCAGGATAAGGGTGAACTGGTGCCGGAAGTGGTGGATGATCTGGAAGATAAACTGGATGAATATCGCCAGATGTTGAATACCCATCTGACGCAAACGCGCGTGCTGGGCATACTGAATGAAGATCTGGAAGATAACGCGGTGGTGGTAGGTGCGGCGGGCTCATTGCCGGGCGATCTACAGCGCGTGTGGCAGGTGAAAACGCCGGACAGCTATCATCTGGAATACGGCTATTCGTGCATGGGATACGAAATTGCGGCAGCGATTGGTGCACGCCTTGCGGCACCGCAACAGCCCGTCTACGCGATGGTCGGCGACGGTTCCTATTTGATGCTGCACACCGAATTGCAAACGGCGGTGCAAGAGGGCATCAAAATCACCGTGCTGCTATTTGATAACGCGGGCTTTGGCTGTATCAACAACCTGCAAATGAGTCAGGGCATGGGTAGCTTCTGTACGGAAAACCGCTATCGCGATGCGGAATCGGGGCAACTGCGCGGTGCGCTTATTCCGGTGGATTTTGCCAAGAACGCGGAAAGCTACGGCTGCAAAGCGTGGCGGGTGCACGATGAAGCCTCGCTCAGGCAGGCTCTGGTTGAATCACGCCAGCATGCGGGGCCGGTGCTGCTCGACATCAAGGTACTGCCGAAGACCATGACGCACGGGTACGAATCCTGGTGGCGCACTGGCACGGCGCAGGTTGCTGATAACCCAGAGATTGAGTCTGCGGCCAATAACGTGAAAGCTGCGCTTTCCCGCGCACGGCAATATTAAGGTCGGATATTGGGCTAAAACAGTTTTTGGTATCATTATCTATAACAGCCCCTGTTCGGATCAGGGGCAATATGATTATGATTTTACGAATGGTTTCCGGCTTCGCTTGCCATATACATTGGGTTGTTTCCGGGAATGTGTTAACTCTATCCGTTTACTATTTTTTGAAGCATAGGTTTCTGTGGCCATTTTCCCCGTCACAGGGTTTTCGTATTTCAGAGAAATAGTCACGCTATCTAGATCGACGCGACCATCCAGCAACTTATCATACTGTTTGGATAAAAAAGCGCAGTAGTCATCTAAAGGTTTATGTGGAACGGAAAGCTGCTCCAGCGCTTCTGTTATCTGCAAAAAGGACATGGCAGTATGAGCGCTTTGCTGCAGAACTATACCCACTGGATGTTCCCATGCTTCCGCTATCTGATGTGTCCTGGAAATTTGCGCTTTCCACTGAACATCATGGAAATGATTATTGATATCAACAGCGAGAACATTTTTCGAAGATGTTTTAGCATTCAGAATGTTAGCCATATCACTCATGGAAAGCTGCGCTGCTCTCTCAGTGATTGCTTTCGCGTCATCGCTTGCGTCAGGACCGAAAATATCCATCAGTGAGCGTTCAGCGCTTGCGGCGTTTCTTTCGAATGACATAATAACTCCTTAAATATGGTTATTTATTATACGCCAATATGGGCTAAATCATCAATGCTGTTGTATGAACAAGGATGAGAGGCTGCCCAGGTTGATTGAGTCACGTTATACTTTGTCTCAACGCTGAAATTGCCAGAAGATGGTGGGGATTCATAACGGTGGTAAATATTGAGGGTGAACTTGCCATCGTAAGTTTTCAGCATGTTCACAATTACTTCACGGCTTTTGATGAAATTCCGTTTCAAAATCTCAAGCGGCACGGTGCGCTTTCGTTCTTTCGCATAGCTCCAAGCTTTTTCTGGGGCAAAATAGACATAATTGAGCATGATGCTGTAGTTAGCGTTTAGCGCTCTGTCAAAGTTGCTTTCAGCGATGCTAAGGCTTGAGAAAGTAGAGTCCATAATTATCTGATATCCATCAGACAGCGCTCGTTTGTAGATATAGTCAACCATTTCTGATGCTGCTTTCTGGAAATACACCGAATTCTCTTCGTTGTAGTAAGGAAACCACCATCTGAAGTCATCAGCATCAATACGTACAAAATTGCTTAACTTATGCTGTTCAATGAGGCGATTGAGAAGTTCCGTTTTTCCTGCTGCTGGGGAGCCTGCCATGAAAAGAACCGCTTTACTCTCGGTAGGTGTCTTCCCTGTAGTGAGATGTTCATAAAGAACCTCCTTAACCGCTTTCCCAACCTTGCGTGATAGCGGGGTTAGTAACTCACCTTCCATGCACTATCTCCTTAAATACCATTTTTTATTAATTATCCAAAAGCAGAATTCACTATCAGAGAATATCACTCTTATTCTGTTATTACTCTTACGTTTATGGAGGAAAACGGTCTCTGAATCTGCATAAAATGTGATGAAGAGACAGCCTGTGCAGATGAAGTTTGCAATCTGTAGTGTTGCCTAATCCTTCCCTATACTCCTGAACCAATCTGAAACATCCATTTCATTTTCAAACCACGGTTTCATTTTCCTTCTCGCTGAGCGCCAGCGCCTGACCGATCCCTTGATAGTCATGTATACCGCCACAGACATACTCATTCGATGTGTGATTGAGGTTGCAGAAAACAGCGAAGATGTCATGAAAATGTTAACTGACACGCAAAAACATAATTTTCAATTTATACAAAACTGAAATAAATGTTTTATTTTACCTATCAGGATTCGCGGTAAAGAGCGGGTGATGATGGGGCTGGGGAGAATGCGACTAGCCGTTATCCGTCACTTTTTCAGTCTGGCATTAAACGCCACTCAGGCAGCAAGGGAGCACCTATGTTTAACATCGCTTTACTGGGCGCAGGCCGCATCGGCCAGGTCCATGCAGTGAACATCGCGGCACACAAAGAAACCAATCTGTACGCGGTGGTCGATCCTAACCCAACCAATGCCACGGCGCTGGCTGAACGCTACCACACCAAAGTGCAAACCGTGGATGAGATCATGAACGATCCGGAGGTACACGCTGTTCTGATTGCCTCCGCGACCGACACGCACGCCGACCTGATTGAGCTGGCTGCCAAACATGGCAAAGCCATTTTCTGTGAAAAACCGGTGCATCTGGATATTGCTCGCGTTCGCGATTGCCTGACAGTTGTCAAAGAGCAGAACGTGCCGTTGTTTGTCGGTTTCAACCGCCGCTACGACCCGCAATTCCGTCGCGTCAAAACGCTGGCTGGTGAAGGCCGCATCGGCAAGCCGGAATCTCTCCTGATTATCTCTCGCGATCCGTCGCCGCCGCCTGCTGAGTACGTCCGCGTTTCTGGCGGGATGTTCCGCGACATGACGATCCATGATTTCGATATGGCGCGTTTCATTATGGGCGAAGAACCCGTGTCGGTCTTTGCGCAAGGCAGCAACTTGGTCGATCCGGCGATTGGTGAAGCGGGCGACATTGATACCGCATTCATCGTGCTGAAATTCGCCTCTGGCGCGATGGCGACCATCGTCAACAGCCGCCGCTCCGGCTACGGCTACGATCAGCGCCTCGAATTGCATGGCGCGAAAGGCGTACTCAGTGCGGGCAACATCCGCGAAAACGTGGTCGAGCAGTGGACCGACGACGGCTGTCTGGCGGCGAAACCCGAATACTTCTTCCTGCAACGCTATCACGCCGCCTACGCGGCAGAGTGGCAGCACTTTGTCGACGTGCTGAATGGCCGCACGCAGCCCGAATGCTCCGGGCTGGACGGTGAGCGCGCACTGAATCTGGCGGATAAAGCCTTTGAATCACTGGCTCAAGGCAAGGAGGTCGCCGTGTAACCGTATCGGCATCGGCACATCGCGTTTTACCTGCTTTCAACCCTACACCCATACTCATAACAGAAGCAGAGAAAAGACATATGAAAAAGATCATCAGCGTTTCCGCAATCGCCATCGCACTGGGTCTGTCTGGTTTTGCTCAGGCCCAAAATGAACAAATCGTTTTCAGTACCCCGAATCTCGCTATGCCGTTTGAAGTACATATGCAGCGCACCGCTGTTAAAGCCGCCAAAGAACTTGGCGTGAATTTGCAGGTGCTGGATGGACAGGGTAGCTCACCGAAGCAGGCCGCCGACTTGGAAAATGCGATTACGCGTGGCGCGCAGGGCTTTGTTGTATCGCCGAATGATGTTAACGCCGTGTCCAGCGCTGTGACCGACATTCAGGATGCCAAGCTGCCCGTGGTGACACTGGATCGTTCGGTAAAAACGGAAAAAGCGGTGCCACACTTTGGTGCCAATAACTATAAAGGCGGTCAGGCGATTGCCGACTATGTCAAAACCAAATTCCCAGATGGCGCAGAGATCATTCTGCTAACTGGTCAGCCGGGTTCGTCTTCTAACATCGAGCGTACCCAGGGGATTCGTGACAGCCTGAAAGCGGGTGGCAGTAAATACCACATCGTCGCGGACCAGACGGGGAACTGGATGCGTTCCGAAGGGATGCGCATTGTGGAAAGCGTTTTTCCTTCGCTGCCTAAACGCCCGCAGGTGATCCTCTCTGCGAATGACGACATGGCGCTCGGCGCGATTGAAGCGCTACAAGGGCAAGGCCTGAAACCCGGCGATGTGATGGTGACGGGCTTTGATGCCGTGCCAGAAGCACTGGCTCGCGTACGTGACGGCTGGCTAGCCGTGACTGCCGATCAACGTCCGGGCTACGCGGTGACCACTGCGTTGACGCAGTTGACCAACAACATCCGCAGTAAAGCGCCTATCACCGGGGCAGACTACCAACCGACCATGATCACCAAAGATAACCTGAACGATGCTGAACGTATTGGCGAAGCGGGTAAATAAGTCGTTTTCTACGTAATCAATAAAGGTATTCAGCAGGCCGCGTCCGCGCGGCCTTGCGGGAGGAAGGTAACCATGACGGAACCCCTACTGAACATTACCAATTTGGCAAAGAGCTTCTCCGGCGTTTGGGCGTTGAGCAACGCGCAGTTGACCGTACAACTGGGAGAGATTCATGCGCTATTGGGAGAAAACGGCGCGGGTAAATCGACGCTGTTGAAGGCGCTGGCTGGGGCGCAGCCGCAGACCAGTGGTGATATCTGGTTTGGTGGCGAGACGCTGTTACCGCTCGAGTCGCCCGTTGAGCGCCAAAAGCGGGGGATTATCACCATTTATCAGGAGTTTAATCTGCTGCCCAATATGAGCGTGGCGGAGAACATGTTCCTGGGACGTGAGCCGCAAAGCAGCGGTGTATTTGTGGACGCGCTGGCGGTGAACCGCGAGGCGAAAGCGGTACTGGATTATCTGAAATTGAACATTGCGCCGACGACGCAGGTGGCGCGTTTGAGCGTGGCACAGCAGCAGATGGTGGAGATTGCCAGAGCACTGACGCTGAACGCCAAGCTGATTGTGATGGATGAGCCGTCGGCGGCGCTGAGCGACAGTGAAGTTGACAGCTTGCACCGTGTGGTGCGCGAGCTGAAAGGGCGTGGTGTGAGTGTGGTGTATGTCACGCACCGGTTACACGAAGTCTTCCAACTGTGCGATCGGTTTACCGTATTTCAGGATGGCCGCTACACCGGTTCCGGCGACGTCGCCAGCACGAATGTGCAGGGGATTATTCGCCTGATGGTCGGCCGTGACGTGGTATTTAACCGCCGTCCGCCTTCGGAAACGCATCATCAGGATAAGCCGGTACGGCTGGCGGTGAAGGGCTTAAGCCGCGAAAAACCGCCGCTGGATGCGCACGGCATCGCGCTGAAGGACATCAACTTCCAGGTGCATGCGGGCGAAGTGCTCGGTATTGCCGGGCTGGTAGGTGCGGGGCGTACGGAAATCGCACGCTGCCTGTTTGGTGCCGACGCGTTCTCTACCGGTGAATTTGTGCTGGATGACGAACCCTATTATCCCTCCACGCCGCTGCATGCGCTGTCGCAAGGCATCGCGCTGGTGCCGGAAGACCGCAAGAAAGAGGGCGCAGTGCTGGGGTTGTCAATCAGGGAAAATATCTCGCTTTCCAACCTCTCGTCGCTGATGCGCTGGCGCTGGTTTGTCGACACCCGTAAGGAGGACGACCTGATTGACGCCTACCGTCAGGCGCTGCACATCAAGATGGTGAACAGCGAGCAGGAGGTGCGCAAGCTGTCGGGCGGTAACCAGCAAAAAGTGATTCTTGCCCGCTGTATGGCACTGAATCCCAAGGTATTGATTGTGGATGAGCCCACGCGCGGCATCGATGTCGGCACCAAGTCCGAGGTGCATCAGGTGCTGTTCGATATGGCGAAACGGGGCGTCGCCGTGATTGTGATTTCCTCCGACCTGCCGGAAATCATGGCGATTTCCGACCGCATTATCACGCTCAGCGAAGGGCGGATTAGCGGGGAAATTCATGGCGATGACGCCACAGAAGAAAAACTGATGACGATGATGGCCATTTGCCACGACGCATTACACGCAGCATAACGGAGGTGACGCATGTCCCAGCAGCCGCTTTCTAAGAGCATTACGCCGTCCAACCCGCGTGGACGTTTTGATCCGATTGCCTTTTTCGAACGCTTTGGCGTGTTTATTTTCATGATTCTGCTGCTGATCTTCTTTCAGTCGCAGAACAGCAATTTTCTGTCCGAGCGCAACATCACCAACATCCTGACCGAAGTCTCCATCTACGGCATCATGGCTGTGGGGATGACGTTCGTTATTCTGACTGCGGGGATCGACCTGTCCGTCGGCTCGATTCTGGCGGTGTGTGCCATCACCGCCGCCTCGGTCATTAAAGGCGACAACTTCACCACTGTCGATCCGGATGCCTGGTACGGTTTGAGCTGGCTGGTCGCCTTGGGCGTCTGCCTGGCGATGGGCACCTTCATTGGCTTCCTGCATGGTTTGGGTGTCACCAAACTGCGTCTGCCGCCGTTCATCGTCACACTGGGCGGGATGACGATCTGGCGTGGATTAACGCTGGTGATGAACGACGGTGCGCCGATTGCCGGTTTTGACCCCGGCTATCGCTGGTGGGGGCGAGGCGAGATCTTGGGTATTTCGGTGCCGATCTGGATCTTCGCACTGGTCGCTTTGCTGGGTTATCTGGCGCTGCATAAAACCCGCTGGGGCCGCTTTGTGTACGCCATCGGCGGCAACACCGAAGCCGCGCGGCTAGCTGGGGTGAACGTGCAGCGTGTGCTGGTCAGCGTTTACGTCGTGATTGGCTGTCTGGCCGGACTGGCGGGCTTCATTCTCAGCGCCCGTCTCGGTAGCGCAGAAGCAGTTGCGGGGATCACCTTCGAGCTGCGCGTCATCGCCTCGGTGGTTATCGGCGGTACCTCGCTGATGGGCGGCTACGGCCGGATCAGCGGTACCATTATCGGCTCGATCATCATGGGGATTCTGATTAACGGACTGGTGTTGATGAACGTCTCGGCTTACTACCAGCAGATTATCACTGGGTTAATTATCGTGCTGGCCGTGGCGTTCGACACCTATGCCAAGAGCCGTCGTGGCGCTATCTGAACCGACTCTTTTTTCGCACCGAGGTGGATATGAAGGATGTACGCATTGGGTTAATCGGCACTGGCTATATCGGTCGTGCGCATGCCATCGCCTACGCACAGGCACCGACGGTCTTCCCGCTGAAAGGTAATCTGGTGAAGGCGATGCTGGCAGAAGTCTCGCCGGAGCTGGCAGCCCGACGGGCGCAGGAGTTTGGCTTCCTGCGCTCCACAGGGGACTGGCGTGCGCTTGTGGCGGATCCAGACATTGACGTGGTGGATATCTGTGCGCCGAACTTTCTGCATAAGACGATGGCGATGGCGGCTATCCAGCACGGCAAGCACGTTTATTCGGAAAAACCGCTGGCGCTGAACGCGCGTGATGCCCGAGAAATGGTCGACGCCGCGCAGCAGGCTGGCGTGAAAACGCTGGTGGGCTTCAACTACATGAAGAACCCGACCTCACAGTTGGCCAAAGAGATTATCGCCAGCGGCGAGATTGGTGACGTGGTGCATTTTTACGGCACGCATAACGAAGATTATCTGGCCGACCCGAACAAACCGGCCGACTGGCACTGTTTCAAAGAAACGGCTGGGCTGGGCGCGCTGGGGGATCTGGCGGCGCATATCGTCAACATGGCGCAGTATCTGGTGGGGGATATCGCCAGCGTCTGCGGTGACCTGCAAACGGTGATTGCGCAGCGTCCGACGGCACCGGGCAGCAGCGAATTAGTACAGGTGGAGAATGAAGATCAGGCGCATGCAATGGTGCGGTTCGCCAGCGGCGCTCGCGGTGTGATTGAAACGTCGCGCATCGCCTGCGGCCGCAAAATGGGCCTGACCTATGTCGTGACCGGTACAAAAGGCACGCTGAGTTACACGCAGGAACGCATGGCGGAGCTGAAGCTTTATCGGCATGACGAACCGGAGAACCGGCAGGGATTTAAAACGCTGCTGACTGGGCCGCAGCATCCTGACTATGCGGCTTTTTGCGCCAGCGCCGGACACGGTATTGGATTTAACGATCAGAAAACGGTGGAGGTGCGCGATCTGATCGACGGTATTGCGGCTGACGTCCCGATGTGGCCGGATTTCGAAGAGGGCTGGAAAGTCTCGCGAGTTCTGGATGCGATCGTGCAGTCACACGAAACGGCGCGCTGGGTGAATGTGGATGAGGTGGGCTAATACGCCAGCTGACGTGATTTCTTCTTTTTTACAGGATTTTTTACAGGATTGGCCGCTATGAATAAGGAAAAGACGTTTGATGTGATTTGCATGGGGCGCGTTGCTGTCGATCTGTACGGGCAGCAAATCGGCGCGCGTCTGGAAGATATGGGCAGTTTTGCCAAGTATCTGGGCGGGTCGTCCGGCAACGTGGCTTACGGCACGGCGCGACAAGGACTACGTTCTTCTATGCTGGCGCGGGTGGGCGACGAGCATATGGGGCGCTTCCTGCGTGAAGAGTTGAATCAGGTTGGCTGTGACACCAGCCATTTAATTACCGATAAGGAACGTTTGACGGCGCTGGTGCTGTTGGGCATTAAAGATCGCGATACCTTTCCGCTGATTTTCTACCGCGATAACTGCGCCGATATGGCGATCTCACCGGAAGATTTCACCGAGGATTACATTGCGTCGTCACGCTGTCTGGCGATTACCGGCACGCATCTCTCTCACCCTAACACGCGTGAAGCGGTGCTGACGGCGCTGCAATACGCACGGCGCAACGGGGTGAAAACGGCGTTGGATATCGACTACCGTCCGGTGCTGTGGGGGCTGACGTCGCTGGGTGATGGCGAAACGCGTTTTGTTGAAGCGCAGGCGGTCACGGAGCAGTTGCAGCAGGTGCTGTCGCTGTTCGATGTGATTGTCGGCACCGAGGAGGAGTTCCACATTGCGGGTGGCAGCACAGATACCTTGCAGGCGCTACGCACTGTGCGGCAGCACACGCAGGCGGAACTGGTGTGCAAACGCGGGGCACTGGGGTGCTCGGTGTTTAGCGACGCGATTCCTGACCATCTGGATAAAGGCATCACGATCAAAGGCGTGCGCGTGGATGTGCTGAACGTGCTGGGGGCGGGCGATGCGTTTATGTCCGGCCTGCTGCGTGGCTATCTCAACGGAGAGGGCTGGGAGAAAGCCTGTGCGTACGCCAATGCCTGCGGCGCGCTGGTGGTATCACGCCACGGCTGTGCGCCAGCCATGCCAAGCAAGATCGAACTGGATAACTATCTGGCCCGCGCGGCGAGCGTCCCGCGCCCTGATTTGGACGAAGAACTTAACCATCTGCACCGTGTTACGACACGCCGTAAACAGTGGCATGAGCTGTGCGTGATCGCATTCGATCACCGCAGCCAGTTGGAAGACATGGCGCTGAACTGCGGCACGGAAATAAGCCGTATTCCGGCGCTGAAAAAGCTGATTCTGCGTGCCAGCTATGATGCGGCGCAGCAGGCAGGGCTGGAAGGCAAAGCTGGTCTGCTGTGCGACGGCACGTTCGGACAGGATGCGCTGAATGACATCACTGGGAAAGGCTGGTGGATCGGCCGGCCGATTGAGCTGCCGGGATCGCGTCCATTAATGATGGAGCGCGGCAATATTGGCTCACAGCTGGTGAGCTGGCCGCTAGAACACGTCGTGAAATGTCTGGTGTTCTTCCACCCGGAAGACGCTCACGCGCTACGGCGCGAGCAGGAAATGAAGGTGATGGAGGTCTATCAGGCCTGTCGTCAATCCGGCCATGAACTGCTGCTTGAAGTCATTCTGCCTGCGGGGATGCCGCACAGTGATGCGCTTTATCTGCGTGCGATTCAACGTTTCTACAACCTCGGCGTGCGGCCGGACTGGTGGAAACTGCCGCCACTGTCCTCCGAAGGCTGGGCGCAACTGACACCGCTGCTGGCGCAGCGCGATCCTTACTGCCGGGGCGTGGTAATTCTGGGGCTGGATGCGCCGCTGGAAACGTTGCAGCAGGGATTCAGCGCCGCCGTAGGCTTCCCGATTGTGAAAGGTTTTGCTGTCGGTCGTACCCTGTTTGCCCAGCCAGCACAAAAGTGGCTGCGTAACGAGATCGATGACGCCGAATTGATTGAGCAAGTTAAACATAACTATCTGCAACTGATCGCCGTCTGGCGTCAGCGCGGTTAACCCATTTCTATATGATCGAATAAAGGGAAAATAAGATGACTGTTCAACTTGGTATTAATCCACTCACCTGGACCAATGACGATCTGCCTTCTCTGGGCGCGGATACTCCGCTGGAAACCTGTCTGAGCGAAGGGCGGCAGGCTGGTTTCGCTGGTTTTGAATTAGGTAATAAATTCCCGCGTCAGGCCAGCGTGCTGGGGCCTATTCTGCAAGCGCACGATCTGCGCTTAGTCTCCGGCTGGTACTCCGGCGAACTGCTCACCCGCTCAGTAGAAGAAGAGATTGAAGCGGTGCAGGGGCATCTGGCATTGCTGCGCGACCTCGGCGCGACGGTACTGGTGTTTGCCGAAGTGACGGGCGCGATTCACGGCGACCAACAGAAACCGGTCCATCTGCGCCCGCGTTTCCCCGAAGAACGCTGGCCGGAATACGGCAAAAAACTGACCGAGTTTGCGCGCTACACGCAAAGTCAGGGCGTGCAGATTGCCTATCATCACCATATGGGGACGGTGATTGAAAGCGCGCAGGACGTGGACAATCTGATGGAACATACCGGGCCGGAAGTCGGGCTGCTGCTGGATACCGGACACTTTACGTTCGCGGGTGCCGATCCGGTTGCGGTAGCGAAGCGTTGGATTAACCGCATCAATCACGTTCACTGCAAAGACATTCGTCCAGACGTGCTGAAAGACGTGAAAAACCGCAAGACCAGTTTTCTGGATGCGGTTTTGAGCGGCGTCTTTACTGTGCCGGGCGATGGTTGCGTCGATTATCCGGCGGTGTTCAGTATCCTGAAAGCCCATAATTACAGTGGATGGCTGGTGGTCGAAGCGGAACAAGATCCGGCTGTCGCGCATCCGTTGACGTACGCGACGCTAGGCTACAATAACTTGCAACGTTTCGCCCAGCAGGCGGAATTGATCTGATTTGTGGTGATATCCCCCGCATCTTCACGCTGCCAGCCGACCAATGCGCAGGCAGCGTGAAGTCGGGGGGAGATAAGGAGGCAAAAGATGTCCCGATTGTTATCACGCCATCGTGCTCCTGACGAACATGGCCGTACCCAGCACATCACGCCGGAAACGGCGGGCTGGCGATACGTGGGGTTCGAGGTATATCAATTGGCACCGGAACAAGTGCTATCGCTGCCCGCCAGCGATAACGAACGCTGTCTGGTGCTGGTCAGCGGCAAGGCAACGGTTGTCACGCCAGGTGAGCGCTTTGAGCAGATTGGCGACAGAATGAGCCCGTTTGAGCGTAGAAAACCCTATGCGGTTTATGTCACGACGGGAGAGACGATTACAGTGACGGCGCACACCGCGCTGGAATTGGCCGTTTGCGCTGCACCGGGATTCGGCACGCACCCGACCCGGCTGATCGCCCCGCAGGATATCGATGCCGAGCAGCGTGGGGTCGGTAATAACCAGCGCTATGTGCATAATATTTTGCCGGAGGACAAAGCGGCAGATAGCCTGCTGGTGGTCGAAGTGTACACCGATGAAGGCTGCACCAGCTCTTATCCCAGCCACAAGCACGATGTCGATAATCCGCCGCAGGAAACCTATCTGGAAGAAACCTACTACCATCGTTTGAACCCAGAACAGGGATTCTGCCTGCAACGTGTCTATACCGATGACCGGTCATTAGATGAATGTATGGCGGTCTACAATAGGGATGTAGTGCAGGTGCCGCGCGGCTACCATCCGGTTGCCACCCTTGCAGGCTATGACAGCTACTACCTGAATGTGATGGCCGGCCCGACGCGCCAGTGGCGTTTCACCTGGGAAGCCGATCATCAGTGGATAAACAGTCCCGAGTATGCGGATAAGCGCAGATAGGGCAAGCGTAGCGTTGTTTATGATAATTAAAAACAGGAAGCTCGGTGTATGCTTCCTGTTTTTACAATAATGTATCCGTCATCAGCGTCATTCCCGCCATTCCAACGTGCCTGCTTTCAAATAGCCAATGTGGCTGGCCATCAGTTCGGCTTCCTGTTCGCTGTGTGTGACTAAGAGCGCGGTTTGTCCGGCGTCGCGCAGGATGTCGCGCACTTCCTGTCCCAGTCGTTTGCGGCTGTCGGGATCGAGGCTGGATAGCGGTTCGTCAAGCAGTAGCACAGCAGGTTGCGGGGCCAGCGCTCGCGCGAGTGCAATACGTTGCTGTTGTCCGCCGGACATCTCATGCGGATAGCGCTGTGCCAGCGAGACGAGATCGACCAGCTCAAGCATGGCGCGGACGTGCGATTGCTGGAGATCCTTCGGCTGTTTTCTCAGGCCGAAAGCAATGTTCTGCGCGGCGGTCAGATGGGGAAACAGCGCGTAGTCCTGAAACACCATCCCGACGTTGCGCAGTTCCGGCGGCAGATGCACGTCCGGACCCGCCACACAGCGTCCGCCGACGTGAATCGTTCCCTGAGTCAGGTGTTCAAAACCCGCAATCGCGCGTAAGGCCGTGGTTTTACCGCATCCTGATGCGCCCAGCAGACAGGCCAACTCGCCCGCGGCAACTTCCATAGAAAAACCGTTTAGCACGTGATGCACATTGTGCTTGTGCCCGTAGGCGACGTGGACATTATTCAGAACGAGTGTAGCCTCAGACACCTTGACTCTTCCTCATGATTTTCATTCTTTCTCAACCGACGTTTTTAGCTGGCTGCGGGCCAGCAGCACAACGGGCAGCGTACCCGCCAGCACGATCAGCAGTGCGGCAATCGCGCCTTCTTCGTAGGTGCCTCTGGCGGCTTCGGCATACAAAACGGTCGCCAGCGTTTCGAAATTAACCGGCCGTAGCAGCAGCGTGGCGGGGAGTTCTTTCATCGCGTCGGCAAACACCAGCAGCGCACTGGTCACCAGCGCGGGGCGCAGTAGGGGAAGGTGCACGCGGAAAAAGGTGACGAATTCACTTTCGCCCAGCAGACGCGATGCCTGTTCCATCACGGGCGGAATGCGCGTCAGCCCCGCATCAAGTGCCCCAATCCCAATCGCCATAAAGCGAATGGCGCAGCAGACTACCAGGAGAATACCGACGGAAAGCAGCGGCAATCCCTTATAACCTATCAATCCAGCGAGAAAATTATCTGTCGCCATGCCGGGCGTCAGCATGCCAATCGCCAGTACCGTACCGGGCACGGCATAGCCCAGCGAGGCGATTCTCAGTATCGTGCGGCGACGTTCTGGTGAACGGTCAGTGATGGCTGAATGACGGGCATACCAGGCAATAATCAGGCTGACGAACGTGACGACCAACGTGACGCCAACGGCCAGCAGCAGCGAGTTCTGCAACGACTGTATCAGACCCGCGGAGATCGTCACGCTATCGCCCAGTCGTTTCGCGCTTTCCCAGGCCAGAAAGAGGGCAGGGGCGATGAAGCCGAGCAGGATAGGTAACGCGGTCACACCGGTTGCCAACCAGGCGCGTACACCTTTCAGCGGTGCGGGCATGATGCCGCGCATCTGTCGGCTGGTGCCGTAGCGCTGGTTTTTCCGGCCGTAATATTCCAGCGTCAGCAGCAGGATAACGACCGTCAGCATCGTGCAGGCAATCTGTGCCGCGGCGGGTAAATCCGAACGGGTGACCCAGGTGGTGTAAACCGTCACGGTCAGCGTATTGACCCCAAGGAACTCGGAGGCACCAATATCATTCAGCGTTTCCAGCAAGGCCAAACTGGTGCCGACGGCCAACGCAGGGCGTGCCATCGGCAGGGCGACGTGCAGGAAAGTGCCGGTTGCGGTCAATCCTAGTGTGCGAGCGGCTTCCAGCAAGTGTGCTGGCTGGCTGATAAACATTGCGCGCATGGTTAGATAAACGTACGGATAGAGCACCAGACCGAGTAGCAGAATCGCGCCCGTCATGGATCGCAGATCCGGCAGGCGGAACTGACGCGGGCTGTCGTAGCCGAGCACGCTGCGGATCGCTTCCTGAATTGGCCCTATCGGATGCAGCAGATCGAGCCAGGCAAACGCGACAATATAGGTTGGCATCGCCAGCGGTAGCAGCAGCGCCCAGCTAACGAGCTGTCTGCCGGGGAAATCAAACGCGGTCACCAGCCAGGCGCAGCCTGCACCAATCACCATGACGAGTGCGCCGACGCCGACGAGCAGAATGAGCGTGTTGAGTGCGGCATCGGGTAGCACGTAGCGCATCAGGTGATCCCAATGGCCAACACCCGCGCCAGCCGCTAGCCAAAGCAGGGAAACCAGCGGAGCCAGTACGCCGAGTGCAATGATGACGGCAGCGATGCGAAGCGGAGAAAAAAAGAGGCGCGGCCGCCCGAAGGCGCCGCGCAGGGTTGACGAACCGGTCTTATTGATCGAATCCAACTTTATCTACCAACTGACTAGCCTGTTTACGGAATTTAACGATGTCAGTCAGCGGAATGCTATCCACATTCACTTCACCAATCGTGCTGCCGATGGTTGAGTCCAGCGCGACGCCTTTACGAACCGGATATTCGTAGTTCGCCTGTGCATAGATCTGCTGAGCTGGTGCGGAGACCAGGTATTCCATCAATTTCACGGCTTGATCTTTATGTGGTGCGTGGCGTGCAATAGCTGCACCGCTGATATTGACGTGTGTGCCACCGTTCTCAAAGGTAGGCTGAACGACTTTGATAGCATCGCCCCATTTACGGGCATCGGTGCCTTCTTTGGCGTTCTTCATATGGCCGACATAATAGGAGTTCGCCAGACCCACATCGCAGATACCACCGAGGATATCGCGCGCAACGTCGCGGTCACCGCCAGTCGCTTTACGCGCCAGATTGTCTTTCACACCGCGCAGCCAGGTTTCGGTTTTGGCTTCGCCGTGGTGGGCAATCATCGCGGCAACCAGTGCGGTATTGTAAGGGTGTTGACCCGCACGGATACACACTTTGCCTTTCCATTTCGGATCGGCCAGATTTTCGTAAGTCATGCCGGTCAGCGGCAGTGATTTTTCTGCATAGAGCACGCGAGAGCGCATCGACAGACCAAACCATTGGTTATCTTTGTCACGTAGCGCCGCCGGGATAGCCTCGGTTAATGCACTGGACTGGATCGGCTGTGTAACCCCAGCTTCTACCAGATCGATCAGGTTACCGGCATCAACGGTCATCAGCAGGTCAGCCGGTGAGTTTTGGCCTTCTGCCTTCACTCGCTCCAGCATGCCGTCCTTGATGAACACGGTATTCACTTTAACCGACGTCTCTTTGGTGAACGCATCCAGCAGCGGCTGAATCAGGCCGGGCTCACGCGTGGTGTAGAGCGTCAGAGAGTCATCTGCGGCAGCAGCAGGCAGGGCATAGGCCACCATCAGCGATGAGGCTACTAGCGTCAGCAGGCGCGCTTTTTTGCGCAGAACAGACAGCGTTTTTGACATGTTATTATCTTCTCCAGAGTGAATGTGATGCGTAAATTAATAAAATAAGGAGATATTTTAGGCAGGTGACAGAAACTATATATGATAATCACTCTTGTTTGCAATCTCATTAGTACTTGCGCGCTGTTATCGTGATGCGGGTCAACATACCGCCTCATCGAGACGGCTTGCTGTCTTATTGGTCTGCGCGTGGGTAAAACAGCGCCAGGTGATTATGTTGAGTGAGGCGAGCGCTACTGCGTCTGGCTTTCGGCCAGCCTGCTGATATGCATGGTCAGCCAGGTGAGTTCTTCTTTCGGCAAGGCCATTTGGTATTTTTCCTGTACGTAATCCCTGATGGCCCAGGAAATCGCCATCGCTTCAGGATAGTGTTTCAGCAGTTCCTGATAGAAATCGTCTGTGCGTCCCGGTGCGATTTTACGGGCAATGACCCGTTCGGAGAAATAGCGCAGATGGGTGATAAAACGCAGATAATCGACGGCGTTGACATCAATATTCTTGTTTAACTTATAGCGGACAATCTCCGCCAGACGATTCACCAACTGCACCTGCTGGTGGGCATCGGCAATTTCGGCGCTGCCGGCGGCATTGATGAGGTGGAACGCGATATTGATGGCTTCGTCATCGGGTAGCGTGACGTTAAAGCGTGCCGACACGCGATCTTTTGCCTGCACGCCGAGGGCGTACTCTTTTTGGTAATAGCGTTTCACTTCCCAACTGAGCTTATTGATGAAGTGGTTGCCCGTTTTGCTACGCTCAACGGCAAAATAGAGATGTTCCGCCAGCGTAAAGAACAGCACCGAATTAAGCTTTTCGGCGTACTGACTTTGCGCCAGCGTGACGATCTCATGCGTGATGTCAAAAAAAGCCGCAGGAATGGTGTCGGTCAATGAAAGAAAATGCCGTGATTTCAGGTTTTCCAGCGGAATGAAAACCTGCTCAACGTGCGTCACATCAATCAATGAACCGGGTTTGGCACCAAATCCGATGCCTTTACCCAACAGGATCATCTCCTGCTGTTCATGGTCGACTAACAGCATGCTGTTATTTAACGCTTTTTTCACTTTAATCACGTTTTTCTTCCACTCATGCTGGTTTTCTCATTACGTTTTCCAATCACAGTCATTTCCTGTCATTGCGCACGTAGCCTGCGGCAGCGCTGTCTGTCAGGTGAGGTCGGCACCGTTGGTCGCGATAACCTTCTGATACCAGTAGAACGAATCCTTCCTCAGCCGCGCCAGCGAACCGTTGCCCTCATCATCCTGATCGACATAGATAAAGCCATAGCGTTTGGACATTTGTGATGTGCCCGCGCTGATGATGTCAATCGCCCCCCAACTGGTGAACCCCATCAGTTCAACGCCTTCGCCAATCGCTTCACGCATTTGCTCGAAATGTGAACGGAAGTAGTCAACGCGGTAAGGATCGTGGATTTTGCCGTTTTCGACAACGTCTTTCGCACCCAGCCCATTTTCGACAATAAACAACGGCTTCTGGTAGCGATCGTAAAGCTCCAGCAGGGAGATTTTTAGCCCGACAGGGTCGATCTGCCATCCCCAATCTGAGGCCGGCAGGTACGGGTTTTTCACGCCCAGAACGGTATTCCCCGGGATTCTCTCGGCGTCCGGCTGTGTGGATTCGGTGAGCGACATGTAATAGCTGAACGACACAAAATCCACGGTGTGCTGCTTGAGAATGGCCAGATCGTCGGGCTGCATGGTGATGTGAATACCGCGTCGTTCAAGGTCGCGCTTGATGAGCGGCGGATATTCACCGAACACCTGCACATCGGCATAAAAATAGTTTTCAAGATTCTTTTTCAGCGCGGCTTCGACATCTTCCGGGCGGCAGGAGTGCGGATAGGTCGTCAGCTTGGTCGGCATGCAACCGACCTGGCTGCCGGGGATTTTTTCATGGCAGTCGCGGGTGACGATAGCCGAGGCAACAAACTGGTGATGCAACCCCTGATAAATATCCTGTTTGGCCTGTCCCGGTGCGCTTTTCTCTTCACGGATACCTGCGGTGGTAAACGGATGACGATGGATACTGTCGATCTCGTTAAAGGTTAGCCAGTAGCGCACCAGATCCTTATAGCGATCGAAGCAGACATTGCTAAAGCGTACAAAGGCATCCAGCACGTTGCGGTGTACCCAGCCATTGTATTTCTCACTCAGCGCCAGCGGCATTTCGTAGTGTGAAAGCGTCACCAGCGGTTCGATGCCGTGCTTGCGCATCTCGCGGAACAGATCGTCGTAAAACTGTAAGCCCGCTTCATTCGGCGCGCTGTCTTCTCCGGTCGGAAAGATGCGCGACCAGGCGATAGAGACGCGCAGCACCTTGAAGCCCATTTCGGCAAACAGCGCCAGATCGCCTTGATAGCGGTGGTAAAAATCGATGCCGCGCCGCTTGGGATAAAACGCGTCATTTTTTCCGTTGAGCGCGTCGGCGATGTTTTCATCTGTCAACGCCATATGGGCATGGTAATTCTTCAGGTCGAGATTCGGCTTCCAGGTAATGGCGTCCGCGACCGACGGCCCCTTGCCGTCTTCATTCCATGCGCCTTCGGCCTGATTAGCGGCAATCGCGCCGCCCCATAAAAAGTGTTCCGGGAATGCGATGTTTTTATCCATTACACAGACTCCTTTAAGGTCATGATGATGGTGTTAGAAGGGATGGCGACGTCAGTGGCTTCCGGTATCACACGAAAGCGCTCGCTGTTGGTGATAACCATCATGACGACGGGATCGTAACCCGCAGCGATGAGGCTATCGAGGTCAAATTCAACGAGGACATCGCCGGTATTAACCTGTTGGCCGGCCGTGACTTTCGGCTGAAAGCCCTGACCATTGAGTTTGATGGTATCGATACCGATATGGAAAATCAGTTCGGCACCGCTGTCGGTGAGCATGCTGACGGCATGGCCCGTTTCAAATACGTTCTCAATGGTGCCGTTCGCCGGCGCGTAGAGCACGCCTTTCTCGGGGATGATGGCAATGCCGTCACCCATAATTCGTTTGGAGAAGATCTCATCATTCACGTTGTCCAGCGCAATCACTTTTCCTTCAATCGGGCTGGCGAACTGGCATTCGGTAACAGCGTGATGGTTTTCTTCTACGGGGACGACAGGTTTCTCTTCTCGCCAGAGGAACAGGGCGGAGAGAAAAGCGATGACAAAAGAGAGCACCGCACCGGCGATGGCATAGACGATATTCCAGCTATTTTCCGGCGAGATAAACATGGAGATACTAGCCAGGCCGGGGCCAACCAGCGCAAAGGCTTCAATCGCCATCCAACCGATAAACGCCCCGCCGACCAGGCTACCTGCGATCACGCTATAGAGCGCTTTTTTATTCAGCAGCGTAATCCCGTATAGCGCGGGTTCGGTGATGCCGAACAGGGCAGAAATACCGGCTGAAATCGCCGTTGATTTTAGCGTTTTGTCTTTGCTTTTGAGCGCAATCGCCATACAGGCACCCGATTCGGCAATGTTGTGCGCAAGCGACGCGGGCAGATAGAGCATTTCCTTGCCAAACTGGCTCATGGAGGAAACGGCATAGGGCAGCATTGGTTTATGCATCCCCGACGCCACCATGAAGGGTAGCGCCGCGGCGAGCAACCCTGTCGCCACAAAACCCAGCTTGCTGTACAGCCAGAGGATCACGCTAGCCAGACCCGCACCGAGTTCATAACCGAGCGGGCCAAGTACCAACAGCGTGACGGGAACGGTAACCAACAGCGACAGCATCGGTGACAGGAAAATACGCAGCGCGCTCGGCGAGTAGCGATTGAAGAGCTTTTCGGTTTGCGCATAAAAAATCACGCACAGGATCGCCGGGAAAACCTGCGACGCGTAAGCGACGTTCTTCAGGTCGAGGGAGAGAAACTCCGCACCGTCCGCCAGCTGTTTAGACATGGCCGGCAGCACCATCACAGAGACGGCAGAAACGGCAACCAGCACATTCACTTTCAGTTTCATTGCGGTGGTGATACCCACCAGAATCGGCAGAAAATAGAGTGGGGCGGAACCGATATTATCCAGCACTTTATACGTTGAGCTGTTTTTGGTGAGCCAACCGAGCAGATCCAGCAGCAGTAACAGCGATTTGAGCACGCCGCCACCGGCAATCGCAGGCACCAGCGGCTGAAAAATGCTGATGATAAAATCGATAGCAACAGCGGTGCGATTGGTTTTTGCTGGCACGGCGCGATCTGTTTTCTTACGGCCTGCCGCGAGGTTCTGCACCGCCTCGTACACCTGCATCACTTCGCCACCGATGATCACCTGGCACTGGACGTTAACCCGAACGCCCAGCACGCCCGGCACCTTTTCCAGTTCGTTCTGGTTTACCTGGCTGTTGTCATAAAGACTGAGCCGTAGCCGTGTAGAACAGTGTTCAATGTGCTCAATGTTGTCAATTCCACCAACTAACGTGATGATTTTTTCAGCGGTAGTGGCATAGGCTGTCGCGTTATTATCTGCTGCTGTGTGGCTCATACGACGATTCCCCTGATCCAGAAACGAAAAAAGACCTGAAGCTCTTCCCATGATGTTGAGTGGGAGAGCTTCAGGTCTTGCCTAGAAAACTAGTTACACGCCTGTGCTGCTGTTGTAATTCCTTGTACGCGGGAAAGTCAAACAGATCGTGCTGCCTTAATGGGTAAGTGTGATGACAATAGCAGAATGGAGGGCTTAGCGCTGACAGCGCCGATGCATCTCAGGCATGTTGCATAAAACATGGCGCTTTTTAACCGATGATAAATCACGGAACGAGGTAGGTTTGCAAAGCGCAAGTGGGCGTACGGTCAGTATTGACTATTTGGGTGCCAGCATCTTGATCGTCACGGCAGATCTTTCCAACGAGGAACCTGATGGCGTGATACGTCGGACTGATTCTGCAATGTACGCCAATAAAATCACGCGAAAGAAAGATCAAATCCGTGCTTTTGAGGTCATCACAGCACAATCGTAAATGCCTGAGCAGAGGTCATCATCTGCTTATCAGGCGTCTTTGGTGGTATCCAGAGTGAGTTTGCCATCTTCTAAATGAAGTTTGGTGGGGGAAAGGAGTTCAAACAGGCGGTTGAACGGATCGGCATCTTTGCCTGATTCCCCCGTCATAAAGTTGAAGTCCATTTCTATCAGGTACTTCAGGCGCGGTACATAGCCTTCCGGTGCCTGCGCTTGTTCGATTAATGGCAGGCTTTCATGGTGATCTAACACCATCTTGAAAAATTCGGTTTGTTTAAACTCGCCGCGATTCCACTCTAGTTTACTTTGTGCCATGGCCATTGTGCGCCACACTTGCTCCTGGTCATAAGCCTCGCTCCAGGCCGCACGCCGCTCATTCACTGTAAAGGTTCCGCTGTCGTCATAGGTAATTAGCGCCAGCTGTTCACGAGACAGGCCTTTGAAGGGATTACTTCCTTGACCATTGGCGTACGCTGTAGCTTGTTTCGCTCTGGCTAATCGCTCGGGGTCATCGCTATTGGGGACTTCCGCATCATGGGTTTTTCTGTTATTGGCGTAATTCACACCGACCAATTCATCATCCACGCTTCTGGCTCTGGCGGCCAATGTACTGCGATCGCTTTTGGCGTCTCTGGCTTCGGCCCTGACGGCAGCGTCGCTAAGTTGTTTTGCCAGCGTGGTGATACCGCTATTTTTTTTATTTGAATAACCATCAGCCCCTGTAGATGCGGGCTGTGTGCCTTCGAATACGTTTTCCTGCTTTTTTATCGAGCGATTGTCATTAATGGACTGCGTATCTGCCACCGTACTTTTTGAAAGGCCATTGAAGCTAATCATTCGTTCTTCTCACTCGTTGTGATTCAGGGATAAGTAACGACTTATGTTGCTTATCCCTATTCATAAAAAACGGCTGAGTGGTTGCTCAGCTATTTTTAGTAAGGGGGGTTATCGTATGCTAATTTCTACATCTGAGTCGTGAGTATTCACGTTGGCATACGTCACTCTCAGGTCGCAGCGTGCGCCGTTGCTCGGCGTGGTGCTCTTAGTCCATTGAGGGATTTTATTGCCCAACACATACTTCACAGTATATGTCATATCAAACTGGCAAACTTTGGCACCAACTTTGTAACGAACATGCATTGAACCAACGTCACTGATGGGATTGGAGATCGTATATTGATCTGAATCCCCAGACCTAACGCTTTCTTTTGGCTTCGGTGAAGCATTCGCCTGTGAGAAAATTTCTGCTGTTGTCATCGGAGAAAAAACAGCGGCAGGGGCGGAGGATGCGCCAAGATTCTTAAAGGTGACATTGAATTTCGGGCCCGCATTAGCAGATGCTGATGCAAAAAGGGCTGTCATTAACAGTGAGGACAACAGAATATTGCTTGATTTCATTTGAAAAAACTCCATGTATTTTCATCTATGACAACAGTCTTTTTATTCTTTCTAACCAACTACGCGGAATACGACGCTGTGTGCTGTAGCCATAAACGCAGGCAGACCACGTGATTTAATAATAAATCGGCATTATATAAAAAATGTTTAAGTACTTATGGTTATTTTAATAACGCTTTATAGGTTTTTGAGTTATATTTTATTTCTTTGCTTATTTTGTTCGAAGTAATGATTATTGTGGTAATTATTATCGTGGCTATCTCTATTTGCGGGGGGGGGGTATACGTTTGGCTACTGGTTCCGCTTACTGAATGAGATAATTAGCTAATGCTAACGTGACTGTACTCCTCAGGGTAATAAGCGATACAGATAAAAAGAGTAATCATATTGATGATTGCAGTCGATGAACCTGCACTGCGGGGGGAATGACTGTTTTAGTAATCAGAGTAGGATACAGAGGCGCTTGTTAAGTCAGCAGACATCCAGCGCCTATTTTTTTAATGAGTAGGGGTACGAAAGGTAACGCTTAAATAATCCGCGCGGCGGAACGTCGATACATAGGCAACTTGACGTATGACGAGTCTATACGGTTTTACCAGCCGCAGACGTTAGTGTCTTCGTCTGCATCGTAGCCACGTACAATATTAACCAATTCTTTTACTGCTTCAGCTGAAATCAGCTTATCTTTTAATTCTTCGACCGTAGCGAGATCTTTATCAACAGACACGCCGTTATTATTATTCGTGACTGTCAGCAAAAAACCTTTTTTATTATCATTGGCTGAAGGCAGTTCGTTGAGTAATTCCACGACTGCGCCTGCCGCGAAATCTGGTACATAAAAAGCCATCGGTTTAAGATAAACTTTTTCTGCTTTTTCATTATTTTCGCGGTTCAACAGTGTTAACGAATAGCCTTTATTTTCACTTGTCATTATGTTTACCTCAACCTTCTATCAAAATTTTTGGATCGACATAAAAGTCCACGTTAAATAGCGTATCATCAGATAACGCTTCGATTCGGTGCCATTTCTCTGGGGGGAATACGCCAAATTGTCCGGCTTCGATAGTTAGCGTTTCGACGGGTTCAGAACTTGCCTCATCCGCGTAACCATAATAACGAATCGTCCCTTGCATCACGCACAAGCGCGGGTAAACGCCTTGCCGCGTCCCTGCATCCAAATGGCGCTTCCAGATAGACGCTGGGGCTGTTTCTTTTGTCCAGAAAGGGGTTGTACGGGTATGAACATAATTCGCTGGTATAACAATTCGTTCCATGTTTAAACCTCATGCTTTACCCAGCCACATTGCAGGGCGGGAAGGAAAAAACCATATAGTGCATATCATATACCTCTTTTAATGTTTGTGAATTATTTTCTACTCATTAATTTTTCACAATACCGCAATATCTCGCAAAAAGTCCTTATTTTTCAGGGGGAATTTTTCTCATATCGGTTATTTTTTTTCGCCGATGGATTGAAACGGAAACTAACATCAAGGAATAGTTACATTAAGTTATTTTTTGATGTTCTACTTATTAGGGAGGTTGAATTGAATGCATTAACCTTACCGCTACTCAATTGGAGTTATTGTTAAAAATAAATCAAAAGAGTAAAAATGAGAAAATATAACGCTACTCTATAGTGAGATTTTAACTTAAATGAAAAAGAACGTAAAACTCAGTTCATTTTATTATGGTTTCCCTGTTTTCCTTGTTACGACGATTGATAATAGCAACGGAGAGGTCAATGTCGCTTCTATATCGTCGTCAATTTCTCTCGGTGATAAAATTATTATTGGTGTCACGAAAGGAAGTAAAACCTACAGTAATTTATTATCCGGATCCGATGTTGTCATCAATATTCCGGATTACACACTGTGGGAGAAAGTTGAAGAACTGGGTAAGTTGACTGGGAGCGATACGTTGTCTGAAGGCCAGATTAAATGGGGCGTTCAGGTCTGCCACGATAAATTCTCCAAGGTTGGCCTTCATACCGAAGCCTCTACCGATATCACGCCGCCTCGGGTGATTGAGTGCCCTATTCAGGCGGAATGTAAAACCGTCAGTACGACGGACAAAGGCCGTTTTATTCTTGTCGAACTGGATATTGCTAATGTTTGGGTGGATAGCGAGCTATTAGGGGAAAATGATGTTGTCGATTCATCAAAATGGAAGCCGCTGATCTACAACTTCCGCGAATACGACACCACGGGTGACGCATTAGGTTTTAATTTTAAATACGGTCATTAATTTTATTGAGAGCGCGCTGCTGCTTTTTGTATACCAGATGTAAAGAGGAATAGGGCAACGGATGCCCCAGCAGCAGCTCAATTAGCTCTCCTCTTTTAATATATTCAGCAGCAAAAAACGCCGGTAGTTCAGTGATGAAATTATCGGCAAGAGCGCCTACTCGTAAATGAAGATAATCATTTACTGTGAATTCGGCTGGGACGTCAATAGTGCCTCCTGACGGAGAATACGTGAGCGGCAAACTTTTAGGATCTCGTCGGCGAGGGCGGAATCATCAGGGCAGGCACGCGACAGCACCAGAGCGCCAACAAGGTGAGCAAGGGCGCTAATTCTTTCGGCGCGTAGCACATCGTCTCCTGCCCCATTCTCGCTTTCTAATGTAGCCAGTTGATTCTCAATTCCAGCTGCGAAACTTTCCTTAATTGATGCTGACTGGCGTGCTGAATCAACACCAAGCGCTGACATCACGCAGCCATTTCCCATCGAATCACGATGCTTGCGAGAGAGATATTGCTCTATAAAACCAGCCATATCGACACCCACGGTATTTTCTATCGAATGCGAAAAACCGTAGCTCATCGCCTCCGACATCAAATCTGCCTTGGAGCTAAAGTGTTTGTAAAATCCGCCGTGTGTTAAACCTGCGGCTGACATGAGTTCAGCTATACCCACGCCGTCATACCCCCGCTCACGAAACAGCACCGAGGCCGTCTCAACAATACGCATTCGATTTTCACGAACCTGCTCTTTCGAAACTTTCATCGCTTTATGGCCTTTTCTTAGAAATGTATGTCGCAAGTATACATTGATGATGATCGTAATCAAACCGTTTGACTTTTTAGATTGTGATCATCATCATTATATCTGGCGTTTCACAAATCACTATCAAGGGAACAAGCATGACGAACCAACAATTATTCCAACCCTATAGCCTTGGGCCAATAACGCTCACCAACCACATCGTGATGGCACCGTTAACACGTAATCGTGCCGGAAAAGATCTGGTGCCCAGCGAACTGGCAGCAACGTATTACGCGCAGCGTGCCACAGCCGGCCTGTTGATTACTGAAGCTACGCAGATCTCCGCACAAGCGCAGGGCTATCAGGATACGCCGGGGATCTATACGCCAGCGCAAATTGAAGGATGGCGTAAAGTGACTGATGCGGTTCATGCAAAAGGCGGGCGCATATTTGTACAGCTATGGCACGTAGGGCGTATATCCCATGTCGATTTACAACCTGGTGGTGCTGCGCCGGTCGCTCCGTCTGCCATTCGCGCCGAGACTAAAACGTTTGTGAACAATGGATTCTCGGACGTCTCTGAGCCACGTGCGCTTGAGTTGCAGGAAATTCCGGGGATTATCGATGATTTCAGAAAAGCTGCTGCTAATGCCATTGC
Source organism: Pectobacterium brasiliense (assembly GCF_013449685.1). Taxonomy (GTDB): domain Bacteria; phylum Pseudomonadota; class Gammaproteobacteria; order Enterobacterales; family Enterobacteriaceae; genus Pectobacterium; species Pectobacterium brasiliense_A. Next base: position 178,035 of record NZ_JACDSF010000017.1, on the reverse strand, counting down.
TGCTGGGTTTGACGGCGTTGAGATCCACGGTGCGAATGGTTACCTGCTGGAACAGTTCCTCAAAGATGGGGCGAATCAGCGTACTGATGAGTACGGCGGCTCTGTCGAGAATCGTGCGCGCCTGCTGTTAGAAGTCACGGCGGCCGTTAAAGAGGAGATTGGTGCTGATCGCACGGGTGTGCGCATTTCACCGGTTTCCCCTGTGAATGCGATTTCTTGCAGCGATCCGCAACCACAATATGACTACGTCGCTGATCAACTCAATGCATTAGGCATCGTGTATCTCCACGTCGTTGAAGGCGCTACGGGCGGCCCGCGTGATGCATCCCCGTTTGATTACGATTCTCTGCGTCGACGCTTTAAAAATACCTACATTGGCAATAACGGCTATGACCTGACGTTGGCTTCAACTCACCTCTCTGAAGGCAAAGCTGATCTGTTCGCGTTTGGTCGTCCGTTCATCTCCAATCCGGATCTGGTCGAAAGGCTGAAGATGGGGGCGCCTCTGGCCTCACTCAATCCTGAAACACTTTATGGCGGTGGCGCCCAAGGGTACACAGATTACCCGTCGCTTGCCGAGACCAGCAAGTAAATCTGTGAGTGTCACGGTTCTACATACATCGCACATTGCGAATTCTGTTTACACATTAATGAAGAAGATAAACTTATGACTAAAGCTTCAGTTCTCATTACAGGCGCATCCACGGGTATTGGTGCCGTTTACGCTGAACGTTTCGCTCGCCGAGGTCACGACCTTGTTCTGGTTGCACGTGACAAAGCAAAGTTAGAGACATTGGCCGAACGTTTGCGACAGGAAAATGGCATTTCTGTCGATGTGTTGCCTGCTGATCTCACGCAAACGAACGATTTAGCTTTGGTCGAAACCCGTCTGCGTGAAGACACGCAGATTGGCATTCTTATCAATAATGCGGGTATCGCGCAGTCCGGCAGTTTTACAGAGCAGACGCCTGAATCGATAGGAAGCCTTATCGCACTTAACGTCACCGCCCTGACGAGACTGGCCAGTGCCGTGGCGCCACGGTTTGTACAAGCGGGTGAAGGCTCGATTGTTAATATCAGTTCCATCGTAGGCCTGGCCCCAGAATTTGCCATGACGGTTTACGGAGCAACCAAAGCCTTTGTTCTTTTCCTGTCTCAGGGCATGAATGTCGAGCTATCATCTAAGGGCGTTTATATTCAGGCGGTGCTCCCCGCTGGCACTTACACGGAAATTTGGGACCGTGCGGGTATCGATATCACTAACTCGCCAAAATTCATGGAAGTGGGTGAGTTAGTGGATGCCGCACTGGTGGGCTTTGATCGTCGTGAACTCGTCACTATCCCGCCGTTGCATAATGCTGCACGCTGGGACACCCTCGATACTTCACGTCAGGTTCTGCTTTCAGACATCAAACAGGATGAAGCAGCAGAGCGATATAAAGCACTTTAGTCAATGAGGTTTACTGTCAAAGGAGAATGACAATGCGGGGGGGTTGCCCTATTGGAAGTGGTCATGACTGCTTCCTTAACGGCAAGCCCGCTGCGTGTATTGGGGATAGCATCAATTGTGGTAGCGTCATTACATCCGGTAGTGGCAACGTCATTATTGGTGATACCCCCTCATCGTTCTCCGGTTCAGGCCTGTGCTAAACAGGCAGCAACCATTGCTGGCGTTAACCGGTAAGTATCTGGGGTTCAGGTAACCGTCAGTGGTGTTTGTGGAACTAAGAGGGATGGCTTAGTGTTGCACTTCGGCGTTGAATCTGCCCATGGCGAGTTATTCTTTATTTGATGTTATTTCTTTAAAAAATGATCTTCCAGAGGAAGGGGTGAAAAAAGGAATGCTAGGGGCTCTCGCTTCGCAGGAATAGTCCATAACGCATTTTTAAAGTCGAACTCTGACCAACGCGCAAATCTCAGTTCGCTGGAGCGGATAAACGTCAGAAGATATAACTGAACGGCTAATTGTATGATTCCTTTGCCTTTGTATGCCTCAATACGTGTCATCAGTTCGGTAATGTGTTCAAGGGGCAGAGCGGGGCGGTGAACACTTTTAGCCGTAGCGATGGCTACTTCCAGATCATAAGCCAGATTAACATCGATAAGATCATTATGAACCGCATAAAGCATGATTGCTGTGATGCGCTGTTGCAAGCGAGAAGCCAGTTCCAGATGTCCGGTTTTTTCTGCATTTTTAGCCGGTATTAACAGATCGCGGGTTTTAAGCGTTGCGATATTTTTTTGCCCGATAATTGGGAATACGTGCGTTGTCAGGCTATTGATAATCAGTGTTCGATGCCCCTCAGACTAGGTTTTATTGCTGACATGCCAGCTGCTGGCAACAGTTTCAAAGGTGAGTAACCCTTTCTCTTCAACCTTTTCCGCTTTTCACCTGGATCAATGTTATTGGCAATCTGTTGTCTGGCTTCGTCTCTTCTGCGACGGGCTTCTGTTAAAGAAACCGCAGGATAAACGCCTAATGCCAACATTTATACCAACAAAACAGCGTGGATGCCGCTCAAACTGAGTAGAGTGCAGTAGACTAGTTTGTTGTGTTAACTTGATGAATAGAATGGAAAAAATAGACTTTGATGGACGTTCGTGGGCGAGATTTTGGTGTCCCCAGCAGGAATCGAACCTGCAACTAGCCCTTAGGAGGGGCTCGTTATATCCATTTAACTATGGAGACATGAAGCTTGGCTATTATACGCATTTTTGCTCTGAGAATAAGCACTTAACGGCGCGTTTGCTCAAAGTGTCGGCAATCAGCGTTTCTGCCGATGCTCTTTTCCTTCATTCTCATGCGCCTTTTGACGTTTACTGTGTGATGCGACTCATGTCGTTACGGATTTGTGTGTGGCCAATGAACACCAGATAGAAAATCTCTGACGCACCGGCCACAATGTGGGTGGAATTACTGAAGGCAATCATCCCAGTCATAATGATGATAATCCACGGTTATGGATTCATAGTGATTCTCTCGACGAGTGGGCAGATTGTTGTCTGGCTAACGGTACTGACGTTGAGGGGTAATCATCGATAACCCCGATGATAAGCGTAGTGAGTTTTTACGCCATGGGATGGTGCGGCGTGACTCACTGGTTTAGGCTGGTGGTGCTATGCTGTGAGGGGAACAAGGGAATACCGTACTGTGCCCACGCCGGAGCGTGTGTCGCAACCATGCCGCGTGTTGTCCCCATAAGAAAAATGGCAAACCTCTGAAAATGCAGTAATGCGTAAGCCAACGTAGCGATGGAGCGATAAAATGTTACACTGTTGGCCGATATCCCGTCCTTGTCGCTCAGCCTGATAGGCTGTGGCTGATACTGGGAATACCCATTTTCGGTCGCGGGTATAGCACACTATAAATCAGGGAGAACAGATATGAATTACCGCCTGAGTGGGGTGGTGTTTGCCAGCGTGTTACTGATCGGCTGCGCCAGTTCCGGGGATCGAGCTCAAGAACGACGTTCAGATCCGCTTGAAGGCTTTAACCGTACCATGTTCAGCTTTAACTATGACGTTCTGGATCCTTATCTGGTGCGTCCTGCGGCTGTGGCCTGGCGCGATTATGTGCCGACGCCCGCGCGTAACGGACTAGGGAACTTCTTCAGTAACCTGGAAGAACCTGCAACGATGGTGAACTACTTCGTTGAAGGTAAGCCGTATAAAGCGATGATTCACTTTAACCGCTTCTTCCTGAATACCTTGCTCGGGATGGGCGGCCTGATTGACGTGGCCTCAATGGCGAACCCGAAACTGGCGAAAGAAGAGTCTCGCCGCTTTGGTAGCACATTGGGTCATTATGACGTGGGCTACGGGCCTTATCTGGTTGTACCTGGCTACGGCAGCGTGACACCTCGTGAAGACGGCGGTGGCGTCGTGGATACGTTGTATCCGATGCTGAGCTATCTGACGTTCTGGATGTCTGCGGGTAAATGGGCTATCGAAGGGATAGAAACGCGAGCACAGCTGTTGGATTCCGACGGTCTGCTGCGTAACTCTTCCGATCCATACCTGATGGTGCGTGAAGCCTACTTCCAGCGGCATGATTTCCTTGCCAGTGATGGGCAACTCACCCCGCAGAAGAACCCGAATGCGGCAGCGATTGAAGACTCGCTCGACGAGATCGACTCAGCGAAATAGTGTCACGTCACATCGCTCATTTCACAGGCACCTGCGGGTGCCTTTTGCTTTTATAAAACACTGCTAAACTTACTTTTACCATGATGATTCTGTGGTTTGTTTCTTAAAAGTTATTACTTTGTTGTCCATTTATTTACTTACTAAAATTTATTTCCTTTCGTCAGATAACAATAATGCTACGTCGTTAACCGCTACTGCTGCCCATCCTGGTTGAAATGTGTCTGCACGCTGATTTTTTTGTTAGCAAGGTGATTAACAAAAAGGTCATAAGAATGATGCCTTTTACGGATGATGGCGTGGTCGTGTGTTAATGAATGCCCAGAATGCTATTTACCTGCACTTATAAAAAATAGAGATATAAGCATGAAAAAACTACTTGCTATGTTCTTCTGCCTGAGCGTGGTGGTTAGCGCCCCACTGGCGATGGCTGAAGAGGCTAAAACGACAGAGAAGACAACGGATGTGGTACTGATCGGCGGGGGCATTATGAGCGCTACGCTGGGGGGGTATTTACAGGAGCTGCAACCAGACTGGTCTATCGACATGGTTGAGCGGATGGATAATGTGGCGGAAGAGAGCTCGAACGGCTGGAATAATGCCGGTACGGGTCACTCTGCTTTCATGGAACTCAACTACACGCCGGATAATCCCGACGGCCCAATCAACATCAGCAAAGCGCTGGAAATCACTGAAGCGTTTGAAGTCTCGCGCCAGTTTTGGTCCTATCAGGTGAAAAACGGCGTGCTGAATAATCCGCACTCTTTCATCAATAGCGTGCCGCACATCGCTTTTGTCTGGGGCGACGAGAACACCGCTTTCCTGAAACATCGTTATGACGCGATGCAGCACAGCACGCTGTACCGTGGCATGGCGTTCTCTGACGATCCCAATACGATCAAAGAGTGGGCGCCGTTGGTGATGGAAGGTCGCGATCCGGCACAGAAGATTGCGGCGACTCGTATGCCTATCGGTACCGACGTGAACTACGGTGAAATCACGCGTCAGCTGGTTGGCGCGATGAAAACCAAACCTAACTTTGCGCTGCACCTGAATTCAGAAGTGCGTGATATCAAACGCAATGCGGATAACTCCTGGAGCGTGACTTACGCCGATCTGAAGAACGGCGAGAAAGAAAGCGTGATTAAGGCGAAGTTTGTCTTTATTGGTGCGGGTGGGGCGGCACTGCAACTGTTGCAGAAATCTGGTATTCCTGAGGCCGATCTGTACGGTGGCTTCCCAGTTGGTGGCGAATTCCTGGTGACAGAAAACCCGGAAATCGTGCAGCGCCACATGGCGAAAGTTTACGGTAAAGCCTCCGTCGGTGCGCCACCGATGTCGGTTCCTCATCTGGATACACGTATTTTTGACGGTAAACCCGTTCTGCTGTTCGGGCCGTTTGCCACCTTCTCCAGCAAATTCCTGAAAAATGGTTCGCTGTGGGATCTGATCGGTTCCGTAACCTTCTCCAACGTGATGCCGATGACGCACGTCGGTCTGGATAACTTCGACTTGGTGAAGTATCTGGTTGGTCAGGTCATGATGGATGACGACGATCGTTTCGCCTCGCTGCAGGAATACTTCCCGAATGCGAAGAAAGAAGATTGGAAACTGACGGTTGCAGGGCAGCGCGTTCAGGTTATCAAGAAAGACGACGACAAAGGCGGCGTGCTGAAACTGGGTACTGAAATCGTCAGCTCTCAGGATGGTTCGATTGCCGCGCTGCTGGGTGCCTCTCCGGGCGCGTCTACCGCCGCGCCGATTATGCTGAGCCTGCTGGAAAAAGTGTTTAAAGATAAAGTCGCTACGCCAGAATGGCAGGGCAAACTGAAAGAGATCATTCCCTCTTATGGTCAGAAGCTGGACGGTAATATTGAAATGACCAATAAAATCCGCAGCTACACCAGCAGCACGCTGGGCCTTGACTATATTGAGGTTAAGCCTGAGTAATCGGGGTTAACTGGACGTCACGATGTCAGGCCGCGAAAGCGGCCTTTTTTGTACCTGTTCGTCTGGTAGATATAGGCATAAAAAAGCAGGTAAGTTGCCTTACCTGCTTTATCACGTTCTGACCGATAGCAATGAGAACGCGTGCTTTATTTAGAAACCTATACGTTATTTAGAACGCCATTCTTTACTTAGAACGCATAGTTGAAGTTCACGCCGTACAACCAGGCAGTTCCTTTTGAGCTGTATGAATAGGTATTAATACCCAAGGGATCAGCTTCTTTAATAGTAACTTTTTGCCCACGCATATAGGACACGCCTACATCAACAGAGGCGTCTTTATTAAATGCATAGGTGGTGCCCGCGCTCAGCCAGAAACGGTCTTGATCGGGTATGGAGATTGAGCGGTTTTCTGCTGGTACAGGGCTATCATCGAATGCAATACCACTACGGAACGTCCAGTTATCGTCATGATAGTAGGTGGTACCCAGTGCGATACGGTAGGCATCACGGAATCCCTCTTCCTTCCGAAATCGTATGTTTCCTGAATTATCGGTTGCTTTCAATTCCTGGAACTGGCTCCAACTGGTGTAGGTCAGGCTGTAGTGAACCGCCCATTTAGGGGCAACACGGTGATAGGCGGACGCTTCCCACATTTCTGGCAGATTGAGTGTTAGCTTACCAGGGATCGTTGCACCACCTGTTCCAGGGAATACTGGCAATTGGCTACTGTAATCACCGTTAAAGTCGATATCGACTTTGGAACGATAGGTCAGGCCGAAGCGGTTGTTTTCATCCACTTCATACAGGATGCCCGCATTCCAGCCGTAGCCCCACTCTTTGCCTTCCATACGTGATATTTCAGATGATGGCTGTAAACCTAACAGTGGAGCGGCTTCCCCAGCATGACGCACAAACTTGGCATCGGCATAAACGGCGTTAACCCCTAAACCAAAACTGAAATGCTGGTTCAGGCGATAGGCGGCGCTCAGGTTCAGGTTTGACGTCAACAGGTCGGTTTTCCCGCCGATAGATCCTGCGGCATAGCTGTCATTAAATTCTGTTGCTAACCCATAGTTGGTGGTGGCAGACGCACCAATCGCCCACTGTTCGCTAAGCGGCATGATGAAATGTAGGTTCGGTACCCAGGCATGTGGTGCGATATTTTTCGCATCAACATTTTGCCCAGATGAACTTGAACCACTGATATCGATATCTGGGTTGATATAGGTGACACCACCGGAGAAAGACGGACGGTCAAATAGGGTCATGGTCGCTGGGTTACGGCTACCTGAGGTCGCATTATCGGCTACCGCACCTTCACCAGAAAACGCACGTCCCAGACCCGATGATGAGTATTCATTTAGCTGGAAACCAGCTGCGGACACATTTGCTGAAAACAGGGCCACCGCAACAGCAATTGTGGATTGTTTGAACAGGTTTTTCTGGTTCATGACCAAAACCTCTTTATATGCTTGTTATTTAACGTTGTTACATGGGGTAACAAGGGACGCGCATTGTAGGGGGCGCACTCAGCCTGACAAATCAGACCAGTTGCCAAAGTATAAGTGGGGAATACGACAATGTTGCATTTGTGTATTGGAAATATTTCCAAAATGATGCGAAATTTAGATCTGCTTAACGTTTTAGTTAATTTGTGTGAAGCGATATTACTCGATTTTTACTGCTGCATAACACCGTAATGTGATTAATATCAATAAAATTACGGTCGAGCATGAAGTGCTGGTACTGCTTTGGGATGAGGGAGTAAAATATAAGGAAGATAAAAATATTTGAACTGGATCATATCTCCCCGCGTTTTAAGAGGAAAGTAGCATGACGAACGTAATCAACAAATGCAGTGCTGAAGAAACCGCAGCCTGCTGCTGTGTCGATGTCGGCACAATTATGGATAACACGGATTGCACGGCGTCTTACAGCAACGTTTTCGGCAATCGTGCTGAGGCGGAAGCGGCACTGGCCGCCCTGACGGAAAAAGCGCGTGCGGTAGAGTCTGAACCTTGCGAAATCGCCAGCACGTTGGAAGACGTAGACGGCGGCGTTAAGCTGGACATTAATTTTACGTTCAGCTGCCAGGCTGAAACGATGATTTTCCAGCTCGGCCTGCGTTAAATCTTCTTCTGGCAGGCATTGCGTTATCGCATCGCCTGCCTCGTTTTATTTCCCTTCGTTGTTTCTATCCACCACTGTCGGTGGTGTTGTCACTTTTCAACTCTTCCTATTCGCATGTTAATCGGCCATCGAACCGGTCGGCATGTTGTTGGCGTTCCCCAGAGTGTCGCGATGTCGTCATAAAAACGGCGCAGCATTTCCTCTCGTCCTGCTTCTCGGGCTCTGGCGACGGCAGACCAGGTCGAAATATAACCAATAAGGGCGTCTAACGGCCATTCAAGGTGGATGTTAAGAGGCGGTGCGGCGATCTCATTAAAAGGGAAGGGGATATCCCGATATCCGTTATCAACCAACTGACGTTCGGCAGGCCAAAACGGACCAATCTCTTCGTAATAAAACTGACGAAATCTGTCGTTCAGATCGTCATCAAGCTGCATAACGCCATAGCTGATGAGGGCCAGTATTCCCTGAGGGACTGCCACTCTGCGGACTTCCTGATAAAACGCATCCAGCTTGAACCAGTGCGCTGCCTGCGCTGCGGTAATCAAACTGTAAGTGAGTGGCTGTTCGGGCAGCGTTTCGGCCGGGGAGCACGCGTAGTCGATACGATGATGCGCAACGGCGTTGCCTAGCTGGCTCATGCTGGGATCGATACCTTTTACAGCGTCGAAATGTTCAGCCAACTGTCGCGTAAGCTGCCCAGTTCCGCACCCTACATCCAGCGCGTTTTGGGTATTGGGTGCGAGACTGGAAAGGTATTCTGCCAGTTCGGGTGGATAGTGCGGTCGGTGGCGGGCATAGTTCTCCCCACCTGAGGAAAACCAGTTTCTGCTTTCTTCGGTTGCGTTAGTCATCTTTATCACCTGAGGCGTGTAACTCTGCACGCGCTATCTGTATGCGTTTCTCGAAGTCCTGCTGTTCCAATGCAGACGCCAACTCCTCCAGCCCTTTCATCAACTGCCAACCGGCCTCTTTTTCAAGCTGTTCAATGGCGAGGAAAATGGCTTCCCAGCAGGTTTCGAGCTGAGCAACAAGTTGAATGCCTGCTGGCGTCAGCCTGATGGCAAATTTGCGCCCGTCACGGAGCTGTTCGCGTACAAGAATGCCGTCCTGCTCCATTAACGCGACTGACTGGCTGATCGCCCCCTGTGTCAGGTGCGTGGACTCAGTGATGTCCTGCACGGTCTGAGCGCCTGCGGCCATTGCTCGTAGGATAGGGGTAAATCGTGGACGATAATTGAGTGACAGGGCGCGGTAGTTTGATTCCGAACCTTTATCAACCAGCTCAGCGGTATACCTCAGCAGTTCGCCCAATCCGGGTTTAATTTTCAACATCGCCTCCCTAGTTGGAATAAATACATTAGCGCTAATGTATTTTGTTGGCAAATGCCTTTGCGTAAATAATGTTAATGGTATCGGGGCTGACAACGGCATGCTCTTCACACTTTTGTGTTGCGCAGCTTTGCGTAATGTAACTATCTGGTTAACAATGAAATCAGGTCTGACCTGTTGTGCGCGTACTTTATTTTTGGTTAACGGAAGTATTTTCGGTTAACAGGAGCGTTTATGAGCGAGGTATTACCTCTGATAACCCGCCGTGGCGATCGCATTGCGTTCGTGAGCGGATTACGCACCCCATTTGCCCGGCAGGCAACGGCCTATCATGGCGTACCTGCCATCGAATTAGGGAAGCTCGTCACCAGCGAACTACTGGTTCGCACTGGGATCGATCCTGAATTGATCGAGCTATTGGTTTTTGGGCAGGTGGTTCAGATGCCCGAAGCGCCGAATATCGCTAGGGAGATCGTGCTCGGCACGGGCATGAGTGTGCATACCGATGCCTACAGCGTGTCGCGCGCCTGCGCCACCAGCTTTCAGGCGGTCGCCAACGTGGCGGAAAGCATTATGGCGGGGACGGTGGACGTCGGCATTGCCGGCGGGGCGGATTCCTCTTCCGTGCTGCCGATTGGCGTCAGCAAAGCGTTGGCCAGAACGTTGGTGGATATGAACAAGGCTCGGACGCTGAGCCAGAAGTTGAAACTGTTAAGCGGCCTGCGCCCGAAAGATCTGCTGCCGGTTGCGCCCGCTGTGGCGGAGTATTCCACCGGGCTGCGCATGGGCGATACCGCCGAACAAATGGCAAAAACCTACGGTATCACGCGTGAAGAGCAGGATGAACTGGCGCACCGCTCACACAAGCTGGCGGCTCAGGCCTGGGAATCCGGCGTGCTGCGCGATGAAGTGATGACGGCTTACGTCCCGCCTTATGACAAGGCGCTGAGTGAAGATAACAACGTGCGCCATGATTCCTCGCTGGAGCAGTATTCCCGTTTACGTCCGGCGTTCGATCGCCGACACGGTACGGTCACGGCGGCGAACAGTACGCCGCTCACGGATGGCGCGGCGGCGGTGTTGATGATGAGTGAATCCAAGGCGGAACGTCTGGGGCTCACGCCGCTAGGCTATCTGCGCAGCTATGCATTTAGCGCCATCGGCGTACAGCGTGACATGTTGCTGGGACCGGCTTATGCCTCCCCGCTGGCGTTGGCAAGGGCTGGCGTGACGCTGGCCGATCTGACGCTTATTGATATGCACGAAGCCTTTGCCGCGCAGACGTTGGCAAATCTCAAACTGTTTGCCAGCGATGAGTTTGCCCGGAATCAACTGGGTAGAAATGCCGCACTGGGTGAGGTCGATCGCGCCAAGTTCAATGTGCTGGGGGGATCCATTGCCTATGGACATCCCTTTGCTGCCACTGGCGCGAGGATGATTACCCAAACGCTGAATGAACTGCGCCGTCGTGGCGGCGGGCTGGGGTTAACCACCGCCTGCGCGGCTGGCGGGCTGGGTGCGGCAATGGTACTGGAGGTGACGCCATGAACGATCAACAGCCTTTCTCCGTGACAACATCGTCTGCAATCGAAACAACATCATCTGTGACGGAAAGCCCCTCTGCCTTTTCCCTAACGATTCGGCCGGACAATATCGGTGTTATTTGCATTGATGTTCCCGGCGAGAAGGTGAACACGCTAAAGAGCGAATTTGCAGAACAGATTCTTTCGGTCTTTGAACAGGCGCGGCAGCATGCGACGCTCAGGGGGCTGATTTTTATTTCCGCCAAGCCTGATTCGTTTATCGCCGGTGCGGATATCACCATGTTGAACCAGTGCAGCAGTGCCGAACAGGCAGAAAATCTGGCGAAACAAGGGCAGGAAACGTTCGATCAGGTAGCCGCGCTGCCGTTCCCCGTGGTGGCCGCGATCCACGGTGCCTGTCTGGGCGGTGGGCTGGAATTGGCCTTGGCCTGCGACTATCGCGTCTGCTCGCTGGATGAAAAAACGGTGCTGGGGCTACCGGAAGTGCAGCTTGGCCTGCTTCCCGGCTCAGGTGGAACGCAGCGGTTGCCACGGTTGATTGGCCTGGATAGCGCGCTGGATCTCATTCTGACCGGCCGCCACCTCCGTGCGAGTCAGGCGTTACGACAAGGGCTGGTTGATGAAGCCGTTCCGCACGATATTCTGCTGGAGACGGCGGTCGAGATTCTCAAAAAAGGAAAACGCAAAGTCGTGCCGCTGGGCTGGCGTTCGCGTTTGCTGAGTAGCCTAGGTATTCGCGATGTATTGTTCAAAATAGTGAAACACAAAACGCGAGCGAAAACACACGGCAACTATCCGGCCACGGAAAAAATCATTCAGGTGGTACGTCGGGGCATAGAAAAAGGCCGTGACGAAGGGTATCGGCACGAGGCGCGAGCGTTTGGCAAACTGGTGATGACGCCGGAATCGGCCGCGCTACGCCATCTATTCTTTGCCTCCAATGCATTAAAGAAAACCGCCGGTGCGGACTCTGAAGCGAAGCCGATCCACCGCGTCGGTATTCTCGGCGGTGGGTTGATGGGCGGTGGGATCGCCAGCGTGACGGCGACGCGCGGGCAGTTACCAGTGCGCATTAAAGATATCAATGAACAGGGCATTAACCATGCGCTGAAGTACAACTGGCAGTTGCTGACCAAACGCGTTCAGAGTAAGCGGATGAAGCCGACGGAGCGCCAGCGGTTGATGACGTTGATTTCCGGTAGTACGGACTATCGCGGTTTTGAACATGCGGATATCGTCATTGAGGCCGTTTTTGAAGATCTGGCGCTGAAGCGGCAGATGGTGGCGGAGATTGAAGAGCACGCTGCGCCGCACACGATTTTTGCATCGAATACCTCCTCGCTGCCGATCCATCAGATTGCAGAGGGCGCGCGCCGTCCGCAACAGGTTGTGGGTCTGCATTACTTTAGCCCGGTGGACAAAATGCCGCTGGTTGAAGTGATTCCTCACGCGCACACCAGCGCAGAGACGGTTGCGACGACGGTGGCACTGGCGAGAAAGCAGGGGAAAACCGCGATCGTCGTAGGCGACAGCGCCGGTTTTTATGTGAACCGCATATTAGCGCCTTATATCAACGAAGCGGCTTATTGCCTGCTGGAAGGGGAACCGATTGAATCGATCGATTATGCGTTGGTGCGCTTTGGCTTCCCCGTTGGTCCGCTGGCGCTGCTTGATGAAGTCGGTATTGATGTCGCGACCAAAATTGTACCGGTGCTGAGTGAAGAACTGGGCAAGCGTTTCACCTCTCCACCCGCGTTTGATGCGATCCTGAAAGATGGACGCAAAGGGCGCAAGAATGGGAAAGGATTCTATCGATACAATAAAACGCGCCGTTTCTGGCAGTCGGGCAGAGAGGTGGATAGCTCGGTTTATCCGCTGCTGGATGTGACGGCGAAAGCCCATATTGACCCCGCGCTGATCAACCAGCGTGCCGTGATGATGATGCTGAACGAGGCAGCGCGTTGTCTGGATGAAGGCGTGATCCAGTGCGCCCGCGATGGCGATATCGGCGCGGTATTTGGCATTGGCTTCCCCCCTTTCCTCGGCGGGCCGTTCCACTATATGGATCGTCTGGGAGTGGAAACGGTCGTGAAAACGCTACTGGTGCTGCAACAACAGTATGGCGATCGGTTCGCACCCTGTGAACGTCTGCTCGCGATGCGGGAAGGTCGACGGACGTTTTATCCGCCAACCGATGAAGACCAGATCGCTAGTTGATCGTGACGGCATTTCTATACGTTCGAGCTGACTGGTTTGTCTGACTCATATTAATGAGGTTGGTGAAGTGATTTAGGCTGTTTTCTATATTACGTGGCTAGGACCGCAACGGGTAATACCCAATGAATACCTTTATGGTTTTTTATTAATGTAATAATACGAAAAAGGCGGCGTTATCATGACAGAGTTCAATGTTTACGGTCAGGAATTGGGTAAATCATTGCCTGAGTGGCAACCACGATCGCTTCCACAAAAAGTGGTGCTTAAAGGAAAGTACTGTCTTCTTGAACCTATTGATCTCAAACATAGTCAGGATTTATTTGATGCTTGGCACAGCATTGATGACGAGCGAGATTGGACGTATTTTCATATCAAACGCCCAGTGACCATTAGACAATGTGATCACTATATTGCTTCGCTTGCCGCGAGCAAGGATCCACTTTTCTTCGCCGTTATCAGCCTTTCTACGGGTAAAGCGGTGGGGTTTATCGCATTACAGCGGATGGATCCGGATAATGGTGCTGTAGAGATTGGTTGGATTAACTGGTCTCCTCTGATGAAACGAACGTTATCTAGCACCGAGGCCATTTTTCTTTTACTCAATTATATTTTTGACACGTTACAATACCGTCGATGTGGCTGGAAATGTGACAGCTTGCATCAGTCTGCAATCAGTGCAGCGGAGCGGCTGGGGTTCAGATATGAAGGAACACTCCGACAAACTCAGGTTTCCAAAGGTCATAGCCGTGATGTCCGCTGGTATTCAATTATTGATAGTGAATGGTCCGCTATCTCTCAGGCCATGCAATGGTGGCTACATCCATCCAATCTTGATGATCTAGGCAGACAAAAAAAACGTCTGTCGGAATTTATGCCTGAATCGGAGCATGAATAATATTCAAACTAGCCTGATAATACGTTGAAAAATTAGGTAATATTTTCAACTAGTCGATTATATAACCTAAATATATTCTAGATAATTCGAGTTGCGTGTAGGTGGCAATCGCATGAATCCCCAGGAGCTTACTCAGGTAAGTGACTGGGGTGAATAAGGGCGGCCAACGCACAAGCAGCTTGAAGTATGACGGAATATGCCCCTCTTGATTTTGTAAATATACCTTTCCAATAATATGTGTTCGACTAGGGGGACATTAAACTTTTATTTATCATGGTATTACCATTAGATAAATGGGAACAGGACCTGCGTCATATTGAAACCAGTACTCGGCGAGTTTATCAGAACGAGAAACTCAGGTAACCTACAGGAATAAGACGATTTATACCCTACATAATTTGAATGGCCTATGCAGGATAATCCCTGCATAGGCAACTTAAATTATAGAAAATACATAATTATTTCATTAACATAGCGGTGTAATATGCAAGTGTTGATAATGCGTCATGGTGATGCAGTACTTGATGCAGCGAGTGATGCTGTTCGGCCATTGAGCGACGCTGGTCGTGATGAATCCCGTCAGATGGCGTGTTGGTTGAATGAGCAAACTATCGATATTGAGCGCGTTCTGGTGAGCCCTTATTTGCGTGCCCAGCAAACGCTCGAGGTGGTGAAAAAAGCGTTGCCGCTGCCGGAAGAAGCGGATTGTCTGAATGAGTTGACGCCCGGCGGCGATGCCCAGCTCGTTAGCTATTATCTGCAAACGCTGGCGAGAGAAGGTGTGGGGGCGGTTCTGGTTGTGTCGCATCTGCCGCTGGTGGGCTATCTGGTTGCCGAATTATGCCAGAATGAAACCGCGCCGATGTTCGCCACATCCGCTATTGCCTGCGTGAAGGTGGAAGCGGAATCCGGTCATGGCCTTCTGCACTGGCAAGTCAGCCCAGCGCAGTTGAGCGCAAAATCCTGAATGCTAACCTAACTTCAACGCCTGAATTTATATGGTATGAGGCGTGTAATGGACTGACACGCCTTGTCGTTCTTCGAAGAAGGGCGGGATTACTCAAGCAAAGGCGCCTCTAACGCCACCAAAATCAGCAGCGCGGCATTCCCACCGAACTCTTTCGGAGCCTGATGAAAAGCCAGCACGTCAGGGTGCTGTGCCAGCCAGAGCGGCGTTTGCTGCTTAAGGATATGCTTGCCGTGCCCGTGCATCACACAGGTGCAGTAAACGTGCTCCCGCCGACAGGCCGCCAGCAGCGCGCCCAGTTCCTTCTTTGCCTGAAGCTGCGTCAGGCCATGCAAGTCCAGAAACAGCTCCGGTGAATAATCCCCTCGTCGAAGTTTCTTCAATTCATAATGGCTGGCACCTGGGCGCACATAGCGCGTCGGGCCTTCCGCATCCAGCTGTGGCTGAAATTCATCCGAAAAATAGAAACTGGCATCAACCTGCTCCTGCAATACCCGTTTGGCGGGCAATTCGCCCAGTTTTTTGCGCAGCGGTTTGTGGGTATAGGTATCCTGACGCAATTTTTTTGTGCCAGTGATTGACGTGCGAAAAAGCTGTAATTCGTCGTCATTTAGCGAATATTTATTACTCATGTTTCATTCATCTTGCGTCAACATTCGATCAGTTTACCTTGTCTCCCCGCTGTCGCTAAATAAAAGTCTGTATCGGAGCGCGTTCAGTCGGTTATATCTGCTGATTTGTCGCAGGCTTCATGGCAAACTAAGCGCCAATTTGCCATTCAGAACTGTCTGCGGAGGACACCCTTGGACAAAATTTTCGTCGATGAGGCCGTCAGTGAACTTCATACCATTCAGGATATGTTGCGCTGGGCTGTCAGCCGGTTTAACGCAGCCAACGTCTATTACGGTCACGGGACGGATAATCCCTGGGATGAAGCCATACAGCTCGTCTTGCCTAGCCTGTATCTGCCGCTCGATATTCCTGAAGATATGTACACGTCGCGTTTGATCACCAGCGAGCGGCAGCGCATTGTTGAACGTGTGATCCGCCGCGTCAATGAGCGTATTCCTGTCGCCTATTTGACCAACAAGGCCTGGTTCTGCGGCCTGGAATTCTACGTGGACGAACGCGTGCTGGTGCCGCGCTCTCCCATCGGTGAGCTGATCAATAACTATTTTGATGAGCAACTGCCAAAAACGCCAAACCATATTCTGGATCTGTGCACGGGCAGCGGCTGTATTGCTATTGCCTGCGCTCAGGCGTTCCCAGAAGCGGAAGTCGATGCGGTCGATATCTCCAGCGAGGCGCTGGCGGTAACCGAGCAAAATATTCAGCAGCACGGTCTGGAATACCGCGTGACGCCGATTCGCTCTGATCTGTTCCGCGATTTACCGGCGATTCGCTATGATCTAATCGTGACCAATCCACCGTATGTGGATGAAGAAGATATGTTCGATCTGCCGCAGGAGTTCCGTTTCGAGCCTGAGCTGGGGCTGGCGGCGGGCAACGACGGCTTGGATCTGGTGCGCCGTATTCTGGCTTGTGCGCCAGACTATCTGAGCGATGACGGCGTGCTGATTTGCGAAGTGGGCAACAGTATGGTGCACCTTATCGATCAATACCCAGACATCCCGTTCACCTGGCTGGAGTTTGATAATGGCGGTGACGGTGTGTTTATGCTAACGCAATCACAACTGGTCGATTGCAAAGCGCATTTCAGCGCTTACCGTGATTAAGCGGTCATAACGATATTTATTCGCCTTACCGTGTAGACGGTAAGGCAGAAACAGAAAACATGCGAAGGAGTTGTGATGGCAGGCAACAGTATTGGGCAATTTTTCCGCGTCACTACATTTGGTGAATCCCACGGTATTGCCCTGGGATGTATTGTTGACGGCGTACCGCCGGGGATCCCGCTAACGGAAGCGGATCTGCAACACGATTTGGATCGCCGTCGTCCGGGGACCTCCCGCTATACGACGCAGCGCCGTGAACCCGATCAGGTCAAGATTCTGTCCGGCGTTTTTGAAGGTGTGACAACGGGGACCAGTATTGGCCTGTTGATTGAAAACACCGATCAGCGTTCTCAGGATTACGGTGCGATTAAAGATGTCTTCCGCCCCGGTCATGCTGATTACACCTACGAGCAAAAATATGGCCTGCGCGATTACCGTGGCGGTGGCCGCTCTTCCGCGCGTGAAACCGCAATGCGCGTTGCCGCGGGTGCGATTGCGAAGAAATACCTGCAACAGCAACATGGTGTGAAGGTACGTGGCTATCTGTCGCAGATTGGCGATGTCACCTGCGAGCTGAAAGATTGGGAACAGGTTGAGCAAAACCCGTTCTTCTGCCCGGATATCGACAGGCTGGAAGCCCTGGATGAACTGATGCGGGCGCTGAAAAAAGAGGGCGACTCGATTGGCGCGAAGGTCAGCGTCGTGGCGGAATCGGTGCCTGTCGGATTAGGCGAGCCGGTCTTTGACCGTCTGGATGCCGATTTGGCTCACGCACTGATGAGCATCAACGCCGTGAAAGGCGTCGAAATTGGCGATGGCTTTGCCGTTGTCACCAAACGTGGCAGT
Organism: Pectobacterium brasiliense; assembly: GCF_013449685.1. Taxonomy (GTDB): domain Bacteria; phylum Pseudomonadota; class Gammaproteobacteria; order Enterobacterales; family Enterobacteriaceae; genus Pectobacterium; species Pectobacterium brasiliense_A. Next base: position 160,275 of record NZ_JACDSF010000017.1, on the reverse strand, counting down.
GAAAACCGAGACGAAATCACGCCGGACGGTTTCCAAAGCAATCACGCTGGCGGCATTTTGGGCGGGATCAGCAGCGGTCAGAACATCGTTGCACATCTGGCGTTGAAGCCGACCTCCAGCATTATGGTGCCGGGGAAAACGATCAACCGCCAGGGCGAAGCGACTGAAATGGTGACGCGCGGGCGTCACGACCCGTGTGTGGGCATCCGTGCGGTGCCGATTGCCGAAGCCATGATGGCGATTGTGTTAATGGATCACCTGCTGCGCCAACGCGCACAGTGTGGGGATGTGAACAGTCAGGTTCCTCGCTGGTAAAAAATAATGAAACAAGGGTTAATCGGGGTTCTCGCGCTGGCACTGAGCGCGCCGCTGTTATCGAACGCCGCGTGGGCGAAAACGCCCTGGCAGGAGATTGCGCATCCGGTTGCGGGTACGCCGCAGTCAATTGGTAGTTTTTCCAATGGCTGTATCATCGGTGCCCAGCCGCTGCCATTGCAGTCGCTGGATTATCAGGTGATGCGCATCGATCAGCGCCGCTATTTCGGTCACCCCGATCTTCTGGCGTTTATTCACCGCCTGAGCAACGAGGTTAAGCGTACGACCTCCGGTAATGTGCTGGTGGGGGATATGGGCATGCCTGTTGGGGGACGATTCAGCAGCGGCCACGCCAGTCACCAATCCGGGCTGGATGTTGACATCTGGCTGCAATTGCCCAGACAGCGCTGGAGCGAGCAGCAGTTGCTGAAACCGCAGCCTATCGATTTGGTTAACGCCAGCGGGCTGAACGTTAACCCACGCGTTTGGCGACCGGAAATCACCACCCTGATCAAAACCGCTGCGTTGGATAGCGACGTAACGCGCATCTTCGTTAATCCGGCGATTAAAAAACAGCTGTGTGTTGAAGCAGGCCACGATCGTGACTGGCTGCGCAAAGTTCGCCCTTGGTTTGCACACCGTGCGCATATGCATGTGCGCCTGCGCTGCCCGGCGGACAGCCTTGAGTGTCAGGATCAGGACGAACCCCCTGTCGGTGATGGATGCGGTGCTGAGTTAACCAGCTGGTTCCAGCCAAAACAGCCGAGTACCGAAGCCCCGGAAAAAACCACGCCGCCGCCGTTGCCTCCGTCTTGTCAGGCATTACTCGACAGACATTTTGCCGCGAGATAACGAATAACTATGTCGCGAGATAAAAAATAATTATGGACTGGTTAGTTCTTGGGCCAGATATGCTGGCCGTGCTGTTTTTTGTCGGGGCGTTGGCTGGATTTATTGATTCGATTGCGGGCGGGGGCGGTTTATTGACGATCCCTGCTTTGCTAGCGGCGGGTTTATCCCCGGCGCAGGCGCTGGCAACGAATAAACTTCAAGCCGTTGGCGGATCTTTTTCCGCCAGCCTGTATTTCATCCGCCGCCGCGCGGTGAATCTGGGTGAGCAGAAGTTGGCGATTGCGCTGACCTTTGTCGGTTCGACCTTTGGTGCCTGGCTGATCCAGCAAATTCACGCCGATTTTCTACGCCAACTGCTGCCGGTGCTGATCATTGGCATTGGCCTCTACTTTTTATTAACGCCCAAAATCGGTGATGAAGATCGGCAGCGTCGCCTGTCGCCACTTCCGTTTGCGATTGTGGCAGGCTGTTGTGTCGGTTTTTATGACGGCTTCTTCGGCCCCGGTGCCGGATCGTTTTACGCACTGGCGTTTGTCACCCTGTATGGCTTCAATCTGGCAAAAGCGACGGCGCATGCCAAGATCCTGAACTTTACCTCCAACTTCGGCGGGCTACTGTTTTTCATTCTGGGCGGTCAGGTTGTCTGGGTGGTCGGCGGCGTCATGCTGATCGGGCAGATCCTCGGTGCGCGGCTGGGAGCCAAAATGGTGATGACGAAAGGGCAAAAGCTGATTCGTCCTATGCTGGTGTTGGTTTCCGCCATCATGAGTGGCAAGCTGATTTATGACAGCCACGGGCATGAGATTGCCGTTTGGCTGGGACAGTTTCTATGACAACACATTATGATAACAACCGATAACATGACTACGACGCACTACTATCAACAGCTGATTGATATTTTTAATGATTGCTTTGGCGATGAATACAATACCCGTCTGGTAAAAGGCGATGATGAGCCGATTTATCTGCCAGCGGATGATGACATTCCGTATCACCGGATTGTGTTTGCCCATGGCTTTTATGCCAGCGCGCTACACGAGATTTCTCACTGGTGCATTGCTGGTGCCCAGCGGCGCTTGCAGGTCGATTTTGGCTACTGGTACTGCCCGGATGGCCGCGATGCGGCGACGCAAAGCCAGTTCGAGGTGGTGGAGATCAAACCGCAGGCCTTCGACTGGCTGTTCTGTGTCGCCTCGGGCTTTCCGTTTAACGTCAGCTGCGACAACCTGAACGGCGACTGTGAGCCGGACCGCATTGATTTCCAGCGACGCGTGCATGCGCAAGTGATGCAATATCTGGAAGAGGGGATTCCCGCGCGTCCTGCCAGCTTTATTCGTGCATTACAATCGTTTTACAATACGCCACCGCTGACGGCGGCGAGCTTCCCGTATCCAGCCGATCTGTGATGCACGGGAACCGCAAAAATTTGAGGATAAGAAATGATCGCAGAATTTGAAACGCGCATTCTGGCGCTGATTGATGACATGGTAGAGCATGCCAGCGACGATGAACTGTTTGCCGGCGGCTATTTGCGTGGTCATCTGACGGTGTCGGTGGCAGAAGCGGAAGAGCATGGGGAACACACGCTTGAAGCACTGCATTTGCGCGTTAGCGACAGCATTAATAACGCCATCAAAAACGGTGAACTGTCACCGCCGGATCAGGTACTGGTTAACGGGATGTGGGAACGTCTGTTCCAGCAGGCGCAGAATAGTACGCACTGATTTCCCTGTGGGCTAATTGCCACTCTGTCAGTGCTGGCTCAGTCAAGCCAGCACGTTTTCTTCCTCATTAATCCTTCGCTATTCTCAATTAATCCTGAGCGATGGGTTTGCCTTTCAGCAGTTTCCTTATCCAGAAACGATTTGGGTTGAGTGCGGCGAGCGTATCGCGGTCCAGCGGTAGCGGTTCACCATACATCTGTGATGCCAAAATTTCTGCTGCGAGTGGGGCGGAGCAGAGCCCGCGTGAGCCCAACGCACCGATAATAAACAGATCCTGCCAATAGGGGGCGCTTGGCACCGCGTCGGCACGGTGTTGAGGGTGCAACCGATCTTCATACTCGGCCAGCGTTTGCTCATAGTCCGGTACCGCGCCTAATAGCGGCAGATGATCGCGCAGCGCACAGCGGACGCCTTGGCGCGCCAGTGCATCGCTGACATCGATCGTTTTCGCCCAGTCTGCGTCAGGCAAACAATTCAGCAGCCGCTGGCGGTTTTCTTGCTGCTCGTCTTCCCGATAATCACAGTGTGTTTCCCCCCGTAAATAGCTCGCCCCGATGCAGTGCGTCTGATGTTGCGGACTCACCGGCGTCAGATAGCCGTCGTAGCACAACACCTGTTTGAGCTGGCCTAGTACAGAGTTGGTCGGAACATGGCTGACCTGCCCGCGCACGGCGTAAGCGGGTAAATGGGATGTCTGTGGCCAGTTGGTAATGTGATGACCATTTGCCAGCACCACGACGGCATGATTTACCCGCTGGCCGGTGCTCAGGGTGAGCGCCCAGCCGCCGTCCGTTTTCTCCAGTGCGGAAACGGCGGTGCTCATCTGTACCGACAGACCGTTTTGCTGTGCCAGTTTCAGCGCAGAAGCCGTCAGCTCCGCTGGACACAGCCAGCCGCCGTCAGGATAAGTGATGCCATTTACGCCGATATTCAGGCCGCTTTGCGTTTCCAGTTGCTGCGCATCCACGTTAACGACCAGCTCTTCCGGCCATTCGCCTTGCAGAATCTGTTCGATTTTACGCGCACTTTTTTCATCCCAAGCAAGCTGGCTGACGCCACACCATTGGTGCTCAAACTCCAGACCCTGCTGTGCCAGCGCGGTATAGCTGCGGTGGGCAAAGTCAAAGGCGAGCGAGAAAAAGCGGGATACCGCATCGTGCCGGTTATTCAGCAGAGGATACAGCGCCCCCTGACGATTGCCGGATGCGCCCGTGGCAGGCTGTGCCTCCGCGCAGTAGAGCGTGGCGTTTGCACCGCGCCGTTGCAGCGCCAGCGCGGTGAGCACGCTGGCGATGCCACCGCCGATAATCGCAATATCGTCAGTCGTGCTGGCGGCAGGGCGTGCATACCACGGTGTTGGTGAGGTGGCGGGAAGCGCGTCGGGAAGCATGCCGCTCAACATTTCCCGTTTCTGCCCGAATCCTTTAATTTTGCTGACCTGAAACCCCGCCTGTTGCAGACCGCGACGCACAAAGCCTGCGGCCGTAAAGGTGGCGAACGTCCCTTCTTTTCGGCACAGACGAGCCATTGCCTGAAACAGATTATCCGTCCACATATCTGGGTTTTTGGCCGGCGCAAAGCCATCCAGAAACCAGGCGTCGACCTGATGATTCTGAGTATCATCCAGCTCAGGCAGTAAGACGTTAACGTCACCGAACCATAGATCGAGCGTGATAGTACCTTGCGCCAGAATCAGACGATGGCAGCCTGGTAGCGCTCGTGGCCATTGCTCTCGTAGTTCATCCGCGAATGCAGCTAGCTCCGGCCACTGGGCGTGTGCCGCAGCCAAATCATGCCGGCGCAGGGGGAATTTCTCGAAGCTAATGAAATGCAGGTGGCGCAATGTCGCCTGTGGCTGCTGTTGACGAAAGTCGGCAAACGCTTGCCACAACGTCAGAAAATTCAGACCCGTACCAAAGCCGGTTTCTGCTATCACGCAGGCAGTGCGCGGGTGCGTGGTGAAACGCTCGGGAAACTGATTACCCTTTAAAAACACATAACGGGTTTCTGCCAACCCATCCTGATTCGAAAAATAGACGTCATCAAATTGTTGCGATACAGGTGTACCCTGAGCGTTCCAACTTAACGACGCGTGTTGGATGGGGAGGTTGGTCACGACAAAAAGCTCATTATTCAAGTGATGATGAGATTCTATCGGGCTGAATATTGTGGCGCAAATTTAGCAATGATTTCGCGATAGTTTGGCTGATCGGACTTGTTCAGCTTACAACTGTACGCTAAAGTGCGAAGCGAAATCCCAAACTCTACAAGTGGAAGACGAGGTATTAAATGAAACGTGCAGTGATTACTGGCCTAGGGATCGTATCAAGCATCGGTAATAACCAGCAGGAAGTTCTGGCATCATTGCGAGAAGGCCGCTCGGGCATTACCTTCTCTCAAGAGCTGAAAGATTCCGGCATGCGTAGTCACGTCTGGGGGAATGTCAAACTGGACACCACTGGCCTCATCGATCGCAAAATTGTGCGTTTTATGAGTGATGCATCGATTTATGCCTACTTATCCATGGAGCAGGCGATTCAAGATTCCGGGCTGTCTGATGAGGTTTATCAGAATAACCCACGCGTTGGCCTGATCGCCGGTTCCGGCGGCTCTGCACGCTATCAGGTGTTCGGTGCTGACGCGATGCGTAGCCCGCGCGGCCTGAAAGCCGTTGGTCCTTATGTGGTAACCAAATCCATGGGATCTGCGGTATCTGCGTGTCTGGCAACGCCATTCAAAATTCACGGTGTGAACTACTCGATTAGCTCTGCCTGTGCGACCTCTGCACACTGCATCGGTAACGCGGTTGAACAAATCCAGATGGGTAAACAGGACATCGTTTTTGCTGGTGGTGGCGAGGAGCTGTGCTGGGAATTGGCCTGTGAATTTGATGCGATGGGCGCACTGTCAACCAAATACAATGAGACACCAGAGAAAGCATCCCGTACTTATGACGCCGACCGTGATGGTTTCGTCATTGCTGGCGGCGGCGGTATGGTCGTTGTAGAAGAACTGGAGCACGCGCTGGCGCGTGGCGCGCACATCTATGCCGAAGTAGTCGGCTACGGCGCGACGTCTGATGGTGCGGATATGGTTGCCCCGTCAGGTGAAGGCGCAGTACGTTGCATGAAGATGGCGATGCAGGATATCGATACACCAATCGATTATATCAACACGCACGGCACCTCTACGCCAGTGGGTGATGTGAAGGAACTGTGGGCGATTCGCGAAGTCTTCGGTGACAATGTTCCGCCGATTTCTGCGACCAAAGCGATGACCGGCCACTCTCTGGGCGCGGCTGGCGTTCAGGAAGCCATCTATACACTGTTGATGCTGGAACACGGGTTTATTGCGCCGAGCATCAACGTGGAAACACTTGATGAACGTGCTGAAGGCATGAATGTCATCACTGAAATGACCGAGCGCGAACTGAAAACGGTGATGTCTAACGGTTTCGGGTTCGGTGGCACCAACGCCGCGCTGGTAATGAGAAAGCTCGATAAGTAATCGGTTTATCATTCGAACATTTTCATTCAAACGTTCTCATCGAAATAAATAAAACCCCACTGGCGCAAGCCGCGGGGTTTTTTGTTTGTACTGGTTTGCTTGATGATGATCAGTTAGCGATAGTCATGAGCGATAAGCTTGGTCTTAACGGTATTAGTGCTAGATCAATACCCAAAGTAGAAAGGCAGCCACGCAGGTGCTGACAATCACCAAAAACATCGGCTTATGGAACAGGGATTGCCAACTGAGCGGTAGCGAAGCAATCAGCGGGTTAAACAGCGGATGCAGCAGCTGTGACGTGGTTGTCCAGTCCGTTTCCTGTGAGCGCTGAATGCGCTGTGTAAACAGGAACGTCAGCAGATCGCTGACCTGCATCGGCGTCAGCGGCGTTTGTAACCCAATATTGAAGCGATTCTGCGTGTAATCCATCACTAATTGCTGTTCCTGCGCGGTCATGGGTTGTTGTAGCAAAGCCTGTAACGGGGCGAGATTCGGGGAAAGCAGCGTGTTCTGTGTCGGTAGCGGCTGTGATGATAGATTCGCGGCGGATGACGAATTCGCGTTAGCCGTATTGGTAGTGTTGGCTACCCGTGGTTCTGACGCTGCCCCTGTCGTGCCTGTATTGACCGGTGTTCCCTGCTGCGTTGGCGGGGTGGCGCGCAGCAATGTTTGTGTCTGTTGCAGCTCAACCTGTGCTTGCAGAAACTGCGTGATCAGCGGCAGATGTTTTAACGGGATGGCGTCACCCGGGCTAAGATTCTGCATCATCATAAGAGTGTTCAGCACCCTTGCAGGCTGTTCACCGGTCATTGTCGCTAATCGGGTGACTAACTGATTCAAGCCGCGCTGTTCAGCAGGAGAGAGCGGACGATCGGGCGAGTTGGCGGCCTGAGTGGTTTGCGATGCGCTGGCTGATGCCGTTGACTGCGGAATTTGCCCGTTTTGCAGCAGCGTAACCACCTGCTGTAGCTGTGTTTTAGTCAGTGCGCTTAGCGTAGTGCTACCGAACTGTTGCTGGATGAAATTGCTGACTGCCTGACGATTATTTCCCTGAGACAGCATATCTGTCAGGCGCTGAAGCAGTTGCTGACGTCCACCGCTATCTTGCGCCTGCGTTAAACGCGTCTGGAGTATCTGCTCGGCAGGTTGGTAATGGCGGGACAGCAGTTCATTATTTTCTGCCAGCCCTAATCCCTGTTTTACCGTTGTCCAGACTTCCGCTGCCTTTGACGTTGTCAGTGCGGCAACTTTAAGCACCAGATTTTCCAACGTCGTGCGCTGCGCCAGCGTCAGCGGTCGATCGCCGTTGGCGGAGGAACCCGCAGCGTTAGCGGATGAGGTAGAGGTTGACGATGTGGTGGTTGGCGTCACCGAACGTTCGCCGGGCAGCGGGGCACCAGGGCCGCTTACAGGTTGCATATCGGTTATCCTCACTGCCGTCATGATTGAGATGAATCATAGCAATCTCCCGTGACGGCCGATAGTCAGACGTCACTTAAAACGGTACGAATCTTATGGGGGAGTGCTATGACATTCGTACTAATGCCGGAGGCAGACACTCGCTAGGCTACCGTCAACCCTATATCGCTAATGCAGGAATAGCTATTGAGGGATATTGATACAACTCAGTGAAGAAAAAGCTACGCAGTGTAATTGCCTTGGGTTTCTGCACCATTCGGTGGCAAAATATCCCCCCGCTTTTTTTGGCTGGCTACCGATGTCGGAGAAGACAATGAAGATTCTGGTTGATGAGAATATGCCGTATGCCCGCGAGCTATTTAGCCGTCTGGGCGAGGTTCAGGCCGTGCCGGGACGTCCTTTGCCGCGCGAGCTGCTGGCCGACGCGGATGCGTTGATGGTGCGCTCGGTCACGAAGGTGAACGCGGATCTGCTGTCTGGTTCGGCTGTAAAATTTGTCGGCAGCGCGACAGCAGGCACCGACCATGTCGATGACACCTGGCTTAACGCCAACGGGATCGCGTTTTCTGCTGCCCCCGGCTGCAATGCTATTGCGGTAGTGGAGTACGTCTTTTCTTCTTTGCTGATGCTGGCCGAGCGTGATGGCTTCCAACTGCGTGATAAAACCGTCGGGATTGTCGGCGTGGGCAATGTTGGCAGACGTCTGGATGCACGTCTGAAAGCCTGGGGCGTTAATACGCTGCTGTGCGATCCGCCGCGTGCCGATCGCGGTGAGGCGGGCGATTTCCTGCCGCTCGAAACGCTGGTGCGTGATGCCGACATTCTGACGCTGCATACGCCGCTGTATCTCGACGGCCCGTACCGTACTCATCATTTGGTTGATGCCGCCGTACTGAACGCGTTTGCGGACGGACGTATTCTGATTAACGCCTGCCGTGGCCCGGTGGTGGACAATGCTGCACTGCTTAAGGCGCTGCAACAGGGTAAAAAGCTCAGCGTCATTCTTGACGTCTGGGAGCCAGAACCTGCCTTATCGACCGATCTGCTGGCGCGAGTAGACATTGGCACGGCGCATATCGCTGGCTATACGCTGGAAGGGAAAGCGCGCGGCACCACGCAGGTGTTTGAGGCGTGGAGCGAGTTTATCGGAACCCCGCAGCAGGTTGCGCTTTCGTCGCTTTTGCCTGCCCCAGAGTATGCCGAAGTCACATTGACCGCGCCGCTGGATGAGGCGTTGCTAAAACGTCTGGTGCATCTGGTGTATGATGTGCGCCGGGACGATGCACTGTTGCGTCATGTTGCGCATCAGGAAGGCGAGTTCGATCGTCTGCGCAAACATTATCAGGAACGACGCGAATGGTCGTCACTCCATGTTATCTGCGCCGATGCTGACAGCGCAGATTGCCTGAACGCGCTGGGATTCACGGCGTCAGTGCGGGGCGCACGCTAACGGCGTTTCGCGCGAGCACACTTTTTTATTCATGAACTGACAGACGGTGTCGCTACCGTCTGCCGGTTCCATTCATGATTTGTGTTTCATTCAAAATTTGGGAGAGAACCAAATGTCTGACGGCTGGAATATTGCTCTGCTGGGCGCAACGGGCGCAGTAGGCACGGCGTTACTGGAATTATTGCAGGAACGCGAATTCCCAGTGGGGGAATTCTATCCGCTGGCCAGTGAACGTAGCGCGGGTGAAACCATACGTTTTAACGGCAAATCTTGCCTGGTTACTGATGTGGCGGATTTTGACTGGTCACAGGCGCAGCTGGCGTTTTTTGTCGCCGGTCAGGATGTCAGCGCCCGCTATGCGGAAGAGGCGGGGGACGCGGGCTGTCTGGTTATCGACAGCAGCGGTCTGTTTGCGCTGGAGCCGGATGTCCCGCTGGTGGTGCCCGGCGTGAATACGCATACGCTGGCAGATTATCGTAACCGCAATATTGTCGCGGTGGCAGACAGCCTGACCAGCCAACTGCTGACGGCGATTAAGCCGTTGACCGACGCGGCTGGGCTCTCGCGCCTGCATGTCGTCAATATGTTGTCCGTTTCCGCACTCGGTAAAGCGGCGATAGACGATCTGGCGGGGCAAAGCGCTCGTCTGCTGAATGGTGTTCCGCCTGAGGCCGGGATTTTCCCGAAACAGCTGGCATTCAATCTGTTGCCTTTACTGCCCGATGATGCAGGTAGTGTGCGCGAAGAGCGCGGTCTGGTCGATCAGGTGCGTAAAGTCTTGCAGGATGATGGATTGCCGATTTCAGTGACCTGTATTCAGTCTCCTGTGTTCTATGGTCACGCGCAGGTTGTGCATCTTGAATCACTGCGTCCGCTGTCTGCGGAAGAAGCCCGCGATGAACTGCTCAATGCAGGGAATATTGAGGTAAGCGATGAGCAGGATTACCCGACGCAGGTGGGTGATGCGTCCGGCAATGGACAACTGAGCGTCGGCTGTCTGCGTAATGATTACGGCATTCCTGAGCTACTGCAATTCTGGTCGGTCGCCGATAACGCTCGCTTTGGCGGTGCACTGATGGCGGTGGAAACGGCAGAATGTCTGGTGCGGGAGTATCTCGGGTAATGTCGGAAACCACTCAGGCAGAGGCTACTCAGGCCGATGCCGCTGCGGAAAACGAACGCGCCCCGCTGAAAATCGCGCTAGGCATTGAGTACGACGGTAGCCTCTATTATGGCTGGCAGCGTCAATCTGACGTTGCTAGCGTGCAGGCCTGTCTTGAAAAGGCGCTGAGCAAAGTGGCGGATGAGCCGATAGAGGTGTTTTGCGCCGGGCGAACCGATGCTGGCGTTCATGGCACTGGGCAGGTTGTGCATTTCACCACACACGCGATCCGAAAAGACGCCGCTTGGACGATGGGCGTGAATGCAAATTTACCGCCGGATATCGCGGTGCGTTGGGTGAAAACGGTGGATGAGGATTTCCATGCGCGCTTCAGCGCCACGGCACGTCGCTACCGTTATGTGATTTACAATCACCGCTATCGTCCTGCAGTGCTTTCGCGCGGTATGACGCACTTTTATCACCCGCTAGACGTGGAACGCATGGAGCGAGCCGGGCAATGCCTGTTGGGGGAGAATGATTTTACCTCTTTTCGTGCCGTGCAGTGCCAGTCGCGCACGCCGTGGCGCTATGTAAATCATTTAAAGGTTACACGTCACGGTGACTATATCGTGGTAGATATTAAGGCCAATGCGTTCGTGCATCATATGGTGCGTAATATTGTTGGTAGCTTGATGGAGGTCGGCTGTGGCAATCGTCCAGAGTCGTGGATTGCTGAGCTGCTGGCGGCCAAAGATCGTACGCTGGCTGCAGCGACGGCCAGAGCCGAAGGGCTGTATTTAGTGGCGGTAGATTATCCTGCGCGTTTTGCTTTGCCGCAGCCTACGATGGGGCCGCTCTTTTTAGCAGATTGACGTTTTAGCAGATTGACGTTTTTGATTATAACGAGTGCGTTTTTTACCTGTTGCACCCTGCCTTTTGGCCGCAGGCCAAAAGGCAGGGTGTGATGCGTATTAAGGACGAGGCTATTCAGCCTGCTATACGCAAGGCAACACGGCTAGTGCGGCTGCCTTGCGTATATCGACCGCGTGCGTTCGATAGACATTTTGGGAGAAGATGTTGTGATGGAGTTTATACAGTTTATTATTGATTTTATTCTGCACATTGACGTTCACCTGGCGGAACTGGTGGCGCAATATGGTGTCTGGGTTTATGCCATTTTGTTCCTGATTCTGTTCTGTGAGACTGGGCTGGTTGTGACGCCGTTTCTGCCGGGGGATTCGCTGCTGTTTGTCGCAGGGGCACTGGCAGCGTTGCCGTCGAACGATCTGAATGTGCACACGATGGTGTTCCTGATGATTCTTGCCGCGATTACGGGCGATGCAGTGAACTACACGATTGGACGACTGTTCGGTGAGAAGCTGTTTAGCAACCCGAACTCAAAGATTTTCCGCCGCCGCTATCTGGATAAAACGCATGCGTTTTACACACGTCACGGTGGCAAGACGATAATTCTGGCGCGCTTTGTCCCGATTGTGAGAACATTTGCGCCGTTTGTCGCTGGGATGGGACACATGAGCTATCGGCATTTTGCGGCCTATAATGTCATTGGGGCGCTGCTGTGGGTGTTGTCATTCACCTATGCGGGCTACCTGTTTGGCGATTTGCCTGTGGTTCAGGAAAATCTGAAATTACTGATTGTTGCGATTATTTTCGTCTCTATCCTGCCGGGCATGATTGAGGTTGCCCGTCATCGTAGAGCGGCCTCGCGCGGCAATGTAAAATAAGTGAAGTATTTTAACATCCGGTTTGACCAGTTTTTTATCCACAGTACCGGAACGTTATGGTTTAATGGGCAGCATTTATGGTCTGTTCTTGGGAACACCCTTGGTGCCGATGCCTTTGTACCGCGATTGTCGTGCGTCTCAGGCATTTTTTCATTGGCAATGTTGTCAGGGAATAACATGAACAGCGGACTGGCATTTGCCAGGTTCAAGCAGAAAGGTTATCAATGAGCTGGATTGAACGAATTCTTAACAAAAGCAATATTACACCGACCCGTAAAGCGAACATCCCTGAAGGGGTCTGGACAAAATGTGATAGCTGCGGTCAGGTTCTTTATCGTGCTGAGTTGGAGCGCAATCTGGGTGTCTGCCCGAAGTGCGATCACCATATGCGCCTTTCCGCGCGCGCCCGTCTACAGGCTTTTCTGGATAAAGAAAACACTGTCGAGCTGGGAAGCGAACTGGAACCGAAGGATGTCCTGAAATTCCGGGATTCCAAAAAATATAAAGATCGTCTGGTTTCTGCACAGAAACAGTCCGATGAGAAAGATGCGCTGGTCGTGATGAAAGGCACATTGTACGGCATGCCGATTGTCGTCGCGTCCTTCGAATTCTCTTTCATGGGCGGTTCAATGGCGTCTGTTGTGGGTGCGCGCTTTGTGCGTGCCGTTGAGCAGTCATTGGAAGACGGTTGTCCGCTCGTGTGTTTCTCCGCCAGTGGTGGTGCGCGTATGCAGGAAGCGCTGATGTCGCTGATGCAAATGGCGAAAACCAGTGCGGCCTTGGCAAAAATGCGCGATCGCGGCTTGCCTTACATTTCTGTGCTGACCGACCCAACCATGGGTGGTGTTTCCGCGAGTTTGGCGATGCTGGGCGACCTGAACATTGCCGAACCGAAAGCGTTGATCGGTTTTGCCGGCCCACGCGTTATCGAACAAACCGTGCGTGAAAAACTGCCGCCGGGCTTCCAGCGCAGTGAATTCCTGATTGAGAAAGGGGCGATCGATATGATCGTTCGTCGTCCGGAAATGCGCTACAAGCTGGCCACTATTCTTGCCAAACTGACGAACCATCCAGAACCGGGCAACGATGACGTGGAAATCCGCAGCGATGCGCCGTCTGAATCATCACAGGATGACGCATAATTGACATGATGGGCAGGGCGTGTGGTACTCGACCACGTCGTTCTCGACTGAGTGCACAATGCACGCTCTGCCCGCAATGAACCGTAAGCCAGTGAACGGGACTCATGGATACACTTCAAACACCTCAAGCCACGTCACCTTTGGTCACGTGGCTTCATTATCTTGAGCACCTGCACGCTCAGGCCATTGATTTAGGCCTGGAGCGCGTTAAGCAGGTGGCTGAACATCTCCAACTGCTCCAGCCTGCCCCAACAGTTTTCACCGTCGCGGGGACGAACGGCAAGGGAACCACCTGCTGTACGCTGGAATCCATTCTGTTAGCCGCCGGGCTGCGGGTGGGCGTGTACAGTTCTCCCCATCTTGTTCGCTATACCGAGCGAGTACGTATTCAGGGCAAAGAATTGCCTGAAGCGCTGCACACGCAGGCGTTTGCGGATATCGAAGCAGGGAGAGGGGCAGTATCGCTCACCTATTTTGAATTCGGTACGCTGTCGGCGCTGCAACTCTTCAAGCAGGCGAATCTGGATGTCGTCATTCTTGAAGTAGGACTAGGCGGGCGTCTGGATGCCACCAATATTGTGGATGCGGATGTATCCGTGGTCACCAGCATTGCTATCGACCATACCGATTGGTTAGGAAACGATCGGGAAAGCATTGGCCGCGAGAAAGCCGGGATATTCCGACAGGGTAGACCTGCCGTTGTTGGTGAACCAGATATGCCGGGAACGATTGCCGACGTTGCCGCTGAGAAAGGCGCACAGCTGCACCGCCGTGGTCGCGACTGGGAGTATTCAATGCAGCGTGAGACGTGGAGCTGGCAGGATAAACAGCGCGAGCTGTCACGGTTGCCGTTACCCAACGTCCCGTTAGCCAATGCCGCTACGGCACTGGCTGCATTGCACTATTCTTCACTCAACGTGAGTGAAGAAGCGATTCGACAAGGTTTGCAGCACGCCGCATTACCCGGCCGTTTTCAGACCGTGCAGGCGTCACCGCGTTTGATTCTTGATGTTGCACACAACCCTCATGCGGCGGCATATCTGGCAAACCGCTTGGCTGAGTTGCCGAAAACCGGAAAAGTGCGAGCCGTCGTCGGCATGCTGTCTGATAAAGACATTGCCGGTACGCTGGCTCACTTAACGCCGCTGGTGGATGCGTGGTATTGCGCACCGCTGGAAGGGCCGCGTGGTGCCACAGCGCAGCAAATTGCCGAGCACCTGACGCGCAGCCAATCGTTCTCCGATGTCGTTGCCGCCTGGAAGCAAGCCATGTCCGAGGCAACGGAGCAGGATATCGTCATTGTGTGTGGATCTTTTCATACGGTAGCGCATGTGATGGAAGCGCTGGATGAGGAGAAGGCGAATGGCGAGTAAATTTCAGAATCGACTAGTCGGTACGGTTATTCTAGTCGCGCTGGGCGTGATCGTTTTACCTGGCCTGCTGGATGGCAAGAAAAAGCACTACGAAGACGAATTTGCGTCGATTCCGCTGATCCCTAATCCAGCTGACAGCAATGAGATGGAAGCGCTGCCTGCGCTGAACCCGTCGCTGCCGAGTCAGCCGCCGGAAGGGGCGGAAGCGGCGATGCAAAACAGCGGGGAAGCCGAAGCCGCTGAAGCGAGATCGTCTGCATCATCTGCAACTACGCCATCTACAATGACAGCACCGGAAACCACGACGCAGACGCCGCCATCGTCCCATTCTGGCACGAATACGCCAGCCATGATGGCACCGCCAGTGGTGGTTGAGCGCCCGCCGGTTCAGACGCCAGCACCAGTGACGCCGAAACCTCAGCCAAAGCCTGAGGTGAAGCCAGAAGTGAAACCGAAGCCAGAACCTAAACCGGAACCCAAACCGGAAATGAAGCCTGAAACGCAGCCGACGCAGCAAGCGCCTGTCGGGCAGGCCTACATTGTGCAGCTTGGTGCGCTGAAAAACGCGGATAAGGTGAACGAGATTGTCGCCAAGCTTCGTCTTTCTGGTTACCGCGCGTATACCGTGCCATCAACGCCGGTTTCAGGCGAAATCACCCGTATTTACGTGGGGCCGGATGCGTCGAAGCAGAAGCTAGAGTCTTCACTGGGTGAGCTGAAACAGCTCAGCGGGCTAAGCGGGCAGGTGCGAGCACATTCCGTTCGTTAAGGTCGTCGAGCGTGATGATGACGTGATGGCTGGCTCGCAGCCGGTCACGTAAATAAGCAAAAGCAGGCAGCGGGGATGAGGTTCGCATCAGTGATACTTCGCCCCGCATCTGTTTTAAGATGCTTGCTGTGAGTTTTGAGATGCCGAGAGTGAATAGAAGCAGCCATGACGTATTGTCGGTTTTTTCGCCTGATTATCTATCGATGAAATCGGCGGAAATACGCTACGCAAACGTTTTCTTTTTCTGTTAGAATGCGCCGCGAACAGGATGACGTAGCGGCTTATCGGTAGCATCGTTCATTATTAGGATAGTTCATGGTTTGGGTTGATTACGTCATTATTGGCATCATCGGATTTTCGGCTTTGGTTAGCCTGATCCGGGGGTTTGTTCGCGAAGCGCTGTCGTTAGTAAGCTGGGGATGTGCTTTTTTTGTTGCCAGTCATTACTACGCTTACCTCGCGGTCTACTTCACCCGTTTTGATGATGAGCTGGTGCGTAACGGCATTGCGATTGCCATTCTGTTTATTGCAACGTTGATTGTGGGAGCTATCGTCAACTATGTGATTAGTTCACTGGTTGAACGTACCGGATTATCCGGCACCGATCGCGTTCTGGGCATCTGTTTTGGTGCGCTGCGCGGGGTGCTGATCGTTTCCGCACTGCTATTCTTTCTGGATACGTTCACCGGTTTTTCACAAAGTGATGACTGGAAGCTGTCCCAGTTAATCCCGCAGTTCAGTTATATTATCAGGTGGTTTTTTGACTACCTGCAAAGCACGTCAAGTTTCTTGCCGCAGCATTTACCGCTGCGGTAGCGCTGATGAGGAAAAGACACCATGTGCGGTATTGTCGGTATCGCCGGTTTTACACCGGTCAACCAGTCGATTTATGACGCGTTAACGGTGTTGCAACACCGTGGGCAGGATGCTGCGGGTATTGTGACCATCGATGCCTTTAATTGTTTTCGCCTGCGTAAGGCCAATGGCCTGGTGAAAGATGTGTTTGAAGCGCGGCACATGCAGCGCCTACAGGGAAACATGGGGCTTGGTCATGTGCGTTATCCTACCGCAGGCAGTTCCAGCGCCTCGGAAGCACAGCCTTTCTATGTGAACTCTCCGTTCGGTATCACGCTGGCTCACAACGGTAACCTGACTAACGCCCACGAATTGCGTAAAAAGCTGTTCGAGCAGGAGCGTCGTCATGTCAACACCACGTCTGATTCTGAAATTTTGTTGAATATTTTCGCCAGAGAGCTGGACCGTTTCCAACACTACCCACTGGAAGCCGATAATATTTTTGCGGCCGTTGCCGCAACGCACCAGCAAATTCGCGGTGCCTATGCCTGTGTTGGCATGATTATCGGTCACGGTATGGTCGCTTTCCGCGATCCTAATGGGATTCGTCCTCTGGTGATCGGTAAGCGCGATCTGGAAGATGGCCGCAGCGAGTATATGGTGGCGTCAGAAAGTGTCGCACTGGATACGCTGGGCTTTGAATTTTTACGCGATGTGGCGCCGGGAGAAGCGATCTACATTACGGAAAAAGGGCAGTTGTTTACCCGCCAGTGTGCAGAGAATCCAAAGAGCAATCCGTGCCTGTTCGAATATGTTTACTTCGCTCGCCCAGACTCTTTCATTGATAAAATCTCGGTCTACAGCGCACGCGTTCGCATGGGCCAGAAGCTCGGTGAGAAAATTGCGCGTCAGTGGGAAGATCTCGATATTGATGTCGTGATCCCGATTCCTGAAACCTCTTGTGATATCGCGCTGGAAATTGCGCGCATCATCAACAAGCCGTATCGTCAGGGATTTGTGAAAAACCGCTATGTTGGCCGCACGTTTATCATGCCGGGGCAGCAGGCGCGTAAGAAATCGGTACGCCGTAAGCTGAACGCCAACCGTGCTGAGTTCCGTGACAAGAACGTGCTGCTGGTGGATGACTCCATCGTGCGTGGTACAACGTCAGAACAGATTGTGGAGATGGCGCGTGAAGCAGGAGCCAAGCGTGTTTATCTGGCCTCAGCGGCACCGGAAATTCGCTTCCCTAACGTGTACGGCATTGATATGCCAAGCGTCAATGAGCTGATTGCCCACGGTCGTGAAGTGGATGAAATCTGTAAGATTATTGGTGCCGATGAGCTGATATTCCAGGATCTCGACGATCTGATTGAAGCCGCGCGTGAAGATAACCCGGATATCGCTCAGTTTGAATGCTCGGTGTTCAACGGGATTTATGTGACGAAGGACGTTGATCAAGGTTATCTGGATTATCTGGAAGTCTTGCGCAATGACGATGCCAAAGCGCTGCGTAGCCAGAATGAAGTTGAAGATCTGGAATTGCACAACGAAGGTTAACAGCTAGTCGCACATGAAGGCTGTGTTGAAGGGGGAGGGCACGAAAGTGTCCTCCCCCTTGTTGTATGTAGAGAAAATTTTGTATGTAGAGAAAAATTGCATAGAGAAAACAGGGTTTCGGTGCTTACCCTTGCTTATCGCTAATCAATGCGGCAAAGTTTGTGCAGATGATTTTTCCGCGTTTCTGCTTACGCGGCCAGCCAGAGGCAGTATGAATGAAGCGACTCATTGTAGGAATTTCCGGTGCCAGCGGCGTCATTTACGGCATCCGGCTGCTACAGGTTTTACAGACGCTGGAAGGTATCGAAACGCATCTGATCATGAGTCAGGCCGCTCGGCAGACGCTGGCGTTAGAAACGGATTTTAGCCTGCGTGACGTGCAGGCGTTGGCCGATGTGGTACACGACACGCGTGATATTGCTGCCAGCGTCTCTTCGGGGTCGTTTAAAACGGCGGGGATGGTGATTTTACCCTGTTCGATAAAAACCCTTTCCGGCATTGTGCACAGCTACAGCGACAATCTATTGACCCGCGCGGCTGATGTGGTGCTGAAGGAGCGTCGTCCTCTGGTGCTGGGGGTGCGTGAAACGCCGCTACATTTAGGGCATTTGCGGCTGATGACTACCGCCGTTGAGCTGGGGGCGATAATCATGCCGCCGGTGCCTGCATTTTATCATCGCCCAGAAAGTGTGCAGGATATTGTCGATCAGACGGTGAATCGTATTCTGGACCAATTTGATATTGACCTGCCAAAAGATCTCTTTATCCGCTGGCAAGGTGCGTCTTAGCAGGATAAAAGACCCAGACACGCTATTTTTTCTCTCGGGGCGGTAAATTTCCACTGCCCTTTTTTTGTGCATTTTTATTGCATTGCACTAATTTTGTGCGTAAATGCATCAAAATGGTGCGTCTGAATTTTTGTATTCATGACAATGTTATCTATCCTTATTGTTACGCGCCAAAAATCCCCTCTGAAAATATTTCAGAATCAAAGGGTTAACCCTTATTTTCTACGGGCTTCGCTCATGGGATTTTTACGACATCCCTGCGTGCATTGTGGCATGAAAACTGCTACAAAAACGGTAATAGTCGGCACAGAAAACAAATAGCACTCACATCGTTCATTTTTAAAGCGATTCACTCTAAATAATTCCGACATTGACGACACATGACATCAATCACTCATGATAAGGGTAGCAATATGAAGAAACTGATCAAAGTCTTGCCATTGGCACTCATTCTGGCCGCAGGTAGCGCGATGGCGGAGATTCCTAAGAATATTAAAATTGGTACCGATCCTACCTATGCTCCCTTTGAATCCAAAAATGCCAGCAGCGAACTGGTTGGATTTGATATCGATCTGGCGAAAGAGCTGTGCAAGCGTATTCAGACTCACTGCACGTTTGTAGAAAGTGACTTTGATGCGTTAATTCCGTCCCTGAAAGCGAAAAAAATCGATGCCATCATCTCTTCTCTGTCTATCACCGAAAAACGCCAGCAGGAAATTGCCTTCACCGAGAAGCTGTATGCGGCCAATTCACGCCTGATTGCGAAGAAAGGGACGAGCATTGAACCCACGTTGGCTTCTCTGGGCGGCAAACGTGTTGGCGTATTGCAGGCATCGACACAGGAGGCCTTTGCTAATGCTAACTGGCAGCCTAAAGGCGTTGACGTTGTCGCTTACCAAAATCAGGATCTGATTTATGCCGATCTGGCCGCAGGCCGTATTGATGCAGCCTTTCAGGATGAAGTTGCAGCAAGTGAAGGCTTCCTGAAATTGGACGCAGGTAAAGGCTATGAGTTTGCCGGCCCAGCGGTAAAAGATGACAAATTCTTCGGTGTGGGTACGGGTATGGGCTTGCGCAAAGCGGATACCGAACTGAAAGCCGCACTGGATAAAGCTTTTGACGAAATGCGTAAAGACGGTACCTACGATACCTTCGCGAAAAAATACTTCGATTTTGACGTCTACGGCGGCTAATGTTGCCAAGATGACGCTCATTGCTTTATCACATGTGTAGCGGGATCGTAGGGCATGCGGCACGGGATCGTTCCTCCCGTGTCGTGTTCCTGACTGATGACGCAGCGTGCCATTAACCGCTATTTCAACGGATATCATTGATGCTCTATGGCTATTCCCCGCTAATTCTGGATGGTGCCATCATGACGCTGGAGCTGGCAGCAAGTTCGTTACTGCTGGCGTTGGCTATCGGCCTGATCGGCGCGTCGGCGAAACTGTCTTCCAACCGTCTGCTGGCGGGGTGCTTTTCCTGCTATACCACGCTGATTCGCGGCATTCCCGATCTGGTACTGATGCTGCTGATTTTCTATGGTCTGCAAATTGCCTTAAACGGCGTGACGGAATCGATCGGTCTGGATCAGATAGACATCGATCCGTTGACTGCCGGGATTATTACACTGGGCTTTATTTACGGCGCGTATTTCACGGAAACCTTTCGTGGTGCCTATCTTGCCGTGCCGCGCGGGCAAATCGAAGCTGCCGTTGCGTTCGGTTTCTCTCCGATGAAGGTGTTCCGCCGTATTCTGTTTCCTTCCATGATGCGTTTCGCACTGCCGGGCATCGGCAACAACTGGCAGGTTATCCTGAAAGCGACGGCGCTGGTGTCACTGCTTGGCCTGAACGATGTGATTAAGGCGACGCAATTGGCCGGTAAGGGCACACACGAACCGTTTTATTTTGCGCTGGTTGCTGGGGCGATGTACCTGATTTTTACCACCGTTTCTAACGGCGTGTTGTGGTGGCTGGAAAGGCACTATTCGCAGGGAGTCAAAAAAGTAAACTATGAGTGAGATCCTGCAACAATATTGGCAGCCGCTATTGTGGAGCGATGGTTACCGCCTGACCGGGCTGGCGATGACGCTCTGGCTGCTCATTTCTTCGGTGGTTATCGGCGGGCTGATGGCGCTGCCGCTGGCGATCGCCCGTGTGTCGCCGCGACGCCGGTTCAGCTTTCCGGTTTGGCTATTCACCTATGTGTTCCGCGGCACGCCGCTCTACGTACAGCTTCTGGTGTTCTATTCTGGCGTGTATAGCCTGGAGATTGTGCGCGGCACCGACATGCTGAATGCCTTTTTTCGCAGCGGGCTAAACTGCGCCATTTTGGCGCTGGCGCTGAATACCTGTGCGTACACGACAGAGATTTTCGCGGGAGCAATCCGCTCAGTACCTCATGGGGAAATTGAAGCGGCCAGAGCATACGGCTTCTCCCGCTTTAAGCAGTATCGCTGCATTATTTTGCCAAGTGCACTGCGTATTGCGCTGCCTGCCTACAGCAACGAAGTGATTCTGATGCTGCATTCAACGGCGTTGGCCTTTACCGTAACGGTGCCGGATATTCTGAAGATTGCCCGTGATATCAACGCGGCAACCTACCAGCCGTTTTATGCATTTGGCATCGCGGCGGTTATCTATCTGGCGATTTCGTTTGTGTTAATCGGGCTGTTCAGAAGGGCGGAACGGCGCTGGTTACGTCATCTTTATACCCGTTCATCTCATTAAACGCAGGAAAAAGAGCATGTCGAATAACAAACTGATGGTGACGGAACTGCGTAAACGCTATGGCCAGCATGAGGTACTGAAAGGGATCTCATTACAGGCGAAAGCGGGTGACGTTATTTCAATTATTGGATCGTCCGGTTCGGGGAAAAGTACCTTACTGCGCTGTATTAATTTTCTGGAAAAACCCTGTGAAGGGGCGATTTACGTCAGCGATCAGGAAATTCGCATGGTGCGTGATACTGACGGGCAGCTGAAAGTTTTTGATAAAAAGCAGCTTCAGATGCTGCGGACGCGTCTGACGATGGTGTTTCAGCACTTTAACCTGTGGAGCTTCATGACGGCGTTGGAAAACGTGATGGAAGCGCCGGTTCAGGTGTTAGGACTCAGTAAAGCGGAAGCGCGTGAACGTGCGGTGTTCTACCTGAACAAGGTCGGGATCACGGATGCGGCTCAACAGAAATATCCGTCAGATCTTTCCGGTGGCCAACAGCAGCGTGTTTCCATTGCACGGGCGCTGGCGATGGAGCCGGAAGTCTTGTTATTTGATGAACCTACGTCAGCGCTCGATCCCGAACTGGTCGGCGAGGTGTTGCGCATCATGCAGCAGCTTGCGGAGGAAGGAAAAACGATGGTGGTGGTGACGCATGAAATGGAGTTTGCCCGCCATGTCTCCAGCCACGTTATCTTCCTGCATCAGGGTGTGATCGAGGAAGAGGGCCCACCTGATCAGCTGTTCGGTAGCCCGAAAAGTGCACGTTTGCAGCAGTTTTTGTCAGGTGCGTTGAAGTAGGTTTTAGGGCTGATGGAGTGCGTTGAGCGATGATAATGGGTAGATCGTAAAGACGCTGTTAATACATCCCTGTACGCTCGAGCCGCGCCATCCTTGGCGCGGACGCTTTACTCTTCTATCTCATTATCATCGTTCCCGTTCTGCGAAAAGGCTACCAGCAACCTGAAATGGATAGTTATCAGTTCGGTTTCTTGATGATGTCCTGCATGGCTTCTTCCAGCTCAAGGAAGCGGAAATTAAAGCCTGCGGCCTCTAACCGCTGCGGCATGGCGCGCTGTCCGCCCAGTACCAGCGTCGAAGCTTCTCCCATCAGTAGTTTGATTGCAAAAGCGGGTGCTCGCAGAAAACCGGGTCGATCCAAGATGTGTGCCAGCGTGGCGGAAAATTGTTCATTATGAACTGGGTAGGGCGAAACCATATTGAAGGGGCCGCTCAGTATCGGCTGGTTCAGCAGATAAATAATGCCGTTCACCATATCATCAATGTGAATCCACGGCATATATTGCTTGCCGGAACCCATCGGCCCGCCAATCCCGAGGCGGAAAATTGGCAGCATTTTTGCCAGCGCGCCACCTTGTGCTGAAAGAACAATGCCAGTGCGCAGCAGGCAGACGCGGGTTTTATCGCTTTCGGCGGACTGGGCCAGCGCTTCCCAGCGGGCGCACAGATGATGGGTGAATTCATCGACCGGAGATTCATCTTCTGTGACCAGCGCCTCCCCCTGATCGCCATAATAGCCGACAGCGGAACCCGAGATAAAAACGGCCGGCGGCTCACTGCTGGCTTTTATCAGCGCGGCAAGTTGCTCGGTGATATTCCAGCGGCTCTTTGCCAGACGCTGCTTTTGCTGTGGTGTCCACCGTTTGTCGGCGATAGGTTCACCCGCCAGATTGATGACACCATCAAAGCCGTTCAGTGAGGTGATATTACTCAACGTGGACCAGTATTCCACCTGATTGCCGAGAACGCCTCGAGCGCGCTCCGGATCGCGTGTCAGTACCGTGATGTGATGGGAAAGCAGCTGTAATTGTTGGATAAGATGGCGACCAATAAGGCCGGTTCCGCCGGTTATAAGTAGTTGCATCGCACTCCTCTCCCTATCTTTATGCCTTGTGATAACGCAGGGTCATGGAAACCGAATCGGCGTATCGCAGGGCAAACGGTTTATCGACTTCTACTTCAGCATAGGTGATCCATTCGTGATCGCTGGCGATATTGAGCACATCCTGCGTTAATTTTTCCAGCAAAGCGAAGCGGTTATCTTCCACGTGGCGAATAATGCTCTTGGTGATGGTGCGGTAGTTCAGTGCATCAGCGATATTCTCGCTGTTGCGTGCCTGTTCTGCTGGGTAGTGAATCACAACGTTGATGATCACATCCTGCTTATTCGTGATTTCCTCATCTTTGATACCGATGAAGGTGCGCAGCCGCAGATTTTTTATACGAATAATGGCGTCAGAATAGTGATGTGGCATTGCTCGGCCCTCGGTTGCTTCTGTTACTGCGACTAAGCCGCAGCGTTACGGGGTATCGTTAACGACAATATGTTGATTACCATAGCAGAAGATACCCGAAGGCCGAATGAGATGATGCCAGAATTTTATTGCTCGGCGAGCTGGTAAGCCCGTTGCGTCGCCGGGCGTTCACTGATACGCGTATACCATGCCTTCACCGCTGGGTAGTCATCAAGATCGACGCGCTGGCGAGCATAAGAAACCACCCACGGGTAGGTCGCGATATCAGCGATGCTGTAATTTTCTCCTGCTAGCCAAGGGCTATCTTGAAGATGTTTATCCAACACGCGGTACAGGCGCTGCGTCTCCTGCTGATAGCGTTCAATCGCGTAAGGTACTGGCTGAGGCGCATAGTGGTTAAAATGATGATTCTGCCCCAGCATCGGTCCGAAACCAGCAACCTGCCAGAACAGCCATTGCAGTGTGGCGGTGCGCTCACGTAATGAGGTGCTCAGCAGCACACCGTGTTTTTCCGCCAGATAGAGCAGAATAGCGCCTGACTCAAACAGGCTAATCGGCGTGTCACCTTCCGCAGGCTGCGTATCAACAATTGCGGGAATTTTATTATTAGGCGAGATAGCCAGAAACTCCGGTCTGAACTGTTCACCTTTGCTGATATTCACGCGGTGGAGCTGGTAGGGGAGATTAGCTTCTTCCAGAAACAGGGTGATCTTGTGCCCGTTAGGGGTTGGTGCGTAATACAGGTCAATCATGAATCAAGTCTCCGTTTTAATTCAGAAAAACATCATGGACTGTATGGCAGTTAATCGCTTCAGAGAGCGACGCGCTGTCAGAATAACGAATTGAGGAACGGGCTCTTACCCTACCACTTCTGCGAGTGAAAAATAAGCGATGACGCACGCCATTGAGTGATCTTTACCGGAAGCACATTGCCAATTTTGGTAGACTAGGTCCGATAAAGGATGCGGGTGTTGTAGGTGTAGCATGGTTGATATAAACGTTGTGGAGATAACGATGAGGTTGATGTTTGCGTCAGATATACACGGTTCTCTTAGTGCGACGGATCGCGTGCTGGAGATCTTTGAGCAGAGTCATGCCGACTGGCTTATCTTGCTGGGTGATTTTCTCAATCATGGCCCGCGCAACCCGCTGCCGGAAACATATCAGCCTGCGGAAGTGGCTGCCCGACTGAACGCCTATGCATCACGCATCATTGCCGTGCGAGGGAACTGCGACAGCGAGGTGGATCAGATGCTGTTGACCTTTCCGATAATGGCACCCTGGCAACATGTGCTATTGCCGCAGAATCGCCTTTTCCTGACGCACGGTCATCTTTATCATCCAGAGAATATGCCGCCGCTACACGCGGGGGATGTATTGGTATATGGTCACACCCATATCCCAGTTGCTGAGCAACACGGTGAATATTATTTTTTCAATCCCGGCTCAGTGAGCTTGCCGAAAGGGGGATTCCCCGCGAGCTACGGCTTGCTTGAGCAGGACGCGCTACGGGTTCTGCCGTTACACGGCGGCGAACCTATTGCACAGGTCGCGATTAGGCACTAATTTAGCGTATACCCTGCTTTTGACCTTGAATAATGGCAAGGCAGTAGGGAATATTCACAGCAAAGTTCGATCATTTAAAACAGACGCGCGTAGCAACGTGCCAATACTAAAGGGTTTCAGAGGATGGCGGAACAAAGTCAGGCAGCAGGCACAGAGTGGGTTGATATCGTCAATGAAAACAACGAGGTAATTGCTCAGTCAAGTCGTCAGCAGATGCGTGCGCAGAGTCTTCGTCATCGTGCCACTTACATTGTTGTGCATGATGGAATGGGTAAAATTCTGGTGCAGCGTCGGACGAAAATCAAAGATTTCTATCCAGGCTTGCTGGACGCAACCGCCGGTGGCGTAGTGCAAAGCGGTGAGCAAATGCTGGAATCCGCACGTCGTGAAGCGGAAGAGGAACTTGGCATTGCGGGCGTGCCGTTTGCAGAACACGGCTTGTTTTATTACGAAGGCGATAAGTGCCGAGTGTGGGGCGGGTTGTTTAGCTGCGTCACCCACGGGCCGTTTGCGCTACAGGAGGAAGAGGTCGATGAGGTCAGTTGGCTGACGCCGCAAGAGATCACCGCCCGCTGCGATGAGTTTACGCCAGATTCGCTGAAAGCCCTGTCGCTGTGGCTGACGCGTTATAGCGATCAGGAATATGGTAAGCCGATTTCACGTAAGCTGAACGAGGCAGTCGAAGTTGCTGCAACACCTGCTGTTAATAATAAAAACAGTCATGATGGAAATGCTCATGATGAAAACGACAGCAATGTCGTTGCTCCATCGGCGACGGATTCGCAGCAATAATCCGCGTCCGCTTTGCCGTTACTTTCTTTCTGCGGCATCTTTCCTTGCTCTCCTTTCAAATAAAAATGCCAGCCCGAAGGCTGGCATTTACGTCATCATGAAGATGATTAGAGCTGTGTAGCCTGAATGGCGGTCAGGGCAACGGTGTAAACGATGTCGTCTACCAGCGCGCCGCGAGACAGGTCGTTAACCGGTTTGCGCATGCCTTGCAGCATTGGCCCGATGGAGATCAGGTCGGCAGAACGCTGTACCGCTTTGTACGTGGTGTTACCGGTGTTCAGGTCAGGGAAGATGAACACGGTAGCTTTACCCGCAACTGGCGAGTTCGGCGCTTTGGACTGTGCCACGTCAGCCATGATTGCGGCGTCGTATTGCAGCGGACCATCGATAACCAGATCAGGGCGTTTTTCCTGTGCCAGACGAGTCGCTTCACGCACTTTCTCAACATCGCTACCCGCACCGGAGTTACCGGTAGAGTAAGAGATC
The DNA here is from genome assembly GCF_013449685.1 of Pectobacterium brasiliense. Taxonomy (GTDB): domain Bacteria; phylum Pseudomonadota; class Gammaproteobacteria; order Enterobacterales; family Enterobacteriaceae; genus Pectobacterium; species Pectobacterium brasiliense_A. Next base: position 133,893 of record NZ_JACDSF010000017.1, on the reverse strand, counting down.
ATCGCAACGCGTGGGTCGATACCGAAGGCGATAGCGGAATCAGCAGACTGGATAGCGATTTCAGCCAATTGCTCTGCCGTTGGATCTGGGTTGATGGCGCAGTCGCCGTAAACCAGAACCTGCTCAGGCAGCAGCATGAAGAACACAGACGACACCAGCGAGCTGCCCGGCGCGGTTTTGATCAACTGCAATGGCGGACGGATGGTGTTAGCGGTGGTGTGAACGGCACCAGAAACCAGACCATCAACTTCACCCTGTTCCAGCATCAGCGTACCCAGCACCACGTTGTCTTCGAGCTGCTCGCGCGCAACCACTTCGGTCATGCCCTTGCTCTTACGCAGCTCAACCAGACGCGCAACATAGCGCTCACGCACGACAATCGGATCGACGATTTCGATGCCTTTGCCCAGTTCTACGCCCTGAGCAGCAGCAACACGCTGGATTTCTTCTGGGTTACCGATCAGCACACAGTGAGCAATACCGCGTTCAGCACAGATAGATGCGGCTTTAACGGTACGTGGTTCATCACCTTCTGGCAGGACGATACGTTTGCCTGCTTTACGCGCCAGCTCGGTAAGCTGATAGCGGAATGCTGGTGGAGACAGACGACGTGAACGCTCAGATTCTGCGCTCAGTGAATCAATCCACTGGGTGTCGATGTGGCGTGCAACATATTCCTGCACTTTCTCAACACGTTGACGGTCATCAGGCGGTACTTCAAGGTTGAAGCTTTGCAGGCTGAGTGACGTCTGCCAGGTATTGGTGTCGACCATAAATACCGGCAGGCCAGTTTGGAAGGCACGTTCGCACAATTTGGCAATGCTTGGATCCATTTCATAGCCGCCAGTCAGCAGCAGGGCGCCGATTTCCACGCCATTCATGGCAGCCAGACAGGCAGCAACCAGAACATCAGGGCGGTCAGCGGACGTCACCAGCAGTGAGCCTGGACGGAAATGTTCCAACATGTGAGGGATGCTGCGTGCGCAGAAGGTGACAGACTTAACGCGGCGCGTCTGAATGTCACCTTCGTTGACGATACGCGCATTCAGGTGCTTCGCCATATCGATGGCACGCGTAGCAATCAGGTCAAAGCTCCACGGGATGCAGCCCAGAACCGGCAGCGGGCTGTTAGCAAACAGCTGCTTCGGATCGATGTTGGCGACGCTGGCTTTCGTGGAATCATCAAAAATTTCAGACAGATCAGGGCGAGTGCGTCCCTGTTCGTCTACTGGCGCATTCAGTTTGTTGATGATCACGCCAGTGATGTTCTTGTTTTTGCTGCCGCCGAAGCTGGAACGCGCCAGTTCGATACGGTCTTTCAACTGTGCTGGGGAATCGTTACCCAGCGCCAGTACGAAGACGATTTCTGCGTTCAACGTTTTGGCGATTTCATAGTTCAGTGCGTTAGCAAACTGATGCTTACGGGTAGGAACCAGACCTTCAACCAGAACGACTTCAGCGTCTTTGGTATTTTCGTGGTAGCGCGCGATGATCTCTTCCATCAGCACGTCTTGTTGGTTGGAGCTCAGCAGCGCTTCAACGCGGCTCATCGCCAGCGGCTCGGCTGCGCTGATGGCGGAATTAGCACGAATAATGGTAGTCGTTTGATCTGGCGTATTGTCGCCACTGCGCGGCTGGGCGATAGGTTTGAACACGCTCAGGCGAACGCCTTTCTGTTCCATGGAGCGGATGACACCCAGGCTGACGCTTGTCAGACCAACGCTGGTGCCAGTTGGGATCAACATGATTATACGGGACACGGCCGAACCTCTTTACGGTTGCTCGTTAGTCAAAAACAACACCGTCAGCCTTGGCTGACGGTGTTGGGAGTTACGTGTTTTACGCGGTCAGACGGTAAGCGTCTTCGGCGATGACCAACTCTTCATTGGTCGGGATAACCAGCGCCGCGCGGGTGCCATCTTTAGCGATGTTGCCACCTTTACCGAAGCGTGCGGCCAGGTTGCGCTCGTGGTCGACGTCAAAGCCCAGCAGACCCAGTTTTTTCAGCGTCAGTTCGCGCACCATCGCTGCGTTTTCACCGATACCACCGGTGAAAATCACTGCGTCCAGACGACCTTCCATCAGGGCAGTGTAAGAACCGATGTACTTAGCCAGACGGTGGCAGTAAACGTCCATTGCACGTTTAGCGTCTGCTTTCGTCTCGTAGTTATCTTCAACGTAGCGGCAGTCGCTGGTCACTTCAGTCAGGCCCAACAGACCAGATTCTTTGGTCAGCATTTTGTTGATAGCATCAACACTCATGCCCATTGAGTCATGCAGGTGGAAAATGATCGCCGGATCGATATCGCCACTACGCGTACCCATCACCAGACCTTCCAGCGGCGTCAGACCCATAGAGGTGTCAACGCATTGGCCGTTACGGATTGCAGTAACGGAACCGCCGTTGCCGAGATGGCAAGTGATGACGTTCAGCTCTTCTACAGGTTTGTTCAGCACTTTAGCGGCTTCACGAGAAACAAAGTAGTGGCTAGTACCGTGTGCGCCATAACGGCGGATGTGGTTTTCTTTATACAATTTGTACGGCAGTGCATAAAGGTAGGATTCTTCCGGCATGCTCTGGTGGAATGCGGTGTCGAAAACAGCGACGTTCTTATCAGCCAGGTGCGGGAAAGATTTCAGTGCTTCGTCGATACCGATCAGGTGAGCTGGGTTGTGCAGAGGTGCAAAAGGTACGGAATCTTTGATACCCTGAAGAACATCATCAGTGATGATCGCGGATTGGGTGAACTTCTCACCGCCGTGAACGATACGGTGACCAATAGCAACCAGTTGAGCTGACAACTCCGGTTTCTGAGACAGAATGGTATTGACGATGAAGTTCAGCGCTTCGCTGTGAGCTGCACCGGCACCCAGTTCGGCGTCGTGTTTACCGCCGTCCATTTTCCATTTGATGCGGGCTTCAGGCAGGTTGAAACATTCGGCTAAACCAGACAGGTACTCTTCTCCGTTAATCGCATCGATGATCGCGAATTTCAGTGATGAACTACCGCAGTTAAGAACCAGTACTAACTTACTCGACATGGAAGTACCTACTTGTTATACATGGTTAAAAAAATGTCATCAGGGCATATAGCGTATCGCATGCCGCCGCTGGCATTTATGATTAACATCATACCTTGGTGTGATACACCAGACACGATGATGAAATAGGGTCGATATGATGCCGTAGGTTATATCGGATAATCGATACAACAATTAATCGATATAACTAATCTCTACAACAACGTGACATCGACCTGATGTAAACCGCAGCTTTTAAAGCGATGGATAACCGCGTTATGGCCGTTGGCTGCGCTTATGTCGCGAAGGAATTATACTCCCTGCGTGTAGTCATACTACTTTAGGTATACAGCGGCCAAAAGGCCGATCTAGGATACCGATAGCGCAGGCTAAACACAAAATATATTTTAACCTTATCAACTTGAGTTGTTGATTTGTGCAAAAGTTTTATTTTTTATCTGTAAAGTTGAGGTGTGGCTATGGCGACGAAACCAGACAGTAGAATTAGTTGGCTACAGCTACTCCAATGTGGGCAGCATTACATGAAAACGTGGCCAGCAGATAAGCGGCTGGCGACCGTATTTCCTGAAAATCGCGTGGCGCGAGCGACGCGGTTCGGTATCCGCATTATGCCGCCGCTGGCGGTGTTTACCTTAACGTGGCAGATTGCGCTCGATGGGCAGCTCGGCCCAGCCATCGCCACCGCGCTGTTTGCCTGTAGCCTGCCGTTACAGGGGCTCTGGTGGCTGGGTCGCCGTTCTGTGACGCCTTTGCCGCCGACGCTGGCACAGTGGTTCCATGAGATTCGCCATAAGCTATTGGAGTCAGGACTGGCATTAGCACCCTTGGAAGAAGCGCCAACTTACCAAGCGTTGGCGGATGTGCTGAAACGTGCGTTTAACCAGCTTGATAAAACCTTCCTGGATGATTTGTGATCGGCGTCAGGCTGTGTGCGGGTTGATGGCTATTTTGTTCTTTCCCCTGTTTCAAATCAAAGAAGCGGTGGCTACCGCTACCGTGACACGATTCAGTATGCGATTCTGGGGTAAATACCTATTTAGCGATATTGGCTTACCCCAAAAAGGGTTCAGGAGAGCAACATGGAAATGACAAATGCCCAGAGATTGATCCTTTCAAATCAATATAAAATGATGACGATGCTCGATCCCGACAATGCTGAGCGCTATCGCCGGTTACAAACCATTATCGAGCGTGGTTATGGTTTGCAGATGCGCGAACTGGACCGTGAGTTTGGTGAGCTGACTGAAGAGGTTTGCCGCACCATTATTAACATCATGGAAATGCATCATGCCTTGCAGGTGTCGTGGACCAATCTGAAAGATAAGCAGGATTTGGATGAGCGTCGCCTGACCTTCCTAGGCTTTGATGCCGCAACGGAAGCGCGTTACCTCGGCTTTGTACGCTTTATGGTACATGTCGAAGGTCGCTATCCCCACTTTGATGCAGGTACGCATGGGTTTAACGCTCAGACAAAAATGTGGGAAAAATACAACAGAATGCTGGCTGTCTGGCAATCCTGCCCGCGCCAGTATCACTTAAGTGCGGTTGAGATCGCACAGATCATCAACGCCTGATTAATGACAAAGGGGCTTTCTGTGGAGTGTAAAGGTTTTCTGTTCGACCTCGATGGTACGCTGGTTGATTCACTGCCTGCCGTAGAACGTGCGTGGATTAACTGGGCAAAAAATCACGATATTGAACCACAGGAAGTGCTAGATTTTATTCATGGCAAGCAGGCAATCACCTCCCTGCGTCACTTTCTTCAGGGACAGAGCGAAGAAACGATTCAACAAGAGTTTGATGCACTGGAGAAAACAGAAGCCTCTGATACGCAGGGCATTGTTGCCATGCCAGGGGCGAAGGTGCTGTTGGAACGTTTGGATGCACTGGAGATTCCCTGGGCGATTGTGACATCCGGCACGGTGCCGATTGCTAGCGCCCGTCATCATCATGGAGAACTGCCCGCTCCTCGTGCCTTTATTACCGCGGAGCAGGTTGCCAAAGGTAAACCTCACCCTGATGCCTATTTACTTGGCGCACAGCAGCTAGGGCTGAAGCCGGAAGAGTGTGTCGTCGTTGAGGATGCACCAGCGGGTGTGTTATCTGGCCTAGCTGCTGGCTGCAAGGTCATTGCGGTGAAGGCACCTGCGGATACGCCGAAACTGGATCAGGTCGATCTGATCCTTGATTCGTTGGAGCAGATAGAAATAGAACCATTACCGAACGGCGTTGAGGTGCTTCTGCGCCAGTAGGTGGTCTGTAACATCATGACAAAATTGTAAATAAATATGATCAGACCTCGCATCCGCGAGGTTTTTTTATGGCAGACTATACCCGTCATACTTCAAGCTGCATGTGCGTTGGCTTTTCTTACTCACCCCAGTCACTTACTTGTGTAAGCTCCTGGGGATTCGTGCGATTGCCGCCTTCCTGCAACTCGAATTATTTAGGGGATACCAACGTCTGCCACCCTTTGGGCCACCGCTGCGCGGTGTTGAAAAATGCGCCTGCATTTTTTATGGCATGCTGAACCACCACCTCTCAATATGCATTTTTCTGTCAGGGGAACCGTTTTGAATAGCGAACTTCTCTGGGTTTTATCCCTGTTGCTGATCGCCATTGTGTTGTTTACCACCAATAAATTACGCATGGACGTCGTCGCGCTGTTGGTCATTATTGCGTTTGTACTGAGTGGCACACTGACGCTATCTGAAGCGTTGTTGGGGTTCAGCGATCCTAACGTGATATTGATTGCTGCCCTGTTTGTGATTGGTGAAGGGTTGGTTCGTACTGGCGTGGCTTATCAAGTCGGTGATTGGCTGGTTCGGGTGGCGGGCAGCAGTGAGATGAAGATGTTGATCTTACTGATGGTTACCGTTGCGTTGCTAGGGGCTTTTATGAGCTCCACCGGCGTTGTCGCGATTTTTATTCCCGTGGTACTGAGTGTTTCCTCTCGGATGAAAATTTCCCCCGGAAGGCTGATGATGCCGCTGAGTTTTGCCGGATTGATTAGCGGCATGATGACGTTGGTCGCAACGCCGCCGAATATGGTGGTGAGCAGTGAGCTGATGCGTGACGGTGTTGCGGGCTTTGGTTTTTTCAGCGTGACGCCGATAGGGATGGTGGTATTGCTGCTGGGCGTGGCGTATATGATGGTGGCGCGTTACTGGCTTGGCAATGCCGAGACGGCAACAGCAAAAGAGATGTGGAAGAGAAGAACGTTTCGCGATCTGATTCGTGATTACCGGCTGACGGGCAGGGCACGTCGGCTGGCGATTCGCCCAGGATCGCCTTTTATCGGCCATCGTCTTGATGATTTACGCCTGCGTCAGCGCTTCGGGGCGAACGTGGTGGGAATTGAGCGCTGGCGTAAATTTCGCCGTGTGATGATCAGCGTGGCGGGCAATACCGAACTTCGCCTGAATGATGTCTTACTGATCGACATGTCGGCCTCTGAGGTGGACTTACGCGAATTTTTCACCACGCAGCGCCTTGAACCGATGGTGCTGCGCGGTGAGTATTTTTCTGAGCAGGCGCGTGATGTGGGAATGGCGGAAGTCTCGTTGATCCCTGATTCCGAATTGTTGGGGAAAACGCTGTACGACGTCGGGTTTCGAAGCCGCTATGGCCTAAGTGTCGTGGGGATTCGCCGGTCAGGTGAAGCAATGGACGGTATCCTTGCCGATGAACGGCTCCAACTCGGTGATATTCTGCTGGTGATGGGTGACTGGCGCATGATTCGACAACTGCACACGCAGAAAAACGATTTCCTTTTGCTTAATCTCCCTGCCGAAGTGGATGATGTTGCGCCTGCGGTGAGTCAGGCACCCCATGCGCTGTTTTGTCTGGCACTGATGGTGGCGATGATGCTGACGGATGAAATACCGAATGCGATTGCCGCGCTGATTGCTTGTTTGCTGATGGGGAAATTCCGCTGCATCGACATGGAAAGTGCTTATCGAGCCATTCATTGGCCGAGTATTATTCTTATCGTCGGGATGATGCCGTTTGCGCTGGCGTTGCAGCAAACGGGTGGTGTCGCACTCATTGTTAACGGGTTGATGGATGTTGCCGGGAACGCTGGGCCGCATGTGATGCTGGTGTGCTTGTTCATACTGTGTGCCGTGATCGGCCTGTTTATTTCCAACACGGCGACGGCGGTGCTGATGGCACCGATTGCGATTGCCGCAGCGAAACAGATGGGGGTGTCGCCTTATCCCTTTGCGATGATCATCGCAATTGCAGCTTCTGCCGCCTTTATGACCCCGGTGTCGTCACCAGTGAATACGTTGGTTCTGGGGCCGGGCGGCTATAAATTCGGGGACTTTGTGCGCATTGGCGTCCCTTTTACCGTGCTGGTGATGTTAGTCAGCGTGGTGATGGTGCCGTGGCTGTATCCATTCTGACGGTGTTTTTCCGTTATAGCGGACGCCCGCTATAGCGGCGAATCCTGGCTGATTTCGTCGAGCGACAGGCTGAAACTGGGAACGAACACCGTCATGAAATAGTCCATTTCCGGGCTGTGGCGCAACTGCAATGTTTTTTCTAACCGCGCTTTGGCAAGCGTGAATTCTGCGTTGCCTGCCGATAATTCTTCCAGACATTTCAGGTAGGCGCACAGGGCGTCTGCCTGTTTAACGATGAGGCGTTCTTCTTCGCTGGTGTAGTTATCATCCAGCAGCATGCGATAATCCTGCTGCAACTCTTCCGGCAACATCTCAATCAGTTTCTGCTGTGCAATCTTCTCTATCTTCTTGTACTCATGTGCGATCTGCGCGTTGTAGTACTTGATGGGCGTCGGCATGTCACCGGTCAGCACCTCGCTGGCATCATGGTACATCGCCAGCAGCGCGATGCGTTCTGCGTTCAGGTTACCGTCGAACTTGCGGTTTTTGATGACCGCCAGTGCATGCGCGACGAAGGCGACCTGAAGACTGTGCTCGGAGACGTTTTCCGTGCGCACGTTGCGCATGAGCGGCCAACGGCTGATGAGTTTTAGACGAGATAAATGGGCGAAAAAGTGGCTCTGATTCATGGCGATCTCTCAGACAACAGCACGGTGAAATAACGATATCGTGGGCGTCTATTGTGGGCACTTGCTGGGGGTTATGCAAACGAAGGTCAGGTTTTCGCCGGGCGGTGATTGCCCGGCGAGGATAGGCGCGATGACTGCTGGGCTATTGGTGATAGTGCCCAAGGAAACGCCCTAATTTGTGGATCGCCATGTCCAGTTCATCAATACGCGGTAGCGTGACGATACGTACATGGTCTGGGTAAGGCCAGTTAAATGCAGTTCCCTGAACCAGCAACACTTTTTCCTGTAACAGGAGATCCAGCACCAGTTTTTGGTCGTCGTGGATATTAAAGCGTTTGGCATCAATGCGTGGGAACATATAAAGCGCGCCACGTGGTTTTACGCATGACACGCCAGGGATCTGATTGATCAATTCCCAAGAGCGGTTGCGCTGTTCGTACAGGCGTCCACCGGGTTGAATAAACTCACTGATGCTTTGATAGCCGCCCAAGGCGGTTTGAATCGCATGCTGCATTGGCACGTTGGCACACAAACGCATGGAAGCCAGCATTTCCAGCCCTTCAATATACCCTTTGGCGTGTTTTTTCGGACCGTTCAGTACCATCCAACCTTGACGGAAACCTGCCACACGATACGTCTTGGACAGGCCATTAAACGTGACGGTCAGCAGATCTGGGGCGAGTGCTGCAATCGAGTGGTGCTGCGCATCGTCATACAGAATTTTGTCGTAAATTTCGTCGGCGAAAATGATCAGGTTGTGTTCGCGTGCAATTGCCACGATATCCAGCAGCAGCGCTTTGCTGTAGACCGCACCCGTTGGATTATTAGGGTTAATGATGACAATACCGCGCGTATTGGCCGTGATTTTTTTACGGATATCATCCAGATCGGGGAACCAATCGGAGGATTCATCGCAGAGATAGTGAACGGCATTGCCGTTAGACAGGGAAACTGCCGCGGTCCAAAGCGGGTAGTCCGGTGCAGGTACCAGCATTTCATCGCCTGGGTTAAGCAGAGCCTGCATGGATTGCACGATGAGTTCGGAAACACCGTTACCGATATAGACGTCTTCAACCGTCATATCGCGCATATCCCGCGCCTGATAGTGCTGAACAATGGCTTTGCGAGCGGAATAGAGGCCTTTGGAATCACAGTAGCCCTGTGCCGTTGGCAGGTTACGGATGACATCGACCAGAATTTCGTCCGGTGCCTCGAAGCCGAAAGGGGCAGGGTTGCCAATATTCAGTTTAAGGACTTTATTACCTTCTTCTTCAAGCCGCTTGGCTTCCTTTAAGACTGGGCCACGGATGTCATAGCATACGTTCTCCAGCTTCTTGGATTTTTCAATCGGAGACATAAATAGTACGAACCTTTTGCAGAGAGCGCATATTCCCAGACGGAATAGCATAACCTGCTTAATGTACTCCTCCTATAGTACCTTTTGAAGAATGATTATCGCTTTCGCTGCAAATGATTGCGCATCTGCACTATATGGTTGTGTACTCGTTGGATGGTGCGATATGGTAGGGGGCGGACGACTGTTCATGTCGCACTTTTTTAGCGCCAAAATAGGGTGACAGGGAGATCGCGTTTATTTAAGTGTGGAGCGTATTTATTTCGCAAGGTGAAATAAAGGGAAGGTGCCGTTTTTATTGAATTAAGGATTAAGGCTGGTGAGCCATTTAATTATATGATGTCTTACCAATGGAAAGGCGATAGGGGTAACGAAATATAAGTATTTTTTTGCCCTTATCGTGCGTCTGCGATAGTGTCTTTAAATGTATCGGTCATTACCTGTACATGTAATAAAACACCAGGAATATTTTGTTAAAATTAAAATAGATAAGTGAAAAATCGTATGACCAGTGCAAATCGACCAGTACTTAATCTCGATCTTGATTTACTGAGGACGTTTGTCGCCGTTGCAGATTTAAATACGTTTGCAGCTGCGGCGGCCGCAGTTAATCGAACTCAATCGGCTGTCAGCCAGCAGATGCAGAGGCTGGAGCAACTCATCGGAAAGGAGCTATTTGCTCGGCACGGGCGCAATAAATTGCTGACCGAACATGGTGTTCAGTTTCTGGGTTATGCCAGAAAAATATTACAATTCAATGATGAAGCCTGTATTTCATTAATGTACAGCGATATTCAGGGTATGTTGACCATTGGAGCGTCTGATGATACTGCAGACACTATCCTTCCTTATATTTTACACCGAGTGACATCTGTATTTCCTAAACTCTCCGTCAATGTCAGCGTAAAGCGTAGCGCTGAAATGATGGAGATGCTGAATGAGGGAAAAATAGATCTGGTCATTACCACAATGAACGGTGTGGTGTTTCCTCATGTGTTATTGCGTAGTTCTCCGACGCTATGGTACTGCGCCGCGGATTATCAGTTCCGAGCGCAAGAACCCGTGCCTCTGGTTGTTCTGGATGAACCGAGCCCTTTCCGTACGCTGGCTATGCAGCAACTGACGGCTGCGGGGATCCCTTGGCGAATTGCTTATGTGGCTTCAACGCTGTCTGCGGTACGTGCTGCGGTGAAGGCTGGCATGGGTATCACCGTACGTTCAGTAGAAATGATGAGCCCAGAACTGCGGGTGTTGGGTGAAGAGGAGGGGTTGCCGAGATTGCCTGAAACACGTTATTTCCTCTGCCAGAACCCTAACCAGGAGAACGAACTGGCGACGGCAATTTTCAATGTGATTGAATCAGGGAAGCCCTCTCACATTACGCCTGTCAGCCTGTTAGCAAACAGCGCGAATGCAAAACTGTCTTCTGATCCGTCACTGAAGGACGCGATCTAATCGTAATGGGAAGTTAACTATCATTCGGGGAGGGTAGGGATGCACCCCGAATGATGATGATTTATGACTAACGTGTTAAACCGAAATCGGCAGCGCCTTCTTGGCCTGATTTCTTCACGCCGATCCCACTTTGCGTTTCCCATTTCACATCAATAGGCTAGGTGTGCGGAGATTAATGATCCCTTCCAGTTTATAAAACACCGGTTCTATTTTTTTAAAATAATGTTATGGAAAATAGCATCAAACCTTGTTCAGCATCAGCTTGATTTTTTTACTAACTAAATTGGTAAAAATGTGTGCTGGATCAAAAAATACCCCTAATAACCACATGGGGGAACAGGCATTTTCTGTGAAAATGGTATAGTGACGTAGTGAACTTGCTTCCTGTGCTGCTGCACACTGGTTAACTGACAAAAGTACTGATTCGATTTAGCTGCGGATGAGAACACAAAATGTTAACAAAACAGCGTGCATGTAAAGTAATGTACTGTTATTTTTAGTAAGGTTGAAAAAAAGGTTACAAATTTAGGGGCTCAACCATACCAAGCAAGGCTTACCTGATACGTTTCCGTGCTTTTTTGTGGTTATTAATCCTTCCTTTTAATCGATGTGGCGCATTAACTGCCGATAATAGAGCAGAGATGTTACCCGCCACTTTTGATGAGTAAGCAAAGAGAATGTCAACAACTACTGAAATCCTCGCCCATCATTGGGCATTTGGGCTATTCCTTATCATTGCCGTAGGCCTTTGTGTCTTTATGCTGACCGGTGGGTTCTTGCTGGGGGGAAGAGCAAAAGGCAGGGCCAAAAACGTACCTTATGAATCCGGTATCGACTCCGTAGGTTCAGCACGGTTACGCCTGTCTGCTAAATTTTATCTTGTCGCTATGTTCTTCGTTATCTTCGACGTTGAAGCCCTCTATCTCTACGCTTGGGCTGTGTCTATCAAAGAAAGCGGCTGGATTGGCTTCATTGAAGCAACCATTTTCATTTTGGTGCTGTTGGCTGGTTTGATTTACTTGGTTCGCGTTGGGGCACTTGACTGGACCCCAGTACGTTCCAAGAGACAAGTCGTTAAATCAGACATCATCAACACTACCAACAATCATCCGCAGTAACAGCGAGGCATTTTAAGATGGACTATACGCTCACCCGCATAGAGCCGGACGGTGAGAATGACCGTTATCCCCTGCAACGTCAGGAGATCGTTTCCGACCCTCTGGAGCAACATGTTCACCGCAGTGTCTACATGGGCAAACTGGAACATGCATTACACGATACGGTGAACTGGGGTCGTCAGAACTCCCTGTGGCCGTACAACTTTGGCCTGTCCTGTTGCTACGTAGAAATGGTGACATCATTTACCGCCGTCCATGACGTCGCGCGTTTTGGTGCTGAGGTTCTGCGTGCGTCGCCACGTCAGGCTGACTTCATGGTAGTCGCGGGAACCTGTTTTACCAAAATGGCCCCTGTGATTCAGCGTCTGTACGAGCAAATGCTGGAACCTAAGTGGGTTATCTCCATGGGCGCATGTGCTAACTCCGGCGGTATGTACGATATTTATTCCGTCGTTCAGGGCGTAGATAAATTCCTGCCTGTTGATGTGTATATTCCGGGCTGCCCTCCGCGTCCTGAAGCCTACATGCAAGCGCTGTTGCTGCTGAAAGAATCCATCGGTAAAGAACGCCGCCCTCTGTCATGGGTGGTGGGTGAACAGGGCGTTTACCGCGCCAACATGCAATCTGAGCGTGAGCGCAAACGCGGCGAGCGAATCGCTGTGACCAACCTGCGTTCGCCTGATGAGATTTGACCTGTAGATGATAAACCCGGTGGCCGTGTAATACCTCGATAATAGTGTGCGGTCATTATCAGCTACAGAAATAGCACATTTAATGTGGTGACATATTTATGACAGATTTAACGACACACGATCTCGCTCAGCCAGGCTGGCAAACCCGCGATCATCTTAACGATCCGGTCGTTGGCGAACTGTGTAACCGTTTTGGACCAGATGCATTTACTGTACAGGCAACCCGCACAGGTATCCCTGTTGTGTGGGTCAAACGTGAGCAATTACTGGATGTTGTCGCATTCCTGAAAAAACAGCCGAAGCCTTATGTCATGCTGTTTGACCTGCACGGTATGGATGAGCGCCTGCGCACCCATCGTGAGGGTTTACCTGCCGCCGACTACTCCGTCTTTTATCACCTCATTTCCATTGAGCGTAACCGCGATATCATGCTGAAAGTCGCGTTGGCTGAAAATGATATGCATTTGCCGACCGTGACCAAACTGTTCCCGAATGCCAACTGGTATGAACGGGAAACGTGGGAGATGTTCGGTATGACCTTTGATGGTCACCCGCACCTGACGCGCATCATGATGCCGCAGACGTGGGAAGGGCATCCGTTGCGTAAAGATTATCCGGCGCGTGCGACCGAATTCGATCCTTTCGAGCTGACCAAGCAGAAAGAAGATCTGGAGATGGAATCGCTGACGTTCAAACCGGAAGAGTGGGGAATGAAGCGCGGTACTGAAAACGAGGACTTCATGTTCCTCAACCTCGGTCCGAACCACCCGTCTTCACACGGTGCCTTCCGTATTATCCTGCAATTGGACGGCGAAGAAATCGTCGACTGCGTGCCTGATGTGGGTTACCACCATCGCGGTGCGGAGAAAATGGGCGAGCGCCAATCCTGGCACAGCTACATTCCTTATACTGACCGTATTGAATACCTCGGCGGCTGCGTTAACGAAATGCCGTACGTACTGGCCGTGGAAAAACTGGCAGGTATTGAGGTGCCGGATCGCGTCAAAACGATTCGCGTCATGCTGTCTGAGTTGTTCCGTATTAATAGCCACCTGCTGTACATCAGTACCTATATTCAGGACGTCGGTGCGATGACACCGGTGTTCTTTGCGTTTACAGACCGCCAGAAAATTTACGATTTGGTTGAAGCGATTACCGGCTTCCGTATGCACCCAGCGTGGTTCCGTATTGGCGGTGTGGCACACGATCTACCACGCGGTTGGGAACGTCTGCTGCGTGAATTCCTTGATTGGATGCCAGCGCGTTTGGATACCTATGTCAAATCTGCATTGCAGAACACCATTCTAAAAGGCCGTACTCAGGGCGTTGCTGCCTACAATGCGAAAGAAGCATTGGAATGGGGCGTAACGGGTGCAGGTCTGCGTGCTACTGGTATCGGTTTCGACGTACGTAAATGGCGTCCGTATTCCGGCTATGAAAACTTTGACTTTGAAGTGCCAGTAGGCGACGGCATCAGCGATTGCTATAGCCGCGTGATGCTGAAAGTTGAAGAACTGCGCCAGAGCTTACGTATTCTGGATCAGTGCCTCAAGAACATGCCTGAAGGCCCGTTCAAAGCAGATCACCCGCTGACGACGCCGCCGCCAAAAGAGCGCACGTTGCAGCATATCGATACGCTGATCAACCACTTTCTTCAGGTTTCTTGGGGACCGGTTATGCCTGCCAATGAATCATTCCAGATGGTCGAGGCAACGAAAGGCATCAACAGCTATTACCTGACCAGTGACGGCGGCACGATGAGCTATCGTACCCGTATTCGCACGCCGAGCTATGCGCATCTGCAACAGATTCCTTCTGTCATTCGCGGATGTTTGGTATCCGACCTGATCGTTTACCTCGGCAGTATTGATTTCGTAATGTCAGATGTGGACCGCTAATTATGCATGATCACAACAATCACGATCATATTGACGCTCAGGGACAGCCTGCTGCCGATTCGCTGACAAAAGACACTGCTTTTGTATTGACTGACGCCGAACGTGACGCTATTGAGCACGAAAAACATCACTACGAAGATGCACGCGCCGCGTCAATCGAAGCACTGAAAATTGTGCAAAAAGAACGTGGCTGGGTGCCGGATGGGGCTATCCACGCGATTGCCGATCTGCTGGGTATCCCGGCCAGTGACGTGGAAGGCGTGGCAACGTTCTATAGCCAGATTTTCCGTCAGCCTGTCGGGCGTCATGTTATTCGCTATTGCGACAGCGTCGTGTGCCACATCAATGGCTATCAGGGCGTTCAGGCTGCGCTTGAGCGTAAGCTCAGCATCAAACCGGGACAGACAACGTTCGATGGACGTTTCACGCTGTTGCCGACCTGCTGCCTGGGGAACTGCGACAAGGGGCCGTCAATGATGATTGACGATGATACCCACAGCCATGTGACGCCGGAAGGTATTGAATCGTTATTGGAGCAGTATCAATGAGTAAAGACATTGTTCTGACTGCTGAGCAGCATCCTCTGACCTGGCGTTTACGTGCAGACAAACAGCCAGTATGGCTGGATGAATATCGCAGCAAAAACGGCTATGTCGCCGCGCAAAAAGCGTTAACCGGCATGGCGCAGGATGAAGTGGTCTCACTGGTTAAAGACGCTGGCCTGAAAGGGCGTGGCGGCGC
The DNA here is from genome assembly GCF_013449685.1 of Pectobacterium brasiliense. Classification (GTDB taxonomy): domain Bacteria; phylum Pseudomonadota; class Gammaproteobacteria; order Enterobacterales; family Enterobacteriaceae; genus Pectobacterium; species Pectobacterium brasiliense_A. Next base: position 118,558 of record NZ_JACDSF010000017.1, on the reverse strand, counting down.
GGGTTTTTCGACAGGCTTGAAGTGGAGCTTGATGCCGAAAGACGAAAGCATGAATATCCGCTACCTGCTATGTAACGCGGATGAGATGGAGCCTGGTACTTATAAAGACCGCCTGCTGATGGAGCAAGAGCCTCATCTGCTGGTTGAAGGCATGCTGATCAGCGCCTTTGCGCTGAAAGCCTACCGCGGCTACATCTTCCTGCGCGGTGAATACATCGAAGCTGCCGTTCACCTGCGTCGCGCAATCGAAGAAGCGAAAGCGGCTGGCCTGCTGGGTAAAAATATTCTGGGCAGCGGGTTTGATTTCGAGCTGTTCGTGCATACCGGTGCTGGGCGTTATATCTGCGGTGAAGAAACAGCACTGATTAACTCGCTGGAAGGCCGTCGTGCTAACCCTCGCTCTAAGCCGCCGTTCCCGGCGTCTGCGGGTGTGTGGGGCAAACCGACCTGCGTCAACAACGTGGAAACGCTGTGTAACGTACCGGCAATTATTGAGCACGGTGCGGCGTGGTATCAAGGGCTGTCTGCGGGTAAAAGTAAAGATGCAGGCACGAAACTGATGGGCTTCTCCGGCCGCGTCAAGAATCCGGGCCTGTGGGAACTGCCGTTCGGTACGACTGCGCGTGAAATTCTGGAAGACTACGCGGGCGGTATGCGCGATGGTCTGAAGCTGAAAGCCTGGCAACCGGGTGGTGCCGGTACGGATTTCTTGACGGAAAGTCATCTCGATCTGCCGATGGATTTTGAGCACATTGCGAAAGCGGGTAGCCGTATGGGGACCGCGCTGGCGATGGCCGTCGATCACGAAATCAATATGGTTTCGCTGACCCGCAATCTCGAAGAATTCTTCGCCCGTGAATCTTGTGGCTGGTGTACGCCGTGCCGCGATGGTCTGCCGTGGAGTGTGAAGATTCTGCGTGCGTTGGAGAAGGGAGAAGGCCAGCCTGGCGATATCGAAACGCTGGAGCAACTTTGCCGTTTCCTCGGACCGGGTAACACCTTCTGTGCGCATGCGCCGGGTGCGGTCGAACCTTTGCAAAGCGCCATCAAGTATTTCCGGGAAGAATTCGAAGCGGGTATCTCTAAACAGTATTTAGGCAATGTCAAAGCGATTGGCGGTATTCAGCCTAACCTGTTGAAAGAGCGCTGGTAAGATATCGCTCAACACGTGCGAGATGCAGTGAATGTATCCGCAGGGTGGCGCAAATAAGCCCCCCTCATAAACCCAATAGATTTCAAGACGCAGGTAGCCAACGCATTTGCGATTTGAAAGTGAGGGTATACAGAATTTTTGATTAGCGCTCGTGGTAACACGGGCCATTATGGAAGCATGCTGACTATGGCTACTATTCATGTAGACGGCAAAGAGTATGAAGTAAACGGAGCAGACAACCTTCTGGAAGCTTGCCTGACTCTGGGACTTGATATTCCTTACTTTTGCTGGCACCCCGCGCTCGGGAGCGTCGGATCCTGCCGCCTCTGTGCGGTAAAACAGTACCAAAACGCGGAAGACACCCGCGGTCGTCTGGTGATGTCTTGTATGACACCAGCAACCGAAGGAACGTTCATCGCGATTGAAGATGAAGAAGCGAAGCTATTCCGTAAGACGATAGTTGAGTTTCTGATGACCAACCACCCGCACGATTGTCCGGTATGTGAGGAAGGCGGTAACTGTCATTTGCAGGATATGACGGTGATGACGGGGCAGAACTTCCGTCGCTATCGCTTCACCAAACGTACCCATCGCAATCAGGATCTCGGGCCGTTCATTTCTCATGAGATGAACCGCTGTATCGCGTGCTATCGCTGCGTGCGTTACTACAAAGATTACGCGGATGGCAAAGATCTCGGCGTTTACGGTGCTCACGACAACGTCTACTTCGGTCGCCCAGAAGATGGCACGCTGGAAAGCGAGTTCTCCGGTAACCTGGTTGAAGTGTGTCCTACCGGTGTATTCACCGATAAAACGCACTCTGAGCGCTATAACCGTAAATGGGATATGCAGTTTGCACCGAGCGTCTGCCAGCAGTGCAGCATCGGCTGTAATACCAGCCCCGGTGAACGCTATGGCGAACTGCGTCGTATCGAAAACCGTTTCAACGGTAGCGTAAACCACTATTTCCTGTGTGACCGCGGCCGTTTTGGTTACGGCTATGTCAACCAGAAAGACCGTCCGAACCAGCCGCTGCAACGTCGTGGTGATGACTGGATCGCGCTGAATGCCGATCAGGCATTGCAAGGTGCGGCGGATGTGCTGCGTCAGGCGAAGAAAACGATCGGTATCGGTTCACCGCGTGCCAGCATTGAAAGCAACTTCGCGTTGCGTGAGTTAGTTGGTGCTGAAAACTTCTACACCGGTATCGCGCAGGAAGAACAAAATCGTCTGCAACTGATCCTGAAAGTGCTGCGCGAAAGCGGTGTGAGAACACCGGCGCTGCGTGAGATCGAAGGCTACGATGCGGTTCTGATTCTGGGTGAAGACTTGACGCAGACGGGTGCGCGTATCGCACTGGCTGTTCGCCAGGCCGTTAAAGGTAAAGCTCGCGAAATGGCAGCCGCACAGAAAGTGGCTGACTGGCAGATTGCGGCAATCATGAACATCGGTCAGCATGCCAAGCATCCGCTGTTTGTCACCAACGTTGACAACACCCGTCTGGACGACATCGCCGCATGGAACTACCGTGCGCCGGTTGCCGATCAGGCTCGTCTTGGCTTCGCCATTGCACACGGTCTGGATAGCAGCGCGCCAGCAGTTACCGATCTGGCTGCGGGCCTCGACCAGAAAGTCGATATCATCGTACAGGCGCTGGCCGGTGCGAAAAAACCACTCATCATCTCCGGTACCAATTCAGGTAGCGAGGAAGTGATCTCTGCGGCGGCAAACGTTGCCAAGGCGCTGAAAAATCGCGGTTCTGACGTCGGTATCACCTTTGTTGCTTCTGCTGCTAACAGCATCGGGCTGTCAATCATGGGTGGCGGTTCGCTGGATGACGCGCTGGCGCAGTTGGAAAACGGTGACGCCGACAGCGTGGTGGTGCTGGAGAACGATCTCTACCGTCATGCCCCCATCGCTCGCGTTGATGCCGCGCTGGAAAAAGCGGAGAACCTGATTGTGGTTGACCATCAGCGTACTCGCATCATGGATAAGGCCAGTATCATTCTGTCTGCCGCCAGCTTTGCTGAAAGCGATGGTACGTTGGTCAATCAGGAAGGCCGCGCTCAGCGTTTCTTCCAGGTTTATGACCCAACGTACTACAACGATAAGATAGTGATGCTGGAAAGCTGGCGCTGGCTGCACTCGCTGTATATCACCTATAACAGCCGTCAGGTTGACTGGACGCAGTTGGATAACGTGATTGATGCGTGTGTTGCTGAATTGCCGCAACTGGCTGCAATTAAAGATGCTGCGCCTGACGCCTCGTTCCGTATTCGTGGTCAGAAACTGTCGCGTTCACCGATTCGCTCCAGCGGCCGTACTGCGATGCGTGCCAATATCAGCGTGCATGAACCGCGTCAGCCCGTCGATAAAGACACTATGTTTGCCTTCTCAATGGAAGGGAACAACAGCCCGACAGCTAATCGTCAGCAGATTCCGTTTGCCTGGGCACCAGGCTGGAACTCACCGCAAGCCTGGAACAAATTCCAGGACGAAGTGGGCGGACATTTGCGTCATGGCGATCCGGGTGTGCGTATGATCGAAGCCGGAGAAGGTTCGCTGGCGTATTTCGATAACATTCCTGCGGCTTTCGTCCCACAAGAGGGTCAATGGCGCGTTGCGCCGTATTATCACCTGTTTGGTAGTGATGAAATGTCACAGCGTTCTGACGTGATTCAGCAGCGTATGCCAGAGCCTTACGTGATGGTGAACCCTGCTGATGCGGCAACGCTGGGCGTTAACGCCGGTGCGTTGCTGGAGTTGACCTGTGCAGGACAAACGTTACGTCTGCCACTGCGCTTAAGTGCGGCATTGAGTCAGGGACAGGTTGGTTTACCGCTGGGCTTACCGGGTATTGCACCGGTGCTGGCGGGTGCAACCGTTGAAAATCTGCGGGAGGCCGCACAATGAGTTGGTTAACACCGGAATTAATCGAAATTCTGATCTCCGTCGGAAAAGCGATCGTGATTCTGCTGGTTGTGGTGACCTGTGGCGCATTCATGAGTATGGGTGAACGTCGACTGCTCGGCCTCTTCCAGGGACGTTATGGACCGAACCGGGTAGGTTGGGGCGGTTCATTGCAGCTTGTCGCTGACATGATCAAAATGTTCTTCAAAGAAGACTGGGTGCCGAATTTCACCGATAAGGTGATCTTCACGCTGGCACCGATGATCGCGTTTACGTCAATGCTGATTGCCTTTGCGATTGTGCCGATCACGCCAACCTGGGGTGTCGCCGATCTGAACATCGGTATCCTGTTCTTCCTGATGATGGCGGGTTTGGCCGTTTACGCGGTGCTGTTTGCTGGCTGGGCAAGTAACAACAAATACTCGCTGCTGGGTGCGGTGCGTGCTTCTGCTCAAACCGTAAGCTACGAAGTGTTCATCGGCCTGTCGTTGATGGGGGTTGTCGCGCAAGCGGGCTCGTTCAACATGCGTGACATCGTCGATTCTCAGGAACACCTGTGGAACGTGATTCCGCAGTTCTTCGGCTTTATTACGTTTGCCATCGCAGGCGTGGCGGTGTGTCACCGTCACCCGTTTGACCAGCCTGAAGCTGAACAGGAACTGGCAGATGGTTACCACATTGAATACTCCGGTATGAAATTCGGTCTGTTCTTTGTCGGGGAATATATCGGGATCGTGACTGTTTCCGCGCTGATGGTGACCTTATTTTTCGGTGGCTGGCATGGTCCAATCCTGCCTCCGTTTGTCTGGTTTGCGCTGAAAACAGGCTTTTTCATGATGATGTTCATCCTGATTCGTGCTTCGTTACCCCGTCCGCGTTATGACCAGGTGATGTCTTTCGGTTGGAAAGTCTGTCTGCCGATAACGCTTTTGAATCTGCTGGCGACAGCGGCCGTCATTTTGTACAACGCTTAAGAAGGGGTGAATAAACCATGACATTGAAAGAGTTAGTGGTTGGTTTCGGCACCCAGATACGCAGTATCTGTATGGTGGGATCGAATGCTTTTAAGAAGCGCGAAACCAGAATGTATCCAGAAGAGCCTGTGAATCCACCGCCGCGCTATCGTGGTCGTATCGTGCTGACGCGTGATCCTGATGGTGAAGAGCGTTGCGTTGCCTGCAACCTGTGTGCGGTGGCCTGTCCGGTCGGCTGTATCTCATTGCAGAAAGCGGAAACCAAAGATGGTCGCTGGTATCCGGAGTTCTTCCGCGTCAACTTCTCGCGCTGCATTTTCTGTGGCTTCTGCGAAGAAGCGTGCCCTACAACCGCTATCCAACTGACGCCGGATTTCGAGATGGGCGACTACAAACGTCAGGATCTGGTGTACGAGAAAGAAGATTTGCTGATATCGGGGCCGGGTAAATATCCGGAATACAATTTCTACCGGATGGCTGGTATGGCAATCGATGGGAAAGACAAAGGCGAAGCTGAAAACGAAGCCAAACCCATTGATGTCAAAGGCCTGTTGCCCTAAGGAGCTAGCATGGAATTCGCTTTTTATACCACAGGCTTGATTGCGATACTGGCGACATTGCGCGTCATTACGCATACCAATCCTGTGCATGCATTGTTGTATATGGTCACCTCGCTTATGGCGATTGCGGGCGTATTTTTCTCGCTGGGGGCTAATTTTGCCGGCGCGCTGAGCATCATCGTGTATGCAGGTGCCATCATGGTGCTGTTCGTATTCGTGGTCATGATGCTCAACCTCGGTAATTCCGTAGAAGAACAAGAGCGGAATTGGCTGAAGCCTAGCGTCTGGATCGGTCCGAGCATTCTTTCACTGGCGTTACTGGTGATTGTCGTCAATGCCATCCTTAGCCTGAAAGAGCAGGGCATAACGGGTACGCCAGTTGAGGCGAAAGCCGTGGGTATCAGCCTGTTTGGTCCTTATGTTCTGGCTGTTGAATTGGCATCAATGCTGCTGCTGGCGGGATTGGTTGTCGCTTTCCACATTGGTCGTGAAGATAAACGTGGTGACGTTGTCAGTAAAGAAGGCGCGAACCAGGACGTTGAGAAGAAAATAACGGGGGAACGCGCATGATTCCGTTACAACATGGGTTAATTTTAGCCGCTATCCTGTTTGTTCTGGGGCTGACTGGTCTGTTGATTCGCCGTAACCTGCTGTTTATGTTGATCAGTCTCGAAATTATGATCAATGCTGCCGCGCTGGCTTTTGTCGTCGCAGGCAGTTACTGGCAGCAGCCGGATGGTCAGGTGATGTACATTCTGGCGATTACGTTGGCAGCGGCTGAGGCCAGTATTGGTCTGGCACTGTTGCTGCAAATGTATCGTCGTCGTCAGACCCTGAATATTGATACAGTCAGTGAGATGCGCGGATGAACTTACTCTATTTAACAATACTCTTCCCGCTGCTCGGCTTTCTGTTGCTGGCATTTTCTCGCGGTCGCTGGTCGGAAAATACGTCCGCGACTGTCGGTGTTGGCTCGATTGGTCTGGCAGCGTTGGTTACCGCTTGGGTTGTGGTCGATTTCATGGGCCAACAGCACGGTGGCGTGACCTTCTTTAATCAGCATTTGTGGACATGGATGGCCGTTGGCAACTTCGACATCAGCGTAACGTTGACGCTCGATGGCCTTTCGGTGACGATGCTGTCCGTTGTAACGGGCGTTGGTTTCTTTATCCACCTGTTTGCCTCCTGGTACATGCGTGGGGAAGAGGGATATTCCCGCTTCTTCGCCTACACCAACCTGTTCATCGCGAGTATGGTCATTCTGGTACTGGCGGATAACCTGTTGTTGATGTACCTCGGTTGGGAAGGGGTGGGGCTGTGCAGTTACCTGCTGATCGGTTTCTACTACACCAATCCGAAGAACGGCGCGGCGGCGATGAAAGCTTTCATCGTTACGCGTGTGGGTGACGTCTTCCTCGCCTTTGCCCTGTTCATCCTTTACAAAGAACTGGGTACGCTTAACTTCCGCGAGCTGATGGTATTGGCACCGCAGAAACTGGCTGAGGGTTCACCGGAAATCACCTGGGCTACGCTGATGTTGCTGGGTGGTGCGGTCGGTAAATCGGCACAGCTTCCGCTGCAAACCTGGCTGGCGGATGCAATGGCCGGTCCAACTCCGGTATCTGCACTGATCCACGCCGCGACGATGGTTACCGCGGGTGTTTACCTGATTGCGCGTACAAACGGCCTCTTCCTGATGGCACCGGATGTTCTGCATCTGGTAGGGATTGTGGGTGCAGTAACGCTGGTGCTGGCGGGTTTTGCCGCTCTGGTTCAAACCGACATCAAGCGCGTCTTGGCTTACTCTACCATGAGTCAGATTGGTTACATGTTCCTGGCGCTGGGCGTTCAGGCATGGGATGCCGCGATTTTCCACCTGATGACGCACGCGTTCTTTAAAGCGCTGCTGTTCCTCTCGTCTGGTTCGGTGATTCTGGCCTGCCACCACGAGCAGAACATCTTCAAGATGGGCGGCCTGCGTAAAACGATTCCGCTGGTTTATGTTTGCTTCTTGGTCGGGGGCGCGGCGTTGGCTGCACTGCCGTTGGTTACCGCAGGCTTCTTCAGTAAAGACGAGATTCTGGCTGGCGCATGGGCAAATGGTCACGTCAATCTGATGGTGGCTGGATTGGCCGGTGCCTTCATGACCTCGCTGTATACGTTCCGTATGATTTTCATCGTGTTCCACGGTGAAGAGAAAACCAAAGCGCATGCAGGAAAAGGCATTTCTCACCACTTACCGCTGGTTGTGCTGATGATTCTGTCCACCTTTATTGGTGCGATGATTGTTCCGCCGTTGCACGGTGTATTACCAGCGACGACAGAGCTTGAACACGGCCAGTTGATGACGCTGGAAATTACCTCTGGCATGGTGGCGATTGCCGGTATTCTGCTTGCTGCTGTGCTGTGGCTGGGTAAACGTCAGGCGGTGAGCAGCATCGCGAAGAGTGCTCCAGGTCGTTTCTTCTCGACCTGGTGGTTCCACGCGTGGGGCTTCGACTGGTTGTACGACCATGTCTTTGTGAAACCGTATCTGGCTATCGCGAAGCTGTTGCAGCGTGATCCGTTAAATGCATTGATGACGCTTCCGGCTACGATCACCCGTTGGGGTAACCGTGGGCTGGCGCTCAGTGCGAATGGTCAGTTGCGCTGGTACGTTGCTTCTATGGGCTTTGGTGCCGTGCTGGTGCTGGCCTTGTTACTGCTGGTCTAAGGCAGTATCCGGTAACGTATAAAAGGTAGGGCATTCCGCAGATAGGGATGCCCGCCACGGCAAGTTTTCAGATTTCTTTAATTTAGGGACACAAAACGCCATGCTACTACCTTGGCTAATTCTTCTCCCCTTTATCGGCGGTCTGCTGTGCTGGCAGTTAGAGCGTTTTGGTACGAAAGTACCGCGCTGGATAGCGTTGATTGCAATGGGGCTGACACTCGCACTGTCTCTGCAACTGTGGTTGCAAGGCGGTTACTCTCTGACGGCGCCGACAGGCGTGCCACAATGGCAATCCGAGTTTTATGTGCCATGGATTCCACGCTTCGGCATCGGTATCCATCTTGCGCTGGATGGCCTGTCGCTGCTGATGGTCGTGCTGACGGGGCTGCTGGGCGTGTTGGCAATCCTCTGTTCCTGGAATGAAATTCAGCGCTATCAGGGTTTCTTCCACCTGAACCTGCTGTGGATTCTGGGCGGCGTTATCGGTGTGTTCCTTGCCATCGACATGTTCCTGTTCTTCTTCTTCTGGGAGATGATGCTGGTACCGATGTACTTCCTGATTGCACTGTGGGGGCATAAAGGCTCCGACGGTAAAACCAGAATTACGGCGGCAACCAAGTTCTTCATTTATACCCAGGCAAGTGGCCTGATCATGTTGATCGCGATTCTGGCGCTGGTCTTTGTGCATCACAATGCCACCGGCGTGTGGACGTTCAACTATGAAGACCTGCTGAAGACGCCGATGTCATACGGTGTTGAATATCTGCTGATGCTGGGCTTCTTCATCGCATTTGCTGTAAAAATGCCTGTCGTGCCGTTGCACGGTTGGTTGCCGGATGCACACAGTCAGGCGCCAACGGCGGGTTCTGTTGACCTGGCAGGGATACTGTTGAAAACGGCGGCCTATGGTCTGCTGCGTTTCAGCCTGCCGCTGTTCCCGAATGCTTCCCATGCCTTTGCACCGATTGCCATGTGGCTGGGCGTGATTGGTATCTTCTACGGTGCCTGGCTGGCGTTTAAACAGACGGATATCAAGCGTCTGATTGCTTATACCTCTGTGTCCCACATGGGCTTCGTGATGATTGCCATCTATTCCGGTAATCAACTGGCTTATCAGGGCGCGGTGATCCAGATGATTGCGCACGGCTTGTCCGCTGCCGGTCTGTTCATTCTGTGTGGTCAGCTGTACGAGCGTCTGCATACCCGTGACATGCGTGAAATGGGCGGCCTGTGGTCGCGTCTGAAGTTCCTGCCTGCGCTGTCTTTGTTCTTTGCTGTGGCAACCTTGGGTATGCCGGGCACGGGTAACTTTGTCGGCGAATTCATGATTCTGTTCGGCAGCTATCAGGTTGTGCCGGTGATTACGGTGATCTCAACCTTCGGTCTGGTATTCGCGTCGGTCTACTCACTGATCATGATTCAGCGTGCTTATTACGGTACGCCTAAATCTGATGAACCATTGAAGAGTATGTCGCTCCGCGAATTGTCTATCGTGATGCTGTTGGTGGTATTACTGGTGTTGTTAGGGGTTTACCCGCAACCGATTCTGGATACCTCCAGTGCCGCGATGTCAAATATCCAGCAGTGGTTTATGTCGTCTGCTCCAGATTCAATTATTTCAACAACAAGGCCGTAATTCGCCATGACAATAACTCTTCAACAACTAATTGCGCTATCGCCGCTGTTGATCGTCGGATTGACGGTAGTGGTTGTGATGCTGTGCATTGCGTGGCGACGCAACCATTTTGTCAACGCAACCATGACGGTTATCGGCCTGAATATTGCGTTGCTGTCACTGTACTTTGTCGGCCAGGTTGGCCCAACGGACGTGACGCCGCTGCTGCGTGTTGATGGCTTCTCGATGTTCTATACCGGACTGGTTCTGGTTGCCAGTCTGGCAACCAGCACGTTTGCCTATCCGTGGCTGCAAGGCTACCCAGACAACCGTGATGAGTTCTACCTGCTGGTTCTGATTGCTGCGTTAGGTGGGATCCTGCTGGCGAGCGCTAACCATCTGGCATCGCTGTTCATCGGGATTGAACTGCTTTCTCTCCCGCTGTTTGGTCTGGTCGGTTATGCCTTCCGCCTGAAACGTTCGCTGGAAGCCAGTATTAAATACATGCTGCTGTCGGCGGCGGCGTCTTCCTTCCTGCTGTTTGGTATGGCGCTGATTTATGCTGAATCAGGCGATATGAGCTTTGCCAGCCTCGGTAAGAGCCTGAGCGATCACCAAATCCATGAGCCGCTGTTGCTGGCAGGCTTGGGGATGATGATTGTCGGTCTGGGCTTCAAACTGTCTCTGGTTCCGTTCCAGCTTTGGACGCCTGATGTGTATCAGGGCGCGCCTGCACCTGTGTCTACGTTTCTGGCGACGGCCGGTAAAATTGCCGTTTTCGGTGCAGTCATGCGTTTGTTCCTGTATGCGCCGATGGCTGACAGCGAATCTGTCAGAATCGTGCTGGGCGTCATCGCATTCGCGTCGATCCTGTTCGGTAACGTGATGGCGGTATCGCAAACCAACATCAAACGTCTGCTCGGCTACTCTTCCATCGCGCATTTGGGCTATTTGCTGGTTGCCCTGATTGCGGTTCAGAGTCATCAACTGGCACTGGAAACCGTAGGCGTGTATCTGGTGGGTTACCTGTTCAGCAGCCTGGGCGCGTTTGGTGTGGTTAGCCTGATGTCCAGCCCGTACCGTGGCCCAGATGCCGACTCACTGTTCTCTTACCGTGGCTTGTTCTGGCATAAACCGATTCTGTCTGCGGTGATGACGGTGATGATGCTGTCTCTGGCGGGTATTCCGATGACGCTGGGCTTCTTCGGTAAATTCTACGTACTGGCTGTCGGTGTTAACGCTGAGCTGTGGTGGCTGACTGGTGCGGTCGTGCTGGGTAGCGCCATTGGCCTGTACTACTATCTGCGCGTGATGGTCAGTTTGTTCCTGAATGCGCCGCAGGTGTTGCAGCGTGATACGCCAAACAACTGGGCTTTAACTGCTGGTGGTGTAGTCGTATTGATCTCCTCCATCGCAGTACTGTTCTTTGGTTTGTATCCGCAGCCGCTTATTTCTCTGGTGCAATTGGCGCAGCCAATGATGTAACCACTGACGAGAGTCTGCTTGAGTAATGAAGCGCCGTTGATGAGAATCAACGGCGTTTTTTTATGGCGAGCTTCCTGCTCGCCACCCTTCGGGCCGTCGCAAGCGACGTGCATTTTTTTATGGAAGCCAAATACGTTTTAGGAATGATCTGGTCTGTTGAAACCGTAGGAACGGCGCAAAATTGTCTATAGTTAATCAGGCAACGATTTATAACTCATGACTTTTCATAACAGAAGGGAGCACTTTATGGCAGCGACCAAAAAACAGCCTGAAGAAATTCGTGTCGATGATGATTTAAAACTTCTGTCTGAAACGCTGGATGAGGTATTGCGCTATACGGGCGATCAGGCAGACCAAGCCTACCTTGATTTGAAGAAGGGCGCTGAAAAAGCGCTGCTGGAAGTCAAAGCCCGTATTGGCGTAACTGACAGTTATTATGCCCGCGCCAAGCAGGTGGCCGACAAAGCCGACGTCTATGTGCATGACAAACCCTGGCACGGTATCGGTATTGGTGCCACCGTGGGGCTGGTATTAGGGTTACTGCTGGCTAAGCGCTAGTTCCTTCTAGTTTCTGGTAATTGAATTTCTGGGAATAATGTAGCGGGGTTACCCGCTACATCTCTCGATTTCCCTTAGTCCTGAATCTTATCCTCTTTGTCCGGTATTCCTTGTACCCAATAGATGGTTTTGCCGTGAAAGGAAAATGCATTGAGCTGTTTTTAAAAGAGAATGTTCAGGCATGCGGCGTGCTGCACCAATCTGCGACGTGTAGGTAGACAAAAAGGAAAGGAGGATGAGCATGGTGAAAGAGAAGCTGAAAAAACAAAAGCCGCCTGTAGGAGGCGGCTTTAGAGATTGTTTATATCACAATCAGAACGGGCTGATGATTGACCCAATACGTTCGCAGTAACTGACATAAACATCTCCCATTCTTTTAAAGAATTTGCTGATTTTGCGAAAAGTTTTCATTATCAGACTCCTCTAACGGGTTAGTTAAATGTGATGTTCATCACGTTTTTAATGGTAGCGAAGATGAGATCGGATTTCAACATTTTTGTGACGTTAGTCACAAAAACATAACGACACGATAAATGAAACACGTCGTGGAGCGAAAGAACCTGATACGCAGCAGGAAGGTCAGCGCATCAGGTAGTAGAAAGCATGCGAGGTCATATCAGGCGGGATAGTGATAAATATTGTGATCGAACCACTGCTCGCCAATCTGCTCAGCGTCTTTCTCCGTGTGGTGAAAGCGGAAGCCAAGCCGTTGAGCGACAGCGTTGCTACGCGTGTTGGCGGCTGAGGCTCTGATGACGCTGCGCTCAACGAGGTTTGCATCGGTATAGGCGGCTATCAGTGTACTGACAGCCTGAGAAACGATGCCTTTGCCTTCAAAGGTTTCGGCGATCCAATAGCCGATGACGCCTTCTTTATCCTGAATCGTGTTGAAGGAGACGATGCCAGCCAGCGCGTCGTCCCAGCGAATAATGTACACGGCGGCCGTTTTATAGAAGAAGGCCTTTCGGTTGGCGCGAATGGTTTCACGCGTGTCATCGACGCTTTTGACGGAATCCGGCCAGGGTAAAGTACGCCGTAAGCGCGCCTTTTCCTGCTGAATCAGGGTAAAAAGCGTATCTGCATCGCGTTCTTCCTGGATCGCTAGGCGCAGGTGGGGCTGATGACGCAATTCATACAGTGCATCTGTAAATGACGTATCGACAAATGGCGCTTCCATAAAATCGCTCCCTTTACCGCTGCAACGTACCGTCAACGATCGTGACGCTGTGCCCGCCGATCCACGGTTCATCGTTCAGGTAAGTGACAGTAATGCGGCCATCGCGTTGCAGCATGGTGCCCTGTCGCGCAAGGTAGCTGAGTGGCGCGGTGACGTTATTGATAGAATGCTGTTGGCGAAGCAGCGCTGCCAGACAGGCGTTGGCACTGCCGGTAACCGGATCTTCTTTGAGATGGCCACGTTCAATGTAGAACGCACGAACTTCATAATCGGCTGGCGTCGCATTATCGTGGGGGCCATAGATGGCGATGCCGTTGGTCTGGCTGAGGTTTTGCAAGGTTGAGAGTGCTTCAGCATCCGGTGTGATGTTCAGGCAAGTGTCGGCGCTGTCGACGCGAATCACAAGCCAGCGAATGCCCATGTGTACCGCGGTGGGCGGGTAGCGGTTATCGATAGCGGCACTACCCAAACCAGTAATGCCCAGCGTTTTTTCCAGCAGTGGCGCATGCTCATCACCAAACGGAACCATGGTGGCCTGCGGCGCGTGAAAAGCCAGACTGCCGTCATCATTAATATTAATTGGCACTAAGCCAACGCCGCACTGTTGCACTAACTGACCTGGGGATTTAGGGCGCAACCCTTCTTCCAGCAGGGAATGCGCGGTGCCTAGCGTAGGGTGTCCGGCAAACGGCATTTCCGATTCTGGCGTAAAAATACGAACATGGTAATCCGCTAAAGGATCGGTGGCTGGCAGGACAAACGTGGTTTCTGACAGGTTTGTCCAGCGAGCGATCTCCTGCATTTGCGCATCGGTTAATCCCTTCGCCTCCATAATGACGGCAAGCGGATTGCCCTTGAAAGACTGCTGGGTGAAAACGTCGACCTGTTTGAAACGACGTACTATCGGCATCGCATTTCTCTCCTGTATGCGCTATCGCTTAAATATTACTCAAAACTAACCGCGATCCTATCGCGCGCTTGTGGCATAATGCGCGCCAAATCACATTCCGACTCGAGTATAAGTGCTGTGTTAAGTACCAACAATATCACCATGCAGTTTCATATATAATAATTTCTTTTTACTCTACTTTGTTGGTGATTGTTGCGGTAAGACTTTACCTTCATACCTTCATACCTTCA